>MKSW01000033.1:292716-521739 GCA_001897425.1 Actinobacteria bacterium 69-20 | reverse complement strand
GCCGCCGACCTGCTCCTCGTCGACGGTGACCCCGCCACCGACATCACCGCCACCGCCAACATCGTCGGCGTCTGGCGAAACGGCACCCGCATTGACCGGGGAGGCCCGGCGCCCGGTTCGCGCCGGTCGCCCTCGCCAACGGCGTCAGCCTGGACTACATGAACCTGGCCGACGACCCGCCCAGCCACTACGCGTTTCTGGTCGGCGAGGACACCTTTGACGCCGCCTTCGCCCGCATCACCGCCGCCGGGCTCCCCTACCACGCCGAACCCAACGGCGACCGGCCCGGCGAGATCTACCACTCCCGCACCGGCGGCCGAGGCGTCTACTTCCCCGACCCCGACGGGCACCTGATGGAACTACTCACCCGCGACCTGACCGGCCGCACCGTCTAGCGACGAACCGATCACGGTTCGCCACGCATCCTCCAAGGGACCCAGCCATGACCGAAAACTCCCCCACCCTGGCCGACGGGACACGAGGCCGCAGCATCCGCAGCCGCGACCGCCGCCTCATGCGCCCGTTCATCGGCACCCACCGCCGCATCATCCGGGCCAGCCGCGGCCGCATCCTCGGCCACATGGGCGGCAACCCCCTACTCATCCTGACCACCACCGGCCGCCGAACCGGGCAGCCACACGCCAACCCCGTCATCGGCATCCCCGACGGTGACGACTGGCTCATCGTCGCCAGCAACGGCGGCGCCGCCACCCAGCCCCTCTGGGTCCGCAACGTCGCCGCCCAGCCGCACGTCACCGCGACCTGCCGGGGGCAGACCGACCACTACCTCGCTCGAATCCTCCCGCCGGATGAACGGAACGCATCGTGGCCTGCGCTCGTCCGCGCCTACCCCGCCTACGCACGCATGCAAGCCAAGACCGATCGGCAGCTCCCGATCGTCCGACTGGAACCCGTCCCGCGGTGAGCGGACCGACTGCTCGCGAAGATCACCAGGTCCCCACCGGAAACTGACATGACGGCCGACGTGACAACGAGCGGCACCCCCCAGTGGCTGCAAGCCGATCCCCGACCGGCCACGTCCGGGCGTCCTGTCAGTCGAACGGGAGTCCTGCAGAGTTATTGGGCCGCAAAACCCTGCAGCACTCCCACTCAACGGCGTCAGATCCGGACGCTTCCGTCTGGTGGGAGCGCCCAGCCCGGCCCGATGACGGTGATCTGCGCAGCCTTGGGGCCGCGCCGCGAACAGGTGGCCGGTCAGAGATCGAGGACGAACCGCAGGGCTTGATCGATCAGTCGCATCGTGCCCGGCGCGATCGTCTCTTGCCGGGTCGTCATGCGTTCGGTCGAGACAACCCGCAGCTGATCGCAGCGGGCGTACGAGGTGTGGTCGAGCCCGCTGGCCTCCGGCTCCAGCTCGACATGGCTGCGAAGCCCGTACCCGATGGTGGCGACCGGAACGACGATCACCAACCCGCCCGCACCGTTGTTCAGGACGTCGACGGACACGACGACGGCCGGACGCCGGGCCAACCCCCGCGCCCCCGCCCCGTACAGCGCGGCCAAAGCGGCGATCGCGTTGCTCACCCAGCAGGTTGCCGCCGAGGCCGGGCCCAGCGGCATCCGGGCCAACTGCATCGCCCCCGAGACCATCCTCACCTCCACCAACCGCGAGCGGATACCGACGGCCCAACAGCGCGCGATGGCGGAGTATCACCCGCTCCGACGACTCGGCACCCCCGACGACGTGGCGCGCGCCGCCGCCTTCCTCGCCTCCGACCAAGCCTCTTGGATCACCGGAGCCGTCATCGACGTCACCGGCGGCGCCGTGCTGGCCTGACGCGCGGTACTCGCGGCGGTCATGCCGGCCTGCCTACGGCTGATCGTGGACGGTGATGGCGTAGCCGTCCGGGTCGGCGAACGCGAATGTGCGCCCGAACGGCCCGTCGGTCGGCGGCGCAAGGATTGCTACCCCCGCGGCGGCGAGATCGTCATGCAGCTTCTGCGCGTCGTCCGCGTGCAGCCACAGCGCGACCCCGAGTCCGGGCCTTGGCCGCGCCGCGGCGATGTCGACGCCGGGCAGCGGCATGCGCACCGCGAACGGGATCGGCGTGGTGTCGAACACGACGGCGCCGGGCGGGCTGACGGCGGCGCGGCGCAGCCCGAGACGGGTCTCGTAGAACGCGGCGGCGGCGTCGAGGTCGGAAACCTGCAGCGCGAGGAAATCTGGTCCGGTGACGGTCATGGCACTTCTCCTATTCATGTCAGGATATTGACATCAGTAGCCTATGTCAAAATATTGACATGACGCAAGCGCGGACAGCCAACCCGCTCGAACAGTCCGTGGGGTACGCGCTCAAACAGGCCCATGCGGCGCTGCGGGGGGCGATGGATGCGGCGCTGCGCCCTCTCGGACTCACCGTGCCGCAGTACGCCTGCCTGGAACTGCTCGGCCAGCGGCCGGGGATGTCCAACGCCGAGCTCGCGCGCGGCGCGTTCGTCACCCGCCAATCGATGAACCTGGTGTTGCGCGGCCTACAGGACCGCGGTCTGCTCACCCGGCCGGCCGTCGCGGACCGCGGCCGGGCACTGCCCAGCCGGCTCACCCCCACCGGTGTGAAGCAACTCGCGGCCGCCGGCGTCGCCGTTCGTGCCGTCGAGACCCGCATGCTCACCGCCCTGACACCCGAAGCCCAGGCCCGCCTGCGCGACGACCTCGCCGCCTGCGCCGAAGCCCTCACCGACTGACCCGGCGGCGAGCACCGCACCGCCCCTCACACCCCCCGCGTCGCCCCCAGCATCGGCGGAAACGCTCGGTGCGGTCGGCAATCTGCGATCCACCAGGGACCGCCCGACCGCATCCGAGGAGATGACCACGATGACGTCCCTGAGACAACGCACGCTCGAGCCGCCCACGGCGGGAGCGGCGAACGCCGCGCCGCCACCGGCCGGGGCCCTTCCCGTCGACACCGACCAACCAGCCGGTGCAGGGGGTGAAGGACGATGATCATCTCGCACATTCGTCGCGCCGTCATCGTCGGCGTCATCGCGGCGGCCGCCGTAGCTGCAGGCTCGACCTGGGCGTTGGCGAGCGAAACTGCGACGAGCACCGTCTACCGAGGCTGCCTGCAGCACAACACCGGAGTCATCTACCGGGTGACGACCAGCCGTACGGCGCCCCGGTGCTTCCGGCACGACACGCTGATCAGCTGGAACCAGACCGGGCCGCAGGGCCTGCCGGGCGCCACGGGACCGCAGGGTCCGAAGGGTGACACCGGGGCCGCCGGTGCGCCAGGAGCCACTGGGGCCGCCGGGGCGCCTGGAGCCACCGGGGCCGTCGGGCCGCAGGGGCTGCCCGGCGTAATCGGGCCGCAGGGCGTCAAGGGCGACACCGGACCCGCCGGACCCCAGGGTCCGAAGGGTGATACCGGGGCCGCCGGCGCTCCGGGGGCTGCGGGCGCAGTAGGCCCACAAGGCCCCAAGGGCGACACCGGACCCGCTGGACCCCAGGGACCTGCCGGACCTGCCGGGGTGAACGGCTACCAGATGGTGGTCCAGGCGAAGACCTTCGGCGATGCCCCGGGCGTCACCACCCAGGAGTTCGTCGACGCGGTCTGCCCGTCCCCCAAGGTACTGATCGGCGGCGGTGCCTACGCGAGCACCGACGAGGGCTACCTGGCCTCGAGCGGCCCGCTGGTTCTCAACGGCACCGTCTACAACAACATCTGGGATGTCGAGTACCTGGTGCGCTCGGACGCCGGTGTGGGCGACAACATCACCCTGACGGCGGTGGCGTTCTGCGTCAACCCGGGCAGTTGACGCCGGCCCGGAAGCACCGCGCCCGATAGCCCCGGCTCCGCCGGTTCGTCCCGCCCTGCCCCGCCTCGAGCACTACCCGCCGAGGCGGGGCAGAGCGCGAACCCGCAGACAGCGTGCGATGGCGCCGACGATCGTGCGGAGCGGTGAGCGGCGATGATTCTGGGTACGCCGGCCTTGATCGCGACATTGCCGGTTGAGGATCCGCTTGGGGAGCCGCGGGCATCTGTTCACCGACGCACTCGCCGTCCGACGTTCCAGCGGGGCGCGCAGCTGCCGGCCTTGCGGTATGACGGCCTGGCGCTGACCTGCACGCGACTCATCGGCGGGGGCAGACAGCCGATGTCGCGCGCCGCCAGCCGGACGAGACCTGGCGTTTGGCCCTCGACCGACCGAATGTG
This sequence comes from Actinobacteria bacterium 69-20, assembly GCA_001897425.1. Lineage (GTDB taxonomy): Bacteria > Actinomycetota > Actinomycetes > Mycobacteriales > Nakamurellaceae > Nakamurella. Next base: position 517,564 of record MKSW01000033.1, on the reverse strand, counting down.
CGCCAAGAACCCGAAGAGCCGACGGCGCAAGTGTCCCGGCCGCCCCGGCCATGCGGGATAGAATCGCTCATCGTGTCCGAGGAATCCGGCGGCGACGCCCTGGCTGCGGGATCCACCGTGGGATCCGGCATGCCGCCCGTCGCGAGTTCCGCCGGCCCAGCCGCACACCCCAAACCGCAGCCGACCCCGAACCCCGCGCCGCATCAGGCCGAGGCGATCCGCGACCTGGTGGCCGCCTTCCCCGTCGCACTGGAACTCGGCGAGCGGTTCGCCGCCGCCGGGTTCGAGCTGTACCTGGTCGGCGGATCGGTGCGCGACGCGCTACTCGGCCGGCTCGGCCACGATCTGGACTTCACCACCGACGCCCGGCCCGACGCCATCCTCAAGATCCTGGACGGCTGGGCGGACGCGGTGTGGGAGACCGGGATCGAGTTCGGCACGGTCGGCGCGACCCGCGGATCGGGTGCGGCCGCGGCCCAGATCGAGATCACCACGTTCCGCGCCGACCTGTACGACGGCGTCACCCGAAAGCCGTCCGTGACCTTCGGCGACACCATCGAGAACGATTTGCTCCGAAGGGATTTCACTGTCAACGCGATGGCGGTGCGGTTGCCGGACCTCACCTTCGTGGACCCGTACGGGGGTCTTCGGCACCTGGACGCGGCGATGCTGGACACGCCGTCATACCCGGAACGTTCCTTCCGGGACGACCCGCTTCGGATGATGCGCGCCTGCCGGTTCGTCGCCCAGCTCGGCCTCTTCATCGCGCCCCGGGTGGTGGCGGCGATGACGGAGATGGCGGGCGAGATCGCCCGGATCACCCCCGAGCGGATCAACACCGAGCTCACCAGGCTGATGTGCGGCGCCGACCCGCGCGCCGGGCTGGAACTCATGACGGACACCGGGCTCGCCGAACACGTGTTGCCCGAGCTGCCGGCGCTGCGCCTGGAGCGCGACGAGCACCACCAGCACAAGGACGTCTACCAGCACACCCTCACCGTGGTCGAGCAGGCGATCGAGCTGGAGCAGGCCGAGCAGCGCGCCGTCGGCCAACCGCTGGAGCCCGATCTGGTGCTGCGGCTGGCGGCCCTGCTGCACGACATCGGCAAGCCGGCGACCCGACGGTTCGAGCCCGGCGGCGGGGTGAGCTTCCACCACCATGAGGTGGTCGGCGCCAAGCTCGCTCGCGCCCGGCTGAAGGCGCTGCGCTATCCCAAGCACGTGGTCGACGAGGTCGGCCAACTGGTGTTCCTGCACCTGCGCTTCCACGGCTACGGCGGCGGGGCGTGGACGGATTCCGCGGTGCGCCGATACGTGACCGATGCGGGAGACCTGTTGCCGCGCTTGCACAAACTGGTGCGCGCCGACTGCACCACGCGCAACCCGCGCCGCCGGGCGGCGCTGCAATCGACCTACGACGAGCTGGAGCATCGCATCGACGCGCTCGTCGCCGCGGAGGACTTGGCGCGCGTCCGTCCCGATCTCGACGGGAATGCGATTATGACGTTGCTCGGGGTCAAGCCCGGTCCGGTGGTGGGACGCGCCTGGCAGTACCTGAAGGAGCTGCGGCTGGAGCACGGTCCGATGGACCGGGACGCCGCGGAGATCGCCCTGCTGGCCTGGGCGGCCCGCGAGGGGCTGGTCGACCCGGCGACCGGCGCGCCGCTCAAATAACGCCCGGCCCGGAGGTGCAGCCCGGTGGCCCGGCCGTCCCGCATCGGGCCGGTCACCGGGCAGCGCGCCGAACATCGTCATACTCGAAATGAAAACCCTTACGACAGATGGGGTTTGATGTTCTGGTTGTAGGCCGTTTGCAGTTGGCCCTGCACCGTTTTCATGGCGGTGGCGGGGTCGGTGTTCTTGAGCAGCACCTCGCCGATGCCGTTGCCGATGATTTGGTCGCCGCCGGTGATGAAGACGCGCGCCCAGTCCTGGCTGCGCAGGTGGTCGAGCTGGTTGATGGCGACCTGGATCAGCGGGGTCTTGGCGATGAGGGTCGCGGCGTCGGCCTTGGTGTTGACCGGCAGGTACCCGGTCGACGCGGAGAACTTCACGCTGTTGTCCGCGTTGGTGAGCCAGGCCAGGAACTTCATCGCCGCGAGCTGCTCCGCCGGGCCGGATTTCTGCGAGATGCTAATCCCCGCACCGCCTGTCGGGCACACGTGATCGGTCGCCTTCGGCCCGCCGGGCAGTGGGCCGGCGCCGAGCTGGAAGCCTGGTTTGGCGCTCTTGCCGATCGACCCGATGGTGCCCGTCGAATCGAGGCAGGCGCTGACGACTTCGGCGGCCAGGTCGTTGCTTTGCGAGTTGGACGTCATGCCGGCCCAGCCGCCGCGGGTCTTCATGGTCTTCGCGGCCCAGGTGAGCGAGTCGATCATGCCCTGGCCGACAATCGGTGACAGATCCCACTTGTCGCTGTACTCGCCGCCCCAACCCCACGCCTTATTCTGGTAGTACCAGGCGACGTAGTTGGTCGGCAGCGCCCAGTTGTAGGCGGCCTGGGTGCCGAGGTTCGCGGCCATCAGCTTCTTGCCGAACTCGTCCATCTCTTCCCACGTTTTCGGGGCACGGTCCGGCAGGCCCGCCTTCGCGAAATGTGCCTTGTTGTAATAGAAAAGCGGCGTCGAGCGCGCATACGGAACGGCCCAGTGGCTGCCGTTGTAGAGGTAATCGTCGTAGAAGGTCTTGTTGTAGATCGACATGTCCAGGCCGATCGCCTCGGCGAGCGGTTCGATCGGCACCATGTTCTTGTTGAGCACGTAGCTGAACCACCACACGTCGGACACCATCACCAGCGCCGGCACCTTGTTACTGGCCAGGGCCGTCTGGAACTTCTGCGCGATGTCCGCATAGTTCTTCCCGGCGGTGACGAGGTTGACGACGGTCTCGGACTGAGACTTGTTGTACGCGTCCACGAGTTGGGTCTCCAGCGGGCCGGAGCCGCCCGGGTGATCGCTCCAGAAGTCGATCGTCTTAGCCGGGGTGACGCCGGTGTAGGCGTTGCTGCCGGATGACGCCGTGCTGCTGGCGCCGGAACTACTGCTGGACCCGCCGGACCCGCTGGTGGCGCCCGGGCCGGGGCCGGCCGGTGTCGATGAGCCGCTGCCGGTGGCGCCCGAGGAAACCGTCGGCCCGCTGCACGCGGCGAGCGCCAAGGCGCCCAGCCCGGCGGCGCCGAATTGCAGCATGTGCCGCCTACTCACGATGCCCGGCAACGGGTTTCGCGGGTGCCGGGCGGCCGGAGCCGATAGTGGATCCGGTTCGTTGATGTGTGTCATGGTCATTCCCTACCTGTTCTCGTCTGTATGGATCCTGTTCTCACGAAGGGGCGTCCGCACGGGCGTCACCGACGGATATGACGGCCGGACGCCGTCCCGGCCCGGCCGGTGGCTGCGGCGCGGACGCTAGGGGAACGGGCGGCGCAGGGTGGGGATCATCCCTTCACCGCCCCCTGCGTCAGGCCGGTGACGATGTGCTTCTGCAGCACGATGAACACGAGCAGGATCGGCACGATCACCAGCACCGCCCCGGCCATCACCACACCCCAGGCGGTGCTGCCCGGCTCGTTGTTCTCCAGCAGCGTGAGGCCTACGGGCAGCGTCATATGGTTCGGGTCGTTGACGATCACCAGCGGCCAGATGTATTCGTTCCATTCCAGGACGATGTAGATGAGCGCGAGCGTCGCGATCGCGGATCGCCGCATCGGCATCACAATGTGCACCATGCGCGTCCAATGCGACGCGCCGTCGATCTCCGCCGCCTCGGCGACCGCGGTCGGGAACATCAGAAACTGTTGCCGCAGCAGGAACGTGCCGAACGCCGTGCCGAGCGTGGGAACGATGATGCCCCAATAGGTATTCACCCCGCCGAGCGCGGCGACCAGCACGTAGTTCGGCACGATCGAGATCTGCGCCGGCACCATCAGCGCCACCAGGATCAGCATGAAGATCGTCTTCTTCAGCGGGAAGCGCACGAAGACGAGCGCGTAGGCCGAGATGATCGCCAGGATCACCTTGATGCCGGCGCCGATGACGGTGACGATGACGCTGTTCAGGAACACGCGCGCGAACGGCACGATGGTGAACGCGGTAGAGAAGTTTCCGAAGTACAGCGAGCCCGGCAGCCAATGGATGGTGTTGGTCAGGATCTCGCCCTGCGTCTTGAACGACGACAGGATCAGCCACAGCAGCGGCAGGCCGATCACCAGCGTGGCGATGATGAGCGGCAGGTAGCCGGCGAACAGGTGCCGCACCCACCGTGGCACCGACCGTTGCGCGGGTGGCATCTCCGGTCGCGGTCCGGCGCCGGGCGCCGCCCCGGTCGATGCGGTGCGCGTCGCGGTGCTCATGGCGTGGCCGCATTCATTGGTAGGTGACCTTGCGTTCGACGAAACGCATGTAGAAGAACGTCATCACGAAGAGGATCACGAACAGGATGACGGCGGCGGTGGACGAGTAGCCGATCCGGCCGTTCACGAACGCGTCGTGATACACCTCGTACATCAGGGTCGTGGTGCCGCCGAACGGCCCGCCCTGCGTCATGATCTGGATGATGTCGAACGACTGCAGCGACGACAGCATGAGCGTGACGACCAGGAACATCGTGGTCGGCGAGAGCAGCGGCAGCTTGACCGAGAAGAGCTTGCGGCTGGCCGAGGCGCCGTCCACATCGGCGGCTTCCAGCACCTCGTGCGATATCGCCTGCAGCCCGGCCAGATAGATCACCGCGGTGTAGCCGAGGTTCTTCCAGACGTAGACGATCATCACCATCGCCAGCGCCCACGGCGAGGAGAGATACCACTGCGGGCTGGCACCGCCGAGGGACCGGAGGATCTGGCCCAGCACGCCGTACGCCGGGTCGAAGATGAAGAGCCAGGTCAGCCCGACGCCGACCCCGGAGAGCACGTACGGCGCGAACACGGTGGCGCGTGCGAACGCCGCGAAGTGGAGCCTTTCGTTGAGCACCAGCGCGAGCGCCAGGCCGATGACCATCGAGCCGCCGACCGTCACGACCGTGAAGATCGCGGTGACTTCCAGGACGGTCCAGCTCTGCGGGTCGGTGAACCATTCGATGTAATTGCCGAGGCCCACCCGGATCGCGGTCGACGAGCCGAGCGACCAGTTCAGCGTCGAGTAGTAGATGTTCAGGAACAGCGGCCGGTAGACGAACACCGCGATGAGGATGAGGTTCGGCGCCATCAGCGCCAGAAAGATGAGGTACTCGGTGTGGTAGCGGCGCCACGCGTGGCGGAGCCGTTCCCAACTGCTCGGTGCAGATCTCCGCGTGGCCTTGGGGCGGATCGCCACCGCTCCCGGGGTCGTGATGTTCGGCGTATCGCCGCGCAGAGACGTCTGGACGCACCTCCGTCCGTAAGCACCCTCTTGATCGCAATCTAGCCGCGGGCGCGCAATGCCGCAAAGGGGCGCATCGGACATCTCGGCGGCCTTTTGGCGCCGACGGCCTCTATTTGAGTCGAGAAGGATTACGCCCCAAGGGCTTCCGACGAATGTTGGCTACGCCCGGGATATCACGCCCCGTCAGATCGTCGAAGCCGCAGACGCTGCGGCGGCATCCAGGTACAGCGCGGCGGACCGGCATTCGTGCACGATGGTGGCCGGCCACGTCGGGTCGTAACCCGTGGCGGCACTGAGTCTTGCTGCGGCCGTGCGCTTCTCGACTCCGTGCGCGATCATCACGGCGCGCTTCGAGTAGTCCGCGATGGTGCCGGTTCCGACGGTGACGCCGTATGGCGGCACCCCGTCGGCCGTGCCGAAGTCCGGGTGCGTGCGGACGTTGTCGCGGCGCGTCGACTCCGGCAGCTCCACCACCCGCGATCGCGCGTCGACCGGTGTGCCCGGGGTGTTGAACGCGACGTGCCCGTCGCCGCTGCCGCTGGCCAGGATGAACAGGTCGATCCCGGCCGCGGCGATGCGATCCTCGTGCCGCCCCGGGTCCGCGGCGTCCGCCGTCCACAGCTCCGGCGTGCCGATGCCCGCCGCCACCAGCGGCGAGACGATCTCGTCGCGGCCGAAGCGCACCACGCTGAAGGCCTCGCCGGGGTCCACGTTGCGGAAGCTCTCGCCGTCCCGCACCACGTACTCGTCCATCATCACGATGACGAGGTGCGTGAGGTCCAGGCGCCGCCGCGCGACCTCCGCGGCGAGCGCGCGGTAGACGGGACGCGCCGAACGGCCGCCTGGGCAGCCGAGCACGAAGGTGCGGCCGTCCGCGGCGAAAGTCTCGATGCCGTCAGCGATCTCGCTCGCGAGCGCGGCGCCGAGCGCCTCGGGGGTCGCGAAGACGGTGCGCTCGGTGCGTCCCGCGCGCGCCGTGGGGGTGACGGGCTCGGTGCGTTCAGTCATGGCGGCCTTCCGGTGCGGCTGGGGTCTGTCTCAGCAGGGATGCGGTGTCGTGCGTGGCACGAACAGCGGGTATGACGTCGTTCCGGGCTGCGGCCGGTTCGATGATGCCGCGCCAGGCGTCATCCGATGCGGCGGCCACCGCGCCGACCAACGATCCACGGTCGGCGAGCTCGGTGGTGATCACCGGACACGGCACCGGCAGCAGCCGCCGACACACCTCCGTCACCGGCTCGATGAGCAGCTTGTTGCGGCCGATACCGCCGCCGAGCACCACGATCTCGGGGTCGATGATGGTTCGCGCCGCGACGACGGCGAGGCCGATCTGTTGTGCGTGGTCCTGCACCAAGCGACGCGCGGTGGCGTTGCCGTCGGCCGCCCACCGGAAGAGCTCGGCGACGTCCGCGGGCGGCCGTTCGCGCCAGGTTTGGCGGCGCGCGCGGCCGAGCAGGCCGGCCGCCGCGGCGCTCTGCTCGAAATTCCCGGTGAGCGCCTGCTCCCCGGCGAGCGGATGCGGGCCGAGCGGCAGATAGGAGATCTCGCCGGCCGCCCCGTTGGCGCCGCGCAGCAGTTCGCCGTTGTGCACCGTGCCGACGCCGATACCAGCCCCCACCGATAGGAAGACGAACGACCGGTGCTCGCGGGCCGCCCCGAATCGCATCTCGCCGAGCGCCGCCACATTGACGTTGTTCTCCACCCGGAGCGGCACACCCAGCCGGCGGGCCATCGGCGCGAAATCGAGCACGCCCGCCGAATCGACGTTGTAGGCGAGCCAGACCCGTGACGAGCCGACGACCAGCCCGGGCGTGCTCAGTGCCGCTGCGACCACCGGCGGACGGGCGGGCGGACGATCTGCCGGGCGGGTCGGCGGACGACCCGGGCGATCCGCCGGGCGGCCCGGTGCCAGCGTCCGCAGGGCGCGGGCCCGCACCTTGCGGAACATGGCCACCACCTGGTCGGTGACGGCCTCGTGGTCGGTCGGCGCGGTCGACTCGGCGAGGATCGAACCGCACAGATCGGCGATCGCGACCCGCGTGTTCACGCCGCCGATGTCGATCCCGGCAACGAGGCGAGCGGTGCGGTTCAGCGCATAGACGGTGGGCTTCCGGCCCGTGATTCCGGAGACCTGACCGTCGCTGCGCACCAGCCCGGCCTGCTCCAGCTGTGCGATGGCCGCCGACACGGTCGGCTTGCTCATGTGCGTGGCGAGAGCGATCTGCGGCCGGGTGGCGTTCCGGGAGCGGAGCAGTTCCAGCACCGCCGCGTCCCGCTCCGCCGTCCCGTTCACGCGGCGCCCGCCTTTCCCGCATCGTTGTCGAGTCCGTGTCGCCCGACGGGATGGTCACGGATCGGTGACCTTCGACTCGAAGCACTTGACCACAGTCTCGGCACAGCATAGCTTGTTTGTAAAGCTTCCGAACGAACGGGCCAATCGAACGAGGTAGCCATGTCCGAGTTTGTCTCACAACTCAACCGCCGTCGGTTCCTGCTGGGCGCAGCCGGTTTCGGTGCGGCCGGCCTGCTGGCTGCCTGCAGCAGCGGCGGCACCGGAACCGGCACCACCGGCTCCAGCGGCGCGGGCGCCAGCTCCACCGGTGGCAGTAGCTCCGGGGGGTCGGATCTGTCCGGCTCCATCACGGGCCTGTTCATGAAGCAGGCCGGCTATTCGGAGGACCACATCAACCAGATGGCCGCGTCCTTCATGAAGCTGCACCCGAACGTCAAGGTCAATTCCGAGTTCGTGGCCTACGAGGCGCTGCACGACAAGATCGTGGCCGCCGCGCCGGCCGGCACCTACGACCTCGTCTTCATCGACGTGATCTGGCCGGCGGAGTTCGCCACCAAGGGGCTGATCGCCGACATCACCGGCCGCATCCCGGCGAACTGGAAGACGGACGTGCTGCAGGGCGCGCTGGATTCCGCGCTCTACCAGGGCAAGTTCTACGGCCTGCCGTGGCTGCTGGACGCAAAGTTCTTCTACTACAACAAGAACCTGCTCACCAAGGCCGGTGTCGATCCGGCGAGCGTCACGTCCTGGGACGGTGTGGCGACCGCCGCCAAGGCGGTCAAGGACAAGGCCGGCGTGAAGTACCCGCTGGTGTGGTCCTGGGCGCAGGCCGAGGCCGTGATCTGCGACTGGGCACTCATGACGGCGTCCTTCGGCGGCAAGCTCTTCGACGAGAAGGGCCAGCCCGCGTTCACCGACGGCGGCGCGGTGCAAGCGCTGGAGTTCATGCGCAAGTCCATCGTCGACGGCATCACGAACCCGTCGTCCACCCAGTCCCTGGAAGACGACGTGGTCAAGGTGTTCAGCGCCGGCGACGCCGCGATGGGGCTCAACTGGTCCTACATGTTCGCGGCCGCCAACGACCCGAAGCAGTCGACGGTCGCCGGCCAGGCCGTGGTGACCGAGGTGCCGACCGGCGGCGCCGGCCGGATCAGCGTCAACGGGTCCTCCGCACTGTCCATCACAGCCACCAGCAAGAACCAGGACGTGGCATGGGAGTTCGCGAAGTACGTGTCCAGCCTGGACGTCCAGACGCAGTACATCTCCGACGCGCTGCCGATCTGGAAATCCGCCTATGACGATCCCGCCGTGATCAAGACCGCGCCCGAGTTCGTCCCGGTTGCCAAGAAACAGTTCAACGACATGACGAACCGCCCGCAGGTGGTCGCCTACAACGCGGTCTCGCAGAAGCTGCAGGTCGCGGTCCAGAAGGCGCTGCTGGGTTCGGTTTCGCCGCAGCAGGCCATGAACGACGTGAAGCCGGAAGTGGAGAAACTGCTCGCCCAGTGACACACGAGCGAGCACGTGGACGCCGTGGTGGTGTACTTCGTCTCACCACACGGCGCTCGCGAAACAGCGTTGAAGAAACAGCAGGACGGGGCACGTGACGGACAGCACCGCGCCGACGACGCAGTCCCGCGCCGGGGCTCCGGCGTCCGCGAACCCGTCGCACGGCCCGGCAGGGCCGCGAAAAGCGTCATACCCGAAGCGATTCCGGCACACCTACGGTAGTTCGCGGCGCAGCGGCGGGTTGGCCGCGTTGCTCCTGCTCCCGGCGGCCGTCGTGGTGTTCGGGCTGGTCACCTACCCGGTGCTGCGCACGGTGTGGCTGTCGTTCAACCGGGTGCTCTCCCCCATGCCGACGGCGCCCGTGCAGATGGTCGGGTTCCAGAACTTCATCAACGCGTTCACCGATTCCGACCTCATCGCGGCGACCGGGCACACCATCTACTTCACGCTCGTGTCCACCGCCGCGGAGATCGTGTTCGGCGTGCTGCTCGGGCAGCTCATGGCGCAGAAGTTGCGCTTCCGCTGGCTGTTGCGGGCCGCGATCCTGATGCCGTGGGCGCTGCCGACGGTGGTGTCCGCCAGCATGTGGCGGTATCTGCTCAACGCCGACTATGGGCCTATCAACGCGCTTCTCACGCAGCTCGGCATCATCGGCAGCTACCGCTCCTGGCTCGGCACGCCGACCTCGGCGATGAACATGATCATCATCGCGGACGTCTGGAAGAACACCTCGATCGCCGCGTTCTTTGTGCTGGCGGGGCTCGCGGTGATCCCGAACGAGCTGCGCGAGGCTGCCTCCGTGGACGGCGCCGGTGCGGTGCGGCGCTTCTTCTCGATCACACTGCCGCTGCTGCGCCCGGTGATCATGGTGGTGCTCGTGCTGCGCACCATCGAGGCGTTCAAGGTGTTCGACATCGTCTACGTGATGACGCGCGGCGGGCCGTCCAACGGCACCCAGACCGTCGCCGTATACGCGTACCAGACGGCGTTCTCGAACCAGAACTTCGGCTACGGCTCGGCGATCGCGCTGCTGATCGTGGTGGTGGTGCTGCTGCTGGCCGTCGCCTACATCCGCATGCTGTCGACCGGCGGCACGTCCGACGGGGGGCGGTGATCGACGTGGCGGGTGAGGTGCATGGCAGGGTGCCGTCGGGTGTGCGGCCTGGTATTCGACCGGATATGACGGAGATGACGCCGTCCTCGGGCGGGGCCGGATCCGCGAAATCCGCGCCCGCGAAAGCGATGTCGCACCGGCGCGGGATGAACGACCGCTACGCCCCGGTGTGGATGCACCTGGTGGCCGTCGTGGTGATCGTGGTGTTCCTCGCGCCGTTCGCCTGGCTGGCGATCGCCTCGGTGACGTCCCCAAGCGACCTGCTGCGCCGCCCGCTGCGCTGGTGGCCGCAGCACCTGGACCTGTCCCGGTGGGCGGACATCTTTACCGGCGATGCGAACACCCCGGCGGGCGGTTTCCGTTCCGCCATGGTCAATTCCGCGATCGTGGCCGCCGGGACGGTGACGCTGTCCGTCGCGGTGGCCGTGCTCGGGGCCTACGCCGTGTCGCGGCTGAAGTTCCGTGGCCGCGGGATCACCGTGCTCGGATTCCTGTCCACCTACATGATCCCGCCGATCGCGATCGTGATCCCGCTGTACCTGATCCTGGTGCGGATCGGCTTGCTGGACAACAGACTCGGGCTGATCCTGGTGTATTCGAGCTTCATCACGCCGTTCGTGCTGTGGACCCTCACCAACTTCTTCGACGCGCTGCCGCGCGAGATCGACGAGGCCGCCACGATCGACGGCGCGGGCCGCATGCGGATCCTGTGGCAGGTGCTGCTCCCGCTCGCGAAGCCGGGCCTGTTCTCGGCGATCCTGTTCGCGACCATGCTCTGTTGGGACGAGTTCCTGTACGCGCTGATCTTCACCTCCACGCCTGCGTCGAAGACGATTCCCGTTGCGGTAGCGGAGTTTTCGGGCAAGTTCGCGACCGACTTCGGGCTGCTGTCCGCCGGCGGGCTGCTGGCGGCGATCCCGCCGGTGGTGGTGGCGCTGGTGTTCCAGCGCTATGTGACGGCGGGCCTGGCGGCCGGCGGGGTCAAGGGATGACGGCCCCTTCGGGCAACGCCCCCTCTCGCCGAGCGGTGCGAAATTGCGGACAAATCGCCCAGGAATCGGTGCATATCGCACCGCTCGGCGAAGAAAATGCGCTCTCGATCGCGGTGATCGGCTGCACCAGCGTCGACGTCCTGGTGCGCGATGTGGACGCGCTGCCCCCGCCGGGCACCGACAACACCGTTGAGGAGATCTCGGTGCGGGCCGCCGGCCCCGCGCTCAACGTCGCATTCGTGGTGCATGCGCTCGGTGACGGGCCGGCGGTCTGCTTCGGCGCCATCGGTGACGATCCGTTGGCGTCCATGGTGCGCGACGAGTGCGCGGACCGCGGCGTGCCCACGCACGGCCTCGCCCGGCGAAGCGGCGAGCGCACCGGCGTGTCGGTGGCCCTGGAGAGCCGGACCCGCCCGCGCGCGTTCCTCACCGACCTGGGCGCCGCCGCGCACCTGGACGAGTCCCTGGTTCCGGACTCGTTCGTCGGCTACACCGACGTGCTGCTCGCGGGCTACTTCGTCGCGCCGGGCCTGCGTGGGGACGCCAGCGCACGGATCCTGCGCCGTGCCCGCGCCGACGGCGCCCGGACCTGGCTCGACCCGGGCTGGGACACCGACTCCTGGACGTCCGGCGGCGCGGACGAGATCCGGCGCCTGCTACCGGAAGTCGACTTCTTCCTGCCCAACACCGACGAGATCGCCCCGCTCACCGGTGCGTCCGATCCGGTCGCCGGTGGCCGCGAGCTGGCGAAGCTCACCCGGGTCGGAGTGGTGCTGAAGGCCGGCGCCGACGGCGCCTACTGGATCGCCCGGGACGCCGAGCCGCTGCACGTCGCCGCCCCGGTCGTGCCGGTGGTCGACACCACCGGCGCGGGGGACGCGCTCAACGCCGGCGTCATTGTCGGCCTGCGACAAGGGCTCTCGATCGAGAACAGCGTCATACTCGGCGTGGAAACCGCTAGCACGATCGTCGGCCGCACCAGCGCTCGCCGCTGGGACCCGCTCACATAGCTGCCACCGTCGGCCGCCGAAGCGGCCGCCCGCGAAACGGGCACCTACCGCGCGCTGTGCTTGTCCGCGGCTTCACTCGCCGGCACGCCGGCGGCCGGGAGCGCGCCCGGGTATCCGGTCGGACGCTCGGCCCGGTGAGCAGCGGGGTGAGCAGCCGGGCGGCCGGCGGGGTGCGCGCCCGCCAGCGCGGCCTCGTGGGCGCGGCGCAACCGGCGCGCCACCGCGGCGTAGACGATGCCCGCCGCCGCGTACACCACGGCCATGACGACGATCAGCGCCACGCTCCGTCCGTCGAAAGGCACCACCAGCGCCCCCACCGCGAACGCGCCCACGTAGAAGACGTTGTTCGCCGTGTCGTACAGCGCGAAAACGCGCCCCACGTAGGCGTCGTCGGCGTCCGACTGCACGATCGAGTCGACGCACACCTTCACCGCCTGATAGGTGAACGCCAGCACCGGGGCCGCGACGAAGATCGCCACCAGCGAAAAACGCGGGCCGCACACCGCTGCCGTCACCGACGCCGCGATCATCAGTCCGAGGATGGTCGCGGTCCGGCCGAACATCCGCACCAGCACCGGCGTCGCCACCGCCCCGGCCAGCAGCCCGACCGAGATCGCCGCCAGCACCTCGGCGATGCCGTTCAGGCCGGGCAGCAGCGGGCCCACGCGCGCCGTGAAATGGTGTTGGTAGAGCAGCAGGATCACCAGCGTCGCCATGCCGAAACAGAACCGGACGGTGACCACCAGCACCACCGACACGCCCACCGTCGGCCGCTGCACGGCATGCCGCAGCGCACTAGAAAACCCCGCCAGCACGGCCCGGACCGGCTGCGTCGGCTCGTCGGTGGCGTCGGGACCCAGCGCGCCGTGGCTGAAGCCGGCCGTCAGGACCACCGCCACCAGGTAGAACACCGGGACGGTCGCCGTCACCACAGCGATCGGGCCGTTCGTCACGCCGATCAGGTCGCGCATCAGGATGGCGTACCCGCCGCCCGCCGCCGCCGCGATCGACCCGCAGGTCACCGCCAGCGCGTTCGCCGGCACCAGCGCGCCGGTCGGGACGGTGTGCGGCAGCGCGGCGGACATGCCGGAGCCCACGAACCGGGCCGCGCCGGTCACCAGCAGGGCGCCGACCAGAAGCACCCAGGACGGGGCGCCCGCCGCCAGCATGCTCGCGACACCGAGCACCAGCACCGCGCGCATCAGCGTCGCGACGATGATCACCGACCGCCGCGACCAGCGGTCCAACAAGGCCCCGGCGAACGGGCCGATCACCGAATAGGGCAGCAGCAGCACGGCGAATGCGGCCGCGATGGCCGCTGCGGAAGACTCCCGGGTCGGGTTGAAGAACACGGCGGAGACCAGCGCGCCCTGGAAAGCGCCGTCGCCGAGGGAGGAGAAGATCCGTATCCCGATCAGCCGGCGGAGCGCGGGGATGCGCAGCAGCGACAGCGCTCGGACGGACGTCTCGCCCGCTGCCACGCCGCCGTGGCGCTTGTGTTCCGACGGATGCTTTGCCTGCGGCGCGCTGGGTCGGGGCGCGTCGGAACTCACAACCATCAACGGTACGGTAACGGCGCCGGCGCGCGCGTCGACCGGCCGGCGGCACCGTTCACGCTGCTCACACGCGGGTGGCCGGCGGCCGTGGGCTCGGCCGGTGGAAACGGGCGAGAATACAAGGGATGACCACGGCGCAGACATTAGGACCGGGGTGGCTGTTGGTGGCCACGCCGACATTGCGCGACCCGAATTTCCGCCGCACGGTCGTGTATCTCATTGCCCACAACGAGCACGGGTCTGTCGGCGTCGTGATCAACCGGCCGAGCGAAACCGCCGTGCACACAGTGCTTCCCGCGTGGGGCGAGCACGCCTCGCGGCCGCCGGTGCTCTACGTCGGCGGCCCGGTGCAGACGGATGCCGCGATGGCCGTGGGCGTGGTGAAGCCCGGCGTGGACCGGGCGCAGATCCCCTTCGCCGAACCCGTCGCCGGGCCGGTGGTCCTGGTGAACCTGGACAGCGAGCCGGACGCCGCGATGCCGCAGCTGCGCGGCCTGCGCGTGTTCGCCGGGCACGCGGGCTGGGGGCCGGACCAACTCGCCGACGAGCTCGCCGAAGACGCCTGGGACGTGCTGCCCGGGCTGCCGGACGACCTGCTCGCCGGGCCCCTGGTCGACGTGTGGTTCCGGGTGCTGCGCCGGCAGGGCTGGCCGGATGCGCTCAAGGCCTACCACCCAGGCGACCTCATGCGGAACTGACCGCTGCCCGCGCGGATAGCGACCGCCCTGCCTCCCGGTGCGCATGATCGTTTATGACGACGTTCGCGGCTCCGCCGCCGTGCTGGCGTGGTATGAGGGCCTTTCACCGGGCACAATGGTTCTATGACCACGAAGGAACTGTTGCGCCGCATGATCGACGCCATGACGGACGAGGAGGCGGATCGTGCGTTACGGGCGCTTGGCGCCACTAAGCCCGAAATGCCGACGTCGCAACAGCTTCCGGATTTTGTGGGCTCCTTCGCAAGTGGCGACGGGACCCTGTCGCAGCGCACCCGCGACCTTCTCGCCGACGGATTCGGCCGCTAGTCCGTGATCCTGGTCGACACGAATATCCTCGTAGCGCTAGCCGATCGGAGCGACACGTTCCACGGCGTCTGCCAGACCTGGTTGAGCACCGAGACAGGGCCGCTTGGGTTTCCCGCGACCGTTCTTGCGGAGGCCTGCTACCTGATCGATCGCTTCGGCGGGCCGGACGCCGAAGCCCGGTTCCTCGACGCGGTGGGTGACGGTCCTTAGCGCAAGGTCGCGTCGGGAACGAGGTCCGGGATGTCGGCAGCGGCGTGACCCGCCTTCCCGGCAGAACCCGCAGTGCCACTGTTGCCACACCCGCCGTCGCCACAGCCGCATCCACTGCAGGACGATCCGCCCCCCGGCTTGCGGGCCGGGCGGGGAACCGCGCGCGCCGCGCGGTCGCCGATCCGGGATCCCGCGGCAAGCTGGCCGAACACCCCGACCAGGCCGAGCACGGCCACCACGATCGTCCCGGCGGTGCCGATCGGAAGCGCCAGCACCAGCACGGCGCACAGCGCGCCGACCGCGCCCGCGCCGATCACCAACGGTGCCGCCACTCGGTTCGCCAGCGCGAAGGCTTCGTCGCTCGCCAGCGCGGCGTCGGTGTGCAACCCCAACCGGCCCGTGCGGTCGAGCCGCCCGGACCAGCCGCGGAGCCCTGCGACGCCTGCCGGCACCGCGAAGGCGAGCAGCACCACGGCAAGCGGAAGCGCGAGCGCGAGAGGGGCATGGGGCACGGAGTCAGCGTAGTCGCCGACAGGCCGCGGCCGAAGCGGCTGCCCGCGGTACCATTACCCCGTGCGACGTGCGCTGCTCCTTATCGGGCCGCGCTGACCGGACCGGCACCGACTGCACGGGGCCGCGGAGCCCGGCCGGCGCGGCGATCCCTCCTGCGATCAAGGGGGGATTTTTTGTGTCCGCGTGCCGGTCGTCCCAGGGCGGCCCCACTGGAACGAGCGAACGAGGATGACGACGATGACGGGTATCAGCGAGACGGCCACCGCGGCGACGGCCGCGCCGGCGGACGACGCGACCCCCCCGTTCCGGTACACCGCGGAGCTGGCGAACGAGATCGAACTGCGCTGGCAGGGCTACTGGGAGCGACACGGCACGTTCCACACGCCGAACCCGGTCGGCCCGCTATCCGACGGGTATGACGCCGTTCCGGGCGAGAAGGCTTACATCCTCGACATGTTCCCGTACCCGTCCGGGGCCGGACTGCACGTCGGGCACCCGCTGGGCTACATCGGCACTGACGTGCTGGGCCGCTTCCTGCGGATGACCGGCCGCAACGTCCTGCACACCGTCGGCTACGACGCGTTCGGACTGCCCGCCGAGCAGTACGCCGTGCGCACCGGCACGCACCCCCGTACCACTACCGAGGCGAACGTCGAGCACTACCGGAAGCAGTTGCGGCGCCTCGGTTTTGCGCACGACCCGCGCCGTTCGGTGGCCACCACCGACCCGGAGTTCTTCCGCTGGACGCAGTGGATCTTCCTGCAGGTGTTCAACTCCTGGTTCGATGCCGAGGCGAACGGCGGCGTCGGCAAGGCCCGGCCGATCGCCGAGCTGGAGGCCGAGTTCGCCGCCGGGGCACGGCCCACCCCGAGCGAGAAGACCTGGGGTGAACTCACTTTCGCCGAGCAGCAGAAGATTATCGCCGGCTACCGGCTGACCTACATCGACGAGGCGCCGGTCAACTGGTGCCCCGGGCTAGGCACCGTGCTGTCCAACGAGGAGGTCACCGCCGAGGGCACCAGCGAGATCGGCAACTTCCCCGTCTTCCGCCGCAACCTGCGCCAGTGGATGATGCGGATCACCGCCTACGCCGATCGCCTGGTCGACGACCTGGACCGGCTGGACTGGCCCGAGTCCGTGAAGTCCATGCAGCGCAACTGGATCGGACGATCCACCGGCGCGCAGGTCACCTTCCGTCTCGACGGCACTAAAGAGTATGACGATGTGTCGGGTGATACTCCGTCGATCGAGGTCTACACCACTCGGCCCGATACCCTGTTCGGCGCAACATATATGGTGCTCGCCCCCGAGAACCCGTTGGTGAACAGGATTGTCGCCGCCTCCTGGCCGAACGGCACGAAGGACGTGTGGACCGGCGGCGCGGCGACGCCGGCCGAAGCCGTTGCCGCCTATCGGTTCGCCGCTTCGCGCAAATCCGACCTGGATCGGCAGGAGAGCCGTGACAAGACCGGCGTCTTCACCGGTGCGTACGCGATCAACCCCGTCAACGGCGCGCGGCTGCCGGTGTTCATCGCCGACTACGTGCTGATGGGCTACGGCACCGGCGCCATCATGGCCGTGCCGGCGCAGGACGAGCGGGACTGGGATTTCGCGAAAGCCTTTGACCTGCCGATCATTCGGACCGTGCAGCCGCCGGACGACCACGACCTGGACACGGCCTTCACCGGCGACGGCCCGGCCATCAACTCCGCCAATGACGACATCTCGCTGAACGGCCTCGGCGTCGCCGATGCCAAGGCACGCATCATCGACTGGTTGCAGGACAAGGGATTCGGCACGCCGCAGGTTCAGTACAAGCTGCGCGACTGGCTGTTTTCCCGGCAGCGGTACTGGGGCGAGCCGTTCCCCATCGTCTACGACGAGAACGATGTGGCCATACCGCTTCCCGACGAGTACCTGCCGCTGGAGCTCCCGGAGGTGGAGAACTACTCACCGCAGTCGTTCGACCCGCAGGACGCCGACTCGACTCCGGTTCCGCCGCTGGCCCGGGCCACCGAGTGGGGCACTGTGACTCTCGATCTGGGTGACGGTCCGAAGACGTACCGGCGCGAGCTGAACGTGATGCCGCAGTGGGCCGGCTCCTGCTGGTACGAGCTGCGCTATCTGGACCCGACGAACGAGAATGCCTTCTGCGACCCGGATGTCGAGCGGTACTGGATGGGTCCGCGGGACGACGCAGCCCCGGCCGGCGTCAAGGATCCCGGCGGGGTGGACCTGTACGTCGGCGGGGTGGAGCACGCCGTGCTGCACCTGCTGTACTCCCGGTTCTGGCACAAGGTGCTCTACGACCTGGGGTACGTGTCCAGCGAGGAGCCGTTCCGGCGGCTGTTCAACCAGGGCTACATCCAGGCGTACGCCTACACCGACGAGCGTGGCTTCTACGTGCCCGCGGAGGAGGTGACGGAGGAGGCACCCGGCGAGTTCCGTTACCAGGGAAAGAAAGTCCACCGCGAGTACGGCAAGATGGGCAAGTCGCTGAACAACGTCGTGACGCCCGACGCGATGTGTGAGAACTACGGGGCAGACACGTTCCGCATGTACGAGATGGCGATGGGCCCGCTGGACGTCTCCCGCCCGTGGCAGACGAAGGACGCGATCGGTTCGCTGCGCTACTTGCAGCGGCTGTGGCGTGTGGTGGTCGACGAGCAGACCGGCGACGCTGTCGTCACCGACGAGCCGGCCGACCCGGAGACGCGAAAGCTGTTGCACCGCACCATCGACGGGGTGCGCACAGACTTCGCGAACATGAACTACAACACGGCCATCGCGAAGCTCATCATGCTCGTCAACCACGTGACGAAGGCCGGCGGCCGGGTCTCCCGGGAGGTCGCCGAGCCGCTCGTGCTGATGACGGCGCCGCTCGCCCCGCACATTGCCGAGGAGCTGTGGCAACGCCTCGGGCACGACGCGTCCCTGGCACGCGGCCCCTTCCCGGAGGCCGACCCAGTGCTGATCAAGGTCGACGAGGTCGAGTATCCGATCCAGGTTGCCGGCAAGGTGCGCTCGCACGTCACCGTCGCCGCCGACGCGGACGCAGCCTCGATCGAGCAAGCCGCCCTCGCCGATCCGCGCATCGTCGAACTGCTCGCCGGCGCCGCCCCCCGCAAGGTCGTCGTGGTCCCCGGCCGCATGGTCTCCGTCGTGCCGTAACCGGCTGCTCGGCGGGGCGAGAGGATGGAAGACTACGGCGTCGGAGGGCGCTGGTGGGGAGGCGGACGATGCGGCTCGAACTGCCGGTGATCCGGGTGCAGGTGCAGCGCGACCGCATCAAGCCCGGGTTGGCCCCGCATCGCGAGTACCGGCCGGGCGTGCTGCACGAGGTGGCGGAGTTGCACGTGACCCCCGACGGCGCGATCGGCGTCGACGCCGACGGAAAGCGGCACATCGACGTGCACCACCGGCAGCATCCGAACACCCGCGACGCGCGCGGCAGGTCCGGGCTATCGATCATGACGACCGGCGACTACCTCGCCCTGCGCGCCCGGTACGGCCCGCACCTGGTGGACGGGCTCGCCGGCGAATCGATCTTGCTCGACTACGCACCGGGTCTCGCCCGACGCGCCATGCCGGCCGAGCTGTGGATCACGCCGTGCGGCACCCCTGGCGGCACTGTGGTCGCCGCCGCGAGTATGACGGCCAACGGCACTGCCGCCCGCCGCCCCGACGGGCCGCGATGGTCGGAACGGGCTGTGGCCGGGAACATCGTCATACTCGAGAAGCACGGCGCCGCAGGCGAAGTCGCAGCATCGCTGCACCTGACCGGCGTTCACGTCGCGAAGCCCTGCGTCGAGTTCGCCCGATTCTGCCTGCGCCAGAAGCCTTCTCCCACAGCCGACGATGCCGTCCGGCGCGGGCTGATCGACCTGGACGAGGGCGCCCGCGGCTACAAGATGATCGCCGCGGGCGACGGCGTCATCCGCCCGGGGGACGTCCTGATCTGCGACCTCGCGGACTGACGCCCGATCCGGCGCTGATGCGCCGCGGGCGCTATCGATTTTTTTGTTGCCAATCTGTAATCGCGCAAGTACGGTACGTGAACTAAGGGAGTGATCATGATGCGGACGCTTCGGTCGAAGTTCTTCGTTCCTGCCGTCCTGTTCTCCCTCGCGACCGTCAGTATTACGTTCGGCGACGGCGGCGTCCGCTGGATGTGGCGTGATAAGCCGTGGATCGCGGTTCTCCTCGGCATTGTCGCCGCCGGAATGTGGATCCTGGTCTTCTTGAGACCTGGGAGGCTGAAAACCCGGTCGTAGCAAGGGATGTCGACGACCATCGTCGGAGCATTCGAATCACCGTGCGCAACGTCTGTCGGACATGGATTGCGGGTGAGCAAGGTTGAACGACGACCGAACGGTTCCTGTGCATTCTGTCGCGCTGCCGCAAGCCATTTGGGCCAGGTGCGGCCTACCGTCGCGGATCGAGTGCAGCGGCGGCACGGTACGGACGGCGATCGAGGATTGCTGTCGGCGCCTGCCGCAACTGGGCCTCTACCTGTCGACCGATCCCGTCGGACAGCCGGGCGGGGCCGTCATCTTCGCCGACGGGAACCGGGTGATGAATGCGGATCTCGAGCTCGCGGCGCCCACCAACCTTCGGGTGATCATTCCGTCCGCCGGCGGCTGATATCGATGGCGATCGCGCACTGTCCGGGGACGACGTGGTGACCACGGCGCGAAGCCGCAGGCGCTTCGTGCTTCGCTCCGCCGTGGTGCTGATGATCACCGTCGTGGTAGCGGCGGTCGGATACGGCGTCCTGGCGTACTGGCCGGTCCTCCTGTTGCACACCTCCGATCCGGCGATGACCGGGACCAATGCCAAGGGTGGAGTCGTCGGGACGGTAGCGCCCGCCATCCACGGTGAGAACTACGAACGGGGCGCTGTTTCCGTCGATCCTTCGGCAGGCGGAGCGGTCATCGTGGCGGTGGCGCACTGGTGCGACCACTGCAAGACCGACCTGCGGGAGATCGCGGACGCGTCTGCGGCGGGGCAGTTCTCGCTCGGCGAACCGTTGGTGGCGATCTCCACCAAGCACATCCCGTTCGTCTCGTGGCCGCCGGCCAAAGCCCTGGGTCTGAACCGATTTCCCGGAATCGTGGTGGTCGATACGGACGCGTCGCTGGCCGCCTACTTCCGCGTCAGCGTGACACCCACGTGGTTCTTCACCGACCGACACGGCGTGATCCGCGAAGTACTCACCGGCGAGTTGTCGCCCCAGGCGGTCAAGGATCACGCGGGCCGCGCCATGTCCGAGACGGAAGGGGGGTGAATAACTCATGGATGCTCAGATCTTGGACGACCAGCTAGCGCCACCGGACGCGGCCCTGCTGGTCATCGAGGACCTGGAGGAACGGTCGGAACTGTCGCACGGCGCATGCGCGTGCACCTGCAGCTGCGGCTGTACCTCCTGCAGTTGCGTCGCGTGGGCGTAAGCGCCGTCACGGCGGCGGTTACCGGGGATCCCCGCGCACCACCGACACTCGTGAGCTTTCGGAGGAGGTGAATGGCAGTGGTCGAAGAATTCCTCACCATCGAAGAACTCGAAACACGCGAAACACCGGGCTCGTGGTCCTGTGGCTGCTCGTGCTCGTGCTCGTGCACCAGTTGCACGTGCGTCTACAGCTGGTAACTGCGAACGCGATCCCGTGGCACGTCACCAAGTCGCGACCCGGCCCGCCTCATGTTTCGGACCTGCCGAAAGGAGGTGACCACATGGAGACCGGTGTGGAGGATTTCCTCCAGATCGAAGATCTGGAGGACCGCAGTGAATTGGTCCACGGCGCCTGTGCATGCACGACCAGCTGCGGCTGCACGTCGTGTAGTTGCGTCGTCTGGTGGTGACAGTGGTGCTGCCCTGCTGCGAGGCCGTCATCGGCTCCGCGGCAGGGCAACCAGGCACCGGGCGCATGACGCTCACCGATGGATGCCGAGGCGATGAGAGGGGAGGCGGCGGAACATGGCAACCGAGCCGCACGATACGGACTATCTGACGCTGGCGGAGGTCTACCTGGTCCCCAGCCGAGACGGCGGTTTGACCCTGCGGTCGCCCCGACGCAGCGCTGTGCTTCGAGGCAAACTGGTCACCGAGATCTTCCCGCGCCTGTTGCCGCTGCTCGACGGAACGCGCACGGCCGGCGACCTGGTGGCGGCGCTGCAGGATCAGGGAGACGCGACCCAACTGGCGATGGGCATCGCCAAGCTCCAGGAGTTGGGGGTTATCGAACCCGCCTATCGGCCCGACGACGTCAGTTCGCCGGACATGCGCGAACGCTTCGGTTCGCAGCACCGGTTCTTCCGGCAGTACGGCGGCGACGAGCAGACGATGACGCGGATCGCGGGCGGCACGGTGCTTCTGGCCGGCGACGGGCCACTCCTACCCGCGGCCGCCTTCAGCCTCGCAGCGAGCGGAGTCCACTGCCTCAAGGTCGCCGGCAGCCGGGCGGTCGACGACACGGACGTAGCCCAGTCGGCGCACGTGCATCTCGCCGATGTCGGGCGCCGCTGGGCTGAGGTCGTTCAAGAGGTGCTCAAGCGCAACGGGCTGGACACCGACGTCACCGGTGCGGACTTCGGCGAGAACAAGCTCGACTGGCAACAGCAGTTGACCGGCGTCGACTGTGCCGTCCTCGCACTCGGCAGCCCCGTCGTCTCGCTGCCCTGGATCGGGGAATTCAACAAGGCCAGCATCGCCGCGCGGACCCCGTGGACGTCGGGGTCCTTGCTGCAGCGAGCCGTCGTGCATGTCGGGCCATCGATCCTCCCCGGCGAGACGGCGTGCTGGAAATGCTTCGAGTACAGGTTCAAGAGCAACCTCACGGCAGTCGGCCGCTATGAGGAGTTCCAGGATTACGTCGCCGCGACGCCGCGGTCGCTCGACCAGGGCAGCGTGCCCGGCATCGCCGAGTTCACCGGGGCTCTCGTCGCCTTCGAAGCGCTGCGCATCCTCGGCGCCGGCGACCTGTACGTGCGTTCAGCCGGGGTTCTGCTCACGCTGGACCTCTGGGAGCTCCGCATGGACGCGCACCCGGTGCTGAAACTGCCCCGCTGCCCGCATTGCAGCTCGGTGAGTTCCGTTCCCCAGGAACGGTTGTGGAGCTGAGCCGTGAACGCGACGATGCAGCGTCTCCCGGCGTTCCTCAAGCCCTTCGTCGGGCCGACCTCGATCGTCCGCATGGTCCGCACCATCCTCAACGCACCGGGTGAGCCACGCCTGTTCTCCGTCTCGAGTATCCCCAACTCGATGGAACTCGTTGCCGGAGCCGAGATGGCGGGCAATACCGGAGGTATGGGCGAGACGTGGGACGCGGCCGCGATCGGTGCCGTCGGCGAGTGCGTGGAACGGTATTGCTGTGCCGTCCAACCGGCGGACCCGGTGGTGGCGAGTGCGGCCGAGCTCGGTGACGCCGCGGTGGGAATGGATGCGTTTCAGCTGTTCAGCGAACGGCAGTACGCGCATCCGAACTTCCCGTTCGCGCGACAGGACGATCAGCTCCCCATCACATGGGTTGCCGCGGAACGGTTGTCGGATCACGAGACGCGGTTCGTGCCGGCCTGCCTGGTGTACATCCCCTATGTTCCCCGGCTGCCTGGGAAGACGGACATGCTGGCGCTGTCGGTCTCGTCCGGGCAGGCGTGCCACACGGACTGGGATTCCGCCGTGCTGTCCGGCCTGTGCGAGGTGATCGAAAGAGACGCCTTCATGCTGACCTGGGCGCGGCGGCTGACCCCGACCCGGCTGCGGCTGGACGAGAGGCTGCCGCTGTTCGACTGGTTCCAACGGTATTTCGCCCGCGCCTCGCTGACCTTCGATCTGTTCCGGCTCCCGTCGGACATCGACGTGCCCACCGTGCTCTGCGTTGCGCGCGGGCATACGCCCGACGGGCCGTTTGCCTGTGTGGGCGCCGCGTGCCGGTTGAACGAGGCGGATGCGGCTCGGAAGGCTGTGGTCGAAGCGGCCCAGGGTGCCGTGTGGGTCCGCGACCTGATCCGGACCCTTCCCGATTGGCGCCCTGCGCCGGACTTCTCCAATGTCCGCGACTTTCCGGATCACGTCCGGCTCTACGGGTTGCCGGAGATGCTGCCGCATCTCGATTTCCTTTACGAGGGGCCGGACGCCGAGCTGCGCGACGCACCCGGCCCGGCCGGCACGGGTGACGCGATCGCGAAGGTGCTGGGCGCGGTGCGGACGACCGGGCTCGAACCGCTGGTCTGCGATCTCACGACACCCGATGTCGCGGACGCCGGGATGCGCGTCGCCCGGGTGCTGATCCCCGGCGCGGCAGAGCTGTATGCGGTTCACGGGCTGCCGACCTACGGGTCCGAGCGGTATCGGCGCGTGCCCGGCGCACTCGGATTCGTGGGCGAACCGTACGAGACATTCAATCCCTGGCCCCACCCGTTCCCATAGGGCAGACCGACGACAGGAGGCACCGTGGCGAGCCATCTGGACGAGCAGAGCTACTCGCTCGTGGACTTCTTCGAGGATGACGACTTCTCGGAGACCGAGACCTTCCACGAGTACACCAAACTGACGCGGCGAAACGTCGTTCACATCAGCCGACGCGTCGAGGAGATCAAGGGCGATCGTGCGCTGCTCGCGATGATGAGCCGGAGCTGGAAGACCTATCCCGGATCGGCGATCGTCGAGTTCCCGCCCTTCAAGGCGCCCAGCGTCGAGTTCGCCGAGGTCGTGTTCCATCGTCGTTCCATCAGTTCCCTGGGCCGCGACTTTGCCGATGCGCCGGTGGATATGGCCCAGCTGGGGATCCTGTTGCGGATGGCCTACGGGCCGACCGCCAGGATGCAGATGCCGGGCGGTGTCCAGCACCTGCGCGCGACCACGTCCGCCGGCGCGTTGTATCCGACTGAGCTCTATGTGGCGGCGTTCAAGGTCGACGGTCTGGCGGCGGGGCTGTATCACTACCGGCCCATCGAGCACCAGTTGGAGACGATTCGCCTCGGCGAGGGTGAGCGCGCCCGATTCTCGGCGCTGTCCTCCTACGAGCAGATGTGCCGGACCAGTTCCGCGGCGATCGTGATGACGAGCCTGTTGCGGCGCACCTTGGCCAAGTACCAGCATCGCGGCTACCGGTTCGCCATGTACGACTGCGGCGCGGTCGTTCAGTCGTTATATCTGGCCGGCACCGCCGCCGGGTTGGACACCTGCGCGCTGGGCGGCATCTACGACGACGAGGTGTCCGCCTACCTGGAGACCAATCCGGTCGACGAGCCGGTGCAACTCGGATTTCTGATCGGGCCGCGCACCTCGGGACCCACGCACCTGGTGGAACCTTGATGTCGACCGACCTCGAGGATCCGGACACCCGCACAGCAGACCTGTTGCGTCATCTCGTGTCCCCGGTCACCGGCGTCCTCAAGCGGGTGCTCCTGCTCCCGGTAGGCGGCGGCCAGATTCCCTACGCCCATTTCACGGCGGCGGTGCCGGCCTATTCGACGCTGCCGACCGGCGGGGACATCGCCAATCCCGGCGGAAGCGCGTGGCAGCGCACCCGCTCCCTGACCCAGGTGACCTTCGAGGCGATCGAGCGGTACTGCGCGGGCTTCGTGGAGTTCGGCCAGTTGTTGCTGGCGCCCTGCCAGGGCGAGGCGTTCGCGGCAGGCAGCCGACACCAACGCTTCGCGCCGCACCAGTACGGCCAGGACGGCTTCCCCTACGTGCCACTCGACCCCGACGCGCCCATCCACTGGGCCGTCGGCAGGTCCGTGCTGTCCGGCCAGCGGCGCTTCGTGCCGGCCTCATTCGTGTACCTGCCGTACACACCGGCGAGCCCCGCCGAGGTGATCGGCCCGTCATTCTCGACCGGGATGGCCGCCGCATGGACGTTGGATGACGCACTGCTGTCCGGCCTGCTGGAAGTGGTCGAGCGGGACGCATTCACCATCACCTGGCTGAACAGGCTGCAGCGCCCCAAGATCCGCGTTCCGCGGTCGAGCACCCTGGGCCGCCGCGTCGCGGCGGTGCAGGCGGACGGCGTCACCTCCGTCGAATTCGTCGACATCACGACGGACATCGCGATCCCCACCGTCTGCGCCGTGATGCGCCGCTGCGCGTTCGGCGAGACGGTGGTGACGGTCGGGCTCGCCTGCAAGCTCGACTACTCGTCGGCATGCGACAAGGCGCTGTGCGAGGCGATATCGGATCACGAACGGCTCGTCGCCGAGATGCGGGCCCCCTCGGAGATTGGAACCTGGTTCCCCAAGGACGATTTCAGCGATGTGGTGGATTTCCCATGGCACGGCCGGGTGTACGCCCACCCGCGATATCAGGCGCACCTTCAATTCCTGACCGCCGGGGAAGCCGTGCTGGACGTGGATGGCGAGTTCCGCCCGGGTCGCGCCGGGGACCTCGTTGACGTCCTCCAGGCCGTCGCGCCTTTTGCGTCGGAGGTGATCGCCGTGGACCTGACGACGCGGGAGTTCGTGGATCTCGGCATCCACGTCGTCAAGGTGATGATCCCGGATCTGGTCCCACTCAATGCGGATCATCGATTCCCCTATGTGGGGCATCGGCGTTTCGTCACGTCCGGTGGCGCGTACCCGGACCGGGCGGCGTCGGACGCCATCGCCGGCGCCAACCCCTACCCCCATCCGTTCTCCTGAGGAGACCTCCACCATGGCCGAGCAGACGATGGCACCGCGGACCTTCCGCGCGGACCTCAACTGCAGCGCGCCGGATCCGGACGGGAAGGTCACGATTTCCGACCCGGTCTCGAATCGTCATTACCTGGTCAATTCGGCCACCCTGGGCGTGCTGCGCCACTTCGACGGAACCAAGGACCCGTCCCAGGTGCTGGCGACCTTGACCGATCACGGCCTGCCGGTCACTGAGACCTCCCTTGCCCGGATGATCGAACGAGCGGATGGGCTGGGCTTCTTCCAGGAGGTGCAACCCGCGTTCGCTCCGGTCGCCGCCCACCTGCGAGGCCCCAGCCGGCGCAGCATCGTCTTCTGGAAGATCGCGGAGTTCGATCCGGACCGGTCGGTCCAGTTCCTCCGGCCGGTGGGCAGGGCGCTGTACTCGAGGTGGACGATCGGGCTGCTGGCGGCCGCCTTCGCGGGCGCGATCTGGGTGATCTGGATCAATGCCGGTCACTACGTCGACGACCTGGCGGCATTCGGCCTGCTGGGCGCGTGGCTGATCGCCTATGCCGGCAATGTCGTCGTGACACTCCTCCACGAATACGGACACGCGCTGGCGGTCGGACGGTACGGCGGTCATGTGCACCGAATGGGCGTCGCGCTCTACCTGTTCTCACCGGCGGCGTACACGGATGCGTCCAGTGCGTGGGCGTTCAAGCACAACAGGGAGCGGATCGTCGTCACCCTCGCCGGCGTCTACGTGGAGGGCTGGATCTTCCTGCTGTGCGTCTACTGCTGGGGCTTCGACCTGCTGCCCGGCGTCCTCGGCACGGCCAACTTCCTGATGGCGCATGTCCTGATGGCGCGAATCGTGTTCAACCTGAACCCGTTCCTGCGGTTGGACGGCTACTGGTTGGTCAGCGACCTGCTGCACATCACCAACATGCGGGCCAAGGCGTTCACGCTGCTGCTCGGCGTCCTGATCCCGTGGAAGTATCGCGAGAAGGCGGGATTCACGCGCTCCAGGGACGAGCGCACCTTCCTGCTCACCTACGCGATCGCGTCCTTGGTGACCTTGGTGATCGGTCTGGCGCTCGGCCTGATGTTCCTGAACCAGCTCGCGCGCATGGTCGTCCCCGGTTACACCCCGGTGGTGTCGCGAGTCGTCTTGATCGCGATCGCCGTTCTGATCCTGGCCAGCGCGTGGCGATATGCGATCTCGCTGCTGGGAGCGTCGTATGTAAGGAGCGGGCAGAGTGCGAAGCAGCCGTAGCCTGGTGGTCGAGTCGCTGAGCGTCCACCTCGGCGAGTTCGACCTGCGAGATGTGAGCCTGACGGTGCACCCCGGGACTGTGGTGGGGCTGGTGGGGCGCAACGGGTCGGGTAAGTCGACGACGCTGAGGATCGTGGCGGATCTCGTCCGACCGAGCTGCGGTTCGGTGCGGCTGGGATCGCTGGACCACCGCCGGGACGAGCGAGAGTTCAAGCAGGTCGTCGGTTTCGTCGGAGACAACAAGAACCCGTACGCCTCCATGCGCGTGCAGCAGGTCCTGGATTTCGCCAAGTCGCTCTACGACCACTGGGACGGCGCCCTGTGCCGTGCGATGTGTGATGAGCTTCGCCTGCCACTCCGCACGAAAATCGGTCACCTCTCCACCGGAATGCACACGAAGCTGGGAATCATCCTTGCCCTGAGCCCTCACCCCGAGGTGCTGCTGCTCGACGAGCCCTCTTCAGGTTTGGACGCCGCGTCACGGGAGTGGATCTGGCAGACCCTAACCCGGGCGGCCAGCACCGACGGGACCGGCATCCTGCTCGCCTCGCACGGGCGCGCGGAGATCGCGGAGAACTGTGCCTCGGTGGTCGTCCTGGACGACGGTCGGGTTGCCGCGACGCTCGACCTCGTCCCGGGCAGCGCAGAGGCGCGCGAGGCGGTCGACTCGGTGATGCGAGGGAGCGAAATCTATGCAGATTAGCCGACGCGGGCTGTGGGTGCTGCTGCGCAAAGACCTGGGATCGCAATGGGTGCCGGCCCTCGTGCTGCTGGCCGTCGAGTTGGTGACGGTCGTGAGCATCGTCGCGCAATTCCCGCCGGAGATGCGGCAGTCGGCCGGGACATTCGTTCAGGGCGTCGCGAGCATCGGCACCTTCGTCATGGCCTACCGGGCGGTCGCCTCGCAGGAATCGGCTGGCGTCATCGGTTTCCTCAAGTCGCTCCCGCTGACCACCGACGAGATCTTCGGATCGAGGTTCGTCTTCCTGGCCGGTTACGTGATCGCCAACTGCGCGGCGCTGAACGTCACGTACGCGGCGCTGCGGCCCCTCTTGGGTTTCTCGACCGTGAACCCGTCCTGGGCCGCGATGGTGACAGGCGTCGTCATACAGCTGGTCTTCGCTGTCCTTCTGGTGTCCGTCGCGCTTCTTGCGAACTCCGAAAAGGCGATCTGGGTGCCGTTTCCGCTGGTCATCGTGCTGCTGAACCTCTACACGATGATGACGTCGAAACCGAATTCCTGGGGAAGCAGCCTGCTGGCCAACGTCCGCAGTCTTTGGGCGCTCTACGGGCTGCTTGCCGTGGTCGTGCTGGTCGCGCTGACCCTCCTGGTGATGGGCCTGCTGCGGACGAAGCGCACCCTGGTCCGGTAGCGATCCGATGACGACGGAGACGATGCCCCGCAGCGGGACGAAGGCCTACCGGCGCGGCACCCACCGGGCGTGCGCGCCGGCCGAAACCTTCGAGCGGTTCCGACGTCACATGAAGGCGTGCGGCATCACGCGGATCGCCGACATCACCGGCCTGGACACGATCGGCATACCGGTGCTGGTCGGTGTGCGGCCCAATTCGAAAGGACTGTCCAGTTCGCAGGGCAAGGGTCTGGACGTCGACGCCGCGCGGACCTCTGCCCTGATGGAGGCGTTCGAGTCCTGGCACGGCGAGAACATTGTCGCCAGTGGCCACTATTGCCGAGGGGCCGAGGCGGAACAGGTCTACGGCGTGGGGACCGTGGACGTTTCCGGTCTGCCGCGGCGCGGCACGCGCATGGCGTGGTATCGCGAGGCCCTGCACTTCTGGCTGCTGGGAACGGAACTGCTCACCTCGCGCCCGATCCTGGTCCCGTTCGATGCGGTCTCCTCCGACTTCACCGGGAACTTCGGCCGCTCCCCACTGATCCGCACCACGAACGGGCAGGCCAGCGGCAACTCCGTCATGGAGGCCACGCTGCACGGCCTGTACGAGGTCGCGGAGCGGGACGCGGTCTCCGCATGGGCGCCGACGGCCGGACCCGGTGACGAGATCATCGACCCGGCGAGCGTACGGGACTCGTACAACGGTGAGTTACTCGAACGGATTCGAAGAGCGGGGCTCGGCACGCTGATCCGGCGCGTGCCCAGCGACTTCGGCATCCCGGTGTTCGCCGTCGCCCTGGCGCCGATCGGCCCTGCCGCTCGGCCGCCGTTCGCCGCCTTTTCCGGCTACGGCGCACACCTCGACCCCAAGGTGGCACTGGCCAGAGCGATCACCGAAGCCGTGCAAAGCCGGCTCACGGTGATCCACGGAGGTCGTGACGACCTGTGGCCGTCGGAATACGCCAGGGTTCTGGATCACCGCGCGGTGTCCCTGTGGATCGCGCGGATCCGGGACATGGAGCCGAACGCTGCCTTCTCATCGATACCGGACCGGTCGGGGGAGTCCTTCAGGACCGATCTGGACACGGTATTGGCCGGATTCCGTGGGCAGGTGGACACGATCGCAGTGGTGGACCTTTCCCGCGAGGAGTTGGCGATCCCGGTGGTCAAGGTGGTCGTCCCGGGGCTGCTCGGGGTGCCCTTCGACACGCGGCCCCGTTCGCAGGCGAGGCTGCGGAAACGGACAACGCCATGACGGCCGTGGTGTTCCTGGGACCAAGCCTGCCGTGGCAGCAGGCGGCCGCGATAGCCCCGAACGTCGAACTGTGGCCTCCCGCGCAGGCCGGGGACGTCTATCGGGCGGTCGAGCACCGCCGCGCGTCGGCTCTCGGACTCATTGACGGCGTCTTCGGAACGGCGCCGTCGGTTTGGCACAAAGAGATTCTCTTCGCACTCTCCCATGGCGTGCCGGTGTGGGGCAGCTCCAGCATGGGCGCGCTGCGCGCTGCCGAGTGCGCCCCCTTCGGGATGATCGGGATAGGCGACATCTTCGAGTCGTACGCGTCCGGATGCACCGTCGACGATGACGAGGTCGCGGTGGCACATCTCGACGAGGCCGACGGGTTCACTCCGGTCACCATCCCGATGGTCACGGTCCGCAGGATCGCACTACTGGCAACGGAGGCATCCGTGATCACCGCCTGCGAGGCCGAAACGGTGATCGAGCGCTGCAAGGAGACGTTCTACGGGGACCGGACCGCCGAACGGTTCGACGAGATCCTGGCCGAGTCCCTCTCCCCGGGAGCAGTTGCCGAGGTCCGGCAAATTTCGAGCACGCCCGAAGCCGACCCCAAGGCGCAGGACGCGCGGATGCTGCTGACGCTGCTGGCCGACGAGCGCCATGCGCATCCGACGCCCGGCGACCCGGTCCTCCTGGAGGAGACCGCGTTCTGGCGCCGGCTGCGACATGAGGTGGATCTTCCCTCGGTGACCCCCTGGTTCGAGGATCCCGGGGCGTCGGTGGATCTCGCGGACCGGGTGAACATCGTCCGGGGTGCGTTGCTCGAACCGCGGGATGCGGACCTGGGCATCCGTGCCCGGTTGTGGGTGCACGTCGTTCAGGAGTGCTGCGCATTGCTCGGCATCGAGGCGACCGCGCCGGATATTCAGCGGAAATCCGAGGAGATGCGCCGGGAACATGGCCTGTTGAGTGCATCCGCAACCCGAGAGTGGCTGGCGCGCAGGGGTGTCAGCGGAAGGGAATGGCAGCAGGCGCTGGCGCTCGAGGTGATGGCGGACAAGCTCGCGCTCGAGTTCTCCGCCGAATTGCGGGGCCACGTCGCTGTGCTGGTGGCCGCGCGCGGTGGTTGGAACGACGTCGTGGGTTTGTCGGGAACCCCAGGGGCGGCCGGAACCTGGGAGGAGCAGACCGGCCGGGTCGCATCGCTGATGGCCGCCGGCGTGCTGCCGCAGGTGCCCGATTTGGATGGTCTCGTCGCCCGGCTCGGATTCACGTCGCTGACGGAGCTGTTCGATGCGCTGGACCGTCACCACGATCGAGGTGGGCTCAATAGCTCGGCAGGCTCGGATCGATCTGACTGACCCAGGCCAGGACGCCGCCGGCCAGGCTGCGAGCGCGCGCTACCGCGTTGGGCAGCAGGAGCGAGACCGCCCGTGCCGATCGCGCCCCGGATCTGCAGAACACCACGATGTCGTCACCCGGGTCGAGACGCGCAGCAGCCGAACCGAGTTCGAACTGCTGCAACGGGATCGATTCGGCGCCCGGGATCGTGACGATCTCGGATTCCGCGGGTCCGCGGACGTCGATGAGACGGAACCGGGAGCGACCGGTGATCAAGGCAGCGAGTTCGCGTGCGGTGATCTCCTCGACAGCGACAGCGTTCGGCGTCTGCGCCACCTGGCATGCGTCGATTTCGCCCTGCAGGCCGATGATGGTCCTGTCCACTCCGCAAGCCGGGCATTGGGGATCGCGCTCGATGGTGACCGTGTCCCACGTCGACTCGAGCGCGTCATAAATCCTCAGCCGCCCGATCAGCGGTGTCCCGATGTTCAGGATGATCTTGAGCACCTCCGCCACCTGCATCGATCCCAGGACCCCGCAGAGGGCTCCGAACACCCCGCCCTCTGCGCAGGAAGGCACCAGCCCCGCCTGCGGCGCGGTCGGGAACATGCATCGGTAGCACGGTCCGCGCTGCGCCCACCAGGTGGCGATCTGCCCCTCGAACTGGAATACCGACGCCCACACGTGCGCCTTGCCCAGCAACACGCATGCGTCCGACACGAGGTACCGGGTCGTGTAGTTGTCGGTCCCGTCGAGCACGACGTCGTAGTCGGCCAGAATGTCGAGCGCGTTGTCCGGGCTGAGCCTGACGTCGTGCCCCTCGACCACCGTCGCCGGGTTGATCGCGTGCACTGACCGTGCGATCGAAGCCGTCTTGGACACGCCGACGCGATCGTACGTGTGCGCGATCTGCCGCTGGAGGTTCGTGAGATCGACTGTGTCGTCGTCGATGACGCCGATGTGGCCGACGCCGGCGGCCGCCAGATACAACGCAGCCGGCGAGCCCAGGCCCCCCGCGCCGACGACGGCCACCCGCGCTTTGCGAAGAGCGCGCTGACCTTCCACGCCGACGTTGGGAAGCATGATGTGACGTGAGTAGCGCGCCAACTCCTCGGCGCTCAAGGAATCCAGCACGTCGGCTTGGCTGTGCGTCATGCCCGGTCCTTCCGTTCGGCCGACGAGCGGCGGTGCGTGCAGATCCTCATGCGTGGGGGTGTCCGCCCGAGCCCCGCGCGTCCTGTCTGTCTCGGTGCAGCCAGGTGTCAGATCCTTTGCGTGGCATCGGATCCGGCCCTGCCGATATTTAACATCCTTCGACGCCGCGGCGCAGGATGTGTGAGCGGACGCCCGGCCCGGTTCGCCGCGTCGGCGGCGGACGCGCCGAACTATCGGGTATGACGCCGTGTTCGGCTGTGCTCCCGTCGGCACCGCCGAGAGCCCTCGTCGGCACCGGGGAACGGGCGCGGGGCATACGAGGCGGGACAGTAAAACGGACCGGAGCGCACAGGTGGTGCGCTCCGGTCCGGGCCCGAGCGGCCGGGTGCGGAGCCGCCGGACGATTTGCGGGCTAGCGTCGCTGCACTAGCGCTGCCGGGGTTGTCGTTGCACCAGAGCCAGTGCGGCCCAACGCTTTCCGAAGCCCCAGACGCTGCGCGCGGGTGCCTCGGCTGTGCGCGTCGGCACCGTCGGGCGGAAGTCCGGGCGCAAGGTCTTGAAGCCCTTGGGGAGAGTCGCCTCAGGCTGCGGTGCCGCGCGCGGGGGCTCGGTGTCCGCCTCGCGGCCGGCGGGCCCGGGTGACACCGAGGTGGTCATGTGTTCCTCCCGGTTCCTGATGCTGGTGGCCCCTACTACTCTTCCGGACCGGGGCCGGCGCGCCCACAGACCGACGTCCCGACTTACCGGGCCCTTCGGCCCTGGCCGTACGGTCGGAGATCGGTCACGATCGGTGTATCGAAACGGTGCGGGAACAGATCCCGGAGGGTGAGGTGTGCGTGATGTCGGACGTCGAGGTCGAGCGGTCCGCGGGGCAGGTCCCGGAGCCGGCAGGGCCGGAGGGCAGTGCAGCCGGGGATGCTGCCGGCGGCGTGCTGGTGGCGATCGACGGGTCGGAGTCGTCGGACCGGGCGTTGGCGTGGGCCGTCGCCGAGGCCGGCGGACGCGGGGTGCCGCTGACGATCGTGCACTGCTACTACTGGCCGTCGACGGGACTCGGCGCAATGGACGCGGTCGGTTTCCTGATGGAAGGGCTCGAGGAGGATTCGCGGGAGATTCTCGCCGCGGCCGCGAAGCAGGCCGCGGAACTGGCCCCGGCGACCGAGATCCGCACCGCCTCGCGGCTCAGCCCTCCGGTGCCGACCATCGTCGAGATGTCGCGCGGCTACGAACTTGTCGTCCTCGGCTCGCGCGGGCTGGGCGGGTTCAAGGGGATGCTGCTCGGATCCGTCTCCACGGGAGTCGTGTCGAGCGCTCAGTGCCCGGTGGCGATCGTCCGGGGCACCGAGGACATCGACCCTGCGGCACCCGTCGTGGTGGGCGTCGATTCGTCGCCGTCCGGCGAAGCCGCACTCGACGAGGCGTTCGCCGCGGCCCGGCGACGCGGCTGTTCCGTGGTCGCCGTGCACGCATGGCAGCCGCCGACGCGGCACGTCACCGCCGAGCAGGAGGAGACCTGGCAGCAGTCCATCGCATCGGAACTCGAGGCGAAGGTCGCCGAGGTCTCGGCGCGCTTCCCGGGGGTGCCGGTGGAGGTGGTCACCCACCGCGACCGGCCCACGGCGGCACTGCTCGCCCGGGCGCAGAACGCGCAGCTGCTGGTGGTCGGAACCCGCGGCCGGAGCGAGCTCAAGGGCGTGCTGCTCGGCTCGACGAGCCGAGCCATGGTGCAGCACGCCCCCTGCCCCGTGCTCGTGGTCCGATAGCAGCTCGGCCGAGCGGCAGCGAGGCGAACAGCGTCATACCCGCCAGCTCCGCCCGGCCCTGCTGAAGAGCCGGCAACGCGATCGCGGGCCGCACCCCACATGTGACGCGCGAAAAGGGGCCGGAATCCGATGCGAGGGATCAAGCCTGACCGCCCGGAGCAGCGGATTCCGGCCCCTTTTCGCGCGTAAGCGCGCCTCATGCGCGCCCCGCCATCACTTCCCGGCGATGAAGTCCTCTACCATGCGGCGGGCGACGTCATCCGCGTACTGCACCGGCGGCGACTTCATGAAGTACGCCGCCGCCGACTCGATCGGCCCGGCCAGCCCGCGGTCCAGCGCGATCTTCGCCGCCCGCACCGCGTCGATGATGATCCCCGCCGAGTTCGGCGAATCCCACACCTCGAGCTTGTACTCCAGGTTCAGCGGCACCTCGCCGAACGCCCGCCCCTCCAGGCGCACGTACGCCCACTTCCGGTCGTCCAGCCACTGCACGTAGTCCGACGGGCCGATATGCACTGCGCCGGCGCCCATCTCGTGCGGCACCTGCGACGTCACCGACTGCGTCTTGGAGATCTTCTTCGACTCCAACCGGTCCCGCTCCAGCATGTTCTTGAAGTCCATGTTGCCGCCGACGTTCAGCTGCATGGTGCGGTCCAGGATCACGCCGCGGTCCTCGAACAGCTTCGCCAGCACCCGGTGCGTGATCGTCGCCCCGACCTGAGACTTGATGTCGTCGCCGATGATGGGAAGCCCTGCGGCACGGAACTTCTCGCCCCACTCCGGGTCCGAGGCGATGAACACCGGCAGCGCGTTCACCATGGCGCACCCGGCGTCGATCGCGCACTGCGCGTAGAACTTGTCCGCCGCGTCCGAGCCGACCGGCAGGTAGGAGACGAGCACGTCGACCTTCGCCGCCTTCAGCGCGGCCACCACGTCGACCGCCTCGGCGGGCGATTCGGTGACGGTCTCCTGGTAGTAGCGGCCGTATCCGTCGAGCGTGCGCCCGCGCTGCACGGTAACGCCGGTCGGCGGCACATCGGCGATCTTGATCGTGTTGTTCTCGCTCGCGCCGATTGCCTCGGCCAGGTCGAACCCGACCTTCTTCGCATCGACGTCGAACGCGGCGACGAACTGCAGGTCGGAGACGTGGTAGTCGCCGAACTGGACGTGCATCAGGCCCGGGACGCGGCTGCCCGGGGCGGCGTTCTTGTAGTACTCCACCCCCTGCACCAGGGACGACGCGCAGTTGCCGACGCCGACGATCGCGACGCGGATCGGGTGCTTCGCATATCGGGGGGCCGACTGGGAGTCGGTGTGGGAATCGGTGGAGCTCATGGCAGTGCCTCTTTCCTGCACGGGACCGGCCGCGCTGCATGGCCGGTCACTGGTCGAGTTCTGTGTGGTAGCAACGTGTTTCAGCTGTGGTTCGGATGTTGGTTTCGACTATGACGGGGATGACGTTGTTCGCGCCGTCGGCGCATGCACTGTCGCCTAGCTGGTGTCGGGGTGGGCGTGACGCTGCTCCTCCCGGGTGATCAGATCCGACAACCACTTCACCTCGCGATCGGATGCCTCCATCGCGAGCTGCTGTAGCTGCAGGGTGTACTCGTCCATGCGTTGCGCGGCGCGGGCCATCGACGTGCGCAGCCCCTCGCAGCGCTCCTCGATCCGGCGTCGGCGGGCCTGCAGGATGCGCAGCCGTGTCTCGACGGTGGTCTGCGGGAAGAATGCGAGGTGCACGCCGAAGCCTTCATCGGTCGCCGCCTGCGGGCCGGCCTCGGCGAGCAGCCGTTCGAGATGGTCCTTGCCGACCGCGGTGATGTGGTACGTCAGGCGCCGCCGTTTCGGGGTGAGCGGCACCGCGTCCGGGTCCACGAGCGGCTGTTCGACGGCGATGAGCGCAGCAGACTCCAGCCGCTTGAGGGCCGGGTACAGCGAGCCGTAGGAGTACGAGCGCACCGTTCCGAGCAGTTCGATGAGCCGGGAACGCAGCTCGTAGCCGTGCATGGGCGCGTCCGCGAGCAGACCCAGCAGGGCCAGATCGAGGGTGCC
This sequence comes from Actinobacteria bacterium 69-20, assembly GCA_001897425.1. Classification (GTDB taxonomy): domain Bacteria; phylum Actinomycetota; class Actinomycetes; order Mycobacteriales; family Nakamurellaceae; genus Nakamurella. The sequence goes on along the minus strand of MKSW01000033.1, from coordinate 481,192 downwards.
CGACGGCGCCTCGCTCCCGCCGCCGGCGACGCCGGCATCCCGGGCGAGGTGCGCGGCGCGGTGCGACATCGGTTCCCCCTTCCGGGCGGACGGCCTACGGTGGCAGCACGTGCGTGGCTCGGCTGTGCCCCGGGGCCGCTGCTCGGCTGTATTCCCGGGCCGCTACGCGGCTGTGTTCCCGGGCGATGCAGGGCCGATGCACTGCACTGCTATATCGACACGATATATCGAGACGGGCATCGTGTGTGACGCTGTTCGGTGCGATGCCCGTCATACCCGCCGGGACGACGCCGGCGGCGGCCGCGCCGGGACCCTCGACCGGCTTCGCGCAGGTGTGTCTGTGCCCACGGAGTCCCTGCCCGCGTAGGCTTCGGGAATGCGGACCGGACGGGGATTGGTCGACTACGCGCTGCAGCGCCGCGCGTTGCTCGCCGACGTCTCGGCCGGTCGCGTCGGAGTCGCCGATGTGTGCGACGCATCCCCGTATCTGGTGCGGGCGGCCAAGTTCCACGGGATCGCGACGACCACGCCGTGCCCCGTCTGCCGCAAGGAGCCGCTCACCCATGTGTATTGGGTGTTCGGCGACGAGCTCGGACCCATCGCGAACTCCGCGCGCTCGCCGGCGGAGTTGGACGATCTCGCGACCCGCTTCCAGGAGTTCACGGTGCACCAGGTCGAGGTGTGCCGCACCTGCTCGTGGAACCACCTGGTGGCGACGTTCGTGATGGGCGCGCGTTTCGGCGACATGGGTGATGGCAAGAGTGAGCGACCGCACCGGACCAGTCGCGCGGCTCGATGAATCCGGACGACCCCAGCCGCGGCCGGCACCACCGCGTCGATGACGAGCACGGCGGGACCGACGCCGGGCGCGAAACGCGAGAGCCCGCCCTCCCCCCGGAATCGGGGGATTCGCCGCGAAAGGCACGGCGAGCGGAACGGCGAGAAGCGCTGTCGCCCAGCGCATCCCTCTCGCCCGGCGAGCGCGTGTTCCCCACCTGGACCGACCCCACGGTGCGGAGCGCGTCGACGCTGATCGGCGGCCCGCTCGGCGTGCATGCCTCGGTCGGGCGCAATCGGGTGTTCACTCCGCTCCGCGTGGCGCTGGTGATGGGGCTCATTGCGCTCATCGTGGGCTGGCTCGCGAAGTCGCCGTGCATCCAGACCGGTGCGAACGGCGAACTCGACCAGGGTGGGCAGCGGCCGTGGATCACCGGCTGTTACAACGACATCGTCCCGCTCTACGCTAGCCGCGGGCTCGACGATCCGTCGCGAAATCCCTACGCGTTCTCGTGGGTGGACCACGGCTCGGGTGAGGCCGGGGGGCGGGTATTCCCGCGGAGCGAGGTGCACCAGCAGGGCGAGGCCTGGGTCGCGATCGATGGCGGCACCACCGTCGGGGTCGGGCCGGCGGACCTCGTCGGTGACGAGCAATCTGGCTATTCCCAGGTGGTCGACGGCGCACTCGTGCCGGCGCCGGCGAGCGCCGCGAGCGAGGTTCGTCATCTCGAATACCCCGTGCTGACCGGCTATTTCATGTGGGGCGCGTCCGCACTGACCTCGCTGTATAAGGACTTCACTACGTCGACGGGCATCCTGCCCGTCCCCCTGGAAGTCGGCGCCTACTTCACGATCACCGCGATCCTGCTGGGCCTGCTCTACCTCTGGGCGATCGCGTCGACGGCCCGGATCGCCCGTCGCCGCATCTGGGACGTGGCGATCATGTGCCTCGCGCCGCTGCTCATGGTGCATGCGTTCACCAACTGGGATCTGCTCGCGATCGGATTCACCGCGGGCGGCATGGCCGGCTGGGCCCGCAAGCGTTCGGTGCTCGCCGGCGTGCTGCTCGGCCTGGGCACCGCTGCGAAGCTGTACCCGGTGCTGCTGCTCGGCCCGCTGCTGGTGCTCTGCCTGCGCAGCGGACGGCTGCGGCAGTTCTCCATCACGCTGGTATCGACCGTGGTCGCCTGGCTCCTGGTCAACCTGCCGATCCTCGCGCTCTATCCACGCGCCTGGTCGGAGTTCTTCAGCATGAACGCGTCGCGCGGCCCGGAATGGGACTCCTGGTACTTCCTGAGCACGGTGATCGCGCCGACCGACCGCTGGTGGTCGAACCTGGCCGGCAGCGCCACCCCGCTGCTCAATTCCCTCTCGCTGGTGCTGTTCCTGATCGCGTGCGGCGCCATCGGGTGGCTGGCCCTGTCCGCAGCGCGCCGACCCCGGTTCGCGCAACTGGCGTTCCTGGTGATCCTCGCGTTCCTGCTCACGAACAAGGTGTTCTCGCCGCAGTATTCGCTGTGGCTGCTGCCGCTGGTGGTGCTCGCACTGCCGCGCTGGCGGCGCGTGCTCGCGTGGGAATTCGCCGAGGTCGCGGTGTGGTTCCTGCTGATGCTCTCGTTCGACACCGACGCCGGGAAGAACCTGCCGATCGAACCGTTCGCGATCGCTGCCGTGGTGCGGGACGCGCTGCTGATCGCGCTGGCCGTCCGCGTGATCCGCGAGATCCTGCACCCTGCCTGGGATCTGGTGCGCATCGCCGGTGACGACGATCCGTCCGGCGGCGTGCTGGAAGGCGCGCCGGACCGGTTCACCGTCCCCTCGCTGCCCGCGTTGTGGCGGCGCCGGCGATCGGCGGTGAACGAGGAGGACGAGGAGGACGACTACACGCCCCAGGTGTCCGGCAGCGTGTAGCCGGCGGGAAACGGATCGGAGGGATCGAGCCCGAGATATCCGATGTCGGTGATCCACGCCTGACCCGAAATCACCGGGATGACGGCGGGAACGCCGTTCACGGACGTGGGTTCCGCGATCCAGCCGGTGTATTGCGAGCCCAGCACGGATTCGTGGACCAGCCGTTCGCCGACGGCGATTCGGCCGGTGGCATGGAGCACGGCAAGCCGGGCGGACAGGCCGGTGCCGCATGCAGATCGATCGAGCCGACCGGGGCGGACCACGACGGCGTTGCGGGAGTGCAGGACGCCGTCGCGACGTTCCAACGGACCGACGATCTCGGTCTGCGTGATGCCCGGGAAGTCGTCACCCAGCGGGTGCCGGACCTGGATCTGCTCGGCAGCGGCCTCCTTGATCTTCTCGCCGACGATCGACAGCTCCCGGGCCTCGTCGGCGCGCAGGTCGAACCCCAGGTCGTCCGCTCGGGCCAGCACGTACGCCATGCCGCCCCATGCGACGTCGACCGTCAGCGAGCCGATTCCGGGGACCTCGATCGGCACCTCGGTGCGGTAGGCGAAAGCCGGTTGGTTCCGGAAGGTGACAGCGGTGACCTTCCCGTTGTGGCAGTCGCACAGCAGCTCGATGAGGCCGGCCGGTGATTCCAGCACGAGTCGGGTCTGCGGTTCCGTCATGGGCAGGATGCCCGTCTCCAGGATGACGGTGGCGGTGCTGATGGTGTTACTGCCGGACATCAGGGCGTATTCGGTGGATTCCAGGATCACGTAGCCGAGCTGCGCCTCGGGGTTGCGGCTCTCGAAGAGAATGTCCGCCGCGTGCAGAACACCGCCGTAGGGCTCGAACAGCAGCCGACGCCGGAAGTGGTCGGCGTGATCGCGAAGGAAGTCCCGCTTCTGCAGCATGGTCTCGCCCGGGATGGGCGGCATACCGCCGGTGACGACGGTGGCGTATTCGCCGCCGGAGTGTGTCCCCACCACGTGCAGCATCGTGGTCCAACGCATGAGGCCTCCGCTCGTGGTCGGCGTCGGAAGTCCGCGACGGTCAGCGGGTTGCCGCGGGTCGGCTGAGGCCGTCGATGCAGAGGTACTTGAACTCGGTGAACTCGTCGATGCCGTGGCGCGAGCCCTCCCGGCCGAGGCCGGATTGCTTGACGCCGCCGAACGGTGCGCCCTCGTAGGAGATCAATCCGGTGTTGACACCGACCACACCGAACTCCAGCTGCTCGGACACCCGCCACATACGGCCGAGGTCCGAGGTATAGAAGTAGGCGGCCAGGCCGAACGGTGTGTCGTTGGCGATGCGGATCGCCTCCTCCTCGGTGTCGAACCGGATGACGGGAGCGACCGGGCCGAAGGTCTCCTCGTGCGAGATCGTCATGGCCTCGGTGACCCCGGTGAGCAGGGTGGGGGTGAAGAACGTGCCGCCCAACGGGTGCGGTGCGCCGCCGGTGACGAGGGTGGCACCAGAGTCGACGGCATCGGCGATGTGGTCCTTCACCTTTCGCACCGCGGCTTCCGTGATGAGGGGCCCTTGCTCCGAGCCCTCGTCGAACCCGTTTCCGACGACCAGGGCGTCGATGGCGGCCCGGAACTTCTCGACGAACGCGTCGTGGATCCCCGCCTGCGCCAGCACGCGGTTGGCGCATACGCAGGTCTGCCCGGCGTTGCGGAACTTGCTGGCCATGGCCCCCGCCACCGCCTCGTCGACATCGGCATCGTCGAAGACGATGAACGGCGCGTTTCCGCCGAGTTCCAGCGCGACCCGCTTCACCGTGCCGGCGCACTGCGCCATGAGGAGCTTGCCGATCTCGGTGGAGCCGGTGAAGCTGAGCGCACGCACATCGGGATCGCCGGTGAGTACGGCTCCGATGACGACCGGATCGCCGGTGACCACGGAGAACACCCCGGCCGGAATGCCCGCGCGGCCCGCGAGCTCCGCCAGTGCCAGGGCCGAGAGCGGCGTTTCCTCGGCCGGTTTGACGATCATCGGGCAGCCGGCAGCCAGCGCCGGCGCAGCCTTGCGCAGGATCATGGCGGAGGGGAAGTTCCACGGTGTGATGGCCGCCGCCACGCCCACCGGCTGGCGAATGGTCAGCAGCCGCCGATGCGGGTTGTTGGTGGGGATGACGTCGCCGTAGAGCCGCTTGGCCTCCTCGGCATACCACTCGACAAAGCCTGCGCCGTACAGGATCTCACCCCTTGCCTCGGCGAGCGGTTTGCCTTGCTCGGCCGTCAGGATTCGGGCCAGATCGTCCGCGTGCTCGACGATGAGGTCGTACCACCGCCGCAGGATCCGCGCCCGTTCGGGCGCCGTCAGGGCCGCCCAGCCGGGTGCGGCGGCCACCGCGGACCGGATCGTTCCCGTCACGTCCGCCGCGCTCGCACCGGCCACGCACGCGATCTGTCCGCCGGTGGCCGGGTCGCGAACGGTGAGTGGTTCGGCGCCGCCCGGCCTGAAATGGCCGTCGATGAAGAGGCTCTCGCGCAGCAGGTTCCCGTCGTGGAGTTCCAGTCGGTTGCGCACGTCCGTCATGCCTCGCCCTCCACCCGTTGTGTACGTATCGCGGTCAAGAGTACGCTCTGCGGCACAACGCTGCTACAGTGTGCTCGAGCGGGAGGCATGCATGACCATTGAAGACATCGACCGCGCCTACTTCTTTCACCCCTTCACCGACGCCAAGCGACACGAACAGGTCGGGCCGCTGACGATCGTCGAAGGCAAGGGCTCCACCATCGTCGATTCGCACGGGCGCGAGTATCTCGATGCCTTGGGCGGCCTGTGGTGCGTCAATATCGGGTACGGGAATCAGGAAATGGCCGACGCGATCGGGCGTCAGGCTGCCAAACTCGCGTATTACCACACCTTTTCCTCGATGGGTAACGAACCGGTTGCTCTGCTCGCCGAACGTTTGATCGCGATGGCGCCCGGGAACATGTCAAAGGTATTTTTCGGTAATTCGGGATCGGATGCGAACGATACCCAGGTGAAGCTGGTCTGGTACTACAACAATGTTCTCGGCCGCCCGGACAAGAAGAAGATCATCTCCCGGAGCCGCGGCTATCACGGTGTGACGATCATGTCGGCGAGCCTGTGCGGCCTGCCGGGCATGCACGCCGGGTTCGACCTGCCACTGCCGATGATTCGTTTCGCACGCTCACCCTATGCACTGTGGGAGAAGCAGCCCGGTCAGAGCGATGCGGAATTCGTCGCAACCCTCGCAGCCGAACTCGAACAGCTCATCCTCGACGAGGGGCCGGACACCGTCGCGGCGTTCATCGCCGAACCGATTCAGGCCGCGGGCGGCGTCATCGTCCCGCCGGACTCGTACTTTCCTGCCATTCAGGAGGTATTGCGGCGCTACGACGTGCTGATGATCGCGGACGAGGTGGTGTGCGGTTTCGGACGCACTGGGCATGCATTCGGGTCGAACGCTTTCGGCATCGAGCCCGATCTCATCACGGTCGCCAAGGGGGTGACGTCCGCCTACGTCCCGCTCTCCGCGTGCCTGGTGTCCGCGCCGGTGTGGGACGTCATCGCGTCCGGGTCGGAGAAATACGGCGTCTTCAGCCACGGATACACCTATTCGGCGCACCCGCTGGCCGCTGCCGCTGCCATGACGAACCTGGACATCATCGAGCGTGATCACCTCACGGAGCAGGCGAAGGCTCGCGGTGATTACCTAAATGCGCTGCTGCACGCCGAATTCGACGGGCATCCCCTCGTCGCCGAGATCCGCGGATACGGCCTGCTCGGCGCCGTCGAGTTCGCACCTCCGGCACGCCCGGTCGCCCAGTTCGATCCGATCGGGAGTTTCTCGGGCGCTGTCGTCGCTCGGAGCCGCGAGCTCGGAGTGATCACGCGGGCGCTGCCGTCCGCCGACACGGTGTCGTTCTCGCCACCCTTCGTCGTCACCGAGGAAGAGATCGACCGAATGGCGCATTCCGTGCGGCAGGCCGTCGATGATGTCGCGGCAGGGTTCGAGTTTGCCTGAAGACAGCTGAGGTCCGGGCGGTGACGACGTCCTCATCGGCACAAGGGTCGCGGCCCGGGGCGCGCGTTGCAGGTGGCGCGCGCATCGGTATCGTCCTGAACCCGATTGCCGGGATGGGTGGCCGGATGGCATTGCACGGTACCGACGGAGCCGCGCTGGCCGCCGCCCGCGCCGCCGGCGCCGTGCCCGTGGCGGCGGAACGCATGCGTCACGCCCTGGACGAGTTGGCGGTGCTGGAACCGGAACTGGCCGTACTGGTCGCCGGTGCGCCGATGGGCGCGGACCTCGTCCCGCCCGGTTGGCACGCGACGGTCGTCCACCAGCCGCGGCAGCCGACGACCGCGAACGACACTCGGCAGACGGCACGCGAGTTCGTGGCGGCCGGAGTCGACCTGGTCCTCTTCGGCGGCGGGGACGGCACCGCGCGCGATATCGCCGAGGTACTCGCGGGGCGGGTTCCGATGCTCGGCGTGCCCTGCGGTGTCAAGATGCACTCCGGGGTGTTCGCCACAGGACCGCGCAGCGCGGCGCACGTCACCGCGCGTTTCCTCTCGTCACCCGGACGGAGACGGCCCGTCGACGTTCTCGATACGACGTCGGACGGTGTCGGGCGCATGGCCACCGCGCTCGTGCCGGATCTCGGCGAGGGCGTTCAGCACGGAAAGTCCAGCGCGTCATCCGGCTCGGACGTTGCTGCTCTCGGCCGCTGGCTCGCCGGACGGATGCAGCCGGGCCGACAGTACATCCTGGGTCCAGGGACCAGCGTCGCGCATGTCAGCGCTGCCCTAGGGGTCCCGTCGTCGCTGCTGGGGGTCGACGTCGTTCGCGACGGCACGCTCATCGCCGCCGATGTGTCCGAGGCCGCCCTGCTGGCGCTCTTGGCCGATGGCGGCCCGTCCACCCTGATCCTCGGGGTGGTCGGCGGCCAGGGCTTTCTCCTCGGCCGCGGCAACCAGCAGCTTTCTCCGGCAGTCCTGCGCCGTATCGGACCGGACAACATCGAGATCATCGCATCTGCCGATAAGGTGGCGGCACTCGATCCTCCTGTGCTCCAGGTGGATGTCGATGACGTGGAATTGGCGAAGGATCTGTGCGGCTTTCGCAAGGTTTGGACCGGGCCGCGGCGCAGCCTCGTCATGCGCGTTGTGGCGTGATCATTCGACGAAACGGAAACGGAGGTCTGATACCGATGGCGCATCCCTACATGCCCAGTTCGGCCGAGAAGGACAAGGCGACAATGATCGCGGCGACCGGCATCGTCGATATCGAGGAGCTGTTCGAGCAGATTCCTCCCGACCATTACGCGAAGCGGCCGATCAATCTTCCGCCCGGCCTTCGGTCGGAGGTCGCCGTTCATCGACACCTGACGGACCTGCTGCGCAAGAATCGCAGTTGCGCGGAGAACCTCAATTTCCTCGGCGCGGGCTACTGGCAGCACTACGTACCGGCGGTATGCGACGAAATTGCCGGGCGCAGTGAGTTCCTGACCTCCGTGTGGGGAACACCGTCCTCCGACCACGGCCGCAATCAGGCCTGGTTCGAGTTCGCGTCCCAGCTCGGTGCGCTGGTCGATCTCGAGTTCGTCGGCCTTCCGGTGTATTCCTGGGGAGCGGCGGCGGCATTCGGGCTTCGCATGGCCACCCGTATCACGGGGCGCAGCACCGTCCTGGTCGCCGGTCCGGCAGATCCCGAGCGGCTTGGTGTCATCCGCACCTACTGCGCCGGCGAGGACGGCGAGGATGCCATCTCCGTCAGCGTCATACCCGTGGATCCCGCGACCGGCCGCGCCGACGTCCATGCCATCTCGCAGCAGTTGAGCCCCGATGTGGCGGCGGTGTACGTGGAGACGCCCAACTACCTCGGCCAGATCGAGACCGGCCTCGCCGAGCTGGCCCGGCTGGCGCGGGCCAACGGGTCCGAAACCGTCGTCGGCGTCGACCCGATCAGTCTGGGCGTCCTGGTTCCGCCCGCGAGGCTCGGCGCCGACATTGTGGTGGGCACCACCCAACCGCTGGGCATCCACTTGAATGCCGGCGGCGGCGTCGGCGGCTTCATCGCCACTCGTGACGAGGAACGGTACGCGAGCCAGTACCCCACGCTGCAGGTGAGCATCTGCGACACCCTCACGCCCGGCGAACGCGCCTTCGGCATGACGTTATTCCACCAATCCTCGTACGGTTCCCGTGAGCAGGGCAACGACTGGACGGGCAACTCCGTTTATTTGTGGACGGTGGTGAACGCGGTGTACATGGCCCTGCTGGGCCCCGCCGGATTCCGGGAGCTGGGCGACACGATCCTGGCCGGCAGTCATTATGCGGCTGAGAAACTGAGTCGGATTCCCGGGGTGACCGTGCTCTGGCCCGACGGGTTCTTCAAAGAGTTCGTCCTTCGCTTCGATGACGGATACAGCGTCGCGGACATCAACGCGGCACTGCTCGCGAAGAACATCTTCGGCGGGAAGGACCTCACCGCGGACTTTCCCGAGCTAGGCAACTCCGCCTTGTATTGCGTGACCGAGATGCATGCGGCCGCGGATATCGACACCCTTGCTGCTGCGTTGACGGAGGTGCTCGCATGATCAAGGAATTTCACGCGGCCCGATGGAGCGAGCCGCTCATCATGGAAATGGGCGGACCGGGCCGTCGCGGATTCGTACCGCCCGAACCGATCGCCGATCCCGGACGTGATCTGGTGCCGGACGGGTTGCGGCGCAGTATCGCGCCCGACCTGCCGGAAGTGTCCGAGCCCGAGGTGCTGCGGCATTACCTTCACCTGTCGCAGCAGGTGATGGGGATGGTCGGTATCAGCCTGTTCGGCACCTGCACGATGAAGTACAACCCGCGCGTGAGCCAGCAGCTGGCGCGGCAGGACTTCCTCGCGCAGATCCACCCGCACCAGGACGACGCGACCGTGCAAGGCCTGCTGGAGATCGTGCACCGCTTCGACCTCATGCTGCGGGAGATGTCCGGCATGGACCGGTTCATCTTCCAACCCGGCGGGGGCGCCGCCGCGGCGCACACCCACGCCATGGTCACCCGTTCCTATTTTGCGGCCCGGGGAGAGTTGGGCACTCGCCGCGAAATCGTCACCTCCGCGCAGGCGCACCCGTGCAACCCGGCGACCGCCGCCGCCGCCGGGTTCGAGGTGATCACCGTGCCGCTCGGTGATGACGGTCTGCCCTCGCTCGACGCGTTGCGCAGCGTGGTGAGTGAGCGCACCGCGGCCCTGATGATCAACAACCCCGACGACATGGGCCTGTACAACCCGCAGATCAAGCAGTGGGTCGATGCGGTCCACGAGGTCGGCGGCCTGTGCTTCTACGACCACGCGAACTTCAACGGAGTCATGGGGCGAATCCGCGCCCGCGAACTCGGTTTCGACGCCTGCATGTTCATGCTGCACAAGACTTTCGGCGTGGCCAAGGGCGGTGGCGGTCCGGCGGTCGGCGCCTACGGGTGCAGTGCCGAACTCGAGCCCCATCTGCCCGGACCGCTGGTCGATCTCGACGACGGGGTCTATCGCCGCCGAGAGAATCCGGGCGGCGTGGGCCGGGTGCGCGAATACCTCGGCAACCTCACCGAAGTCGTGAAGGCGTATGCGTGGCTCGTCGCCATGGGTAGCGACGGCGTGCGCGAAGCCGCGGACATTTCGGTGCTCGCCAACAACTACATGGAGACCCGCCTGATGGCGATCCCCGGCGTGAGCAAGTCCTATCCGGGCATGACGAAGCACCGGATGGAGATGACGCGATACAGCCTCGGCGACTACACCGCCGAAACCGGCTTGACCGCCGCCGATGTGCAGAACAGGATGACGGACTTCGGCGTCGACGCATTCTGGATGAGCCACGAGCCGTGGATCATTCCGGAACCGTTCACTCCCGAGGCGGGTGAGGCCTGGTCGGTGGAGGAGCTCGATTACTGGATCGACGTACTGGCACATGTTCTCGACGAAGGTCGACGTGATCCGGAATTGGTGCGGACGGCACCGCATCACCAGGTGGTCGCCAAGATCGACGGCTCCTCATTGGACGATCCGAATCGGTGGGCCACGACATGGGCGGCGTACCGGCGCAAGAACAATCTCGGCAGCGACGGCGCGTAGGGCGGATTCACGATGGCTCCGGTGATTGTGGAAACCCCTGACGAGGCGCTGGTCGGCGTGCCGGACGGGGCGACGGTGTTGATCGGCGGGTTCGGGAATGCCGGCCAGCCGTTCGCTTTGATCGACGCCTTGCGACGCGGTGGGGCACGAGATCTCGTTGTCGTGAACAACAATGCCGGCAACGGGAATCACGGCATTGCGGCATTGATCGCGGCAGGTCGGGTCCGGAAGGTGATCTGCTCCTTTCCGCGGCAGAAGGATTCGTGGGTGTTCGACGGCCTCTACCGCGCCGGGCAGATCGAACTCGAGCTGGTACCGCAGGGAACGTTGGCAGAGCGGATCAGGGCCGCCGGCGCGGGAATCGGCGGATTTTACACGCCTACCGGCGTCGGCACCTTGCTCGCCGAGGGCAAGGAGCACCGGACGATCGACGGACGAGAATACGTGCTCGAGACGGCGTTGCGCGCGGACCTGGCTCTGATCAAGGCGTATCGGGCCGACCGGGCGGGCAACCTCGTCTATCGCAAGACCGCGCGGAACTTCGGTCCCGTCATGGCGACCGCGGCGACGGTCACCGTGGCTCAGGTGGCCGAGATCGTCGACGTCGGCGGAATCGACCCGGAATCGGTCGTCACGCCCGGTATTTATGTGGACCGACTGGTCGCGACGGACCTGGGTCCCGAGCAGCTGGCCGAGTCACTCGTAAAAGCGGAGGCAACGCGATGACGATCTCGGCGTCGACCGAAGCACCGCTGGATCGGCGCGCTCTTGCCGCCAGATTGGCCGCCGATATTCCGCGTGGCAGCTATGTCAACCTCGGGATCGGACAACCCACCACGGTCGCGGAATTTCTCCCGGCGGACGCCGAGGTGGTGCTGCACACGGAAAACGGCATGCTCGGAATGGGGCCCGAGGCGCGCGGCGACGACATCGATGACGATTTGGTGAATGCGGGGAAGATTCACGTCACCGAAATGCCGGGCGCCAGCTACTTCCATCACGCCGATTCGTTCGCGATGATCCGCGGCGGGCACTTGGATGTGTGCGTGTTGGGCGCGTTCCAGGTATCGGTGCGGGGGGATCTCGCGAATTGGCACACCGGCGATGTCGACGCGATCCCGGCGGTTGGCGGCGCCATGGATCTGGCACATGGCGCCGAGAATGTGTACGTCATGATGACGCTGTTCGATCGCACCGGCGCGGCGAAACTCGTCGAGGAGTGCACCTACCCGCTGACGGGGCTCGCGTGCGTGCGCCGGGTGTATACGGATCATGCGGTCTTCGAGATCCGTGACACCGGTGTCGCTGTGCTCGAGACATTCGGATGCACGGTCGCACAATTGCAGGGACGCCTGGCTATGCCGCTGATCCCCGCGTGACGTGCGGCGGGGTTTTAAGCGAAGAGTTTGTTCCAGGCGACGGAGCTGTTGAGTGCCCGTTCGATTTCTGCTGCGGTGGCGTGTAGTTGCGGGGCGAGGTCGCGCATGGCCTGGACTGTTTTTCGCCCGATGTGGGTGGATAGGTTGATTGCGGCGCGTGCCCGGCCGGTGCGGTCGCGGACGGGGACGGCGATGGCGATGAGTCCTTCTTCGAGTTCCTGATCGACGAGGGCATAGCCTTGTTCGCGGACGTGGTCCAGTTCGGTCCGCAGTTGATTGGCGTCGATGATGGTGCGGGGGAGGATCTGGTCGAACTGGATTGTTTGGATGTGGTTGTCGAGTTCGTCCGGTGGGAGGTCTGCGAGCAGGGCGCGGCCCATTGCGGTGAGGTGTGCGGGGCGTCGAGCGCCGACATTGACGGAGATCGTCATCAATGCCGGCCCGGGGACCCTGACCACGTAGACGATATCGTTACCGGCCAAAATACAGCCCTCACTCGCCTCACCCGTGTCCGCGACCAGTTTCTCCAGATTCGGCAGCGCAAGCTCAGGGAAGGACAGCGCCGAAAGATAGGAATAACCGAGCTCCAGGACCCGTGGCGTGAGCTGATACCGATCATTGTGCGTCGACAGGTAACCTAGCTCGGTCAAGGTGAGCGCAAAGCGTCGTGCTGCCGCGCGGGTGAGGCCGGTCAGCGCGGCAATTTCCGAGACGGTCAGCGAGGTGTGCTCGCCGTCGAACACGCGGATGATCATGAGGCCGCGTTCCAGTGACTGCACGAAATCCCGTGACCGTTCCGCCGATCGATGTGCCAATGGCCGAGTTGAACTCGCCGCCGTTATGCTCATCCGCATCCCATCCTGTGCTCTTCGCGGGTGTCATCGAATGTATGAGGCTCCGTTGATGTCAATCGTGGCGCCGGTCAAACTGGCTGCCTCGTCGGTGCACAGGAAGGCTATCAGCTGAGCGACTTCGCGTACGGCTACCAGCCGCTTCATTGCCAGGCCCTGAGCTGCGGCGTTGATATTGCCGGATCCGTGCGCCTGCACACTCATTCCGGCATCTACGACCCCCGGCGCCACGATATGCATCCGGACGCCTTGGTCCGCGTAGTGCCGGGCGAAGGTCTGTGCCAAGTTCCGGATGGCAGCCTTCGACGCCGCGTAACCCGAGCTGTCTAAGATCCGGGAGCCTTGCTCTGCCGCCCAACTCGATATCGTGACCACGGTGCCCGATCCGCGCTGCGCAAAGTACCGCACTGCCTCGCGCATGAGCGAGCCCCCGCCGATGACATTGACCGCTAGCAGATGCTCCCAACCCCGGTCCCAGTCCTGGTCCGCACCGTCGAGCGGCGTGGCATCCATCACGCCAGCATTGATCACCACTGCGTCGGCGTCGTGCTCCGCAGTGACCTCCGACCACAGGCGCCGTGCCCCTTCAGCGGTGCTCAAGTCTCCGCCGACAAGCACCCCGTAGCCGGGTGGGACGGTCGCCACTGCGGCCTGTGCCCCGGCAAGATTGGTCGAGTAGTGAGCTATGACAGTTGCCCCGGCATCGCCCAGCGCGGTGACGGCACTGGCACCGATGCCGCCTGAGGCCCCGGTCACCAGAATGGTGCGTGATTGGAGCAAGGAACTGTTACTCATGTCTACTCCTGCTGAGTCTCGGCGAGATCAGGCGCGATAGTCACAGGACGCCGCTGTCGACGGGCAGCAGATGCCCGGTGATGCCCGCGGCAAGATCGCTGGTGAGAAACACGATGGCGTTCGCGACGTCGGTGGTAGTCGCCATACGACCTAGCGCAGTATCGCCTGCTGCCGTGGCAAGCGCCTGTTCTACCGTCAGGTTCGTGAGTCCCTGGCGGGCCGCCATCCGTGATAACAAAGCCTCGGTGGCGATTGGCCCGGGTGCGACGGCATTGACGCGGATCCCACGGGGGCCCAGATCGAGTGCCGCCGATCGCACGATGCCCAGCACGGCATGCTTTGACGCTACGTAGGCAGCGATTCGGGGGTCGCCCTTCCAGGAATTGAGCGACGCTATGACGGTGATGGCGGAGCCGTCCTCCAGCACCGGCGCCGCGCAGCGGATGACGTCGATCACGCCGCGTACGTTGATCGCCATGACGCGATCCCATTCCGCCATATCTATATCGCCTACGTGCTGCCACGGCGGAACGACACCTGCTGCTAGCAGCAGACCGTCGATGCCGCCGAGTAGCCGCTGTGCTTCGGTCACTGCGTTGCGAACTGAATTCGAATCTGTCACGTCGCCGGAGATATGTGGCCACGGGCCGGTTTCGGCAGCCGGCGGTAGGTCGAGAACCACCCCGGTTGCCCCGGCTTCCGCCATCCGATCGACCGCTGCTGCACCAAGGCCTCTGGCACCTCCGGTCACGAGGATCCGTCGTCCGGCGAGCATTCCCCCCACTGTGTCGCGTGGCATCATGCGCCTACCTCCGCGAGTGTGCGATAGGCCTGTCCCGCCCTATCCAGCTCGACATCGATAATGATCTCAGTGACACCGATGCGGGCGAGATCCGTTAAGTGGGCGGCCAACTCGTTATGACGGCCAATCGACTGGACGAGCCGTAGCGCCACAGAAATCGCGGCAGGGTCCTTCCCTGCTTGATGTGCCGCAGCCCGCACTGTTGCGATCTCGCGACTCAACGAATCGAGGTCCAAGTCCGGCAGGTCCTGCTGACCCAGCCATCCATCCCCGATACGTCCAGCACGCTCCAAGGCCCGCGGCGAATGCCCACCGATTAATACAGGGATAGGCACGGGTGGTGTGGGTAGCACCAGGAACTCCTGGTTGACTAGGTAGCCGCCCGTTCGCGGTCCCAATCGCCCGGTCCATGCTTCGCGGAACAGCGCAATGTATTCCTCCATGGCGGCGCCGCGGCCGATAAAATTGGCGCCGAGCAGTTCGAACTCCTCACGAAGCCAACCCGCACCGACTCCCAGGCTCAGCCGCCCACCCGCAAGTGCAGCGACACAGGCGAGCTGTTTGGCCGTAAGCACCGGATTGCGTTGAGGGACGACCAGGACAGCCGTGCCCAGCCGAACTTTCGAGGTCACCGCCGCAGCTGCGGTAAGGGCGGTTATCGCGTCGAAATACGGTGTGTTGGTGGGCCAGTTCGCGTGACCGTCTGGACTGAACGGGTAGTACGACTCGATCTTCGCCGGTAGCGCGACGTGGTCGGATACCCAGATCGAGTCGAAACCTGCCGATTCAAGCTGTCGCGCCGCTTCCGGGATCAGCGTAGGAGCGGTTCCTCCGGTGTGCGGAAGCTTGGCGCCGATGCTCAGTGTCATGTCAATTCCTCTCTGTGCCTGCCCGGGGCCTCGAGTCCGTCGGCTGCTCGATGAGACCTCGCAGACGTCGGGTAGCCGTCGCCGAGTGCATGCCGTGAAGTATGTGTACGTATTGCGGGCACACGGTCGCTATGCGAATATCTGTGGGCAGATTACCGGGAATGACCAGGGCAGCCAACCTCGCTCGCCGGTTGTCCATCGCGCAGTCGGAGGGCGGCATGGTGGTGCATCGCCGAAATTCAGGGTCTGCGGCCCGCACGTGGGTGAGCGAGGCGTCAAGCTCTTGAAGACGGTCGGCGGAGGCGGTTTGATCGCGGCGCGTCCCAGCCGGCGCGGCCGGCGGCTTGTGTATGCGCGTCGATCGCGGTGATGGACCGGATGCTCACGGGTATTGATCGGCGCCGGTCCGGTGAGCACAGGGGCGGATCGAAGCTATGGGCGTGGATTGCGCTCATCACGGTGTACATCGTGTGGGGGTCGACCACCGTTGCCATCAGGGTCGGCGTGCGGGAAGTGCCGCCGCTCCTATTCTCCGGGGTGCGGTATGCGCTCGCCGGGGCGATCCTGTTCCCATTTGCCCTCAGGTCAGGCGGCTCGGCAGCCCGGGAGGCGGATCGTATGCGGCCACGTCACTGGCTCAGCAGCGCCGTCATCGGCGTGTTGTTGATCGGGATCGGTCAGGGCGGCGTTTCGGTGGCAGAGGTTCACCTGGATGCGGGATTGACCGCTGTGCTGATGGCGACGATCGCCATCTGGATGATGCTGTTCGCGGCGATCGGAAGCCGGACCTGGCCGCGATGGTGGCATGTGCTCGGAGCCTCCGTGGGATTGTTCGGTGTCTCGCGGCTTGTCGCGGGCCCGTCGCTGAACGGGGAGCTGGACAGTGTCGGCCTAGCGATGATCTCTGCTATCGCCTGGGGCCTAGGGTCGGTTCTGGCCGCGACCATTCCACTGCCGAAGCGTGCGTTGGTCTCCGCTGCGATGCAGATGATGGTGGGAGGTGCCGTTCTGACTTGCGAGGCAGCCATCGGCGGCGAGTTCGGCCGGATCGAATTCGACGGTATCGGGCCCGGCTCCTGGATCGCTTTTGCGTGGCTCGTCATTGCCGGATCGATGATCGCGTACTCCGCGTACAGCTACGCACTCTCCCACCTGCCCATGCCTACGGTGTCGACCTATGTCTATGTCAACCCGCTGGTCGCTGTGGTGCTCGGGGTCGTCATGCTCGGCGAGAAGGTCGGCCCAAGGGAGCTGGTGGGCAGCGCGATTATCGTGGCGGCCGTAGCACTGACGCTGTACGGCCCGCGGGATCGAACCCGCACCCTACCGAATTGACTCATCAAAGACGCACGTCGCCCTGTTCGTTGACCCGTTAATAAGTGCGCATGGGGCGCGCATTTCGGCCTGCTCCGCAGACAGCTGAACGGTGTGCGCGTATCGTACGCGAGTACGCAATGCGGCGCCGCTGGCGATCGTTTTGTGAGTGCAATACCGGTGCGCGCGGCGGCGGGTGGCGCGGCGGCGGTGTCAGGCACGTGAGAGAGGGCACGGCACATGGAAGTTCGCAGTAGGGGGATCACCCCAAGTGGCCACAGCATGATGGTGACGTTTGAGGGCCAACCGTTGCGCGTGCGGGAAAGCCGCAGCGTAGCAGCGGCGCTCACCGACGCCGGGATCGTCGCATTCCGGCACAGCGCAGCCAGCGATCGGGGCCTGTTTTGCGGTATGGGGGTGTGCGGTGAGTGCCGGGTGTCCATCGACGGGCATGACGGGGAGCTGGCCTGTATGACACCCGTGCGGGAGGGAATGGAGATCGACATGCAGCCATTCCTGCCGCAACCGCAGCTGGCAAGCGTTGTGCCCGGCCGGTTGTCTGATCCCTGCCCAGAGCAGGTCATCGAAACAGAGGTGTTGGTGCTCGGTGCCGGCCCGGCCGGTCTCTCGGCAGGCTTGGCCGCAGCGCGCGCTGGGGCCGATGTCGTCGTCGTTGACGAACGTGCTGCGGCCGGAGGGCAGTACTATAAGCAGCCCGCGAGCTCGTTCGCCGTGGACGCAGCTCGAATTGATCGGCAATATCGTGTGGGTCGGGCCCTGATTGATGAGGCGCGCAGTTCGTCGTTGACGCTGCTGCTCGGCACCCAGGTGTGGGGTGCGAAGGATGCCGGCGAACTGTACGCCGTTCAAGGCACTTCGCAGCTGACGATTCGCCCCCAGCGCCTCATTCTCGCGGCCGGAGCCTATGAGCGTGTGGTGCCGTTCTCGGGCTGGACGTTACCCGGCGTTATGACGACGGGTGCAGGCCAGACCTTGCTGCGCTCCTATCAAATTTCCCCGGGGCAGCGCGTGTTGGTCGCGGGCAACGGACCGCTCAACATGCAGTTCGCCGCCGAACTCGCCCGTGCAGGTGCCGTGGTCGTTGCCGTGGTCGAATCATCCGTGCCCACCAGTGTTCGTCATGGTCTGGATCTGGCGCGGGCGGCCATAGCCTCGCCGTCGCTGGTGTGGAACGGGCTCGGCTATGTGGCGACCCTGAAAAGGGCACGGGTACCGCTGTTGACCGGCAGCGTTATGGTTCGCGCATTCGGCTCGGGTCGCGTGACCGGCGCTGCGGTTGCCCGGATCGGGCGGGACGGCAGCGTCGATAGATCCAGCGAGCGGTTATTCGAGGTGGATGCAGTCTGTGTCGGTTATGGTTTCATGCCTGGTAACGAGATGGCCAGGCTCTTGGGTGTGCGGTACTCGGTAGATCCGGTTTCGGGCGGCTGCACCGTAGATTGCACAAGCTCTGGCCGCACCTCGATACCGGAGATATGGACAGTCGGCGATAACGCCGCAATCCAGGGCGCCAAGGTGGCGCAGGCCGCCGGTAGCGTGGCAGGGCTCGAAGCTGCGACATCCTTGGGCCACCGGGCCGTGTCAGCCACCGCGCCAGAGCGGAACCTACGTCGTCATCGGCGCTTCCAAACTGCGATGTGGCGGATCTACCAGGGCGCCCCGTTGTCGGACCAACTGGTGGACGCCGACACGGTGATCTGTCGCTGCGAGAGCGTTTCTCTCGGCACCATTGACGAAGCCCTGACGGATTCGAGCACGGTGGGAGCCGTCAAGCGCCTTACTCGGGCCGGAATGGGGCATTGCCAGGGACGGTTCTGTGGCCCCTTCATCATGCAGCGCGCCGCGCGGAAATCGGGCACGCAGATTGACGCAAAGTCGGGTTTCGCGCCGCAGCCGCCGGTGAGGCCAACAGCCGTCGGGGCTATCCGGGCCTCGGGTCTGTAGCCATCCGTCCTGCCGCGTGGCATCGTGCAGATCAGCGCGTCATGGGCCTGGGTGGTCATGTGGTGACGGGCGTAAACCGTCCGGGAGCGAACGAGGTGATGTCGACCGTCGTAGGCGCCCCTCGCACGAGTTGTGCGAGTGTCAGACCCATGAGGGGCCCGCCCGTCATTCCCATATGGGGGAACATGCCGAAGAAGACGCCTGGGGTGGAGCTTTCACCGATGATCGGTGCCAGATCAGGTGTGACGCTACCGACGCCCGCCCAGCTGCGCACGATAGCGAGGGGTGCTATCCAGGGTGCGACGCGGGCGGCTACATCAAGGTTCTGCCGCATGGAGTCCATCCGCACATGGGGGTAGCCCGATGCGGCGTCTACCGACGCCAACCAACCGCCACCGATGATCAGTGATCCACTGTGAGACTGTTTGAAGGTCAATTTCCCGCCGGCGTAATACACCAGATGCGGCACGGTTGGCGCGACAGGTTCGGTGACCTGCACCTGCACGGGCTCATCGACGATCGGAAGGGCATCACCCAGCGGCGCCGCCAGGTCCGCGAGCCCGGCGCCTGCTGCTAGGACCACCTGGGCGCATGTGATCGTGGGGCCAGTGGTTTCGAGCGAGAACGAGCCGGATGCGGGATTGACGGCTGTCACTGTCGTGCCTGTCAGGACCTCGGCACCATGACGCCTTGCGGCCCTGGCAAATGCCGGCGCGGCCAACAGCGGGTTCACGGTTCCTTCCGTCGCGCAGTACTCGGCCGCAACGATGGTCGGCGCCAGGTACGGGGCCAGTTGCCGCAGGTCTTTGCCGGTCACGAGTTCGGCCGTGAATCCCTGCGCAGCCTCGAATCGCACCTTTTCTTCTACGACTGCCGCCAATTCATCGGTATCGGCGACCAGCAGTCCGCCGTTACCTGTCACCTCCAGGTCAGTGCCAAGTTCCTCAGCAAGGTTCCGCCACATTGTGATCGAATCAACCAGAAACCGCATTGCTGGGACGTACTGCGTTGCCCACTCGCGGCCCATCGTTCGGTACGGCGTCAGCTGGTACTGGCCGTGCAGGCTGCCTGCATTGCGGCCGGAAGCCTGGGTGTTGAGGTCGTATTGCTCGAGCAGTGCTACCCGTACCCCGCCCCGGGCGAGGTAGTACGCGCAGGCGCTTCCGGTGATTCCGCCGCCGACGATCGCGATGTCACATTCGATCACATGAGCAGGCATCATCTATCCTTCAGCACCACTGGGGTACGCTAGGCGTACAAATGGTCGCATGTCAGAAAGGGTACTCGATGACGACGTTCCGTGGCAGCTATACGGTGACCGTCACGCCATTCACCGATGACGGGCGTGAGATCGACGTACCTGCCCTCCAGCGGTTCATGGAATGGCAGGTCACATCGGGTGTACCAGGCGTCATCGTGCTGGGCACTACCGGCGAGTACCTCACCTTGACCGATGACGAGCGCACCCTGGTGGTCGAGACGACCGTGAAGCAGGTTGCGGGGCGCGCGAAGGTTCTCGTGGGGACGATGAACGCGTACACACCGAATGCTGTGCGGTACAGCCGCGAGGCTGAAAGCCTCGGCGCCGACGGCATTATGGTACTTCCGCCGTACTACTACACACCAACTGATGATGAGGTGTGGCGTTATTACAAAGCCGTTTCCGAGGCGGTCACCCTGCCCATCATGCTATATAACAACCCTGTCACATCCAACATCGATATGTCGGCACAGCTGGTTGCTCGATTAGTACGAGACTTCGAAAATATTCGATACATCAAGGAATCGAGCCAGGATCTGGCACGGGTGCGCGACGTCATCGAGGCGACCGACGGAGTGATGAACGTTTACGCTGGCGAGCGGGCTGTCGACTCGTTCCTCCTCGGCGCGGTCGGGTATGTGAATCCTTACGGAAATTACATCGTCAATAGCTACAAGCTCTGGGATCTATTCCAAGCTGGCCGACTCGAGGATGCGCGCTCCCTTCAGCGCATCATTGATCACATCGATCACATCATCGCAGCGGGCCATCCGACTTATGGGCATCAGTGCTATTCGAAGGCACTTGCCGCCGCAGCCGGTTACCCGGTTGGTGACGTGCGGCAGCCTTTGACTACGTTCGCGATGCTGGGGAGTGAAGGTGAGCAACGGCTGTCACAGATCTTGCCGTTGATCAAGCAGTTCGATGAGATGATCGCGGGGCTCGGGTCGCTCTGACGAGGTCGATGTATGTCGTTGGCACTCATAGAGATGAGGTCCCATGAATCTCGAAGAGCTTTCCGACCGATATGAAATCACTCAGGTCATCTACGAGTATTGCCGGACGCTGGATGAAATGGATTTACCAAAGCTGACGGCGTTGTTCACGGAGGACTGCGTCGTTGACTACGGCCCGGACATCAAGAGCGAAGGTTCGGCTGCCCTACGCCGCGATCTCGAGCGGATGTGGCGCTGGAAGAGGACATCGCACCACGCGGGCGGTGTGCAGATCGAATTTGTCGGGGCCGAGCTGGCGCGCGCGACGAGCTATGTGCTGGCGTGGCACGAGGCGCCGAATGGGTCGACGGCGACCATGATGGGCCAGTACCATGATGAGCTTCGCAGGACCGCACAGGGCTGGCGTATTGCGCACAGGACCCAAGTATTGACCGGTAATGATGCGGGTTTCACGGTCGGCATCAATCCTTTCCGGCGAATCTCAAGGCCAACAGATTAGGTGAGGGCGGGAACGCGGTCGCCCTCATGGGGGAGCGCCGTCGGTCTTTGCAGGCTCCTCTGAACTCGAGATTCACAGCCAAGAGTGGCACGTGCCGATAGGCCCCTTCGATTATTGACGGGCTGACGCGCACTGCCCGTGCTGGCGGAGCCCCTTGCGCCGGGGTCTTACGAATAGCCTCCCCACCTCCCCGCTCGTCGTCGTGCGGCGACGGCGTGCTCGACATCCTGGCGGCACCTCTGCGATCAAGCGAAACTACTATCATCCGCGCGCAATGCGTGCTACTGTACGGTCACCGTACGAGCGGGCGACCGCCCAGCACATACTTGCCCACTTCCCAACGGCTCGGTGCTGACGAGGTGGCGGGTTGGATTAGGACATACGTGGTAATGCGAGGTGAGTCGGCTATTGGGGCGGCCCAGATGATTGGTGCATGAGGCGCCCCCTGGCTTTGGCCGTGTCAGAACGTACGAGTGAATGCCGTAGTCCAACCGACAAAGTTCGTATTGGTTCAGTGCGCCGCTCCATCTAGAAGGAAGGTATGCCATGAAGTTGAACGTCCACAGAAGTGCAGTTTCACGGGGTGTCATTGCCGTAGTCGGCACGGCGACACTGCTGGCTGCCGTGGCATGTAGCTCTAGCAACTCACCGGGAAGCACCACATCGGGAAGCAGCCAGACGTCGGCACCATCCACAGGTGCAGGCACCGAAACCACGGCGGCAGTCACCGACGTCACCAGCGAAACGACCCAGAGTTCGAAGGTGAACATCCTCAGCAAGACATTCGCCGGGATGGAGGTGGCTACCGACCCTCAACTAGCCGCAAAAGTGCCAGCTGAATTCCGAGACGCAGGCGTCCTCAAGGACATCACGTTCAACAACGCGCCGCCGGACGAGCTAGTGGACGACAAGGGCGTGCTAGTTGGGTGGGAGCCAGAACTGGGTGAGGCTGTCGCGACAGTGCTGGGGCTGCAATGGAAGGCGGATGCCTCGGGTGCGTTCGACACCTTCATTCCGGGTCTGAAGAACGGGCGGTACAACGCATCGTTCACGTCCTTTATCGCGACCGCTGATCGCCTGAAGGAGATCGATATCCTCACCTACTACAACGTAGGGACCGGATTTGCTGTCAAGACCTCAAGCGGAATCAAGATCGGGAAGGACACCGACGTGTGTGGCCACTCGGTCGCGGTGATCGCCGGCGGTGCGTTTATCCAACAAATCGAAGGTATCAACTGCGCCGGCGCAGGGTTGGCCCCGGTCGATCTTAAGACCTTCCCGAGCGAGGCGGCAGCAAAGCTGGCTGTCGATAGTGGCCGTGTCGAAATCTATAGCACCTCCGCAAATCAACTCGGATATTTCATCAAGCAGACGGGTGGCGACTTCCAGATCCAATCGTTCGTTTACATGCCGACCCCCGAGGGAGCGGGTATCACCAAGGGCTCGGGCCTCGGGCCGGTCCTGAAAGAGGCCATGGACAGCCTCATCAAGAGTGGTGTTTATAAGGCCATCATGAACAAGTGGGGGATCCACGACGATGGCCTCGTATCGGAGTCGACCCTGTACACCGACCCAGCGCAGCTCAGCGCAACCAATAAATGAACATGAGTCGTGCTGTCGATGGGGCGGAGCTCTTAGTACCATATGAGCTCCGCCCCGATCGTTCAGCGAGGTATTTTGCACGTATTGTCGGCAAGTGGCTATTGCGTCTCGCCATTTTCGTTCTTGCGATAATGGCTCTGCATCTGCTGATCACGTCGGATACCATCGAGTGGCATGTCGTTGCGCAATACCTGACCGCACCCGCGATATTGCAGGGTGTGATCACTACGCTTGTGTTGACTGCAATAGCGATGATCATCGGGATTCTACTTGGTGGACTCCTTGCGTTAATGCGGCTGTCAAACAGCTTATTATTGAACGGCGTCACTTCGTTATACCTGTGGTTCTTTCGTGGTACTCCGCTACTTGTTCAGATCTTGTTCTGGTATAACCTTGCATCGTTCATAAAGCGAATTTCCATCGGTATTCCCTTCGGCCCTTCCTTTATCAGTTGGAATACTAACGACCTCATAAGCCCGCTGACTGCCGCGATCCTAGCCCTAGGGCTCAACCAGGCGGCCTATATGTGCGAGATCGTACGGGCTGGGATCCTTGGGGTAGATGAAGGCCAGCTCGAGGCATCGGCTGCATTAGGGATGACGAGCTCGCGTGCATTTAGGCGGATCGTATTGCCTCAGGCGATGCGTATAATAATACCGCCGACCAGTAATAACGCGATTGGCTTACTCAAGGATTCGAGCCTCGTGAGCGTCATTTCTATGACGGAACTGCTATATGCGGTTCAACAGGTGTATTCTAGAACGTTTCAAACGATCCCGTTGCTCATCGTAGCAAGTATATGGTATCTGATGATGACAACGGTAACCTCAATTGGACAGTATTATATCGAGCGTCACTACGGTAGAGGAACGCGGCGTGATCAGCGGCTGTCTGCCGTTGCTCGCATCACCGTCATGTTTCGGAAGAATCTTCTTTCGGTCGTGAAGGTCGGCTGAAACATGATGAATGGCTCATCGAATAGCGACGATATCGTCGTCAAATGCGTTGACATACACAAGTCGTTCGGCAGTAACCATGTCCTCAAAGGTATCGACCTGCAGGTGAAGGCTAGCGAGGTCCTATGTATCATCGGGCCTTCCGGGTCGGGGAAGAGCACGCTGCTGCGGTGCATCAATTACCTTGAGACACCAGATTCTGGCGACATCATCGTACATAATCAGCGTATTGGCGTATACACGAAGAAGAACGGCCAGCGTGCCCCGTTGCCCGGTCCGGAGTTAGCGAAACAACGACGGCGACTTGGAATGGTATTCCAGCACTTCAACTTATTTCCGCATATGACGGTGCTGGGCAACCTTATTGAAGCTCCAGTCGGAGTACGAGGCTTGAGTAAGGCTGATGCCCGGGCGCTGGCGCGTGACCTCCTTGCGAAGGTGGGTTTGGGCGATCGAGAAGACGCCTACCCAGCGCAACTCTCGGGTGGCCAGAAGCAGCGCGTTGCGATCGCCCGCGCGCTAGCCATGGGGCCGGAGGTCATGCTATTTGATGAGCCGACGTCGGCATTGGATCCGGAGATCGTCGGCGAGGTGCTCGAGGTCATGCGATTCTTGAGCACCGAAGGTATGACTATGCTGGTGGTTACTCACGAAATGTCCTTCGTACGAGATGTGGCGGACAGAGTGGTGTTCATGGACGAGGGTTGCGTGGTTGAAACCGGTACTCCTCAGGAGATCTTGTTGGCGCCTAAAGTTGCGCGAACTGCGCAGTTCTTGGAGAGACTTCTGTGACGCTGTATACCCGCTTCCAAGGAATTCCTGAAACGCTGGAGCCTGACAACAACCTTACTCTGAAGACGTTACTCACTGCTCACGATTCGGGTGGAGCCCTGAGCATCACCTGGGTTTCGCTACACGGCCCGCATCGGAGGCTTCGTCATCATCGTTGTTTTAGAAGTTACGTGGTACTCACTGGGAGCATGGAACTTCGGGTAGACGGTTTCGAGAACGTCACTCTCGAAAGCGGCGACTCCGCGACGGTTCCGACCGGACGGGTCTACGACCTGTCGGGTACTTGTGAGTATTTGGTGATCAATTCTCCCGGTTATGCGGAAGGCGACGACGAATACGAATAGAATGGAAGGGCTCGCGGCTTTCTGAAATTGGACCGAGGCTCGGTCCCGTACGGCCCTTGTGCTGCGCGCATGAGGACTATTCGCTCTCGTCGCGGATTGCCGCACGTTGCGCGGCGAGGAGCGCCATCATCATCCGGTCCCGGCGGGCAACATTTTCCTCCCACTTCGCCAACGGTTGCAGCCGGTGCAGGTCGGCCGCGACGGCCGCCACCAGGTCTTCGGTCCACGGATCGTGCTGACCGCGTTCGGCCCCCATCCGTTCGTATGCGGGTCCCATGACGGCCGCATGTCGCTCGATTCCGCCTCGGGTGTTGAGGTCAGAGGTCGCGAACGGCCCCAACACGCCCCACCGCCGGCCCAAACCCTCGCGTACCACCGTGTCGATATCGGTGGGGCTCGCAACGCCGTCGCGCACCAGGCAGTAGGCCTCGCGCAGCAGCGCGCCCTGGAGCCGATTGAAGACGAAGCCCTCGACTTCGCGTCGAACATGGACGGGCACCATCCCGGCCGCACTCAGCAGATCGATCGACCGCTCGGTGGCCCACGGAGCGGTGAAGGGCGCGGGCACGACCTCGGCGATCGGCAGCAGATACGGCGGGTTCCCGGGATGAACCACCAGGCAGCGCGACTGCCCGGGCAGTCCGGCGGCGAACCGCGATGCCGCGATCATCGATGACGAACTTGCCAGGACCGCTTGTGCACCGCACAGACCGTCGAGCTCCGCGAAGACCGCCCGCTTGATATCCAGCGACTCCGCGGCACATTCCTGGACGTAACCTGCACCAGCGGTGACATCGGCCAGTTGCGGCGCGATGGAAATCCGCCCGACGATGTCGTCGATCCGCTCGTGCGCGTCGAGTAGGCCGAACCGAGCCAGATCCTGCAATCGGGAACGCACACCGCTCAGGACTTGTGCTGCTCGGTGCGCATCAACATCGAACACGGCGACAGGGTGTCCTGCTCGTGCGAACACGATCGACCATGCCACCCCGATGCTGCCCGCGCCGACGATGGCGACTCGGACGTCATCGGCGGTGGTCCCGGCGCGGCCGGAGGTCGAGGATTCACGTGTCACGGTCAGCCGTACCTTCCTGCTGTGTGCGAGGTTCCTTCGGCTCTCAGCTCGACGATGCGTCGTCGACCGGGCCGGCCTTCAGCGGACGACGGTTCAGGCGAACAGGTTGTTCCAGGCCACGGAGTTGCTCAGTGCCTGCTCGATCTCCGCTGCGGTGGTCTGGATCTGCGGGACGAAGCCGCGCATCGTGTCGACCGTCTTTCGCCCGATGTGCGTGGACAGATTGATCGCGGCGCGCGCCCGACCGGTGCGGTCGCGAACGGGAACGGCGACCGCGATCAGTCCTTCTTCGAGTTCCTGATCCACCAGCGCATACCCTTGCTCGCGGACGCGGTCGAGCTCCATCCGCAGCTGGTCCGCATCGACGATGGTGCGCGGCAGGACCTGGTCGAACCGAATCGTCCGGAGGTGGTCCTCGAGTTCGTCCAGCGGGAGGTCTGCCAGCAGGGCGCGCCCCATCGCGGTCAGGTGCGCGGGGCGCCGGGCCCCTACGTTGACGGAGATCGTCATCAAAGCCGGCCCGGGAACTCTGACCACGTAGACGATGTCGCCATCGGCGAGGATGCAGCCTTCGCTCGCCTCGCCGGTATCGGCCACCAGTCGTTCCAGGTGTGGGAGTGCGATCTCCGGGAACGAGAACGCCGACAGGTAGGAGTATCCGAGTTCCAGCACGCGGGGGGTGAGGCGGTACCGGTCGTTGCGGCACGACAGATAGCCCAGCTCGAGCAGGGTGAGGGCGAAACGTCGGGCCGCCGCGCGGGTCAAATGGGTCAGGCCCGCGATCTCCGAGACGGTCAAGGTGGGGTGGTCGCTGTCGAAGACGCGGATGATCATCAGGCCGCGTTCGAGCGACTGGACGAAGTCGCGCGACCGCGGTGCTGTCCGATTGGGTCGGGACGGTGCGGGGGTGATCGTGCTCGCGGTCATGCGTGTGCCCGTTCTGTGTCGCGTGGCCAGTTCATCGGATATACGAGGCCCCGTTGATGTCGATGGTTGCGCCGGTCAGACTCGCGGCGCTGTCGCTGCACAGGTAGGTGACGAGCTGTGCTACCTCGTGCACCGTCACGAGCCGCCGCATCGCCAATCCTCCCGCGACCCGTTCGACCTCGGTATCATCCTGCCCCCTCGTGCCCATTCCCGCGTTCACTACGCCTGGTGCCACGATGTGCATCCGGACCCCTCGATCCGCGTAATGACGCGCGAACGTCTGTGCCAGATTGCGGATCGCGGCCTTGGACGCGGCGTAACCGGACACGTCGCGTATGCGCGAGCCCTGCTCCGCGGCCCAACTCGACATGGTGACCACGGTCCCGTGCCCGCGTTCCGCGAAGGCGCGCGCGGCCTCCCGCATCAATGCGCCGGAGCCGATCACATTGACCTTCAACAGGTGCTCCCACCCGGCATCCCACTCGGCGTCCGGGCCGTCGAGGGGAGTCGGGTCGATGACGGCTGCGTTGAGGACGACCGCATCGACGTCATGCTGTTCGGTCACCTCGGACCAGAGTTGCCGCGCGCCACCTGCGGAGCTCAGATCGGCTTGGACGAGAACGCTGCGATCGTCCGGGATCGCCGATACCGCTGCACGCGCACCTTCGAGATGCGTCGAGTAGTGGGCGATGACGGCGGCTCCGGCGTCACCCAGTGCTGCGACGATCCCGGAACCGATCCCGCCGGAGGCGCCGGTGACCAGTACCGTGCGGCCGGCGAGGGAGGGATGTGCGGTCATGGGCTGCTCCGTGGGTGTCGGTGGTGCCGGGGATTGCGGTCCTACCGCATGCCGCAGTCGACGGGCAGGAGATGCCCGGTGATACCGGCGGACATATCGCTGGTGAGGAAGACGAAGGCGTCCGCCAGATGTTGCGCGGCCTGCGGAAACTCATCGGCCGTGATGGCACCGGATTGTGGGAGTTTCGCGCCGATGCGAAGCGTCATCCGACTTCCTTTCGCGACGGTGTCGGCACACGAATGCCCCGTGTGGATGCCACCGTGTCCGCACGTGCCCACGGCGCTCGACGCGGCCGAATCGCAGCGGACTTTCGGCCCGTCGGGCTAGTGTGCGTATTGCGGTCAGCCGCTCGGTGTGCGAACATCATGGCACACGTTACGAGGATTCGCTTGGGTGGCCAATGCCTATCGTCCGCTTATTGATCCATAACCGGAGGTCGACGTGGTCGAGTACTCGCCGCAATTCGGCGCTCTGATGGGCCTGGACCACATCGGCATCGGAGTCCGCGACATGGAGGCGTCGATCCGTTTCTACGCGGATCTCGGATTCACCGACATCGCCTTCGACTACGTCGGGGAGCTGCCCGGCCTGACGGAGGTCACGGGACGGCCGCGCACCGAGGCGCGGGTCGTCTACCTGCGGGCCGCCACCCCGAGTGTGCTCGGCCGCGCCTCGGTCAAACTGGTGCACCTGCTCGACCGGCCCAACCCGCCGTTGCCCGAGGGCCAGGCGTGGGGCGAACCCGGCATCTGCGAGGTGTGCGTCCACATCAACGGCTACGAAGAATTCCATCGCAGCCTCGTCGCCGACGGGCACGTCAATCTGATGGATCCGAACGAAGCGGATCTCGAGCCGTATCAGACCCACTGCGGCCTGGCTTACATCGAGGACCCCGACGGCGCGAAGATCGAACTGATCGAGTGGTCGACGCTTGCGCACGGATGGCCCTATCCGCCGGGGCCCCAGGGCGTCAACCACGTCGCATTCGGCGTCACCGACATCGATCGAACCCGGGAGTTCTACCGCACTCTCGGCTTCACCGGTCAACTCTTCGAGTCGAACGGCTACTTCGAACCGATGCATCCCTGGTTCGGCAAGCGCGTCCCGCCGCAGATGCGTATGATGCTGCTGACCAGCCCGCACGGCGGCAACTTGGAGCCGGTCCAGCACTTCCCGCCGTCGCCCGACATGCGCGGCGAGTGGGGGCGCTTGGGGACCTTCGAGTTCGCGATCGGGTCGCGCTGCCTGGAACGGTCCCTCGACTTCTTCGATCACATCGGGGTCAAACTCGTCGACGAACCGGCTCAGGTCGACCTCGGCGGCGGTGCCACCTGGCGCTATGCGTATCTGCGCGACCCGGACGACAACTATGTGTGTGTCACCGAGGTCCGCGCGTGACCGGGGGGTCGCGATGAGCGCCGCCGCGGTGGGCACGCACGCCGTGGCAGATACCGATCGCGCTGTGCTGATCAGAATTCGCGGGCTGCGGAAGTCCTTCGGGACCCAGGAAGTCTTGTGCGGAATCGATCTGGACATCTGCGCCGGGGAACATGTCGTCATCGTCGGTCCCTCCGGCTCCGGTAAATCGACCCTGCTGCGTTCCATCAACCTTTTGGAAAAGCCCACTGCCGGATCGCTGCGCGTCAACGGTGTCGAATACGGCCCCGGCCTGCCGGGTGAACCCCCGCAACGTCGCGGCTCGCCGCTGGCACTGCGCCGCACTGTCGGCATGGTCTTCCAGCAATTCAACTTGTTTCCGCACCTGACCGCGCTCGGCAATGTGGCGCTGTCGCTGCGCTCGGTTCGGAACATGAAAGCTTCCGAAGCTCGCGTGAAAGCGGCGGAATCGCTTCGCAGCGTCGGGCTACTCCAGCGAGCCGCCTACTATCCGGCGGAACTCTCGGGGGGCCAGCAGCAGCGCGTCGCGATCGCCCGGGCGTTGGCGCTCGACCCCAGCGTCATGCTCTTCGACGAGCCCACGTCGGCACTCGATCCGGAACTCGTGGGCGAAGTCCTGCGCACCATGCGCCAAGTCGCCGAGAGCGGCATGACCATGGTGGTCGTCACCCACGAGATGGGCTTCGCGCGCGATGTCGGTGACCTCAACGTCTTCATGGAAGACGGCGCCATCGTCGAGACCGGTGCGCGCGGATTCTTCGACAACCCGACGTCCGCTAGGGCGAAGGAATTCATCAGGGCGGTACGCCGATGAAAATATTCGACTACGACTGGTCGCTCATCTGGGACTACCGGGGGGTACTCCTCGGTGGCCTGTGGGTCGCGGTGCAGGTCTCCGTGGTCGCGCTCGTCATCTCCGCGGTGATCGGCCTGCTTCTCGCGGTGCTGCGGCTCTCCCGCCCGCCCATTTCCTGGATCGCCACGGCGTATATCAACGTCTTCCGGGGAGTGCCTGCGCTCGTCAGCGTCGTCTGGGTCTACTTCGGCTTGGCATTTCTGCTCGGCATCAACTTCAGCGTCTTCCAGGCCGGCGTCATCGCCTTGTCACTGCTTTACAGCGCGTTCCTGGCGGAGATCTTCCGATCCGCACTCGGGGCCGTGCCGCCCGGGCATCGTGAGGCGGGCCAGGCCCTCGGTCTGCGCGGAAGCCGAATCTTTTTCTCCGTCATCCTCCCGCAAGCCGTGAAGGTCGCGCTGCCGAACATCGGCAGTATGTACATCGGAATGCTCAAAGACACCTCGACGTTCACCATCATCGGCCTGCTCGAAGTGGTGCGGGTGACGCAGAATCTGGTGTCGACGACGTTCCAGCCATTCGTGTTCTATACCGCTGCGGCCCTTATCTACGTCCTTGCCGCCTTCGTTATCGACATGATTTTCCGCTTCATCGAGAGCGCGTACACCCGCCCACCACACGGTCGACTGCTCGCAGCCGTACGCCGTCGCCAACGTCGAAAGATCTCTGAGCTTGTTGAGGAGATGGGAGGTTGACACTCGTATATCGCGGAGCCGGGCTGCGCGGTTGCCTTTCGCTGACCGCGTGAGCGTCCGCGCTCCGTCATAGCGGCGATTTCGGGGATGCCCGATCGTCGAAGACCTATTCTTCACCAACCCAAGGAGAACACACCATGAAGATCGTGAATACCGTCCGCTCCCGCGGGCGCCTCACGTTCGCCGCCGCGCTGCTGGCCGCCGGTGCCCTCGTGCTGTCCGCATGCGGCAGCAGCGGAACCGGCAACACCTCCACCTCCAGCGGCGCCAGCTCCTCCAGCGAAACCTCTTCGCAGACAAGCCAGTCCGAGAGCACGAGCTCGGCGGGGGGGTCGACCGAATCGTCGACGACGGGGGAAAGTAACGCATCCCCGCCGGCGAACCTGGGACTGATGACGCCTGGCAAACTCGTCGTCGGCATGAACCTGCAATTCAAGCCGGAAATGTATCTCGACGATGCCGGCAAACCGGCCGGATATGACGTTGATCTGCTTAATGCTCTCGCGAAATCCCTCAACGTCACGCTCGACATTCAGAACCTGGACTTCAACGGCCTGATTCCGGGTCTGCAGAGCAAGAAGTTCGATATGGTCTCGGTCGGCCTCAACGCCACACCGGAGCGACAGAAGGTCGTCGATTTCAGCCGGCCCTACGTGCCCTATGTGCAGGTGCTGGCCGTGAAGTCCGACGACACCACCACGCCAACCCTGGACAGCTGGAACAAGGCCGGTGTCACCATCACGGCGCTGCAGGGATCGTCCGCCGAGGCGCTGGCACAAAAGACCTTCTCGAAGGCGAAGGTCGCCACCTTCCCGGACCAGAACGCGGCGCTACTCGAAGTTGCCTCCGGGCGGGCGCAGGGCTCGGTGGTCGAGGATTACATCCTCGCCCAGTTCAACCAGGCCAATGGCAACGCGCTCAAGGCCGCCGCACTCGACAAGCCGCTGGACGTCAACTATGGCGCGTGGGCCGTGCAGAAGGGCAACACCGGGCTGGTGGACGCGCTCAACACCTTCCTGTGCACCGCGCAGTCGGACGGGACCCTCGCCAAACTGTACGAGAAGAACCAGGGCGTGAAGGACTTCCCGCCGATGCCGGGAGGATGCTGATCGATGCATGACGGAGAGCGGTACGCAGTCCTCGTCGTCGGCGGTGGGCCTGCGGGAATGTCCGCGGCCATGACGGCCGCCGACGCGGGACTGCGTACCCTCCTCGTCGACGAGCGCCCCACCCTCGGCGGGCAGGTCTTCAAACAGCCGGGTCTGGGGTTCGCCGTCACCGACGGCAGACCGCTCGGCGCGCAGTGGCGCTACGGGCACCGAATGGTGCAACGCGCCGAAGGCAGCGCCGTGATGACGGCCATGCGCACGGCCGTCATCGATGTCGAAGAGCAGCGGGACGGTTGGAATGCCGTCCTGGCCACTGACGACGCCCACACCCGCACGGTCTTCGCATCTCGCGTCATCCTGTGCCCCGGCGCGCATGATCGACCCATCGTCTTCCCGGGGTGGACGCTGCCGGGCGTGATCACCGCCGGCGGCCTGCAGAGCCTGGTCAAGACGCAGCGGTTCATGCCCGGGCGTCGAATGGTTTTCGCCGGATCCGGTCCGGTCGCCCTCGCGTTTCCCGCGCAGCTCGCCGAGTTCGGTGCCGATATCGTCGTCGCACTCGAAGCGGGACCGGCGCCGAATGCGGCCGACGTCGCCAGGCTGGCCGGCGCCGCTGCGGGCAACCTGGACCTGTTGATCGATGCCGCTCGGTACCGTGCCGGCCTGCTGCGTCACCGAGTGCCACTGCGCTACAGGCGAATCATCGTCCGCGCCGAGGGCGACCGCCGTGTGGAACGGGTCGTCCACGCGGCGGTCGACGCCGACTGGCGACCGATTGCCGGCACGGAGGAGACGGTGGCGGCCGACCTCTTGTGCATCGGCTACGGATTCGCCCCCTCCCTGGAGCTGTTGCGCCTCATCGGCGCCGGCTTCGACGACGACGAAGCCCTCGGCGGACCCACCGTTCGCCGAGATCGGTGGTGCCGCACCACGGCGGCGCGCATCTACGCGGCGGGCGACGGCACCGGTGTCGAGGGGTCCAAGGTCGCCATCGACGAAGGCGTCGTCGCGGGCCTCGCCGCCGTCATGGACGAGGGAAGCCTGCCCGAGGAGAAGGCCGTGGCAGCAGCGGCACCCGCCCTGCGCAGAATCCGTCGTCGCCGTGCCCTGGCCAGGGCAACCGCGCGCATGTATCACGTCGGCCGTGGCATCTACGGCCTCGCGGATGAATCGACGGTCGTCTGTCGCTGCGAGGAGGTCACTGCCGGCGATCTCGCCCACGTCATCGCGACCACCGACGACATCAGCGTGGTCAAGGCGCTCACCCGGGCCGGCATGGGCCCATGCCAGGGTCGCTATTGCTCCCGGCACATCTCAGCGATGATCGGCCGGGAACACGACATCGCCCTCGCAACCATTGCCCCGTCCACGCCACGGATGCCGGTACGCCCCGTGCCCATCGCCGCGATCGCCGATCGCGCGGTCACCGATCCGGGTCTTTTCACCGCGCCGTCGGGGAATCCATGACCGGTTATGACGCAACACTCCCACGGAGCGAAGCCGATGTCGTGATCGTGGGCGGTGGCATCGCCGGATGCGCGCTGGCCTACCACCTGGCGATGGCCGGAACCGACGTGCTGCTCCTCGAGCGCGGTTCGATCAACCGTGAAGCGTCGGGCACCAACGCCGGCAGCTTCCACCTGCAACTGGCGATCCATCAACTCTCCGGCAAGGGCACCGCGGCCGACCACGACAGGCTGCTGGCCGACGCGAGGCTCAGTTTGGAAGCGGACAGGTTGTGGGACAAGCTTTCCGGCGAGCTCGACGGCGATCTCGGTGTCCACCGCACCGGAGGGTGGATGGTGGCGGAGACCGAGGACCAGCTTCGTACCCTGTACGAAAAACATGAGCTGGAGGAGCAGGCCGGCATCGAGACCGAAGTGGTCACCGGTGCAGCCCTGCGCAGCCGCGCCCCCTATCTGGCCGGCAACCTGCTCGGGGCGACCTATTGCCCGGCCGAAGGGCACGCGAATCCGCTCGTCGTCGCCCCCCTCTATGCAAAGCGCGCGCAGGAAGCCGGGGCAACCATCGCGACGGGGGTGGAAGTCACCGGAATTGATCGGCAACCTGATTCCGCCGGCGGGCGCTTCGTCATTCGGACGAGCGGCGGTGACCTGCGGGCGCATCGGGTCGTCAACTGTGCCGGCGCGTGGTCCGGTCGGCTCGCCGACATGGTCGGCCTGCGTTTTCCGGTTCGCAGCGAGGGACTGCACGTCAACGTCAGCGAACGGCGCCCCCGCATGTTCGAGCCCATGATCCAGCACATTGGGCGCCGGCTCACCCTCAAACAGACCGAGGTCGGCACGTTCATCATCGGCGGCGGTTGGCCAACAGGCACTTCTACCCACCGCAGGTACCCGACGCTGTGGAGCAGCGCCGCCGGCAACCTCGCGGTGGCACTGGACGTTGTTCCGACGCTGGCCGATGTGCGGATCGTGCGGACATGGTCCGGCGTGATCGTCTTCACCGACGACTTCTCGCCGATCGTCGGGGAATCGGAGCAGGTCCCCGGTTTCTTCGCGTGTGTCGCATCCACCGGATTCACGTTCAGCCCGCTTCTTGCTCGCCAGCTCGCCGAGCGAATGCTCGATCCGGCGACGGCCTCGGGTTTCCCTCAGCGGTATTCCCTGGATCGGGTATCGCATTAGCGCAGGCACTAACACAACCGGATTCGCACGTAGGAGTGAGAAGGACAATGGATCGCAACGACGTTTCGTGGCAAGGCTATTTCGCAGCGGTCGTCACCCCGTTCACACAGGACGGCACGCTCGATCTCGATACGCTCAAAGACCTCATCGAGTATTACGCCGCGGCCGGACTGCACGGCGTGGTGATCAACGGCACCTGCGGCGAGTGGTTCGTGCAGGACCGTGACGAGCGCAAAGCTGTTGCCGAGACCGCCATCGGTGCCGCGGCTGGGCGGATGACGGTGCTCGTCGGATGCACCGACTACCGCGCCGACCAGGTTGTCGACCTCGCGCGGCATGCGCTCGGCGCCGGTGCTGACGGCGTTCTCGCCTCACCGCCGCCGTACGCCAAACTCTTCCCCAACGAGATCATCGCCTACTACGAGGACATCTCCGCCGGCATCGATGGTCCGTTGGCGATCTACAACTGGCCGCACGGCGCCGGCGTCGATATCGACGCGGACCTCGCCGACAAGCTCGCCGGCATCGACAAGATCGTCGCGATCAAGAACTCGACGCCCAACACCGACCAGTTCTTCGAAACGTCCCAGCGGGTGCGCGACCGCATCCGCGTCTTCGGCCCGTACATGAGCGAGCGTGGCGTCGAATTCCTGCGAACCGACGGCGGCGACGGGTTCATCGGCGGCGGGTCGCTCTTCGGGCACGCCGACCCGCAGTTCTGGGAGGACTACTGGGCCGGTGATTTCGACGCCATGCACCGGTACGCGGCGCGGTCCGATGAGCTGTTTCCGCTGCTGTGGCTACCGGGAGGGTGGGCCGGTGTGTACGGCGCCTACCAGAGCCAGCTCAAGGAGTTGATGCGGATGCTCGGGCAGCCGGCGGGCCACGTCCGCCGCCCGCGGTTGCCGATCACCGATCCGGAGTCGTTGCAGGCCATGCGCCGGATCCTGGTGGAACACGGTTTGCTGACCGCGGACGGCGCACCAGCCGGTGGGGGCTCGGTGTGAAGGCGCGGTCTAGGCGCACCCCCGGGCGTCTGACCGAGCTTGCCGGCTTGCAACGCGGCCCGCGCATACGGGTGACCGTCGACGGCCGGGAGCAGGACGCGTACGTCGGTGAGAGCGTCGCAGCAGTGATGATGGCCGACGATGATCTCGAGCTCCGCAGCACCATCGGTGGAGCCGCCCGCGGGGTCTTCTGCGGAATGGGAGCGTGTTTCGACTGCCTGGCGATCGTCGATGACGTGCCGAACACCCGTACCTGCGTGACGTGGGCGAAGGACGGCATGGTCATCCAGCGGCAATGTGGTGCGGGCGAGCCGTGAAACCGCTGGTAGACTCGGACGGTCGCGCGTCACGGCCCGCACGCACTCAGATGTGCTCGCGAGCCGCGCGACATCCTCCTGCTGTGGAACGACCACGGCCGAGCTAGTCCATAGGAGGTGCGCGTGAGCGTATCTACCGCTCCACGTCACTACGAGCTCCTGCTCATCCTCGACCCCACCCTCGACGAGCGCACCGTCGTCCCGTCGATCGACCAGTTCCTGAACGTGGTCCGCCAGGGCGGCGGTAGCGTCGAGAACGTCGACGTGTGGGGCAAGCGCCGCCTCGCATTCGAGATCCAGAAGAATTCCGAGGGCATCTACGCCGTGATCAACGTGCAGTGCCCCGCGGAGGTCGTCGCGGAACTCGACCGTCAGCTCAACCTGAACGAGTCGGTGCTGCGCACCAAGATCACCCGGCCCAACGCCAAGAGCGCGAAGTAGGGATCGGCATGGCCGGCGAAACGCTCATCACCGTCATCGGAAACCTCACGGCCGATCCTGAACTCCGCTTCACCTCGTCCGGCGTCGCGGTCGCGAACTTCACCGTCGCCTCCACGCCGCGCACCTTCGACCGGGCCTCCGGGGAGTGGAAGGACGGCGAAGCGCTGTTCCTGCGCTGCTCGATCTGGCGGCAGGCCGCGGAGAACGTGGCCGAGTCGCTGACCCGCGGCTCCCGGGTGATCGTGACCGGCCGGCTCAAGCAACGGTCGTTCGAAACCCGCGAGGGCGAGAAGCGCACCGTGGTCGAGCTGGAGGTCGACGAGATCGGCCCCTCGCTGCGGTACGCCACGGCGAAGGTCAACAAGGTGGCACGGCAGGAAGGCGGCGCCGGCGGGTTCGGCTCCGGCCGGTCCGGGGGCGGCGGTGCCGCCCCCGCGGACGACCCGTGGAGTAGCGCGCCGCCTGCCGGCGAAGGCTACGCCGACGAGCCCCCGTTCTGATCGGCGCTCACCGGCGGCGAAGCCGCCGCGAACAGCGTCATACCCGATAGTTCACGGCGCCGCGCGCGTCGATCAATAGATTCTGGAGACACCGATGCCCAAACCACCACCCCGCAAGATCAAGAAGAAGGCCTGCGCGTTCTGCAAGGAGAACGCCGAGGTCATCGACTACAAGGACACGAACCTGCTGCGTCGGTTCATCTCGGACCGCGGCAAGATCCGCGCGCGCCGCGTGACCGGCAACTGCACGCAGCACCAGCGCGATATCGCCACCGCCGTGAAGAACGCCCGCGAGGTGGCGCTGCTGCCCTACACCTCGACGGCCCGCTGAGCCGGCCGCCCGAGAAGGAGGACATGACGCTATGAAGTTGATCCTGACGCAAGACGTGCCGGGTCTCGGCGCACCGGGCGAGATCGTCGAGGTACGAGACGGTTTCGGCCGCAACTACCTGGTGCCGCAGGGCAAGGCGATCGTCGCCACCCGCGGCGCGGAGAAGCAGATCGCGACGATCCGGCGCGCCCAGTCCGCGCGGGAGATCCGTGGCACAGAGCACGCGCGCGAGGTGCGTGCGGCGCTCGAGTCGCTGGAGCTCGAGATCGCGGCCCGCACTACGGCGGACGGCAAGAAGCTGTTCGGTTCGGTGACGGCCGTCGAGATCGCCGCCGCGGTGAAGGCTGCCGGCGGGCCGGTGCTGGACAAGCGGGCGATCGCCACCGAGGGCCACATCCGGGCGACCGGCAAGCATGCGGTGTCCGTGGTGTTGCATCCGGACGTGGTGGCGAAGCTGACCCTGAAGGTCGTGCCGGCGTAAGGTGCGGCGGCGGTGATGCTGCTCCGTCTATGACGCGTTTGTCGAGTATGACGTAGTTCTGTGTATGACGCTGTTCCGGCGCGGGCCCCTCCTTGGAGTGGGGCGCCGCGCCGGTTCTCATTGCGGCGCAGTGGTTGTCGCTGACGAACAGCTGATGCAGCGGATGCGCTCCGGGGGCGGTGGGTGCTCACGCCTGCGCTCACCGGGAACGGCGGGCGCCCACCGTGGGCAACCAGCGCTCACCCTTCGGCGGCCGCCCGGCGCCCGAGCGATACGGTGGCAGGGTGCGAGGTGAGTACAAGGTCCCCGGCGGCAAGCTGGTCTC
Organism: Actinobacteria bacterium 69-20; assembly: GCA_001897425.1. Lineage (GTDB taxonomy): Bacteria > Actinomycetota > Actinomycetes > Mycobacteriales > Nakamurellaceae > Nakamurella. Next base: position 443,118 of record MKSW01000033.1, on the reverse strand, counting down.
GGTCGAACTCGACATCGTCGACGATCGCCTCGCGAATGTGCACGTGGCGGGCGACTTCTTCCTGGAGCCGGACTCCGCGCTGGGCGACATCGACCGAGCGCTGACCGGAATGCCGGTGGGCGCGACCGGGGCCCAGCTCACGGACAGCGTCATCTCCGCTCTGCCGCCCGGCGTGGAGATGGTGGGGTTCGACGCGCAGGCCGTGGGGATCGCGGTGCGCCGTGCGGTGGGCGCCGCGACGAGCTGGGGTGACCACACCTTCGACCTGATCCCGCCGATGACGCTGCCCCCGGTGCTGCACGTGGCGCTCGACGAGGTGCTCTCCAAGGAGGTCGCGGCCGGGCGGCGGCCGCCGCTGCTGCGCATCTGGGACTGGGATTCGTCGGTGGTGGTGATCGGCTCGTTCCAGTCCGTGCGCAACGAGATCGACTCGGAAGCTGCTGCGAAATACCACATCTCGGTGGTGCGCCGCGTCTCCGGCGGCGGTGCGATGTTCATGGAGCCGGGCAACTGCATCACGTATTCGATGGTCGTGCCGCCGTCGCTGGTCGAGGGGATGAGCTTCATCCAGTCGTACGCGTTCTTGGATGCGTGGGTGGTCGAGGCGCTGGCGAAGGTCGGGGTGAACGCGAGATACGTGCCGATCAACGACATTGCCTCGGACAAAGGCAAGATCGGCGGGGCCGCGCAGAAACGGTTCGTGGCCGGCGCCGTGCTGCATCACGCGACGATGGCCTACGACATCGACGCCGAGAAGATGATGCAGGTGATCCGGATCGGGCGGGAGAAGATCTCCGACAAGGGCATTCGGTCCGCGGTGAAGCGGGTCGACCCGATGCGCTCGCAGACCGGGATGAGCCGGGCGGCGATCATCGATTCGCTGATGACGTCGTTCCGGGGCGGGCATCGGGTGCGCGAGAGTCGTTACACCGAAGCGGAACTCGACGCGGCCAGACAGCTTGCGGACACGAAGTTCCTGAGCGACGCATGGACGTACCGGGTGCCGTGAATGTCGATCGGGCCGGACGTGGCCGCGGTCCCCGCAGCCGCACCTGTGTCGCGAGTGTGCGCCTGCGGTCGGGGTGCAGACGTGCGAACGGGGTGCGGCCAGGGTGTGTGAGGTCTGAAGGAGGAAGGGGCGAGGATGACGGCGCGTACGCTGCTCACCGATGAACTGCTGGCGGCGATCCGCGCGCGGGCGGCGGCGCACGATGCCGAGAACACCTTCCCGCACGAGGATGTCGCCGATCTGAAGGCGGCCGGCTATCTGACGGCACTGGTGCCGGCGGAGTCCGGCGGGGCCGGGCTCACGCTGCAGGAACTGTCGCATGAGCAGATGCGGCTCGCCGCGGCCTCGCCGGCGACGGCGCTCGCGGTGAACATGCACCACGTCTGGGTGGGCGTCGCGCGGCAGCTCGCGGCCCGCGGCGACCATAGCGTCGACTTTGTCTTTGATGATGTTATGGCCGGCGAGATCTACGCGTTCGGCATCTCCGAGCCGGGCAACGACCTGGTACTGTTCGGCTCCACCGCCGATGCGAAACCGGATGGCACGGGCGGGTTCTCGTTCACCGGAACGAAGATCTTCACCTCCGGGTCGCCGGTGTGGACGCGGCTCGGCACGTTCGGCGCGGACCGCAGCGACCCTGATCGGCCGATGGACGTCTTCGGCTTCATCACCCGCGACGGCGGCGGGGTGACAGTGAAGGACGACTGGGACACCCTCGGCATGCGCGCCTCGCAGTCCTGCACCACGATCCTGAACGGAGCACACGCCCCCGCGGACCGGATCGCCTGCCGGATCGAACCGGGGCCGACGATGCACCCGTTCGTGTTCGGCATCTTCTCCTCCTTCATCCTGCTCACGTCGTCGGTATACGTCGGGCTCGCCCAGCGCATGCTCGATCTGGCTGTCGAGGCGGCGAAAAGGCGTACGTCGGCGAAGAACTCGGGGCGCGCCTATGCGCAGGACCCTGATGCACGTCGCCGCATCGCACAGGCCGCGATCGCGCTCGACGGCCTCTATCCGCAGCTCGACCGGGCCACGGCCGATATCGACGGGCTCGTCGACCGCGGCCCGATGTGGATGCCGCAGCTGTCCGCGATCAAGTACCGCGTCAGCGAAACCGTCCAGGAGATCGCGACATCCGCGATGAAGGCGGCGGGCGGCGCCTCGTACTTCACGAAGAACGAGCTGTCCAGGCTGTATCGCGATGCGCTCGCAGCCGTCTTCCACCCGACGAGCGAGGATTCCGTGCACGGCATGTGGGCCTCCGCGCTGCTCGGACCGCTGGAATCATGACCGGCCCGAGCGGCCCGGCGACCGCGACCCAGGCGACCGGCGGAGCCACGACTCCGGACAACGTCGGCCCCGCGGACCTGCGGGACCTGGCGGTGGCCATCGCACGCGAGGCCGGCGCGCTAGTGGCGCAGCGACGCACGGGTCACTTCGCGGTGTCGTCGAAGTCGACGCCGACGGATGCGGTGACCGAGGTCGACCGCGCCTCGGAAGCGCTGATCGTGCAGCGGATCACCGAAAGTCGCCCGCATGACGGCATTCTCGGGGAGGAAGGCGCCTCGCGGGACGGCAGCACGGGAGTGCGCTGGATCGTCGATCCGCTGGACGGGACCGTCAACTACGTGCACGGGATCAGCGCCTACTCGGTGTCGATCGCCGCCGAGGTCGACGGCGCCGTGGTGGCGGGCGCCGTGTACGACGCCGCTCGCGGGAGCCTGTTCGAAGCGTTCCAAGGCGGCGGCGCCCGGCGCGACGGCACACGGCTGACGTGCAGCGGGATCACGGACCTCGGTCTCGCCGTGATCGGGACCGGCTTCGCGTATCGCGCCGACGACCGGGGACGGCAGGGGCGGGTCCTCGCGGCGCTGCTGCCGTCGATCGCGAACGTGCGGCGCATCGGGTCGTCCGCCCTGGACCTGTGTTTCGTCGCGGCCGGCCAGTTCGACGGGTATTACGAGCGCGGCATCCACCCGTGGGATCGGGCGGCGGGTCTGCTGATCGCAGCGGAGGCCGGTGCGCGGGGCGCCGTCCTCGACAACTTCGGCGTGCCGTTGACCATCGCCGCCGCGCCCGGCATCTATGACGCGCTGCTCGCCGCGTGCTCGATCGATCCCGACTGAGGCGCTCCGGCGCCATGGGACACACGAGGCGAGCGGGGAACAGGTAACACGAGGCGCGCGACTGAACGGGTAACGAAAGCGCTCAGCGCGAACCGCCCCGCACGGTGGCCGCTTCGGACGCGACCGCGGTCGCCACATCGCGTAGGTAGGCGCGGCGTGCCGTGAGCAGCACGATCCCGCCGATCACGAAGAGCCCCAGCAGGATCAGGAAGGCGCGCCCGAGCCCGACCGCCCCGCCGCCTTGCGTCGCGGCGGACTCGTCGCCGGAGCCGAGCACCGTCGAGAGGTAACCGAAGATCAGCGGCGCGCTCGCGCGGATCAGGTTCTGGCACATCGCGCGCACGCTTTCCGCGCGCCCCCACAGCCGGAAGTGCACCACGTCCAGCCGGGCCGCATCGAGCGGCGGATTCAGCCCGCCGAGGCCCGCCGCGCCCAGGAACATCAGCGGCATCGCGAGCGCCAGCGCCGTCACACTGAAGGCCGGGGCAAAGGCGACAACGGCTGCCAGGAAACAGATCCCGCCCACCGCGACCCGCGCCGCCGGGTGCCCGCGCGCGATCAGCCGGTCCGAGAGGTGCCCGGTGACCAGCATGCCGCTGATCACGCCGAGCCCGATCACCACCAGCAGCGCCGTGGCCAGCTCCTGGCTCAGGTCGAACCGGCCGCGCAGGTAGACGATCGCGAAGGTCTGCACCCCGGCGACGTAGAAGTAGCACAGCGCCGAGGAGACGATGATGACGACGTTCGTGGGAACGGCGAGCACGTACCGAATCGCCCAGGCCAGCGGGCGGTCCGCCGGATCGCGGTCGAGCACCAGGCGCGGTCGCGGCTCGATGCCAAGCGCCTGGACGGCTGCCGCGACGCCCGTTCGTTGGATCGGGCCGCCGGCGGGGGTGCCTTCCGCGTGCGGAGGAGTGACGCTGTTCCGGGCCGCGCTGGATCCGGATTCGCTGCGCCCCACGAGGTTTCGGTGGGTAGGCGGTGTCACGAGCGGGGCCGGCGGATCGATCGGCGACTCCCCTGCCGCGTACGAAGCCGGGTCTACGTTCGGCTCGGCTCCCGCGCCGGACATCGCCGCCGCGCCTGCCGCCGCGCCTGCCGCCACAGATCCCGCGCCCGGCATCGCTGCCGTTCCGGAGTCCACCCCCGGCACTGCACGCGGCTGTGCCGCATGGGACACGCGGGCCGCCTGTGTGCCGCGCGCCGGCTCGGGCAGGCATCGCAGCAGCAGCGCCGCCAGCACCGGGCCCACGCCGGCTAGCGCCCAGAACGAGACCCGCCATGGCGCGATCGCCGCGATCTCCCCCGCGATGAGCAAACCCGATGCGGCACCGGCGAACTCGCCCGCCAGGATCAACCCCAGCGCCCGCCCGCGGGCGCCCGGCGGGAACACGTCACCGGCGAGCGAGGCGACCAGCGGGGCCGCTCCGCCGACTCCCGCCCCGAGCGTCATCTGCGCGACGAGCAGCGTGCCGTAGGAACCCGCGAAGCCGGCGATCGTGATCGACGCGGACCAGGCCAGCGCGCAGATCGCCAGCAGGCGAACACGTTTCGCCCGATCGGCGAGGATCCCGAACGGGATCGTGCCCGCCGCCGCCAGCAGGTACGCGGCCGTCACCAGCAGACCGATCCCGGTGTTGTCGACGTGCAGATCGACCTTCAGGTCCGGGGCGACGGCGCCCGCGATGGTCTGGTCCGCCGCGGCGAGCGCCAGCGAGCCGGAGAGCAGCGCGATCGCGGAGAGCTGCCGCGCACCCCCGACCGAATCGGCCACCGCGACGAGCATGCGCGGGCGCGCGAACATCGTCATATCCGCCTCATGTGGTCTGCCCGGCGGAATCTCGCGCGCTCACTTCGAAGACGCTAGCCGATCGCGTCGGCGGGCCGATCGCCTGCTCGCCACGCGTCGGCTGTCGCGTGCGAACCGTCGAGTATGACGGGTTCCGGGGCCGGGCACCCCGGCAGCCGCGGGAGCCGCGGCGATCGCGGTCGGGGAAAGGCGCGTCCGGGCCGGATCTGTCGCCGAACCAGGACCCGACCCGCAAGCAGGTCCACGGGCAGCCCACAAGCGGGTGCGCCGGTCTGGAGGCGATCCGTGGACCGAGCCGCGCGCCGACCCACGGGGACCACACTGGCCGGACCGTTGTCGCAGTTTACGGATGCCTCGCCGGGTGCCCGTCGCGTTTGCTCTTCTCATGCCGATCGCCGATGCCGCCTTGCGTGTCGGCTCGCGCTCGCCCGTCCCGCCGCCCGGTGCGGACGTGTCGGTCAACAGTTGGAGGACAAGCATGACGACCATCAGATCGCGGGGATCCCTCGCCAGGCGTATCGGGGCGGTGCTCGGTGTCGGCGCGCTCTGCGCCACGCTGCTCACCGCCGTGTCCGTGGTGCCGGCGGCCGCTGCATCCGTGTGCAACCCGTATCCGGACGTGAAGGCCGCCAGCAGCGAGTGCGCGGACATCGCCTGGCTCAAGGGAAATGGGCTCGCGAAGCCGGCGGGCGGGAAGTTCGCGCCGGGCGGTGTGGCGACCATGGCGACCATGGCGGAGTTCCTGTTCGTGGTGGCCAACCCCGGCAAATCGCCGGCGAGGTGCACGTCGAAGCCGTTCAGTGACGTGGCGATGACGGACCCGGCGTGCGGGTACTTCGCCTGGGCGAAGTCGGCCGGCGTGATGTTCCCGGGGACGGGCGGCACGATCCGGCCGACCGCCCGGCTGACGCGCGGAGCCGCCGGCGTTTACCTGTACCGGTCGATCTACCCCGGTAAGTCGCCGGCGAGGTGCGCGAAGGCGCCGTTCACCGATGTCGCCGCTAAGGATTCCGCCTGCGGGTTCATCAGCTGGATCACCAGCACGGGCATCGCCCGAGGGCTCGGCAGCGGCAGGTTCGGGCCGGCGATCCTGCTCAGCCGCGGATCGCTGGCGAGCATGGTGCACGCCCTCACCGGGCAGGGGGCGTTCCTCACCCGGTTCGCGCCGCCGGTGTGGGCGCCGACCGGCAGCGCGGTGAGCTTCGCGGGTGTGACGTTCAACCGGTCGTCGTCCTGGACGCTGGACACCAGCTCGCCGCAGGCCGCCGTGCTCACCTCGCCGAAGGATTCGCACGGTTACCAGTGCGCGATCTACGTGTTCCGGCCCGAGGGGGCCGGCGGCTCCGAGGCGAGTCGGTTGAACCAGGCGAAGAACCTGGTGGTGAACCTGCTGCCCGGAAAGAAGGTTACCGACGAGTTCGGCGGCGATCTGACGAACAGCGCGATCCGCGGAGTGGGCGGGAACGGTTGGGATTACACCGGTCTCGTCGTCAGGATCGATGACGGGCAGCAGTACACGGCGATCTCGATGATGGCCCGGTTCGGGCTGAAGGTGGTCCCGATCTTCGTGATCCAGGAGGACAGCCCGTTCGGCAACGGCTGGCATTGCGTGGGCGACGACGGCGACTTCGGGCCGGAGTTCGCGCGGGTGTTCTACTCGCTCGCGCTCGGGGCGCCGACGTCCAACGCGACGCTCGCCGCGAAGACGGTCGGCCACTGGTCCTCCACGAGCACGTCCGCCGGCAACGAGTACGTGTTCGGCAAGAACGGGCACTACATCCACGCCTCGGCCGGATACATGGGCTCGGCGCAAACCGCGTCCGGGTACTGGTCGGACATCTTCGCGACGTGGGCCGGGGACGGCACCTGGGCGGCCGGCGGAGACGTGGTCGCGTACCGGCCGACCGGCAAGAAGGCCTACAGCGAGTACACCCGGGTCTTCGACTTCCGCACGTACGGCGGCACGTGGGTGACGACTCGCTGCGCGATCGCGGTCGGCACCTCCGGTCCGTACAGCTACTGCACCCGGCGGTAGCAGCGGCGGTGGCGCCGTCGAGTGGGAGTCCTGCAGAGTCTGAGCGCCCCAAGACTCTGCAGGACTCCCACTCGACAGGGGTGAGGCGCGGGGTGGGGGGTGGGCAGGGCGCCCAGACAGCGCCCGCCGCCGACAGGCGCGAACAGCGTCATACTCGCTAGCGGTCGAGACGCGAACCGGCGCGGATCAGTGGATCGTGTTGATACGGCGCAGGTATCGCGAGCCGAAGCCGAGCAGTACAGCCAGGGCCGCGGCCACGCAGGTCGCGCCGAACCAGAACGGCGCCGCCGGGCCGACGGATTCGCCGATCTTGCCGCAGATCCACGGCGAGACCGCGCCGCCGAGGAAGCGCACGAAGTTGTATCCGGCGGAGGCGACCGGCCGCGGCACCGGCGCGATGTTCATGGCGGACTGGGTGAACAGCGTGTTCAGCACGCCGAGCGGGATGCCGCAGGCGATCACCAACGCGATGACGGTGGGCACGCTGCCCGCCGCGACCGCCAGCGCCACACCGACCAGGATCAGCGAGAACAGCCCGATCGCCGCGCTGAAGGACGTGATCAGGCCGAAGCGGCGGTGCATCCACGGGGCGCCCCAGACGGCGCAGATGCCGACCAGCACGCCCCAGCCGAAGAACATGAACCCGATGCCATACACGCCGAGTGGCACCGCGAACGGCGTCCACGCGAGCACGGCGAAGAAGCCGCCGTTGTACAGCAGCGCGGCGATACCCATCACCAGGATGCCGCCGTGGGACAGCGCGGTCAACGGCGCCATGATCGAGACCCCGTGCGCCACGGTGATTTTCGTCTTCAGGAAGAGCACGATCGCGATGAGCGCGATGGCCATCAGCGCGGCAACCCCGAAGAACGGCAGCCGCCACTGGATGCCGCCGAGCAGAGCGCCGAGCAGCGGGCCGGCCGAGATGCCGACGCCCAGCGCCGCCTCGTAGAGGGTGATCGCCTTCTCCGCGCCGCCGCGCGCCACGGCCACGATCGCCGCGAGGGCCGTCGCGATGAACAGCGCGTTGCCCAACCCCCAGCCGGCCCGCCAACCGACCAGCGCGGCGACCGTTGACGAGGTGCCGGCCAGCGACGAGAACACGATGATCACGACCAGGCCGATGATCAGGGTGAGCCGCCCGCCGAGCCGCGAGGAGAAGAACGAGGTCACGAGCATGGCGAACGCGGTGACCAGCAGGTAGCTGGTGAACAGCAGCGAAACCTGGCTGGCGGTCGCGTTCAGGTTGCCGGCGATCGACTTGAGGATCGGGTCGACGAGGCCGATGCCCATGAACGAGACCATCGCTGCGAAGGCGACCACCCACACGGCCACCGGCTGCCCGCCGATCAACCGGCCGGGAGAGGTGGTGCTGCGGGCGGCGTCGGTTCCGGTCTGCGCTGGTTGGTGATCGAGTATGACGCCGTTCTCGGCCGCGGACATGTCGTTGTGGTGTGCCTGAGGGGCGCCGTGTGTGCCGTGGGCGCTGGGGGCACTCTGGCCGGCAGTCGTGGTCGCGGTCACGGCGGCGGTGGCTGTGGTGGTCGCGGGTGCGGCCGCTGTGGCGGATGCGGTCGCGCTGAAGGGCGTCGTTGGCACGGATCAGAACTCCGGGTTCGGGTGAGGAAGTAGTTAGCCAAACGAAATGATACAGCGACGCGGACCTTGGCTCGCGCACTGCAGTGTCGCGTTCGCCATGCCGCTGCGCCGGTGCGTCGCGTGTCCTGCGTCGTCCGGATGCGCGCCGAAGTCGGATCAAGATCATCCGTGAGCGTGGGTGGCCGCAGGGGTCTATCGCGGTTTCTGGAGTACCCCCGATTGCCGTATCGTCTTGCGGACGCGTCGCTTTGTGGGCGGCTATGTTCCGGGCGGGGGGTAGCTCGTGGTGGTTGCGATGAGGCCGGCGGATCGTTCGTGCGGGCGCGGGATCTCTCGCATCCTGTGGGGGCTGCTGATCTGTGCCGTGTCCGCGGCGATGGCGCTGGCGCCGGTGTTGCAGGCGGCGCCGACGACATCACCAAGGTCACTCGGCACGACCTCTTGGGGAGCGTGACCGATGTGCGCCAACCGATGTCCACGGGCAGCGATGCGGGCACGACGTTGACTAGCGCGGAAAGGTGCACCTTGGTCTTCTCCCGCCCTGCGCGATCGCGTGATCGGGGAGTCCGCTACGAGGTCACAGTCGATGAAGAAGTGGTGAACCCTCCGCTCTCGTCTAATGCCGTGTGTGAGGCAGTGGTCGACGCTGGAAACCACGTTATTGAGGTTCGCGCCGGACGTCGCCCGCCGTATCGCCTGGAGATTTCTGTCCGGCCCGGCGCGATTCAGCGGTTCGAGGTACTACCGTCACCGTGGAATTGGCTGGGTGGCGCCCCGCGTATCTTCCCGACGCGAGAGCGAGTGGGTCGACAGCTGTGGAGCGCAACTCAGGAGGAGTCGTCGATGAAATCGAGATTCCAGCCTGGCGACTCGGCAGGAGCCTCCGAGCCGAGGTGTTACCCATGAAGGGCCGAGTCAGGAGCAAATACCTGGAAGCCATGATGATTGCATCCCTCGGTATTGTATCGATCTCCTCGTACCTGATCCTGGGCGGTGGAATTTCGTGGAAAATCTGGGGGTCCGGACTTGCCATCGGCATCGCTGTGTTCGCAGTGGGATGGGTAATGCTGCCTCGCAAGAGCAATGGCAACGAGGAAGATTCGAATAACGGTGACGCCGAGGAGCACTGATCTTCGGAAGTTCCGGCTGGGTAACACCGAATTAGAAGTTGTCGCGAAATGCCTTGAACTCGTTCCCGCTTCTGGGCGCTCGGACAGGAATCCGGAATAGTCGACGTTGCTGTGATCTGCGATTATCTTTCGATGAGGGTGGGCAGTTGGTCGGCCTCCAGTACTTGAGGCCGGTCACCACGGTCACGGCAGTTGCGGATCCCACAAAGTAGACATAGCGCTGACAGCGGCAGTATTCATCCCAGTAGCCCCCCGCGGCCTGGGCATATCGAACCTGTCGGAGCTTCCGGGCAGAATAAGCCGTCGAGGGAGCGGGCTGTAAGATAGCCGCAGCGCGGGCAACAAACTGGCTTGTCGGTCGAATGTGAGTAGGTTCAGGCTCTAGGGCAACTAGCGTTGGAGGTCGGATGAGCGTGAACGGCCTACGACAAACTAGGCCACCAACATACAAGTCGGCTCGCGGGTAGGTGTCGAGCAATTTAGAACCGCGATCTGTGCCGAAAGGCGGTGGCAACATGACTACCATGTTAGGATGTGGCCGAAATGAGCGACGAACCAACTGAATCTACCTGTTCGCAATATCGAGGCATAATTCGTAAACCGACGCCGGGCATTGAGATGGACTCGGAAATCGAGATCGAAAGATTTAGAGACGGTTGGTCGATTGCCATATTTCGCAATGTCGATCGGCCGGTAGTAAGCCCAGTGTGGGATATATGGGCAGATAACTGGACGGACATTCAAGGCTGGTATCTGAAGTGGGAAACTGAATGGCATCATAAGTAGGCAGGGTTATGAGCCCAGCGAGCTATCGAGCTGCTCTGCCCCGCGTCGTTGGCCCTCGCGGGCCATTACCGCTGCCGAAACCCCTGGCCAAGTCGAACATCTTCGACCGGTCTCGAACCGCCTCGGGGCCGCTGTGCGCCGACATTCCGCCGACAGATACAGCCCGGCCGCGATCGGCACCGTCGGAGGGGGCGGAAGAACCGTGGTGCCCGTGTGCACGGCTGAGACAGAAGATGCCCGTGATACGAACGTCGTCATGTCCGAAACCGGGTCGATCACGACACGCCGAATGCGACGCGCCGACACGTTGCCCACAACAGTCATCCACACTCTCTGTCGGCTGAGTCAGAGTCTGGACCTGCGGAAATAGGTCGGCCGTGGATAGTCATCCACACGTTGTCCACAGGGGCTGGGGACACCCGACCTGCGGTGATATTGCGTCGTCCACAGGTTGTCCCCGCGGTGGTGCACAGCCGCATTTGGGTGCGCCCGGGATCGTGTTCTACGGTCCGCAGAGGGTTGCCGCCACCGCCCGGACAGTGCGCGTCCGGGGCGGTGTCGGACCCCTGGGATATGAGTGGTCTCGAACATCGACGACGGACTCGCGGGCGTCCGTCGGCACGGTGTCGAGGCGGTGCGTGTGTGCTGGAAGGAAGACTTTGGTGGCGGTCGTCGACGAACGGTACGACACGGCCCCGCCCGATCAGGGCGGCAGCTACGGGCGCACACCTCCGCAGGACCTGGCCGCGGAGCAGTCCGTACTCGGCGGCATGCTGCTCAGCAAGGACGCGATCGCCGACGTCGTTGAGTCCCTGCGGTCGGCTGACTTCTACAAACCGGCCCACGCGCTGGTCTATGACGCCATCCTCGACCTGTACTCCCGCGGCGAGCCGGCAGACCCGATCACCGTCGCTGCCGAGTTGGACCGGGCCGGCAGCCTGTCGCGGGTCGGCGGTTCCGTCTACCTGCACACGCTGGTGTCGATGGTGCCCACCGCGGCCAACGCCAGCTACTACGCGCAGATCGTGGCGGAGAAGGCGATCCTGCGCCGGCTGGTCGACGCCGGCACCCGGATCGTGCGGCTCGGTTACGGCGGGGGCGACGGCAGTCCTGGCAGCGGCGAGATCGACGAGATCGTGGACCGTGCCGAACGGGAGATCTACGAGGTCACCGAGCGGCGAACCAGCGAAGACTACGTGGTGCTCGAAGAGCTGCTGCAGCCCACGATGGACGAGATCGACGCCATCGCCTCCCGCGGCGGGATCTCCACCGGCGTGCCCACCGGCTTCATCGCGCTCGACGAGCTCACCAACGGGCTGCACCCCGGCCAGATGGTCATCGTCGCGGCCAGGCCCGGTATTGGGAAGGCCCTCGCGCTGGACACGGTGCTCCCCACGCCCACCGGATGGACGACGATGGGCGCAGTTGCCGTCGGTGACGAACTGCTCGGCGCGGACGGACGGCCGGTGCGCGTGGTCGCAGCGACTGAGGTGATGGCGGGCCGCCCCTGCTACGAGGTCGAGTTCTCCGGCGGCGAGGTGATCGTCGCCGACGCGGAGCACCAGTGGCTCACCGATACCCGCGCCTCCCGAAAGTCCGCGCAGGCCGCCGCTGTCGGCTACAACGGCTACCGTAGCCAACGCACCTTCCCGGCCGTGCACACAACGGCGGAGATCGGTGCCACGCTGCGCTGCCACACCGGCGACCGGCGGCTCAACCACTCGGTTGCGCTGGCACAGCCCCTCGAACTGCCCGATGCGGAGCTGCCGGTGCCGCCGTATGCCTTCGGGGTGTGGCTGGGGGACGGGCACTCGGACGGTGCGCGCTTCACCTCGGCGGATCCCGAGATCGCGGTGCACATCGAGGCCGAGGGCCTGTGGGCGCCGCACCTCGGTGGCATGAGTTACGGCTTGCAGCTCCCGGCACGCGCGGCGGTCGAACAACGTGCCTGCGTGGTGTGCGGGCAGTGGTTCACCCCGCAGCAGATTCAGGTCAAGACGTGTGGACGGGTCTGCGGCGCGCGATCGCAGCACCTGTCCGAACCGATGCCGCCGCCGGTGTGTCCGATCTGTGGACGCCCGTCATCGGGCTGGCGCGACGGTCGGTGCGCATCGTGCTGGAAGGAACGGGGCAGCGTTCAAGCGATCCTGCGGACGATGGGGGTCCTGGGCAACAAACACGTGCTGGCCGGGTATCTCCGTGCGTCGATCGCCCAACGGCGGGCTCTCCTGGCAGGCCTGCTCGATACCGACGGAACCGTGAGCCCGGGCGGCGTCATCCAGTTCGCCACGACCAACGCGGCGTTGGCGCGCGACGTGGCGGAACTGATCGTCGGGTTGGGGTACCGCGCATCGACCATGACGAAACGGGTCAAGGGCCGAACCGAAGAGTCGTCCACCTGTTTCACGATCAACTTCTCCACCGATGACGACGTGTTCCGATTGGAGCGGAAGCGGCTCGCGCAGAAGGAGCGTTGCCGTACCGCCTCGCCCGCGCGCCGGAACTCCCGATTCATCGTCGACGTGCGGCAGGTCGCGTCGGTGCCGGTGCGGTGCGTGCAGGTCGATGCCGCGGACCATCTCTACCTGGCCGGCCGCTCGATGATCCCCACGCACAACTCGACGCTGGCTCTGGATTGGGCGCGCAATGCCGCGGTGAAGCACCACATGGCGGCCGTCATCTTCTCGCTGGAGATGAGCCGTTCCGAGATCACCATGCGACTGCTGTCCGCGGAGGCCGAGATCAAGCTCGCGGCGATGCGGTCGGGGCGGATGGGCGATCTGGAGTGGCAGAAGATCGTTCGGCGGATGGGCGAGATCTCCGACGCGCCGCTGTACATCGACGATTCGCCGAATATGACAATGATGGAGATCCGCGCCAAGGCACGCCGGCTCAAGCAGCGGCACGATCTCAAGCTGATCGTGGTGGACTATCTGCAGCTGATGACCTCGTCCAAGCGGGTGGAGTCGCGGCAGCAGGAGGTCTCCGAGATCTCCCGGCAGATGAAGCTGCTTGCCAAGGAACTCGAAGTGCCGGTGGTGGCCATCTCGCAGCTCAACCGCGGTCCGGAACAACGCAACGACAAGCGCCCGATGCTGGCTGACCTGCGCGAATCGGGCTCGTTGGAGCAGGACGCCGACATGGTGATCCTGGTGCACCGGCCCGACGCGTGGGAGGCGGACGATCCGCGCGCCGGCGAGGCGGACCTGATCGTCGCCAAACACCGTAACGGGCCCACCACGACGGTGACGGTCGCGCACCAGTTGCACTACTCGCGCTTCAAGGACCTCGCCGCGATGTAGCCGGTAGGTCACGACCGGGTCTGCGCTGTCGGCGCATCCGCCCGACCCGTTCGCGCCGTGAGCGCACCATCGGGGTTGCCGGCCGAACGCCCCGGACGACCGGCGTCGACCGGCTCGCTCCGCCGTGGCACGCTGGAGACATCGCCGCGGGACGGCGGCGGTGGCTGCGCGGGAGGCGACCTCGTGACCTCACGGAACGCGCCTGGTGAAGGCGATGGTGCACGCTGGCCCGCGGACCCCGGCGATCGCGACGGGCAGCCGCCGTCCGAGCCCGGCGGCTCCGGATTCGGCGGCCCCGGGTTCGGCGACTCAGGGTTCGGCACCTCCGGGCTTGGCGACTCCGGGTTCGGTGCCGACGACGATGCCCGGTCGGCGTTGACCGCGGATCCGTCGCGGGCGCTCGCCGCGCGGCTGCTGCTGATGCTGCCGCTGGTGGTGGGTACCGTGCTGACGGAGGCGATCTTCGCGGCTGGCGGCGCGGCGACCAGCGATATCTCGCTGGCCGCGGCCGTGGTCGCGTTCCTGCTCTGCTGGCAGGGTGTGGCGTGGGCGCTGCGCAGTTGGGTCGCGGTGCTGCTCACGTTCGTGCCGGCGGTGATGATCACGCTCGGCGCCGCGATGGTCGCCGCTGTCGAACCGGTCGGCGGGGCGATCCTGCTGACCGTGGGCGGGACGTTGCTGCTCGCCGTCGTCTGGGTGCGCGTCGCCGCGCCGTCCCGCCGTTGGACTCCCGGATGGTCCGCGTCTGGCGGCTCGGGCGGCGCCGATGCTCCCGAGTTCGACATGAGTGAGCTCGATGCCCTCGAACCTCCCCGGAACCCGACCGCGCGAGCGGGGGTGCGGGAGAGCTCCGACGCCGCTGCGCACACCGGCCGCGACCGGCGACCGCCGTCGTGGGATACCTCGGCCACCGACATCGCCGCGCGAGATGCCTTGGTGCTGGCCCTATGTCAACGCGGCGGCGCTGCCGGGCCGACCGTCGCGACGTTGGAGGAGTTCTTCACGGGCAACGGTGATCCCCGCAGCATCGCGGCGCCGCTGCGCGGGTCGGTGCCGTTGTCCACGTTCGCCGCGGTGCTGCACACCGTGCGGGCGCGGCCGGATGTCGCCGAGGTTCTGGTCCAGGTCGAACCGCTGGGGCAGGGCGAATACCCGGCCGGCAGCTGGCCCGCAGCGGGCAGCATTCGCGTGGTGGGCGCGGTCGATCCCGACGATCTCGACATGGCGATGGCGCCGCTCCGGGCCGCCCCGGCCGTCGGTCCGCTGCCGGCCACCGAACTCGCCGACGGTCGGCCGGCGCCGGACGGCGTCTCGGAATACGCGGTCTGGTGGGCCTGACCTCCTCGGATGATCATCCGAGGTGTGGGAATCGTTGCGGTTTCCGGAACGAATCGCACACACCAGATGATCATCCGGCACACTGGGGGCCATGACGATCGACAGGCAAGGCGGCCGGAACAGCGTCATCCACGGCGGGATCACGGTGATCGGAACCGGACGTGCGACAGCGGGTGTCGACCACGCGACCGTCACGCTCGGCATCGAGGTGGAACGTGATGACGCCGGTGACGCTTTTCGCGCCGCCGGGGCGTCGGCGGACGCGGTGCTGGCGGCGCTGGCCGGTCGGGGGGTCGATCCGCGGTCGGTGCGAAGCGCGGATGTCACCCTCGGTCCGCGGTTCGACTATGCCGACGGCACCAGGGTTCTCGCCGCGTATCAGGCGACGCAGCGGATGGTCGTGACGCTGTCCGATGCGACGGGGCTGGATCTGCTGCTCACCGCGGTGGCCGGCGTCGCCGAAGGTGTGCGGATCGACGGTGTGACGCTCGACGCGGCCGATCCCCGGGACGTCTGTTCGTCCGCGCGGACCGCCGCGATGATCGACGCTCGCGAGAAGGCGACATCGCTCGCGGCGCTCGCGGGCAGGCCCCTCGGCCCGGTGCTCGCCGTCGCGGAGCTGGACGGCGATCCGGGCTCGCCGCGGCCGGTCGCACTGATGGCGCACACCGCACGGGACGCGTCGATGCCGGTCTCGCTCGGCGATGCGACGATCACGGTGTCGGTGCGGGTCCGGTTCGCCTGGGCCGACTGACGGCGCGTCGGCCGCGTGACGGCGGGCGGTCCGACCCCGGCTACCGCTGGTGGCCCGACACCCGGCTGGTCTCGTTGCCGGTGGGCGGCTGGCTACGGATGAAGGTGCGGCGTGCGGGATAAGCCCCCCGCGGCCACGTTCCACACCGTCACGGCTTCCGGCCGCTCGGCGGCCGAACGTTCGTCATTCCCCCGCAAGCGGGAGGTACCCCCGGCGGTGGCACCTACCGCGCGGACCTGGTCGCGGCCCGCCGACTTCGCGTCGGCGAGAGCCCTGTCGGCGCATTCGAGCAGCTTGGTCAGGTCGTAGCCGCAGTGCGCCGCGGAGGCCAGCCCGATGCTGCAGGAGACGGTGCACAGCGCGGTGCCGGGCTCGCGCGCCGCGTCCGTGGTGATGTGGGCGAGCAGGTGCGGTTGCTCGGCAATGGCGGTGCGGATGTGGTCGGCGACGGCGAGCGCGTCCGCCGGAGAGCGATCGAACAGCGTCACGACGAATTCCTCACCGCCGAACCGGCCGAGGAGGTCGCCGGGGGCGATGCGTGACCGGAGCAGGGCGGAGACCTCGGCCAGCACCTGATCCCCGGCGAGATGCCCGAACGTGTCGTTCACCGATTTGAATCGATCCAGGTCGACCATGAGCACGTACGCCGGTGTCCGATGGAATTCGGCGGCGCTCAGCAGCCGGCGACTGCGCTCGTCCCAGTGCTGGGAGTTGGGCAGGCCCGTTTTCGAATCGATCCGCGCGAAGCGGGTGAGCTCCGGCCAGCGGAGCGCGAACTGGGCCAACAACAGGGGCGCCAGCGCGGTGAACCCGATCGGCGCGTCGCTGCGTATGGCGGCGGCGATCAGCAGGCCGGACACGGCGCAGCCGAACAGGACAAGGCTCCAGCGGTAGTCGAGCCACAGCGCGGTGCCGTTCGGCGTGACGAAGACATACGCGACGGCGATGGCGACGATGCAACCGATCACCCAGAGCGCGGCGATCCCGACGAGTCCGGCGAGCGCGAAGTCGGCGATGAGGAGGGCGGCCGCATGAATCGCGGCCGTGGTGGTGACCGTGATGGAGACGACCACCATCCGCAGCTGGAATTGGTGTTCGGACTTGCGCAGATCGGTGATGACGGACAACGCGACGAGACAGCCGAACGCGGCCGGCGGGGTGAGCATCGCCGCGGGCAGCAGCCAGATGGTATGCACGTCCCATGGCGGGCCGGACCCGTCCCGCGTCGGCCCGAAGAAGCGACCGGTGACGAGCCCGAGCGCCGCCACGACCGCAAGAACCCCGGTGATCTGCCACTGGTTCGGTGTCGGCAGCCGCGGGTCGGTGATCGCTGCGGCGATCGCGGACCCCAGCGCGAGGAGCGCCAGCGCGGTCGCGATGACGGTGGCCTGACGCCCCGTCGTCTGCGGAGCCCGGAAGGTCCACTCAGCGCCGGGTCCGTAGACGTGCATCACATCACATTACCGAAAGGAACCGCTAGATTACACATTGTGGTTTCCTGACGAGGGTAGGACCGAGCAAGGGCCACGTCCGGGGTTGGCCCGAGCCGCGGCGAGCCGTCAGGCGGGAACCGCCTGAGCCAGCGCGGCGATCGCCTTGGTGAAGCACTCCATGGGCGGGTTCACCAGGCCGGCCCCGACCTGGCCGGTGCCCGCGACCTTGCCGGCCATGCCGGTGTTGATCTGCGGCAGCACGCCCGTGCGCAGCACCCGCGTCGCGTCGATACCCGTAGGTGCGCCGCGGAACTCGAGGATCGGGATCGCGAACGCCGGGTTCTCCGCCAGCGTGATCTCGTACATGCGGCGCGTCACTGCCAGCGCGTCCGGCACCGCCCCACCGACAAAGCGCACGATCGCCGGGGCGGTGGCCATCGACATGCCGCCGATACCAACGGTTTCCGTGATCGCCGAGTCGCCGATGTCCGGGTTGGCGTCATCCTGGGTGAAACCGGCCAGGAACAGGCCGACGGGAATGCCGGCTGGCCCCGTGAACCACTGGTCGCCCGTTCCCGACACGCGGATGCCGAAGTCCGTGCCGTTGCGGCACAGCGCCGTCACCACAGTGGAGCCGGGCACGTTCGCGGCGGCATCCCCCATCAGCTTGCCGCACGGCATGACGAGGTTCAGGAAGAAGTGCTCGTTGCCGCCGATGAAGGCGAACACGTCGGCCGTGTCCTTCGGCGGAAGCTCCGCCCGGATGAGCCACGGGCTGATGTCCCGCAGGAACATGGCCGATCCGGCCCGGTTGCGGTTGTGCCCCTCGTCGCCCATCTGCACCATCTGGCCGACCAGGGCGGTGATGTCCATCGGCGTCCCCGCGGCGACCATCAGCCGCACGGCCTTCTGCAGCGCGGGCCCGAGCACCGCGGACATCCACTTCAACCGGTCGATGACCTCGGCCGAGTAGGCGCCGTAGCGCAGCACCTTGCCCAGGCCCTCGTTCAGCGAGCAGTAGGAGACAGCGCCGGTGGCCTCGTCCTGCAGCTTGTACATCCACATGGACGGCGACACCAGCCCGGCCATCGGCCCGACCGTATGGTGCTCGTGACACGGCGAGAACGAGATTCCTTCGCCCGCAGCGAGTTTCGCTTCGGCCTCGTCCGCGGTCGGGGCAAGGCCCTCGAACAGCATGGCACCGATCAACGCCCCGCGGAGCGGTCCCGATGCGCGATCCCAGGTGATGGGCGGCCCGGCGTGGTAGAACTCGCCGGGTTTCATGCCGAGCGCTTCGGATGCCGGCAGCACGTCGACCAGGTGCGCGCGCACCGCGAGCATGCGGGCCACCGCGGTCGCGTTCGCCGCCTCTCGGCGCGGGTCCGCGAGCACCGTGGCGAGCGCCGCTGCCGTGCCGGCCGGATCGTCGACCGGAGGGCGGAAGTCCACCGTCGTCACGGTCACCGCCTGGGCGCGCAGCGCGTCGGCCAGCAGGTCGATCCCGGCGGTGATCACGCTCGGCGGCCCGGCCAGCAGGCTCACGGGCGCAGCGTGGCCGGTGGCGGGTGCGGCGGCAGTGACGGCATCGGTGCTCATGCGTCGTCCCTTTCGGTCTGGCCGACGGCGGCGTGGGCGGCAGCCCGGGCGGCGGCGGCATTGGAGGCGTACACGTCGGCGCCGGCATGCGCCAGGGCGGTGGCGACGGCTTCGCGGTTCTGCGGATCGCCGTCCGTGCCGCAGAGCGACACGATGACCGCGAGCTCGCGGCCGGCCGCCGCCGCCGCGGAGATGGCGTTGCCGATGGCGGGGGCGAGCCGCGCCGCCGGGTCGGGCTCGGAGCCGTAACCGAGCACCACGTCGAGCAGGATCACCGTGACGTCCGGGTCCGCGGCCTGTGCGGCCAGCAGGTCCAGCTTCACCGTGGGGTCGATCATCGGGTGCGGCCGGCCGCGGGTGAACTCGTCGTCGCCCAGGTCGACGATCACGTGGCCGAGGCCGCCGAGCTTTGGCAGGCCATGGCCGGTCGCCGAGGCCGGCAACGCGAGTTCGGGTGCCAGCGGGATGTTCGACCGGATATCGCCGAGGATGTCGCCGGCGATGATCATCGCTTCATCGGCCAGCGTGCCGCCCGAATACAGGCCGCGCAGCGCACCGGCGACGGGGTGGATGCCGTCGTCGGGCGACCAGTAGGGCCAGGTCGGGACCGGGACGTGGATCGATCGGAGCACCGATTCCGCGGCGCTGGTCAGATCCGGCTGACCGCGCCCCAGAAGGACCGTCGTCACCGGCTTGGCCGAGGCCGTCGCGGCGGCGATCACCTTCTCGGCGGTCGCCGGATGCGGCGGCTTCGACACGATGACGATGTGATCGGTCGCCGGATCGTCCTCCAGCATCGTCAGCGCGGCGAGAGCGCTGCGGCCGCCGACCTTCTCGGACAGGTCCCGACCGCCCAGGCCGAGTACGGCGGAGATCGGAACGCCGGCCTGGTCCAGCAGGCAGGTCAATTGCTGCGCGCCGGTGCCCGAGGCGGCGATCACCCCGACGCTCGGGGTGTCCGATCGGCTGCCGGCCGCGCGCAGGACGTTCGCGAAGCCGAGGCCGACGCCGCCGATCACGGCTGTGCCGCAGTCCGGACCCATCACCAGAACGCCGGCCGCGGCGGCGGCGTCCTTGAGCACGATCTCGTGTTCCACCGGCACGTTGTCGGAGAAGATCATCACGTGTCGGCCGGCGGCGATCGCGTCCATGGCTTCGCCGATCACCGACGGCCCGGGCACGGAGAGCAGCACGACCGAGGCGTCGGGCGAGCGCTCGGCCGCGGTGCGCACCGTCCGGGGCTGCTCGGCGTCGCCGAACCCGCCCGCCGCGCGCCCGGCCGCCTCCGCCGCTTCGAGCGCCGCCTCGAGTGCGGCCAGGCCCGACCGCACGCCGTCATCGTCGACGCCGCGCAGCGCCACCAGCAGGTCGTTGGGCCCCGCGGACGGCGGCACGGCGAAGCCGAGTCCCACCGCGAGGTCGACGTTGAGCGGGGTCGCCATCGCGACCTGCGCCGCGGTGATCCCGGGCGCGTCTGTCACCGACTGCGAGATCCGCAGCAGCGTCACGGAGTCGTGGTAGACGCCGCTCCGCAGTTCCACCAGTTCAGGCATCGGATGCTCCTCGCTAGCCGGTCGGCCGACTGTGTTGTTAGTACTGATGCGTTCTTGGCTCTTCTGCAGGTGTTCCCGGGCAGGTTCTCGGGGCGTTGCTCGTGCGGGTGTCGTGCGGTGTCACCGCGCCGAAATCCGTGGGCCGGTGACGCGGCAAGCAGAACTGTCGGGTCCGCCCGGGCCGATCTTGGTGCGCGAGATGGTCCTCACCAGGCGGTCGCCCCTGCCATCCGCACGCGTGACCTGCGGGGCTGGCGCGGCCGCGGCTGGTCGGGCACGCCGAGACCGATGGCAAGACCGGTCGCCATATCGGCTCCGGACGTGTGTCCGATCGCGAGCAGGCGCGCGAGCGCCCGATCGAGGTCACTGCCGAGGTCACTGCTTGGATTCGCGGAACGGCAACCGTGTTCGGCCGCAGCGAGTATGACGGCGCCGGCCTCCGTGCACACATTGCCCTGCGCCGCGAGCCGCAGCAGGTCCGCGGATACCACCGGGGTGCGCGCCGCCAGGTCGGGCAGCAGGGCGGCGGCGATCTGGTGCGCGAGGACCGCCCGGTCGGTGGCGAGCAGGCCCGCCATCGTCCCGGCGAGAACGTCGTCGCCGCCGGGGGTGGACCCCGTCCCCAGCCCGACGAGCGCCCGTACGGCCGCGCGCAGACCCGCGGCGTCGCCCGTCGCCAGGGCGGCGCGCAATGCACCGACCGGTTCGTCGGCGACGCCGCGGGGCGCGCCGCCGGCCACGTCTCCGATCCGGCGGACGGCACGCGGCGAGGGCGTGATGTGCGAGACCGCGGTGCGCACGGTTCGCACCGCGCGCAGGCGCATGCCGGTGAGCTGGATGCCGCCGCCGCCGACGAACGCGGCGTCCCCTTCGGTGAGTTTCCGGAACGGGCGATCCGCGGCCGTGAGCGCCGTCCGCACGCCGTTCGGAACGCCGGACGCCTCGCGGGCGAGGACCGTCACGATCCGCGCGGGCCGGTCGGCACGCGGCTCACAGCACAGCACCACCGCGGCCGAATACGCTGCCAGAATCGTCGCGGGTGTCAGTTCTCCGGCAACGAGGTCGAGCACCGGAATGGCGACCGCGGCCGGGATCACCGGCAGGCTGGCCCCCCGGTCGGCGCCGGTGCCGGCCGAACGGACCGCGGCCACGGCCGGCGTCATACGCGGCGGTCTGCGAAATCCGGGGGTCACCGTTTCCCGCTGGGGGCCAAGGCTCAGATCCATGGCTGTGTCTCTGGTGTCGTGTCCGGCACAGCGCCCTGCACAGTGCCCGGCACCTCTCCCCGCACGGTGTCCGGCGCAGGCCCCGGCTTCGTTTCCTGCACAGCACCGCCCCTTCCAGCCTCTCTTGCGAACCTAGTAGGCCATCAGTGCCGGTCGCATGGGAGAATGTGACGACGGAGCCCGGGAACTGCCGTGAAATCCGCCAAGGTGCCGCCGGCCTGCCGCGCCGGCGCAGGTGAGTCCGGTCGAGGCGATTCGCCCGGCACATCACCGGGTACGCGCGCGGCCGCCGGAGCGGTTCCGCACCGGATCCAGGCCGGCGCGCCGGGGGAACGTGGTGGGCGCCCCGGCAGGCGCTTGGCAGGCATCGGGCGGGCCCGTCATAGGCGGATGACGGGCGCGTGGCAGGCATGGCGAGGAAGGTCGGCGATCGTGGTACGAACGGATTTCCCGACGGTGGCGCCGGGTATCACCATGCGCGAGGTGCTCGCGCGGCCGGCGATGGCCGGCAGCACCGTGCTCGCCGGTGCCGCGGGGCTGGACCGCGTCGTGCGGTTCGTGAACATGATGGAAGTGCCGGACGTCCTGCAATGGACCAAGGCCGACGAGCTGCTGCTGACCACCGGCTATCCGCTGCGCTCGACGCCCGAGGCGCTGGACGACTTCGTCGCCGAATTGGACGCGCGCGGGCTGGCCGGCATCGCGGTCAAGCTCGGGCGGTACCTCGACGCGTTGCCGAAGGGCATGCTCGAATCTGCGGACCGTCTCGAGTTTCCCGTCGTGCAGATCCCGGACGGCGTCGGGTTCGACGAGATCATGAATCAGGTGCTGTCCGAGGTGCTCGGGCGCCAGGCCGCGATGCTCGCGCGCAGCGAACAGGCGCACTCGGTGCTGCTGCAGTTGGTGTTGCACGGCGGCGGCCTGCCGGAGGTCGTCGCGGCGCTCCCGGAACAGCTCGCCGCAGTGCCCGCGCAGCCGGACGCCCCGGACCCGGCAGGTGCCTCTGCCGCCGCCGTCGCCCCGGCCGTCTCGGTGCTGCATGCCGACCGGACCGGGCGCACCATCGCCGCGGCGGGCGCGGAGCTTCCGGCCGCCGCTGCGGAGCTGTTCGACGACGACCACCTCTTCCGGGCCACCATGTTCGGCCACGGCATCCACACCCTCGGTACCGGCGCCGATCAGGTCTCGGTGCTCATCGCCACCGTGGTCGCCGAGCGCAACCAGGGCCACCTGATCGCGGTGCGCTCCGACCGCCCGTGGGACGGGCAGGACGTGATGATCGCCGAGCGCGGGGCGACCGTTGCCGCGCTGGTCGTCACCCGCGAGCTCGCCGTCGCCGCGGTGGAGGGTAAGTACCGCGGCGACTTCCTGCGGGACGTGCTGGCCGGGCAGATGCCGCCGGCCGCCGCGGTGGAGGGCGCCAAGGGATTCGGCTGGGACCTGACCGGGCCGATGTTCGTGGTGGTCGCCGCCGGGGAGGTGCGCGGCAACGACGACGCCGCGCGCCGCCGCCGCGCCGAGCAACTGGGCGCCTCCTGGGCCGCGTGGGTCCGCCGCTGGGACCCCGACGGGGCGGCCGCCGCGTTCGCCACGGAGGCCGTCGCCGTGATGCACGCGCCGGACGGTGTCGTGCCGCCGACGGCCCGCGTGGTGGACCTGCTCGGCGGGCTGTCCTCGCCCGGCGCCCCGTTCGACGGGATCGTCGGCGTCTCGCGCGTGGTGGAAAGCGTCGCCTCGTTGGCCACCGCCTACCACCAGGCGTGGGAGGCCGTGCGGGTCGGCCGTCGGCTCGCCGGAGCAGGCTCGGTGTCCCGGTTCGACGACCTCGGGTTGTACCGGCTGCTCTCCCAGGTGCCGGATTCCGACGAGCTCCGATCGTTCCTCACCGACACGCTCGGCCCGCTGGCTGCCGCCGAGGGCGACGTGGAGTCCGACGAGCTGCGCCGCACGCTCACCGTGCTGCTCGACACCAACCTGAACGTCGCGCAGACCGCCCGCCGCCTGCACTTCCACTACAACACGCTGCGCTACCGCATCGGCAAACTCGAGCGCCTGCTCGGGCCGTTCACCACGAACGCTCGGCTTCGCGCGGATCTTACGGTGGCGCTCTACGTGTGGCAGATGCGGGTCGCCCACCGCTGAGATCGCTTGTGGTCGCCTGTTTTTCGAGGATGACGATGTTCGCGCCGCACGCGGCGCCGGGGTCATTTTCGGCTGTTGTGCCCGCGGCGCGTCGTCCGTCCTGGACGGCAGATCAACCCTCGGAGATCGCGGCGATGGCGGCGATCATCATGTCCCAGAACAGGTCTCGATTCAGCTCGACCCCCACCCGGTGATCGAGCGCCACCCCGCCTCGACCGATGAAGTCCGTCACCGTCATCCCCGTGGTGTGCGTGCCGGTGCGCTCGATCTCCACGTGCGCCGGCCGCAGGGCGACCACCGCGGGGTCCGCGACCAGCGCCACCGCGCACGGGTCGTGTACCGGCGGCGCCGCGAAACCCTGTGCGGCCGAATACATTCGGCCGAAGAACTCCAGCAGTTCGACCGCGAAGGCGGCCGGCGCCGTGCCGAGATCCGCGATGCGCGCGGCTATCTCGGGCGTGGCCAGCGCCTGATGCGTGACGTCGAGGCCGACCATGGTGACCGGCCAGGCCGCACCGAAGACGATGTGCGCGGCCTCCGGGTCCGCGAGGATGTTGAACTCGGCCGCGGCCGTCACGTTCCCGCCGCCGTAGCCGCCGCCCATCAGCACGACTTCCCGCACGCGGCCCACGATGTCGGGTGCGAGCCGGGCCGCCAGCGCGATATTGGTGAGCGGCCCGGTCGGCACCAGGGTGATGCTGCCGGCCGGCTGCGACCGCACCGTCTCGACGATGACGTCCACGCCGTGCCGCGGGTCGAGCGGAACCGTAGGAGCGGGGAGCGCCGGCCCGTCCATGCCCGAGGCGCCGTGGATGTCGGCCGCGACCCGCAGCGGGCGGACCAGCGGTGCCGCCGCGCCGGCCGCGATCGGCACGCCGGTGATGCCGCAGATCGTCGCGACCGCCCGCGCGTTCCGGGTCACCTTCTCCAGCGTCTGGTTGCCGGCGACCGTGGTGATCGCCCTGAGGTCGATGCCGGGGCTACCGCGCGCCAGCATGATCGCGAACGCGTCGTCGTGGCCGGGGTCGCAGTCCAGGATGATGCTGCGCGGGCCGGGGCCGTCCAGGATGCGGCCGTTCGGGCCGTAGTTGCCTGGCACGTCTGTATCCGTCATACGGCCTTCGTTCGTCCGTTCTCCCGCGGCTCGTCGCCAATGGGCCGAGAGCGGCACTCGTCGGCGCGACGGCGCGCGCCCGCGCGGGTCTCCCCAGTATGACGACGTTCCGCGCCGCGCCCGCCCCGCCGGCCGGGGCTTTGCGGACGAGGCCCACCCCGGAACATCGTCATACTCGATGGACCCGACCCGATGCGGTCCTGAGCCGGTCGGCGCGTTGACGCTGCCGCACCGGCTCGCGGCGAGTACCTCTCGGCTGCGGTCGGTCACGTGGGCATTTTCCAGCGCGATTACCGTGCGTAGATCTGCGGCCGCTCAGGGGTACGTCCGGCGACGCGCCCGACGGCTTTGCTGCACCGGACACCGCGGTACCGCAGGACGCCCGTGTCCCGGCGACGAGCAGCGGGCGGTCCATACGGTGATGGAGATCCACTTGTGCGGACCCAACCTCGCCCGGACCCTCGACGTCCCGTAGCGAGTTCGCTTGCGGCCAAGTCAGCCGAGCCACCTGGCACCATCGCCTTGCAATTCACCTATGAGGTATAGGAAGATGGAAGTCTTATGAGAGCTGAACCGCCGGCGTTGCTGCCGTTGCTGCGCTCCCAGGTCCAGGGCAACCTCCTCGCCCTGACCTACCTGAACCCAGAGCAGGAGTACACCGTCACCGAGGCTGCCCGTCGCATCGGCGCGTCGGTGAAGGCGACGCAGCAGGAAGTAGACCGTCTGGTCGTCGCGCGGATCCTGGCCGATCGGCGCCAAGGTAACAACCGCCTGGTGCGGGCCGTGACCGATTCGCTGCTGAGTCGGCCGTTGACCGACCTGCTCGTGGTGACCTACGGGCCGATGCCGGTCCTGACCGAGGAGTTGCGGAAGGTTCCGGGGATCGGGAAGGCGTTCTTGTATGGATCTTGGGCTGCTCGCTACAGCGGCGAAGCAGGCCCGCCGCCGAACGACGTCGACGTACTGGTCGTCGGCGATGCCGACCCTGACGATCTTGACCTTGCCGCCCAGCGTGCCGAACGCCGTCTCGGCGGCCGCGAGGTGAACATCCGACGCGTGCGTGCGAGCGTGTGGGAGCAGCCGCCGAACGCCGACGCGTTCCTGTCGTCGATCCGGTCGCGCCCGTTGATCGAGCTGGCCGTCACCGATACCGAGGTGGGTCGATGAGGTGGGACCAGGGCCGCGCAGAGATCGAAAAGCTGCTCGCAGACAAGCATCTGCAGCGGGTCCCGGCCAGCCGCGAGCACGCCGATCGCGTGTTGGCTCAGGCGCGACGGCACTTGGTCAGCGCCATACGGACAGCAGACGCCGACCCCGAGGGTGCCTATGCGCTGCTCTACGACGCCGCCCGCAAAGCGCTGTGGTCGATCCTGGAGAACCAGGGCCTCCGGCCGACCACCGCTGGCGGCCACCTGGCGGCCTACCACGCAGTCCGCGCGCAGCTTGATCCGCCGATGGGTCAGCAGCTGCGGCCGTTCGACCGCATGCGGCGCCACCGACGCGACGCGGAGTACCCGCCGGCGGATGCACCGGAGCTTACGACCGAGGACGTCGAAGACGACATCCCGAGGGTGAAAGACATTCTCGGCATCGCCGAGAAGATCCTGGACCAGATGTCACCGTTCTGACCGCGACATCGCTGAAGGATCCGCCCATGGGCACTGCGCACCGCCGACGGAGCTGAGCAGAGTCAGTCACTGCGAGTAGTTGATTCCGGCTGCTCTCCGGCGTCAGATTGGCGAGTTTAGAACCCGCCGGCGCGCCGATGTGCACTGCCGGTCGACCCCACCGTGGCAACGGAACTCGCTCGGTCATCGTCACAGACGACGACGATTCGGTTGACAAGGACAGTGACGGTCAGTACGCGCCCGCCCCTGCCGGCCAGGGCTTCGCAGACTAGGCCCACCGCGGAACATCGTCATACTCGAAAATCCCGCTCTCGACGATTCCCATCACGCATCAACGCATCAACGATATGATGTGACGCATGCGAACCACCGTGACCTTGGACGATGATGTGGCAGCCGAGCTCGTCGCGCGCCAGCGTGCGGAGCGGCGCAGCTTCAAGGCCGTGCTCAACGAGACGCTGCGCGCGGGCCTGCACCCGGCGTCGCCGGCGGGTGATGCGAAGGTCGTCTACACGCACCCGCGCCCCCTCGGTGCGAGGGTGGACATCGCCGATGTGAGCGCCGTGATCGCGATGCTCGACGAGGAGAAGTACGCCCATCTCGCTCACCCGCCGCGCTCATGATCCTCGTCGACACCAACCTTCTCGTCTACGCGTTTGATAGCCGCGCGAGCGAGCACGAAGCCGCCCTCTCGTGGTTCGAGGGGGTTCTCGGCGGGCCGCATCGCGTCGGACTGCCTTGGGAAGTCACGATGTCTTTCGTACGGTTGGCGACGAACGTCCGAATGTTTCGTGATGCCGTGACGATGCCGCAGGCCTGGCAGCAGGTTCAGCAGTGGTTGTCCTCCCCGGTGGCTTGGGTGCCGACGGCCACGCCCGACCACGCCGCGCTCGTCGAGCACCTGCTCACGACGCCCGGCCTGAAGTCGGACGACGTCCCGGACGTGCACCTCGCCGCGCTCGCCCTCGGCCACGGCTTGGAGTTGCAATCCCACGACAGCGGTTTCGCCCGCTTCCCGAACCTGCGCTGGTCCGATCCCCTCCGAGTCGCCGGATAGCTCTGCCCGCGTCCGCGCGGGTCTCCCCGAGTATGACGACGTTTCGTGCCGGGCCCGCCCCGGCGGGCAGGGGTTCTCGAACGGTCCGGCCACGGAACATCGTCATACTCGATGGTCCCGACCCGATACGGTCCCGAGCCGGTCGGCGCGTTGACGCTGCCGCACTGGCTCGCGACGAGTACTTCTCGGCTGCGGTTGGTCGCGTGGGCATTTTCCAGCGCGATTACCGTGCGTTACTCTGCGGTTAGACTCCGTGGCCGCGCCGCGAACAGGTGGCCGGTCAGAGATCGAGGACGAACCGCAGGGCTTGATCGATCAGTCGCATCGTGCCCGGCGCGATCATCCCTTGCCGGGTCGTCATGCGTTCGGTCGAGACGACCCGCAGCTGATCGCAGCGGGCGTACGAGGTGTGGTCGAGCCCGCTGTGCTCCGGCTCCAGCTCGACATGGCTGCGAAGCCCGTACCCGGTGGTGGTGACCGGAACGACGATCACCAACCCGCCCGCACCGTTGTTCAGGACGTCGACGGATACGACAACCGCTGGCCGGCGGAACGCCGGTTCGTGGCCGATCGGTCTGCCGAGGTCGACGTGGTAGACCTCCCCGCGCCAGGTCAAGCCAGGGTGTCCCACTCGGCGCGTTCGGCCAAGTACTGCTGCCAACGCTCGGGGTCATCGCGCAGGCGCTGGTAATCACCATCGAGCCCGCGTAGGAACTCGCGCCGCTCCAGTGCGTCGATGGCCTCATGCACCACGTCGATCACCGTGGCCTGCCGGTCCTTGGCAAGCGATTGAAGGCGCTCGGAGTCCGGTCGCCGGACGCGGACTGTTGTTGTGTCGGTAGCCATGACGTCATAGTAGACGAAATGTAGACGAGCGTGCTGCGATGGTGACTCGTTACGTGGCGGTCGAATCGATCAGGCGAGCCGCACCGGCGACAGGAGCGGGGCAGACCCGCCGAGACCCTACGGCTGGCCCGCGATGGAGGCGCGTGTGATCACATAGCGGGACAGGTCTGTTACGGACATGTCGACGTCTGACGGGTCCAGGACGTGTACGTCGTCGGTGCGGGCGCTGACCTCGACGAGGAAGCCGTCGCCACCGAACGAGACGTTGATCAGCGCGCAGTCGTGAATGGTGTCCTGCACTTCGATCTCGACGTGCAGGTGTGCCATGGCGGCGTCTAACGCGATCTGCTCGGCGATGGCGACCGCGCGATCCCGATGACTCGTCATGGCACCTATCCTCTGCCCATGCACGCGGTGACAAAATTATGATGATGGGCTGTCAGCCGCGCGGGCGAGGAGAGATGTATGCGATCCACCGACCGCACGCCGCGGAAAGCTCCGCGTCGAAACCGCGTCGGAAGCTTTGCTAGTGCGCTGATTGCCGTGCTGGTTCTCGCGTCTTGCGGCGTCCCCAACTGGGCGGCCGCGGGCGACGATTCAGAAGCGAATCAACCGGAGAAGCCCTACGGCACCCAAGCCACCTGGGATGTTGCCGATCCCGCCGCGGTGAAGCCTGCCGACCGGGCGGTGCACGTGCAGGTTCAGCGCGTCGACTGCGCCAGCGGCAAGACCGGCAAGATCGTCGGGGCCGACGTGGACTACCAGGATGAACAGATTGCCATCGCCGTACACCTCGAGCCGATCGTGGGCGACCAGAGCTGCCAAGGCAACGAGCAGGTTCCGTACACCGTGGAACTCGACGAACCGATCGGGCAACGCGAGCTCGTCGACGCCGCCTGCGCGGCCAGGCCGGCTTCCGGCACAGTCATGTGCGACGATGCGGTGCGGTGGTCGCCCGGCAGCGCCGACGACTCCACTCCCCCACGAGTCACGGGTTAGAGCGACGGACCCGCCGCTCTCACACAGCGCCTTCAGCACCTGGAATCGCACGGAATTGTGTGCCGGCGACGACTGGCTGTGCCGGGGCGACCCGAGGTCTATGAACTCACCGAGTGGGGATACAGGCTCGAGGCCGTCAATGCCGCATTGTCGCTGTGGGCAGCCGCCTCCCCGACATTGCCGCGCGACGCGGATATGAGCCCCGACTCGCTCGTGCTGGCGATGCGCGCGCACGCACGCCGGGTGCCCGGTGTCACGGCTGGACAACGCGTCGCCCTGCATCTGACCGACTCCAGGCGTGGCGATGGCGACCCCGCCTCCTACCTGGCACGGATATCGCGGCAGAGAACGCGCATCGACAAATCGATGGAGCCGGCACCAGTTGATGCCGAGGTGTCGGCCACCACGCTCGACTGGAAGGCCTGGATGGTCGGCGGAGTCGACGCCGAACAACTCCCGAACATCCGCATCTCGGGGCAACGTACGGCGGTCGACAACCTCATCGTCGCAACGTCTCTCACACCCCCGGGGCGCGGACTCGCACGCCAACGAGGCAGCTGAGTCCGCCGCTCTCTCGCCTCGGTATCCATGACGCAGGCATTCCGGCTGGCTCGGCCACGACCTGGCCTTCACCTCCGACGCCCGGCCTCGTCCGGTCGGTCGGCGCTTGGCCAGTGGGCGATCCACTTGCGGGTTGAAGTCGGCCTCGTCCGATCTTGCCGGCTGTCTGATTCGTCCTGGCGGTGGTCGCCGCTCATCGTTGGAGTTGCGGAATACGCGGTCTCGCGCGGCGACCTGTGCCTTGGTCGTCCTTTGCCAGTTGGCGAGGTTGTTGCCGGTGGTCAGGGTGTCGAGGTGGTCGAGCTGCGCGTTCGGCTACCGGGCCCCCGGTAAGCGCCGGTGCTCTGGCAGTGGAGAGTAGCCCCCTTGCTTCCAAAACACGTAAGTGTTACCTTACGCGTTATGGAAGTTTTCACTGCCGTGGACCCTTGGACGGCGTTGGCAAGCGAGACTCGGCGTCGCGTCTTCAGTCACGTCGCGTCCGGCCCGTGTTCGGTGACCGAGATCGCACGCCAGCTGCCGGTGAGTCGCCCGGCGGTGTCGCAGCATCTACGCGTGCTGCTCCAGGCCGAACTGGTCGACGTCCGACGGCGGGGCCGGGAACAGCTGTATCAACCCCGCCCCGACGGTCTAAACCAGCTTCGCCAGGAGCTCGAGACCTACTGGACCCAGACGTTGACCACTCTCAAGACCCTGGCCGAGCAGAGCTACCAGGCGACCACCCAAGCATCGGAAGGAACGTCACCATGAGCACCACATCGCAAGAAAAGACCAGCCTCAACACCGAGATCACCGTGGACGTGCCCGTCGGGCACGCATTCCGCGTGTTCACCGAACGGTTCGACGACATAAAACCGAAGGACCACAATCTGCTCGCCGTCCCGATCGAACGGACCGTGCTCGAACCTCGCGTCGGCGGCACCATCTACGACGTGGGTATTGACGGCAGCGTCTGCACATGGGCAAGAGTCCTCGCCTTCGAGCCGCCACATCGGCTCTTGATCAGCTGGGATATCAGTCCGCGATGGACCATCGAACCCGACCCGACCCACACCAGCGAAGTCGAGATACGGTTCGTCCCCGAAACACCCGAGCGCACACGCGTCATGCTCGAACACAGGCACCTCGACCGGCACGGTGACGGCTGGCAAGGATTCACAACCTTGGACACCGGCAACGGCTGGCCGCTATACCTGGAGCGCTTCCGGGCCGCAACGGAAGCGACCACCGCGCACGACTGAGAAGCTCCGCCGTCGTCGTTCTGATCGCCACAAGCCGATCCGCCCACGGGCACTGCGCACCGCCGACGGAACTGAGCAGAGTCAGTTACCGCGAGTAGTTGATTCCGCCGGACCCCCCGGCGTCAGATTCGTGAGTTTAGGACCCGTCGACGCGCCGATGTGCACTGCCGGTCGGCTCCGCCGCGGCGACCGAACTCGCTCGGTCATCGGCACAGGCAGCGACAATTCGGTTGACAAGGACAGTGACGGTCAACACGCGCCCGCCCCACCGGCCAGCGCGACGCAGAACGACGCAGCACGACCGCGGCCACCGAACATCGTCATACCCGGCGTGCCGACCTGCGCGGGACCGTCCGTCGAGCAATCGCGCTACAGCGCTGAAATAGCGCTACCATCACCCCATGGCGACGATTCAGATCCGTGACCTGCCCGAAGAGGCGTACGAGGTCATTCGCCGCCGCGCGCGCGCCGAGGGACGATCCATCCAGTCGTATATGCGGGAGCAGGTGATCGACATGGCCAGCACGCCGACCGCCCGGGAAGCTCTCGCGGCCCTGGAGGAGCGGCTCGCCGCAGTGTCCACGCCCGGTGCGACCCGCGAATCCGTACTCGCCGCTCTCGTCGCAGACCGCCGGTGACGCACGCCTCGGGCAGCGAGGGCCGACCTCCGGACCCGACCGATCGGGTGATCGATGCCTCGGCGCTGGCGTTCGCCGTCGGCGGGAAAAGCGCCGACGCGGCGGCGCTGAGGTCCCGGATGTCGCAGATCCGCACGCACGCTCCGCATCTGATCGACGCGGAGGTCGGCAACGTCTTGCGCCGACACGAACGTGTCGGCTTGCTCGCGTCGGTCGAGGCGATCGACGCTCTTCGTGCGGCACGGGTGCTGATCGACCGTCGGTACGCGCACGGCCGTGCTCTCTCCGAAGCCGCATGGGCTTTGCGCCACAACCTGACGTTCTACGACGCGCTGTACGTCGCACTCGCTGTCGCACTGCAGATCCCGCTGATCACGGCAGACAGCCGACTCGGCGCCGCACCGAGCCTGCCTTGCGACGTGGAGCTCGTGTGACGTCATCCGCGAGGAGACCCGCCGCGGACGCGCAGCGGCACCGAAGGTTGCGCCGATGTCAGGCACCCGACACCGTGCGATAGGTCACTCTCCACCAATACCGAGGCGTGACACTGGCAGGTGCACACAACGAGTTTCCTGTGACGTGCGGCATACGGTCCGTGTGAAGATCGGTGGCGCCCGTGCCGCCGACGCGGGCGGCAGCAATCACGCGGCCGACCGAAGACCTCGGGTCGGAGGATCTACATGTCAGCTTTCGGTTGGAAGCTCAAAGGGGATGGTCGCGCCATCCCGGAAGGGGAAGTCGTCGCGCCTGGTGAACGGCTGAGCTGGCCGCGCACCATCGGCCTCGGCGCACAGCACGTATTCGCCATGTTCGGGGCGACCTTCGTGTTCCCCATCATCATGGGCCTGAACCCGCAATACGCCGTCATGATGTCGGGCTTCGCCACGATCATGTTCCTGCTCATCGTGAACGGGAAGATCCCGTCCTACCTGGGCACTTCGGCCTCGCTGGTCGGCGCCGTCACCGCGATCCGGGCGCAGGGCGGCGACAGCGCCGAAGTCACCGGCGGCTTCCTGGCCGCGGGTGTGCTGCTGGCGATCGTCGGCGTGATCGTGCACTTCGCCGGCGGCGGGATAGTCGCCAAGGTGCTGCCGCCGGCCGTCACCGGTGGCGTCGTCATGCTCATCGGCTTCAACCTGGCCCCGGTGGTGGCGAGCGCCTACTGGCCGAAGGACCAGTGGACGGCCGTCCTCGTCATGATCTTCGTGACGGTCTTCGCCGTGGCCGTGAAGGGTTTCTGGTCGCGTATCGCGATCTTCCTGGGCCTGATCTTCGGCGTGCTCATCTCCTGGCTGTTCGACAGTGTCTTCGGGAAGATCAGCGAGACCGCGGCCGACGGCACCGTCAGCAAGGTGTGGCGGCTGGACTTCTCGTCCGTTTCCAGCGCGCACTGGTTCGGTTTCCCGACCGACATCACCACCCAGTCCGGCGTGCTGACCGGCCCGCACCTGCCGACGTTCTCGGCGACCGCCATCCTGCTGGTCGTCCCGGGCGTCATCGCGCTGATCGCGGAGAACACCGGCCACGTCAAGGCCGTTTCCGAGATGACGGGCGAGAACCTCGACCCGTACCTGGGCCGCGGCTTCATCGGTGACGGCGTCGCCACCACGATCGCCGGCTTCATCGGTGCCTCGCCGACCACCACCTACGCGGAGAACATCGGCGTCATGGCGGCCACCAAGGTGTACTCGACGGCGGCGTACTACGTGGCCGCGATCGTGGCGATCTTGTTCGGCTTCTCGCCGAAGTTCGGCGCGGCGGTCTCGTCGGTTCCGCCGGGGGTGTTGGGCGGTATCACGGTGATTCTGTACGGCATGATCGGCCTACTCGGCGCGAAGATCTGGGTCGAGTCGGGCGTCAACTTCGGTGCCCCGCAGAACCTGGTTCCGCTGTCCGCCGGCATCATCATCGGCGTCGGCAACGTGGCGATCATCTTCACCAAGGACTTCGAGATCTCGGGCATCGCGCTCGGCACGATCGTGCTCGTCGTCCTCTACCACCTGTGCCGCTGGATCGCGCCGCACCTGCGCAAAGAGGAGCAGGCCCGGGGTAAGGCGTACGCGGGCGGTGCCGGGATCAATGCCGGCGACGTGTACGACTCCTCCGGCCAGATCCCGTCGAATCGCGGTCAGGATGTGGAGCCCGATCTGAAGTAAGCAATCAACAACCGACTATGACGCTATGTGCGGCGGGTTCCCCGCCGGCATGGTGATTCGTCAGGCAGTACCGGCGGGGCCGGGCCTCTCGCAGCGAGAGGTCTGGCCCCGCAGCCATTCCCGCGACCGGCCGTACCCCGGTGCCGGTAACTGGCACCATTCACCACGGAACCCGGACCGGGCTGGCAGGTTACGTCCGTCACGCAAGGCGTGGGACTGAGGCAGGATCAAACCATGAAACCTGCTCCCTTCCGCATGTATGCGCCGCATACCGTGGCGCAGGCCGTGGCGACGCTCGCGGCGTTGGAAGCCGAGGGGCAGCACGCGAAGGTGCTGGCGGGCGGCCAGTCCCTGGTGCCCGTCCTCGCGATGCGGCTCGCCGAGCCAGGGCACCTGGTCGACATCAACGGTGTCGCCGGGCTGGACGCCATCGACGTGTCGAGCGCGGGCGTTCGGGTCGGTGCGCTGGTGCGGCACGCGGAGCTGCTGCGGCACGCGGAGGCGAACCGGGTGCAGCCGCTGCTCAGCCAGGCGCTGAACCTGGTCGCGCACGCGACCATTCGCAACCGCGGCACCACCGTCGGCTCGCTCGCGCACGCCGATCCGTCCGGCGAGATGACGGCGGTGCTCGTCCTCACCGGCGGCTCTGTCACTGCGGTCTCGGTGCGCGGCGAGCGGGAGATCCCGGCGGCCGAGTTCTTCGTCGGGCCGCTGGAGTCCTCGCTGGCCGCCGACGAGCTGGCACTGTCCGCCTTCTTCCCCGCGGCTCCGGCGGGCGCCGGGACGGCGTTCGTCGAGATGGCGCGCCGACACGGAGATTACGCGCTGTCCGGCGTGGGCGCGGTCGTCATACCCGGACCGTCCAGGGACGAAGGGGCGCCGACCATCAGCGTGAGCTGCGGGTTCCTATCGGTGTCCGAAACTCCTTTGGTGCTGGACCTTTCCGACGCGTGGGCCGCGGGCGAGGACAGCGTCATGGCCGTGGTGCGGGCCGCGATCGACCCGCAGGACGATATCCATGCCTCGGCCGACTACCGGCGGCACATCACCGGGATCCTCGCCGTTCGCGCGATCCGCGAGGCGCTGGCGAGGGTTCGAGAGGAGCAAGCGGCATGACGACGTCGGTAACGCCGGGGACGGCCGTGCCGGGCGAGACGCGGCGCGTCGTCGAGTTGACGGTGAACGGGGTGCATCGGTCGGCCGAGGTCGACGTGCGGCGGACGCTGGCGGACTTCCTGCGGCACGACTTGGCTTTGACGGGAACGCATGTCGGCTGCGAGCACGGGGTCTGCGGCGCGTGCACGGTGCTGCTCGACGGCCTGCCGGTGCGCTCCTGCCTGCTGTTCGCGGCGACGGTGAGCGGGCATTCCATCACCACGATCGAGGGTCTGGGTCAGTTACAGCCGGACGGCACCACCAAGGTCTCCCCGGTGCAGCAGGCGTTCCGCGACTGCCACGCGCTGCAGTGCGGGTTCTGCACGCCCGGCATGCTGACGACCATCACCGCGGGTCTCGCCGAGAACCCGCACCCGACGGCGCAGCAGGCCGTTGACATGATCTCCGGAAACCTGTGTCGCTGCACCGGGTATCAGAACATCGTCGAGGCGGTGCTGCGCGCGGCCGAGCTGATGGAGAACCCGGACGCGCCGCTCCCGGACGAGGGGTTCACCGCCGACGAGCACGCAAAGGGTGACGCGTAGATGGGGCAGCGGTACTTCGGCGAACCGATCCGCCGGACCGAGGACATCCGGCTCACCACCGGCCAAGGGCACTACCTCGACGACATCGGCGCCGGGCAGCCGGTGCTCGAGGCGGCCTTCCTGCGCTCCCCGCACGCGAATGCGCGGATCCGGTCGATCGACATCGCGGACGCGCTGGACGTGGAGGGCGTGCGCGCGATCTACCTGTACGAGGACCTCGCAGGCCCCGTCGCCGAGCCGTTGCCGGTGCTGATCCCGCATCCTGCGCTTACCGCGCCGCGCACGCCGTACGCGCTCGCGAAGGACCGGGTGCACCACGTGGGGCAGGCCGTGGCGATGGTGGTGGCCGAGAACCGTTATCTCGCGGAGGATGCCGCTGAGCGGATCGTCGTCGACTACGAGGTGCTGCCCGCGGTCGCGAGCCTGGACATGGCGCGGGCGGCCGAGCGCCATGCCCACGACGACGTTCCGGACAACATCTCCGCGCACCTGCTGCAAACGGTCGGTGATCTCGACGCGGGCTTCGCGAAGGCGACGCACACCCTGGAGTTCGATCTGCACGTCGAGCGATCGGCGTCCACGCCGCTGGAAGGGAAAGGCGTCTACGCGAAGTGGGATGCGGACGACTCCTCGCTGCGCGTGTACTCCTCCACGCAGGCCTCGACGTCGGTGCGCGCCGCGATCGCCGCGAAACTCGAGATCCCTTTGCTGAAGGTGGAAGTGATCGCGCCGGACGTGGGCGGCGGGTTCGGCGTGAAGATCGCCCACCCGTGGCCCGAGGAGATCATGGTGCCGTTCGCGGCCATCCGGCTGGGACAACCGGTGAAGTGGGCGGAGGACCGCCGCGAGCACTTCATCTCCGCGTCGCACGAGCGCGGGCAGGATCATCATGTCCGTGTCGGCTTCGACGACAACGGCGTGGTGACCGCGCTGGACGTGCTCTTCTACCACGACAACGGCGCCTTCACCCCGTACGGCATCATCAACCCGATCATCACCTCGACGCAGCTGCTCGGCCCGTACAAGCCGGGGGCCTACCGGGTGGACTTCTACTCGATGTACACGAACACCGTGCAGGTGACGCCGTATCGCGGCGCCGGCCGGCCGCAGGGCGTGTTCGTGATGGAACGCACCATGGACAAGATCGCGCAGGCCTTGGGTCGTGATCGGGCCGAGGTGCGGGCGGCGAACTTCATCCAGCCCGACGAGTTTCCGTACGACCAGGGCCTGATCTTCCAGGATGGCCGGCCGCTGATCTACGACTCCGGCAACTACCCGCACCAGCTCACCATGCTCAAGGACATGATCGGCTGGGACTCGATGGGCGAGCGTCGCGCGGACGCCGCGTCGCGGGGGAAGCTGCTCGGCGTCGGCATGGCCTGCTACGTCGAGGGCACCGGCGTGGGGCCGTACGAGGGCGCCCATGTGCACATCCAGACGGACGGAACCGTCGATGTGGCAACGGGTCTCACGTCGCAAGGCCAGGGGCACCAGACGATGCTGGCGCAGATCACCGCAGACGAGCTGGGGGTTCCGTTCGAGAAGATCCGTGTGGTGACCGGCGATACCCGCCGGTTCGGTTACGCCGTAGGGACTTTCGCCTCCCGCACTGCCGTGATGTCGGGCTCCGCGGTCGCCCTCGCAGCGCGCGCGGCGAAGGCCAAGGCACTGCGGGTCGCCGCGAACGCGCTGGAATGCAACGAGAACGACCTGGAGATCGTCGACGGCGTGGTGCAGATGAAGGGCGCGCCAGACACCAAGATCGACCTCGGCACGGTGGCGGTGCTCTCCAACCCGCTCCGCTACGCGTTCGACAAGGCCGCCCAGGCCGCGACCCAGTTCCAGGGCGTGGACGACTTCGACAAGCCGCCGGTCGCCGAGGATGACGAGCCTGGCCTGGAGGGCAAGGACTACTACTCGCCGCCCCGGTCCACGTTCGCCTCCGGAATGCACGCCGCGGTCGTGGAGATCGATCCGGAGACGTTCGACATCCACATCGACAAGTACTACGTGGTGCACGACTGCGGCCGGCTCGTGAACCCGATGATCGTGGCCGGGCAGGTGCACGGCGGCGTCGCGCAGGGCATCGGCGGCGCGCTGTACGAGAAGATGGAGTATGACGAGGACGGCCAGTTGCAGAACGCGTCGTTCATGGACTTCCTGATGCCGTACGTCACGGAGATCCCGCAGAAGGAGCTCGGCCAGTTGGAGCTCGGGCACCAGGAGACGCCCTCGCCGCTCAACCCGATCGGGGTCAAGGGCGCCGGCGAGGCCGGGGTGATCCCGGTATCGGCGCTCATCGCCTCGGCGATCGAGGATGCGGTCGGCTTCCCGGTCGACTCGATGCCGATCTCGCCGAACGACCTCTACCGGTTGCACGAGCGCTTCGCCGCCGGGGAGTTGCCGCATGTGGAGCGGTACGCGGCGAGCCCGTCGGCCGCGACACGTGCCCGCCGGGGCGCGGCGACCCGAACGAAGAAAAGCGCGGATACATCGTCATAGGCGATATTGCCCGACCCGAACGCGAGCGTTGATCGAAAGGACCGTCCATGAAGATCGCAGGGACCTCGGTGCTGCACGCCGCGCCGGACAAGGTGTGGGCGGCCATCACCGACCCGGCCGTGCTGGCCGGTGTGATCCCGGGCTGCCAGGAGCTGAAGCCCTTGGGGGACAACCACTTCGCGCTCACCGTATCGATGGGCGTCGCGGCGATCCGCGGCACGTACGCGGGCGAGGTGAAGCTGTACGACATGACGGCGCCGACGCAGCTCACCATGCGCGCGGCCGGCGCCGGCGGCCCCGGGACGATCGATACGACGGTCGGCGTGACGCTCACCGACCAGGGCGACGGGACCACACAACTGTCCTACGACGCCACCGCGACCGTGGGCGGGCCGGCGGGCGGCGTCGGGCAGCGGGTGCTGTCGTCCGTGGCGAAGAAGACGGCGGGGCTGTTCTTCTCGGCCATCGATGACGTGATGACGGGCAGGAAGCCGGTCGGCGGGGTGGCGCCCACGCCGGTTGCTGCTCCCGCGGCCGCCCCGGCCGGTGCCGCGTATGAACCCGCAGCCGCAGGTGCCGCCGCGGGCGCTGCGGGGGTGCCCTTCGGCGCCACCCTCGCCCCGGCGGCCGCCGCGGCCGGGCCCGCCGGACTGCTCAGCGCGATCCCGTTCGTACTCGTCGGCGCCGCAGCGGTCGCCATCGGCGTGCTTCTCGGCGCGAAGATCGCCCGCCGCCGGTGACGGCGCGAACATCGTCATATCCGTCGACACCCGCGCAAACGGGAGGCACCCCAACGCAACCGGAGTAGCGGGCACCGTCAGGCGTACAGCCGGGGACATCTCGCTCGGGCCGTACGCTCGGCTCACCCGGTCAGCGGGCTGGTGCGGTAACCCGGATCGTTCGTCCGGCGACGGACCCGGTCACGGTCGCCCACGGCCGGTCCGGCTCCCACAGCGTGGCATGTACCTCGAATCGTCCCCGGGTGCCGCGCGGACCGACGACGGTCAGTGCCGCGGTGAGCCGGTTCGCACTGTCGAGGCGAACATCGCCGGACACGGCGACGTCTTCGGTGAACCTCACGCCCTGCAGCGTGAACGTTGTCGCGCCGGCCGCATGGCTCACCCGGTACGTTCCGCCGTGCAGGCCGCGGCCGGTCGTGCCGGTCATGCGCGCGCTGTGATACACCGCGTCGAGCACGGCGGATTCGGCCACGCCCGCGATTTTCCGGTCGAGAACGCTCCCCCGGCTCCCGGGCATGGCTCTGGGTGTCGGTGCGCGTGCCGCGGTCGCCGGGAACGCGGCCACGCCCTGCAGCTGTACCCTGCCTGTCGCCGCTCCGAACGGGTTGGCCATCTGGCCTTGAGTGTTGGCGGCGCAGCGGGTGTCTCCGGGGCGTAGCGTCGCGAAGAACCGGGTGATGATGGACCGTGCGCAGTCGTTCCAATAGCTGGTGACATGCCCGGCGTTTTGCACAGTGACGAACGCGTCGCCGCGGAACAGCGGCATCAGCGATCGTTCCGAGTTGATGTCCAGGTAGTCCAGGCCGCCGCCGAGCAGTAGTGCGGGAACGGTTGACGGGAAAGGCTCATCGGGCGGGAACGGCGGCTCGGGCCGCTGCGGTGCGGGCCACGGCACGCACGCGTCGGCGCCCGGGATCAGCAGTGTGGGCTGGCTTGCGATGAACCCTGCCCACATGGACGGCGCGAACGGCGCGGTCGCTTTCGCGGGTAGGTGCGCGAGCTCCGCCCGGTATTGGGCCTCTCGGACCGCCTCGGGCGCGTTCTTGTTCCACGGGAACTGCGAGTCGGCGCAGAACACCGCATAGTCCGCGCCGACCGATGTTAATCCGTCGGCCGGCCCGAAGTCGGTCGGCACAGGGCTTTCTGCGGCAAGCCGGAGCAGCGCTGTCCGGTCCCCCCGGTTGAAAGCCGCCGCGGCCGCGAAGATCTCGCCCTGGCTCAAGAAGGCCGGGTCGGCGAAGTAGTTGTTGTACAGGATGGCGAGCACCGCGGCCTGGTCGAGCGTGACCTTGTGCGGGTTGCCGTCCGCGTCGTACCCGACGCCACTGACCGGGTGGCGGCCCAGCTGCCGCACCAGATCGTCCAGGACCTTTTCCGGCCTGGGGAACGCGGAAGCGCACGCTGTCGACCGGAGGCACACGCTGGCCGCGATGCGGATCATCGCCCCGGGAAGGGTCCGGACGAACGCGGCGTCTTTCGAGTCGTACGGCGAGTCGAGCACAGCCGCGCGCAGATGGTCGGCGTGCCGGTACGCGTATGCGCGCACGTCGACCGCCCCGTAGGACACTCCGTAGTAGTCGATCTTCGGCAGGTTCAGTGCTGCACGGACCGCGTCGACGTCATCGGCGACATCCCCGGATCCGTATCGGTCGGACGCGGCGCCCAACGATTGGCCGCACGCCCTCGCCGCGTCCAACTGATTGCCTTGCACATGTTGCAGTGCCGGGCAGTCGATCGCGTCGGATGCGCCGATGCCGCGATGGTCGATGAGCAGCACGTTGAACGTCGGCCGCAGCGGCTTGAGAATGTCGAGCCACAGGGCGGCGACGTCGATGTTCGACAGGCCCGGCCCGCCGCTGGACGGCACGATGGTGCTCACCGCGGGGCGTTTCGTGTCAGTCGCCCGATAGAACTGAAACGCAATCTTGAGGTGTGTGCCGTCCGGTTTCACCCGATCCAGCGGAACGGACACGGTGCCGCATTCGGCGCCCGGCGGGGTGCCCGCGGCGCACGGCGCGAAAACAGCCACGGGAGCAGCGCTCTCGCTCCCTATCGCGCCGACGCCGCCGCTGTCCGGCTCGGCGGCCACGGTCAGCGGAAGCATGAGGATCACGGCCGCAGCCGCGACGAGTGACTTGGTGGCGATCGATACAGTCCGATTCATTCGCCTGACCCCTCCGTTGTTCGACTGGGGCAAGGAATGAGTATCGGACTGTCACGGCGTCGAGGCAACCGGTAGTCGCGGCGCGGTGCAACCCGCCTGCGCGGCCTTGGCAGCTCCGCCGGCACGCCCGAAGGACGATCCGCAACCCGGCGGGGCAGCGAGCCCCTTGAATCGGCAGTGCCCAACAAGTAGTGTTGGGCACTCGGGGATGGCTTGCGGGCGGGAGGAGGCGGACCGATATGACGGGCAAGGCCATCGATGTGGTGAGCGCCGGTCGCGGCTCGGCCGTGCGGGGTCGAGGTGCTCGGCGCCGCGCGGCCACGCTGGCCAGTATCAGGGTCTCATCCGCCGCCGAGGCGGGCTACGCCGCGGCGGGTCCGGTCTCCCGGGTGATCGAGGCGCTCGGCAACAATGTGGTGGCCGACCTGCTCGGGGTCTCCCGGAGTCAGCCGTCTCGGTGGCGTTCGGGCCAGGAACGGCTGTCCCCGGAGAACCGAAAGCGGATCTCGGACTTGGACCATGTGCTGGACCGGCTGCTGCTGGAGTTATACCCGGACCAGGCAGGACTATGGCTGACCGGCCCGAACCCGCACCTGGGCGGTGCCCGGCCGATCGACGTACTTCAATTGCGCGGGGCGGCGGCGATCCTGCCCGCCATCGACGCCCTGACCGTGGGCGCATTCGCCTGAGCGATGACGACGTATTACCGGGTACTGCCTTACCTACCCGCTGCAACCGACGGTGAGCCCGGACACCCGATGTTCGTGCCGACCTCTACCGGCGCGAACCGCGTCGACAATCCCGGCGCCTATGACGTTCTCTACCTCGGCGACAGCCCGCAGTGCGCCGTCGCGGAAGCGTTCGGCTGGGCACCGCGGTGGAACGCGGGCCTGCTGCGGGGAAGCCCTGCCCTGCCCGGGAGCGTCCGTGCTCTCGTCGCGTACGACCTCGGCGGCCACGCTGCGGTCTGCGACCTGGACGACGCCGACAGACTCGCCAGCCTCGGCCTACGTCCGCCACGTGTCGTCACCCGCGACAGGGAGGTGACCCAGGCCTGGGCGCGTGAACTCTTCGAGGGTGGCCAGTATGCCGGGGTGCGCTGGTGGTCCTACTACAACCCCGACTGGGGCAGCGTCGGCCTGTGGGACAGCGCCGCACTGCACGTCACCGATGTCGTCACGCTCACGGTCGACCATCCCGCGTTCGTCGCGGCGGCCGCGGAGATCATCCGCATCATCGAGTAGCCAGCCGAACCGACCGGTCGGCAACGAGGCAGCCTCGGCGGTCGCCATCGGCCTGCACCTCGGTGCGAGGATCGCCCCGCGCCGGTGACGGCGCGAACAGCGTCATACCCGTTGACACCCGCGCAAACGGGAGGCACCCCACCGCAACCCGGGCGGCGGGCACCGTCAGGCGTGGGCCTCCTGCTTGGCGACCTCGGCTCGGACCTTGTCCATGTCGAGCTCCCGGACCTTGCCGATCAGCGTCTCGAGCGACTTCTCCGGAAGCGCCCCAGCCTGCTGGTAGATCAGGATGTTGTCGCGGAAGACCATCAGCGTCGGGATGGAACTGATGCCGAACCCGGCCGCGAGCTCCTGCTGCTCCTCGGTGTTGACGGACCCGAACACCAGGTCGTCGTGCTTCTCGGAGGCGGCCTCGTAGACCGGCGCGAACATGCGGCACGGCGGGCACCAGGACGCCCAGAAGTCCACCAGCACGGTGCCGTTTTTCTGAACGGTGTCCTGGAAGTTGGTGTTGGTCAGTTCGACGGTGGCCACGTAGGTCTCCTTGCGCTTGTCGATGCTCGTACCCGGCTCAACGTTCACCGATGGTGCGGTATTCCGTTGGGCGGACACCCCCCAGGGTATCCGAAACGTGGGCGTCTCGCCGACGCAGCCAGCAAGAACCGGCGTCGAAGCCGCTACGCCACCAGCGTCTTGATCGCCGCGGTGATCTCCGCCAGACCCGCCTTCGCGTCCGAGAAGAACATGCCCGTCTTGGGATCGACGTACAGCTCGTTGTCCAGCCCGGCGTAGCCCTTGCCCATGGACCGCTTGATCACGACCACCGACTTGGCCTTGTCCACGTCCAGGATCGGCATGCCGGAGACCGGGTTGCCCGGTCGCCGGGCCGCGGGGTTCGTCACGTCATTCGCGCCGACCACCAGCGCCACATCGGTCTGCGGGAAGAGCGGATTCGCCTCGTCCATCTCCTTGAGCTGCGTGTAGGGCACGTTCGCCTCGGCGAGCAGCACGTTCATGTGCCCGGGCATCCGGCCGGCCACCGGGTGGATCGCGTAGCCCACGTCCACCCCGTGCTCGCCCAGCACCTTGCCCAGTTCGGCCAGCTCATGCTGCGCCTGCGCCGCCGCCAGCCCGTACCCCGGAACCACGAGAACCCGCTGCGCGTAAGCCAACTGGATCGCCACATCATCGGCGGACACCTGCCGCACGGACACATCGCCGCCGGGGCCGCCGACCGTCGAAGCCGAGTCGCCGGTGCCGAACCCGCCGACGATGATCGACAGGATCGACCGGTTCATCGCGTCGGCCATCAGCACGGTGAGGATCGTGCCCGCTGCCCCGACCAGCGCCCCCGCGATGATCAGCACCGTCGTGTCCAGCACGAAGCCGGCCATGGCCACCGCCAGCCCGGTGAACGCGTTCAGCAGCGAGATCACCACCGGCATGTCCGCGCCGCCGATCGGCAGCACCATCGTCACGCCGAACACCAGCGCCGCCGCGCAGGTCAGGATCAGCGCGCCCGGACTGGTGGAATCCACGACCAGCCACACCACGCCGCCCACGAACGCCGCCGCGAGCACACCGTTCACCAGCTTCCCCGCCGGGATCTTCACGGGTGACCCGGTGACGATGCCCTGCAGCTTGCCGGCCGCGATCAGCGAGCCCGAGAACGTGACCCCGCCGATGATGATGTCCAGGCCCGCGGTGATCGCGACCGTGCCGCCGACCTGCACACCGAGGGTCAGATCGTGCACCGCGAGCAGCGCCGCCGCACCGCCGCCCACCGCGTTGAACAGCGACACCAGCTGCGGGATCGCCGTCATCTTCACGGTCCGCGCGATGTACAGGCCGAAGCCGCCGCCCACCGCCAGCCCGGCGATCGCGACGATCCAACCGACCGGCGTGATCGCCCCCTGCACGGCGATCAGCACCACCGCCGCGACGCCCGCGCAGATCATGCCGACCATCGACACGACGCTGCCGTGCCGCGCCGATCGCGGCGAGTTCATCAGGTGCAGGCCGATCACGAAACACGCTGCGGCGCCGAGGAAGACGAGCCGCACGACGGTCTCGGTCGCGCTCATGCCGCACCCCCGTTCGTCCGGCTGCCGGTTCCGTCGGCTGTGGTTTCGGGTATGACGAGGTTCGCCGCTTCAGCATTCGGCAGCGCCGAACTCGGCACAGCCTCCGCCGCCGGTTTGGGCGCGGGTTTCGCCTTGAACATCTCCAACATGCGGTCGGTGACCGCATAGCCGCCGACCACGTTCATCCCGGCCAGCAC
The DNA here is from genome assembly GCA_001897425.1 of Actinobacteria bacterium 69-20. Classification (GTDB taxonomy): domain Bacteria; phylum Actinomycetota; class Actinomycetes; order Mycobacteriales; family Nakamurellaceae; genus Nakamurella. The sequence goes on along the minus strand of MKSW01000033.1, from coordinate 398,405 downwards.
CATCGCGATGAAGGCGATCGTGTACCCGAACGGTCCGCGCGCCGCGGCCGTGATGATCAGTGCCCCGATGAACACGACGCCGTGGATCGCGTTCGCCGCGGACATCAGCGGCGTGTGCAGCGTCGCCGGGACCTTCGAGATCACCTCGAATCCGACCAGCAGCGCCAGCACGAACGTGGTGATGTCGAAGAACAGTTCCATGCTCATGGCGCGCTCCGTTCCGGCGACGGTGCAGACTGCGCGGCCGGCGCGGCCGAGGCGGCCTCGGACAGGCCCGGATGGACCACCGCCCCGTCGTGCGTGGCGAGCATGGCGCCGACCACCTTGTCGGCCGGATCTATCACCACCGCACCGTCCTTCACGATCAGCGCCAGCAGTGCGGCGAGGTTGCGCGCGTACGCCTGGGAGGCTGCCGGGGCCATGTCGGACGCCAACGCCCCGGCCCCGATCACCGTCACACCCGGATCGACGACCACCGTCGCATCGGGCTTCGACACCTCGACATTCCCGCCGTAGGAACTCGCCGCCATGTCCAGCACCACCGAGCCCGGCTTCATCTCGCTCACGGCCTGCGCGGTCACCAGCAACGGCGGCTTGCGGCCCGGCACCTGCGCGGTCGTGATCACGACATTCGAACGGGCGATGTGCTTGTCGAGCGCAGCGAGCTGCGCGGCGCGCTCCTCTGCGGTGAGCTCCCGCGCGTACCCGTCGGAGCCGGACGTCGAGACGACACCCGGCAGGTCGACGAACTTCGCGCCCAGGGAGGCGACTTCGGACCGGGCCGCCGGGCGGACGTCGTACCCGGAGACGGAGGCGCCGAGCCGGCGGGCCGTGGCGATCGCCTGCAGCCCGGCGACACCCGCGCCCAGCACCAGCACCTCGGCCGGCCGCACCGTGCCCGCGGCCGTCATCAGCATCGGGAAGTAGCCGCCGTACACATCGGCCGCACGGATCGCGGCGCGGTAGCCGGCGACGGACGCCTGGGAGGTCAGCGCGTCGATCGTCTGCGCGCGAGACAGCGTGCGCGGCAGGTAATCCAGCGCGACGGAGGTGACGCCGCTCGTGGCCCAGGCGCGAACCGCGTCCAGGCGCTCCCAGGGCCGGAGCAGGCCGACGAGCACCTGGCCGCGGCGTAGGCCCGCCGATTCGGCCGTCGTCGGCGGCCCGACGCGGAGCAGGATGTCGGCCTCGGCGTAGACGTCAGCGGCTGCCTTGATCGCGGCGCCTGCCGCGACGAACGCGTCATCGGAGATCGCCGCGCCGGCCCCGGCGTCGTGCTCGACGAGCACCGACATCCCGGACGCCGCAAGCTTCCCGATCACTTCCGGGACGAGTGCAACACGGCGTTCGCCGTCCGTCGATTCCCGAAGCACCCCCACCCGGACTTGTCCGGCACGTGCCCCCGCCGGTCGATCTGGGGCCTGATCACTCGTCGTCAGCGCCGATCACCCTTCCGTCCGCCTGGGCAGCACAATCGCCCTCTACGCTAGGCGAAACGTCCCTTTCCGTAACGATGGCATGCCGATGCTTCTCATCACACCGGACCGCGGACCTTCGGCCCTACCGGTCCGCAGAACCGGCTTTGCTGTCGGCATGGCCCGTCACGACGCCGGAGTTGTCGCGGGGACGCTGCTGGTAGTCGAGTGCGGCGTCGCGGGTCCGTTCGGCATGCTCCGCTTCCGCGGCGAGCTTGTCGAGGAGACCCTGGGTGGGTTCGCTCGTCATCGGTGCTCCTCCTCGTCATCCTGCTGAGCGGGGTAACGGCTCGCTCAGTGCGATGTGCTTGCCAGGCCGTCGCTACAGGCCATCCTGCTACGGGACGGAGCCGCGCGGGACGATCCAATGCGCTGCTTGCCCGGTCACGTGAGTGATCATGTCGAAGTCGCTGTCGTAGTGCAGGAGCGTCAGTTGCTCGCGCTCGGCTACCGCGGCGATCAATAGGTCGGGGAAACCGACCGCGCGCACGCGGCCGGTGTGCCACAGCGTCGACTGCACATCAAGTGCGCGGCGCCAGTCGCCGTCGTTGGTGGGGAGCCATTCGTAGCCGGTGTCACGATCTGCGCGTAGCTGGTCGAATTCGGCGCCGGTCCGGGTTGCCCAGGCCAGTTCGAGGTCGATGACTGCGCAGGTTGCGACGAGCCCGGCCTCGATCAGCGGGGTCAGCGCGGCGGCAACCGTCGGGTGGCGGAGCCGCGCCAGTGCGCTGGTATCGGCCAGGTGCGTCGCTACTACCGCCATGCTTGCCGCATGACGTCCTGGTCCGTCAGGTCGGCCAACCCAGCCGAGATCAGCCGGTGAAGATCGCGGCGGCGGGCGGCGAGGGCGGCTGCCTCGCGCAATGCCGCATTGACCGTGTCCTTCTTGGTCGCGGTGTGGAGTGCCTCGGCGGCCGCAGCGAGGGCGTGGTCGTCGACATCGATCAGCGTCTTTGACATGAGCCCGAGTATATCCGGATTCGCGCTAATCGAATATACGCATGAGGCGTGTGATCGGCGCGTTCGCGTCCGCTCAGCGCGATGGCCCGTCGATGCCGGCGAGACGGCGTGGAGGTCCGCGCACCCCGTGCGGCAGACTCGGTGCCATGAGCGATGGCGTGCGCACCGGGCGGCTGCCTTGGCCGGCGCCCGACGACCTCGGCCACGAGGCGCGCCGGGTGTACGACGCGATCGTCGCCGGCCCGCGAACCGCCCATGACGGCCCGACGGCGCTGGTCGATATTGACGGTCGGCTGCTCGGCCCGTTCAACGCCATGGTGCAGGCGAGCCCCGCCGTCGGCGACGCTCTGCAACGGCTCGGCGCCGGAATCCGTTACGGCAGCGCGCTTTCCGGCCGCGTCCGCGAACTCGCCGTCCTCACCGTCGCCGCCGAGCGGCGCAGCGAATTCGAGTGGTGGGCGCACGCGGGGCCTGCCGCCGCGGCCGGGCTCACCGACGACATGCTCGAAGCCATCGCCCGCCAGGACGCCGGTTTTTTCGAGTATGACGATGCTCTCGTGCATGGGGCCGTCCGGGAGCTCCTACTCGATCGCGACCTCAGTCAGAACACCTTCGAGCAACTCGAGGACCTTCTCGGAACGCGCGCGGTCGTGGACCTCGTCATCCTCGTCGGCTACTACGACCTGCTCGCCCTCACCCTCCGGACCTTCCGCGTGCCGCTCCCCGACTGAGCGGTGCCATCCCCGCCCACGGGTGCCGCGTCGACTCGGCGGATTCTCGCGGCCCGGCGTCCGGCGGAGTCAGCCTTCGAACGGATTGAGCAGGTCGATGCCGAGGCCGTCGACATCCTTCGTGTTGCGCGTGACCAGCGTCCAACCGCGGACCGCGGCGGTGGCTGCCAACAGTCCGTCCACCACCGGCAGCGGGCGCAGCGCATTGAGCGTGCCCCACTTCTCCGCGATCGCTCGGTCGATGGCGATCACGCGATCGGCGAATTGTCGATGCAAGTCGTCGAGCCATCGTTCGATGTCGTCGGCACGGGGCGCGTCGCGCGGCCGCAGCCGCTCGATGCCCTGGCGGATCTCGCCGACGGTGAGCACGCTTAAGTGCAACTCATCGGAGGGGGCCGCCGCGAACCACCTGGCGACGCCGGGGTGGGGGCGTGGGCGACGCAGCTCGGACACCACGTTGGTGTCGATGAGGTAGCCCATCAGTCCGCGAGCTCCGCGGCGAACTCCATGACGGGTGCCGGTGTGCGGTCGCGGCGAACGTCCAAGCCGTCGATCGGGGCCGAGCGGAGGAAGTCCTTGAAGTCGGGGACCTCGACGGTGAGCGCCCGGAAGTCCGCGATGTCCATGACCACTGCGACATCTTCGCCGTGTCGGGTGACGACCTGCGGGCCGGCCTCGTGCGCCGCGCGCAGCAGTTCACTGAGCCGCTGCTTCGCGGTCTGCACCTGCCATCTCGTCATCGGTCGGGCCTCCTGTTTTAAGGACCAGTCTAGACGGTCTAGATCGACCGAACGATACTTCGATCCGCCGCCCCACCGACCGGCCCATCGGGGGTGTCCGGGCGCCCGGGAACCCCCTCGCCGCATCGTGCGATGGGCCGGGTGCGGCCCGGCCCGAGAACAGCGTCATGCCCGATCGTCGCGGCAAAATTCGGCGTAGTTTGAGGTTGTCTTCTCTCTACCAGGAGGTGGTCGCTATGACTACTGAGGGGACAGTTCAGAGTCGGCTCCCGATGTCGGAGCACCCGGACATGGCTGAACTCCGGGATCGACTCGATCGTGTTTCCGAAACCACCCAGGCGCGCACCGTGGAAGGTCTGGCCATGCTGGCGGGCCTCTACACTGCCGTCTCTCCGTGGATCATCGGATTCCATACCGGCAATACGTCGCTCACCGTTTCGAACCTGGTTGTGGGCCTGACGGCGACACTGCTGGCGCTGGATCTCGGGTCCGCGTACTCGCGGGCGCACGGGATGAGTTGGGTGCTGCCGATCCTCGGGGTGTGGGTCATCATCGCGCAATGGGTGATGGTCGGGACCACGGTCGACGCAGGCATCATGATCAGCAACATCATCGCGGGCGCGGTGATCGTGGTGCTCGGTGCCGCGGTGCTGACGATGCCACACATGGGGATGTCGCGCAGTGAGATGTCACGGCACTGACAACCCTGAAGTAGCAGGCGGCGTCGGCCGGGCCGGGTGGCTCCGACCGGCGCCGTCTTCTGTGCGGGTTCTGCTCCGGTTCTGTGCGGGTTCTGTGTCAGCGCGGGAGGTCTATTCCCTAGACAGGGAGTTGGCAAGCGCCGATCGTTTCGCCGAACGACGCTGCTTGCCGAGCCGGCAGATTCATCAAGGGTGCGGACCCGTCGTGCCACCGGTCGACAGCGTTCTGTCGGCGGTGCCCTTCGGGACGACCCACTCGACGGGTTGACCGGTCACGGCTGCAACGAAGTCATAGTCATGGTCGTAATGCAGCACCGTCAATCCGTGCCGCTCGGCCACTGCCGCGACGATCAAATCCGGGACCGAAACAGACCGCCACTCTGCGCGCTCCGCCAGGAGCGCTTGCACTTCTTGCGCACGATCCATACACCACTCGTCGGTGTCAGCGGGGAGCATCGTGCCGTTGCGAAACCGGGAAATTTTCACATAATCCTGCGGCGATGTCGCCGAAAACAGCGCTTCGAGGTTCAAGATCGCGCACGTCCAGGCGTGACCGGCCTCGAGAAGCGGCTCAATCCTGTTTGCAACGGCGTCGGATGTTGCCACGCGCGTCATCGCGCTGGTATCGATCAGGTACTTGACCGCTGCCACGCACGCTCCCGCACATCGAGGTCAACGTCGCTGCGACCGCGGAGGTAGTCGATGTACTCGGTTGCGAGTCGACGCCGAACCGCTTCACGTAGCGCCTGATTCACCGTGTCGGTCGGCGACGAGGACTCGAGCATGCGCTGCGCGTCGGCCAAGACCGCCGCGTCAAGATCCGTCACGGTAGCCGTGCCGGCGCTGGGAGTGTCGGTCTTCATTGCGCATCCTCCGCCCGATCATCCGCGTATCTGTCAAAGCATTTCTTACATACTGCCCCAGTCATGACGAAAATGTCCTGCCGCACCACCAGAGGCGACAGCGATCTCGGGCTGTACCGACGGCACAGGTCACACGTGAACTCTTCAGTAGCGCCCATGTACAGACCGGCGGCCTTGACCGTGTCCGCGAAGGACGCAGCGCACTGGTCGCACCGCCAAACCCCTTCGGCGATGAGTGCATTCCATGTTTGATACCGGTCGGCCACCAAGTGTTCACAGCGCTGCACCCGGCCACCCGACGGAGCCAGCAGCCTGCCGAGCAGGCGGTGTGCCACGTCGGGGGCGACGTCCGGGTCCACTGGAACCGCGACCGCCTTGATCTGCCTTTGTGACGCGCGTGTCGCGACTTGAGCTCTCTCGAACCTGTCAGCTTCAGTACGGCCACTGCGTTGCTCGCGGTATTCCGCAGCGAGAGCTTCGACCGATTCACGCCTTGCCGGGCAGGTGAAGCGGTGCTGAAACACTGCGTCCATCACGGGCACGTCAGCGACCGACCGCTCGCCATGGTCGGTGTCAAACGACGGGACCGCCCCACAGGTCGGGCACTTGCCCGTCAGCACCGTCTCGCGACTTGTTCGAAGCGCCAGTGCCAGCTCCGCTGAGCAGTCGCTGGGGACGAGCGCGATGATGAAGGCGACCTTGCCGAGCATCCAAAGCTCGCCGTTGCCATCGGAAGTGACGGCTCGGAACTGAGGTCTCTCTCCAGACGAGTACGCCTTGAAGAGGCTCGCACGACCATCTGCAGCACTCATCTGCCCCACCCCTTCGGTCTGGGTTGTCCGGGGAGCCGGCGCCGGTTCCGATCGTCTGGGAGGACCTTACGCAGTTCGCGGCTGCGCCGTTGTGGCGCTTTCTGCATGTCCGGCGCGTCGGGCGCATCCGGCGCATTTGCTTGTCCGGACCGCTATCTTGCCGCTGAGTCGGTGCTGGCTCGTCGCGCCCGATGAGCATGTTCGGCGTCGGGGGTCGTGGGTACCGTGTGGGGATGCCTATCGATAGCGGATGGCGCGACTGGCTGCGCGACGCCGATCCTGCGGTGCGCTGGCAGGTCGAGCGGGACCTGGACGGCGCCGCGCCGCAGGTATGGCAGGCGACCAGGGCGCTGGTGGCGACGGAGGGGTTCGGCGCGGCACTGCTGGCGCGGCAGGATCCGGACGGGCAGTGGGCGGGCGGTGCCTACTTCCCTGCGGGATACTTCGGCAGCGCCGAGGCCGAGGAGCCGGGCCAGCCGTGGGTCGCGACCACGTGGGCGCTCAAGGACCTGCGCGAGTGGGGGCTGGACGCGGCGGTCCTTGCCGGCACCGCCGACAAGCTCGCGGTGAACAGCCGGTGGGAGTACGAGGATCGCCCGTACTGGAGCGGCGAGGTCGACGTCTGCATCAACTCGTTCACCCTCGCGAGCGGCGCGTGGCTTGGCGCTGACATCTCGGGGCTGGCGGCATGGTTCCCCGCGCATCGCCTGGCCGATGGAGGCTGGAACTGTGAGGCGGAGGAGGGCCGGTCGACGCGGTCGTCGTTCCATTCGACGCTGAACGCCGTGCGCGGGCTGCTCGCGTACGAGGCGATCACCGGCGATGGGAGCGTGCGCGCGGCGCGGCAGTCCGGCGAGGAGTACCTGTTGGCGCGGCGCCTGCTCTACCGCGCCTCGACAGGAGAGATGGTCGGCGACTTCGTGACGGAGTTCGTCTACCCCAACCGGTGGCGGTACAACGCCCTTGCCGCACTCGACCACTTCCGAGAGGCGTCGCTCGTGGACGGCACGCCGCCGGATCCGCGGCTGGCCGATGCGGTCGCGCTGGTTCGCGCCGCCCGCCGGGCCGACGGGACGTGGTGGCAGGGTGCGCCGCTCGCCGGGCGGACCTGGTTCGATGTCGACGCCGTCGAGGGGCAACCGTCACGTTGGTTGACGCTGATGGGTGCCCGCGTGCTGGATTGGTGGGATCGGACGCGCTGACACGATGGCCCGGCCTGCGCCTGCCCTGAGTGCGCGGCCACGGACACGCCCGCGCTCAGACGGTCTGGCGGTCCTGGCGGGCGGACGGGCGGCGCAGCGTGCGGTGCAGTGGGTCGTGGGGCAGGGTGGAGGAATGGACGACGATACCGATACCGCGACCTTCACCCTGGACGAGGCGCGGGGCCTGGTGTCGAGCCAGCCCTTCTGCCGATGGTGGGGCCTGACCGTCGTCGACGTCGGTGACGGCACGGCGACCGTGGCCCTCGCGTCCGCCCCGCACCTGCTGCGGCCCGGCGGCGTGCTGCACGGCGCCAGTTACGAGGTGGTCGCCGATCTCGCGATGTGGCTCGCGATCATGACGCGAGTCGGCTCCGAGCCGATGGCCGTCACGATCGAGATGAAGACCTCGTTCCTGCGCGGCACGAGCGGCGACATCACCGGCACCGCAAGGCTTCTGAAACTCGGACGGCGCATCGCGTTCGGCCAGGCCGAGGTGTTCGACGCGAACGGCGACCTGGTGGCGCACTCCACGCTGTCGTATATCAGGCCGACGGTATGACGCTGTTCGCGCCCGCGCGCCGTCCCGGTCGTCGGGCTCGGGCGCGGCACTGGGCGCTGCGGGTCGACATGCGAGGATGGGCCGGTGAATCCGACTTTCGTCGATGACGGCGCGACACGCGACTCGTTTCCGAGGCTGTTCGCGCGGACGCAACGCTTCACGCTGGGGGTGCCGCGGAACATCACCGTCACGTCCGACGGGGCGACGGTGCTGTTCGTCCGGAGCGTTTCGGGCGTCGACCGCACCGGCTGCCTGTGGGCGTTCGACGTCGAGGCGGGCACGGAGCGCCTGCTGGTCGACCCGCGCAAGCTGACAGGCGATGCGGGGGAAGAGCTCTCGGCGGCCGAGCGGGCCAGGCGCGAGCGGGCGCGGGAGTCGGCGGCTGGGATCGTGGCCTACTCGGCAGACCCGGCCGGGACGGTCGCGGTGTTCGCGCTGTCCGGATCGCTGTGGGCGTGCCGGGTTAAGACCGGCGAAACCCATTGCCTGCCAACACAAGGCGCCGTGATCGACCCGCGCATCGACCCGACGGGGCGGCGGATCGCCTACGCGTCGAGCGGGGCGCTGCGGGTGATCGGCGTCGACGGCGCCGGCGACCGCGCCCTGGTCGAATCGGATTCCGGCACGGTGGTGTGGGGTCAGGCCGAGTTCGTGGCGGCGGAGGAGATGGACCGCGCCCGCGGATTCTGGTGGGCGCCGGACGGCGCCTCGCTCCTGGTCGAGCGGTACGACGAGGCCCCCGTCCAGGTCTGGTACATCGCCGACCCCGCGCACCCCGATCGGCAGCCCGCGCCGCAGCGCTATCCGGCCGCCGGTACCGCGAATGCCGACGTCACCCTCTGGCACGTGACGCTCGACGGGGCGCGGCACCAGATCCCTTGGGATATGGACGGTTTCCCCTACCTCGCGCGGGTTTCTTGGTCGGACGTCGGCGCGGTGCTGCAGGTGCTCAGCCGGGACCAGCGGCGCGCCCAGATCCTGCGGCCGCACCTGCCGGGCGCGGCCGCCGTGCCAGCGGAGCGTGACGTGGCGGCGCAGGGCGAGCCGGGCCGGGCGTGCGAGATCGTCGACCAGCGAACCGATTCCGCGTGGATCGATCTGGTGCCCGGGCTTCCGGCGCTCGCGCCCGACGGCCGGCTGCTGAGCGACATCACCGACGGCGAGGCGGGGGTGTCGACGCGCCGCCTGACCATCGACGGCGCAGCGATCAGCCCACCCGGGCTCCAGCTGCTCGCGGTGCTGGACGTCGTCGATTCTGGCGTGCTGGCAACGGTTTCCGCCGACCCCGTGGAACAACAGCTCGTCCTGATCGGGTATGACGGCACGGTGCGGGAACTGTCCTCGGGCCCCGGGGTGCACAGCGGCGCGATCGGTGGTGAGACGGTCGTCATCGCCGGCTCGCGGTTGGATGACGCCGCCACGACGATCACCGTTTCGTCACACGGAACTCCGGTGGGCGAACTGCGCAGCCTGGCCGAACCGGCCCCGTTCACTCCGCGCGTCACGATGCTCACGGTGGGCGAACGGGATCTCCGGGCGGCGCTCGTCCTGCCGCGCGGGCACCGACCCGGCTCGGCCCGGCTGCCGGTGATCATGGCTCCGTACGGCGGGCCCCATGCGCAGCAGGTGCGCGCCAGCGGTCGCCTGTTCCTGCAGGCACAGTGGCTGGCGGACCAGGGCTTCGCGGTGATCGTGGCGGACGGACGCGGCACCCCGGCGCGCGGCCCCGCCTGGGAACGGGAGATCCGGAACGACTTCGCCTCCGTCACCCTGGCCGACCAGGTGGACGCGCTCGCCGGGGTCGCGGAGCGATATCCGGACGATATTGACACGGCCCGGGTCGGCATCATGGGCTGGTCCTACGGCGGCTATCTTTCAGCGCTGGCCGTGCTGGACCGGCCGGACGTGTTCCACGCCGCGGTCGCCGGTGCGCCGGTCACCGACTGGGCGCTCTACGACACCTGTTACACGGAGCGGTATCTCGGCGACCCGGCCGACCAACCGGACGTCTACCGGCGCAACTCGCTCATCGACCGGGCGCCGGCGCTCACCCGGCCGCTGATGCTCATCCACGGCCTTGCGGACGACAACGTCGTCGTGGCGCACACGCTGCGGCTGTCGGCCGCGCTGCTCGCCGCGGGCAAGCCGCACCAGGTGCTACCGCTCACCGGCATGACGCACATGGCGTCGGACGAGGTGGTCGCCGAGAATTTGTTGCTGGCCCAGGTCGAATTCCTGCGCCGCTCCCTCGGCTGACGTTGCTCCCAGCGGGCCGCGATGCCGCGAACGCTGTGCTGTGAACGTCGTGCCGTGACACCGGCCGGGCCGCGGTGACCGCCGTGGCTACCGCTCCGGCTTTGGTCCCGGCTTTGGCTCCGGCAGCGGCGGCCGGGCGCCGCGCACCGCGAGCGGCAGGCTCGCCACGATCAGCACCGAGGTGAGCGCGAGCGCGGCCGGAATCGTCATGGCCAGGACCATCACGCCGACCAGGCCGGAGCCGATGGCGGTGCCGGTGTCGAAGCCGATGTTCCACACCGAACTCACGGTGGCCGTCTCCCGCTGCCGGGCCTGCATGAATGCGGCGAGCAGGGTCAGGTTCTGCGTCCCGCCGAATCCCATGCCCAGGATCGCCGAGCCCACCAGGATTGTCAGCCAGCTCGCGACAGTGTCGGCGGCAGCGTCGGCGGGACCGCCCAACAGCAGTCCGCCGGCTACCACGCAGATGCCGACGATGCTCAGGACCGATGCGGAAGGCAGCAATATTCTTAAGCCCGACCTGTCGGCGATCACGCCGGCGCGCCAGCGGGTGAGCGCGCCGGTCCCGCCCCAGGTCAGCAATGCCAGAGTGGCGAGCGCGCCGTCCGGACGGACGATCGGCAGGTACGTCAGGAAGCCGCCGCTGGTCAAGGTGACCACCATCAGCACGACCGCCGGACCGAGCGCGGCCCGACGCGCTGCGCGACGCGAGGCACGCGCGGCTGCGGGTGCCGTATCGGGCGATGGGCTGCGGGCTGGCCGGTCGGCCCGGGCCCGCGCCGCGCGGGCCAACGCACGTACGGTCGGCAGGCCGAGCAGCGGCGCGGCACCCAGCAGCGCCACCGCCCAGAAGTGGCCGGCGGAGACCAGCGCCACCCCGCCCGGCACCGCGAGCAGGTTCGGCACCGCGATCGCGAGTCCGTAGATGCCGATCGCCTCGCCGCGCCGCGCAGCCGGCACGATCCGGGCGGTGAGCATCGCGCCGAGCACCGTCATCGCCCCGAATCCGATCCCGCGCAGGGCACAGATCGCCAGCACCCACCAATAGCCGCCGTCGATCAGCAGCAGAAGTGACGGTGCGCCCAGGGCTGCCAGGCCGACCGCGAGGGTCGCCGTCATACCCGCGCGGGCGACCAGACGAGGAACGATACTTTGCGTCGAAACCGTTGCCACCAGAAGCGTTGTCGTCACAAAGCCGGCCAACGTGTCGGAAACGCCGGTGGCCGCGACCCACGCCGGCAGGGCGGCGATGGTCGCGAAGAATCCGGTGAATCCGGCGAGCGTGTACAGGGCCAACAGGCGCATCGCGGGTAGGCGCCACAACGAACCGGATATGACGTCGTTCGCCGGCTCCGCCGGCCGCGCGGAGGATGACGGCCGCGGGTCGGGGTGGCGAGTGTTCGTGTCGGGCGCAGGCGTCGGCGCGGGACTGCCGTCGTGCATGGGGAAATGGCCTTCTGTGGTTCACGCCCCGCGCGGGACGTCCGTCCCGGGGGCGGCACATCGTCGTGATGTCACCGGACGGCCAGGGTGGCGGCCGTACCCACTGGACCAGTATGGCGGATGACCGTGCCGATCGGAAATGACGTCCGGACGCGACCAGGATGAACTCGACCTGCGGGTACGGGCGCGATTCGGGAACTGGACGCCGGATCTCGGCGGCTGATCCCGGCGGGACTACCGCAGCCGCGTCACCTCGAACTCGCATCGCGGGTGGGCGATCGCCTCCTGCGCCTCGACCAACGCGATCTCCACGTCCGTGCCGGCCGCGCCCGGCTTGCCTCCGCGCGCCCGCTGTTCGGACGTGGCCCGCCGGATGGTTTCGGCGAGAATTCCGTACACGGACGATGCCGTGGCCGCCAGCGCCCGCTCGATCCCGTCCTCGAGCAGGTGCGCGACGAACAGCGCCGCCGTCACGTCGCCGGCGCCGTTGGCCAGCAGGGGCAGGCGCGGGGTGCGGACCTGGTACGCGCCGGAATCGTCGACCGCGATCATGCCGATCGTGCCGTGCGCGTCGGCAGTGCGGGTGGTGGCTGGGGTGAGGGTTTGGGTAGAGGCTCGGGTGCGGGCGCTGCCGAGAACATCGTCATCTCCGTCATTCCCGGCCGAATCGGGATCCTCAGCGTGCGCGGATCGTCCGCCGCCGGCGGTCAGTCCGAAGAACTCGCCGGTGTCGCCCGCACCGTGGCTGCCGCCGGGCACCGGCGCGATGGTCCAGGCGTCGTCGAGGGAGGTCACGAGCACCGTCCGCGGCCCCATGGCACGCACTCGATCGACGGCGGCCAGCACCCCCTCGACAGTCCGCACATCGGCCGGCACCGCGACTTCCGGATCCCCGCCGGTCCCGGCCAGGTAGGCGAGCTCGAAAGCGTTGGGGGTCACCACATCCGCCGCCGGGACGACGCGGGTGCGGATCAGCTCGGGCAGCTCCGGCAGCACGAACATGCCCTTCCCGAGATCGCCCATCACCGGGTCGCAGCAGTACACGGCCCGCGGGTTCGCCGCCTTCACCCGCGCGACCGCGTCGAGCACCACGTCGGCGACGCCGGGCGAGCCCTGGTAGCCGGTGAGCACCACATCGGCCGACCCGAGCACGCCGCGGTCCGCGATCCCGCGGATGACGTCCGCCACGACGGCGGGCTCGAACACGATCCCGCGGAACGAGCCGTATCCGGTGTGGTTGGAGAAGTGCACCGTGTTCACGGCCCACACCTCGTGACCGAGCCGCTGGAGCGGGAACGTCGCGGCGCTGTTCCCCGCGTATCCGTATGCCACCGACGACTGGATTGACAAGATGCGCATGACCCGACACAGTAGGCCCTGGCGTGCGGGCCGGGGTGGTTGGTGGCGGGAGCCCGGGCCGTCGAGTGGCGGCGGGTCGCCGAAGGCCCGAGACTGCCAGCATGGTGGACGATGTGGCGTCGGGTGATGCAGCGGCGAGCGCCGGCTTCAAGGTGGCCGACCGGATCCAGAACACGCTCATCGGACAGGCGATCACCGCCGCGCAGGTCGAGAAACACGTCGCCGACGCGCAGCGGATCGGGTTCAATGCCATCACCGTCCCGGGCTGCTGGGTGGGCTTCGCCCGAGAACTGCTTCGTCGCAACGGCTCTGCGGGCATCGTCCTTGGCGCGATCCTGGACTTCCCGTACGGATCGGCGACCACCGCCGAACGCGTCGCGGGCGCGGCTGCGCTGGTGGCTGCCGGGGTCGCGGAGATCGATGCCACCGTGCACATCGGCCTGGCGCTGTCCGGTCGCCGCACGGAGTTCTCCGCGGACCTCGTCGCGGTGGTGGAGGCGGCGCGGCCGGTGCCGGTGAAGTTCATGCTGGAGCTGCCGCTGCTCACCGCCCCGCAGCGGGATTTCGTGGTGGACGCGGCCGTGGCGGCGGGTGCCGCGTTCGTCAAGAACGCCTCGCGCGGCGCCGTCGGAATCGCCGACGTGGCCCAGATCTCCTACCTGCGCAAGCGCGTCCCGGATTCGGTCGGCGTCAAGGCCTCCGGTGGGATCCGTACCCTGCGGCAGGTTCACGAACTCCTGGACGCCGGTGCCGATCTCATCGGCACCTCCGCGGGTGTGGCGATCGTGACCGGCACCCGAACGGCGGGCGACTCGCTGGACGCGTACTGACCGCCCGCCTCGCTGCCCGCGTCTCGCCTCCCGTTTCCCGCCTTGTGTGTGCCAGGCGGCGCCGAACCGCCGCGTGGAACACACGAGGCCAAGGGAGCACGGGCTACGCCGTCGCCACGGCCTCGATGGCCAGCGCGATCGCGCCCATCAGGCTCGATCGCTCGTCGAGCGCCGCACGGGCGAGCGTCATATCGGTCGCGACGTACGGCTGGTTGAACCGGCGGATTGCGACGCCGACACTGTCCACCAACGCATCCCGTGCCATGGACCCCCCGACGATCACCATGTTCGGGTCGAGGTTCGCGACCACCACCGCGATGACGCGACCGATGGCCGTACCCATGTCCGTGAGCAGGCGCAAGACTCCCGGGTCGTGAGCGGCCTCGAGCGCGAACAGGTCCTCGGCCGTCATCGGCCGCCCGTGTGCGGGGGTCAGCAGCGCGAGCGCCGCGTCGGCGGATGCCACGGTCTCCAAACAGCCGCGCGAACCGCACCGGCACAGCGCGCCGTCCTCGCGGACCTGCACGTGGCCGATCTCTCCGGCCGCACCCCGCGAGCCGCGGTAGAGCCCCCCGCCGAGGATCAGCCCGGTCCCGATCCCGCTGGAAACCTTGACGTAGACCACGTTGTCGACGCCGCGGCCCGCACCGAACCGATGCTCGCCGAGCGCCCCGAGGTTCGCGTCGTTCTCCGCGATCACCCGCAGCCCCGTGCGTTTGGCCATCTCTGCGGCGGGGTCGAACCCCGTCCAACTGGGCAGCACGGTGCCCGCGCACACCCGTCCCGGGAAGGTCCCGTTGGGGTGCGACGGGTCCAGCTCGATGGGTCCCGGAACGCCGACGCCGACCATCACGGGCGGCACGGCCGGATCCATCTCGGCGAGGAGGTCTGCGATCACCTCGGCTGCTCGGTCCAGCGACCGCTCGGCCGCGTGATGCACATCCATCGGCTCGTGCCGCTCGGCCTGGATCCGACCGTCCAGGTCGGCGACCGCGACGGTCAGGTGCGTGTGTCCGAAGTCGACGCCGATCACCGTGTCCGGCCCGGCCTGCAGTTGCAGCAGCGCCGGGGGCCGACCGCGCCGGGCGGGCTCGGCTCCTACCCGCGCAGCCAGGCGCCCCTCGGCGCGCAGGTCCGTGACGATCGAGGCGACGGTGGCCCGGGACAGGCCGGTCGATCGCACCAGATCGGCCTGGCTCAACGCACCGGACCGCGCGAGCTCGGTGAGCACGAGAGATCGACTGAGCTCACGAAGGCGCGACGGCCGGGTGCCCCGATCGGCATCGGTCACCAGGTCACCTCCCGATGGGGTGTGGCGGATCGTGATCGCGTGGTCACGAACTTCGTCATATTCGGCGGTGTCTTGACCATATTCTTGACATTTACGGGCGGTGGCTTGACCTTACTCGATCACCGCGCCGCGTCCCGAGCCCAGGTCGCTAGCCCATTAAACGACATTTTGTCTAATCATTGATTATAACAATGCAGTAATGACCTGAGTTCTGCCTATGAATGAGCATCATAGGGGGATAGCATCAGCCGGTGGCGGGCACCGGTTGCTCGCCGTGAGATGTCGCGGATCAATGACTCGTGGTCTGCCCACGGAAAGGACGCGTTCATGCGCAGAACAATCGTCATCGCCTCGTTGGCGGTGGTCGGCATGGTGGCCGCAGCGTGCGGCTCATCGACGGGAGGTGCGAACCAGTCGAGCACCAACCAGAGTTCCTCCAGCTCGGGCGGCTCCAGCGAGACCGCCAAGGCCGGCGGCGCCGGCGGAAACGTCGGTGTCTTCACCTGGTGGGCGGACGGCTCCGAGAAGAAGGGCCTGGACGCGCTCGTCAAGCTCTTCGGCGAGAAGTTCCCCAACGACAAGTTCGTGAACCTGGCCGTCGCCGGTGGCGCCGGCTCCAACGCCAAGGCGAAGCTCGCCGCCGACCTGCAGGCGGGCAACCCGCCGGACTCCTTCCAGGGTCACGCGGGCGCCGAGCTCACCGACTACATCAACAACGGCCAGATCCTGCCGGTGGACGACCTGTACAAGGCCGAGGGCTGGGACAACGTCTTCCCGGCCGACCTGCTCGCGCGCCTCACCGTCGGCGGCCACATCTACTCGGTACCGTCGAACATCCACCGCGCGAACGTGGTGTGGGTGAACAACAAGGTGCTCACCAAGGCGGGTCTCGACCCGAAGGCGGCGCCGAAGGACATCGCCGCCTGGATCGCCGACATGGACAAGCTCAAGGCTGCCGGCATTTCCACGCCGCTGTCCGTCGCCGGCACGTGGACCCAGGTCGAGCTGCTGGAGACCGTACTGATCTCCGACCTCGGCGTCGACGGCTACAACGGCCTGTTCGACGGCAAGACCGACTGGGCCTCCGCCGATGTCACCAAGGGTCTGAACGACTACAAGACGCTGCTGACGTACGCCAATACCGCCGCCGACGGCGACGATTGGCCGGGTGCGACCGACGCCGTCATCGACGGCAAGGCCGCCTACAACGTGATGGGCGACTGGGCCGTGGCCGAGTTCGCGTCCAAGGGCCAGAAGGACGGCACCGACTACAGCTACTGGGCGGTCCCCGGCCAGGACGGCGTCTACGACTTCCTCGCGGACTCCTTCACCCTGCCCAAGGGCGCCCCGAACGCCGAAGGTGCCAAGGACTGGCTGCGACTGATCGGTTCCGATCAGGGCCAGCACGACTTCAACCTGGCCAAGGGCTCCATCCCGGCGCGCACCGACATCAAGCCGGACGACTTCCCGCCGTACCAGCAGTGGGCGATGGGCGAGTTCCAGAAGGACAAGATCGTCTCCTCGATCGCACACGGTGCCGCGGTGAATCTCGGCTGGGGCACGGAGATCTCGCAGGCCGTCTCGCAGTTCTACGGCTCCAAGGACGTGGCCGCGCTGCAGGCGGCGCTGGTGACGGCCGCCAAGAGCAACATCAAGTAGCCGCCACCCAGCACCGCATCTCGCGATGACGTAGTTCGGCGATGGGGCCGGTTCCGTGATGGAATCGGCCCCATCGTCATGACGCAGCCATGACGCAGCTGTGAATGTGAAGCAGCCCTGAAGGAGCAAGGAACGGCTATGACGGCGATCACCGAGTCCCGTGCCGCGGCCCGTTCGCGCAGCGGTACCCCCGCTCCGCGCCACCCGCGCGGTCGCTGGCGTTCCTGGGGCCCCGGCCTCGCGATGGTCGCACCCTCGATGGTGCTGATCGCGGTCTTCGTCTACTGGTTGCTCTACAAGAACGCGGCCACGTCGATGACGGACAAGCACAACTTCAACCCGAACGCGGACGTCCACTTCGTCGGGCTCGACAACTACGTGTCGCTGTTCGGGGAGTCGTACTACCAGCACACACTGTGGAACCTGCTGGTGCTCACGGTGGTGTTCCTCGGCGGCACGATGTTCTTCGGCCTGCTGTGGGCGTTGCTGCTGGAGAAGGGCGTCAAGGGCGAAGGCATCTTCCGTTCGGTGTACCTGTTCCCGATGGCGGTCTCCTTCGTCGCCGCCGGTGTGGTGTGGAAGTGGTTGCTGTCCAATCGGACCGGGGACCAGGCGATCGGCCTGAACCAGCTCTTCCAGCACCTCGGCCTCGGGTTCCTGCAGAACTCGTGGTGGTCGTCGACGGCGGCGTTCAATATGGCCGCCATGGCGATCCCGGCGATCTGGCAGCTCTCCGGCTATGTGATGGCCCTGTTCCTGGCCGGTTTCCGAGGCATCCCGACGGATCAGCGCGAGGCCGCCCGGATGGACGGGGCCAGCGAGTTCCAGGTCTACCGGCACGTGCTCTTCCCGCAGCTCTCGCCGATCGCGCTGTCGGCGCTGATCATCATCGGGCACATGTCGATGAAGATGTTCGACCTCATCTACTCGATCGCCGGGGCGAACAGCTACGCCGCCGCGGTGCCGGCGACATACATGTGGACGCAACTGTTCTCGAAGTCCGATCCGGCGAACGCCGCGGCGAACGCGACGATCCTGCTGCTCATCGTGGCGGTGGTCGTAGTGCCATACCTCATCTACACGAACCACGTCGAGAAGAGTCAGGGATCATGACGGCAACCGCGAGCGAGTTCACGGCGCCGGTCCCGGTCCCTGCACCGGCCCAGCGTCCGACGAAGGTCCGCAAGCAACTGACGGGGCGCACCGTCACCGCCCGCACGGTGCGGTTTGCCCTCTTGTTGGCCTTCGTGATCCTGATCCTGATCCCGCTGTACGTGATGGTGGTGACCAGCTTCAAGACAGCGGGCGACATCCGGCCCACCACCGCGTGGAGCCTGCCGGAGCACTGGTCGCTCAGCGGCTGGGCCAAGGCCTGGGATCAACTGTCGGGGCCGCTGCTGCGGACCGTCGTGATGGCGGTGGTGGCCGCGACCGTGTCCTCGATGCTGGGGTCCCTGAACGGCTTCGTGTTCGCGAAGTGGCGCTTCCCGGGCGCGAACATCGTCTTCACGCTGTTCCTGTTCGGCATGTTCATCCCGTACCAGGCGGTGATCATCCCGCTGCAGGAGATCATGCTGAAGGCAAACGATCTCGGCCTGCCGAAGGGCATCGGCACCCTGATCGTGGTGCACGTGATCTACGGCATCCCGATCTGCACGCTGATCTTCCGGAACTATTACGCGACAACGGTTCCCAACGAGATCCTGGAGGCCGGCAAGGTCGACGGCGCGGGCATGTGGCGCACCTACCGGTCGATCGTGCTGCCCATCTCGATCCCCGGCTTCGTGGTGACGCTGATCTGGCAGTTCACCTCGGCGTGGAACGACTTCCTGTTCGCGCTGTTCCTGACGAACGCGAACAACGGGCCGGTGACGTTCGTGCTGAACTCGCTGGCGTCCGGCCAGAACCCGGACTACGCCTCGAATATGGCGGGCGCGCTGCTCGCGTCGCTGCCCACGCTGGCGGTGTACATCATCCTGGGCAAGTACTTCATCGGCGGGTTGATGTCCGGGTCGGTCAAGTAATTGCGGGTGAAGTAGCTGGGGGTCACCCAGCTGCTCGCCGCGCGGCCGCGGGCCGTGTGACCGCGTCCCGCGAACGGGGTGGGCTCAGGCGTCGTGGCGGGCGCCGGCCGCGGGGGTCACGCTGCGGACGACCGGCCGCGGGTATCCGGCGCGCGAAAAGGCGCCCATGACGCTGCTCTCGACCGCACCCGCCCGGTCTGATGAGGTCAGTGCGATCACCGACCCGCCGAAGCCGCCGCCGACCATCCGGGCGCCGAGAGCGCCAGCCTGCTCCGCGGTTTCCGCTGCGAGATCCAGTTCCGCGCAAGACACCTCGTAATCGTCCCGGAGCGAGGCGTGCGACGCCGACAGCAACGGGCCGACCGCGGCGATGCGCTCCGCGCGCAGGAGCGCCACGGTCTCGCGCACCCGCTCGTTCTCGGTAATCACGTGCCGCACGCGGCGCCGCAGCACGGCAGCGCGCGGGCCGTTGAGCTGTCCCAGGGCTTCGTCGAGCCCCGCGAACGGCACCTGCGACAGCAGCTCGACACCGAGTTGCTCGGCGGCGAACTCACAGTCCGCGCGCCGCTTCGCATACTCGCCGTCGGCCAGCGAATGGTGGGCGCGGGTATCGATCACCAGCATGCGCAGTCCCGCGGCAGCCGTGTCGAACGGGATGTGCTCGGTCGTGCCCGCGCCGATGTCGAAGAAGAGCGCGTGTCCTTCGGTGCTCGCCGCCGAGGCCATTTGGTCCATCAGGCCGCACGGCACCCCGACGAAATCGTTCTCGGCGTGCTGCGCGATCCGCGCGAGCGTGGGCCGGTCGAATCCGGAGCCGAGCTGGTCCGAGATCGCCAGTGCGACAGCGCATTCCACCGCTGCCGACGAGGAGAGCCCGGCGCCCGCGGGGACGGCGGAGTCCAGGGCGATGTCGAGCGGTGGCACGTCGATGCCGCGGTCGGCCAGGGCCCAGACGACGCCCAGCGGGTACGCCGGCCACCCCTTCGCGGCCGGTGCGCCCGGCCGGATGTCCTGCGCCGCAACGGATATGACGTCGTTCCCGCGTTGCGCCGAGGTCACTCGGAAGATACCGGAGCCGTTCGGGCCGATCGCCGCCTGCGCGCGGGCGGCGATCGCGAACGGCAGCACCAGACCGCCGGTGTAGTCGGTGTGCTCGCCGATCAGGTTCACCCGCCCCGGCGCGGACCAGACCCCGGCGGGGTCCGCCCCGAAGCGGGCGCGGAAGGTCTCGGTGGCGCTCATCGGGACCTCGTCATATCCGGGTCGCCCGGGGAAGCGGGGTTGGTTCTCATCGATTCGCCAGGTTTGCGGCGAAATCCCAGGCATCGCGGACCATGTCCGCCAAGCCCTGCTGCGGCGCCCAGCCCAGTTCCGCGCGCGCCCTTTCGTGGGAGGCGATTAGCCGAGCCGGGTCGCCGGCGCGGCGCGGGCCGACCTGCTGCGGGACGTCCAGGCCGGTGACGTTCGTGACGGCGTCAAGTACCTGACGCACCGAGAACCCTTGCCCCGAACCGAGATTGCAGATCAGGTGTCGGCCGGCGGTCGCCGCGCCGAGCGCCAGGACATGCGCCCGGGCGAGGTCTGCGACGTGGATGTAGTCGCGGATCGGGGTGCCGTCCGGGGTGGGCCAGTCCTCCCCGAAGATCGTCAACGGGCCGCGGCGCCCGGCGGCCGCGTCCAGGGCCAGCGGGATCAGGTGTGTCTCGGTGCCGTGCCGCTCACCCGCGCCCCAGGCCGCCCCGGCCACGTTGAAGTAGCGCAGGCTCACCGCGCCGAGGCCGGTCGCGGCGCACTCGCCCGCGAGCATCATGTCGACCGACAGTTTCGACGCCCCATAGGGATTCGTGGGTCGGGTGGGTGCGTCCTCGGTGATCGGGATCGCATCCGGCTCGCCGTAGACCGCCGCCGTCGAGGAGAACACGAGGCGCGGCACGGAGAACTCGGCGACCGCGTCCAGCAGGGCGCGGGTGCCGCAAACGTTCGTCCGCCAGTACTTCGCAGGGTCCGACACCGACTCACCGACCAGGGACTTCGCCGCGAAATGCAACACCCCGTCGAAGCCTCCGCGGGCGAGAATCGTTCCGGCGTCGGCGATGTCCGCCCGCACCAGCTCTACGCCCGAGGGTACCGCGTCGGCGTGCCCGGTGGACAGGTCATCGAGCACGGTGACGTGGTGCCCCTCGGCGATGAGCAGCCGAGTGACCACGGAGCCGATGTACCCGGCACCGCCGGCGACCAGCACGCGCATCGGTTCCCGTGGTGCCACGCCGGCGGGATCGGCGAGAACGGCGTCATACTCGGTTCTTTCGGTGTTCACAGCGCCACCTCCCGCAGGCTGGCAGCGACGGATTCCGGGGTGGTGTCGTTGATGAAGGCGCCCATCGCGGACTCGGAGCCGGCCAGATACTTGATCTTCCCGGGGGCACGGCGGATCGATGTGAGACGTAGGTGCATCCACCAATCCTCACGCCCGGTGCGCACCGGCGCCTGGTGCCATGCGGTGATCAGCGGCAGCGGCTCGGGGATCAGGCCCTCCATGCGCAGCAGCGCCTCACGGTAGATCGGCACGAAGGCGTCGCGCTCGTCATCGGAGAGGGCGGGCAGATCGGGCACTTGTCGGCGCGGGTAGACGTGGACCTCGATCGGCCACCGGGCGGCGAACGGGACGAAGGCCACCCAGTGCTCGTTCGCCGCGACCTGCCGCGGGCCGCCGATCTCGCGGGCGAGGAGGTCCGCGAACAGGTTGCTGCCGTGGGCTTCTCGGTGCGCGGCGACCTGCTCCAGCATGCGCGTGGTGACCGGTGTGACGAACGGATAGCCGTAGATCTGCCCGTGTGGGTGGTCGAGGGTGACGCCGATCTCGATGCCGCGATTCTCGAAGCAGAACACCTGCTCCACGCCCTCGTGTTGCCCGAGTGCCCGCGTGCGATCGGTCCAGACGTCCAGTACCGTGCGGATTCTCGCGTCTGGGAGCTGCGACATGGTGGCGTGGTGGTCGGAGGTGAAGCACACCACCTCGCAACGGCCGTTGCCGCGCCGCGCCGCGGTGAGATCGGCCGGATCCCCCGCGGGCCCGGCAGCCGGACCGGCGCCGGCGAAGGACGGGAAGCGGTTCTCGAACACCACCACGTCGTAGCCGGAAGCCGGTATCTCCGAAGCGTTCTCGGGCGTCGACGGGCACAGCGGGCACAGGTTCGCGGGCGGCAGGTAGGTGCGGGTCTGCCGGTGGCCCGCGATCGCGACCCACTCCCCAGCCAGCGCGTCGTACCGGACCTGCGAGTGGTGCTCGACCGTCGGAAGATCACGCGAGTCGGGGGCGGACCGGTCGATGCCCGGCGATTCGTCGAAGTAGATGAGCTCCCGCCCGTCGGCCAGGTGTATCGGGGTGCGGTAGACCGTGTGCGCGGCCATCGGCGCTCCTCTCGCGTGCCCTCGTGCTTCTGACAAGGCGTCGTTGTTCGATCGAATTCGATATGTATCGATCATATTCGATCAGTTACGATACTGCCATGTTCCCCGCCGAGCGCCGCCGCGTGCTGCTCGATGCCGTGCTGCGGACCGGCGCCGCATCGCTGCGCGACCTGTGCCGATTGACCGACGCGTCCGAGGTCACTGTGCGGCGTGATCTGCAGGGCCTCGAGCGGGACGGGCTGATCGTGCGCAGTAGGGGTGGTGCGTTGGCGCCCACGTCCGAGGTGCCGGAGCCGAGCTACTCCGCCAAGACATCGGTCGCGGCGGCCGAGAAGGCCGCCATCGCGCAGCGGGCGGCCGGCCTCATCCGCGACGGCGACAGCGTGGTGATCGGCGCCGGCAGCACGACGCAGCTGCTGGCCCGCGCCATCGCGACCCGACGCGACCTGACCGTGGTGACGAATTCGGTCCTGGTGGCCGAGGTGCTGGCTGCGGCGCCGGACGTCGAGGTGACCATGACGGGTGGCCACCTGCGCGGGGCGACGTTCTCGCTGATCGGCGCGGCCGCCGAGAGCTCCCTGGCGGCCATCCGCGCGGACCGCGCGTTCCTCTCGGGCAACGGGCTCACCGTCGAGCGCGGGCTGTCCACGCCGCACCCGGGGGTGGCGAGCATGGATCGCGCCCTCGCGGCCGCCGCGCCCGAGGTAGTGGTGCTCGCCGACCACACCAAGATCGGCGTCGACGCCCTGGTGCAAACCGTTGCGCCGGAGCACATCTCGACGCTCGTCACCGACGCGGGCACGGATGCCCGGCAGCTGGCGGCGCTGCGCGCGGCGGGCATCGACGTCCTCGTCGCCGCGTGATGGCGGTCGACCGGCTGACCGTTCAGCGGCCAGCGTCACACCCGACCCGGCGTCACCTACCCGTTCTGCCTCGCGTCCCGATGCCCGGTTTTCGCGTCGACGGGGAGTCCTGCAGAGTTTCGGGCGCCATATTCTCTGCAGGACTCCCACTCGACACCAGCGACCAGGCGTGGGCGAGCGGGTCTCAGCGACCAGCGTCACACCCGAACCGGCGTAACTTACCTTCCTAGGTACCGTAGGGGGGTATAGTATCGGTCGCGGAGATCGAGGACGGCAGGTGACGAGGATGACGACAAGTCGACCGGAGGCGCCGTCGGCAAAGGCACTGGCGACACAGGAACTACCAAAGCCGGCGCCACCGCACGGTTACACCGCCCGCAAGGACGAGCACCTCAAGCGTCTGCGGCGCATCGAGGGCCAGATCCGCGGGCTGCAACGGATGATCGACGAGGACCAGTACTGCATAGACATTCTCACGCAGGTGTCCGCGGCGACCAGTGCGCTCAAGTCGTTCTCGCTGGAACTCCTGGACGAGCACCTGAACCATTGCGTGCTGCACGCCGCCGAACACGGCGGGCAGGAGGCCGTGCTCAAGGTGCAGGAAGCCTCGGCGGCCGTGGCCCGGCTGGTGCGCAGCTAGCCCCCGCACCGCGCGGACGCGAACATCGTCATACTCGACAAGCCCGAACAGCGAACCACTTTCGACCGAAAGGACGGCCCCCATGGCCCAGAACACGTACAGCGTCACCGGAATGACATGCCAGCACTGCGTCAACTCGGTCACCGAGGAGCTCAGCGCACTGGACGGCGTCAGCAAGGTCGACGTTTTCCTGGTGTCCGGCGGGGAATCGACCGTGCAGGTCACCAGCGACACCGAGCTGGAGCGGTCTGCGGTACAGGCCGCCGTCGAGGAAGCCGGCTACGAGCTGGTGTAAGCCGCGCCCGGGCCGCGCACCGTCGCGGGCCGCGCCCACCGAGAGAAGGACCGATCGTGAGCACCGCCACCCGCACCGTCGAACTCGATATCGGCGGTATGACGTGCGCATCCTGTGCCGCCCGCGTCGAACGCAAACTCAACCGGCTGGACGGCGTGCAGGCGACCGTGAACTACGCGACCGAGCAGGCGCGGGTGTCGCTGCCCGAGTCGCTCACGGTCGACGACGTGATCGCGACGGTGGCGGCCACCGGCTACACCGCGACGCCGTCCGCCCCGCTGTTTCCGGGCGAGGCGGCCGGCGGCGTCGGGGGTGCCGCCGATGACGACGTTCTGACGGATACACGTTCCGCGGCAACGGGTCTCGTCCATGGTAAGGCGCAGGGCGGGGTCAATCGCGAGGCCGATCGGGCCGCGCAGCAGGCACCCGCGGGCGAATCCCGCGAACTCACCGCGCTGCGCACCCGGCTGATCGGCGCCGCGGCGCTCGGCATCCCGGTGATCGTGCTGTCGATGATCCCGGCGATCCAGTTCACCTACTGGCAGTGGTTGGCGCTCACCCTCGCCGCCC
Organism: Actinobacteria bacterium 69-20; assembly: GCA_001897425.1. Lineage (GTDB taxonomy): Bacteria > Actinomycetota > Actinomycetes > Mycobacteriales > Nakamurellaceae > Nakamurella. The sequence goes on along the minus strand of MKSW01000033.1, from coordinate 373,721 downwards.
CGGTGGTGACGTGGGCCGCGTGGCCGTTCCACCGGGCGACGCTCGTCAACCTGAAGCACGGCGCGGCGACCATGGACACGCTCATCTCGGTCGGCGTGTCGGCCGCGTTCCTCTGGTCGCTGTATGCGCTCTTCCTCGGCGGCGCCGGCGAGCCGGGCATGCGCATGGCGTTCGCCTGGTTGCCGGCCCCGGGCGGCACTCCCGAGGTGTACCTGGAGGTCGCCGCGGGGGTGACGCTGTTCCTGCTCGCCGGCCGCTACTTCGAGGCGCGGGCGAAACGCCGCTCCGGAGAAGCACTTCGGGCGCTCGCCGAGATCGGCGCCAAGGAAGTGACGGTGCTGCGGGGCGGCGCCGAACAGACCGTGCCCATCGGCGCGCTCGCCGTCGGGGAGGTCTTCCTGGTGCGCCCCGGCGAGAAGATCGCGACGGACGGCGAGATCGAAGGCGGCGCCTCGGCCGTCGACACGTCCATGATCACCGGCGAGTCCGTGCCGGTGGAGGTGGGCCGCGGGGACCGCGTGGTCGGCGGCACGGTGAACGCCGGCGGGCTGCTCACGGTCCGCGCGACCCGAGTCGGCGCGAACACCCAACTCGCGCACATGGCCCGGCTGGTACGCGACGCCCAGTCCGGCAAGGCGCCGGTGCAGCGGCTGGCCGACCGCATCTCGGCCGTCTTCGTGCCGATCGTCATCCTGCTGTCGCTGGGGACGTTGGCCGTGCATCTGCTCATCGGCTCGGGTGTGCAGCCGTCGTTCACCGCCGCCGTCGCGGTGCTCATCATCGCCTGCCCGTGCGCGCTCGGGCTCGCCACGCCGACCGCCCTGCTGGTCGGCACCGGGCGCGGCGCGCAGCTCGGCATCCTGATTCGTGGCCCCGAGATCCTCGAATCCACCAGGAAAGTCGACACGATCTTGCTGGACAAGACAGGCACGGTGACTACCGGGCGCATGACGCTCACCGACGTGCTGCTCGCGCCCGGAGCGGACCGTGCCGACGTCCTGCGGTCGGCCGCCGCCGTGGAGAACGGCAGCGAACATCCCATCGCGCAGGCGATCGTGCGCGGCGCCGTCGAAGAACTGGGCGCGTCCGTCGCCGAACTACCGCCCATGACGCAGTTCTCGGCCACGGCCGGTCACGGTGTCGAGGGCGTTGTGGACCGGAGGGTCGTCACGGTCGGTCGGCTGGCCATGCTCGCTGAGCGCGGCCTGGCGCTCGACCCGGCGCTCGCGAAGGCCGGCCGGGCCGCCGAGAAGGGCGGCGCGACGGTGGTCGCCGCCGGCTGGGGCGGGGCGATCAGGGCACTGTTCGCCGTCGCCGACACCGTCAAGCCGACCTCGGCCGCGGCCATCGCCGAACTGCGTCGGCTGGGCCTCAAGCCCCTGCTGCTGACCGGCGACAACCGCACCGTCGCCACGGCTGTCGCATCGCAGGTGGGCATCGGGGCGGACGACGTCATCGCCGAGGTCCTCCCCGAGGACAAGGTGCGGGCGGTGAAAAGGCTGCAGGACCGCGGCGCCGTCGTGGCCATGGTCGGCGACGGCGTCAACGACGCGCCAGCGCTGGCCGCCGCCGACCTGGGCCTCGCGATGGGCACCGGCACGGACGTGGCGATGGCCGCCAGCGACCTCACCCTGATCCGCGGCGACCTCGCGGCCGCGGGTGACGCGATCCGGCTCTCGCGCCGCACACTGCGCACCATCAAGGGAAACCTGTTCTGGGCGTTCGCCTACAACGTCGCCGCGATCCCGCTCGCCGCGCTCGGCCTCGCCAACCCGCTGCTCGCCGGCGCCGCCATGGCCTTCAGCTCCGTGTTCGTGGTGACGAACTCGCTCCGCCTCCGCCGGTTCCACTGACCCGGAGGCGCACCCGCCGCAGGAAGGGCATCCCCGAGGAAGGGCATGGCCCGTCATACCCGGCAGTTGATCATCCGGAGGGCTCCACCGTTCCGGATGGTGGGCCCGGCACATGTACCGCGGGAAGATTCGTGCCTCGGCACCATGGTCGGCCGCCGGTCGACGGCTAGCGTCACCGCCATGTCCACCCCCGCGAGCGCCGCCACCGCCCTGCAGCGCGACCTTCAGCAGTTCCTCGATGGCGCCGCGGCGGAACTCGGCGTGCCGGGCGCGGCCGTCGGCATCACCCACGGCGGCGTGGACACCGTCGCGACCACGGGCGTCACCAGCCGGGCCGATCCGCTGCCGATCGACCCGGACACGCTCTTCATGATCGGGTCGACCTCGAAGACGTTCACCGCCACGTTGGCCATATCGCTGGTGCAGCGCAGCCTGCTCGATCTGGACCGCCCGGTGCACGAGTACCTGCCCGGGATACTCACCTGCCCGGCGGAACTGCACGACCAACGCGCCGCTGTCCGAGTCGCCGACCTGTTCACCCACACCGCCGGCTGGGTCGGTGACGTATTCTTCGACACCGGCCCCGGAGACGACGCCCTGGCCCGCGCGGTCGCGGAGCAGCTGCCGGGAGTGCCGCAGCACACGGCGCCGGGCGACCGCGCCTCCTATAACAACGTCTCGCTGGTGGTGGCCGCCCGCCTCGTCGAGACCGTCGCCGATGACGGTTACGAAAACCTGCTGCGCAGCAGGGTTCTCGAACCGCTGGGCCTCATGAACACCTTCCTGTTCCCGGCCGAGGTCGCCAACCGCCGGCATGCCGTCGGCCACAGGGCGAAGAACGGCGCGCAGGTCCCGGTGCCCGACTGGCCGATGCCGCGCTGCTTCACTCCGACCGGCGGCATCGTGTCCTCGGTGCGCGACCAGCTTGCCTACGCCAGGTTCCACCTCACCGGGGAGTGTGCCGGCGGCGACGGCTCCGCCGCGATCGAAGCCCCGATCGACACCTCGACCCGCGAGATGATGCGCCGGCCGCGAAGCAGCATGAACCCGGCGATGGACGTCGGCATCAACTGGTTCCTGCGGGAGCGCGCCGGATACCTGCTGGTGGCCCACGGCGGCAATGTGTCTTACCAGCACCTATCGGCCTTCGCCATGGTGCCCGACGAGGAGTTCGCCGTCACCACCCTGACCAACGCCCGGCCCGGGGAGCAGCTCGGCCGACTGGTGCTCGACTGGGCGATGCACCACGTGCTTGGCACTGTCGTCGCGCCCCTGCCCGAAACGGCGCCGCCGGCCGACATCGACCAACTGACCGGCGATTACGGAACCGGCGACGCGTACGTGGAAGTGCGACGCGCCAATGACGGGCTCACGGTGCGGACGCGTTACCCGGCAGAACCGGTGCTGGACGGGCCACGGCTGCGGGCGCGCTTCGTCGGGGACGACGTGCTCGCCACCGACGACGATCCCGCCGAGCCGGCCGGCATTTTCCTGCGCGACGGTGCCGGCCGGGTGGACGCACTGCGCTGGGGGCTGCGACTGGGGCACCGGATGGCCGCGCCCGGCGCGGGGCCGGTCGCTTCCGCTCGCTAGCCCGAGACGCCGTTCGGCATGTGAGAGAAGGAGTTTCGCGTGCAGGTCTACATCTCGGTGGACATGGAAGGCATCGCGGGCATCGCGATCATGGACCAGGTCGTGCGCGGCGGCCACGGCTATCCCCGGGCCCAGCAGTTGATGACGGCAGAGACCAACGCCGCGATCAGCGGGACGGTGCCGCCCAGGCGGTGCGGCAGGCCGGTGCCGTGCGACCGGTGGCGATTCCCGAGCGGCTGCACCTCGCCATAGACATGCCGACCGTCACCGCTGCCGAACTGGCCGAGGCGATCCCAGGGGTGCGGCGAACCGGGTCGCGCACCATCGAGCGCGACCTTGCCGATCCGGATGAGGTGGTCGGCCTGCTCGTCGTGGCCTACCAGCTGGCAAACGTCGGGCTGCGCGCGAACCTGGGGCCGCTCCACCGCGTGTAGGTCCGCCCATGCGCGTGCGCCGGTGGCAGGCGGGTGTGCTACGGCCACAATCCCGGCGCAGCAGATCGTGCCCAGCGACCATGCCGCGCCGACCCGGCCGGATTAACGTGCCACTCCATGAGCACCTTCGAAGAGGCCGGCCCGCCGCTGCAGAGTCGAGCATCGGAGCTGGCGGATCGGCTCGCCGCGCTGCTGGACCGGTTCGACGTGCCGGGCGCGGCGTTCGCGCTGGCTCGTGGCGACGAACTGGTCACCGGTGCCGCGGGGGTGCTGAGCTGCGCCACGCAATACCCCGTCACCGCCGACAGCTGGTTCCAGATCGGTTCGATCACCAAGCTGTTCACAGCGACGTTGGTGATGCAACTGGTCGATGACGGCCTCGTCGCGCTGGATGAGCCGGTCCGGACCTACCTCGGCGCCTTCGACGTCGGTGACGAGGCGGCGAGCGCTGCGATCACCGTGCGCCACCTGCTCACCCACACCAGCGGGATCCAGGGGGACTACTTCGGCGACTTCGGCCGCGGCGCGGATGCGGTGGACCGATACGTCGCGTCCCTGGCCGGGATCGACATGCTGCATCGCCCCGGGGAGTTCTTCTCGTACTGCAACCCCGGATTCGCAGTCCTGGGGGTGCTGCTGCAGACCATGCGGGGGGCGGACTTCGACAGCATCCTGTCCGAGCGGCTCCTGCATCCGCTCGGCATCCCCGGTGGCACGCTCGCCGATCAGGCCATCCTGCACCGCGTGGCCATCGGGCACGTCCCCGGACCCGACGGTGCTCCGGCGGTCCCGGCGCCGCGCTGGGCGATGCCCTATTCCGCCGGGCCGGCCGGATCCACCCCATTCACCGATCCGGCGGGCCTGGTCTCCTTCGCGCGACTGCACATGTCCGGCGGCCTCGCTCCGGATGGCACCCGGCTGCTCTCGCAGGCGGCGGTGGACGAGATGCAGCGGCTCCAGGTTGCCGTTCCGGATTTCGGAGCGATCGAGGGCATCGGCGCGAGCTGGATCCGCTACCGCTGGGGCGACCAGACCGTCCTCGGGCACGACGGCGGGACGGACGGCCAGTTCTCGTTCCTGCGGGTGCATCCGCCCACCGGCAGCGTCGCGGTGCTGCTCACCAACGGGCCGGACGGCGGCCGGCTGTTCGAGGCGTTCGCCGCTCCGTTGTTCGCCGGACTCGCGGGTGCGCCCGTGCCCGAACAGGTGTGCCCGCCGGCGGACCCGCCCGCCGTCGACGTCGACCGGCTGGCCGGAACGTATCTCCACTATGGAAAGGCGGTCGAGGTGCGGGTCGCGGACGGTCGGGTCGCCGCCACGGTCACGGCCGAGGCCGATGAGTCCACCGGGGACCCGGGCTTGTCGGAGACATTCGACCTGGTGCCGCACTCGCAATCGACCGACGCGGTCATGCTGGTGGCTGCCGTTCCGCTGCGCGGCACCCACCCGGCGGTGATGTTCCCCGCGCCGGCGCCCGGGTCCGACGAGGCGGCGCGGTACCTGCGGGTCGGCGGCCGGGTGTTCGCGCGGAGCACGGCGTGAACCATGCGACCCTGCTGCCGTGGCTCCGGGCCCGGCGGCAGCAGATCCTGGACGACGTGGCGACGCTGGTCTCCTGCGAGTCGCCGTCGAATGATCTCGGCGCAGTGGCGGCCTGCGCCGAACTCGTCGGCGATCTCGGGCAGGAACTGATCGGCATCACGCCCCTGGTCCATGAGATCCAGGGCCGTCGGCACCTGCTGTGGCGCGGCGGCGGTCCCACGCAGGTGCTGCTGGTCGGCCACTGCGACACCGTGTGGCCGATGGGGACCCTGGATCGTTGGCCGTTCTCGGTCGACGGGGATCGGGCGACCGGACCGGGCGTGTTCGACATGAAGGCGGGCCTGGCGCAGCTGTTCCACGCGCTGGCCGCGCTGGACGACCTGACGGGCGTCACGGTCCTGGTGACCGCGGACGAGGAGATCGGCTCGCCGACCTCCCGCGCCCTCATCGAGGCCGAGGCCACCGGCGCGCGGGCCGCCCTGGTTCTGGAGGCCAGCGCCGCCGGCGCGCTCAAGACCGCGCGCAAGGGAATCTCTATGTACCGGATGCAGGTGCACGGCAAGGCATCTCATGCCGGTCTCGAGCCCGAGGCCGGCATCAACGCGACTATCGAGGCCGCCCATCAGGTGCTCGCCATCGACGCCCTCGGCGCCTCCGCCGTGGGCACCACCGTCACCCCCACCGTGCTGCATAGCGGGCGGACGATGAACACCATCCCGGACCTGGCGGAGATCTCCGTCGACGTGCGAGCGGGTGACCCGGCCGAACAGCGGCGCGTGGACGAGGCGATGCGCGGCCTGCTGCCGGCGCTGCCGGGCGCACGCCTGGATCTCACCGGCGAGATCAACCGGCCCCCGCTGGATGGCGCGGCATCGGCCGGCCTGTTCGCGCTCGCCAGATCACTCGCCGAGGGGATGGGCCTGCCTCCGCTGCGTGATGCGGCGGTCGGCGGTGCGTCGGACGGCAACTTCACGGCGGGCGTCGGCACGCCTACCCTCGACGGGCTCGGCGCGGTCGGTGATCACGCGCACGCCGAAGGGGAATGGGCCAGCGTCGCCGCCATGGCCGACCGGGCTGCTCTGGTGGCGGCGCTGGTGGACGCCGTGCGGTCGCCGCGATAGTGGCCCAGAACCATGCACCCGGACAATGATCGGTTGCCGCGACGATGCGTCGATCCGGTGCCCTTCAGCACGCTGGGCTCTGTGAGCGACACCGTAGCCCATGAGCGAGCGCGGAGCGAGGAGACCGGTCTTGCCGACTCCGCGGCCGCTGTCACCGCGGAGAGGCTCGCCCGGGCAGAGGGGGATGCCGAACGCGCTGCTGCGCGCAGCGGCGTACAGGTGCGAACGATCGATGACCCGGCCGGGCATCAGCAGGCAGCCGAGGTGCTGCAACAGATCTGGGAGCACCCCGCCGGTGCTCCGCTTCCGCCGGCGATGCTGCGCGCGTTCGACTACACCGGCAATTACGTTGCCGCCGCCTTCGAGGGTGACCGGATGGTGGGTGCCGCAACCGGCTTTCACACCGACCATGGCGCACTGCACTCGCACATCGCCGGGGTGCTGCCGTCGCATCAGGGCCGCGCCATCGGGTACGTGCTCAAGCTGCACCAGCGGGCCTGGGCGTTGCGACGCGGGATCGCCGTCATTGCCTGGACCTTTGACCCGTTGATCCGGCGTAACGCGCACTTCAACCTGGTGAAGCTCGGCGCCACGGTCGCCGCGTACCTGCCCGACTTCTACGGCGAAATGACGGACCACATCAACGCCGGTGACCACAGCGACCGGCTGCTGGTCGAGTGGGACCTGCGTAAACCTGTTCCCGGCGCGGCCGTCACCGCCGCAGCCGACGCGGTCACTGTCTTGTGCGCGCGGCAGGACGAGCAGCCGGAGCTGCAGTCCGGCACCGGCCATGAACGGCTACTGCAATTGCCCGTTGACGTGGAGGCACTGCGACGCACCGATCCGGCGCTCGCCCGCCAGTGGCGCGCGGCGCTCCGGGAGGCCCTTGCCGGCGTGCTTGCCGACGGGCACCGGATCGTCGGGCTGGATCCGCACAGCGCTTACCTGACCAGGAGGGAATCGTCATGAAACTCACCGCCGCCGAGCTGGTGCAGGTGCGGATGCCGCTGGTGACGCCTTTCGAAACATCGTTCGGCGTGCAGGCCGAGCGGGATGTGCTGCTTGTCCGGATGGAACTCGACGGGCAGCCGGGATGGGGCGAGTGCGTCACGCTGCCCAGCCCCGTGTACTCCCCGGAGTTCAGCGAAGCGGCGGCCACCACGATCCGCCGGTTCCTGGTGCCGGCGCTGGCCGGCATCGAGTCGCTCACCGCGTCGAAGGTCGCTGCGGTATTGGAGCCTTTCAAGGGCCATCGGATGGCGAAGGCGGCGCTGGAACTGGCAGTGCTGGATGCGCAGCTGCGGTGCGTCGGAATGTCGCTGGCCGACTACTTGGGCGCCGTGCACGCCACGATCCCGTCGGGGGTGAGCGTCGGCATCCAGCCGTCCGTCGCGGAGTTACTCGACGTGGTGGCCGGCTACCTGGACGCCGGCTACGTGCGCATCAAGCTGAAGATCAAGCCGGGATGGGACATCGAGCCGGTCCGCGCGGTGCGGGAACGCTTCGGCGACATCCCGCTGCAGGTGGATGCGAACACCGCCTATCGCCTCGCCGATGCCCGGCACCTGGCCCGGTTGGATGAGTTCGACCTGCTGTTGATCGAACAGCCGCTGGAGGAGGAAGACCTGACGCAGCATGCGGAACTGGCGCGCCAACTACGAACACCGGTGTGCCTGGATGAGTCGATCACCTCGGCCAAGAGCGCGGCCGACGCCATCCGCCTCGGGGCCACCGGCGTGGTGAACATCAAGGCGGGACGGGTGGGGGGCTATCTGCAGGCCCGGCAGGTCCACGACGTGTGCGCGGCCAGTGGGGTGCCGGTATGGTGCGGAGGCATGTTGGAGACGGGTATCGGCCGCGCCGCGAACATGGCGCTGGCCGCGCTACCCGGATTCACTTTGCCTGGCGATACCTCGGCGTCCGATCGGTTCTACTCCCGCGACATCATCACCGAACCGTTCGTACTCTCGGATGGGCACATCGCCGTGCCGACCGGGCCGGGCCTCGGCGTCGAGGTCGACGAGGACGCGCTGGCGGCCGTGACGGTGCATCGCGAGACCGTGCCGATTCGGTGGCCGTGATCGGCGCCGATACGAAGCCGCCCAGCGGCAGCGCGACTGTGATTGGCTTACCAGGGTGACCACCGCCGTGCCCACCGCCGTGTCGAGTGCCGTGCCGAGTGCCGTGCCGACCGCCGGGGCGAACACGCTCCAGTCGGTGCTGGCCGCGGTGGGCCCGCCGGTGCTGCAGGCACTCTGCCTGCCTCGCGGGCCCGATGTGGTTGCCGGCGAGCCCGTCCTGCTGGACATCGCCGAAGGGGTTGCGCCCGGGCCAAGAACGCTGCTGCTTGCGGTCGGCTGCCGGCCCGCCGATCCCGTCACCGCCTCCGCGATCCGGCAGGCTGCGGCCGCCGAGGTGGCCGCGGTCGTGGTCAAGGCGTACGGCGACGACCTTGCGCCAGCCGTCAGAGCTGCCGAATCGGGGCGTATTGCACTGCTGCTGGTGGACGACGCGGTGCCGTGGCCGCATCTGCACCTCCTGCTGTCCGCCACCGTGGCGGGCGATCGGGGCGCCCGCCGGGAGCCGCTGTCCGCTGTCGTCACCGGGGACCTGTTCGCGCTGGCCAACGCCGTTGCAGCCATGGTGGGTGGCGCCATCGCGATCGAGGACCCGCACCAGCACGTGCTCGCCTATTCCAACGTGCCGGGTCAGCCCATCGATGACGCGCGGCAGGCCGGCATCCTGGGGCGACGGGTACCGGCAGAGTTCCGGCTGGCGGACCTCTACGACCAGGTTCGGCGTAGCAAGTCCGTGCAGCGGGTCGAGGTTCCAGGGATCCGGCCGCGGTTGGCTGCCGCGATCCGGGCCGGCGACGAACCCATCGGGTCGATCTGGGCCATCGAGGGGAACGACGGGTTTCCCCCAGACGCGGAGCGTGCGCTGGCTGACGCGGCGCGGCTGGCCTCCTTGCACATCTTGCGGCTGCGCACCACTGCGGATCTGGAGCGTGCTGCGCGCGGCGAGGCGCTTCGTGCGGTACTGCTGGGCCGTCCGGGACCGGCCGTCGAGGTGCTGCCGACGGTCGACAGCCACGATGTGACGGTGGTCGGCTTCCAGATCGACGGCTCCGCCGATGATGCGGATGGCACGTTGTTGGCCCGCACGGCCGACCTCGTGACGGTGTTCTGCGAGAGCCAGCACCGGATGGCCGCCTGCCTGACGCTGGGCGGGACCATCTACGCGTTGCTGCCCACCGGTCGGGGCGCCGATCGCGCGGTGCTGCCGGCGCTGGTCGGTCGCGTGCTCACTCGGGCCTTCGAGTCGCTGCGGGTGCGCCTGCGAGCCGGGATCGGCGGCACGGTCGGCGATCTCGCCGCGGTCGCGCACTCCCGGGCGGATGCCGACCGGGTCTTGCAGGTGTTGGCCGAGCGTGTCGACGGGCCGGCTGTTGCGACCATCGCGGACGTCCGCAGCAGGACCATCCTGCTGCATCTACAGGACATCATCGCCGGCGACCCGCGGCTGTCCCTCGAGGTGCTGGACCGGATGTGCGCGCACGACGCGGACAAGGGAACCGGCTATCTGGACACCCTGCGCGCATACCTGGACTGTTTCGGTGACGTGCCCACCGCGTCGAGCCGAATATTCCTGCACCAGAACACGTTTCGACACCGGATGCGCAGGATGACAGAGATCTTCGGGCTCAATCTGGACGATCCGGACGAGCGTCTGGTGCTCTGGTTGCTGCTGCGTGCCTCCGGATAGGGCGCTGCCGTCCAGTCAGCGCGACCATTCGACGCCGGTGTTGGGCAGCGACGACATCGAGCCCGGGCCGAAGGCGCTGCGGCGCGGAGAGATGTCGGTGGGGCGAGCGCTGCGCGGCGTTCCGTACGGCGCGCAGGTGACCTCCAGCTCCTGGATCTGCGGCGGTGCCGCAGGTGTCAGGTGGATCATGCAGATCAGCTCGCCCCGCGCAGCGGGAATCGCCCAGGTGACGTCGGCCGAGCTGGTCGCCGAGACGATGTCGGGCACCGGGTCGGCATCGCTAGGTGGCGCGCACAGCGGCCCGACCTGCTCGATCAGCCGCTGGATGTCGGCACGCCGCTCGGCCAGCGGACGGTCGAAGTCGATATTCGGCGCGAGGATCTGCGCCGCCAACTGATCGTCCCAAGAGCGGATGAGAGACTCGGCCTGCCGCTGGAGATCCCGGGTGGCCGGCCAGAGCCGGATCGTCCTGGCGGGGGTCTGCTGCCTGTCCAGCACCCGGAACAGGGCCTCCTCGGACAACGCCACCGGGTTGCCGCGGTGGCTGTTGGTCAGCACCACGATGCCGTGCCCGGAGTCGGGGTGCCACACCATGTTCAGCACGAACCCCGGCAACCCGCCGCTGTGCGAGACGATGGTGCCGCGGCGCAGGTCCTCGGCGATCCCCAGCCCCAGACCGTAGCCGCCGACCGATATCTTGACGCCGCCGTCAGGCCGCGTGGCCAGCGCCGGCAGGTACAACTGGTGCAACCGCTGCATCTCGCGTCGCGATGCCCGGCGCACCACCGGGTTGTCGGGCTGCGTCGGTGGCCGGAACGCCGAGCCCAGCCAGGTCACCCAGGTGGCGAGATCGCGTACGGTGCTGCAGATGCCGCCTGCTGCGGCGAACGCGTCGGAGGTCGCGGGTGGGTAGCCGACCCACCGTCCGTCCCCGTCCAGCGAATATCCGGTGGCGCGACGGACGCCCGATGTCATAGCGGGGTCGTTGTCGAACCGCGTGGCATGCAACCCGAGCGGTTCCAGCAGCTCGTCGCGCACCCAGTCCTCGATGCGTCGCCCCGCGGCCCGGCCGATCGCCAGTCCGGCCAGTGTGTATCCGAGATTCGAGTATTCGTACGCCGTTCCCGGCAGGTTGCTGTAGTACAGACCGTTCGACACCGTGGCCAGCAGCTCGTCCACCCCGGTGCCGATGAACGGATCCACCCACGAGTTGTCCTCGGTCAGCCCGCCGGACATGGACAGCAGCATCCGGAGGGTCGGCGCCTCGCACGGATCGTCGAACGTGTCGCGAGCGGAGAAGCTGTCGACGAAGTCGGTGATGGGCGCGTCCAGGTTGACGAGGCCCCGATCCCTGGCCAGCAGTGCGGCGCAGGCCACGAAGCTTTTCGTCATCGACGCGATGGGAAACACGGTGTCGAGGTCCGGCGTCGCTCCGGCGTCGTCCGCCTCGCCGAATCCCGCGCTGTGCACCAGCCCGGACGGCCCGATGAGCCCGTAGACCAGACCGCGCGCCTGGTTCGCGGCGGTGTACTGGCCGAACAGCGCATCGAGCTGATCGGCCAGCGGGGTCAGCAGGTATTCCCTGGACATGGCACTCCCATCGAGGTCGGTCCGAGGATGACGGGCGCCGTCACCGAGCGCGCAGCACCCGCCCGCCGCAGCGGCCGGTGAGCCTGCCGTCCGCCACCGAGTGCACCCCGGCGACCAGCACATGGTCGATCCCGACCGGTGAGCGCAGCGGATCCGGATAGGTGGCGCGGTCGGCGACCGTGGCGGGATCGAACACTACGACATCGGCGACCGAGCCGACGGATAGGTGTCCGCGGCCACCGGGGATGCGATAACGCCGCGCCGGCATGCCCGTCATCCGATGCACCCGGTCGGCGACGTCCTGCCATGGAGCGGCGCCGACCGGTGCGCGCAGCGCGCGAGCGAAGGTGCCGGCGATCCGTGGGTGCGGCTTGCCGGGAAGCGGCACGCCGTCCGAGCCGACCATCGCGGCCTGCCAGCCCCGGATGGCCTGCACATCGTCCTCGGCCATCATGTGCAGTACCACGACGGTGCCCGCGGCGTCCGCGACCACCGTGTCGCACACCACGTCCACCGGGCCACGCCCGGTGGCTGCGGCGATCTCGGCGATGGACAGGCCCTCGACCTGGGGGTCCGAGGGCGATCCGGCGATGACCACCCGATCCCATCCTGCGGCGCTGGCAAGGTCCTGCCAGCCGGGCAGGCCGGTGTCGTAGTCCGTGGGGATCCGGTCCCGTACGGAGCGGTCCGACACCCGGGCGAGCAGGGTGGCCAGGCCGCCGGCACCCACCCACGGCGGCAGCAGCGAGTGCAGGCCGGTGCTGCCGGCGGTGTACGGGTACACGTCCACAGTGACGTCCTGGCCACCGGCACGGGCCGAGTCCAGCATGGCCAGCGTCTGGCTGCTGCGTCCCCAGTTGGGTCGACCGGCCACCTTGTGGTGGGAGATGTGCACCCCCGTCCGAGCCGCCACTCCGATGCGTAGCGCCTCTTCGATGGAGCGGTCGACGCGGTCTGCCTCGTCACGCATGTGGGACACGTACGGAGCGCCGAAACGTCCCGCCACAGCGGCGATGTGGGCGATCTCGTCGGTGCCTGCATACACCCCTGGGACGTACATCAGACCTGTCGAGAAGCCGAAAGCGCCCTGTTCGAACGCCTCGGCGGCAAGGCGTTCCATCAACGCCAGCTCGTCGGCGTCAGGTGCGCGGTCGGCGAAACCCATGGCCGCACTCCGCAGCGCCCCGTGCCCGAGCAGAGGCGCCTGGTTGGTGGGCATCGCGGCCTCGGCGAGGTGCGTGGCGTAGGCGTCCAGCGAGTCGAAGCCGCCGAGCCCGGTCTGGAACCCGACCCTGATGTACTCGTCGAACTGGTCGGCGAACCGGGGGGTGCGCGGGAAGGGGCTCTCGCCGCAGTTGCCGCACACCTCGGTGGTCACCCCCTGCAGCAACGGTGCCACGGCGATATCGCGCCACCGCTCCGGCAGGAACATGGCCAGGTCGCTGTGTGCGTGCGCGTCGATGAAGCCCGGGGCGACGGCCCGGCCGGTCACGTCCAGCTCCGTGCTCGCACGGGCGCCGTCCAGCGAACCGGGGGCGGCGATCGCCGTGACCGTCCCTGCGGTGATGGCCACGTCGGCCGGGCGCGGCGCGGAACCGGTGCCGTCCACCACCGTTCCGCCCCGCAAGATGAGGTCGCAGTCCATGCCGGTCCTACGACCGGGCCAGCCGGCCCACCAGCGCAGCGGCGACCGTGCCGATCAGTGCATCGACCTTCGGCTGCCGGTACCCGAAGCGATGGCTGCGGGTGAAGACCGCGACCGCGTACCGGTGTCCGTCGGGGAACTCGACGACCCCGATCTCGTTGCGCACGATGCCGATGGTGCCGGTCTTGCCGGAGATCCGCACGTCGTCGGTGGGGAAACCGGACGATAGCCGGTGCGGCCAGACCTGCAGTCCCAGGATCCGCCGGGCCTCGGCGCAGCCCGCCGGGTCGGCGGCCCGATCGGTCCACAGCAGTTGCAGCAGCCGGGCGCACTCTCGCGGCGTGGAGCGGTTGGTCAGCGTCGGGGTGCACACCGAGAGCGATGCGATCCGGGCAGGATCGGCCGACATCAACTCATCGACCAGATCGGGGTCCGTGACGCCGTAGTCGTCGGCCATACTGTCGAACAGCACCCGGCAGTCGCCGATCAGCACCGTGCCCGGGAGGCCCAGCTCGGCCATGGTGGCGTTCACGCGATCGACACCGACCATGCCGGTGACGATGTCGGTGGCCGCGTTGTCGCTCACGGTGATCATCGAGGTGGCGACGTCGCGCAACGACCAGTCCGCGTCGTCGGAGAACACGCTCAGGCCGGTCGGCCCCATGGTCGCGCTGCCGGACCGGATGAGCACCCGGCTGGCGGGATCCAAGTCGCCGGCGCTGACCTGGCGGACGTACTCGGTGAGCACGGGCACCTTGAACACCGATGCCGTCACCACCGGATCGTCCGCGCGGACACCGACGCCCGCGCCGGAGTCGATATCGATGGCGTGCGCGAACACGTCGGCGCCGGCATCGGCGGAGGCTGCCGCGATCGCGGTGGCCAGGTCCGGGGCGGCGTCATCCGCCGTAGCAGCGCCCGTGGTAGGGGAGGCATCGAGGGAAGTCACGGTAGCAGTGTGGCCGCTCGACCGAACCCCGCGCATGGTCGCGCGCGACCAGTGGCGCGGCCGGTCGTGGTGTTTGCCGACGATGCCCCGGTTCGACGCGCACCCCTACCGTACGGTTGTCTACCACCGCACCCGTCCGGGAGGCCCCACACATGAGACACATGAGACGGCACGTGATCCTGGTCGCCGCAGCAAGCGTGATCTGCCTTGCAATGGCATCCTGCAGTTCCTCGGGCTCGACCTCGCCAACGTCCGGCGCATCCGATCCGGGCGGACAGAGCAGCTCGTCCGACAGCTCGTCCACAGCGGCGACCGGATCGTCCGACACGAGCCCGAGCACCTCTGCGTCATCGGAGGGAAGCGGATCGGTCACGCCGGGCGGAACCGTCGTGACCCGCCTGACCACCGATGCGGGCACGTTGGATCCCGCGCTGTCCACCGTCGGAGGTCAGGTCATCGACACCTTCCTGTACGACCCGCTGGTCAACATCGACAAGGACGGCAAGGTGGTCAGCGGCATCGCGGAGAAGTGGGACGTGACGCCGAACAGCGCCACCTTCACCCTCCGGGACGATGTGACCTGCGGTGACGGCCACGTGATCACCGCCAGCGACGTGAAGGCGAACTACGACTACCTGAAGAACCCGAACACGCATGCCACCTGGATCGTGTCCTACATGAGCACGACGGACTACACCGTCACCGCCGACGATGCGACCAGAACCGTGTCCATCACGCTGTCCCAGCCCTACGGCGATCTGATCAGCGGCATCGCGGGCATCGGAATCGTCTGCCCGGGCGGCCTGAAGAACCCGTCGTCGCTCACCACGGGCAGCGACGGTACCGGCCCGTTCGTGGTGGAGTCCGCGACTCCCGACGTCGAGTACAAGCTCAAGGCGCGCAAGGGATATCACTGGGGCCCCGGCGGAGCGAGCAGCGCGGTCGACGGCTTCCCCTCGGAGGTCGTCTGGAAGGTGGTCAAGGACGACTCGACCGCCGTCAACATGTTCACCCGCGGGGAGTTGAACCTCCTGCCGGTGGCCGGTACCGAGGCCGCCAGGCTCGCCAAGGATCCCAGCGTCACCAAATCCACCCCAGTGACCTCGACCGCCACGTTCATGGTGTTCAACCAGCTCAAGGGTCGCCTGCTCGACGGCGACACGGCGGTGCGCGAGGCACTGGCGAAGGCGACCAACCGGAAGGACCTGGTGCAGGTGATGACCGGTGGGCTCGGGGAGGTGACCAACACGCTGGTCAACCAGAAGCCGATCGTCTGTGACGATTCCGCCGCCGCTGGGTCGGTGCCGACGTACGACATCGAAGCCGCGAAGAAGCTGCTCGACGACGACGGGTGGACCGTCGGTGCCGGCGGAATCCGGGAGAAGAACGGCAAGAAGCTCAGCCTCATCCTGATGGCCAATGACGCCAGCAAGCCGCTGTGGGAGTACCTGCAGCAGGTGTGGTCGACGCAGTTGGGCATCGACGCACAGTTGGTCGCCTTGGACAACAACACCACCACCGAGCGGCTTTTCAAGGGCGGCAACTGGGATGTCAGTCTGATCCACATCGCTACTAACTTGCAGGCCACATGGACCCAGATCCTGATGGGTCCGCAGCCGCCGAACGGGCTGAACCTCGGGTCCAACAACAAGACCTACGCCGAACTCGCCACCAAGGCCCAGACCACTCCCGGCCAGCAGGGGTGCGACCTGTGGGTGCAGGCCGAGCAGGCGTCGTTCGGCGCAATGGACCTGTTCCCGCTGTACGTTCCGCAGAGCCAGTGGTTCGCTCACAACGTGGACTTCACTGCGCTGTGGGACGGGGGCGTCATGCCGATGTCGCTGCGGACAACCGGCTGAGCCATGGCGGTTGTCACCCTGACCGGTCGGCGGGCGGCGCGGGCGCATCCCTGGATGCGCTTCGCCGCCCGCCGACTGGGCGGGCTGGTGGTGGGCTTGGCCGTGCTCCTGGTGGCGACCTTCCTGATGGTGCACCTCATTCCGGGTGATCCGGTGCGCAACGTCGTCGGGCTGAACGCCAAACCGCAGGACGTCGAAAGGATCAAGGCGGCGCTGGGGCTGAACCTGCCGCTCGGGGAGCAGTTCCTGCGATACGTGACCGGCCTCTTCACCGGTGACCTCGGCATCTCGCTGCGCACCCGTATCCCGGTGTCCACCGTGGTGACCTCCGGGCTGGCCGCATCGGGCTCGCTGGCGGCCGTCGCGTTCCTCGCGGTGATGGTGATCGCGGTCCCGCTGGGCATGGCGGTGGGAGTGGCGACGGCCCGCGGCCGCCACCGCGGTCTGCACACCGCGTTCACCGCGGTCACGGGGTTGTTCGCCTCCATCCCCGGGTTCCTGCTGGCGGTCGGACTCGTCTACTTCCTGGCGGTCGCCAACCCCTGGCTCCCGGTGAGCGGCCGGGCCGGATGGACCTCCTACCTGATGCCGACCATCGCGCTGGCGGTCGCGCCCATCGCGGGCCTGTCCCGCATCGTCCGCTCGCAGACCGCAGTGGTGCTCGGCGAGGACTACCTGCGCACCGCGCACTCCAAGCAACTGCCGGGCCGCCTGCTCTACCTGCGCCACACCCTGCCGAACCTGCTGACCGCCACGTTGACGATCGGCGGGATGCTGCTGCCCGGTCTGCTGGGCGGCGCCGTCATCATCGAGAACGTCTTCAACTGGCCCGGTATCGGAACGCAAGTGGTGCTCGCGGTCACCGGCAATGACTTCCCAGTCGCGCAAACCATCATCCTGATCCTGGGTGCCGCCGTACTGATCGTCAACGCCGCCGTCGACCTCATCATCGCGGCCGTCGATCCACGCTCGACGCTCAAGGAGGATTGATCAATGGCCTCCCGTCGCGTGCGCTCCATGCTGCGGGCCCCCGGGACCGTGTTCGGTCTGGTGGTGCTGGCGATCGTGGTGGTGGTGGCGATCATCGGTCCGTGGGTCTGGCAGGACCGCGCGATGGCGATGAACGTCGTCGAGGCACGCCAGGGGATCTCCGCCAGCCACCTGCTCGGCACCGACACCCTCGGCCGCGACGTGCTCGCCAGGATCCTTGCCAGCGCACGTATCTCGCTGTTGCTCGCGCTGGCCGCCGTGCTGCTCGGGTCCCTGATCGGCTTCCCGCTCGGGGCGGTGGCCGGGCTACTACCGCCCCGGGGGCGCCGGTTGGCCGGCCGTGGCATCGCGATCGGGCTGGCGTTTCCCGGCATCGTCACCGCCCTGGTCATCAGCACGGTGATCGGTGCCGGGGCGCTGGGTGCCGTGCTGGCCATCGGGCTGGCGATGGCTCCCGGGTTCGCCCGTCTGGCACAGACTTTGGGCACCGCGGTCGCCGGATCGGACTATGTCGCCGCGGCGCGCGTGCTGGGGGTGCGCCGCTGGGCGCTTCTCCGCCGGTACGTGCTGCCGAACATCGCCGAGCCGCTGCTGATCACGGTGACCATGGCGGCGAGCGACTCGCTGATCGCGCTGTCCGCGCTGAGCTACCTGGGTCTCGGCGTGCAGCCGCCGGCGTACGACTGGGGGCGGGTCCTCGGCGAGGGGCTGAAGGACATCTACACCACGCCCTCCATCGCGCTCGGCGCCGGCGCCGCGATCGTGCTGACGGGGCTGGCATTCAACCTGCTCGGCGAGTCCCTGGCCCACGGCTTCGACTCCCGCTCCGGGTCGGTCTCGGCCCGCGCGGTGCGGCGGATGGGCCGTTCCCTGCTGCCCGGGCGCGGCCTGCCCGCGGCCCCGGCCCCGCGGGCCGACGGTCCAGCCGTCGCGCTGCGGCTGGAGGACCTGACCGTGACGTTCCCCGGCCCGGATGGCGCTCCGGTGACGCCGGTGCAGGGGGTCAGCATCACCGTCGGCGCGGGCGAGATGGTCGGCATCGTCGGGGAGTCCGGGTCCGGCAAGTCGCTGACCGCGTTGGCTGCCGCCGGCCTGGTGCCGTATCCCGGTCGTGTCGAGGTGCGCCGGCGGGAGATCGCCGGCACCGATGTGGCGACCGTCCGGCCCGACCGGTTGCGCAGGCTGCTCGGCACCGACCTCGCCATGGTGTTCCAGGACCCCATGACCTCGCTCAACCCCGCGCTGCGGTTGCGGCGTCAGCTGACCGAGAAACTCGAGGTGCACGGGGGCCTCTCGCGGGCCGAGGCTTCCGAGCGCGCGATCGTGGCGCTCACCGACATGCGCATCACGGCCGCTGAACGTCGCCTCGACCAGTTCCCGCACGAGCTGTCCGGCGGCATGCGCCAGCGCGTCATGATCGCCATGGGGCTGATGGGCGACCCCACCCTGCTGATCGCCGACGAGCCGACCACCGCGCTCGATGTCACCGTGCAAGCGCAGATCATCGATCTGCTCCGGACGCTGAATGCCGAGCATGGCACGGCCGTTGTGTTGATCTCGCACGACGTTTCGGTGGTGGGCGAGCTATGCCACCGGGTGATCGTCATGTACGGCGGCCGGATCGTGGAGCAAGGCCCGACCGCCGAGGTGATCGCCGAACCCTGCCACCCCTACACCGCCGCGTTGCTGGCGGCCGTGCCCACCTTGCAGACGGGGCGAGACGAGCCCCTGGTCGCCATCCCTGGCCAGCCGCCGAGTCCCGCCGCGATGCCACCGGGTTGCCCATTCGCGCCGCGGTGCGCGTTCGCCGACCAGACCTGTCGCGAGGCGATGCCGCCGCTGACCGCTGATGGCGAGCGGGAACTCGCCTGCTGGCATCCGCTGGTCGACTTCGACGTCACGTCGGCGTCGGCGCCGGCGTCGGTTCAGAACGGGCAGGTGCGGGTATGACGGCGGTGTTGCATGGCGGGGAGGGAGCCGTGCCGGCGGCCGACGGTCGCACCGGCGGATTGCAGGTGCGCGACTTGCGGGTGACCTATGGTGCCGGTGCGCGGGCGCTGACCGCGGTCGACGGTGTGGACCTGGACGTACCACGCGGCCGCACCCTGGCCCTGGTCGGCGAGTCGGGCTGCGGGAAGTCCACCATCGCCAAGGCGATCGTCGGTCTGGCCCCGGTGGTCGGCGGGCGGATCATGCTGGACGGCGCGACGGTGACGACCGAGCGGGAACGCCACGCGGCCCGATTCCGGCAGCGCGTGCAGATGGTCTTCCAGGATCCGTACTCCTCGCTCAATCCGCGGATGACGATCGCCGAGGCATTGGACGAGGCGCTGGCGTTGCACACCGAGCTCACCAAGTCCGGCCGGCGCTCTCGCATCGCCGAGCTGCTGGACATGGTGGCCATGACGGGTACCGCTGCCGACAAGTACCCGGCGGAGTTCTCCGGCGGCCAGCGGCAGCGGATCGCCATCGCCAGGGCGCTAGCCACCGGGCCGGAGGTGGTGATCGCCGACGAGATCACCTCCGCGCTGGATGTCTCGGTGCAGGCGGCGATCTTGAACTTGATGCGCGAGATCCAGCAGCGCACGGGCGTCGCCGTCTTGATGATCACCCACAACCTCGCGGTGGCACGGTATTTCAGCCATCGGACGGCAGTGATGTACCTCGGGCGGATCGTGGAGAACGGCGACGAGAGCCTGTACGACGCACCCCGTCATCCGTACACACGAGCCCTCCTTGATGCGTCGCCGAGCCTGGCCACAGACCGGGCCGATCGGGTGCATCTGGCCGGTGATCTGCCCGACCCGCACCACCCGCCGGCCGGCTGCCGCTTCCACACCCGGTGCCCGATCGGCCCATTGACCCATCCGGATCGGGTGGTGTGCAGGGCCGCCACGCCGCCGCTCGCCGATCCCGCCGGCTCCGCCGTCGCCTGTCACTTCCCGCTCGCCTGACGCGCAGATGACGGAGGCCTGGCGCCGCCATGGCCTTCAGCTCCGTGTTCGTGGTGAGCAACTCTCTCCGCCTCCGAGACTTCTCATGATGCGGCGGTAGGGCTCCTCGCGCAGATCATCGATGAGTGCCCTGATATCTGCGTCGGTGATCGGCGTGGAGCCGGCAATGACCAGACGGCCGTCCACTTCGACCAGCCGAGCGGTTCTCCCGCCGGCCTCGGCCTGTTCGTCATCGCTCATGACCGCACCAGCTGCGAAACTCGTTGCGGACTGAGGCCGAGGATGCGCGCTGTATCGGCCCCGCCGAAGGTCTCCGCGAGCTCCTTGGCAAGGTCGCGAGATTCGGCAGCCACGGTCCGCCGCTTCTCGTCCACCTCGGCGGACAGCGCCTTGAGCGCCACCGCTCGACGCTGCAGGTCGGCGGGGAGCTTGACATCCAACGCGACCTCGACCGTTGTCGGGTCCACGCCGGCGACCCACGCAATGGCCTCACGCATCAGGGAATCTGCGTCGGCGAGCCGGTGACCTTGCGATAGCGCTCCCGGTACCTCGGTGCACTGGAACACCCACACCGGCCCGATGCCGCGCTCCGCGGTGACGTGATACAGCGTCATCGCCACCAGCCCTTCCCCAAAACGCCCGCGAACTGCTCGAAGAATCGCCGCGCCGTCACGTCATCGATTTCGCGATGCCGTTTCAGCGTGGAACGCACACTGCCGACCGTGATACCGGTGTGGTTCGCCAGCTCCGTCACCGCGAACTCCAACCCTTGGCGGCGAGCCTCCGCGCGCAACCTACGAATCACGGCCGCTCGCTTCACAGATTACTCCAGTCGCATAGATGGAAGCGATCTAGTGCCATAGATGCGATCCTTTCGACAGCTCGTCGGCCCACTACCAGCAGGATCGCATCGAGGTACGACAGCGTTGCCCGCGCCACGACCGGTGCCGACAGGTGAGCCAGCGAGCCACCGATCAACGGGCGCCCCGTTGGCAGGTTCTGCCGTCCCTGGGCCGTCCGCGGGCACGATTGAATGGGCATGGTTGATCGGGTAGGGCGTTGTTCGCGGCGCAGCCGGATCGCCCGGAACCGGCCCGCCACGCGAAGCGTGCGAACAGCGTCATATACGGACGAGAGGGACACCTGCGTGAACCCTGAGCAGCAGATCCACACCGGGCGGGCCACCGGGCACGTCCGGATCGGCGTGGACACCGGCGGCACGTTCACCGACATCGTCGCGGTGGACACGATCACCGGCGCGCTCGCCACCACGAAGACGCCATCGACGCCGGCCAACCCAGCCGAGGGCTTCCTGACCGGCATCGACAAGATCCTCGGCCAGATCGGGGCGACGCCCGCCGATATCGAGTCCATCTCGCACGGCACCACGGTCGCCACGAACCAGCTCCTGGAGGGCAAGGTCGGCGATCTCGGGTTCATCACCACCGAGGGGTTCGAGTTCGTGCTGGAGATCGCGCGCCAGTCGGTGCCCGACGGATACGGCAACTCGTATTTCTGGGTGAAGCCGCCGCGCATCGTGCCGGCGGACCGGGTACGCACCGTCGGCGGGCGACTCGACTTCCGTGGCAACGAGATCCGGCCGTTCGACCGGGAGTCCGCGCGCGCCGCCGTCGAGGCCTTCCAGGCCGAGGGGATCACGACGCTCGGCGTCTGCCTGCTGCATTCCTACGCGAACGACGCGCACGAGCGCGCCATGCGGGACGTGATCCGCGAGATCATGCCGGAGGCGGTCGTGTCGCTGTCCAGTCAGGTGTTACGCGAATACCGCGAATACGAGCGGTCGATGACGACCCTGGTCGATGCGTCCGTCAAGCCGAAGGTCGCCGCCTACGTCGCGAACATCTCCGCGCGGCTCGCCGAACTCGACCCTGGCCGGCACATCCCGTTCTCCATCATGCGGTCCAACGGCGGGGTGCTGTCGGCGGAAGAGGTGGTGCACCAACCGATCACGACGGTGCTATCGGGTCCTGCGGCCGGTGCGCTCGGCGCCGCGGTGATCGCCGCGAAGGCCGGATACCCGTCCGTGGTGACCTGCGACGGCGGTGGCACCTCGACCGACGTCACCGTGATCCAGGACAGCCGGCCGTCGCTCACCACCGAGGGCCGGGTGGGCCCGTACCCGTCGCGCATCCCGATGATCGACGTGGTGACCGTCGGCGCGGGCGGCGGTTCCATCGGCTGGATCTCGCCGGAGGGCACGCTCAAGGTCGGCCCGCAGTCCGCCGGCGCCGACCCCGGTCCGCTGTGCTACCGCAAGGGCGGCACCGAACCCACGATCACCGACGCGCACCTGGTGCTCGGCCGTATTCCGCCGCACCTGTTGGGTGGAGAGATTCCGCTCGACATCGATGCCGCGACATCGGGTATGACGGAGCTCGCCGCGAAACTCGATCTGGAGCTGGAAGCCTGCGCGGCAGGCATTCTCGAGATCTCCGCGTGGAACCAGGCGAATGCGCTGCGCCAGGTGACGGTGAAACGCGGCCTGGACGTGCGGGACTTCCCGATGGTGACGTTCGGCGGCTCCGGGTCGCTGCTCGCGTGCCGGCTGATGGACATCCTGAACCTGCCCGCGGTGCTCGTCCCGCCGAATCCCGGCAACGTGTCGGCCTACGGGCTGCTCACCGTGGACGTCCGGAATGATTACGTGCAAACGTATGTCGCGCGACACGATTCGCTCGACCTGGCCGCGGTCGGCGCCATCTACGCCGACCTCACCGGCAAGGCCGCGGACGCGCTGCGTCTGGAGGGATTCGCGGACTCCGATCACCTCTTCGAGCGCACGGCCGACCTGCGGTACTTCGGCCAGGCCTACGAGGTGCGGGTCGGCTGTCCGGACGGTGCGATCACCGCGGAGTGGGCCGATGCCGTCGAGGCGGCATTCCATGCCGCGCACCACGCTCTGTACGGATACGACTTCGCCGGCCGCGCCGATCAGCCGGTCGAGTGGGTCAACCTGCGGGCCACCGGGATCGGGCCGATCCCGCGCCCCGAGATTCGCGAGATTGCCGCCGCGGCAGGCGATGTCGCCTCGGCCGTGATCGAGACTCGGCAGGTGTTCTACGACTCGTGGAGGCCGGCCACGATCTACGACCGGTCGAAACTCGGTGCGGGGCACCGGGTTTCGGGCCCGGCAGTGGTGCAGGAGTTCGGCTCCACCGTACCGGTGCACCCCGGATTCGCCGCGGAGGTCGACCGGTTCGGCAACCTCATCATTACGCGTGACGGCGGTTCGAGCGTCGGCGCCGCGAGCGAAGGAGCGTCCGCATGACCGCCACCACGGCCGAGGCGCCGAAGCCGGCTGCCGATCCTGTTCTGGTCGAGATCGTCGCCGGCACACTGGCTTCCGTCGAGAAAGAGGTCGAGACGGCGATCGGCCGCACCTCCCGCTCCCCGATGATCCGCGACGCGCACGACTTCCGCGCCGGCATCCACGACATCTCCCTCCGCAAGCTCACCGGCCGCTCCTACTCGGCGCTGGTGCAGCCGATCGTCCGGGACTTCCCGATCGACACCATGAAACCCGGTGACGTCTTCTTCCACAACGACGTCTACTCCTCCGAGGGCGGCATCGGGCACCTGCCGGACATGTGCGTCACGGTGCCGGTCTTCCACAGCGAGAAAGGCGGCGAGCCGAAGGTCGTCGCCTTCGTGCAGGCGTTCGGCCATCACGACGACATCGGCGGCGCCGTACCGGGTTCCATGCCGTCGCACGCCCGCAGCGTCTATGAAGAGGGCCTGATGGTCCCGCCCATCAAGCTGTGGGACCAGGGCGTGCCGAACCAGGCCGCGCTCACCATCATGACGCGGAACACGCGCATGCCGGAATCGCTGGCCGCGGACCTGGACGCGGAGTGCTCCGCCTGCCTGATGGGCGCCCGGCGCCTGGGGGAGCTCTTCACCCGCTACGGCGTGGACACGGTGCAGGCCTGCTTCGACGCGATCATCGAGAACACCACCGACATCTACCGCACCGAGATCCTGTCCAAGATCCCCGACGGCAGCTATGTCTGGGAGGACTACGCCGAACACGACGGCGTCGAGGAGCCGAAGCTGCACCGGCAGCGCATCACCCTCACCAAGCTCTCGGACGGGGATGGGGTGACGAACGGCCGGATCATCCTCGACTTCACCGGGACCGGGCCGCAGGCCAAGGGGCCGATCAACCACTGCGCCAACTACTCCGACGGCGTCTTCCTGGCCAAGTGGCTGGCGCCGATCCTGCGGAACCTCGCCGACACCCCCGAGCGGATGGCCGAACTCGACGTCAATGAGGGCGTGGTGCCGCTCATCGAGATGCGCTTCCCCGGACCGGGCACGCTGCTGACCCCGGTCTTCCCGGCGCCGACCAATGCCCGAACGTTCGTCATATTGCGG
The DNA here is from genome assembly GCA_001897425.1 of Actinobacteria bacterium 69-20. Lineage (GTDB taxonomy): Bacteria > Actinomycetota > Actinomycetes > Mycobacteriales > Nakamurellaceae > Nakamurella. The sequence goes on along the minus strand of MKSW01000033.1, from coordinate 349,031 downwards.
CTCCTCGGCGTGCTGGCCGGGGTGATCGCCAAGGCCGTCGACGGCAAGATGCCCGCCGACCAGGAGACCATCCGCTACGTCGGCTTCCACGGCATGGATCGCGACGGAAACCCTTACCTGATGCGGGAAATCCTCGGCGGCGGCTCCGGGGGACGCTACTACGCCGACGGTGAGGACACGGTGCACGTGGTGCCGGACTCCTCCAACGTGCCGACGGAGGTGACGGAGTCCCGGTTCCCGTTCCGCATCGAAAGGCTAGGCCTGGCAGTCGATTCCGGCGGCGCGGGACGCTACCGCGGCGGCCTGGGCTATGAGAAGCATTACCGCATGGAGATCGACACCGACTTCATGTGCGTCGCCGACCGGTCCATCCTGTCCTGCTGGGGCGTGAAGGGCGGCCGCGCCGGCAAGCTTTTCCAGGTGACCATCGACCCGGGCGGGCCGAACGAACGCGAGGTCGAGGGCCTGGAGGACGCCGCGCCGGTTCGCGCGGGTGAGGTGATCCGGGTGCGCACCACCGGCGGCGGCGGATGGGGCGACCCGTACGATCGGCCGATCACCGAAGTCGCGCGAGATGTGCGCTGGGGCAAGGTGTCCGTGGTCGGAGCGCGGGACGACTACGGGGTGGTGCTGTCCGGCGGGCCGGGTGGCGAGATACGCGTGGACGAGGCGGCAACCGATGCGCTACGCGCCGCCAAGCGCGCCGAACGGCAGGCCGCGATCGCAGCCGGAACGGAGGCCGCATTCTTCGACCGCGGTCCGGGGTACGCGACATTGGCGGGCGGGAAGCACTTCGCGGAGGTCGACCTGTTGTCATTGCTCCCCGGGTCGGGTGTCTAGGGTGCGCCATCACACACCCGGGGACGCCCCATCCGGGACCAGAATCGAAGCTCAGGACAGACTCGAAGGGGTGATTCGGTGGTGGGGCTGATCGCCGTGACCGGTGCGGCCGGCAAGACGGGACGCGCCGTGACAGCGGCACTCTCGCGCCGCGGCGTGTCGGTGCGCGCCCTGGTGCACCGCCCGGAGCAGGCCGCGGCCGGAGTGCCGGGCGCGGCCGAGGCGGTCGCCGTCGACCTCACGGACACGGAGGCTGTGGGCGACGCGCTGCAGGGCACCGACGCGGTGTACCTCATCGCGCCCAACATGTTTCCGGACGAGGTAGCGCTCGCGAACAGCGTCATGGGCGCCTGTGAGCAGTCCGGACTGACGCGCCTGGTCTACCACTCGGTGATCCACCCGTACGCGCCCGACATGCCGCACCACCTTGCCAAGGCCGAGGTCGAGGCGGCGCTGCAGACCTCCGATCTCGACTGGACCATTCTGCAACCGGCCTCGTATTTCGAGAATGCCCTGGGCGTCTGGGATTCCGTGCGGGACAACGGGATCTGGCCGCTGCCGTACACCGCGCAGGCGCCGTTCACGTCGGTGGCGCTGGACGACGTCGCGGAGGTCGCCGCCTGCGCGCTCACCGACCCGCGACACCGGTTCGCCACCTACGAGCTTGCCGGGCCCGAGGTGTTGACCACGGCGGAGATGGCCGAGATCGCCGCGGAGGTGCTCGGCCGCAACGTGACCGTCGAAAACCACTGGGACCCGATCGTCGCGGCTACCCTCCCGCCCCGGCTGCAGGCCATGTTCGACTACTACGACCTGCACGGGATCTGCGGCAACGGCACCGTTCTCGCTGCCCTGCTGCACCGGCCGCCGACCACCTGGCGCGCCTGGGTCGAAACGCACCGCTGATCACGGTTGATCGCGCCCACCTGCGCTTTGTGCGCAATTCGGGTCCGGCATCCGGGTGGTCGCTTATCCTGATGCGACCCGCGACAGGCGCGGCATTCGAGCCCGAGGGGGCGTCGTGAGCGATGGCACCGACCCGGCGGCGCGCGTCGACCCGACGGAGCTGGCGGAGCTGCAACGGTCGCTGGCCGCCCTCGCCGCGCAACTGAACGATGTCGCCGCGCGTGTGGACGAGGTCGCGCGGCGACAGGCGTCCGGGCCGGTGGTCCCCGGATATGACGGATATGACGACGTTCCGGGGCCGGGCGATGTCCCGGCGGCCGAACCCGGGCCGGGCATCGGTCGATCGCCGGCGCCGGCGCCGCCCGGCGCTGAGCCGCCCTCCAGTCCTGTGACGGCGGGGCCGATACCCGTGGCGCCGCAGCCTGTTCCGCCTGGCCCGGTCCTTGCGCCGCCGGCCGTTCCGTGGCCGGTGCCGCAGGGCGCCGTGCCGAAGAGCGCGATCGGCGCGCCCGGCAGTGCGGCTGCGGGGCCGCCGGCCGCGGGCAGACCCGCGGCGCCGGCTGATCCGCACTGGCGGCATCCGGCCGGCGATCGGGCTGCGGCGGACGTTGCCGCGCCCGGTGCGCCTCCCCCGTCTCCGTCCTGGGCCGGCGCGACTGTCCGTCCGCATCCCGGTGAGATGCCGACCGCGGCGCCGCCCGGAGCGCCGACGGCCGCGTCGATACCAGTGCCGAAGGCAGGCGCCTCCTGGGCCGATACCGCCGGGCTCAAGGTGCTGGGCTGGGTCGGCGGCGGCGTCACGGTGCTCGGCATCGTGTTGCTGCTGGTGATCGCCGCTCAACAGGGGATCCTCGGCCCGCTCGCGCGCGTGATCATCGGCCTCGTCCTCGGCGCTGTTCTGGTCGGCGGTGCCGCTCTGCTGCACCGCCGACCGGCGCACGGAACGCTCGCCGTGACGATCGGGTGTACGGGGCTTGCCGTCGAGTATCTGGCCGTGGTGGGAGCTGTGCGGCTCGCCGACCTATTTCCACCGCTCGTCGGGCACGGCGCGTCCGCGTTGATCGTCGTCGTCGCGGTGAGCATGGCGGTCGCGTGGCGCGAACCTTGGCTGGCGGGCGCATCCTTCGCGGTGAGCGGCCTGCTCGCTCCGGTGGTGGGGGGAGGGTTCTCCGCGAGCGTCCTCGGTTTCGAGGCAGTCATGGTCGCCGGCGGTGCGGCGTGCCTGCTGCTCGGGCTCGGAATCTTCGCGTGGGCGGGCGCCGGGATCGCGGCCGTCTTCGCCTTCCTCATGGCCATGGCCCTCGATGTATTCACGCCTGTCGGACTCGTGCTGACGATCGTGGTCGTGGCCATCGCGTGGGCCACGTTCATCGGCCGCTGGGCCATGGGCCGTGTGCCGATCGATCCAGGTCCGTTCCCCGTGCGCCCCCGCTCGCACGATCCGGAACAGGTCGCTCGGGACTACGCCGATTTCCACGAGCACAATCGGCGCCGCGACGAGGCCCGCTTGCACAGCGCGGTGGCCACGGTCTCGCTGTCGATCGGTGCCGGGCTGCTCGCCGTTGCGCTCGTGGTGGTCGAGCCGGCGGGGGTACAGAATCTGACCGCCGGCATGATCTCGGCGGTGCTCACGGTGCTCTTCGCCATCGTGGCGTGGGCGAGCGGGCGGCACGCGCCGCTGGCACATACCTCGACCCGCGTCGTCGCATGGTGCGGGACGATCGCGCTCGCGGGCGTCTCGCTGCTACGGCTGCTGGGCGGGGATGCCCGCAGCGTGTCGTGGGTCGTGCTGGCGACGGTGATCCTGGTGATCGTGGCCGTCGAGCGGCTCACCTGGCTCATCGCACCGGCTCTCGCCGCGGCGGGCGTCGCCCTGCTCGCGGCGGGGCCCGCCCTGCACCCATCCGATCTGCTGGGCTGGCCAGCGCCCGGGCTCGTGGACGGCGGCGGTCTGCTGATGCGCGGCTGGACCGTGGTGCTGCCGGGCGGCATCTGCGTCATCGCCATGTGCTTTGCCGCCTGGTGGGCCGTCGCACGAGTGACAGCAGCACGGGTGACTGCTGTCCGGGTCGCCGCCGCACACGACGGGACGGACCGCGTCGGGGCCGACCGCGCCGATGTGCCCTATCGTGGGCCGACGGCTGTGCCCGCCGGCACCGTGACGCCCGAACAGCACCGCACCACCGTCATGGGCTGGACCTTGGTGGGCTGCAGCGCGGTGGCCTGTTACGGGCTGCTGGCCGTCACGATGGTGCTCGCATACGCCGTATCGCCGACCCATGCCGGGCATCAGGCCGGGCAGATCGTGGTGACGATCTTCGTGACGCTCGTGGCGCTGGCCCTGCTGTGGCAGGGTTTCCGGCGGTTGATCGTTCGGCTCGGTGGCCTCGGGCTCGCCGCCGTGGCAGTCGCGAAGCTCCTCCTCCTGGACACGAGCACCCTCGAGGCGTTGCCGCGCGCGATCACCGTCATCGGGGTCGGGGTGCTGCTCTTGCTCGGTGCCGTCGCCTACCTCGCGGCACTGTCGCGCGTCGGGGGCGCGGGTCTCCGCAGCGTCGGAGGCCCACGCCCGGCGCCCGATGAACAGGGCTGATCGTCGGACCGCCGCGGAGACTCGCGCCGCCGGCTGCAGCACCTCATGTCCCGAGCGACGCCGACAAGTTGCCAATGCGACCTCGGCAACATGGTGCACCACCGACGGCGACGCAGTCGCGCCCGTTGCTTAGGCTCGGGCCGAGCTAGTCGACGCGGCTAGTCCACAGAGTTTTTCCACACAGAGTTTTTCCATACAGCGCCCCGGTCGCAGGCCGGCACGCGCTCGCAACCGACGGGAGCCTCCGTGAGTGCAGGCCCGCTGTCCGATATCACCGTGCTGGACCTGACCCGGGCCCTGGCGGGGCCGCACGCCGCCATGATGCTCGGCGACCTCGGTGCCCGCGTGATCAAGATCGAGACGCCCGGCCGCGGGGACGACACCCGTGGCTGGGGGCCGCCGTTCGTCACCGCAGCGGAGCTTGCGGAGCGGCGCCGTGGTACAGCAGCGGAGCTTGCGGAGCGGCGTCGCGGTGCAGCCGCGGATGTGGCCGCGCGCCGAGCCGTCGCGGCAGCGGGCGCCGGCACGGAGGGGGCCGACGGGGTCACCGGGGCCGCCGGGGGTGCGGCCCGGAACAACGTCATAGGCGATTCTTCCGGCGATACGGAGGCCGCAGCTGCCGATCGCGCCCAGGGCGACGACAGGGGCAGCGACAGGGGCACCGGCACCAACGCGGACAGCGACACGAACACCGACCCGATCTCCACATACTTCCTGTCCTGCAACAGGAACAAGGAATCCGTCGCGCTGGACCTGAAGAGCGATCTCGGTGTCGCGGCTCTCACCGAGCTGGTGCGGCGGTCCGATGTGCTGCTGGAGAACTTCCGGCCCGGTGTGCTCGACCGGCTCGGCTTCCCCCTCGCGCGGCTCATGGAGCTGAACCCCGGCCTGGTGGTGCTCTCGATCTCCGGCTTCGGCCACGATGGGCCCGAGGGCGGCCGCGCCGGCTACGACCAGATCGCCCAGGGCGAAGGCGGTCTCATGTCGATGACGGGCCCCGACCCGGAGACCCCGACCAAGATGGGCGTGCCGATCTCCGACCTGCTCTCCGGCATGTACGGCGCGTTCGGCGTACTCGGCAAGCTGCACGAGCGGTCGATCACCGGGAAGGGCGGCCTGGTGCGCACCTCGCTGCTCGCCGCCGTCGTGGGCGTGCACGCCTACCAGGGCACCCGCTGGACCGTGGCCGGCGAAATCCCGAAAGCGCAAGGGCCGCACCATCCCTCGATCTGCCCCTACGGCCTGTTCCACGCGTCCGACGGCGCCGTGCAGATTTCCATCGGCTCGGAGGGCCTGTGGCAGAAGTTCGCCCCGGCGTTCGGCCTGCCCGTCGACGCGGACGGCTTCGCCACCAACGCGGACCGGGTGCGGAACGCCGCCGCCGTGCGGGCCGCCGTCGACGCCGCGTTCGCCGGATACACCTGCCGCGATCTGCTCGCCAAACTCGACGAGATCGGCGTGCCGTCCGGGCAGGTCAAGAACCTGCAGCAGGTCTACGAGTGGGAGCAAACGAGGTCGCAGGGCCTGCTGATCGACGTCGACCATCCGGTGCTCGGCACGGTCGAACTACCCGGTCCGCCACTGCGGTTCTTCGACGGCGACGGCTCCGAATGGCACCGCGATCATCTCGCCCCGCCGCTGCTCGGCCAGCACACCGCGGCCGTGCTCGATTGGTTGGGCGTCGCCGCGAACGAAGGTGACCGAGTATGACGACATCCGCGGCCGAGGCCGGGAAGCCTCCTCGGCTGTCCGCGCCCGAGTTGATCGACACCGTGCTGGACGCGGGATCGTTCGTCAGCTGGGACTCGCCGATCGTGCGGCCGGACGATCTCGACCCGGAGTACCTGGCGGACATCCGCGCGGCGGAGGAGAAGTCCGGCGTCGACGAGGCGATCCTCACCGGCTCCGGCACGATCCGGGGATTCCGGGTTGCCGTGGTGGCCAACGAGTTTCGCTTCCTAGCGGGGTCCATCGGCATCGCCGCGGCGGACCGGCTGGATGCCGCTATCCGGCGCGCGACGGCCGAGGGTCTGCCGCTGCTGGCCGCCACCGCATCCGGCGGAACGCGGATGCAGGAGGGCACCGCGGCGTTCGTGCAGATGGTGCGGATCACCGACGCGATCGCCGCGCATCGCGCCGCCGGCCTGCCGTATCTGGTGTACCTGCGGCATCCCACCACCGGCGGGGTGTTCGCCTCGTGGGGGTCGCTCGGGCATGTGACGGTCGGCGAGCCGGGCGCGCTGATCGGCTTCCTCGGGCCCAAGGTCTTCCAGGCGCTGTACAACAAGCCCTTCCCGCCCGGGGTGCAGCAGGCCGAGAACCTGTTGCGGCACGGCCTTCTCGACGCAGTGCTGCCGGCGCACCGCTTGCCGGAGATCGCGTCCCGCGCGCTCACGGTGCTCAGTGCCCGCCGCCGGGGCATGCCGCCCGTCGACGCCGCCGCGGAGGAGGAGCAGCCGGAGGAGTCCGCGTGGGAGTCGATCCGGCGGACGCGCAGGCCGGAGCGCCCCGGCGTGCGCGAGCTGCTGCGCTTCGCCGCGACCGACGTGGTGCCGCTGAACGGCACCGGCCAGGGCGAGGCGCAGCCCGGGCTGATGCTGGTGCTCGCGCGGTTCTCCGGGATGCCGTGCGTGCTGCTCGGCCAGGATCGCGCCTGGCAGGGCAAGAACGGCCCGCTCGGCCCGGAGGCGCTGCGGGTCGCGCGGCGCGGCATGCGCCTGGCCGACGAACTGGATCTGCCGCTGGTCTCGGTGATCGACACCCCCGGCGCGGCGCTGTCCCAGGAGGCCGAGGAGGGTGGCCTGGCCGGCGAGATCGCGCGCTGTCTGGCGGATCTCGTCGCGCTGCCGGCGCCGACCGTGTGCGTGTTGCTCGGCGAGGGCTCGGGTGGCGGCGCCATGGCGCTGCTCCCGGCCGACCGGGTGATCGCGGCCCGGCACGCGTGGCTCTCGCCGCTTCCGCCGGAGGGCGCGTCGGCGATCGTGCACCGCGGCGACCCGTCATTCGCGGCGGAGATGGCCGCGGCGCAGCAGATCCGAGCGGTGGATATGCGCCGGCGCGGGATCGTCGACCGGCTGGTGCCCGAGCATGACGACGCGGCCGACGAGCCGGCGGCGTTCGCCCGGCGGATGGGTGCCGTGCTGGCCCAGGAGATCGCGGTCCTGTCGACCCGCCCGGAGAGCCAACGGCTCGCCCGCCGCGCCGGGCGATACGCCTTCTGAGGCAGCGGCCGAACCCGGACCACACGCCGCTGGACGGCTTTCTTCGCCTCGTGCCAGGTGGCGCTATCCCGCCACGTCGGACACACGAGCCCCGATGCGCACGAGCCGGGTGCGCCTATGCCCCGGCGGGGTCCGCCTGTTCGATCGGGCCTGCCGTGGCGTCCGCGCCGCTGCCGGAACGGGCGATGGTGCGGTCGGTTCCCGGCCGCCCCCAACGCATCTCGTCGGTGCGCACCAGGATCACCCCGAGCACGATGAGCACCCCGCCGAACAGCTGCGCGAGCCCCGGCAATTGGCCCAGCAGGATCCACGCGAACAGGATCGCGAACAGCACCTCCGCGAGCCCGACGAACGAGCTGAGTTTCGAGCCGAGGATCCGCACCGCGCCGATCGCCGCCACATACGCGATCGCCGCCGCGATCACGGCTAGCCCGAGGATCGGCACCCACCACGGCACGGCATGGCGGGCCAGGGCCACGTCCCCCCAGGTCGCGTGGAGCGGAATGATGCCGACCGAGCCACCCACCCACAACGCGACCGCGGCGATGGCCAGGCCACCCGCCGCCAGTGCGAGCGGCGGAAGGCCGTGCGCGGGCCGCGCCGACAGTATGTAGTGCACGGCCAGTCCCACCGCTGCGGCGAGGCCCCACAGGATGCCGACCATATCGACGCGAACCCCGCCGCCGATCAGGTTCAGCACGAACACCAGCCCGGCCATGGCCAGCGCCGCGCCGGCCAGCGTGAGCGCCCGCGGGCGTTGCCCGTGCCGCAGCCACAGCCAGCCGACGACCATGATGATGCCGAGGTATTCGAGCAGCAGCGCCACGCCCACGTCGAGGGTGGCGAGCGCATTGAAGTAGAACAGTTGGCAGCCGGCGACCGCGATCAGCCCGTACGAGGCGATCAGCCCGATATTGCGTCGCAGCAGGTGCCACCGGCCGCGCAGCACGCGTATCGCGGGCCCGAGCAGCACCAGCGCCGCGAGCGTGACCCTGGCCGTCACCGCCGCCCCCGGGGACCAGCCGGCGTGGATCAGCGGGGTGGCGAAACTGCCCGCGATGCCGAAACAGGCCGACGACCCCAGCGCCAACGCCCACCCCGCGCCGGATCCGCCGCGCGCCACCATGTTCGAGCCCCTACCAGCGCAGAGAGATGAGGAAAGATTCCGTCCTCAGGATACGGCCCGCGCGGGCACTGACACCGTGCGGGCGCGGACCGCCGTGGCTCGCTCGCATTGTTTACGCAATGGAAGTTGATTGTAGAATGTCGTCATGGGCGGATCGCGTATGACGCCGTTCGTGTTGGGGCTCCGCCTGGCGCATCGGCGCGCGGGGGCAGGCACTCGCCCGCGGACGCCGGGGTTGCCGTGACGACGGCGTTCGTGCTGTCCGGCGGCGGCAGTCTCGGCGCCGTCCAAGTCGGCATGTTGCAGGCATTGGCCGACCGTGGGATCCGACCGGACCTGCTGATCGGGACATCCGCGGGCGCCGTGAACGCAGCCTTCGTCGCGGGACCCGGGGTCTGGCCGGACGGCCTCGGCGAGCTCGCACAGGTGTGGACCGAACTACGTCGCAAGGACGTCTTCCCCATCCAGCCGGCGCACGAGTTGTTGGCGCTCAGCGGGTTTCGGTCGTCGCTGTGCTCGGATCGCGGGATCCGCCGACTCGTCGACGCGCACCTCTCGTATCGCCGGCTCGAAGACGCCGCCATTCCCGTGCACGTGGTCGCGACCGACCTCATTACCGGGATGGAGACGCTCTTCTCCACGGGTGAGGCGCGCAGCGCGATCCTGGCCAGCTGTGCGATTCCGGGAATCTTCCCGCCGGTGGCGCGCGGCGGATCGACTTATGTCGACGGCGGACTTGCCGACAATGCCGCGATCTCACAGGCGGTGAACCTCGGAGCCGACACGATCTATGTGCTCCCCGGCGGCAACGCCTGCGCACTCACTCGCGCGCCGACCCATCCGGTGGCCATCGCGCTGCAGGCCCTAACGCTCCTGATCCAGAATCAGTTGATCCGTGATGTGGCGCACTACGCGACACGGGTGTCGCTGATCGTGCTGCCGCCGCTGTGCCCGCTCGAGGTAGCTCCCCTCGACTTCGGGCGCGCCCGGCAGCTCATCGACAGGGCACGCGGTTCGACGATCGCCTGGCTCGACAGCGACCGCCCACAGCCGAAGCATCCCGAACGACTCCTCGCCCTGCACGATCACCGAGGCGGGTAGCTCTTCATCCGCGCGCGGAGCCGGTCTAGCTCTCGGACAGCCCGATCTTCCGGTACACCGCGCGCAGCGGCCGTGGCGCCCAGAAGTTCGCGCGGCCCAGCAGGCGCATCGCGGCTGGCACCAGCACACCGCGGATCAGCGTCGCGTCGATCAGCACGGCCATGCCCGCCCCGAACCCGAAAAGCTGCAGCATCGACACGGACGACGTGGCGAACGCGAAGAACGACACCGCCAGCAGCGCCGCCGCGGAGGTCACGATGCGACCGGTGTGCGCCGTCCCGTCGATCACCGCGTCCGGGAGAGGCTTGCCCCCGTGGAACATCTCGGTGATCCGGCTGGACAGGAACACCTCGTAGTCCATCGACAGGCCGAACGTGATGCACAGCAATAGCACCGTCATGGACGCGTCCATCGGCCGCGCGGTCGCTCCGAACAGCGAGATCAGGTGCCCGTCTTGGAATATCCACGTCACGATGCCGACGGCGGCGGTCAGCGACAGCCCGTTCACCACGAGCGCGCGCAGCGGTTGCAGCACGCTGCCGGTGAACAGGAACAGCAGCACGAACGTGGTGAGCACGATGATCCCGAGGGCCAGCGGCAGCGGGCGGCCGATGGAGCTGAGCGCGTCGGCCAGTGTCGCATCCGCGCCGCCGACGAGAATCCCTGGGCCGGAATCGATGTGGACCGCGCGCAGGCCGTCGATCACCTGTCGTGCCCCGTCGGTGCCGCCGTCCACATCGGTGAGCACCATCAGTCGCTGCCAGCCGCCCGCCGTGAGCGGCCCGGCCGCGGGATCGGCCGGCCCGGCGGAGCCGGCGATCGCCGTCATATCCGGTGCCGCGACCGCGGAGACGTGCGGCACCGTCGACAGGGCAAGCGCGTAGTCGGCTGCGGTCTGCGGGGTGGCCGGCCCGGCGAGTATGACGGGGATCGTGGCATGTGCCTGCGCCGGAAACTGTTGCTGCACAAGGTCTGCCACCTGCCGGCTCTGTGCGGACGGCGGGAGCACGGTCTGGTCGGGCAGTGAGAACGAGATGCCGAGGATCGGCGAGGCGATGATGAGCAGCACGGCGAGGACGGGCGCTGCGGTGCGCCACGGCTTGTGAAAGACGGTGTGTGCCACCCGCTTCCAGAAAAGCGATGCGGATCCTTGGGCGGTGCCCTTCCAGGGCATCTTTCCGGCGTTCACGCGCTGGCCGAGCAGGGCGAGCATCGCCGGGGTGAGGAACAGCGCGCCGAGCGCGGCGACCACCACCACGCCGATCCCCGCGTAGCCGAAGGAGGACAGGAAGAACATCGGGAACACCATGAGCGTGGCCAGCGCGCAGCCCACTGCTGCGGCCGAGAAGGCAATGGTGCGACCGGCTGTCGCGACGGTGCGGGCGACCGCGACCGGGACGTCGTCGCCGGCGAGAATCTGTTCCCGGAAGCGCGCGACGATCAGCAGCGCGTAGTCGATACCGAGGCCGAGGCCCAGCGCGGTGGTCAGGTTGATCGCGAAAACCGATACGTCCGTGAGGTTTCCGATGATCGCGAGCTCCGCAAACGTCCCCGCGATCGCGACGCCGCCGATCAACAGCGGTAACAGCGCGGCGACGATCGAGCCGAACACGAGGAGCAGCAGGAGGAGAGTCAGTGGCACGGCCACGGACTCGGCGATCACCAGCGACTTGCCCACCTGGGCGTTGATATCGCCGTATAGGCCGGCCGGGCCGCCGAATCGGACCGTCAGCCCGTCGTGGTCGCCGGCGTACTTGTCGATGAGTTGCCCGCCGCGGTCAACCATCTCGCCCTGACTGCCGGCGATCACGGCGAGCACCATCGCCGACCGGTGGTCCGTGGATACGAGTGCCGGCGCGGGGGTCGCGAAGTAGGACGCGGAGATGGTGACGCCGCTCTCTGCGGCGAGCTCTGCCGTCAGCGTCTGGCCGGCCGCGACGGTGGTCGGCGCATCGATCGTCCCGTGGTCCGCCGTGACGACCATGACGAGGTTCGGCCCTGCGCCGAAATGTTCGACGGACAGCGCATTCGCGCGGCTGGACTGCGATGCCGGATCGTCGAACCCGCCGGAGGACAGCTCGCCGAAGGCGCGGGAGCCGACGGCGACGGCCGCGATCAGGAACACCGCGCCGAGGATGAGTACCAGTTTGGCGTGGTGGGCGACGGCCAGGCCGAGTCGGTACAGCATGGGGGCGCCCGCGGGGATCGAGGCACCGACGGTTCGCCGGTGGCGACCTGGCGTTGGCATAGGGACTCCCGCGGGATCGAAGTCTATGATGTGAACAGCGTCAACTTAAGCCTTGATGGTAACACTGTCAACATTCGGAGGATGGGTGAACCCGTGGCGGACCGCGTGCATCGGCCGTATCACCACGGGAACCTGGCCGCCGCATTGATCGATGCGGGGCTCGAAATGGCGGCCGAAGGGGGCCCCGAGGCCGTCGTGCTACGCGAGGTGGCGCGCCGGGTGGGCGTCTCGCCGACGGCTGCGTACCGGCACTTCAACGGTCAGTCGGGCCTGATCGAGGAGGTGAAGAAGGCCTCCCTCGGACGGCTCGCAGAGTACATGCGGGCGGCGTTGACCCCGTACGACGGTGATGACGGCGGTGGCGATCGAGGCGGCAGCCGTGGCGGCGAAGGTGGTCATGTCGGGGACGGTCATGTCGGTGGTGGGCCGGGCGGCAGTGGCCGTGGGGGTGGAGATCATCGCGGCGGAGGTCACGAGGGCAACGGCGCGTTGGGCCGGGCCGAGACCCGAAGCGGCGCCGATCGTGTCGCCCTGCCGGGCGTCGAGCCCGGGTCGCCACAGGAGCGGGCATGGCGCCGACTCGAGGCGATCGGCCGGGCGTACTTCACTTTCGCACTGTCCGAGCCCGGCCTGTTCCGCTGCTTTTGCATCGGCCTGCCGCTGCCGGAGACGGTGCACCTGCCGGACCTGCGCCCGGCACCGTCGGAATCGGCCGACGACCGGCTGCCCGATCCGGCCGCCTTTGGTGTGCTGACCGAGGTGCTTGACGAGCTCGTCGACGCGGGGGTGATCAGCCCTGAGCGGCGGGCCCTCCAGGTCGACATCGCGTTGTGGTCGTCGGTGCACGGCCTGGCCGTGTTGTGCCTGGACGGGCCGCTGGCGCAGGCTGGCCGCGAGATGCAGGAGCAGATGCTCGACACGGTGCTCGATGTGATCGCGCACGGCCTCGCCGGCGCCAGATAGCCCCGCCCGCTCCGGGCCCCACTCGGAGTGCGGAGAGAGTGTGCGTATAACCGGGACGAATGAGACAGATTGCTGCAGGATGCACGCTCTCAAGACGAAGGGTGTGCATCCTGCAGCAATCTGTCCGAAATGTCGCTGTTCTATACACACCCGCCTGCAGGATGCACACTCTCAAGACGAACGGTGTGAGTGTTGCAGCATTCTGTCCGAAATGGCCCAGTTATATGCACACTCGAGTGGGGACGATGGCTGACTCTGGGTGGGAGCGGGAGTTCGTCGGGGGTCAGGCGGCAGCGCTGTCCACCGTGCTGTCCACCGCGGAGTGCTCGCCCGCGCTCGGCACGCGCTCGGACTGGCGGAGTTCGTCACCGGTCGGGTGCCCGCTCATGCGCAGCGGCCGCTCGGTCAGGTACTTGACGTAGGCGTACGGCGTGAAGAAGCCGGGCATCGTCTCGCCAAGCGCGACCTCGGTGAGAATGTCGACGGCTGCGGCGATCTCATCCGCCGAACCCCACTGTCCGGACGCGGCGAGCCGCTGCGCCTCGGCGTCGATCTTCTCCGCGACGAGGTCGCGCGTCACGACCTGGCCGTCAGTGGCCCGTGTGCCATTCGCGATCCACTGCCACAGTTGCGCGCGCGAGATCTCCACCGTCGCAGCGTCTTCCATGAGCGCGTCGATCGCCACGGCGCCGGCTCCGCCGACCCAGCGGGACAGGTACCGCAGCGCGGCGGACACATTGGTCTGCACACCGGCCAGCGTCACCGTCGCCCGAGTGCCATCGACACGGGTGAGATCGGCTGGTGTGACGTCGACCTCGGGGCGGAGCCGGTCGCGTTGATCGGCTCGGTCGGCGAGCACGGCCGTGAACGCGTCCCGGCACGTCTGGACCAGGCCGGGGTGGGCGACCCAGGATCCGTCGAAGCCGTCAGCCGCCTCGCGATCCTTGTCGGCGCGCACCTTGGCCAGTGCCCGCTCGGTGGTGGCCGGATCCGCCCGGTCCGGAACGAACGCCGCCATGCCGCCGATGGCGTGCGCGCCCCGCTTGTGGCAGGTCTGCACCAGCAGTTCCGTGTAGGCGCGGAGGAACGGAGTCGTCATGGTGACGGCGCCGCGATCGGACAGCACGTGCTCGATGCCGCGGCGCGCGAACGTGCGGATGTAGGAGAAGATGTAGTCCCACCGGCCGGCGTTGAGCCCGGACGAGTACTCCCGCAACTCGTACAGGATCTCGTCCATTTCCATTGCGGCGGGCAAGGTTTCGATGAGGACAGTGGCGCGGATGGTGCCGCGTGGGATGTCCAGGAGTTCCTCGGCGACCGCGAACACATCGTTCCACAGCCGCGCCTCGAGGTGTGATTCGAGCTTCGGCAGGTAGAAGTACGGGCCGGCTCCGTTCGCGATGAGCCGGCGTGCATTGTGGAAGAAATACAGCCCGAAGTCGACGAGTGAGGCCGACAGCGGCCGCGCGTCGATCGAGAGGTGCTTCTCGCACAGGTGCCACCCGCGCGGGCGCAGCACGATCGTGGGGGTCCGTTCGCCGACGCGATATTCCTTACCGTTCTCGGACACGAAATCGGCTTGGCCGCGAATAGCGTCATACACGTTGAGCTGGCTATCGATGACGTTGAACCACGTCGGGGCGGTGGCGTCCTCCAGGTCGGCCATCCAGACGTCGGCGCCGGAGTTGAGCGCGTTGACCGTCATGGTGCGGGTGGCGGGGCCGGTGATCTCGACCAGGCGACGGGTGAGTCCTGGCGCGGGATCGGCGACGCGCCAAGAGGTGTCGGCGCGGATAGCGGCCGTGTCCGGGAGGAAGCCGAGGTCCTCGCCGGCGCTGATGCGGCGGGCGCGCTCGCGGCGGGTGCGGAGGAGCTCGGCGCGCCGCCCGGCGAAGGCGCCGTCGAGCTGCGCGATGAAGGCGAGGGCGTCGGGCGTGAGGATCGTGTCGAACCGCGGGTGCAGGGTGCCGCGGATCTGCGGGGTGGTCAGCGGGATGGTCATGGTGTGCTCCGTGTCAGTTTCGGGTGATGGCGGGTGAGGTGCGGTTCGGCCGGCTTAGAACTGCTCTGCCTCGGTGGAACCGGCGAGTGCGAGCGTGTCCGAGCGCGGGTTGAGTGCGCTCGCCACGGCATCGAAGTAGCCGGTGCCGACCTCGGCCTGGTGCTTGACCGCGGTGTAGCCGTTGGCCTCGTCCGCGAACTCGGCCTGCTGCAACTCCACGTACGCGCTCATCCCGCGTTCCGCATAGCCGCGCGCCAGGTGGAACATCGAGTGATTGATCGAGTGGAACCCCGCGAGCGTGATGAACTGGAACCGGTAGCCGAGCTCGCCGAGCTCGTCCTGGAACGAGGCGATCTCCGAGTCGGACAGCGCCGCGCTCCAGTTGAACGACGGAGAACAGTTGTAGGCCAACATCTTCCCGGGGAAATCGCGGTGCAGCTCGGTAGCGAACTCGTGGGCCAGGCCGAGGTCCGGGGTGCCCGTCTCCACCCAGATCAGGTCGGCGTAGGGCGCGTAGGCGCGGGCCCTGGCCAGCACCGGCTCGATCCCGCTGCGGACCCGGTAGAAGCCCTCGGCGGTTCGCTCTCCCGTGCAGAACGGGGCGTCGATGGGGTCGACGTCACTGGTGAGCAGCGTCGCCGCGAGCGCGTCGGTGCGGGCGATGACAAGCGTTGGCACCCCGTAGATGTCGGCGGCGAGACGCGCCGCGTTCAGGGTGCGGACGTGCTGCGCGGTCGGCACGAGCACCTTCCCGCCGAGGTGCCCGCACTTCTTCTCGGAGGCGAGCTGGTCCTCGAAATGCACGCCCGCGGCGCCGGCGGCGATCATTGCCTTCATCAGTTCGAACGCGTTCAGCGGACCGCCGAAGCCGGCTTCTGCATCCGCGACAATCGGGGCCAGGTAGTCGATCTCGCCACGGCCGCCGGTCTGGCGGGGCTCGTCGGCATCGTCCCGCGCCCAGGCGATCTGGTCCGCCCGCAGCAACGCATTGTTGATCCGGCGCACCACGGCCGGCACCGAGTTCGCCGGGTACAGCGACTGATCCGGGTAGGTCTGGCCCGCGAGGTTGGCGTCGGCCGCCACCTGCCAGCCGGAGAGGTAGATCGCCTCCAGCCCCGCCTTGACCGCCTGAACGGCTTGGTTCCCGGTGAGCGCGCCCAGCGAACGGACGAAAGGCTTGTTGTGCAACAGGTTCCACAGCCGCGTCGCGCCGCGGCGGGCAAGGGTGTGCTCTTCCACGACGCTGCCGCGCAGGGCGATCACGTCGGCCGCGTCGTAGCTGCGGGCGATCCCGGCCCAGCGCGGGTCGCCGGCCCATTCCTGGCGCAGAAGCGCCGCGGCCTCGGCCCGGCCCGGGCGCGTCCGACGGGCGGCGCCTCGTTCGGTCGGTGCGTTCGCGGAGATGACGCTGTTCGCGGCGAAGCCGGCGGGCGCCGTGGGAGTGACCGATGCAGTGTCGGCGAGTGCGGGGTCGGGCAGTGGCTGGCCGATTTGCGTGGGGTGGGGTTGGGTCGTTTCGGACAGTGTTGCGGTCATGGCGGGAGAGTCCCTCGTTCCGGTCGGTGACGAGCTCGACGCATGCGCTGCGGGGTTGCCGCCGATGGTCAAAACTGAAGTGAAGATCCGATGTACTCCACGGTTCAGCATGCGTGAATCACATGTCCACGAGATGTGACGTAAAGATTCGCGATTCTTGCGATATTGTGCAGCAATGACACTCCGCGCTCCTGTCGCCGCCCAGCGCACGACCGGCCGGTCCACGGCGGGCCGAACTCCGCAGGGCCGATCCTCGGCCAGCCCGGCGTCGGTAGGCCTGCCCGCCTCCACCGGGCGCGCCACGCGAGCGCGGGCGGTCTCCGGCGCTCAGAACGCGCCATCGGACAGCGTGGCGCTCGGCCGCCGAGTGCGGCACCTGCGCCGCGCGGCAGGGTTGACCCTCGACGATCTAGCCGAGCGCACCGGCATGTCGCCGTCGGCACTGTCGCTGATCGAGAACGGCCGGCGTGAACCGAAGATCTCCGCGCTGACGACCATCGCACAGGCGCTCGGCGTGACGGTCGCGCACCTGCTGACGGCGCCGCCGCCGAACCGCCGAGCGACCCTCGAGGTCGAGCTGGAGCACATTCAGCGCACGGAATCCTTTGCGGCGCTGGGTATCCCGGCGATTCGCATCGGGCCTAGACTGCCCACCGAGGCACTGGAGGCGCTTGTCGGGCTACACCATGCGCTCGCCGACGTGCACGCGGAACGCGTCGCGACCCCCGAACATGCGCGCCGCGCCAACGCCGAGTTGCGGGAGACGATGCGCGCGCGGGACAACTACTTCGGAGACATCGAACGCGCGGCAGCGGACCTCCTCCGGGCGACGGGGCACGACGCCGGGCCGATCACCCGCAGCGTCGTCGACCGGATGGCCGCCCACCTCGGCTTCACCCTGGCGCACCGGGCGGACCTTCCATCCTCGGCTCGCAGCGTCACCGACCTGAAGCACCGGCGCATCTACCTGCCGCAACCCGAGGCGGGGCAACACGATTCGCGCGCTCTGGCGTTGCAGGCGTTGGGGTCCGTAGTGCTGGGACACGGCACACCGGCCGACTACGCGGAGTTCCTCGCACAGCGGGTCGCTATCAACTACTTCGCGGCGGCGCTGCTCATTCCGGAGCACAGCGCGGTCGCCATGCTCCGAGATGCGAAGGCTCGCAAGGATATTGCGATCGAGGACCTGCGGGACGCCTACGCCGTGTCCTACGAGACGGCGGCGCACCGCTTCACGAATCTGGCGACGCACCATCTCGGCATCCCCGTGCACTTCATGCGCATCTCGGCGGCCGGCATCGTCTATAAGGCATATGCCAACGACGGGGTCCGATTTCCCGCGGATGCGACCGGCGCGATCGAGGGCGGACGCGTCTGCCGGTACTGGACGGCGCGTCAGGTCTTCGAACAGCCGGACCTGTCCGCGGCGTACCAGCAATACACCGATACGACCACTGGAACCTATTGGTGCACATCGGCTGTCGACCCGACCCCCGATGGGTTGTTCTCGGTGAGTGTTGGCGTCCGGTACGCCGACGTGAAGTGGATGCGCGGCCGCGACACGACGCAGCGGTCCGTGTCGCGGTGCCCCGACCCGTCCTGCTGCGCGAGCCCGCCGCGGGAGTTGGCCGAGCGCTGGGCGGGCCTGGCCTGGCCCAGTGCCCGCGCGCATTCGCATCTGTTGGCCGCGATGCCGCCGGGCGTCTTCCCCGGCGTGGACCTGACCGAGGTGCTCCGCTTCCTCGAGCGCCAACCAGAATGAGCTGCGCCGCACAGCTATGACGAGGGTCCGCCGACGCACTGGCACTCGCGCGGCTCGATGTTCCCGGCCGCGGCCCCCTGGCATGCGTGGGGCCGTAAGAGCGAGGCCGCGGCTCACAGCGGTCGTGTTCGTGTAGCGGAGTCGGAGGTCGCGGGGGGCCGGGGCCTCGCTGGGTTATGACGGGGTGCCGCCGATAGTCCGCATCGCGTCGGTGAAAGCCGCTCCGCGGGCGCGATAGTCGTGGAACAGGTCGAAGCTCGGTGCGGCCGGCGACAGCAGCACCACGCCGTCCGGTGCGGCCCAGTCCGCGGCCAGTCGGACCGCCTCGGCCAGCGAATCGGCGTCCGCGATGGTGACCGCTGATGCTGACGCGGCCGCATCGACTTGCGCGTGGATCTCCGGCCCGTTCGTCGGCATGGTCACCAGCAGCAGCGGTGCGGTCCGCGTGCGCAGACCAACTCCCAGTGGCGCGTAATCGATCCCGCGGCTCTGGCCACCGACCAGAAGCGCCACGCGACGGTCGGGGAACGCGTCGACGGCTGCGAGCGCGGGAAGCACGTTCGTGGAGAGGTTGTCGTCGACGAAGATGACGTCGCCGCGCCGGCCGACGACCTGAAGACGGTGCGGCAACCCGGCGAAGCCAGCGGCAGCGGTCGCGATGGCTGCGTCGTCGGACGCTTCCTGGATGCCCATCTCGGACAGCGCGTGCCGCGCGATCAGGGCGTTCCGCCGATTGTGTGCGCCGATCAGCCCCAGGCCGTCCACCCAGCGGGCGTCGGGTTCGTCGTCGGCATGCACCCACTCGACTTCGGGGCCGAGCATGGCCCGGTGGGCGCGGAGCAGCGGGCTGTCGCCGTTGGCCACCGTGATGCGGGCGCCGGGCTGCGAGGTCGCCGAGAGCTTGTCCCGGTAGTAGGTCTCGACATCGTCTGCGTGCCACGGCAAGTGGTCCGGATTCAGCGACGTGACGGCCGTCACCGGCGGTGATACCGGCAGGTCGGTGGCCTGGTAGCTGGACACCTCGATCACCCAGTAGTCGTATTCGTCGCCGACGGCCGGGTCGAACGGTGGTCGACCGATGTTCCCGCCGACGAACGCGCGGTATCCCCAGCGGGACAATAGGTGTCCGGCGATCGCCGTGGTGGTGGACTTTCCCTTGGTACCGGTGATCACCAGGACGCGGGCGAGGTCCGCACTCGGCAGCCAGAGGCCGAGTCCGCCGACGGTCGTCGCGCCGGCGGCCTGCAGTGCGTGTACCGCCTCGCCGTAGCGGCTGATGCCCGGCGACTTGATCACGACCTCGCAGGCGCGCAGTGCATCGAGTCCGCCGTCGCCGATCGTCAGTACCCTAGCGTCCAGATCCGTTTCAGCATTGGGGTTGTCGTCGACAAGGATCGGCTCGATGCCGAGCGCGCGACAGGCCGCGAGGCTCGCTCGGCCCTCCACGCCCAGGCCGTAGATCCCGACGCGCCGTCCGGGCAGGTCGGCCCAGCGCAGGGTGGGGCGGGGCATCGGTTACCGGGCCGAATCCGGGGCAGCGGTGTCGACCGGCACCAGGTCGCTCGGCAGATACCGGTGCGGGATGTGGTGCTGGCCAACGGGTTTCAGCAGCGCGTCCGCGGCGATCGTGGGCTCGACGCGGGCGGAACCGCCGGGGTCGGACACCCGTAGCGCCAGATCCTGGACCAGGTGCGTGTGGGCTCGGTCGGGGCGAAGCGCGGCGAGTTGCACCGCGACGCGGCACTCGTTCACGTCGCCGACGCACTCCCACGGCTTCGCATCCGGGATCAAACCGAGAAGCGTGCCGAAACTGGCTACCATCGCGGGATTCTCGAGCGGCTCGGCACTAGGCTCAAACACCTCACGCAGGGTTGCTGCGTCGACGAACGGGGCAAGGATCAGATCGATGAAGGCGCACTTGTCGCACCGGCCGCACCAGTGGTCCAGTCGTTTCGCGTGATCGATGTGGAAGGCCCGGTTGCAGCTCCGGAACGTGCCGAAGTACTGCGGCAGTTCGGCGAAACGGCGGGCGATCCACAGCTCGGTGAACGGCCGAAGCATGGAGAAGTATTCGATGCCCGCCCGGGTGCTCGCGCCGGTCCCGTCGCCGGCACCGCGGGCGGCGTTTCCGCCGATGGCGTCCGAGATCACCTGGCGGAAACCGGTTTCGAACGACATCGACTTGGAGTACTGATGGTTGATCGAGCGGCCGTCCAGTTGGACGGTGCCCACGGAAGCCGACCACTCGTTGCTCATCACGACGGCATCGTGCCCGCCGACGGCGGCCGCTAGCACGGCGATCGCCGAGATCACGCCCGTCACCGGAACGTGCCCGTTGCGGAAGCCCAGCTCGGCCGATCGGAGGATCTTGGGGTCGAGCATGCGCTCGGCGCGCACCATCGGCAGACCGGTGACTGCTGCAGGCTTCTCGATCGCATCGAACCGGTCGCCCGGGCGGTTCACCACGAACAACGACGCATGGCTCGCGTGGCCGCGCAGCAGCTCCACTGTGACGATCGAATCCACGCCGCCGCCGAACGGGATGAGCGGCGACCCGGCCCGGGGTGAAAAGCCCACTGGCGCAGGTCGTTCCAGTCGGGGTCCGCGGATCTCGAGCCCCGTCAGGTCGAGCCGCGGCTGTGAGCGGTACGCGAACTCGCCGAGCCCGTCGACGTAATACTCGCGGAGGAATGCGCGCTCGACGTCCGTCACCGCGTGGTCGCCGAGGTCGATCACCGGCGGCGCGCCTGCCTTGTAATAGGAGACGCCGGCCAACAGGAAGACGAGCCTAGCGGCTTCGTGCACTGCTGGCGTCGACCAGTCCCCGCTGCCGGGCAGGGTGATGGTTTCCGTGAAGTGCCAGTCGTCGAGCCGGTAGTGGCAGCTGAGGGTGTTCGAAGAGGCATCAATGCGAAAAGCGTCATAAACGAAACGCGATGCGACGTCAAGGGTTTGGGATTTCATGCCGTGGCTTCCGGTAGCAGTCGGGCGCACATGGCGAAGCGTCCGGTCGGGCCTTCGAGTCGGTGGCTATAGAACGGTGTGTCCGGTCCGGTGGCCAGGCCCGATTCGTGGATGTTGTCGTCGCGAAGGCCCGCGGCCCGCAGCTGGGTGCGCGCCGCGCGTGGGAGGTCGAACAGGTAGCGCCCGGTCCTGTCCGGTCGGAGGATCGAGTGCCATGCTGCGTCGGCCATGGTGCTGCCGAACGCCGCGCGCGCGGCGTCAACCACCTCGTCGCCCACCTGGTACACGTCGCGGGAGATGGCCGGACCGATCAGCGCGATGACGGTCGCCGGATCGCACCCGAGCCGCGACATCTCCTGCACCGCAGCCGAAGTCACGCCGCGCACGGTGCCACGCCAGCCCGCATGGACGAGCGCCAGGGTTTGCGTCACCGGATCGTGCAGCACGATCGGCGCGCAGTCGGCGACCAGCACGGCGAGTACGAGCCCGGCCGCGCGGGTGACGATGGCGTCCGAGGCGGGCACGGCATCGGCCGCCGAACGACTACCCCGGCCGCGGAATGTGTCGTCCACGACGGCGACGGCGCGATCGTGCACCTGCTGGCAGAACACGAAATCATCCAGCGCGGCGCCCACTGTTTCTGCGACCCGGCGCCTGTTTTCAACGACCGCGCGATCCTCGTCGCCAACGTGCAGGCCGAGGTTGAGCGTCGCGAACCGACCCGTCGAGACCCCGCCATCGCGGGTACTGCAGACCACCTGGATGCGAGCGGGGTCGAAGCAGCTCCAGGTCACGAGACCGGGCTCGGCGTCGCGGACGGTATGCACCGATCCAGGGTATCGGGCGGCGGGGCCGGTGGCGTGCACTTGCCGGACGATCGCGGGATCGTAGTCAACTTCTGCCCAAGGGTTCCGTCAGCGGGCTCCCTAGGCTCATGGCGTGGCTGTGTCTGTGCCGTCGGGGTCGTCCGCGTCTTCTGTGCCGTTTGCGGTGCCGTCGACTGCGCCATCGACGACACCGTCCGCTGCGGCGGCCGCAGAGACTGGCTCCGCGACTGCGACGCCTACCGATGCGTCCTCGGGCGCACGCTGGGCGCATCGCATCCTGGTGGCGCTCGGCGGCAATGCGATGTCGGCGCCGGACGGGTCCGCCACCGAGGCCGACCAGATCGCGGCGCTCGGCGTGGCCGCGGGGCACATCGCGCGCCTGGTCGAGGCCGGGTTCGATGTCGCGATCACCCACGGAAACGGGCCGCAGGTCGGCAATCTACTGGTGAAGAACGAGATCGCCGCCGGGATCGTCCCGCCGGTCTCGCTCGATTGGTGCGGCGCCAACACCCAGGGCACCGTCGGGTTCGTGCTGCAGAACGCGCTCGCGCGGGAGTTCGACCGGCACGGGGTGAGCCGGCCGACGGCGGCCCTCGTCACTCGCACGCTGGTGGATGCGGCCGATCCTGCGTTCGAAAATCCCGACAAGCCCGTCGGACGGTTCCGCATGAAGGACGAGGCGCAGCCGCTGATCGACGCGGGCCAGCAGTGGCGCGATTTCGGCGACCGCGGCTGGCGCCGCGTGGTCCCCTCGCCCAAGCCGGTGCGCGTGCTGGACGCGTCCACCGGGCGGCAACTGCTAGATCTCGGCTACGTGGTGATCCTGTCCGGCGGAGGCGGTATCCCCGTCGTCGAGCAGCCATCCGGCCTCGCCGGCGTCGAGGCGGTGATCGACAAGGACCGTGCCGCAGCGATTCTCGCCGCCGAGCTCGGCGCTGACGTGTTGGTGATCGCAACCGATGTCCCGGCTGCGGTGATCGGCTTCGGCACGCCGGAAGCGCGTGCGCTGGGCCATGTCTCGCTGGCGGAGATGCGAGAACTGGCCGCTGCCGGGCACTTCGGCGCGGGATCCATGGGCCCGAAGGTTGAGGCGGCCTGCGCCTTCGTCGCGGGAGGTGGGCACGCGTCGGTGATCACGAGCCTAGAGAAACTCGGCGAGGTCTTCACCTCGCCGCTCGGCGCGGTGGGCACCGTGATCACGATGGCCGGACCGCCCGAACCCGCCGGCGGGGCTGCGGCCGGCGCGAACGGGCGATGACACGAACGTCGTCATACTCGATAAGACTTTCAGGGCAGTACGTCAACGACCGACAAGAAGGAGCAATTCTCAATGCCAGACGCCATCGAGGTACGAAAGGTACCGCTGCACAACGTTTCTGACGCATCCGAACTCGCCAAGCTGATCGACGACGGCGTGCTCGAAGCAGACCGCGTCGTCGCCGTGATCGGCAAGACGGAGGGCAACGGTGGGGTCAACGACTACACCCGGATCATCGCCGATCGGGCCTTCCGAGAGGTGATTCAGGCGAAGGGCACCCGCTCGGCCGCGGAGGTCAAGCAGATCCCGATCGTGTGGTCGGGCGGCACGGACGGCATCATCTCCCCGCACGCGACGATCTTCGCCACGGTGCCGGGCGACAAGGTCGAGAAGACCGACGAGCCGCGCGTGTCCGTCGGTTTCGCGATGAGCGAGCAGATCCTGCCGGAGGACATCGGTCGCGTCGCCATGATCGAAAAGGTCGCTGCCGGAGTGAAAGTCGCGATGAAACGCGCCGGCATCACCGACGTGGCCGACGTGCACTACGTGCAGACCAAGACGCCGCTGCTCACCATCGACTCCATCAACGACGCCCACTCGCGCGGCAAGACCGTGTGGACCACCGACACGCTCAAGTCGATGGAGTTGTCCAACGGGACAGCGGGTCTCGGCATCGCGGTGGCGCTCGGCGAGATAGAGATGCCGACCGATGCCGACGTGATGACGAACTTCGATCTGTACTCGTCCGTCGCGTCCTGCTCGTCCGGCGTGGAGCTGGACCGGGCGCAGATCGTGGTCGTCGGCAACGTGCGTGGCATCGGCGGCCGCTACCAGATCGGGCACTCCGTGATGAACGACGCGCTCGACGCCGACGGCATCTGGAATGCGATCCGCAGCGCCGGCCTCGACCTGCCGGAGCGTCCGCACTGGACGGACCTCAAGGGTCGGCTGGTCAACGTGTTCCTGAAGTGCGAGGCCTCCAAGGACGGCACGGTCCGCGGCCGCCGCAACGCCATGCTGGACGATTCGGACGTGAGCTGGCACCGGCAGATCAAGGCCACCGTCGGCGGCGTGACGGCGGCGGTCACCGGCGACCCGGCGGTGTTCGTGTCGATCGCGGCCGATCACCAGGGCCCGGAGGGCGGCGGGCCTGTCATCGCGATCATCGATCGTGGCGAGCCGCCGACCGGATATCCGCAGCCCTGAGCGGGTTTTCGCTGGTTTACCGAGTCCCGGCCCCGGGCGGTGCGAGCGCGCTGCCCGGGGCCGGGTCGTCTTGCGGCTGATTTTCTGGCCGCGCCCGTGTCCCGTCGCGGCGTCCCACGCCCATTTGCGCTCTGTTCGTCAGGATGCGCTTGCGATGGGAAGCGCACCCGCCAACGGATCGCGGCTGTGCAGGGAAGACCCCGGAACCGTGAGCGCGTGGCAGCGGTGCCTGAAGAACGGGGCCCTGCTGGCAGGATGGGCGGCATGGACGGCCATGACGAAGTTCCGGGTCTGGGCATCGACCTGAACGCCGATCTCGGCGAGTCGTACGGTCGCTGGACACTCGGCGACGACGATGCCCTGCTCGACGTCGTGACCAGCGCCAACGTCGCCTGCGGGTTCCATGCCGGTGATCCGACCACGCTGTTGCAGACGGTCCGGGCCGCCGCCGCACGCGCCGTGGTGATCGGTGCGCAGGTCTCGTACCCCGATCTCGTCGGCTTCGGGCGGCGCTTCATCGATATCGCGCCCACCGACCTGACCGCCGCCGTGCTGTACCAGATCGGCGCCCTGGACGGGCTGTGCCGGGCCGCCGGCTCGCGCGTTCGGTACGTGAAACCCCATGGGGCGCTGTATCACTCGGTCGTGCACCACGAGGAGCAGGCCGCCGCCGTGGTCGAGGCCGTCATCGCTTATGACGACGCTCTGCCGATACTCGGCCTGCCCGGCTCGGCGCTGCTACGCCGCGCGTCCGCGGCGGGGCTCGAAACGGTGCGAGAAGCATTCGTGGATAGGGGTTATCGCGCCGACGCGACGCTGGTGCCACGCGACCAAGCCAGCGCGCTCATCGACGACCCGTTGCGAGCTGCTCGGCGCGCGGTTCGGCTGGTGCGCGACGGCACCGTCGATTCTGTCGGCGGCGAAGCCGTATCGGTGAGCGCGAGATCGCTGTGCGTCCATGGTGATTCGCCGGGCGCCGTCGCGATGGCGCGGGCCGTGCGCGATGCATTGATCGAGGCGGGCATTGCGCTCCGTCCCTTCGTGGAGCCGAGCTGTGCGCCGTAGCCGGCGCCGAGCGGAGCCCTCGCGCCCGGCCGGCGCCGCTCTCGCCGGCGCCGTCCCGGCCCCGGGGGTTGGGTGCCTGAAAGGGCGCCATGGTGCACACTGGCGCACCCGACTCGCGGGACAACTCGACGGGCTTTCACGTGGGCGAGCCGGTGGGTGGGCGTAGCGATGCGCGTGGTGTCCATGGGTGAACGAGCCCTGCTGGTGGAACTTCCCGACCTGGACCGTGTACTGGCGCTGTACGCGGACCTGACGGCGGACCCGATCCCCGGCCAGGTCGATCTGGTGCCCGGTGCGGAGTCGCTGCTGGTGATGTTCGATGGCGCCGTCCCGGCCACCCGGATTGGGTGCCTGAAAGAGCGCTGTGGCGCACTCTGGGGCGCCCAACCCGCGGGGTCGTCAGGGAGGCTACCCGGTGAACGATCCGAAGAACATCCAGAGCGGCAATCAACGGGGCGGGCGAGCGGGCAACAAGGCGCGCGAGCCCAGGGGCGACCAGGTGCGGGTCCGGGACACGCCGAGATCGACGTGGTGCTGGACGTGGTCTACGACGGGCCGGATCTCGACGAGGTCGGCGACCTGACTGGCCTGGGCCGGGGCGGCGTCGTCGCCGCCCACACCGGTACGCCGTGGCGGGTCGCGTTCTGCGGTTTTTCGCCCGGGTTCGGTTACCTCGCCGGCGGCGATCCGCGGTTGCACGTGCCGCGCCGGGAGTCGCCGCGTGCCGAGGTGCCTTCCGGCGCCGTCGGTCTCGCCGGCGAGTACTCGGGGGTCTACCCGCGTCGGTCGCCCGGCGGGTGGCAGCTGATCGGCCGCACCGACGCCGACCTGTGGGACCTGCGCCGCGACGCGCCTGCGCTGTTGCGGCCGGGTATGACGGTTCGCTTTCGTCCTATCCGACCGTCGGTGACGGTGTTCTCGGGGACGGTCGCAGCCCCGAGCGCGGCGCCCGCGTCGCGGGACGACCTGCCACCCCCCGCTCCGCCGCCGATCGACGGGACACCCGCGCTGGTGGTCGTGCGGCCCGGAATGCAGTGCACCGTGCAGGATCTCGGTCGCCCGGGATTCGCATCGATGGGCGTGAGCCCGTCGGGCGTGGCGGATCAGGGTGCCGCCGCGCGGGCCAACAACCTGGTCGGCAATCCGGCCGACGCCGCGGTGCTGGAGATCCTCAACGGCGGCGCGGAGTTCGAAGCGCGGGCGGACGTGGTGGTCGCCGTCACCGGAGCAAGTGCGGCTCTTACCTGCGTACGGGCGACGCCCGCCGGCGCGGGTGCGGCGCTCACCGGTGTAGGAGCAGCGACGCCCGGTGGTGCAGCCGAGTCGTTCGAGAGCGATGGCGCCATGGCGCTTTCCGCGGGCACCCGGCTGCGCATCGGCAGGCCGCGAACCGGGCTGCGGACCTACCTTGCCGCCCGCGGTGGTTTCCTGGTCACGCCGGTGCTCGGCTCCCGCTCGGCCGACACGCTCGCCGGTCTCGGACCGGCTCCCTTGCGCGCCGGTGATGTGCTCCCAGTAGGTGAAACGTCCATCCCGGCAAGCAAGTTCGCCGGAGATCCGCGCTTTGCCAGGCTCGATGATGCGTCGCCCGCCGCACCGGGCGGGAAACGCGACGAGCCGACCGACGCGACCGACTCCGACCCGGAGCCGCAAGTAGAGCTCGCGATAGCGCCAGGGCCGCAACGGGATTGGCTCAACAGCGGCGCGATCGCGCACCTCTCGACCGACTCGTGGACGGTCAGCCCTGCCTCGAATCGGGTGGGCCTGCGGCTCGCCGGCCCACAGCTCGATCGCGCGCGGGCGGGCGAACTTCCCAGCCAGGGCCTGGTCCGCGGTGCGGTGCAGGTAACGCCGTCCGATGAGCTGGTCCTCTTCCTCGCCGATTACCCGGTGACCGGCGGGTATCCGGTGATCGCCGTCCTCACCGATGACGCCGCCGACCGTGCCGCCCAACTGCGCCCCGGCGAGCGGGTGCGATTCGCCGATCGAACGTCGCAGAGCGACCGGGACCTTGAGCGCGAATGGGTTTGACGTGATCTTCTGCCAATACGTGCACTAGCGTCAGATCACGACATTCCGGGCCGGGCGGGGAGGGTGCATGGGACTGTTCAGCAGGAAACGGGACGCGCAGGGCCTGTACACCGGTGACGCGCCGGTCAGCGCCCCGGGAGTGGACGGTGCGGCGCCGGGTGCGTACCAGGGTGTGATGTGGGGTGCGGACAGTGAGGGGTCCTTCCAGACAC
This sequence comes from Actinobacteria bacterium 69-20, assembly GCA_001897425.1. Classification (GTDB taxonomy): domain Bacteria; phylum Actinomycetota; class Actinomycetes; order Mycobacteriales; family Nakamurellaceae; genus Nakamurella. The sequence goes on along the minus strand of MKSW01000033.1, from coordinate 321,170 downwards.
CGCCCGGCCCCGGAAGCCCGTCATACTCGGCCGGCCCGTCGATGCCGCTGAGCACCGATCCGCCGACACCGCCTGGTATGACGCCGTTCTCGACCGGGCCGGTTCGACAACCCGAGCCGGCTCCACAAGCGGCGCCCGGGGCGGGGGGACTCGACCCGGCGTCGATCGCGGAGATCCAGCAGGTGCTGGGCCAGAGCCGGCAGGCGCCGATCGCTGTCGGCGGGCTCGATCCGGCAACGGCCGCGAGGATCCAGGCGGCGCTCGCCGCGGGCCCCCGGAAGCGTCGTGGCGGATTGCTCGTCCTCATCATCCTCGTTGCCATCCTGGTCCCGGCGGGATTCGCGGTGTATAAAGCGGTCTCGGCGGCGACATCACTGACCGCCGATGCGAAGGCGCGCACCTCGCCCGATGGTGTCGCCGGGCGGCACGTCGGTGCGACTCCTCTCGGCCAGCCGGTCTCGATCCGGACCAAGGACGCCGCCTACGACGTCACGGTGTTCGGCGCGGCCAGTCAGCCGGGTGACGCATGGGGGTACGCACGGGCGGGCAGCGACCCGGTGCTGGTGGTCGACGCGCAGATCAGCCGCACCGATGCGGGGACCGACCCCGTCGAGTTCACCGGTTGGAACTGGTCGGTAGTCGGCACGGGCGGCAAGCGGGTGGCCGGTGACATCATCACGAACTACCGGCCGGATCTGGCCGGGCCTCGCCTGGTGGGCGGCGAAACCGCGCGCGGCTTCGTCACTTTCGCCACCTCGGTCACGTCGACGTCGCTCACCGTCGCGGGCGAAGTGTACGGGGTGGGGCTCGCCACCTGGCAGCTCAACGCGACCACACCGAAGCCGGTGGCCGGGGTGGTCGGCGAGGGCGCGCAGGCCGAGATCTCCCGCCCGGGATTCACCGTGACCGTCGGAAAGGCAGAGGTGGTGCCCGACGGCGACGCACGGCTCGGCCACCACCCGACGTCGGGGCAGTTTCTGGTGCTACCGGTCGACTTCACGCCGAACGATGGCACGGCCGGCCACCTGGGAAATGTGGACCGTGAGGCGTTCGTGTTCGTGCCGGACGGCGCGCCGAGCATGTTCCCCGCATCCGGCGGGGTGAACGATGTCTTCTCGTTCGTCTCCATCGACGCGGCCGCGGCCGAGAGCGGCCACCTGGCCTTCGACACCAAGGCGACCTCCGGCACGCTGCAGCTGCGCGACGGCGCCGACAGGCCGATCATCACGTGGGCGATCGACGCAAGCTGACTCCGGGCCTCGCGCCGAGCGGTGCGGAATGCACCGCTCCGCGCCCGATTTGCCCGACATTTCGCACCGCTCGGCGAAAGGGGATGGCGCAAGGAGAACGCTGTCAGCGGCGGACGACGTGCAGGTCGAAGATCGCCCGCTCCGCGCCGAGACCCCGCTTCTCGAAACGGGTCTCGGGCCGGAACGGGGCTCGCGGCGCCCACCCGCCGGCTGCGGCATGCGGATTGCTGAGCGCCTCGCAGGAGGACACCACCTTCAGCATCTGCCGCGCGTAGTGCTCCCAATCCGTGGCCAGGTACCACGAGCCGCCTGGCTGAAGCCGCGATGCCACGAGATCCGCGAACTCCGGTGTGACGATGCGCCGCTTGTGATGTTTGCGCTTGCGCCAGGGATCCGGGAAGAACAGCCACAACTCGGCCAACGAATCGGGTATGACGACATTCCGCATCACCTCGGCCGCGTCGGCCCGCAGCACCCGCACGTTCGTCACGCCCAGCCGGGCCAGGTGGGAGAACGTCTGCGCGATACCGGGTTTGTACACCTCGATCGCGAGCAGGTTGATCTCGGGGCGAACGAGGGCCATGGCTGCGGTCGCGTCACCCATGCCGGGACCGATCTCGACGACCAGAGGGGCGACGCGTCCGAACAGCGTCATCTGGTCGATGCCGATCAGAGATGAATCCGGCAGTGAATCCGGCGCGGCGAGACCGGCGGCGCGCCCAGGGTGAGCCGGTGAAAGCTGGTCGCGTTCCACCAGCCAGCGCTCGGAGTACGCCTCCCACGCGCGCTTCTGGACGTCGTTCATCCGCCCGCCGCGCGGCTGGAAGCTCACGATCGGCCGGTGGCCGCGCTCGCTCGAAGCCGCGCTCGCCTCACCGGACGCGCCCGGCTCGTTCGATGCCCCCGGCCCGCCGTGTACCGAACTCGTCGAGTCCGTCACGCGTCGCGGCGCTGCAGCACCAGCAGAGCCACGATCCACAGCGCCACCGCCGTGCCCGCGAAGACCGCCAACCCTTCCAGCGGCGTCGGCCCGCCCGAGAGCACCTGGCTCAGGGCCTCCTGTGGCAGCCCGCCCGAAGAGATGTACGTGACGAACTTCGAACCGGCGTTGAACGGCATCCAATTGCTGATGTCGCTGCCCACCTTGGGGATCAGCCGGACCAGGCTCTCGATCAGCAGCGGCCAGACCAAGACGATGGTGATCGCCCCGGCGGATTGCCGGACCAGTACACCGACCGCGAGCGCGATCACCGCGGCGATCGGGAACAGTGCCGCATGGCCCAGCACCGCGCGCCAGTCCCCGCCGGTCGCGAGCGTGAGCGGTTCCGCCGGCGAGTGAGCGAGCGCCTTCACGAGGAAGAACGCGGCGAACGAACTGACCGTGGCGGTCACCGCGGCGAGCACCACGAGGAGCCCGGTCTTCGCCAGCAGCACGTTGGCGCGGCGCGGCACGGCCTGGAAGGAGGTGCGGATGGTGCCGAACCGGTACTCGGTGGTCACGGCGAGTGTCGCCAGCACCATGAACACCGACATGCCCAGCCCCAGGCCGGACTGCGAGGTGAAGACGCTCGCGTTCTCCCCGTTCTGCAACGTACCCATCAGGATCGCGAACAGCAGCGCGGCCGCCAGGACGACCGCCAGGCACCAGTACGGAGAGCGCGTCGAGAACAGCTTGATGCGTTCCACGGCAAGGAGTCTCATGGCGGGTCAGTTCCCTTCTGGGGCGGTGTGGCGCGCGGCCGCGGGCTGGTATGCATCAGGTGTCGGTGGTGCAACAGCGGATCCGTCAGGCGCGAGCGTCGAACCATCGGGTGACCACTGCGCGGCACGGCCCGGAACCGACGGACCTTGCCCCGCCGACGGCGCCGTACCCGACGGGCCGGGATGCGACGCGAACTCCGCAGACCCCGCCGTGAGCTCGATGAACGCCTGCTCCAGCGACCCGTTCTGCGGCGAAAGCTCATGCAGCGCAATGCCTGCCGCCGCCGCGGCCTCGCCGATCCGGTCGATCGCCGCACCCGACACCGTCGCCGCGTCCGGTGCGCCGTCGACCGGTTCTACGGTGGCCGCCAGTTGCGCCTGCAGCAGCGGCACGAGTTCGGTGATGCGCGGCGACCGCACCCGCACCGTCGACCGCGTCGCCGCCGAGATGAACTCCGCCGTCGGCGCGTCAGCGATCAGCCGGCCGCGCCCGATCACCACGAGATGGTCTGCCGTCAAAGCCATCTCGGACAGCAGATGAGACGACACGAGCACCGTGCGACCCTGCGCCGCCAGGTTTCGCATGAGCGTGCGGATCCACAGGATGCCCTCGGGGTCGAGTCCGTTGACCGGCTCGTCGAAGAGCAGCACCCCCGGGTCGCCGAGCAGTGCGCCGGCCAGCCCCAGGCGCTGCTTCATGCCGAGCGAGTACTGCCCCGCGCTCTTGCCGGCCACGTCGTGCAGGCCCACCAGCTCCAGCACCTCGTCCACGCGCGACGTCGGCAGCCCGTTGGACCGCGCCATCCACCTCAGGTGCGCCCGTGCCGAGCGGTTCGGGTGCACCCAGTTCGCGTCCAGCAGCGAGCCGACCCGGGTCAGCGGATCGTGCAGGTCGTGATACGGCTTGCCGTCGATCAGCGACCTGCCGGAGGTCGGTCGGTCGAGGCCGAGGATCATGCGCATCGTCGTGGACTTGCCGGCGCCGTTCGGGCCGAGGAAGCCGGTGACCATGCCGGGGCGCACCTCGAACGACAGGTGGTCCACGGCGAGAGTCTTGCCGTACACCTTCGTCAGGTCGCGTACTTCGATCGTCATGGGGTCCTTTCGGGTATGACGCTGTTCTCGTTGCGGGCGTGTTCCGCACCGGCCACGGTCACCGGGGCAGTGCGGGGCAATTGTCCCGGCTGTGTCCGCCGACCGATATCTGGACGTGCGGCGCAGACCGCTGTTCCGCCGTTCCACGATCCCATGCCGGCGCGCCCCGGCGGGTCAGGGTTTGCCCCGAATCGCCTGGGGATGTGCCCGTAATCCGCCGACGAGCCTACGGGATGCGAGGGCTTCGCGGCGGCGGTGCGGGGGCGCGGGGGCGCGGCCCGGAACGTCGTCATACCCGGTGGGTCCGGTGCTGGCCGGGCACATGATCGGGCAGGGGCTACCGGATCAGGCCCCGGCGGCGGGCCTCGGCGGCGGCGGCGGTGCGCGAGTCGACGCCGAGCTTGCTGAAGATCTGGACGAGGTGCGACTTGACGGTGGCCTCGGTGATGAAGAGGTCGCGCGCGATCGCCTGGTTGCCGGCGCCCTCGGCCACGTGCTGGAGGATCTCGGACTCGCGCGGGGTGAGCGCCTGCTGGGGCTTGCGCACCCGGGAGACGAGGCGGGTTGCGACGGTGGGGGCGAGGACGGTCTCCCCGGTGGCGGCCGTGTGGATGGCGTCGATGAGGTCGGCGGCGGCGGCGTCCTTGAGCAGGTAGCCGGTGGCGCCCGCCTGGATGGCGGCGAGGATGTCGGCCTCGTTCTCGTAGGCGGTGAGCACGAGCACGCGGGGTGGAGTGTCCAGCGCGACGAGCTGCCGGGTGGCCTCGGCGCCGTCGATGCCCGCGCCGAGGTGCAGGTCCATGAGCACCACATCCGGCCGGGCTGCCCGAGCGGCGGTGACGGCATCGACGCCGGTCGAGGCTTCGGCGATAACGGCGACGGTGGCGTCGTTCTCGAGCGCGGCGCGCAGGCCGGTCCGGACGATGGGGTGGTCGTCGACGATCATGATCCGGATCGGCGCAGTTGTCGGTCCGATGACCGGCCCGGTCGACGGCCGTGTCGTCGGCCCAGTTGTCGGCTCAGTCACGGGATGCCTCCACGGGAATGCTGGCGCCGATGGCGGTTCCGCCGCCGGGGGTGGATTCGATGGTGAGGGTACCCGCGACGGCGGCGAGCCGGTGGCGCATGGCGGCGAGCCCGATCCCGGTCCCCGCCTTGGGGTCCCGGAGCGGCTGATCCGGGTCGAAACCGCGCCCGTTGTCGACGATGTCGAGACGGAGCTGCCCGGGCTGGTAGGTGAGGGTCAGGCGCGCGCGGGTGGCCTGCGCGTGCGCGACGATGTTGCCTACGGCGCCCTGGGCGGTGCGCAGCAGAGCGACGGCGATCGGGGCGGGGAGCTCGTACGGCTCGCCGTCGACGGCGAGGTCGGTGGCGATGCCGACCTGGGTGGTGTCGTCGGCCAGCCGGCGCAGCGCCTCGGTCAGGGATTGTCCGGCGAGGTCCGCCGGGTGCAGGGCGCGGACGAGGCGGCGGGTGTCCTCCAGCGCAGTGCGGGCGGCGCCGGCGGCGGTGTCGAGCTGCTTGCGCGCGGCCTCCGGGAGCGGGGCCGCCTGTGCCGTGACCGATCGCAGCAGTAGGACGATGCTCGCCAGCGATTGCGCGATGGTGTCGTGGATTTCGCCGGCGAGGCGTTCGCGTTCGGCCAGTGTGCCTGCCTGCCGCTGGATCGCCGACAGCTGCTCCTGTGCGGCGGCGAGGCTCATGAGAAGGTTTGCACGGCGCTCGTTCTCGTCCCGCAGTTGCTGGTAGACGACGCTGATGACGACGGCGACGGCGGCACCGATCGACGGACCCAGCACCCCGGCCGCGGTGAACCCGCCCTCGTGCATGGCGAACGCGGCGATGGCTGCTGCCGTGAGCCCGACGACGCTCGGGACCGCGTATCGGGTCGGCAGGAGCTGCCAGGCCAGCAGCAGGACCGGGAACACCAGCCAGACGAACGACACCGACAGCCAGGCGAGCGCGACCCAGCCCACGGCGAGGACCAGCAGCCACGCGTCTCCGGCACCACTGCCGGCTCGGCCGGCTCGGCCGGCACGGTCGGCACTGTCGGCCCCCCCGGCCCGGCCTCGGCGAGAGAGCACGGCGCCGTATCCGTACCAGGCCGCCACTGCGGCGGCGACGAGGCACGCGGCGAGCGGCCGGGTCCGGGCCGTGACGGATTGGGCCGCGCCGAATACGAGCAGCCCCGCGAACAGCACATGCTCCGCGCGCCGCAGCAGCACGACGGCGGACGGCGACGTCAGCGGGTGCGTGCGCGGCGGCGGCCCGGCCGGCGGCGCCGCTGACGGTGCCGCTGACGGTGCCGCCGATAGTTCCGCCGACCCGGCCCCGGTCGGTGGCTCGGCAGGCGGCACTGCGGCGGATTCGCTCATCGTGGCGCTACGGTAGCCCGTCCGGGCCGTGGGCGCCTGCAACTTTCGGTTGATCCGGACGTGCGCCGTCCGGCGCGCGAAGACCGATCGTGCGCCCGATGTGCGCGGCCCCGTTGCCGGAAACCATGGAGGCATGTTCATAGCAATTCGAGACCTTCGTTTCGCCCGTGGCCGGTTCGCCCTGATCGGCGCCGTGATAGCTCTGATGACGTTCCTGGTGGTGATGCTCTCCGGCCTGACCGCCGGGCTCGGCTCGGCCAGCATCTCCGCGGTGCGCGACCTGCCCGTCGACAGCATCGCGTTCGCCAAACCGGCGGCCGGCCAGGCGGTGTCCTTCACCGGTTCGGCCTTGCCGGCAGACACCGTCGGCCAGCTGGCTGCTGTGCCCGGCGTGACCGCAGCCCATCCGCTCGGCGTGGCCACCACCCAGTTGGAGAATGGCGACGCCGCAGCGGCGGTCACCGTGATCGGCACCGACCCGGGGCTGCTGCCCCCGCTGACCGCCGGGCGAACGCCCGCGGCCGGCCAGATCGCCGTGGCCGGGGCGCTGACGAAGGACGCGCACGTACACGTCGGCGACACCGTGACCCTTGGCGGAACGAGATTCACCGTCTCGGCGACCGTCGAGGACACCTCCTTCAGCCACATGCCCACGGTCTATACCTCCGTCGACACCTGGCGGCAGATCGCACACACCGACACCATCACCGCCGTCGGCCTGACCGGCACGCCCACCCACGATGTCCCCGGCGTGACCGTGGTGAGCAAGAGCGCGGCGTTCGGCGCCGTCGGCGGCTACAGCGCCGAACAGGGCTCGCTGAACCTGATCCGCCTCCTGCTGGTCGCCGTGTCGGTGCTGGTCGTGGGCAGCTTCTTCACGGTGTGGACCATGCAGCGTGCCGGTGATCTGGCCGTGGTGCGAGCCATCGGCGGCAGCCGCCGCTACCTGTTGCGCGACGCGCTCGGGCAGGCCCTGCTGATCATGGTGCTCGGCGCCGGAGTGGGCGCCGGCCTGGCCGCGGTGCTCGGCCTGCTCGCCGCCAACGTTGTGCCGTTCACACTGTCCGCCGCCACCCTCGCCCTGCCGATGGTCGTGATGATCGTCGCCGGCCTGGTCGGCGCGGCCGCCTCGACCCGGCGCATCTCCACCATCGACCCGCTGACTGCCCTAGGAGCCTCACGATGAGCCTGACCCTCGAATCCGTCAACCTGACCTACCCCGACGGCGACAGCCGCCTCACCGCTCTGGACGACGTGAGCCTGCACGTGTCCGCCGGCGAATTCATCGCCGTGACCGGCCCATCCGGTTCGGGCAAGTCCAGCCTGCTGGCGGTCGCCGGCACGCTGATCGCCCCGGACTCCGGCCGGGTGGAGATCGCCGGGGTCGACGCCGGCCCGCTCAGCTCGGCCGCCCGCGACCGGCTCCGGCTGGAGTCGATCGGGTTCGTATTCCAGCAGGCGAACCTGCTCGCCTCGCTCACCGCACTCGACCAGTTGCTGCTCGTCGCCGATCTGAGCGGTGACGACAAGGCCGCCGCACGCACACGGGCGTCGGAGCTGCTGGAGCGCGTGGGCCTGGCCGACAAGGCCCACCGCCGGCCCGCGCGGCTCTCCGGCGGGGAGCGGCAACGCGTGAACGTCGCCCGCGCGCTGATGGGCTCCCCGGCGCTGCTGCTGGTGGACGAGCCCACCTCGGCACTGGACCGCGACCGCGGGGAGGCCATCGTGACGCTGCTCGCCGAGGTCACCCGCGAGCAGAACCTGGCAACCCTCATGGTGACGCACGATCTGGCGCACGTGCACCTGACGGATCGAGTCGTGCACGTGCATGACGGCCGGTTGGTCGACGCGCCGGAACCCGTGCCGGCTGCGTAACACCGATCGGTCGCCGGCCCACCGGCGGCACGCCGCGAACAGCGTCATACCCGGGTGGTATGGCGCTGTTCGGCGTATCGCGGCTCCGACGATCGCCACCAGAACCGGGCGGTGCGCGCCGGGGCCCGCCCGTCTCGCCCGGGGCCCCGGCCGGCCGCGGCCCGTAGGGTGGAGGCCATGTCACCTTCCGTCGACGCATCGTTTACGGCCCTGCCGCTCCGCGTGCTGGCCGACGCAGCGCTCGCGGCCGCCCGCTCGTCCGGCGCCTCATTCGCCGATTTCCGCTTCCACCGGCTGCAGACCTCGATGCTCGCCGTCCGGGATACGGCGGTGCAGGCGGCGACCGAGGCCGTGACCACGGGATACGCGGTGCGCGTGATCGTGGACGGCGTCTGGGGCTTCGCCGCCTCGGTGCTGGCCACCCCCGACGCCGCCGCCGCGACCGCCCACCAGGCCGTCGAGATCGCGCGGGCGCTCGCCGGTGTGGTCGCCGAACGGGTCGAGCGCGCTCCGGAACCCGTTTACCACGACGCGATATGGGTCAGCGATTATGACGTCGATCCGTTCGCGGTGCCCGCGTCGGAGAAGGTCGGGCTGCTGCTGGACCGGTCCGAGCGGCTGCTGGCTCGCGACGGCGTGACGCACACGGTGGCCTCGGTGCACTGCGTCAAGGAGAACACTTTCTACGCGGATACCGCGGGGACGACCACCACCCAGCAGCGGGTACGGCTGCAGCCCGAACTGCAGGCGATCGCGGTGAATGCCGACTCCGGCGGGTTCGAGACGATGAAGTCGCTCGCCCCGCCGGCGGGTCGCGGGTGGGAGTACGTCACCGGCGGCTGGGACTTCGACGCGGAGATCCCGGTGATCGCCGACACGCTGGCCGAGAAGACGAAGGCGCCGTCCGTCGAACCGGGCCGGTACGACCTGGTGATCGACCCGTCCAACCTCTTCCTGACGATCCACGAATCGATCGGCCACGCCACCGAGTACGACAGGGCGATCGGCTACGAGGCCGCTTATGCCGGAACGTCTTTCGCGACCCCGGACAAGCTGGGGTCGCTGCGATACGGTTCGGCCGTCATGAACGTTACCGGGGACCGCAATGCCGTGCACGGCCTCGCGACGGTGGGTTTCGACGACGACGGCGTGGCCGCCCAGCAGTGGGACCTGATCCGCGACGGCGTGCTGGTGGGCTACCAGGTGGACCGGGTGTTCGCGCGGAAGCTCGGGCTGGATCGGTCGAACGGGTGCGCCTACGCGGATTCGCCGGGGAACATTCCGATCCAGCGGATGGCCAACGTGTCCCTGCAACCCGACCCTTCGGGCGGCTCGACGGACGACCTGATCGCGGGCGTCGATGACGGCATCTACATCGTCGGCGACAAGTCCTGGTCGATCGACATGCAGCGGTACAACTTCCAGTTCACCGGGCAGCGCTTCTACCGCATCCGTGCCGGGAAGTTGGACGGTCAGCTGCGCGATATCGCCTACCAGGCAACGACTACCGACTTTTGGGGGGCTATGGACGCCGTCGGCGGGCCATCGACGTATGTTCTCGGCGGGGCGTTCAACTGCGGCAAGGGACAGCCCGGGCAGGTGGCGCCGGTCTCGCACGGATGCCCGTCGGCGCGGTTCCGCGGGATCACGGTGCTGAACACGCTCGCCGAGGGTCACACTGCTGGGGGTGCGGCATGATGGGCGACCGGGTCCCTGCGGGCCTGTTGACACCGGAGCAGATCGTCGAGGCCGGACTCGCCGCGTCGCGGACCGACGGCTGCGTCGTGGTGGTGCACTCGACATCCCAAGCAAATGCGCGCTGGGCCAACAACACCGTGACGACGAGCGGCATGGCCACCTCGGTGGACTTCTACGTCGTCGCCGTGGTGGACACCCCTTCGGGACGGGCGGCCGCGACGGTCGCGGGCTCCTCGGCGGATGCCGCATCCGCCGTCATGGTCGAGGCCGTGGTGCGGGCGGCGGAGGACGCCGCGCGAGCAGCCTCGGCCGGCGGGGCGGCGCGAGATGCCATGGCGCTCTTCGGAACCGGGAACTCGTCCGGCATGGAGTCCGGTTTCTCTGATGACGCCGTTCCCACGTCCTTCGATGTGTTTTCGGGCGTGCTCCCGTCGCTGGCGGCCGCGTTCGACGACGCCCGTGCCGGGAGCCGGGTGCTCTACGGGTTCGCGCGGCACGAGATGCGGACAGTGCATCTGGGCACGTCCACGGGGCTGCGCCGCCGCTGGGTGCAACCCACCGGAACGTTCGAGTTGAACGCGAAGTCGGCCGACCTGGCGCGGTCGGCGTGGACGGGGGCGTCGACCGTCGATTTCACCGACATCGACGTTGCGGCAGCGGGTCTCGAACTCAGTGAGCGCTTGCGGTGGGCCGAGCGGCGGGTGGACCTGCCGCCCGGCCGGTACGACACGGTGCTGCCGCCGACCTCGGTCGCGGATTTCCTGATCTACCTGGCATGGAGCGCGGCGGCCCGCCCGGCCCACGAGGGCCGGTCGGCGTTCGCCTCCGCCGGCGGTACCCGCAGCGGCGAACGTCTGACGGACCGGGCGCTTGACCTGTATGGCGACCCGCACGCGCCGGGGCTGGAGTGTTCCCCGTTCGTCGAGACGGCGCATTCCTCCGACGAGGTCTCGGTGTTCGACAACGGCACGCCGGCCGGGCGGATCGAATTGGTGAAGGGCGGCGTGCTGCACGACCTCGTCCACACCCGCGCCTCGGCGGCCGAGTACGGCGCGGCCTTCACCCCCGTGCCGGACAACCTGATCCTCACCGGCGGGGACGAGACCCGTTCTACCGCAGATCTTGTCGCGGGTGTGGAGCGGGGTCTGCTGTTGACATCGCTGTGGTACATCCGTGAGGTGGACCCGATGACGCTGCTGCTGACCGGGCTCACCCGGGACGGGGTGTTCCTGATCGAGCACGGCGAGGTGACCGCGGCCGTGAACAACTTCCGGTTCAACGTCTCGCCCTTCGACGTGCTGCGCCACTCGGTGGACGTCGGCCGCACCGAGCGGTGCCTGTCCCGGGAGTGGAGCGACTTCTTCACCCGCTCGGCGATGCCGGCGATCCGCGTCGACGGCTTCCACATGTCGTCGGTCTCCCAGGCGCAGTAAGGTCTGGCGACGTCGCCGCGCCGGACGATCACTTCCTCGGCAAGTTCGGTGCCGCCTGGTGACATGGTCCGGCTTGTTCGAGCCGGTCGATCAACTGGCGAGGGGTGATCGCCGGGGGTGTCAGATCGGCGTCAAGGAGGTCGGCGTCGCCGGTGACGATTTCGGCGGCCTGCGCGTTGGCGAGCGCGGCAAGGTAGTCGTCGTCGGGATCGCGCACCATGCTCGGCGTTTCTTCGGGGTCTGGTCGCAGATCGCCCTCGCGCTTCAGAGCCACGACGAACGCGACTGCATCCTCGATCGCGATCCATCGCCGGAACTTCGGGCGGGCCAGCACGGCACCCAGCTCGTCCAGCAGGTGGTGCGTAACGATGGCGGTGCAGCGATGAGTCATGACGGCCTCGATCACGCGGGCGGGCGTGCCGAACGGGTTGATCAGTCCTGACACCCATACGTTCGGGTCGATGACGACCCGCAGCGGCCCGGCCAGTGCTCAGCCCGCCCGGTGACGAACGGGGCCTTCCGCGCGGACGGCTGTCAGCTCATCGGCCGCGATTCGAGCGGCCTCGGTCTCGTCCGGGGCGTGTGCGGCGTCGATGCCGGCCCAGATACGTTCGACGACACCGGCCAGCCCGAGGTGTTCGCGCAGCGCATCCTCGAAGATCTCGTACTCGCGCTTTCCGGTGCGTGCCGCGGTGACCTTCGCCGCGCGCAGCAGCGCGTCATCGATGTACACCGTGGTTTTCCTGCGCGTCATGATGTCAATTTTGACAGAATGACGGCGTGATCGCTACGTGAGCCTTCCGCCGTGGATCGGGCAGCGGATGTGCTCGAGTGTGGGTCGCGCGGGGGACGTGATGGCGCCTTACCAGCTGATCGCCGTCACCGCGTCAGTGCCGCTGTTGGCTGTGTCGATGACGGTGTGTGGCCCGATGCCGGTGTCGGTGAAGGTCCGGGTGCGCGGCGGGGTGGTGCCCGGTGGGTTGCAGAATTGGTAGCTCGATCCCAGCAGGTCGGTGAAGTCGCTGCCGGCCGTCAGTTCGGCGCCGTCGACACATGCCCCGATAGATGTTCGTTTGGTGATGTGCAGTGTCGGGTCGAGAGCCAGGAGAAGGGCAGGTCCGGACAGGTAGTCCGGAGAGCCGCACGCCTCGATCGCCGCGTAGCCGTCTTTGGTTGCGGTGACGGCCGCTGCCTGGCAGTCGGCGTCCATCGCCGTGTGAACCCCCGGTAGGTCCGGGGCGCCCTGAAGGGCGGGGACCACCGCCAACTGGGCGGGGCCGGGCGATTGGCAGGTGCCGTGACCGTAGTCGCCGGCTGCGCCCGGGGGGAGGGTGGACGGGCCGTAGGCGACGACCAGGTTCTGGCCGTTGGGTGTCCAGGAGATGCTGCCGAGGCTGTGGCACATCGCAAGGGCGGCGCCGATGGACCAGGACCGGCCGGTGCGGAGGTCGCGTACCTGCAGGTGCTGGTTGAAGTACGAGCTGTCGCAGCTGCCGTCCAGGTAGGCGAGGAGAGATCCGTCCGGGCTGGGCTTCGCGTCGGCGATGAGTTCGTCGGCCGGTGCGGTGAGGGCGACTGAGGGTGTGCCGTCCGTCGGTGCGATCGTGATGACCTGGCCGGCGCAGGAGCCGGGTACCGGTCCGCAGCCCTCCACGCCACTGCTGCAGCGGGGCCCGCTCGACAGCGTCACCCACACCTTCCCGGAGGCCACCGCGGTCGCTTGCACCTGCATGCCATGCCACGGATCCGGCAGGACGACCCGCAGCATCCGGCCCGTGTGCGCATCGGAGATCGTCACCTCCCGCGAGTCGCCCGGCGGCGCAACGGCGCGGACGGCGACGAACGCGCCAGGAGCCCCGATCAGGCCGACCGTCGCGCTCGGCCGCGGTGAACTCCCGTCGCGGATCTGTGTGGTGCCGCCGCACGCTGACGCGATCATCACCAGACAGGCAAGGAGACATCCCGCTCGCCACCTCATATGCGCATGATTCCTCCCGCTGGCGCGAACCGCCAGCAGACGATCTATGTCGTCGCAGTCGCCGAACCGCGAGCGATGACGCGACGACGGCCAACAGGTCACTTCGTCGGCACGTTAAGCGACGTCGGGTGATGTCGGGTCACCGGGCCGGGTCGAGGGCTCTCGGCCGCGGCGTGATTCCGCGATATCTGCGCCTATGTCGAGCAGATGGGCCAAGCCGCTGGGGCTCTAGGCGATGCCGAGGAAGACGAGGATCGATCGGTTCACGGACAGCATCTGGGCGTCGGTCAGCGCCCCGATGGCGTGGCTGAATCTGTCGCGACGCAGCGGGGTGATCTTGTCGATCATGATCCGGCTCGCTGTCGTCAGGCCGTTCGCTTCGGTGGGGTCGATGGCGATGCGCAGCAGGCTCTCGGTCGGATCCGACGTCGGCGGGCAGACGGCGACGGAGTTCGTGGCGTCGAATCTGTCCGACTGCAGGATCAACGCTGGACGAGGTTTGCTCGTGTCGTCACCGGGGGCGGCCAGCGTCCACAGCTGCCCGCGTTTTACTCATCGTCCATCTCGTCCGGGAACTGCGAGACCGAATCGACGAACGCCTGGTCCTGTTCGGCATACTGGCTCGCGGCCAGTGCCGCGGATTCGCGATGGCACTCCTCATCGAAGCCTGGAGCGCTGGTGTCGGGCACCCAGATCTGCAGCAGCCGCATACCCTGCGCCCGCAATCGCGCACGATATTGCGCCATGCGTCCGTTCACAGCGTCAGGCATACCGAAGTGTTACATGGCACGCGTCGTGTACGGCACCGCAAGACAATCCTCAAGAGACAACGCACGTCGGTCGACGTGGTCTCGAACGTCACGCGCGAGATTCATCGAGGTGGGCGAGGAATGCCTCCGTCGAGTCGTGCACCGTCACCCGACCGGCGGCCACGTGCTCGTCAACCTCGCGCTCACGTGCCTGCTGGTGCTCCATCCAGAACCACGCTTGATCGGCCGGCACCGGGGGTGTCGGCCGTGATGTGAGCGCGCCGCTCTGCCCCTCGGTGACCTTGGGTGGTGCGTCATCCTTGCCTCGCGGGCGCCGCCCGACGCCGAGGCCGTTCATTGTGTACCGCCCGTGAAGCGGCGCCAGGCGGCCTCGTGCCGGGTGAGGTCGTTCTCCTCGAGATTTCGGCCCGCGGCGTCGAGCGCGGTGATGGAGGCCAGGTGCGCGGTCGGCGGGAGCAGCGCGGCGAAGAGCGCGAGCGGCGGGTCAGGCCAGGTGGCCGCCGGGGCGAGGGATACGAGATCGCCGTCCGCCAGCCGGATCTCGATGCGCGTGACCCGGGTGTCGGCGCGAACGAGCACGCGGCGCAGTCCGCGGTCCGCGCCACCGGTGTAGACGTTGAGAGGGTGTCGGGGTACAGCGCGGGTCCGGCCATACCGCCCTGGTCTCGATGCCCGTCCGGGTGAATCGTCTCCAGCGACGTGCTGAAGTCTTCTGCGATGCCGCCCGCATGCAGCACCCACTGCTCGCCGGACGGCAGGTCGCCCTGGGCGACGGCGGTCGTCTTCGGCGGCATGATCAACTCTCCCCGGTAGGCACAGGCCCTCCGCTCCAGGGTAAGCCGCACGGGCGGTGCGGAGAATGACGTCATACTCGCAGCGATCAGCGTTGCAAGGTCGCGATGAACTCTTCGAGTGCGCGGGGACGGCGAAGCACCAGCACCGGCGGGCCGTCGGACGCTGCTGCCCACTGCCGGATGCGGTCGCGCTTGCGGGCGAAGCTGCGAAAGTGCCAGCGCAGGATGGAGTCCCGCGACGCCAGTCGACGCCAGGATTCGGTATTCCCGTTGCAGATCGGCTGTTGGGTGTCGGCGCGACGGACGGACCGGCGCACCAGCCGCTGCAGGGAAAACCAGCGCGGGTAGTCGAGGGCCACGATCAGCTCGGCCCGCGGCACCGCGATGTCGAGTGAGGTCCCGTAGGCGGTATCCAGCACCCACGCGTCACCAGCGGTCGCCGCCTCGAAGCGCTCGCGCTGGCGCTCCTCGGATACCGGCGTCCAACCCGGCTCCCAGCAGAACCCGTCGGCCAGGAACAGCGGCAGTCCGGTGCGCTCGGCGATGTGCTGCGCCGCCGTGCTCTTCCCGCTCCCGGTGACCCCGTAGACGAGAATCCGGCGCGCGGCATGAGGTTTCGAGGCGAGCGGCACCGCACCACGGTACAAGCCTCGAACGGTTCGCGTTGTCGATCGCCACCGTTGTTGGCGAAGCAATCCTCGCTGGCGGGGTCGAAATACCTGATCGGCATGACGCAGGTCAGCGCCGTTGCTCGGAAACCAGATCGGATACCGGGCGGGTCGCGGATACGCGCTTCGCATCCGATGCGGTAGGGCGGGTCGAGCGGAGCGGCCGGGACAGGGTGCCGTCGCGGGTCAACCGGTCGAGCAGCGGTGCGGAGTCCACGGCGACGGGATCGGGTTGCGGCATCGTGGCACCTCCGGCTCGACGGGACTGCCTCCGCCCACGGTAGGCCGAGGTCGGGTGATGCGTGATGTTCGCCGTTCGGCCGGGGGCCGCGAACCGCGTCATATCCGGGTGGCAGGCGGATCGGCGTTGCGTCGTCGTTGCCGTCGTTGCCGCACGGGTGATGATCCGGGAGTTGGCGCACTTTGCGGATGGGCAGGCGCCGCGCGAGTTCGTACCGTCGGCGCATGTCGAAAACCTCCCAGCAACCCCGATCGCCGCGGCGCCGCGTCGCGCCCGCGGCCCGCGGCGCCATCGCCGCACTGACGATCTTGGCCCTGCCGCTGCTGCTCGCCGCCTGCCGCGACGGCGGTGCGGCCGGAAGCGCCGAGAAGGCACAGCAGGCACCGGTTTCCGGCGCATCGGCGCCCCGATCGGGGCCTACCACGGACACATCGTCATCGACGGATACATCGACGACCACCTCGACGACGGGACCGACGTCCGTCACCCCGCCGGAGCACCTGACCTTCGTGTACGAGCACCAGAGCTACATCGACGGCAGCGGCACGATCGAGGGCGGCACCGCCTGGGAATTTCGCGACATCCAGTTGGTGGCAACGGTTCCGCTTACCCTCGACCCCAGCGGCAAGAGCTACTCGGGGACCGGGCCGCTGGCCTGGAAACGCGCGACGTGGAAGCACGGCGACGAGGTCACCACCATGAGCAACGGCAATCTTCCGTGCACCACGAAGTCCGACTTCGACATGACGGCGAAGCGCCCCGGCCGCGTCGCCGTCACGCTGCGGTACTCCGACACCAACGGCATCAATGCGCCGGTGCTGCAGGGCGAGATGACGATCAGCGATGTCAGCGAGTTCTGGAAACAGGAGACCACAGCGGTGAAAGGCGTGTGCGGGGACGTGAGCGAGGAGGACGAGTGGCAGCGCTTCCTCGGGATCATCACCACGCCGCTGTTCGGCGAGCAGAAGTGGACGGAGGGCAGCAAGTTCTACGCGCTCCGCGTCCCGTTCCCCGGGGAGGAGTTCTGGACGACGCCCGAGAAGGGCCACATCGCGCAGGCGCTGTTCGAGTCACGCCCGCCGACTCTCGACCTGGAGGAGATCGCCGACGACACCTCGGAGACCGATTCCTTCGTGCTGGCCCCGGCCGGGTAGGGGGATCGGTTGTTCGGGCAGAGTCGGTGTGCATGTAACTGGGACATATTGGACAGAATGCTGCAGGATGCACACCGTCATGAGGGCCGGGAGCGCTGACTCCGGCATATGCCTCGAGGGGTGTGAGCCCAGCAGAGCGACACGCCGGACACGCGCTGCAGGATGCACACCGTCATGAGGGTCGGGAGCATTAACTCCGGCGCCCGCCCCCAGCGGTGTGAGTCCAGCAGAGCGACACGCCGAACACGCGCTGCAGGATTCACACCCATCGACGTCGGTGTGAATGCTGCAGACGAGTGTGCGTGTAACCGGGACGATTCGGGCAGATTGCTGCAGGATGCACACCCCAGCGTAGGGCCGGCGCGGAGCCCCGTCCCTCAGCAAACGCCCCAGTCAACCCACGCCCCCGCGCGCACGGTCAACTCGCGCCCGCGCACCCACGCACCCCGCCCACCGCGGCGGACAGCGCCATCAGCGTCATACCCGGTCAGCGCAGAAACCTGGAGCGGCGGCGGTCCGCGAGTACCCGACCACCGGTCTGGCATCCCGGGCAGTACTGAAACGAGTGATCCGCATACGCGACCTCCGCGATCGTCTCGCCGCACACCGGGCAGGGCAGGCCACTCCGGGCGTGCACCCGAAGGCCGCTGCGCTTCTCGCCCTTCAGCCGTGCGGCCTTCTCACCCACGCTGCGCCGCACCGCGTCCGTGAGCACATCACGCATCGCGTCGGCCAGCCGCTCGACCGCTGCAGGATCGAGCGTCCCCGCGGCCGCGAACGGCGAAAGCCTTGCGGTGTGCAGGATCTCGTCCGAGTAGGCGTTGCCGATCCCGGCGATCGCCTTCTGATCGGTGAGCACCGTCTTGATCCGGCTCGTCTGCCCGGCGAGGATCGCGGCCAGCTGCTCTGCGTCCAAACCGGCCCCGTCCGGTCCGAGCGCGTCCGGCCCGAGCCGGGCGACGCCCGGCACATCCGTCGGGTCCGCCACCACCGCGGCCGTCACCGCCTTCTTCGTTCCGGCCTCGGTGATGTCGAACCCGGATCCGGTCGCCAGGCGCACCCGCAGTGCTATGCGGCCGTGCAACTTCGGCGGCGCGACGGGCAACGCATCGGACCACTGCAGCCAGCCGGCGCGGGCGAGGTGCACCACGAGGTGGAGTTCCGCCGGCGCCGGCCCGGTCGTAGCGATATCCAGGAACTTGCCGTGCCGCGTCGCGCCCGCGATCGTCCGGCCCACCAGCGCGGATGCCGGCGGGTCGAACGTGGTGAGGGCGTTCAGCGATGCGACGTTCACGGCGGCAATCTGCGCCCCCGCTGCGTGGTCGACCAGGAACGCGGCGAGAGCGGTGATCTCCGGCAGTTCGGGCATGGCCTGAGTGTTCCGCACCGCGCAGTGGCCGGCAACGGGTGGACATGTGCCGTCGAGTGGGAGTTGTGCAGAGTCTGGGCGCCAGATTTCTCTGCAGGACTCCCACTCGACGAACGTTCGCCGAACGGATGGTCCGAACGGAGGGCGCGGGCGGCCCGCCTACTCTTGGCCCCATGCCCGATTGGCGCCGGATCCGGAGCGGCCTGACCACCGAACCCGCCCGGCCCGCCGCCATCCGGGACCATCCGAACGCGCACTGGTTCGCGGTGGGCACGGTGTGTATCGGCGCGTTCATGGGGCAGTTGGATGCGAGCATCGTGACTCTCGCTTTTCCCGCGTTGGAGCAGGAGTTCCGGGCGAGCATCGGTGCGGTGACGTGGGTGGGTCTCACGTATCTATTGGTGTTGGTCGCGTTGGTGACGGCGGTGGGCCGGCTCGCGGACATGGTCGGCCGAAAGTTGCTGTACACCTACGGTTTTGCGGTGTTCATCGTCGGCTCCGCCTTGTGCGGGTTCGCGCCGAACCTCGTCATGCTCGATGTGTTTCGCGGGTTGCAGGCGATCGGCGCCGCGATGCTGCAGGCGAACAGCGTCGCGATCATCTATCTCGCGATGCCGCCCGACAATCTCGGTCGCGGTATCGGGATCCAGGGCGCGGCGCAGGCGCTCGGCTTGGCGCTCGGGCCGACGGTCGGGGGTCTGTTGGTGGCGGCGGGCGGCTGGCGGTGGATCTTCTGGGTCAACGTGCCGATGGGCCTCCTGGGCGTGGCGCTCGGCTGGTTCTTCATCCCGCGCTCGCGAAACCTGGCCCGCCGCACCCAGTTCGACTGGTGGGGGCTCGCCTTGTTCTTCCCGGCGGTGGTGGCGCTGCTCGCCGGGATCTCGCTGGGCAACGACGCCGGCTGGACTTCCCCGCTGATCCTCGGCCTGTTCGCCCTCGCGGTCGCGCTCGCCATAATTTTCCTTGCCCGGCAGCGCCGCGCCGCGCACCCGATGCTCGATCTCGCACTGTTTAGCCGGGTGCCGTTCTCGGCGGGGATCGCCAGCGGGTTGCTGTCCTACCTGGTGATGTTCGGGGTGCTGTTCGTGGTGCCGTTCTACCTGCAGCGCGCCCTGCACGAGGGTCCCGGCCGCGCCGGTGTGGAGCTCACGGTGATGCCGGTGCTGCTCGGCCTGACCGCGCCGCTGGCGGGGCGGTGGGCCGACCGGATCGGCGCGCGCCCGCTGACCGTGGCCGGGATGGCGCTGTCCGCAGCCGCTTTGGTCGGTCTCGCGCTTCTCGGATCGAGTATGACGATGTTCCTTTCAGGGCTCGTTCTGCTCGGCATCGGCATGGGGCTGTTCACCCCGCCGAACAATGCCGCGATCATGGCGGCCGCGCCGCCCGACCGGTCGGGGGTCGCCGCCGGTGTGTTGAACATGACCCGGGGCATGGGCACCGCGATGGGGCTGGCGTTCACCGGGTTGGTGTTCGGGGCCATCGCCGGCGAGAACCCGCACTCCCCGGACCTCGTCGTGGGCGGTTTCACCGCTGCCGCATGGTTTCTCGCGGCGGTCGCGGCGGCTGCTGGAATCCTCGCCGCACTACGCGGGCGCGCCGGCCTGCGACACTGACCCCGCGCCCCGGGGCGTGCCGGATGCCGCCGATCGTGTCGGTCCGTCCTCCGAAACCCACATGCCGGGAGACCTGCCCAGCGGGTGCGCGCTGCGTCCTAGACTCAAGGCCATGTCTGTCGCTTCGCATACCGTCGCAGAATCCCACGCCGCGCCATCCACCTCCATGACCGCCGCACCCGGCGTCGACATCAAGCCCCGAAGCCGACAGGTGACCGACGGTGACGAGGCGACCGCCGCGCGCGGCATGCTCCGCGCCGTCGGGCTCGGCGACGAGGATTTCGCGAAGCCGCAGATCGGCATCGGTTCCAGCTGGAACGAGATCACCCCCTGCAACCTGTCGCTGGACCGGCTGGCCAAGGCCTGCAAGCAGGGCGTGTTCGCGGCCGGCGGCTACCCACTCGAGTTCGGCACCATCTCGGTCTCCGACGGCATCTCGATGGGCCACGAGGGGATGCACTTCTCGCTGGTGTCCCGCGAGGTGATCGCCGATTCCGTCGAGACCGTGATGAGCGCCGAGCGGCTGGACGGCTCGGTTCTGCTTGCGGGGTGCGACAAGTCGCTGCCCGGCATGCTGATGGCCGCGGCCCGCCTCGACCTCGCCTCGGTGTTCCTGTACGCCGGCTCGATCCTGCCCGGCACCGCCAAGCTGCACGACGGCACCGAGAAGGAAGTCACCATCATCGACGCGTTCGAGGCGGTCGGTGCGTGCGCCCGCGGACTCATGCCGCATTCCGACCTCGACGCGATCGAGCGTGCGATCTGCCCCGGCGAGGGAGCCTGCGGCGGCATGTACACGGCCAACACGATGGCGAGTTGCGCTGAGGCGCTGGGCATGTCGCTCCCCGGCAGCGCGTCGCCGCCCGCAACCGACCGGCGCCGGGACAACTTCGCGCACCGCTCCGGCGAGGCCGTGGTCGGCATGCTGCGCCAGGGGCTCACCGCCCGGCAGATCATGACGCGGGAGGCGTTCGAGAACGCGATCACCGTGCTGATGGCGTTCGGCGGATCCACGAACGCGGTGCTGCACCTGCTGGCGATCGCGCACGAGGCGGACGTCGACCTGGAGCTGGAGGACTTCAACCGGATCGGCGAGAAGGTGCCGCTGCTCGCCGATGTCAAGCCGTTCGGCCGGCACGTCATGGTCGATGTGGACCGCATCGGCGGCGTGCCGGTGATCATGAAGGCGCTGCTCGACGCGGGACTGCTGCACGGGGACGTGCCCACCGTCACAGGCAAGACCATGGCGGAGAACCTGGAAGAGCTCGCCCCGCCGAAGTTGGACGGCACTGTGCTGCACGAGATGTCCAAACCCATCCACAAGACCGGCGGCATCACGATTCTCGGCGGGTCGCTCTGCCCGGAGGGCGCGGTGGTGAAGTCGGCCGGCTTCGATACGCAGGTCTTCACCGGCACCGCACGGGTCTTCGACCGTGAACGCGGTGCGCTCGACGCGCTGGAGGACGGCACCATCACCGCGGGCGATGCGGTGGTGATCCGCTACGAGGGCCCGAAGGGCGGCCCCGGCATGCGCGAGATGCTGGCGATCACCGGTGCGATCAAGGGTGCCGGTCTCGGCAAGGACGTGCTGCTGCTGACCGACGGCCGGTTCTCCGGCGGCACCACCGGACTGTGCGTGGGGCACGTGGCGCCCGAGGCGACCGACGGCGGCCCCATCGCGTTCGTGCGGGACGGCGACCAGATCCGCATCGACCTCACGAACCGCACGCTCGACCTGCTGGTGGATCCCGAGGAGCTGGAGCGGCGGAAGGCCGGCTGGCAGCCGCTCCCCCCGCGTTACACCCGCGGCGTGCTGGCTAAGTTCGCCAAGCTGGTGCAGTCCGCGTCGAAGGGCGCGGTCTGCGGCTGAGCCGGGTGTGTGAAGGGGGGTCGGAGTGCGCCTGCCCGGCGAGACCGCAATTCGATGTGGCCTCGCCGGGTGCGGTTTCCTGGTCGACCTGAGCCGCGAACGTCGTCATACCCGGTCGTTGATCGCGGTTCCGTCACGGTTCCGGGGGCGGCCGGTGTGCGGTAGGCCATCGAATCAGGTTGGGACGCAACGAATATGACGCTGATCGTCGCCGTACCGGCGAGTGGGCGAATGTGTCAGAGCATGGCTTCATGGTACGTCCCGGCGAGATAGGCGGCGAGCCCCGGTGGGTCGTAGCCCCCGCCGCGCTGCCTGCCGATCGCGGAGGACGCCGCCGATTCATGGCCCGGATCGACCGCGCCCAGCCGTCGCACTACCGGGCGGATGAGGCGGAAGAGCCCCGTGCGGGAGTCGTGGACCGGACCCGTCGCGAGGGACTCGTCCAGCGGTTCGCCCGGATCGTCCCGGAACGCCAGGCCGCAGTCGCGCGCGCGGGCGGTCAACCACCACAGGGCGATCTCCGCCAGCCGGCGGTCCGCATAGCCGCCGCCGATGTCGGAGTGGTCCCCCGCGAACCACACCTGCGCCAGCTGCTGGCCGTCGGAGTGCGGCTGCTGCTGCCACAGGGTCGGCTCGAAGGGGCGGCGGGCCTCGTCGATCGACAGCGCCTGGAATGCGGACGCCACGCGACTGGACAGCTTCACGTCGTGGAAGGCCCAGCGCCGGTTCACCCAGCGGGCGACGGGGCCGAGGAGCGGGATTCCCAGGTTCGGGATGCCGAGCGACCCGACGGTGTCCCAGACGCCGATGAAGCGGATCGGCGTCCGGTCGGAGAGCGAATACTGGCGCCGGAACTCCACGGCGGCCGGTGCGTCAGGACCCTCCTTGGTGCGGTACAGCGCGTACGCGTCGTCGATGTGCGCGGCCTGGTCGCGCCGCAGGATTCCGGCGTTGCGGATGAGGCCCGCCGTGCTCCGCGCGGTGAACGCGCCGCGGGAGAATCCGAGGAAGAACAGCTCGTCGCCGGGGTCGTAGTTGTTCACGACGATGCGGTAGGCGTCCTTGACGATCCGCGACAGGCCGAACCCGAAAGCGCCGCCGCGCAACCGATCCCACCGACCGGTGCCCACCCCCGAGTGGTAGAAGGCACGCTGTTCGGTGCCGTCCGCGCCGTGCGGCACGATCATGTCGCAGAAGCGCACCACGTTGGTCGGCGAGGTCTGCCGCTTCGTGTTCCAGGTGCCGTCACAGCAGATGACGAGTCGCTTGCCCATCGTGCCTCCCCGATGGTCGCGCCGACGGAGGGGGACTGCCACGGCAGCGCGGGCGGGGCGGGTTTACCGGGTGGACCAGGTGGTTCGGACGAACCGGGCGGATCGGGGCCGTCTCGCGCGTGCCGCGATCGGGAACTATAACGCCTCGATCGCCGCTTCGGCCAGTGCCGCTTCGGCCGGCGCTGCTCTGGCCAGCGCCCTTTCGATACCCCGGGCCTGCGCCCCGTGCCGGTGTCATTCGGCGGCCGTCCCGGGCTCGGGCGAGCGGATTTCCGCCCGGCCGGCGTGAGCCGCGAACATCGTCATACTCGGTCGATCATCGCCACGACGCAACGGAACGAGGGCGGACGAGCAGACCGCGCGACCTGCGTTGTTTGCCCGACGGGAGCTGTTTCCGGCGGAGTGTCGGACCGAAGTTGTAGCCTGCTGCAATGAGTACACGCAACGATTACCCCGCCGGCGTTCCGTGCTGGGTGGACACGAATCAGCCCGATCCCGCTGCCGCTGCGCGCTTCTATGCGGATCTGTTCGGGTGGGAGACAACGGACGAGATGCCGCCCGACTCCGGCGGCCACTACTTCATGGCCCGCATCGGCGGGCGCGACACGGCGGCGATCTCCTCGATCCCGCAGGGCGCGCCGTCGCAGGCGAGGTGGAACACCTACGTGCGGGTGACCTCCGCCGACGAGGCCGCCGAACGGGTCCGGGCCGCGGGCGGCAGCGTCCTGTCGGAGCCGTTCGACGTGTTCGACGCCGGGCGCATGGCCGTGTTCGCCGATCCGGAGGGCGCGGTGTTCAGCGTCTGGCAGCCCGGCCTGCACCGGGGCAGCGCGGCCGTCAACGAGCACGGCGCGGTGAACTTCAACGACCTGCACACCGACGATGTCGAAACTGCGAAGACCTTCTACCACGCCGTCTTCGGTTGGAATGCACTCGATTTCGGAACGGGGTCGCCGGCGTGGACGCTGCCCGGCTATGGCGACCACCTGGAGGAACTCACCCCGGGTCTTCGCGCCGGGATGCGGGAGATGGGTGCTCCCGAGGGGTTCGAGGATGTTGTGGCTAGGGTGATGCCGCGTGGTGGCGGACCAGCCTCCTGGGGCGTGGCGTTCGGCGTCGACGACGCGGAGGCGATCGCGGCACGGGCGACCGAGCTGGGCGGATCGGTGCTCATTCCACCCACGGACGCGCCATGGGTGAAGTATGCGGTGATCGCCGACCCGGCCGGCGCGACGTTCACGGTCAACCAGTTCGTGGCTCCGAGCTGACAGTGCGTTGACCGGCCGCGGGGGGCAGTCCGTGAGCGACACGGCCGGATATGACGGGGATGACGCTGTTCGTCGCCGTCCCGGCGAGTCGGGCCGTGTCCTGATCGCCTGCGCGCGTTCGGGCCATCGCGATACAGCGAATTTGTAGACTCGCTACGATCTACCGGTGAGTAGACTCATGGCGTGAGTACGACCGTGCGCGTCAGCGAGGAAACGCATGAACGCCTCGTAACGCTCGCCGATGCCACCGGACGACGCATCCAGACCATCGTCGAGGACGCCGTCGTGGCATACGAGGCCGACGTGTTCTGGACGGCATTCGACTCCGGCTACCAGCGCCTTGCCGACGATCCCGAGCAGTGGGCCGAGGTTCAAGCCGAGCGAGCAGGCGAAGCACCCGCATTGGCCGATCACCTCGACAAGCCCTGATCGATGGCACATCGCGGAGAGGTGTGGCTGGTCGACTTCGGCGAACCGATCGGGCATGAGCAGGGCTATCGACGGCCCGCGGCGGTGATCTCGGTGGACCGGTTCAACCGGAGCCGCGCCGAGTTGGCGGTCGTTCTTCCCATCACCAGCACGCGCCGCGGATTGCCCTCCCACATTGAGATCGAAGCGGGCGAGTCGGGCCTGGACCACACGAGCTATGCCAAGACCGAAGACATCAAGTCCGTGTCCACCCAGCGGCTGATTCGACGGCTCGGCCTGGTGCCCGCCGATCGCCTCGATCGCGCCGAGCACGCTTTGCGCCTCCTACTCGGCCTCTGACTGAACGTGGTACGAGAGCAGTCGGAACGTCGGCCGGTACGGAACCTCCCACCCGAAGCTGCAGGCTCGCGAGCACTACTGACATGGGTTCGGTTGGCGATGGCCGATATCGGATGCCGGAACGATCAGGCGATGCCCGGGGCGACCGTCGGTAGCCCCACGCTTCGGGCCGCATCGAGCAGCCGATCGTCGTATGCGACGAAGGCTTCGAGCCCGACCTTGGTCACGGCGACCACGTGCTCAGCCGTGGCCACGTGGATGGCGTCGAGCGATCGGAGGCTCATTTCAGAGTAGGCGGCGGCTCGCGTAACGACCGGAGGCGACAGGGTCACTGTTCCGACGCCGCGGAGGACTTCCGCCGCGCGGTGCAGCTTCTCGGGTGCGCTGCGCTGCGTGGCGCGGATCAGTTCCACCTCGATCAACACCGATGACAGCACCGGATGATGGCGCCGCTCCCTCAGCCAGTTCGAAAGGTCGTCACTGTGGGTCTCGGGTCGCACGAGTTTCATTGCGGCGGACGTGTCGATGTAGATCACGGTGGATTACCAGCGCTCCCCGCCGTAGCGGTCCGCCAGGACGGCGTCCAGTCCGGCGGTGTCGGATGCGACGGTGGAGCCGGTGGCGAGCAACGGAAGCTCGCCGCGGGCCGGGCGGAACTCGCCTGATCCGATCAACTCGCCGAGCGGGTTCGGCTGTGCGGGTTCGATGATTGCGACGCTCACCCCGTTGCGCGTGATTTCGATCCGCTCACCCATCTCGACGCGCGCCAGCACATCGGCGGTATGTTGATTCAGCTCGCGGACGGGCACCTGTCGCATGCCGACAGCGTACTACTGTGCCGTACTACTCCTAAAGAACGGTGTTGCTCCGAGAGTCTCCTGACGCGGGTGGCATGCGATGGAGGAGCACGGCTGACGCGAGTTCGGTCGACAGCCGAGTACCCACGGCCGCACCGACCGCTGTAGCAGACCGAATCGTCACGCCACGGCAACGCCGGCGGCGCCGACCGCGAGGGTGATCAGGTAGGCGGCGGCGATCCCGGCAGCCGGGCCGATGAGCCAGCCGCGCAGGATGCCGTACAGGCTGGCGGTCTTGACGGCGTGGCGGCCGCGGGCCATGCCGGCGCCGGCCATTGCCCCGACCAGCGCTTGATTCATCGACGTGAACAAACCGAACGCTACCGCGCAGAGGACGACGACGGCCTGCACGAGTTGCGCGGCGGTGGCCATCGGGCGGTCGACGGTGACGATGTCGAACGCGACCTTGCGCAGTAGCGGCCGGCCCCAGGTGAGTACTCCGACGGCCAAACCTGCTCCGCACACGGCGCCCGCGGTCAACGCGGTGAACGTGCCGGTACCGACCAGCGACCCGGCGGCGTTCGCGACGTCGTTGGCGCCCATCGTGAACGACGCGGCCGCGCCGACCGCCGTCAACGCGACCCCGACCATCGCGGCGCCTCGCAGGGTCGCGGGTCCGGATTCCGCGCCGGTCGCGGATTCGGCATCGGTCGCAGCCGGGACAGCAGGCACCGCAGCGGCCACCGCAGCGGCGCTCCCGGTGACGGTGGTGAGCGGGCGGATCCCCGGAACACGGTCGAGCGCCCGAGTCGCCGCGAACCCGACCACCGCCGCAACGGGCGGGGCGATCACCCACACGACGGCTAGCGTGACGATCGTGCCCCAGCGCACCCCGGCGTGCCCGGCGAGCGCCGCCCCGGCCACGCTGAACACCAGGATCTGGATCGTGGACGAGGGGATCCGCAGCACGTTGAACAGCGAGGTCAGCGCGAACGCGACGCCGAGCACGATCACCGCCGCCACGACCGTCAGCGGGCGGGTCACCAGGTCGAAGCCGACCGTGTGCTGCACGCCGTGCGAGGCCAGCGCCGCGCCGAGCAGCGTCAGCGGTGCCATGATCCATAGCGCCGCGCGCGAGGACACGGCGCCGAGCGCGTGCGGCATGCCCATGCACGCGCCGGTGTAGTGCGCGCCCATGCTGACCGCGAATGCCACCGCCACGGCGACCAGCAGGATCGTCATACCCGACGAACCGACGCCGCGATCACGTTGCCGGCGACGTCACGCACGGTGGCCATCCGATCACCCGCCCGCATCCGACACCCTTGACGCCACATCGTATGTCGACGTTATGCGCGACCTCGCGCGGGCGCGTCCGGTACCGCTCCGACCGCCGACCAGCCGACGCCGGGTTGTCGACGGCCCGGGAATTCGCGGTGGCCTCCGATATCGGCAAGGCCGAGTATGACGCTGTTCGTCGCCGTTCCGGCGAGCTGGGCCGATCCCTCATCGCCGCGCACCCTTGAGGCGCACCTGCGGTCGTGGTGTGCCGCCGGCCCGGAGTTCACCCCCCGAACGGAATCGACCTGCGGGGCTATCCGTTGCTGTAGCGCACGACCCAGGTGGCTTCGGTGGCGTCTGTTCCAGGCGGGGCAGTGCTGCCGACATCGACGGCGAGAAACACCTTATTGAGGTCGGGACGGTCTTCGGGAAGGCGTGTGTAGTCGTGCGCCACCGGTCGGCGACGTCGCGGTCGGGTATGGGCTTGGTCTTTCATGTACGGCACCTCCCGTCGCCGGTGCGACGCTCTGACTGCCACCAGCCTATTCACCGCGGGCTGCGGATAGGGGACAGAGACTGGATTTGATCGAGAACCCTTGGGCTGCGCCCGATGTCGGCACAGGGTTATTTTGGAGTGAGTTCATGAAGAGGTCTGCTCGCGGTCGCCGTCTGGGTGCTGGTCGACATCGTCCGTTTCGGACGCGTTGGGGTCCTCATCGCGGGGTGCATCTTGCAGGGCGAGCAGTGATCGGAGGATCGCCATCTCGCCGTCATAGGCGTTCTTGCCCGTCTTTGTGATGGATATCCAGGTGCGTGGGCGGCGGCCCTGATAGCCCTTGTCGACGGTCACCAACCGGGCCTCGATCAGCGTGGTCAGATGCCGAGACAGGTTTCCCGCCGAGAGACCCAAAACCTCTTGGAGATAACCGAACTCGACGCGATCGCCGCGGGACAGAATGGCGAGGATGCCGAGACGGGTTCGTTGGTGAACCGTGTCGTCGAGTTCGACGGTGGGATGGCTCACCGCGCACCTCGCGGCTGTGCCGATTTGGCGTCACGCCTGTGCAGCACGCCGAATATCGCGGAGGCGACGAAGAGCACGACGGCGACCGTTCCCAGGTTCACTATCTCCTCGGCGTCGGCGAAGACGGGCACCCCGAGATGGAAGAGCACAAGCTCCAT
>MKSW01000033.1:0-292667 GCA_001897425.1 Actinobacteria bacterium 69-20 | reverse complement strand
CCACTACGAGCGGGCGGCGGTTCACCCACATCCCGCGGCGATATCCCTGACGTCGCGCTATCCACAGCGCCGCCAGGTAGGCGATGATGCTCGCGATGACCCAGTAGGCGAGCCGCACGCGGTCATGGGACGGCACAGGACCATTCACGAGGGCGAAGTCCGATGCGGAGAACCCCGTCGAGGAGGAGTCCGGTGGGGGCAGAACGATTCCGCCGCCGCTGAGCACCTGCATCTGGCTCGCACGGATCAGGGCCACGATGAGCGCGCCGGTCACCAGCAAAGCCATGAGCAGCAGGGGTATCGCCGGGCTCGGCCGATCCGCCCAGGACCGATCCCGAATTTCGTCGACTTCTGCAAGTACTTTGCTCATGTGAATAAATTTGCAGTGCAAACTAGTTGCTGTCAACCTGAGTTCGGTGAAACCTGCTTAACGCTCAGATACACCCGTGACACGAACAGCAAGCGGGACTGCCTGTGGGGACCCGCGCGTCGGTGCCGGGGCGCCAGAGCCGCGGAAAAGGCCATGCCCCCCATGGCCCAACCGGTGCAACGTTCACGGTCAACCGGTTCGCGGTCCCGTGAGCCGCGGGCCGGCTGCGGCCTCTGAGTGCTGTGTTGCCGTCACGGACGGGCGGTTGTGGCGCGCGACGGTGATGGCCGCGAGCGCGATCCACAACAGTTCCAGGCCCAGGAAGATGCGTTCAGCGAGGCCCTCGGGCGCGTGTGGCCGTCGCAGCGCGACGCCCTGCAACAGGTAGGCGACGGCGCCGGCAATCGCGACGGCCAGCAGGATCCGGCGCGCCCACCGCGGTGGCCCGGCGGGCGCGGGCGGCAGGCCCGTGGACATCAGGATGGCTCCGAGCGCGATGCAGGTGAACGCGATCAGCGCGAGCCCGAGGTGCACCAGGCCGGTCCCGTGTTGCGGCTGGCCCTCCAGATCGTCCGGGAAGAAGGCCAGCAGGCCGGAGCAGATCGCCCAACCGACCAGCAGCGCCAGGCCGACCCGGGCGCGACCGTCGCGGCGGAGCACCTGGTACAACGCGCGGGCGGCGGCCAGCGACAGGGCGCAGCGCAGCAGGAAGTTCAGATCCATCAGCCACGCCCAGGGGCCGGGGTGGCCGTAGTCGCTCTCCGCGTTCCGCATCAGGCTGAACTCCGGCCGCAGGAAGGCCAACAGCACATCGACCGCCACGTAGACGACGACTCCGATGACGACGACCCAGGTCAGCACCTCGGCTCCCGCGCGGGGCACATGCTGCCCCGATCGCACGGCGCCGCTCATCGGGATCGCCGGGCCAGACCGGTCCTGCCGGATCGTCGGGCGTTGCCGGTTCTGGAGGGCAGTACGCAACCTGGTTGCATACCTCTATAGTGGGACGCCGTGACGACGAAGTCAATGCCACGGGAGCCCGCCTACCGGTTCGGCGACCTGCTCGCCTTGGCGCGCCGGGATTGGGTCGCCCAGCTCGCCGCCGGACTAGCGGCCGCCGCTTACCCCGACTATCGACGCAGCGACGCCGCGGTCGTCCGGCTGCTGGATCGCGGGGCGAGGCCCGTCGGCAAGCTGGGCGACGCCTTGGGCGTGACACGGCAGGCCGCCCGCAAGATCGTGACCGGCCTTCAGCGGCGCGGCTTCGCGGAAGCGCGCCGCGGCCGGGACGATGCCCGACAGCTCGACGTCGAGCTCACCGCCGAGGGACGCGCCTACGCCCGCGTGCTGACCACCGTGATCGACGACCTCAACCGGTCCCTCGCCGAGCGCGTCACCGCCGACCAGCTGGCGGCCGCCGACGTGGTGCTCCGTGCCGTGCTCACCGAACGAAGCGCCCGCGCCCTGGCCGATCGCCTGCCCCATCCCTCATGAGACCGGCCGCCGTGTGGCTAAGAACGCTGCGGCCGAGACCGGAACCGCCGATAACGAAATTCACCACCCGAGCCGCGACGTGCAGCCGCGCCGGGACTGGTTGAGAGCGGCTTCGCCGGCGCGGTCGATCTCCCGGCAGCCGCCCGCCCGGCGCTTCGCGCCGCGAACATCGTCATAAACGATTCGGCCGCGGCAGGCGACCGACCGCCGCACATACGAATTCCGGGCCGCGTGACCCGACCGGTCGCTCGCCGCCGGTGGTTGCCGTGGGGGTATCGGTGGCAGGGTGGGTGACATGAGCGAGCAGCGATTGAGCGGCGACCAGATCAGCGCCATGGGCCTTCCCGACTGGCGGTCGATGCACGAGGCGTTGCAGGCCCGGTTCGAGACCGGCGATTTCGCGACCGGGCTGAAACTGGTGAACGCGATCGGCGCGGCGGCCGAGGAGATGAACCATCATCCCGACCTCGATCTGCGCTACACGCACCTGAACGTCAAATTGATGAGCCACGACGTGTACGGCAAGACCGACCGGGACGTCGCGCTGGCCCGGCGGATCAGCGAGCTGGCCGCCGGTCTGGGTGTGCGGGCGAGCCCGAGTGCGCTCTCCCGCGTCGAGATCGGGCTGGACACATGGGATGTCGACGAGATCAGGCCATTCTGGACGGCTGTGCTCGGGCTGACGCAGCATCCGCGCTTCGACGACGACCTTCGCGACGAGTCGGGCGATCTGCCGACACTGTGGTTCCAGCGGACCGACCGGCACGCCGAGCCGCGGCAGCGGTTCCACCTCGATATCCGGGTGCCCCCCGAGGTCGCCGAGGCGCGCATCAGGGCGGCGCTGGACGCCGGCGGCACGCTCGTATCCGACCGGCAGGCGCCACGGTTCACCGTGCTGGCCGACCCCCAGGGCAACAAGGTCTGCGTCTGCACGCAGATCGGCCGCAGCGACTGAGCCGTGTGCAGTCCGCGTCGTCGGCATGACCGAGTATGACGACGTTCGTCGCCGTTCCGGCGAGTCAGGCGGTGCGGCAGCCGTTATGCGTCGTCTGGATCGTCCTGTGCGGACCCGGACCCGATGATCTGTTTTGTTGCAGTACGTGCTGTGACAAGACGGGCTGGTTGCCGACGATGCTGGGCCATGCCCTCTAGCGCTCGCGTAGGAGAGCCGCCGGGCCGAACCCGCTGATTCCAGCCGACGCCCTGCCCACTGCTCCGAGGTGCGGTAAGTAGGTATAGTATTCATACCTAAACAGGGAAGGCCCCGTGGAATTCGAGTACGATCCAAGGAAGAGCGCGGCGAATCTGCGCAAGCACGGCATCGACTTCGTCGCCGCGCAAAAGTTGTGGGATGACCCCGACCGGGTGGAAGTGCCGGCACGCATCGAGGACGAGCCCCGGTGGCTCGTGATCGGCCGGATCGATGGGAAGCACTATTCGGCGGTCATCACTTTCCGTGGCGAGAAGACACGGCTGATTTCGGTGCGGCGATCGCGACAGGAGGAGGCGGCGATCTATGAAGGCTGAACAGTTCGACGCTCGTTTCGATGACGGGGACGATGTCACCGCCGAACTCGACCTGACCAGGGCACGCCGCCCCGGCCATGCACACCGTCGCGTCAACGTCGATTTTCCGGTCTGGATGGTTGACGCGCTGGATCACGAGGCCAGGCGGCTCGGCGTGACGCGTCAGTCCGTGATCAAGATGTGGGTCGCCGATCGGCTGGATGCCGTCGGCCGGCCCGCCGCGTGACCCGCCGGGGTGCGGCCGGACCGGCCGCAGAGAAGCTGCGCGCGGAGGCCCTGGGTCAGTACCTCGACGAGTGGGAAGCCCGACACGGCCTGCTCGCGGTGGCCGACTTGGCAAGGGCCACAGCAGACTTGGCTCTGTCGAATCGGGCGACGAACAAGTCGGCGACATGAGCGCACTCGTCATGGACGGCGGCGACATTGACCGCCTCGTCGCGGCGTCCGGCCGATCGATTCTCGTCGTGCGCTGCTGATCGGCCCTCCGTCCACGGCGCCGCACGCCCCGCCGCATAGCTTGGGGAATGAGTACGACGCCGAAACCTCCGTCATCCCCGTCGCACCCATGATGCGGGTGAAGGAGAGGCCGACAGATGCCCCGTTTTTGTCAGACTCACCGCTGAGGCTGACTCGAGGCCCCTCGCGGCGGGCAGACTATTCGGTGCCGGCGAATGACGACGTCTCGCCGAGGCCCTCGGGCCCCATCGCGAGGTAGCCGCCATCGACAGGGAGGTCGACCCCGGTGATGAAGCTGGCCTCTTCACTGCACAGGAACGCGATCGCGTTGGCCACCTCCTTAGGCTCGCCCAATCGCCGCAACAGGTGGAACCTGCCCCAGATCGGCTCCCACCGTCCCCGGTCACCGTCGGCCGCGCGACTAACCTCGGGAGTCCAGATCCACCCCGGGCTGACCGAGTTGACCCTGATGCCGTGAATTGCCAGATCCATAGCCATGCACTTGGTAAGGGTGACAATGGCGCCTTTCGTCGTGTTGTATGTCCACCGTGAAGGCTGCGCAATCCGCGCCGAAATGCTCGCGGTATTCACCACGGCCGCGGCGCCACTACGTTGGAGTAATGGGAGTG
Organism: Actinobacteria bacterium 69-20; assembly: GCA_001897425.1. Taxonomy (GTDB): domain Bacteria; phylum Actinomycetota; class Actinomycetes; order Mycobacteriales; family Nakamurellaceae; genus Nakamurella. Next base: position 288,191 of record MKSW01000033.1, on the reverse strand, counting down.
CGGCCTGGACGACATTGCTGATACCCCGGACATTCACACCGAGGATGTGGTTCCAGTCCTCGCTCGTCACGTCTATTCCCTTCGCCAGGAAACTTGCCGCGCAGTTGACGACGATGTCCAACCTGTGTCGTTCGAGCTCCACGGATGCCATCGCCCCGTCGACCGCTCGCCGATCGGATACGTCCGCTATGTGCAGCGCCGCATGGCCACCGGATTCCGCCACCGTCGCGCACATTCGAGTCAAACCCGCTTCGTCGATGTCGATACCGAACACGTGCGCGCCGCGCGCAGCGAGCTCGACGGCAGTGGCCGCGCCGATGCCGGATGCGGCTCCGGTCACGACCGCGACTCGCTCTTTCAATGTCATCGCGTTCCGCCCTCCTGAGCTCGGTTGCTGGGTTACCCATGCCCGACCGGCTCTGGAATGCCGTAATAGCGCAGGGCCGACGCCAGAATGCTGAATCCCTCGATGAGCTGACCCTCGTACCCGGAGGGTGTCCCGTCTGCCATCCGCCAGTCCACGCCCGAGCCGACACCGCCGAACGAGGTGTCGTCGGCGATCGTCGTGGCCAGATTCTCGAGTACAGCTTGACCCTTCTCACCGAGCCCCACTCGATGGAGGGCGTCGACGATGACGCGCGCCCCATGGTGGGAATAGCCCCCCTGCTGATAGCAACCCATCGGTAACCCGAATACAACTCCGCCGAGATCTGTTTCAGGAATCCGCCACAGATTGAGCGGGACCCCATTGCGAAAGTCCGTGAGCCCAACCGCGTCCCATGCAAGCATCAGGCGGTCCATGATCTCGCGGGCAGTCGCGACGGGAAGGAGGTCGCTCGCGCACGCCGCGCCGTTCACGACGGAGAACCCATAGTCGTGGAGCAGTCCGTCCTTCGAGCGCCAGCCGGCCACGATCCCCGTGTCGGGGGACAAGAACGTCGGCAGGTAATTCTGCTGCAGCAGTTCCGACGATCGCTGGACCCGATCTGCCAATTCTTCCTCGCCCGACGCCCGGAGCACCGTAATCCACAATTGCCACATGTCGAACGCGACTGCGTTGGCCCAGGCATCCTTCCAGCCGAACGAGATGACGTCGGCCCAGGCCGTGCTCCATTGGTGCTCGCCGCTGATACCGAGCCGGATTGACGACTCGACCAAACCATCACCGTCGACGTCTCGGTTGAGCATCCGCACGATTTCCTCTATTAGTCTGACCCGGTTCCGCACGAACCACTCCGGGTCGTGAGCGGCGTACCGGGCTGCCGCGGTGAGCGTGTTCGCGGTGAGGTGTACGTACTCGTCATCCAATCGGTACTGCCCCTGCGACGTGGCGCCGGAGCCATAGCTGGGGGCGCCGTCAAGCCACCGTTGCAGCGAGTCACCGATCCATTTCATGGGTGTGATGCCGTCGGCGTCCCGCAGATGCTGAGCAATGGCGGAGACGTCCTGGAGCGACGTCGTGCAGTGCATGGAGGCGCCGTTGTTGGAATAGGTGTCGGTGTCCGCTCGGAATGACAGGGCGGTCAAGGTGTGTCGCTCGACGGCGCGTCGAACCGTCGGCGGTGTATTTGGATGCAGCTGCGCGAGCGATGGGGTCGTGACGACGAGTTCCAGCGATGCCTGGTGCCGCCCACCGGGCAGGAGATAATCCCCGAAATCCGTTGGGATCTCGCCGACTTTCAGTTCCAGCGTGTTCGTATCCAGTGGACGCACAGAGTCGGAACGGACGAGGCTTCCGGTTCCGAGTATCCGGATCGTGCCGTAGCGCGGGAAGTGCCAGGTGACGGGACCGCTCATGATGCCCGTCTCGCCGACGTGCGTCACCTGCCCGAGCGCGACCGACGGCGTCACCCGGTTGTCCAGGGCAACATGCCAGGCGGAACTGTGCCACGCACGGCGATCTTCAGCCGCGGAGCGCTCGATGGCGACGGAGATTCGGTCGCGTTCGACGCGGAATTCCAGGATGTACCGCTGACCGGCGCGGGGGCAGTCCACGTCATACCGAATCGTGTTCCCGCGAATGAGGGTGGAACCGACATAGTCGGATCGCAGAAACCCCATCGGCATATCGCCGGTCGTCGAGGTGAATCGCGGCCCCTGCGCGAGGTATTCGGCGTGCTGATCGCGCAGCACGGGATACACCCCAGAGGGATAGACGCCGCTCCGCACGATATCCATCGATCGCGGCATCTGCAGCAGATTCCGGTAGACGTGGCCGTCACCGTCCGCGTCGAGGGACAGAAAGGACCATGCGGGGGAACGGATCCGGAAACCCACCGCCAGGTACGGGGTGCGGTAGCGGACCTCCGTCTGTGACATGGTGGCTTCCACGCCCGCAGGAAGGTTTGAGATGTCACAGCTGGTGACCTCGAGATGGCCCTCGGGTTGGGGCGTCCACATCGGGTCGACGTCGGCGTCCAGATGGATGCCGTTCGAAACGAGGTTCCAACTCGGCCACCACCCGTCGACTGCCGCTTGGTTGGCGCGGGCGACGAAGGCCGTGGTTCGAAGACCCGCGAGTTCGATGCTGGCGTCCTGCGTGAGGACCGAATCACGAGGTGCGGTGAGGTGCCCGATCTCCTCCCATCCGCTCGAGTTCGGCGCATAGAGCGAGAGGTCCACGATGGCATCGCGTTCCTGGCCGCTCGCGCATTTGTGGTACCCCGGTGCCATTCCCACACTGACCCGGTTCAACGTCGCCGGGGTATCGGTGAACATGACGCGGCTGTGCACGATGCTCCGCTCCGGCCGGTCCGTGTCGCCCGCCGCTCCGGCGACCCAGCTGGCGCGGGTGTGCAGTCGAACCGGCGAGGCGGGCGCACTCTCCCACGCACTGGTTGCCAGTGGGTGTACAAAACGATTCACGGGAATCACCAGCCTGTCCGAGAGCGAATATTCCGTACTTGTTCGGTGCTCCGGCGCACCGCGGCCGACGTGAGCGGTGGGTCGAAGAACGTTCACGCGTCACCGTCCCGGAGCTTGACCCGCCCGCCGCTCAGTAGATGAGCTGGCCGCCGGTGACGTTCATCGTGGCTCCGGTCAGGTAGCTGGAGGCGTCTGACGCGAGAAAGAGCGTCATGCCGACCAGGTCCTCGGGCGCTGCGATGCGCCCGAGGGGAATCTTCTCCGTGAATGAGTCGTATCCCGCCTGATCCAGCCCGTCGCGGAACATGAGCGTGTCGACGCCACCCGGAGCGATGGCGTTGACGCGAACATTGTCTGGCGCGAAGACTTTCGCGAGGCCGCGGGTCAACGACACGACGCCACCCTTGGTGGCGGCGTACACGACGGAGCCGCCGAAGCCGCCGGTCCACCATCCTTGCGAGGTGTAGTTGACGATCGATCCCCCGGCCCCTTGGTCACGCAGACAACGCCACGCGGCACGGTTGAGGAAGAAGGTCGCCTTCAGGTTCACGTCGGCCTGCTCGTCCCAGTCGGTTTCCGAGATCTCGTCGACGGACGTGCGGCGGTGCAGCACGGCAGCCAGGTGAATGAGGGCGATCAGACGCCCGTTCGGTCCCCCCAGATCTCGGGCTTGGTCCAGCAGTGGTGCATGCGACTCGAGATCGCGAAGGTCGACCGACCGAGCGCGGTGCCTGTCGCCCGGGAGTCGAGCGACCAGGTCGGCGACCGACGACTGCGCTCGGTCGACCGCAAGTACCCGGCAACCCGCCTCCGCAAATCCGTGCGCGACGGCCCGGCCGATTCCACCGGCGGCCCCCGTGATGATGACGCTATTTCCTGACAAGCCCGAATCGTTGCGCCAGTACGGTGGGGTCTCCATCATTTGCTCTCCCGTTCCTCGTAGACGCCGCTGGCCGCACTCCGATAGATGAGATCGAGCGCTTCGACCGTGCGCGCGCCCAATTCGATGGGCGACTCGTTCGGTATGTCTCTGCCCCGGGCCAGATCCAAGATCGCGTCCACCGGCCCGACGCAGTCGTAGAGCCCGGCGGGATGGCTGAGTGCGGGATGGATCTCGACGCCGTCACTTCGGAAGAGCCAGAGATCTTCCCGTTCCACGTCGATACGGAACTGGCCCTCCGACCCGATCATCGAGATACACAGCTGGTGCTTGTTGCCTCCGGCGCCGGTCCAGCTGGATCCGCCCGACATCGTGCCGATGCCGCCGCCCGACAGACGCATGGCAACGGCGTCGTGAAGCTCCACCGGGGCGCCCGAGGGGGCGGACATCAGCGCGAATGCGCCGTCGACGCGTTCGTGACTCAGCCACAGCGCCATACCCAGTGCATGCGACAGTTGCGCTTGCCCGTAGCCGCCACCGGATAGGCGACGATCTACCCACGTTGCGCTCTCAGGAAGGGTCAACGGGTCGGCGTCCGGGTATGAACCGGTCCCGCTGAGCAGCTCCCGGGTCGGCGATGCCATGACGATGGATAGTGCTTCGATGCGTCCAATACCCGGGTTGCCCATGATTTGTTTGGCCAGACGCACCATCGGCCGATAGTTCCATCCGAATGCGACAACAACGTGACGATCGACCTGTTTTGCGATTTGTACCAGGTCCCATGCGGCGGCCGGTTCGATCGTGACCGGCTTCTCGAGGAGGACATGCGCTCCCGCTTGCAGAGCCGCCTTGGCATGTTCATGGTGTAGCCCCGACGGGCTGGATACCAGTACAAGGTCGGGGGACTGCGCGAGAACATCGCGGTAGTCCTCACTGGCGACGGCGAACCCGAAATCGCGCCGGACGCGTTTGAGTTCCTCCGTGCCGTGCCGCGACACGGCGACGAATTCGACGTCACCATGAGCGGCGAAATTCGGTAGATGTGATGTGATCGCCCATGAACCGGCCCCGATGACTCCCAGGCGAATGCGCGCCACGGTCCCCTCCCGCTAGATCCTGTAGACGCGATACGCCGTGCCGTGCAACATCTTTGCTCGATTGCTCGGGCTGTCTTCGGCGATGAGGGCTCGGATGTGGCCCATGATGGGGTCGTACGACCCCGCGACTCGGTCCAGTGGCCAGTTCGAGCCCACCATGACGCGATCCGGGCCGAACGCCTCGACGCAGTGCCGGACCCAGGGCCGCAGGCTGTCCATGGTGAAGAACCGGTCCGTCATCACTACCCCCGATACCTTGCACATCACATTGGGCGCTTGGGCGAGATCAGTGATTGCCGTGCGCCAACCGCGGAAGTACTCGTCGTCACGGCGTCGCGGAAAGCCCATATGCTCCAAAACGATGATCAGTTCGGAATGACGTTCGGCAAGCGCTCGGGCGACGCGCATATTCGGATATTCACAGTCGAGATCCAGCACCAGCGACTCGTCGGCGAGCTTTTTCAGGTCGCGTTCCATCGTCGTCGCCGTCCCACCGTCGGCGAGGTACGGTTCCACCGCGAAATCCCGGATCCCCCGGAACAGGGCCGACTCTTGATGCCCGGCGATCTGTGCCGCGAACCCGTCCGTCCCGAGATCCCCGTGCGCGATCAGGGCCTTCAATGCCGGAAAACTGCGCGCCATGTCGGTCAGCCAACGCGTTTCCTCGACGGGGTCTGCGGAGCCGATCGCGGCCTGAACATGGACGAACCCGTCCACGCCGGCGAACCGGGTCTCTGCGAGCAGATGCTGCATCTCGAAGGCACGCATTTTGATCGACTCGATCTCGCCGACGACGGGATGATCATCGACGGTGTCCACCCAGTTCCAGGCCAGTTTCGGGTGCGACAGGTTCCACAGGTGAACGTGCGTGTCTAGCAATGGTTCCAGGTGCAGATCAAGCATGGTGACGACCTCCCTAGCTGTCGGCTCGGCTCACGCTGCTCCATCGGTCTCCAGCATCATGATCGGTGTGCCCGTTGAGATCTCGTCATCGACGCTGACCAGGATCTGTTCCACCGACCCGGCCGCCGGCGCCGGGACTTCCGAGTTCACCTTGTCTGTTTCGACAATCAGGATCGGGTCTCCCTGACGGACCCGGTCGCCGATTTCGACAGGAATCTCCAGGACCACGACGTCGTCGATGGAGTCCGACATCTTCGGCAACGTCGCTATCACCTGCACGTCAACGACCTCCGTCCGCGGAGTAAAGGGGCTCGGCCCACACGTGGGCGAACATGGCCGCCGGCCCCGCGGGCTGCATGCGCTGCGCTTCCGACACGGCGTCCGCGACCTCGCCCCGGATCTGTTCTTCCAACTGGTCGAGTGCGGTGGGAGTCGCGAGGCCCTGCGATAGCAGTAACCTGCGGGTCACCGTGACTGGGTCCCGTTCGCGCCAGTGCTCGAGTTCGCCCTCGGGTCGATACGGCCCGGTGTCGGCACGCGAATGACCGCTGAACCGATAGGTCTTCGCCTCGATCAGCATCGGGCCGTTATTCGATCGCACATAGTCGACCGCCTCGCCGAGACCGCGGCGAACCGCGTCGATATCCATGCCGTCGAGCATCATGGAACGAATTCCGTAGGAGTCTGCGCGGTGATAGAGGTCCTCGAGCGGGGTCGTGACGTTCCACCGCGAGTATTCGCCGTACATGTTGTGGTCGATGACGAACAGGACGGGCAGCTTCCAGATCGCAGCGAGGTTGAGCGACTCGTGGAAGGCCCCGATATTGGTAGAGCCGTCCCCGGAAATGGAGACTGCGATCCTGTCTTCGGCGCGAACCTGGAAGGCGTAGGCGGCGCCGGTGGCCACCGGCAGCCCCGCGCCGACGATGGCGAAGGTGGGCAGGAGACCCACCTCCATATCGGACATGTGCATGGATCCGCCGACTCCGCCGACCGGGCCGTCCGCGCGCCCCAGGATCTCGGATATCACACTGAGCGGCGTCATCCCGAGCGCAAGTGCGACGGCGTGACCACGGTAGGTGGCACAGACGACGTCATCGGGGCGAATAACCGACGCCAGCCCGACCGCCAGCGCTTCCTGTCCCTCGGCGAGATGGGTCGAGCCATGGATATCGCCGGTCGCGAACAGCCGGAAGACTTCCTCCTCGACGGCGCGAATTTCGAGCATCCGGCCATAGCGTGCGATGGGATCGCGCAAGGCGGCGCGCCGCTGATTCCCACCGGCGGCCCCGCTCGGATGCTGATCGTCCGAGGTGCGGTTGGGCGTCATACCTCTGTCGTCCCCTCGGACATCTGCGCGCGGGCAGGCGACGGCGTCCTCATGCGGTCATCCCACCTTCTCGGGTCCACCAATGGGCCGGGACCTCACCCGTCTCGAGATAGCTGCGGATTTGCCGTCCAACCTCGTCAGGCTGCGGAGCGAAGCGTTTCTCCAGATCTTTGCCGTAGGGAACGGGCACATCGGGCGTGCAGATCCGAAACGGCGCGGCGACGAGCGCGCCGAACTCCTCCGTGACGATGCGTGACACGATGTCACCGCCCCAGCCTCCGGTGAGCGGCGCGTCCTCCACCACGACGAGGCGGCCGGTGCGCCGAACCGACTGGGCGACGGCGGCAACGTCCCAGGGCACCAAGGTCAGCAGATCGATGATCTCGATGTCGTACCCGATCTCCGCCAACCGATCGGCAGCCTGCAGCGCGACCGCGGTGGTTCGGCCGAGGCAGACGACCGTGGCCGCTGTACCGGGCCGGGCGATCTGCGCCCGCCCGAGCGGGATCATCGCGTCCGGCCCGGTGTGCACCTCCCCTCGTACGCCGTAGTAGGCGCGTGGCTCGAGCACGATGACGGGGTCTTGGTGCTGGATTGCCGAACGTAGCAGGCCGTATGCCGTCTGCGGGCCGCTCGGGCTGACGACCACCAGTCCGGGCGTGGACGTGACCCAGTTCTCCAGGGTTTGACTGTGCTGGCAGGCGAATCCCGTCCCCGGCCCCACCGATGCGCGCACGGTGAGCGGAACCGACAGCGCCCCCCGGGACAGGTAGTGGAGTTTGGCGGCCTGGGTCACCAGTTGATCCAGCGCCACCCCGAGGAACTCCATGAACATGATCTCCACGATCGGGCGCAATCCCATGGCTGCCGACCCGACACCGGCGCCGGTGAAAGCCATCTCGGATATCGGGGTGTCCCGCACCCGCATGGGGCCGAACTCTTCCAGCAACCCCACGCTGGTCTTGAACGGTCCGCCTGCCGCGGCGACGTCCTCCCCGAACATGACGACTGTCGGGTCCGTCCGCATCTCATCCGCGATCGCGGCGACGATCGCCTGATTCATGCGCATCCGGGTCACTGGCTCCACCTCCCACTCGTTGCTCCGCCGGCCGCCGCATCAACCGAATCATTCGTCGAAGCTGGCTATCCGATATCGAGCGATGTAGTCCGCATCGAGTTCCCAACCCAGCCCGGGACCGTCCGGCACCTGCAGGAATCCGTTTTTCGGGTGCGGTCGGTTCGCGACGAGGTTGTGCCACATCGGATCGCGCTGCGGCGAGAAGAATTCGACGTAGGTGCCGTGGGGGATCGAGGCAAGCAGGTGCAACGAGACTTGCGGCTCCTCGTGGTGGGACATCTTCACGTCATACGCCGCGGCGATCGCCGCGACGCGCCGCCACTCGGTGGCGCCACCCGACCAGGACGAGTCAAAGTTGCAATAGTCGATGGATCCGGTCTCCATCAAGTCACGACATCCCGATGCGTGCATCTCGGTCTGACCTGCACACACCGGTATCGACCCCGCCAAACGCACATCACGCATCGCGCGGTGGTCGTTATGCCACCGACACGGTTCTTCGAACCACATCAGACCGAGGTCTGACGCGCGCTTCGAGAACTCGATGGCCTCCAACGGCGTGTAGCCCTGATTCGCGTCGACGGCGATCGCGAAATCGTCGCCCGCCACCCGACGGGCTTCGCGGACCCGTTCGATATCTTCGCGGGGGGAGAGCCCGCCGACCTTGAACTTCATCCCCGCGAACCCTGCCTCGACCAGGCCGGACACCTCACGAGCGATATCCGCGTCCGCGTCGTAGTAGCCGCCGATCGTGATCACCGGGACCTGCGTCCGGTAACCACCCCACAGTTTCCACAGCGGCATGTTCAAGGCCTTCCCGATCACATCCCACACCGCGTCGTCCACGGCGGCGCAGGCCACCAGTCCGATGCGTCGATCCCGCAGAATGTCCCAGGTGGCCGGTCGCGTCAGCTCCCAGATGCGCTCGACCGAGAACGCGTTCTCGCCGAGGACGGCCGGCGTGAGTTCCTGCCGGATCACGCGCTCTATGGCGAGCAGATTCTCGTCCTCGTCCGCCACGTACGCCTCGCCGACCAGCCCGCTCGCCGTATAGAGCCTGGCGATCACGGTGGATCGGTGCGTCATCTTGTAATGGCTGCCGAGATATGTCCGTTCGAGCGGAATCCGGACCAAGGTCGTTTCGATTCGTTCGATCGTCAGATCCCGCGGGCCGGCCTGTGCCCATCGCACCCCTGAGCTCATCGTCTCCTCCGCCCTGACCGCCGCCGACCTACGTGGACCGATCCTATGGCCGCGACGCCAGCATCGCAACGTTTCCGGAAAGGTTTCCAAACGCGGTTCGGCAGCTAGTATGCGCACAACGGCGACGAGTATCGCGAGAACGTCGTCACACCATCACGCGAGAGGGGCCGAGCGATGAAAATCGAGCATGTCGAGGCGTGGACCATCCCGTACTCGGAGCCGAATGATCATGGCAGCACGCGATTCGTGACGTTGTGTCGCGTTCAGGACGCTGACGGCGCCTTCGGGTGGGGCGAAGCGGTCACCATCCAGGAGGAGGCCGCGCGCGCGACCACCGTCGTGCTGCGCCAATGGGCATCACTGCTCGTCGGTGCTCCCGCCACGCCGAACGCAGTGCGCACCGCGATCGAACGGCGCGGATGGTGGTACGGAGAAGGAGGCGGAATAGCGGGTTTCGCCACCTCGGCACTCGACACCGCGGTGTGGGACCTGGTCGGTCGCCGCGCCGGGCAGCCCCTGGTCGACATGCTCGGCGGGTCAGCCCATGACGACGGCCTGCCGGTGATCGTGACCACTCACGCGATGATCGCGGATCTGACGGAGCAGGCAGCCGTCCTCGCTGGGTGGTGCCGTGACGCGAACGCCGCCGGTGTGAAGGTTGGTTTCGGTAAGCCCGGCGACGCGCACCTCGGATTCGACCATCGGCGGGATGTGGCGTTCATGTCTGCGCTACGCGCCGCCCTCGGAGACGACGCCAAGATCATGATCGACCTATCGCCGCTCGTCCGCTGGTCGGTCAGCGACGCGATCAACCGAACCCGGGCCTTCGAGGACCACGGCCTGCACTGGATTGAAGAGCCCCTGGGCGCCGATGATCCCGAGGGATACGCCCGACTCGCCAACGCGACGACGTGCCTCCTCGCGTACGGCGAGAGGGAATGGACGTTGCGCGGGATGGCCAGAATCCTGGACTCCGGCACCGTGGACGTCCTGGGCATCGACCCAGGCCGCGCCGGAGGGATAAGCAACTTCGTCGCCATCGCTGCCTATGCGCTCGCCCGCCGCCGCCAGACCAATGCGCATGCGTTCGCCGGACCCGTGAGCTACGCCGCCGGACTCGCGTGCTCACTCGCCAGCCCCACCTGCCTCCAGTTCGAGGTCGCCCCGATGCGTAACACGTTGATGACGCTTCTCGCCCCGGATCTCCCGATGCCGGCGAACGGCCGCGTCTACCCGTTACCGGGCCTAGGCCTGGGGGTTGAGATCGACGCCGCGACCGTGGCGGCACTCAGCGTGGACTGAGCGCCGTCCGGACCATGACCGCATGCTGGGCTGGTCTGGCACGTCACGCGACCACGACGAGGCGGTACCTGCACTCGACGGGCGGATTAGCGGGGGTGGAACTCGGTGGGCGTGATCTCCATGCGCGGTTCCGCTCCGCCCATGGCGTCCAGCACCAGGTGCGCTAGTGCCGCCCCCATCTCGTCCGAATCGCGATGGACGCTCCAGATCGACGGGGCAAGGGCCGCGAACTGCGGCCATTCGTCCAGGGCCACGACGGCGATATCGGTCTCCGGAGACAGCCCGCTGTGGTGCAGGGCCAGAAGTGCGCCCGATGTCACCCCGACTCCACCTGTCAGGATGGCCGACGGCGGGTCGGGCAGCGCCAGCAGACGGTGCACCTCGACCTCGGCGAAGTCGCTGTCGAAGGTCCCGAAGATCATGAGGTCGGGAGCTGTCGGTATGCCCGCGGCGGCATGGGCATCGTCGAATGCCCTGACCCGTTCCCGGGTGGATCGGACGTCCAATTCTCCGGTGATCAAGGCGATCCGCACGTGCCCCGCGGCCAGGAGGGCATCCACGGCGGCGCGGACGCCCGCATAGTGGTCGCTGAGCAATGCGCTCGCCTTGATGGACGGGACTTCTCGGTCCAGCAGTATCAAGGGGACGGTGAGCTGTTCCAGCTGCTGCAGTGTGGTGGGGGCCGTCTCGCTGACCAAGGAGGCGATCACCGCGTCGACGTGGCGTTCGCGAAAGAGCTCCAGGTTCTCCGCCTCTGCGGCGATATCGCCGTCGGAACTCGTGATAATCATCGAATATCCCGCGCGCCGAAGGTCTCGTTCACAGCGTCGCGCCACATTTGCGAACAAGGGATTCGAGATATCCCGTAATGCGAATCCGATCGTCCGGGTGTGTCCACTGCGCAGGGACTGCGCCAAGAAATCCGGCTTGTACCCGAGCTCGGTCGCCGCCGTGGTCACGCGGACACGCATTTTCTCCGATACGTCGGGGTGCCCCGAAAGCACTCTGGAGACGCTCGAGAACGCGACGTTAGCTCGCGCAGCCACGTCCCGTATCGTCGGCGGCTTGCCGCCACCGTTTCTAGCGCCGTCCATGCTCAACATTGTGCCATTGACAAAGCGGCCCCTCGTCGTGTCTTTTCACTTCTCGAACGATCCGTTCTGCTCCTGCGGCATCGCAGTTCATGCGACGTGACTCGATCATCCTCATACGTCATGGCGCGCCAGTCTGTTCAATGCTCCCCGCCGGGCGGGCCCCACGTCGCTACGAACCGATGCTCGCCGGCATCGAGCCGCCATCGATCGACACCGACACGGACACCGTCGGACGACACGGCGCGTGCCGACCCGGCAACCGTCGTCGGCATCTGCAGGAAGCCGTGGTGGCCATCCGGCAGCGCCACATCGACCTGCACCGAATCGTCACAAAGCTGCCATCGGCACTCGACCGGACCGTCGGTGGTCTCCCGGCGGGCGCTCGCCCAACCGAGGCGAGCATCGGGAGCCGGGTTGAGATGCACCGCTTTGAATCCGGGTTCTAACGGATCGGGTGCCATGCCTCCGGCCCATTCATGCATCCATTGTCCGACGGAACCGAGCGCATAGTGATTGAACGAGTTCATCGCCGGAGTCTGAAAGCCGCGTTCCTCTGTCCAGCCGTCCCAGCGCTCCCAGACGGTCGTCGCCCCGCGGTCGATCGAGTACAACCACGACGGGTAGTCGCGTTGGAGTAGCAGGTCGTACGCCACGTCGTGTCGGCCGCCCATACTCAGGGCGGGCAGCAGGTCGCGCAATCCGTGGATGCCGGTCGAAAGGTGACCATCCCGATAACGAATATCGGCGATGAGGTTCCGCAGCGCCGCGGGCCGCAGTTCCTCGGGAAGAACTCCGCCGGCGATCGCCATGGCGTAGCCCGTCTGCGATCCGGATCCGACTGTGCCGTCTGACGACACGAATGTGCGAAGGACATTGTCGCTCAGATGTCTCGACAGGGTTGTCCAGCGCTTGTTGTCGATATCCAGCGCGGCGTCCATCTGAGCCATTGCGTCCGCGCAGCGCTTCCAATAGAGCGTCGCCAGCAGTGCTTTGGGAGTCGTGACGTCCAGCGCGAGCCAATCGCCGTAATTGCGATTCACCGCGTTCGTGCGCAGATATCCAGGGTTATTGAGCTCGACATGGTCCATGAATCGCACCATCGATTCGCGGTGCTCGGCGATGAGATCCGCGCAGCCGAACATAAGCCAGGTGGTCCACGGGACGAGCACGCCGGCGTCGGCCCATCCCGGTGCGCCATCGACGGTGACGACCTCCCGCGGGGCCACATCCGGGTAAGCACCCGATGGCGCCTGCGCGTCACGGATGTCGACCAGCCACTTGCGCACGAAGTCGACCATGTCGAAGCGATGCCCGGCGGTCCTCGTGATCAGTTGTGCATCGCCCAGCCACCCCAGTCGCTCGTCGCGTTGCGGGCAGTCCGTGGGTACGGAAACCAGATTTCCACGGATGGACCGGTCGATAGCGGCGGAGAGGGAGGAGACACCCTCGTGTCCGCATTCGAAGGTGCCGAGGCGTGCTACATCCGAGGTGACCCACGAGGCGGTGATCGCGCCGGGGTCCATCGCCGGGAGGCCCGTTACCTCGGCGTAGCGAAAGCCGTGCAGGGTGAACGCCGGCTCGAACACCTCTGAACCGCCGGCGGAGATCACCACGTCATGCGCGCGGGCGGTGCGCAGGTTCGAGAAGTACGGTTCGCCGAGCGCGTCGCACGCCTCGGCGTGTCGGATGTGAACCCGGTCTCCCGCAACGGTGCCGCGGAGATCAAGACGCACACGACCGACCAGGTTCACACCGAAATCGACGATGATCCGGCCATCCGCACGGTGATCCGTCGCCACTGGAACGAGCGTCTCGGTGCGGCGCACGACGGGTCCGCGGTGATTTTCCAGCATGACGGGGTCGTCGCGATCGGGAGTCGGATCCACCCAAGCGGGAGCAAACCCGCGACCGGAGAATCCGGGCATCATCCAGCCGGCCGCCTCGAGGCGATAGTCGGTCACCTGCCCCATCAGGAGATCCGCACCGCGGACGGCACCGGTGCCGATGTGCCAACCCGGCCCGGTGGCGACGATGAGTTCGTGTCCGTCACCGAGGTCTACGTGCAGGCGGGCGCGCAGTGACGTGTGCCGTCCGTACCGATCGGCCTGGTGCCTGCGGTCCATTCCCAGATAACCCGCGAACCATCCATCCGCCAACTCGGCAGCAATGGCACTGGGTCCGCCGTCGAGCATGCCCGTGACGTCGAAGGTCCGCACGTAGATTCGTCGGCGATAGTCGGTCCAGCCGGGCGCCAATTCGTCATCGCCGACGCGCACGCCGTTGATGTGGATGCGATAGATTCCGCGCGCGGTCACCGACAACGCCGCGCGGATCGCCCGGGCCGGAAGGTGGAACTCGGTCCGCAGCAGCCGGACCGGTTCCAAGTCCCGCAATATCTGCGGGCAGTCGTCGAACTCGGGGGGCCAGAACTCCGGGACCGATTCCGGGTCGCTGCCAACCCATTGGGACCCTTCCAGACCCCCGAGCGTCGACGCACTGACCATGTGATCAGGAATGCTGGAGCAGTTCGAGGTTGTCCAGGAAGGCCTTCAGGTTGCCGGTCACCGCAGCCTGGGTGATGTTCTGCGTCGCCGCCGACAGCGCTGCCGAGTTGAACTCGTTCTGCGCGACCGGAACTCCGCCGACCTCGTCGACGATCTGCCGGATGCGGGAGGCACCGGGGCTGTTCGCGACCGCGTCCAGGTCGACATCCTTACGGTTCGGGAACTGGCCCGACTCGCGCAACATGATCTCCTGGCCCTCTTTGCTAACGACGAAGGAGTTCCAATCCTTCGCCAGATCCGCCTTATCGGTCTTGGCGTTGATCGCGTACAGCAACACCGGATTGAAGAACTGACCCTGCTTCTTGCCGCCGTCGACGAGCGGCGACGGGAACACGCCGTAGCCGTCCTTGCCGAGGGCGTCGTCCCACACCCGCCAGTTCATCGCGCTTGTGATCAGGCCGGGCGTCATGCCGATACTGCCGGCACCGAACATCGCTTCGACATCGGCGAATTTCTTCGACGCGTAGTCCTCGTTCCACCAACCCTTGGCGTAGGTCGAGGCGAGAGGCTCGAGCGACTGGAGGAACCTCGGATCGTTGAGCGGAACTTTCCCCAGGCGCACCTGCAGCACGTCGTCGGCCGTGGTGAAGAACTGGGGCGAAAAGGACAGCCAACCCCACCACAGCAGGTTTCCATCGACGCCGGACATACCGATCGGAGCCTTGCCCTTGGCCTTGATCGCAGCTGCCGCCGCCTCGAACTCGGCCCAGGTCTTCGGCGGAGCCTCCGGGTCGAGGCCGGCATCCTTGAAGATGGCCTTGTTGTAGTACCACAACGTGCCCTGTGCGCCACCGGGAATCCCGGCGAACGTATTCGGATCCTTCGGATCGATGATGGCCGCACTCCAGCCGTCGACCTCGTCCGACAGCGAGCCGTAATCCGCCTTGGTGATCGGCTTGAGCGCCGGGAAGATGCCCTCGTGGTTCAGGTCAGGCAGCAGTTCGATCGCATCGGACAGCTGACCGGCGCGCGCCCTGGTGACTCCCGTCGAAACGAAGTTCTCGAAGGGGACACCGTCGAACGTGAGCTTGTTTCCGGTCTTCTCCTGCCATGCCTTGCGGCATGCGTCGAATCCCTTTCCGAGGCCCGCGGTGACGTCGGCGATGTCCCAGCCGAAGAAGCTGAGGCTCCCGCCACCTGCCGAGGATGACCCTCCGCTGCTCGCGCTCGATGCTGAGCTCTGGCTGGAGCTCGAGGAGGAACTCGATGAGGAGCTCGAGGAAGAGCTACCTCCTGATGTAGTGCCGCCACTCCCGCCGTCGGCGCCGCACGCCGTCAGCGCGGCACCGGCGAACGCGGCGGCACCCATCGCCATGCCGCCCTGCAACAGCTGCCGCCGGGAGAGGTTTCTCCGTTGATTCATGGTCGACTCCTTCGAACTGGTGGGTTGGATTACTTGACACTGCCCGCCAAGGCCCCGGCACGTAGCCAGCGCTGGCCGATCAGGAACAGAATGAATATGGGTAAGGACGCGATGAAGAGGCCGGCAGCCGTCAGTGGCCCGCCCGTGCGGAATTGAGTGGAGAACTGCGCGATCGCAATCGTGACGGTCGTCAGATCACTGGACGGCAGCAGGATGAGCGCCAAGAGCAACTCGTTCCATTGCAGGAACGCGTTGAGAATGAACGCGGTGGTGATCGCCGGAAGTGCCAGGGGCATCGCGATCGATGTGAAGGTGCGCCCCGGTCCCGCTCCGTCGATCTCTGCCGCTTCGAGGACCTCTCCCGGCACGTTGGTGAAATACGATCGAAGGAACAAGGTCGCCCATGGCGCGAAGATCGCCCCGTACACGACGGACAGGAACCAGCGGTTGCCGACGACGCCGTAATCGAGGCCCAGTTCGAATATGGGCATCACCAGAGCCGCAATCGGCAGGAACATCGCCGCAAGGAGAATCGCCGTAATAACGCCGCGCCCCGGGAAGACAAATTTCGCGAGCCCCCACCCTGCCAGGGTCGCTAATAGCGTCGCGACTAATGCACCGGGTATGACGACGATCGTGGAATTGATCAGCGCGTGGCCGAGTCCGCCGACCGTCCAAGCATCCGCGTAGTTGGTGAGAGTCCAACTGATGCCCCACGAGCTCGGGCCCGATAGGTACTCGCTCGTCGTTCTGGTGGACACCCGCAACACCCACAGCAGCGGACCCAGCACGGTGAGCATCGCGACCACGACGCCGAGCCAGGAGAGCGAAGTTGACAGTCTGGACCTCATGACCAGCTGCTCTCTCGCCGGATCAGGCGCGCAACCTGCTGCAGGAGGATCACGGCCAGCACCAGGATCACGGCGATGGCGGCGATGGCTGCGCCTCTGCCCAATTCGCTGCCCTGATTGAGCGTGATGTACACGGCGTAGTCGAGCGTCGTCGACGCCACCCCCGGTCCGCCGAGCGTGAGCCCGTAAACCCACGGGAAGAACCCCGTGATCGTCGTGACCGTCAAAAGCAGCATCCAAAACCGGGTGATCGATCGCAATGCCGGGCGGTAGATGTACCAGATCATCTGCCACCAGTTCGCGCCGTCGAGTTCGGCGGCCTCCAGGTATGACGGCGAAATCGCAGTCAGCCCAGCTGTGTAGAAGAGGATTCCCGAGCCCATCGTGGCCCAACAGATCACGAGGGCGAGCGTCACGAGTACCACCCGACTGTCGGACAACCAACCGAAAGCGAGCACACCCAACCCCACCGACCGGAGGAGCGAGTTCACCGGTCCGTCATCCGCGAGGACGATACGAAATACGCCGCCGACAATGACGGGCGACAACATTGCCGGAACGAACAACACGGCGCGAACCAGGTCGGCCTTCCGGAATTTGAAGATCACGATGGACAGGAGGAGCGGGACAGATATCCAAATCACTAGTCCGCCGAGAATAAAGACGTTATTCAGCAGAATTCGATGGAAATCCGACCATTTAATAAGGAACAGGTAGTTCTTCAGGCCGACCCACACGGGGGCCGTGAGCCCCCCATAACTCGTGAAGGAATAGCGAACGAGGTTGATGATCGGCCAGGCGACCAAAGCGAGCACGAGCGTGAGTAGCGGAGCACAGAACAAGAAGCCCAGCAGGCCGACCCGTCGACGGCCTACCAACACTGGTGGGCGGGCGGACGACACGGAAGCTGGCTCCTCTCACTCAAGGCGCATCTGCGGTGGCGAGTTGCATGTGCGCTGCAGCGTATCCCGTCCAATGAGTCATCGCAACGTTTCCGGAAAGGTTTCCAATCGAGGCGGATTCCCGGGCCTTCGCGACCGGATGCGGGACGACGCGGGTCGATCACGGGGCGAGGTCTCTGAACTGCAGTGATCGGTCCCGGCCAAGAGGTCAGGACGGCGCCACACGCCGCCGCCGCATAGCATCACGGCATGAGCCCGGCCACGAGGACCACGTCATACCCGGAGATGCGGGCCGAGCGCCGCGAGGCGCTGCGCGCGACGGTGCGGGCGCAGGACGTGGACGCGCTGCTGGTCACCGATCTCACGAACATCGGCTACCTCACCGGATTCACCGGATCCAATGCCGCGCTGCTGGTCTCGGCCGCCGGTGACGACGCGTCGCTGCTGTGCACCGACTCGCGCTACGCGATCCAGGCCCGTGACGAAGCACCTGACCTCAAGCTACGCATCGACAAGACCTGCGACACCGCGCTTCTCGCGAACACAATGGCCAAACGGATCGGCTTCGAGGAGCATGTCGTCACGGTGGCGCGACATCGGGTGCTGACCGGTGCGGCGACGCCGGGCACCGCGCTGGTGCCCGCGAACGGCTGGGTCGAGAAGCTGCGCGAGGTCAAGGACGCGGGCGAGATCGCAATGCTCCGCCGCGCCTGCGAGATCGCCGACACGGCGCTCACCGAGCTCCTCGCCGCCGGCGGACTGCGGCCCGGCCGCACCGAACGCGCCGCCGCGCTGGACCTCGACGAACGGATGCGCGCGCTCGGATCGGAGGACGTCTCCTTCCCGACAATCCTTGCGGCGGGCGAGAACTCGGCGATCCCGCATCACCGGCCGACGGGTCGCGAGATGCGCCTCGGCGACCTTGTCAAGATCGATTTCGGTGCCGTGGCCGGCGGTTACCACTCGGATATGACGAGGATGTTCGTGCTAGGCCCGCCCGCCGGCTGGCAGCTCGAGGTACACGCCCTGGTGGCGGCCGCCCAGCAGGCCGGGCGCGACGCGGTGTGTGCGGGCGCCACGGCGTCCGCCGTGGATGCGGCCGCGCGCGACGTCATCGTCGCGGCTGGTCACGGCGAGCATTTCGGGCACGGGCTCGGCCACGGAGTGGGGCTGCAGGTGCACGAGGCGCCGTGGTTCGCACCCTCGTCGACCGGTATTATGGCCAACGACATGACCGTCACCGTCGAACCGGGGGTGTACCTCCCGGGCCGGGGTGGCGTCCGCATCGAGGACAGCGGCGTGGTGGGTGCGGACGGGTTCGAGCCGCTCACGCTCTCCCCCCGCGACCTGCTGGCGCTGTAGGCCGCGCCGTGTGACGGGGCGCGCGCCGTCGCCGTCCCGGGCGGTGCGCCCGCCGCGTGGCCGCGCCGGACGGTCGGCACCCGACTGAAACACTCGACTACCGAAAGGACCTTGAGGGTTCACCCATGGCCTCTACCAGCGACTTCCGAAACGGCCTCGTGCTCAACATCGACGGGCAACTGTGGACGATCACCGAGTTTCAGCACGTCAAGCCGGGTAAGGGCCCCGCGTTCGTGCGCACCACGCTGAAGAACGTGATGTCCGGCAAGACGGTCGACCGCACGTTCAACGCGGGCATCAAGGTCGACACGGCGACCGTCGACAAGCGCGACATGACCTACCTGTACGTCGATGGCGACGCCTACGTCTTCATGGACGGCGACACGTACGAGCAGATCTCGATCCCGGCGGCAACGGTGGGCGATGCGGCGAACTACCTGCTAGACAACCAGGAGGTGATGGTGGCGACCCACGACGGCACCGTGCTGTTCATCGAACTCCCGGCGTCCGTCGAACTCACCATCTCGCACACGGATCCGGGTCTGCAGGGCGACCGATCGACCGGGGGCACCAAACCGGCGACGCTGGAGACCGGCGCGGAGATCCAGGTCCCGCTGTTTCTGAACACCGGCGACAAGATCAAGGTCGACACCCGCAGCGGCACGTACCTGAGCCGGGTCTCCAGCTGAGCGCTCGGCCCGGAACACCGTCATACCCGATCGGAATCGCCGATGTCCGCCAGGTCCAAATCGCGTAAGCGCGCGCTCGATGTGCTGTACGCCGCGGAGGCCCGGGACATCGACGCGCTGCGGCTGCTGCAGGAGCGTGCGGCGGACGCGGACGCGGTGCCGATGGGCGACTTCGCCGAGGGCCTGGTGCGCGGGGTCGTGGCGCATCTGGATCGCATCGATTCGCTGATCGCGCAGCACTCGATCGACTGGTCGATCGACCGGATGCCCGCGGTGGACCGAGCGATTCTGCGCATCGCCGTGTCCGAACTGCTCTACGGGGACGTCGATCCCGCGGTGGCGGTCGACGAAGCGGTCGAGTTGGCGAAGAGCCTGTCGACGGACGAGTCCCCGCGGTTCATCAACGGAGTCCTCGCGCAGATCATGGCGCTCGTCCCGCAGCTGCGCGCCGGATAGCTGCACGCCGGGGCTCAGTCGATCCGCGGTTCAGTCGATCTCCGTGCCCTCCGGCAGGACGCCCCAGGAGACGAGCTGAGCGGCGAGGTCCGTCGGGGTCATGTCGTAGATCACCGCGAGCGAGCGAAGGTCCTCGGTGCGGATCGTCAGCACCTTCCCGTTGTAGTCGCCGCGCTGCGACTGGATCGCGGCCGCGTACCGGGCCAGCGGACCAGCCTTTTCCGGCGGCAGATCGGCCAGCTTCTGCAGGTCGATCATCAGTTTCGGCGTCGGGATTCCGCGCCGCCCGGCCCGGTGCTCGGGCAGCAGCTCGGCGATCGGCACCCCGTAGAAATCGGCCAGATCGGCGAGCTTCGCCACCGTGACCGCGCGATCGCCGCGCTCGTAGGAGCCGATGACCACCGCCTTCCACTGGCCCTCGGACTTCTGCTCCACCGCGTGCAGGCTCAGCCCCTGTTGCACGCGGATCGCACGCAATCGGGCGCCCAGGGCGTGCGCATAGCTGTCGGACATCCGATTCTCCCGTCACGGCGCTCACGGTCTGCTCTGCGGTGGCGGGAGCGCGCATGGCAACCGCGAAGAGGCAACACAGAGTAGCCATATTTTACCCGATTGGCACTGTCCGTATCTAGGCCTTCATCAACATCTGTGCCGAACTTGACGGAATGGGTGGTTTCGGGGGGGTCCCTGCGCCGGTCGCGCGGCTTTCGTGGCGGTGTTCGCCGCAGCGTTCGTCCCGTGTTTGCCGCTGTGGTTACGTTGCGTCGCGCGTCGTCACCGGATATGACGAAGTTCGCGGCCGCATGGCGGCCGGGCGGGCCTCGGCGGCGGGCGTCGTGCCCTGGTGGTCGGGACCTTAGGCCGTGGCGCGCCTGTCCGAAGGAGAGGACGGTGGTGTGACGGGCGCGTGACCTTCGGCGAGGAGGCGGCCATGAGGGTGGCGGTCACGGGGGCGGCCGGGTTCGTGGGCGTCAACCTCGTCGAGCGGCTCCTCGGCGCCGGGCACGAGGTCACGGCGGTGGACAGGCAGGCCGTCGACACGTCGGGCGCGAACCTGGGCGGCGCCACGGGAGTGGGCGGCGATGCGACCGATGACCGTCTCCGGATCGTGGTCGCGGATGTGATGGATCCGGCGCAGATGCGCGCGGCGGTCTCCGGTGCAGAGGTGGTCTTCCATCTCGCCGCGAAGATCACCCTGAAACGGGAAGATCCGCAGGCCTGGGAACTCAATACCCGTGGCGTCGCGACCGTGGCGCAGGCGTGTCTCGACGAGTCGGTGCGACGGCTGGTGCACTGCAGTTCCGTGCACTCGTTCGATGAGCACCGGTGCGGGCAGGTGATGACGGAATCCTCGCCGCGCTCCGTCGCCGACGACCTCCCCGTCTACGACCGGTCGAAATATGCCGGCGAGCGGGAACTGCTGGCGGTGGTCGAGCGCGGGCTCGATTCGGTGATCTGCAATCCGACCGGCATCTTCGGGCCGAAGGACCCGCCGGGGAGGATCTCCCGGCTGAACGCGATGGTGCTCGACGGCGCACTCGGGCGGGCGCCGGCGTCGGTGGCCGGAAGCTTCGACCTAGTCGATGTGCGTGACGTGGTCGACGGGCTGATACTGGCCGCCGAACACGGCCGAACGGGCGAGAACTACCTGATGCCAGGCGAAATGGTGACGATGCACGATCTGCTGACGGTCGCGGCCCGTACGGCGGGCCGGCGTGCGCCGCTCGTCGCGGTTCCCCTCGGGGTGGTCAAGGGCATCCTGCCCATGGCCGAGCCGATCGGCGCGGCCTTCGGCTCGGACGTGATGTCGGCGAGCGCGATCGAGCACTTGCTGGCCTCGCCCTGTGTGGACGGCGGCAAGGCGCGCGCGGGACTCGGTTATGCGCCGAGGCCGTTCACGGATACCGTCCGGGATCTGGTGGCGTACTTCGTCCAGGCCGGCATCCTCGCCGAACGCGGCCGGTCCCTCGTGCGGACCTGAGCGCGGGACCGGTTCGGCCGTCATACCCGAAAAACGGCCGAGCCCGCGGCGTTGCTATGATTCTCGGCGACATCCTTTAAAGCCGTCCGGTGAGGCGGGAAAGGAGGTCTGTGATGAGCTCCGAGCACGTTGCGCACCACAGCCGCGCGGCCGGCATCGACCAGGGCCGCGCCACCACAGCCGCATCCGATGTCAGCGGCACCGCCCGGGGTACCGGGCATTCTTCCCCGAAGCCCGATTCGCGGACGGCCGTGATCCTGTCGGACGCCGATATCCGGCGCACCATCGACCGCATCGCGCACCAGATCCTGGAAAGCATCGGCGACCGGCCGGCCCTGCTCGTCGGCATCCCGCGCCGCGGGGTTCCGCTGGCCCGCCGGCTCGCCGCCCGCATGGCGCAGTTCTCGCCCGGCGACTACCCCGTCGGCGCGCTGGACATCACCCTCTACCGGGACGACCTGCGCGGCCGCCCGCCGCGCGCGCTGGCCGAGACCGATTTGCCGCAAACAGGTGTCGACGGCCTGGTGGTGGTGCTGGTGGACGACGTCCTCTACTCGGGGCGGACGATCCGTGCCGCCATGGACGCCCTTCGCGACCACGGGCGACCCGCCGCGATCCGGCTGGCCGTGCTGGTCGATCGCGGCCATCGGCAGCTGCCTATCCGCGCGGACTACGTGGGCAAGAACATCCCGACCGCCTTCGACGACGACGTCGCCGTGCATCTGACCGAGATCGACGGCTTCGACGCGGTGACCGTGGAGCGTGCGGAATGACGAGCCTGGCCACCGGAACCCCTTCTGGCGCCGCTGCCGGTTCTGCCGGTGCGGTTCTCGAAACCGCAAGCGCCGCAACGCATGACGGGTACGCGGACCTGCCACGGCACCTGCTCGCCGCGTCCGACCTCTCCCGCGAGGCGGCCATCGCCGTGCTGGACACCGCGGAGCGGATCGACCAGGCCATCGCCGGGCGCGAGGTGCGGAAGCTCCCCACCCTGCGCGGACGCACCGTGGTGAACCTCTTCTACGAGGACTCGACGCGAACCCGGATCTCCTTTGAGCTTGCGGCGAAACGACTCTCGGCCGACGTGATCAACTTCTCCGCGAAGGGCTCGTCCGTCTCGAAGGGCGAGTCGCTCAAGGACACGGCGCTGACGCTGCAGGCGATGGGCGCGGACGCGGTGGTGATCCGGCACTCGGCCTCCGGGGCGCCGCACCGGCTGGCCGGATGGGTCGCCGGGACCGTGATCAACGCCGGCGACGGGACACACGAGCACCCCACCCAGGCGCTGCTGGACGCGTTCACGTTGCGCCGGCACCTGCTCGACGGCGCGGTGCGCGATCGGGTCGGAAACGGTTTGGACGCAAGGCATGTGGTGATCGTCGGGGACATCCTGCACTCGCGGGTGGCCCGGTCGAACGTCACGCTGCTGCATGCCCTCGGTGCGCGCGTCACGCTGGTCGCGCCGCCGACGCTGCTTCCGGTGGGGGTCGACGCGTGGCCGTGCGCCGTCTCCTACGACCTCGACGCGGCGCTCGCGGGGGCGGACGCCGCGATGATGCTGCGGGTCCAGAAGGAGCGCATGGACGGCGCGTTCTTCCCGACCGCTCGCGAATACACCCGCGGGTACGGCCTCGACCTGCGCCGTCGCGCGCTGATCGCGCCGCACGGGATCGTGATGCATCCGGGCCCGATGAACCGCGGCATGGAGATCGCGCCGGCCGTCGCGGACGGCGAGGGCTCCGTGGTCACCGAGCAGGTCGCCAACGGTGTGACGGTGCGGATGGCCGTCCTGTATCTGCTGGTTTCCGGTGAGGGGGCGGACCGAGTATGACGACATTCGCTGCTGCGCAGGAATTCTCGGAGGGGGCAGGTGCGCGCCCGGCGCCGGTGTTGATCCGGGGCGCCGCGCCGTACGGTGAGGACGCGGCCGACGTGCTGCTCGCCGGGGGGCGGATCGCGGCCGTGGGCGCCGACGCTTCTGTGCACCCGGAGGCCGCGGGCGCCGAGGTGGTGGACGGGTCCGGGTTGGTGCTGCTGCCCGGCCTGGTGGACCTGCACACGCACCTGCGCGAACCGGGCGCGGAGGACGCGGAGACGGTGGCCTCCGGATCGGCGGCCGCGGCGCTCGGCGGGTACACCGCCGTCTTCGCGATGCCCAACACCGAGCCCGCTGCGGACACAGCGGGCGTGGTCGAGCAGGTGTTCCGGCTCGGCCGCGAGGTCGGGCTGGTGGATGTGCAGCCGATCGGTGCGGTGACGGTGGGGCGCAACGGTTCTCAGCTCGCGGAGCTCGCGGCGATGGCCTCCTCGGCGGCGTGCGTGCGGATGTTCTCGGACGACGGCTCCTGCGTCGCGGACCCGCTGCTGATGCGCCGGGCGCTGGAATACGTCAAGGCCTTCGGCGGGGTGATCGCGCAGCACGCCGAGGAGCCGCGCCTCACGGCCGGCGCGCAGATGCACGAGGGCGCTGTGTCCGCCCGGCTAGGGCTCGCCGGGTGGCCGGCCGTGGCCGAGGAGGCGATCGTCGCGCGGGACTGCCTGCTCGCCGAACACGTCGACTCCCGGCTGCACGTGTGCCACGTGTCGACGTCCGGGTCGGTCGAGTTGATCGCCGCGGCGAAGGCGCACGGCGCTTCGGTGACTGCCGAGGTCACCCCACATCACCTGCTGCTCACCGACTTTCGCGCCGAAAGCTACGACCCGGTGAACAAGGTGAACCCGCCGCTGCGGCCGGATGTGCACGTGCAGGCGCTGCGCCGTGCGCTGGCCGAGGGCGTAATCGATTGCGTGGCGACCGATCACGCGCCGCACGCCCGGCAGGACAAGGAGACCGAATGGGCGGCGGCGCGCCCTGGGATGCTCGGCCTGGAGACTGCACTGTCCGTGGTGTGCGCGGCGATGTGTGAGACGGGGTTGCTGGATTGGCGCGGCGTAGCTCGCGTGATGAGTGAGAACCCCGCGCGCATCGGCGGTCTCACGGATCACGGCCGGCCGATCGCGGTCGGCGAGCCGGCGAACCTGACGCTCATCGACCCGGCGGCGCGCTGGACGGTGCGGGCGGAGAACCTGGCGAGCCTGTCCCGCAACACTCCCTACGAGGGCATGGACCTGCCTGCTCGTGTGGTGGCGACATTCCTGCGCGGCCGGGCGACGGTGCGGAATTCGGCACTCGCGGCGGGAGCCGCGGTATGACTGTGACACCACCTGCGGCGACATCGACTGCGGCGACATCAACTGCGGCGGCCGCGGGGCAAGGCCCGTTCGGCAGTGCGGTACTCGTCCTCGAGGATGGCCGCGTCTATCCGGGCCGGGCGTTCGGCGCGCGCGGGATCGCCTTCGGTGAAGCGGTTTTCGCCACCGGCATGACGGGGTACCAGGAGACGCTGACCGACCCCTCGTACCGACGGCAGGTGGTGGTGGCGACCGCGCCGCAGATCGGCAACACCGGCTGGGTCGCCGGGTCCGACCGTTCGGCGAACGACAACGAGTCCGGTCGCATCCAGGTCGCCGGGTTCGTGGTGCGCGATCTGTCGCCGCGGCCGACGAACTGGCGGGCGACCGGCTCGCTCGAGTCCGAGATGCAACGGCAAGGCGTGGTCGGCATCAGCGAGGTCGACACCCGTGGCCTGACAAGGCATCTGCGTTCGGCCGGGGTGATGCGCTGTGGGATCTTCTCGGCGGCGTCCGGATTGCCCGGGGGTTCGCCCGACGGGTCGAGCGGCGGCGCCCCCAGCGGGCCGGACGGACTGCCGGATCGGGACTCCATGGTGAGGTTGGTCCGCGAGTCCCCGCAGATGCTCGGCGCGGACCTCGCCGGAGAGGTGAGCACCCCTTCGGCCTACCTGGTGCCCGCTGTCGGCGAGAAGCGGTACACCGTGGCGGCTCTCGACCTCGGACTCAAGGCGAACACGCCGCAGATGCTCGCCGCGCGCGGGATCGACTGCCACGTGCTGCCGGCGTCGGCGAGCATCGGGGACATCGAGGCGCTCGGGGTGGACGGGGTGTTCCTGTCCAACGGGCCGGGCGATCCGGCCACCGCGGACGCGCAGGTCGCGCTCACCGAAGAGGTGCTCCGGCGCCGGATCCCGTTCTTCGGGATCTGCTTCGGAAACCAGATCCTCGGCCGCGCACTCGGTTTGGGTACGTACAAGCTCACGTTCGGGCATCGGGGCATCAACCAGCCGGTGCGCGAGGAGGCCACTGGGCGGGTGCTGGTGACGGCGCACAACCACGGGTTCGCCGTCCGGGCACCCTTAGGTGGGGGAGGTGACAGGGCACCGTCAGGTGCGGGGAGTGACACAGCGCCGGCGGGCGCTGCCGTGAATGAGCCGTTCGACACCCCCTTCGGCCGTGCCCGCGTCGCCTTCACGTGCCTGAATGACGGCGTCGTCGAAGGGCTGGAATGCCTTGACGTGCCAGCGTTCTCGGTGCAGTTCCACCCGGAGGCCGCAGCCGGCCCGCACGACGCCGGTTACCTCTTCGACCGCTTCGTGGCGCGGATGGCCGGCCCGGGCGCGCAGCGGGGGGATTCAACACCGGCCGCGCAGCGGGGGGATTGGACACCGGGCGCAGTGAGTTCGGGTACGCAGCGCGAGCTGTCGGCGCCAGCCGCGAACAGCGTCATAGGCGGTAACCACGCAGAAGGGACGGCCCGCTGATGCCGCGCCGCACCGATCTGAACCACGTGCTGGTGATCGGCTCCGGCCCGATCGTGATCGGCCAGGCCTGCGAGTTCGACTACTCCGGCACGCAGGCCTGCCGGGTGCTCAAGGCCGAGGGCCTGCGCGTCACCCTCATCAACTCGAACCCCGCGACGATCATGACGGATCCGGAGTTCGCCGACGCCACCTACATCGAGCCGATCACAGCCGAGTTCGTGGAGAAGGTGCTCGTCGACCAGCGGGATGCGGGGCATCCGGTGGACGCGATGCTCGCCACGCTCGGTGGGCAGACCGCGTTGAACACCGCGGTCGCCGCGGCCGAGGCCGGGATCCTGGAGCGTTACGGGGTCGAGCTGATCGGCGCGGACATTCCGGCGATCCAGCGCGGCGAGGATCGGCAGCTCTTCAAGGACATCGTCCGGTCCGTGGGCGGCGACGTTCCGCGGTCCGCTGTGTGCCACTCGATGGACGAGATCCGCGCCGCCGTAGCCGATCTCGGACTACCCGTGGTGATCCGCCCGTCGTTCACCATGGGCGGCTTGGGCTCCGGCATGGCGCACACGGAAGAGCAGCTGGAACGTCTTGCGGGCGTGGGGCTGTCGGCGTCGCCGGTGCACGAGGTGCTGATCGAGGAGTCCGTGCTCGGCTGGAAGGAGTTCGAGCTGGAGCTGATGCGCGACGGTGCGGACAACGCCGTCGTCGTATGCTCCATCGAGAACGTGGACCCGATGGGCGTGCACACCGGCGACTCGATCAACGTCGCGCCGGCGATGACGCTCACCGACCGGGAATACCAGCGGATGCGGGACATGGGCCTGGCCGTGCTCCGCGCCGTGGGGGTGGCGACCGGCGGCTGCAACATCCAGTTCGCGGTCGATCCGACGAGCGGCCGCATGGTCGTGATCGAGATGAACCCGCGGGTCTCGCGCTCCTCCGCGCTCGCCTCCAAGGCCACCGGGTTCCCCGTCGCGAAGATCGCGGCGAAACTCGCCATCGGTTACCGGCTGGACGAGATAGCCAACGACATCACCAAAGCCACGCCCGCTGCGTTCGAACCGACGCTCGACTACGTGGTGGTCAAGATCCCGCGATTCACGTTCGAGAAGTTCCCGGGCGCGGACCCGGAGCTCACCACCACCATGAAGTCGGTCGGCGAGGCGATGGCCATCGGCCGGTCCTTCGCCGAGGCGCTCGGCAAGGCGATGCGCTCCACGGAGACTGCCGCAGCCGGGTTCTGGACCGAGAAACGCGACAGCGAACAGACTCTCGATTCGCTGCTGGAATCCGTGCGCACCCCGACGGACGGCCGGATCTACGCCGTCGCCCGCGCCCTCGAACTCGGCGCGACCATCGAGGACGTGCATGCCGCCGCCGGCATCGACCCGTGGTTCCTGGACCAGATCGCGCAGGTCGTCCGCGTCGGCGACGCCGTGCGCAGCGCTCCGGTGCTGGATGCAGCGACACTCCGGGAGGCCAAGCGCACCGGGCTCTCCGACCGGCAGGTCGCGGCGCTGCGCGCGGCGGCCGGGGACGCGGACCTCGCGACGGCGGACGCGGTGCGAAATCGCCGACTGCAGTGGGGGATTCGCCCGGTCTACAAGACCGTGGACACCTGCGCCGCCGAGTTCGAAGCCGCGACTCCGTACCACTATTCGGCCTACGAGTCCGACCCCGACGCCGAGTCCGAGGTCGCCGAACAGCGTGACCGGCGGAAGGTCGTGATCCTCGGATCGGGGCCGAATCGGATCGGGCAGGGCATCGAGTTCGACTACTCCTGCGTGCACGCGGCGATGGCCCTGCGCGACGCCGGGTTCGAGACCGTCATGGTCAACTGCAATCCGGAGACGGTCTCCACCGATTACGACACGGCCGACCGCCTGTACTTCGAGCCGCTCACCGCCGAGGACGTTCTGGAAGTGATTGCGGCGGAGCAGGAGTCGGGCGACCTCGCCGGAGTGATCGTGACGCTCGGCGGACAGACGCCGCTCAAGCTGGCGCCGATGCTGGCGGCCGCGGGCGTGCCGATCCTCGGAACCGGGCCGGAGGCCATCGATCTCGCCGAGGACCGCGGCCGCTTCGGGGAGCTGCTGCAGCGCGCCGGGCTGCCCGCGCCGCGCTTCGGCACCGCCGGCACCCTGGAGGAGGCCGCCCGGGTGGCGGGCGGCATCGGCTACCCCGTGCTGGTGCGCCCGTCGTATGTGCTCGGCGGCCGCGGCATGGAGATCGTTTATGACGACGCCTCTCTCGCGAACTACATCTCCCGCTCGGCGTTCGTGAGCCCGGATTCGCCGGTGCTCATCGACCGCTTCCTGGACGACGCGATCGAGATCGATGTGGACGCCCTCTGCGACGGGGACGAGGTATACCTCGGCGGGGTGATGGAGCACATCGAGGAGGCCGGCGTGCATTCCGGCGACTCGGCCTGTGTGCTTCCGCCGATCACCCTCGGGGCCGCAGAGATCGAGAAGGTGCGCGCGTACACGGAGGCGATCGCGTTCGGCTGCGGGGTCCGGGGCCTGCTCAACGTGCAGTACGCGCTGAAGGGCCAGACGCTGTACGTGCTGGAGGCGAACCCACGCGCCTCGCGCACGGTGCCGTTCTCCTCCAAGGCCACCGCGGTGCCGCTGGCGAAGGCCGCGGCGCGCGTGATGGCGGGCGCCACCATCGCCGGACTGCGCGCCGAGGGGTTGCTTCCCGCCGCCGGTGACGCGGGCACGCTGCCGGCCGACGGTCCGGTGGCGGTGAAAGAGGCCGTGCTGCCGTTCCATCGGTTCCGCCGGCCCGACGGCACGGGAGTGGACACCGTGCTCGGTCCGGAGATGCGCTCCACCGGCGAGGTGATGGGCATCGACTCTGCCTTCGGTCCGGCGTTCGCGAAGTCGCAGACGGCCTCCTACGGGTCGCTGCCGACCTCCGGCACCGTGTTCGTGTCGGTGGCCAACGCGGACAAGCGAGCCATGGTGTTCCCGGCGAAACGCCTTGCGGACCTTGGCTTTACGGTGGTCGCGACGGAGGGCACCGCGGCTATGTTGCGGCGGAACGGCATGGACGTGCGCGTGGTGCGCAAGCACTATCAGCAGCCGGTCGACGGAAGCGGGACCGTCATCGACGCGATCCGCGCCGGCGAGATCGACCTGGTGATCAACACCCCGTACGGGCAGTCCGGCACTCGGACGGACGGGTACGAGATCCGCACCGCGGCGGTCGCGGCCGACATCCCGTGCATCACCACGGTTGCCGGTGCCACCGCCGCGATCCAGGGCATCGAGGCGCTCATCCGCTCGGAGGTCGGCGTCACGCCGCTGCAGGTGCTGCACGCGCGGCTCCGCGCGGGGCGGGCCGGGGCCGAGACCGGGGTTGCGGCCTCGTGAGCACGCTGATCCGGGTCGCCCGCCACTCCTCTTCGACTGAGCAGGGTTTGTGGCCACTGCGCAGGCCCCGCGGAAGTGCCCAGTGACCAGAAGTGGTGCTCGGTCCGGTCGGTTCCCCGGTGATGACGGGCAGGCCCGGTCGTGACAGCACTCGACCTCGCGTATCGACACGTCGCCCGGCCGGTGCTCTTCCGGCTCGGCGGCGGCGATGCGGAGACCGCGCACGCGCGCACCCTGGCGGCGCTGTCCCGGCTCGCCCGGCACCCGGCGCTGCTCCGCCGGGTGCGCCGGCTCCTCGCGGCGGATCCCGCCCCCCGCACCGCTTTTGGGCTCACCTTCCCCAATCCGGTCGGCCTCGCCGCGGGCGCGGACAAGGACGGTGTCGCACTCGCCGCCTGGCCGGCGCTCGGCTTCGGGTTCGTGGAGGCGGGCACCGTGACGGCCGTCGGTCAGCCCGGCAACCCCCGCCCGCGCGTCTTCCGCCTCACCGGGTCGCAGGCCGTGATCAACCGCATGGGGTTCCCCAATGCGGGGGCGGCGGCGCTCGCCGCGCGGATCGCGGCCACGGGCACTATCGGTGTGCCGCTGGGGATCTCGCTCGGCAAGTCAAAGGTCGCCCCGATCGACGACGCCGTCGCCGACTACCTCGCCTCGCTGCGCGCGGTCGAGGCGCACGCCGACTACATCGCGGTCAACGTCTCCTCGCCCAACACTCCGGGCCTGCGCGGCCTGCAGGACCGCGGTGCCCTGGACGAGATCGTCGCCGCGCTCACCGCTGAGGCCGCCGCCTTGGCTGGCGCTCGCGCCCCGCGGCTGGATCATGGTCACGATGATGACGGCAATCGTCCCGATCGTCCTGTCGCCGGAGTGGGCGCAAATGTCGAATCAGATCGAGCGGGCGGCGCGGACCCCCGTGATCGTCCTGTCCCCATACTCGTGAAGATCGCCCCGGACCTCACCGATCAGGCGATCGCCGACGTCCTGCAGGTGTGCCACGACCGCGACGTCGCCGGGGTGATCGCCACCAACACCACTGTCGCCCGGAACGGCGTCATCCCCGGTGAACGCGGGCTCGCGATGGAATCGGGCGGGCTGTCCGGACGGCCGCTCGCCGCGCGCGCGCTCGAGGTGGTGCGATTCGTCTGCGCGCACACCGATCTGCCGGTGATCGGCGTCGGCGGCATTACCAGGCCGGATGACGCGCTGGCCATGTTCGATGCCGGGGCGACGCTGGTGCAGCTCTACACCGCGCTGCTCTACCAGGGCCCGGGCCTGCTGCGCGACATCACTTTCGCGGCAACGCGACCGGCGTCCGGGAGCGCGACCGACCACCAGGAGGAACCGAGATGACGAATCGACCGTTCGGCGCCCGACTCGCCGGTGCCATGGAGACCCGCGGCCCGCTGTGCGTCGGCATCGACCCGCACCCGTCGCTGCTCGCCGCGTGGGGCCTGGAGATGACGCCGTCCGGCCTGGAGCGATTCGCGATGACCGCGGTCGAGGCGCTCGCCCCCGAGGTCGCCGTCCTCAAACCGCAGTCGGCGTTCTTCGAAGCGTTCGGATCGGCCGGGATCGCCGTGCTGGAAAGGGTTCTCGCGGCGGCCCGGGACGCTGGCGCGCTGCTGCTGCTGGACGCCAAGCGCGGCGACATCGGCTCCACCATGGCCGCCTACGCCCGCGCGTACCTCACCGACGGCTCACCGCTGGCCGCCGACGCGCTCACCGTCTCTCCGTTCCTCGGCTTCGGCTCGCTTGGACCCGCGATCGACGCCGCGCTCGGCTCCGGGCGGGGCCTGTTCGTGCTGTGCCGCACGTCCAACCCGGAGGGGGCGTCCGTGCAACTGGCCGCCGTGCCGGACGCCCCCGCCCGCTCGGCTGCCGGCTCCGCACCGCCTATGACGCTGTCCGCGCAGATTGCCTGCGCCGCAGCTGATCTCAACGCCGGGACAGGCCCGATGGGCTCGATCGGCCTAGTGGTCGGCGCCACCGTCGCCGACGTCGGGGCGGACTTGGCGGACGCGCTGGCCAGGGTCAACGGCCCCCTGCTGGCTCCCGGCATCGGCGCGCAGGGGGCGACGGCGGCGGACCTCACTCGCGTGTTCGGCGCGGCGCTCGACCGGGTGCTGCCCACGGCCAGCCGGAGCGTGCTGGACGCCGGGCCGAGCGTGCGAGGTCTGCGCGATGCCGCGGCCCGGACGCTGGACGAGGTCCGCTCGGCGCTGGGTGCGGGCTGAGCGATCTCGTTGTCTGCGCTGCGCGCAGCAAACAGCGTCATACGCGATATTGCTGGCAACATTAACGAGTATTGCTAGCCATACTAAGCGCGAGTATGGTGGCGGTATGAAGACCACGATCGATATTCCGACGCCGCTGCTGGAACGGACCCGGGAGTATGCGCGCGAGCAGGATCGCACGGTGAAGTCGCTGGTGGAGGAGGCGCTGATCAAGCTGCTGGAGGAGCACGCGACGCGGCCGAAGCGGGTGCTGCGGGATGCGTCGGTGCCTGGGTGGCTGACGCCGGAATACGCCGGTAAGACGGTGACCGAGATGATCCACGAGGACTACGAGGAGCGGATGGATCGCATCGTCCATGCGGCCGACTGGATGCTGGAATCCAATGATCGCGGTTGACACCAACGTTCTTGTCGCAGCGCACAAAAGCGGTGCTGTCGCGCACAGTCGGGCCGTGACGGAGCTCTCGGGCTTGGTCTCGTCCGCCGTCCCCTGGGCGATTCCGATGCCCTGCGTCCACGAGTTCTATGCGACCGTGACACACCCGCGCAAGTACACACCTCCGTCCACTGCCCAGCAAGCGTTCGATCAGTTGTATGCGTGGATCGACGGTGGGGCAGTCGTGATTTCAGAGGCCGTGGACCACCTGGAGCGGCTTCGGAACCTCGTGACCGCCGGGCGCGTCGTCGGCGGCATGGTGCACGACGCGAAGATCGCGACGATCTGCCTCTCGCACGGCATCTCCGAGTTGTGGACGGCCGATCGGGACTTCTCCCGGTTCCCGGCGCTCAGGACGCGCAACCCGCTGGTGACATGAGCGGGGCGGCGCGATGACCGAGCTCGGCGCGGCGGCGTGCCGCACCTACCGGTACCTGCGGTTGGGCGTCGTCGCGCTGGTGCTGCTGCTGGGCTGCTCGGTCGCGCTGCAGGCGGGAGCCGACGGCCGGATGCTCGCGTCGATCAGCGCCTACTTCTACACGCCGGTGCACGGTGTGTTCGTGGGATCGCTGTTGGCGATCGGCGTCGCGCTGATCGCGATCCGCGGGCGGGAGGGCACGGAGAACGGGCTCACCAACATCGCGGGAATGCTGGCTCCGGTGGTCGCGTTCGTGCCGACGCCCGCGCACCTGGCGTCGTGCGCCGGGCCGCGTGCGTGTGTTCCTGCGGTGGCCCAGGACGGCGTGCGGAACAACATCACCGCCGTGCTGGTGGTGACGGCGCTGGTGCTGGTGGGCGCGACTTTTGCGCTGGTGCGGGACCGTCGGGCGCAGACGCGGGGCGCGTCGCCGGGCGGCGCTGTGGCGGCTGCCGGCGTTGGGGCTGCGGACCGTGCCGACGTCGGCACGGCTGCACAGGAACGCGCGGAGGCGGCCCGTCGCATCGCCGCGCGCGCCTTTCCAGTGGTCCTCGCCGCGGGGGTCGTGCTGTGGCTGGTCGCGGCGGCCTGGTTCTCCCTCGACTGGAGCGGTTTCGTCGATACCGCGCACTACGTGAGCGCCGGGTGTCTGTTCGCCTCGATGATCGCCATCGCCGTGATCAACGCGCGCCGCGCATGGGAACACCGCGATCCGCCGATCTTGCCCCGGGCGCCTATGCCCGGATCTACGTCCTGGTCGCTGCCGTGATGGCGGTGGCGATTGCGGTCGCGCTCGCGCTCTTCGCGGCGGGTGTGCACGGCGGGTGGCTCATCTGGCTCGAGATCGCGCTCATCGCCGCGTTCGCCGTCTTCTACCTCGCGCAGACGGCGCAGTTCTGGCACACCGGGGTCCCGCCCGCGCCGTGAACCCGGCGCGGCAATGCCCGTGCCGGGATCCCCGCCCGGGAACCCGACCGGTGATCCCTCCGAGGTGATGCCCGCCCGGCCGTCCCTGCCTGGCATCCCATGCCACAGCGTTCGGTAGCCTGAGGGGCGACATGCACGCACCCGCGATCGGCGGGGAGCGTCCGGTGCAGGGCGGTGGCCAGGAACAGCTCGTTGGCCGTGAACGGTTGCCCGAGTCCGGCAGCCGCATTCGCGTTCCGCGCCGCACGTCACCCGTGCCCCGGATCGCGCCGAAGGAGCGCACCTATGTCGCCATCCCCAGCCGAGAACCCCGTCATCGCTGTCGATGTCCCTGTCGAACCCCCTGCCGACCGCACTGTCGATCTCACCGCCGACCGCAACGGCGCGCTGGATTACAAGGTCAGGGACCTCTCGCTCGCCGAGTACGGCCGCAAGGAGATCCGCCTCGCCGAGAACGAGATGCCCGGACTGATGGCGCTGCGCCGGGAATACGCCGACGTCAAACCGCTTGCCGGCGCGCGGATCTCGGGCTCACTGCACATGACGATCCAGACCGCCGTGCTCATCGAGACCCTGGTCAGCCTGGGCGCCGACGTCCGCTGGGCCTCCTGCAACATCTTCTCCACCCAGGACGAGGCCGCGGCCGCGGTGGTGGTCGGGCCGTACGGCACGCCCGAGAACCCGCAGGGCGTACCGGTTTTCGCCTGGAAGGGCGAGACGCTGCCGGAGTACTGGTGGTGCACCGAGCAGATGCTGCACTGGCCGGCGCCGGGGGATCCCAGCGGCGAACACACCGGCGGCCCGAACATGGTCCTCGACGATGGCGGCGACGCAACGCTTCTCGTGCACAAGGGCGTTCAGTACGAGAACGCGGGGGTGGTGCCGACGGTCGATCCGGACGACGAAGGCGTCTCCGACGAATACCGCGTCATCCTCGAAACCCTGCGCGCCTCACTGGCGGCCGATCCGACATTCTTCACCCGCGCGGCGACGGAGATCCGCGGCGTTACCGAGGAGACCACGACCGGGGTGCACCGGCTCTACCAGTTGGCCGCCGCGGGCGAATTGCTGTTCCCCGCCATCAATGTCAACGATTCCGTCACGAAGTCGAAGTTCGACAACAAGTACGGCGTCCGGCACTCGCTGATCGACGGGATCAACCGCGCCACCGACGTGCTGATCGGCGGGAAGGTGGCGCTGGTCGCGGGTTACGGGGACGTCGGCAAGGGCTGCGCGGAGTCGCTGCGCGGCCAGGGCGCCCGGGTGATCATCGCCGAGGCGGACCCGATCTGCGCGCTGCAGGCACTGATGGACGGCTTCGAGGTGACCACCATCGACCGGGCCGTCGACCGCGCCGACATCATCGTCACCGCGACCGGGAATCTCGGCATCATCACCACCGAGCACATGCGGCGGATGAAGCACCAGGCGATCCTCGGCAACATCGGCCACTTCGACAACGAGATCGACATGGCCGGTCTGGCAAGGGTTCCCGGCATCCGGAAGACCGAGATCAAGCCGCAGGTGCACGAGTGGCACATCCCCGGAACGGGCGGTGCGGCCGGGCACAGCGTGATCATCCTGTCGGAGGGGCGGCTGCTCAACCTCGGCAATGCGACCGGGCACCCGTCCTTCGTGATGAGCGCGTCGTTCTCCAACCAGGTGATCGCGCAGATCGAGCTCTTCACGAAGCCCGACGAATGGGACCGCGAGGTGTATCGGCTGCCCAAGTCGCTGGACGAGAAGGTTGCCCGCATCCACGTCGAGGCGCTCGGCGGCGAGCTCACCAAGCTCACCAAGGAGCAAGCCGAGTACATCGGCGTGGACGTCGAGGGGCCGTACAAGCCGGACCACTACCGTTACTAGACAAGGCGTTTCGCGATGAATCACGTCATACGGATATGACGCTGTTCGTGGGTGGCGCGTTGCGGTGGAATCCGCGCCCGGCGACGGCGGCGGCCGTGGCCCCGGCCGGATCGCGGAAGCAGTGTGCGGAGCCGTGCCCGATGGCGCGCCCGATCTTGTGCGCAGTGCGGTGCGTTCGGGAAGGATGAGCCCGTGGGCAGTTTGATCGTGATCGAGGGGCTGGACGGCTCCGGTAAGGCCACGCTCGCGGCACGCCTCACCGAGCGGTGGCGGGCCGCGGGGCGGACGGTCGCCGCGATGTCCTTTCCGCGGTACGGAATCTCGGTGCACGCGGATTTGATCCGCGACGTGCTCTACGGGCGACTCGGCGACCTGTCGGAATCCGTCTACGGCGCGGCGCTGTTGTTCGCACTGGACCGTCGGGACGCGGCCGAAGAGATACGAAACATGCTGCGGCACAACGATATCGTGCTGCTCGATCGTTACATCTCGTCCAACGCCGCCTACGGTTCCGCACGCCTCGGCGGGCCGGACGTGCCCGGCGTAGCGCGAGACTTCCCGGAATGGGTGCGCGCGCTGGAGGTCGACAGGTTCGGCGAACCGGTGCCCGACCACCAGCTGCTGCTCGCGACACCGCCCGCGCTGGCCGCAGACCGGGCGCGCGGCCGGGCCGCCCGCGACGACGCCCGCGCGCTGGACACGTTCGAGGCCGACGCGGCACTGCAGGCCCGCACGTCCGCGATGTACTCCGAGCTGGCTGCGGCGCAATACCTCTCGGATTGGACCGTGCTCACCCCGGCGACGGACGGCACGGTCGACCTGCCGTCCTGGTGACGGTCGGCACGTCCACCCCGCCTCGGGCGTCTCGCGTGTCGGCAGGAAGCCAGCGCTACCCCCGCGGCAGGGTCGCCGCGTACGCGCGCAGTGCTGCGCCGAGGTTCTCCGTGCGCAGCCGAATGTCCACATAGAGCAGCCCGATCACGGCCCCGACCCAGGACGACGTCACCGCCGCGATCACGGCACCGACGGCGCTCATCACGATCAGGGCCGCTACCGCCGACGCCTTCGGGATGGCGGCGCCCACCGCCGTGGTGATGAGTTGTTCGATCACTGCCGCGATGATGACGATGAGCACGGTGACCCCGAGGATGCGCCACCGGTGGCCCTGCGTCATCCGGGTGGACCGGCTCAGCGCCCGCCCGACGCCGGCCCGCTCCATTACCGTGGCCGGCGCCGCGCCGGCCCACGCCGTATAGGCGATCAGGCCGGGCACCAGGAAGATCAACGATCCCGCTAGTGAGACGACGGCCACCACCACCGACACCACGACCAGCACACCGATCCGGCCCCGCAGCCGCTCCGCTACGGCGCCCCGAGACGGCCTCCGCCGGACCGCATCCACGCTCGCGCACGCCGTGGCCAGCCCGGACAGCACCAGTGCCCCGGCAATCGAGACCAGCGAGCTCACCCCCACTGCCGCGTAGATCCCGACCGGCAGCGCGTCGACGCGGCCCGCGGTCACATCCTTACTGAACGTGTTGATCCAGTCGCCCGTCGCGACCGAGTCCAGCGTGCCGGTCGCGGAGAGGATCGTGATCTCGGCCCCGGCCGACACCGCGGCGATGAGCACGGCGATCGGACCGAGCAGCCCGAGATGACGCCGCACCACCGCGAAGCCGAGACCGATCAGCTCGCCGACCGTCAGCGGACGCAGTGGGATCGACCCCGGATCGGGCGCCGACGCTGCCGACATGTACGGCGGTGGGGGCGGGTGGCTCACCGGGCCATGATCCCATCCCCGCGGCGTGCCTCGTCCGGGGGTGCGCGCCCGCGGCGTGCGCCCAAGGCCCCGGCGTAGCGACGGGGGCGCGGCCCGGAACAGCGTCATAGGCGCGGTCAATATACGCACAGCGCCGCTGCTGATGAGACTATGGAGCACATGAGAGCCCGCATCCTGGTGGTCGACGACGATCCCGCCCTGGCCGAGATGCTCACCATCGTGCTGCGCGGGGAGGGATTCGACTCCGCCATCGTGCGCGACGGTTCCCGTGCGCTGGACGCGTTCCGGGAGGTGCGCCCCGACCTCGTGCTGCTCGATCTGATGCTCCCCGGCCTGTCCGGCCTGGACGTGTGCAAGCAGATCCGCGCCGAGTCCGGCGTGCCCATCATCATGCTCACCGCCAAGACCGACACCGTCGACGTGGTGCTCGGCCTGGAATCCGGCGCGGACGACTACGTGATGAAGCCGTTCAAGCCGAAGGAGCTCACCGCCCGGGTGCGCGCCCGGCTGCGGCGCGGCGACGTCGGTACCGTGGAGCGGCTGCGCGTGGCCGATGTCGAGGTCGACGTGCCGGGGCACCAGGTGCTCCGCGGCGGCGCGCCGATCTCGCTCACCCCGTTGGAGTTCGACCTGCTGGTGGCGCTCGCCCGCAAGCCCCGGCAGGTGTTCACCCGGGAGATGCTGCTTGAGCAGGTGTGGGGATACCGGCACGCCGCGGACACCCGACTGGTGAACGTCCACGTGCAGCGCCTGCGCAGCAAGATCGAGAAGGACCCGGAGCATCCGGAGGTGGTGGTCACCGTCCGCGGCGTGGGGTATCGGGCCGGGGCCGCCTGACAGGTCATGAGTGCGCGGCGGTCTTCTGGGAGCGCGGGTCAGCGGGTATGACGCTGTCCACGCCGCAGCAGCCTGCACGCAATGCCGCCGCCGGGTCGGGCTCGGCGGACGGTGATGCGGCGGCTGCATCGTCGGCCGGCGCATCCGTGGCGGGCGAATCGCCGGTCGCCGATGCCGTTGGCGGCGAATCCGTTGGCGGCGCTGCCGTTGTCGGCGCTGCTGCTGTCGGTGCGGCTGCCCCCGCCGCTGCGGAGGATCGGAACGACCGTGGCGGCGGCCGCCGCGAACAGCGTCATACCCGGGATATCTGGTGGCGCAGGCTCACCCACAGCTCACGGTCGCTGCGATTGCGCGTCGTCGTGATGACGCTCGTGCTCTCGTCCGTGGTGATGGTGTTGCTCGGTGTGGTGCTGCAGCGGCAGATCCGCGACGGCCTGCTCGCGAACAAGCAGTCGGCGGCGATCGCGGAGATCGAGAACGCGATGGCGACCGCGCGCGTTCAACTGGTCGGGGCGGAGACGAACCCGACCAAGCTGCGCTCCCAGCTGGCCCGCCTCGTGCAGGACATCGGCAACCCGGCCCGGGTGAGCGACACCGGTGCGCAGGGGTCGACGGCCGGCGTGTTCGATCCCGTCGTGGCGCCGCTGCGGCCGGGCGCCTCGGTCGCTTCGGCCGTGGGGCCGATCGACGACGTGCCGCCGCCGCTGCGCGCCGAGGTGGAGGGCGGCAACGAGACCTGGCAGTACACGACCGTGATGCGCAAGAACGCGGCCGGAGTGCTGGCGCCGGTGCCCGCGCTGGTGGTCGGCGGGCCGGTGGTGATCCCGCGCAGCGGCGACGCGTTCGGCGTGTACCTGATCTTCCTGCTGACCACCGAGCAGAAGACGCTGGCGGTGGTGCAGCAGACGCTGCTGGTGGGTGCCGCGGCGTTGGCGCTCGCGCTGGGGCTGATCGCGTTCCTGGTGGCCACGGCCGTGCTGCGGCCGATCCGCCGCGCTTCCGCGGTCGCCGCCCGGGTCGCGGCCGGGGATCTGTCCGAACGGATGCCGGTGCGCGGCGCGGCCGAGCTCACCAGCATGGCCAGCTCGTTCAACGGCATGGCGGAGGCGATCCGCGCCCAGATCCGCCAGCTGGAGGAGTTCGGGGCGCTGCAACGCCGGTTCACCTCGGACGTGTCGCACGAACTGCGCACGCCGCTCACCACGGTCCGCATGGCCGCGGACACTCTGCACGCGGGCCGCGACGAGTTCCCGCCGCACCTGGCCCGGGCGACCGAGCTCATGGTCGACGAGCTGGACCGATTCGAAGACCTGCTCACCGACCTGCTGGAGATCTCCCGGTACGACGCCGGCATGGCCGAGCTGCAGGCGGAGTCGGTGGACGTGCGCACCAGCGTCATGGACTGCGTGGCGGCCGCCGGGCCCGTGGCCGCGACCACCGGGGTGCGGATCATCACGCATCTGCCAGACGCCGAGGTGCGTGCCGAGGTGGACGTCCGGCGCGTCGAGCGGATCCTGCGCAACCTGCTCAACAATGCCGTGGACCACGCCGAGGGCGGGTCGATCGACGTCGAGTTGGCCGCCGACGAGGACGCGCTCGCGATCGCGGTCACCGATTACGGGGTCGGCCTGAAACCGGGCGAGGCAGGGCTCGTGTTCAACCGATTCTGGCGGGCCGACCCGTCGCGGCAGCGGCGCACCGGGGGCACCGGGCTGGGCCTGGCGATCGCGCTGGAGGACGCCCGGCTGCACGGCGGCTGGTTGCAGGCGTGGGGCAATCCGGGGCGCGGCGCCCGGTTCCGGCTCACGCTGCCCCGCGTGCCCGGCTTCATGCTGTCGGCATCGCCGCTACCGCTCCGCCCGCCTGATGACGAGGCCGGTGACCGGGACGGCGTCGGGGGCGGTGGCGTGGGCAGTGTCGTGGGGGGCGGCGATCCGGCTGCCAATATCGTCGCCGGTCGCGGCGCCTATGACGCGATGCGTGCCGGGGGGCCGTTTGTGGTCGGTCCCGGGTTGGGGGCGTCGGTGGGAGCGCCCGCCGGGCCGGACGCCGGAGCGCGCACCGGGCCGGATACGGGTCCACACACCGGACCGGAAGGTGGTCACGGCTGATGGGCCAGCACCGATGGGACGATCGCCCAGGCGTTCGGCCGGACACCCGGCCGGACGTTCGGCGATGGACGGCTCGCTCGTGCCGCCGGCCGGCGATCGACCGCCGCGCCCGCTCGCCGATCGCGACGCTGGCCGCTGTGTTTGGAGCGATACTCGCGGTCGTGCTGGTGGCCGGCTGCGCCGGTTTGCCCACGTCCGGCTCGCCGCAAGTGGTGCGCAAGGTCGCCGACCAGTCGATCCCGGCCGCGCCGCAGGGCCCGGACCCCGGGCAGCAGCCCGAGCAGATCGTCCGCGAGTTCATCCACGCCTCGGCTCTAACGGAGTACGACACGGCCGGCGAGTCGTTCGTGGTCGCGCGCGAATACCTCACCCCGGCGGCCCAGAAGTCCTGGCACGCGGACTCGAGTTCGACCCCGATCGTCGTACTGTCGGATGATTTCTCGGCGACACCCGACCCCGACAACCCGGGCACCGTCACGGTTTCCGGGCGGCAGGTCGGTGCCGTCGAGTCCGACCGCTCCTACCGGCCGGTCGATTCGCGCGACTACCAGATCACCGTGCATCTGGACAAGACGGATGGCCAATGGCGTATCACCGACCCGCCGGACAGCGTGCTCATCACCCGGGGTGACTTCTCCACCGCGCTGCGTTCGCGCACCGTTTACTTCCTGGACGCCACCGGGCGCGTGGTGGTGCCGGATATCCGGTACATCCCCAATTCGCATAACCCCGAACTGTCCGCGAACCGATTGATGGACCTGCTGCTGCGCGGCCCGAGCAAACAGCTCACCGGCGCGGCCCGTACCCAACTCGGGCCGGGCGCCGAGCTGCAGTCGAACGTGCACATCGACTCCGCGGGAATCGCCCATGTCGACCTCGGCGGCGTCGACGTCACGACTCCGGCCGCGCGCCAGGCGCTGGCCGCGCAGGTGGTCTGGACGCTCGACCCGGACGTGCAGCAGATTGCGATCACCGTCAACGGCCTGCCGCTCAACACGGCGGGCGCCGCGGGCGGATCGACCACCGGGCCGACGGCATCCGCCAGTAATCCGGACAACCCGGACAACGTGTACAGCCTGGCCAGCGGCACAGTGGAGAACTTCAGCCCCGATGCCGTACCCGGATCCGCGCAGGCGGTCTCTGACGCCTATTACATCGACAGCGGGGTGATCCTGCGGCTGTCCGACGGCACCCCGATGTGGGGCAGCGTCGGCACTGGCTCGGTGCACGTGCTGTCCGCGGCACTGTCCGCAGCCTCCGGCGCGCTGGCCGCCGTGACACGCAATCCGGACGGCGGCCAGGAACTGCTCGTAGGCCGGCCGTTCGACCACCAGCCCGCCGTCACCGCGCTCAAGGCGACCACGCTGACGCAGCCGAGCTTCACCCGCTGGGGCTTCGCCGCGTGGACCGTGCAGAACGGTGCCACCCAGCCGGAGGTGTACCAGGTGACGATCACCTCGGGTGCCCCGACGTGGTCGCGGGTCCCGGTGCCGGGGCTCGCGGGCCTCGGGCCGGTGACGGCGCTGACGCTCTCACCGGACGGTGTGCGGGTCGCCGTGGTCGCCGGCGGGGCGCTGTACCTCGGCGTCATCTCGCCGACAACGGATACGCCGGAGGACCCTAGTTCCGCCTCGTCATCGGCGCCCGCCTCCGGAGCATCCGGCGGCCCGACGGGCACGTCCGGCAGCGCCACGGGTACGGCGGGCGCCTCCGGAGGCGGGGGCGCTGCTGGCGGTTCCAGCGGTACCGGCGGTGCGAGCGGCAGCGGCGGTGCGGCGAACGCGGACCATCACGGCATGCAGATCACCGGCCTGACCGTGCTCCGCCCTG
Organism: Actinobacteria bacterium 69-20; assembly: GCA_001897425.1. GTDB lineage: Bacteria > Actinomycetota > Actinomycetes > Mycobacteriales > Nakamurellaceae > Nakamurella. The sequence goes on along the minus strand of MKSW01000033.1, from coordinate 245,797 downwards.
ACCTCACCGACGTCGGCCCGGTGACCTGGGAGGATTCCACCACCCTGCTGGTGGGCGCGAAGATCACCGGCAGCACGCACCGCACCGTGTTCGAGGTGTCGGTGGACGGTCAGAGTGAGGACGCCGTCACTACCTCGCAGGTGTTCGGCGACGTCTTCGGCGACGTGGAGGCGATCGCGAGCTCCAATTCCGATCTCCCATTGCTCATCTCCTTCGGTGGTCGTATCTGGCAGTTGCAGGGCGGCCGGCTCACCGGGCAGTGGGTGCCGCCGGACGGTCGCAACTGGATGACGGGGACCATGCCGTTCTACCCCAACTGACCGACAACGCTCGGGTTATCCACAGGAAGCCGCATCTCTTCGCACAGTTGTCCACATTCCTGCCGGATTTCCGAGTATGACGAAGTTCTCGTGCGAGCCTCTGTCGCATGACCATGGATTCGGAGCCGGCATCCGGCCGACTGGGGTTGTTCTCGTCGTCGTTGTCGTCGTCGTCAGGGGCGCGGAGCGGGGGTGCGTTCCGGCCGCTGCTCGGCGTCGTCATCGAGACGTTGCGCGTTGCGATCGACCTGGTGCTGCCACGCACCTGCCCCGGTTGCCACGCGCCTGTGCCCTGGTGTGAGGCGTGCGCCGCCACCCTGCAACGGCGGCCGCGAGCCGTGGCGCTGCCCGAGGCTGCGCTGGACCGGCTGGCGGCGGCCGGGCTCGTCCTGCCGACGGTGCACGCGCTCGCCCGCTATGCGGGGCCGGTGCGAGCAGCGATCATCGCCGGCAAGGAGCGCGGCCGGCGGGACCTGCCGCCGCGGCTCGGCGCCGCGCTCGGGGCGGGGCTCGTGGCGTTGCAGGACGCGGCGGTGCTACCGCCGGAGCTGTGGCTCGTTCCGGCGCCGACCCGGCGTGCATCGGCGCGGGCACGCGGTGGTGACCCGGTCGCCGCCATGGCTCGGATGGCCGCGGCGGTGCTCGCCGCGCACGGGCGGCCGGCGGGCGTCGCCCCGTGCCTTCGCTTGTCCGGGAAAGTCCGTGATTCGGTCGGCCTCGACGCTGCCGCGCGCGCCGCGAACCTCGCCGGCGCCGTCCAGTTCGATGCGCGGGCGGCGCCCCCGCCGGGCGCGTTCACCGTTCTGCTCGACGACGTGCTCACCTCCGGTGCGACCGTCGGTGGATCATGCGAGGCGTTGGCTGCGAGCGGCGTCACACTCGGCGGTGTGCTGGTTCTCGCCGCGGTTCCGTCGCCGCGAAAGCCGCTGCTCCCGGCATCCGCGCGCCGCCGTTCGGTCGGGCCATGATCGTCGGCCGGCGCGTGGAGCGTGTACGCGACGGCCCGTCATGCACGGTAGATTCATAAGGAGTACCGGGGTTCGCACCGGCCACGCCACCCCGGTCAGGGATTGGGATCAACACGGGTCGTAGAGACCCGCCGGACCTGGGAGGACACGTGGATATCGTCGTGACGGGGCGGAACGTCGAGGTGCCTGAGCATTTCAAGGTGCACGCGTCCGACAAGCTCGCCCGGGCGGAGCGGTACGACCCGAAGTTGTCGCGCGTCGAGGTGGAGCTCGCGCATGAGGCGAATCCACGGCAGACCAAGACCAAGCAGCGCGTGCAGCTCACCGTCACCGGGCGCGGTCCGGCCGTGCGGGCGGAGGCGTCGGCCGAAACGTTTTACGCGGCACTCGATCTCGCCGTCGAAAAGCTGGAGGGGCGGCTGCGGAAGGCGCGCGGGCGCCGACTCGATCGCGTGACGTCTCGCAGTCCGATGGGCGAGGTCGCCGCCGAAGCGGAGGCGATCGCGGCGGTCGACGGTGCGGCCGAGAACGGCGAGGCGGGAGCGGCTCCCGACGAGGGCGGCCCGGGTCGTGTGGTGCGCATCAAGAGCCACCCGGCCGACCCGATCACGGTGGACCAGGCGCTCTGGCAGATGGAACTCGTGGGCCACGACTTCTACCTCTTCAATGACGCCGAGTCGGGGTTGGCGAGCGTCGTCTACCGTCGAAAGGGTTTCGATTACGGGCTGTTGCGGCTGGGCTGAGCGGCTTCGCCGCGCGGTCGCGTGCACGGTCAACGTGGTGAGTGCGCTTACCATGGGGTGCGCCAACGAGTGCATGACGAACGACTGAGGTGTCAACGTGTCCCTGCTGTCCCGAGTGCTGCGTGCCGGTGAGGCGAAAACGCTGAAGCGCCTGTCCGCCATCGCCGACCACATCGACGGGCTGGAGGACGACTACGTCGGACTGACCGATGACGAGTTGCGTGCGAAGACCGACGAGTTCCGCACCCGGCTCGACAAAGGGGAGACACTCGACGATCTGCTGCCCGAGGCGTTCGCCGTCGTCCGCGAGGCGGCCAAGCGGACCCTGGGCCAGCGGCACTACAAGGTGCAGCTGATGGGCGGGGCGGCCCTGCACCTGGGGAACATCGCCGAGATGAAGACCGGTGAAGGCAAGACCCTCGTCTCGACACTGCCGGCCTATCTGAACGCGCTGGCCGGCAATGGCGTGCACATCGTCACGACCAACGACTATCTGGCGCAACGCGACTCCGAGTGGATGGGCCGGGTGCACCGGTTCCTCGGTCTCGAGGTCGGCGTCATCCTCGCGCAGATGCCGCCGGATCAGCGTCGCGGCGCGTACGCGGCCGACATCACCTACGGCACGAACAACGAGTTCGGCTTCGACTACCTGCGCGACAACATGGCGTGGTCGAGTGCCGATCTCGTCCAGCGCGGCCACCACTACGCCATTGTCGACGAGGTCGACTCCATCCTGATCGACGAGGCGCGTACTCCGCTGATCATCTCCGGTCCCGCCGACCAGTCGTCGAAGTGGTACACCGAGTTCGCCCGGCTGGTGCCGCGACTGAAGAAGGACATCGACTACGAGGTCGATCTGTCCAAGCGCACGGTCGGCGTCACCGAAGAGGGCGTGCAGAAGGTCGAGAAGGCGTTCGGCCTGGAGAACCTGTACGAGGAGGTGAACACCCCGCTCGTCGGGTTCCTGAACAACGCCATCAAGGCGAAGGAGCTTTATAAGAAGGACAAGGACTACATCGTGGTCGGCGGCGAGGTGTTGATCGTCGACGAGTTCACCGGGCGCGTGCTGCACGGCCGCCGCTACAACGAGGGCATGCATCAGGCGATCGAGGCCAAGGAAGGCGTCGAGATCAAGGCCGAGAACCAGACCCTGGCCACGATCACGCTGCAGAACTATTTCCGGCTCTACGAGAAGCTCGCCGGGATGACGGGTACCGCGCAGACGGAGGCCGCCGAGCTGCACGAAACGTACAAACTCGGTGTGGTGTCCGTGCCGCCGAACAAGCCGGTGATCCGGGTCGACGCGGACGACATCATCTACAAGACCGAAGAGGTGAAGTTCGACGCGGTCGTCGACGACATCGTCGAACGTCACGAGAAGGGCCAGCCGATCCTGGTGGGCACGGCCAGCGTCGAGCATTCCGAGCGGCTCTCCAAGCTACTGCTCCGCGCGGGCGTCCCGCACGAGGTGCTGAACGCCAAGAACCATGCCCGGGAGGCCGCGATCATCGCGCAGGCCGGGCGCCTGGGCGCGGTGACGGTGGCCACCAACATGGCCGGCCGCGGCACCGACATCGTGCTCGGCGGGAACCCGGACTTCACCGCGGACGCCGATCTGCGCGAGCGGGAACTCAGCCCCACGGACACGCCGGAGGAGTACGAGGCGGCCTGGCCGGAGGCGTTGGAGAAGGCGAGGAAGCGCTCGGCCGACGAGGCCGTGAAGGTATGCGACGCCGGCGGCCTCTACGTGCTCGGCACGGAACGGCACGAGTCGCGCCGCATCGACAACCAGCTGCGCGGGCGGTCCGGCCGCCAGGGCGACCCCGGGGAATCCCGCTTCTACCTCTCGCTCGGCGACGACCTGATGCGCCGCGTGGGCGGCACCACCGTCGAGATGATGATGACCCGGCTCCGCATGCCGGACGACATGCCGATCGGGCACAAGTTCGTGTCCAAGGCCATCAAGAGCGCGCAGACGCAGGTCGAGCAGCAGAACTTCGAGATCCGCAAGAACGTGCTCAAGTACGACGAAGTCATGAACAAGCAGCGCATGGTCATTTATGACGAGCGGCGGCGTGTGCTCGGCGGTGAGGATCTGCACGAGCAGACCGGCAACATGATCGACGATGTCGTGACGGCCTACGTCAACAACGCGACGGCGACCGGCTACGCCGAGGACTGGGACACCGACACGCTGTGGACGGCGCTCAAGACGCTGTTCCCGATCTCCGTGACGCCGGAGTCCATCGCCGAGGAGTACGGGTCGCTGACCCAGGAGACGGTCCGCGCGGCCGTGCTCGCCGACGCGCACCGGGCGTGGCAGGCGCGCGAGGAGGAGCTAGGCCCCGACATCCTGCGGGAGCTCGAACGGCGCGTGGTGCTGTCCGTGCTCGACCGCAAGTGGCGCGAGCACCTCTACGAGATGGACTACCTCAAGGAGGGCATCGGCCTGCGCGCCATGGCGCAGCGCGACCCGCTGGTCGAGTACCAGCGTGAGGGCTTCGACATGTTCGCCGCGATGCTCGACTCACTCAAGGAGGAGTCGGTCGGATACCTGTTCAACCTGCACGTGCAGGTGGTGCCGAGCGAGCCGCAGCCCGCGTCGGCAGAGGTCGAACTGGATGAGGCCAGTGCGGCGAAGACGGCGGCGGCGCAGGACGGTGCGGCCGGCGGGAAGAAGAAGGTCCGCGCCCGGATGAAGCCGGTCGCCGCGCTGCCGACCCAGGAGGCCGAGGCGGCCCGGGCCGCCACGGCGAAGGCGGAGGTGGATGCGGCACCGGCAGCACTGCGCGCCAAGGGCCTGGAGGCCCCTGCGCAGCAGACGGCGCTCAGCTACTCCGGGCCCGGACAATCCGAATCCGACGGCGACGGCGCGACCGGTGGCAAGGGCGCGAAGAGCGGCGTGAAGACCGCCACGGCGGCTAAGGAGCCGGGCCGCAACGATCCGTGCCCGTGCGGCTCGGGCAAGAAGTACAAGGTGTGCCACGGTCGCCCGGCCAGCTCCGTTTGACGCGACCCCGCAGCGACCGGCGCCGCTTCGTCGACGGGACCGAGCCGTTCAGTCGGTGAGCGTCCCGCGCACCGGCCCGCCCGGCCACGGCGGGATCACCTGCTGCAGGTGGACCTCGCTCAGGAACGCCTCGCGCAGGTCGGTCGGCAGCCCGTCGTACGGCGACGTCTGCGACGCGTGGACCGCCATCGCCCGATCTCGCGCGGCGAGGTGTGCGCTCGCGTCGATGCGATGCGTGATGCGCTCGTCCGGCGTTCCCATGGCGGCGGCGTCCGCGTCCAGGTGCTCCATGCCCGGGCGCGTCGTGCGCATGTGATCGATCCACCGGCGCATGAGCGACCGCGGCAGGCAGGCTAGGTAGACCCTGGGCACGCCCTCGGCCTGTGCGGCCGCGATGGTCGCGTCGCGCATCCGCACATGGTCCCGGTGGCTGTCGCTCGCGTCCAGCGTCACCAGGATATCCGGGCGAAAATCCGAGATGCGCTCGCGCACAGCGGATATGACGGCGCCCTCGCCCGCGGCGTGCAGCGAGCCCACGGGCGCCTCGCCGCTCATTCCGGAATCTACGAAGTCGAGCAGATCGACCCGGGACACATGCATCACTGCGGCCGCCTCACGTAGCTCCGCCTCGCGGATACGGCCGAGTTCGGCGCCGCGCACCGCATCCTCGCCGCCCTCCTCGCCGCGGGTGGCACAGCACACGGACGTCGTCATACCCGATGCTGCCGCGTACAGCAGGAGCGATCCGCATCCGAACGACTCGTCGTCTGGGTGCGCCACGATCACCTGCAGCCGGGGCGCGGTGGTCGATGCAGTGCCTACGGTGTCTACGGCCGTGTCCGCTGTGGTGCCTGCGCTCGTGGCTGTGCCCCCGCTTGTCATCATGTGCCGATCCTCCGCAGCCGACGTCCGATTGCGGCACTGTATCCGATCGTGGCGCTGGATCTGACGAGTCGTCGGAATGCGTGGAGTCGCGGCTCGGAGCTGCCGTGACACTCGGTCGGCGGGGGGAAGTCCGGAAGGGCAACGTCCGATTCTGCTCAGCCGAGGTGCAGCACCGTGATGCGCCAGTGTCCGTCGACTCCCTCCATACGGAGCGCCAGGGCGCGGGTGCGGCCACCGCATCGGAACGCGGCCGAGACCTCCGCGACGCCGTCGGCGGGTTCGCATGCCCAGACCGCGATGGGCGCGGCGCCTGCCGTGCGGACTCCGCCCGCGGCAGCGCCTGTGGCGCCTGGAAGCGCGGGTAGGTCTTCGAGACCGGCGAAAACCTGTGGGGCGCAATGCATGCGCAGTTGCTCGAGACTGCGTCGGCCAGAAAGGGCTTCGATCAGGCCGCGAACCAGAACCGTGCCCGCATCGACCGCGGGGGGAAGGGCGGCGCTCGACGTCGGCCGGACGCCCATGTCGCATTCGGTCGACCAGTCAGGCACGTCCGATGTGATGACGGCCGGGCGGACGGCGAACGCGGCTCGCGGGGCTGCGCTGGGGTCGCTTCGGGCCTGCAGCCGGGCGTCGCTTCGGGGCTGTACCCGACCCTCGATGCGGGGCGCGATCCGGGGCTCGGCCACCGGTGCGCGCCGCGGCACGGCGCGGGCGGTCGGACCGGGCGCGACCTGCGTAGATCGCTGGCGCTCCGCCGCCCGCACGACCGGGCGGAGGCTTCCGACCGGCGCGTATCTGCGGTGCGTGATGGGGACCTGCGTTCGTGCCGGTGACGGGGCGGATGCCGGGGAGTTCCCCTGTGCAGACCTCCGTGCGGCTCGTGGTGCGCCGTCCGGCGCGAGTGCGAGCGCGGCGCCGGACCGTTGAGCGGGGATCGCCGCGATGCCCGATGCCGTGCGGGCCGATGCTGCCCGGGCTGTCGCGGTATCGGCCCCGGCTGCGCCGTCTCCTGCCGAAAGCGCACACGCGGAGGTCGGCGTATTCGTGCCTTGGGCCGCGGCCGCCCAGCGCCGGAACACGGTACGGCGCGCTCGACGCATCGCCTCGGCGTCGGGATTCGGCGGGATGTCTTCGAAGGGCGGGTCCGAATCCGGCACTGGCACGAGGTGCGGTCCGCGGTGCAACGAAGTGGCCAGTGCGCCCCGGTGGCCCCCGGCCGGAAGAGCTGCGGCCGGCACGACGGCTCCGGTCGGCTCGGCAGTGTCGGCAGCGCCGGCAGTGGCAACAGGCTCGTCATCGGCCGGATATGCCGGGGCTCGGTCGGCCTCGGGCGCGGCGGCGAGATGCACCGCGCGGCGGGTCGGCGCGGCGGCGGGGCGGTCGAGCAGTGCACTCGTCATCGCGCGCTGCCCGGGTACTCGGTGGGGCCTTGCGACACAGACGCCGCCGGGTGGCCCTGTCTGGTCGCCGCTGCCCTCGGCGGGAGCAGTACCTGACCTGGTATGACGAGGTTCGGGTTCGCACCGATCACATCGCGATTGGCCGCGTACCACTGCCGCCAGGAAGCGTCGATGCTCGCCGCGCTCGCGCCCGACGGAAGATGCGCCGCGGCGATCGCCCACAGTGAATCGCCGGGGCGGACCACCACTGCGATTGTCGTGTCCACTTCACCTGCGGTGCCCGATGTGCCCGCTAGGGAAGGGCCGGCATCGCTTGCCGGGGCCTCGGATCGCACGGCCGCCGACACATCGTCGGCCGGCGTGCCGGCGAACGGCGTCATGGGCGTGGTGGCATCGGCGGCGGGGGCTCGGTCAGTGTGTTGGGCACTGCCAGTTGGATGGGCACTGCCGTTTCGCGGAGCGTGATCCGTGCCGACCGGCGCGACGAGGGCCGTGCCTATGCCCGCCGTGTCGACATCCCGCGCGCCGCCCGGGATGTCGTCGGCCCTGCCGGAAGCGGTTGCTGCGTCGGCGGTTTCGCCTGAGTCGGTGCTAGCGTCCGCTGCTGCCGACACCGCCGCTGGCCCCGCTGCGGATGCCGCCGCCGGTGCGGTCGTCAGCCTTATCGTCGGCCCAGTCGTCGGCTCCGGTATCTCGCCGGTGCTGCCGGCAGTCTGCGGCCAGTCGAGGTCGATCAGCACCCGTCCCTGAGCGATCGGTCCGCCGGACGGCCCGCCCGTCGCGTTCTGCGCGACGGGTGACGCGCCGACCGGAGCAGCAATGGTGACCGCGGCCAGCGAAGCCGCGCCAGGAGCGGAACCGGCCGCCGGCGCTGTCGGTGCACCGCACGCGCCGATCCCCGCGGCGATTGAAATCCCGGCGGCCGCGACCACGACGCGGCGCAAGGCGGCCGGCGTCACGGCGACCAGCAGACGTCGGCCGAACCGACCCGCCGCGCCCGGCAAGTGACCGGCGATCGCCGCGCACGCAACGAGCGCCGCCCAAGCGACGAGTGCCCACACCACGAGCGCGGCCGCCAGCATGGCCACCGCGCCGAGAACCACATCGGGGCGCGGGTCGGTCAACTGAGCGAGCGACGTCCGCGGGTCCGGGAGCAGCACCGCAACGCCGAGGGGACCTAGCAGGCCCAGACCGACCCGCCATCGGGACAAGCGGCGATCCTGGGTTGCGCGTCGATCACGGGACCCGGTTGAATCGTGCCGATCACACTTGGTCGAGTTCGAATCAAGGCGAACTGCATCAAATGACATGAACAAGAGTGAAGCGGACCCGAATCACCTTTGTCAAGGAAATTTCCGCGCTTGACGGTTCGGCGCGGGCTTGTCACCGTGATGGCATGCGATGGGAGCAGCTGTTCGCCGACCTGGACTCGCGTTTCGCCGACTGGGCCGATGCCGAACTGATGGCCGAGCTGCCGGACCGTGAGCGCCAGGCGGCGGGGTCGGTAACGATGGTCCAGCGCTGCGCCGGGGCCATCGGCCGGTCGATCACCGTCCGCACCCGCGGCGGCCGGGCCCATACCGGCGAACTCCGCGAGGTCGGCCCCGACTGGCTGCTGCTGGCGAGCGCCGCGGAGGGCGAGACCATCGTGGCGTCCGCGGCCGTGGTGACGCTCGACGGGCTGACGTCCGCCACGGGCATGCCGCTCACCGTCGTCGCGAGCCGATTCGACCTCCGGCTCGCCCTGCGCGGCATCGCGCGCGATCGGGCACCGGTCACGATCGGCGTCATGGGCGCCCGTGGCGACCAGGGCGGCACGGCGGATCTGTCGGGAACTCTGGATCGGGTCGGCAGCGATTTCCTCGAGGTCGCGCTGCATCCGGCGTGGGAGCCGAGGCGCGCGTCGAGCGTTCGCTCAGTGGTGCTGCTGCCGCTCGCCGCGGTGGATTCGGTGCGCTCGGTGCCGGCGGCGTGACGCGCGACCCTGCGGGGCGATGCGGCAGGCAGGCGCGGCTATCCGGCGGCCTCGCTGGACAGCGTGCTCGGCAGCGAGGTCAGGTTCGCGGCGGTGCGCTGGTACGCGTCGGCGATGTACTCCTCGAGCTTGGCGCGCTCGACCCGCCACTGGTTCCGGCCGCCGATCTGGATCCCCTTGAGCTCGCCGCTGCGGACGAGGGCGTACGTCTGGCTCGCGGAGATGTTGAGGATGTCGGCGACGTCGGCGAGCGTCAGGAAGCGATCAGACACCGTGTTTGCCTCCGTTCGCCGGTGTTTGCCTCATGTTAAGGCATGTTCCTGTGGGCGAGCGAGAGTTGTCCACAATTCCGTGCCTGGCGTTCGCGCGAACAGCGTGTATGACGGAGAATCACGCCACAGCATTCGGACATCCGCGCGGGCTGGCTCGCTGTTGCGTCGCATCGGCGCAGATCGTCAGTCTCGGGCGGTGGCATCAGGGCAAATCTCGGGCGCATCGGCGCACCCGGGCCGAGTTTGATAAGTTCATTTCGCTGGTCGTTGCCTATATCAAATGCGGTGTGAAGTTGATAAGTTCCATTAGGTATCGCGGCGTCTACTCAACTAGGCGACTGTTGGCAGCGAACCGGGGAGCACGGTCAGGTCATGGCACGAGGGCGTCCAAGCAGAGCGACGGTGTACGCACGCCTGGACGGGGCGATTGAGGAGTTGCGTGGCCGGCTCGGCGGCCTGCCCTCCCCGAAGGAGTCCGAGTCGATCTGGTCCGATATCTGGCATCAGGAGGCGCACCACTCCACCGCGCTGGAAGGCAACACCCTTGTGCTGCGCGAGGTGGAACAACTGCTCGAGCAAGGCCGGGCCGTCGGCGCCAAGCCGCTGCGCGAGTACACCGAGGTCAAGGGGTACGCCGACGCGGCGCGGTGGGTGTATGGGCAGGCGCTCGAACCCGACGAGTGGAGCGACGGCGCCCTCATCACGCTGAACGAACTGCGGCGCATCCACCACACGGCGATGACCCCGGTGTGGGACGTGGCGCCACACCCGGATGCCGGCCCGGACGAAGGCCCCGGCAGCTTCCGCCGCCACGACATCCATCCATTCGCTGCCGGCATGAAACCGCCGCCGTGGCCCGATGTGCCGGCATCGACCCAGGACTGGGTCGACGACGTCGTGGCGACCGGCGGGGCGCTGCGCGCGCGGGCTGGCCTTGGCGCGCCACTGCAGGAGGTCCTGGCCCGGCTGCACAATCGGTTCGAGCAGGTGCACCCGTTCCTGGACGGGAACGGGCGGACTGGTCGACTGGCGCTGAATCTCCTGCTGGTGCGTCTCGGCTATCCACCGGTCGTCATCGTCAAGCGGCAGCGCGACGCGTACCTGTCCGCCATGCACAAGGCCGACGGCGGCGACTTCGCGCCGCTCGGCGAACTGCTCGCCCGGGCCATGCTGGACAACCTCAACCGCTTCATCGTGCCGAACGTCGCCGGGCCAGCGCGGCTGGTCCCGCTGGCCGCGCTGGCCGACAAGGATTTCAGCGTCGCGGCACTTCGCCAGGCGGCACAACGCGGCCGCCTCGATGCGGTCCAGGGCGGCGACGGCATCTGGCGCAGCTCACGTCGTGCCGTGCAGGCCTACAAGCGCACCAAGCATCGCCGCCGGCCGAGAGTCACCTGACCCGCGGCCGCCCACCAACTCGAAGCACTCGGCTACCACGTCACCACCACACCGAAAGCTGCGTAAAGTCACCGACTCTCGTAATAGGTCATGTTTCTACCCGACCCCGGGAGAGCGATGGTTGTCCACATTTTCGTGCGGCGCGTTCGCGCGAGCAGCGTGTATGACGGAGAATCGCGCCACAGCATTCGGACACCTGCGCGCGGCGGGGCGGCCCGCGGCACCGGCACCTGCCGGGGACGGCACGCCGGAGATTCCCGGGCAAGAACTCCATCGTGCGTCCAGCAATCCCGCACTGTAGCCTGTAAACCGAACAAAGTGTAGCCTAATCACGCGATAAAGTGTAGCTGAACGAGGCTGCAAAGTGTATCCTATGGGAAGACTTCCCAGTCAAGGCTGAATGGCGTCGACGACCGGAAAGGATGAGGTGAGCCACTATCTGCCGCGTGTCATCGACCGGGTTCTTGATGAGCGCCTGAAGTCGGCTGGGGCCGTCCTGATCGAAGGGCCGAAAGCATGCGGTAAGACGCTCACAGCCACCCGCCTCGCTGCTAGCCAGACACGACTGGACACCGATTCGGCGGCGCGCGATGCACTGCGCGTCGACCCGGGTCTGGTCCTGAACGGCAAGCCGCCACAGCTCATCGACGAGTGGCAGCTCGAGGCCGACCTGGTGTGGAACCATGTTCGGCACGCTGTGGACCAGCGTGCGCGCCCCGGCCAGTTCATCCTCACCGGCTCGGCGGTGCCGCACGATGACGTGCGTCGGCATTCGGGCGCGGGCAGATTCGCCCGCCTGACGATGCGACCCATGAGCCTGTTCGAGAGCGGCGAATCGACCGGCGACATGTCGCTGGCGGCACTCATGTCGGGAGATCGCCCCACCGCGGGCCGGACGTCATTGTCGATCCCCGATGTGGCAGACCTGGTCGTGCGCGGAGGCTGGCCGCTCAACCTGCGGATGAGCGTGACGGATGCCGCTCGCGCGAACCTGGACTACCTGCGCAACATCACCGAGGTCGACATTCCCCGGATCGACGGGGCGCAGCGCGATCCGGCGCGCATTTTCCGGTTCGTCCAGGCACTGGCCCGCAACACAGCCATGGAACAGAAGGTTGCGCGGCTGGCCGCCGAGGCCGGCGCCGACGAAGCCGGCGGTGGCGCCGCACTGCTTGCTCGCACCACCGCGTACGACTACCTGCGCGCCCTAAAGCGGCTGATGGTCCTCGAAGAGGTCACGGCCTGGTCGACACACCTGCGTTCCCGCGCCACGCTGCGCACGGCGGCTCGTACCCACCTGGCCGACCCGTCGCTGGCTGCCGCGGCCTTGGACGCCGGGCCCGGACGCCTTTTGGCCGACCTGAACACACTCGGGCTGCTCTTCGAATCACTCGTCGTGCGTGATACTCGTGTCTACGCCGCCCCGCTGGACGCCACCGTGCACTACTACCGTGACAGCTCGAACCTCGAGGTCGACATCATCGTCCAATGCCGCGACGGCCGCTGGGGCGCGATCGAAGTCAAGTTGGGCGTCAGCCAGATCGACGAAGCGGCCGCACATCTGATCAAGTTCTCCCGGAGCGTTGACACGAGCAAAGCCGGCAAGCCCGCCATGCTCGCCGTCGTCACCGCCACCGGCTACGGCTACACGCGACCGCAGGACGGAGTCGTCGTGCTACCCCTCGGAGCCTTCGGCCCCTGACCGTGTTTGCTCTGCGCGTCATGCTGTCGCCCTGACCCGGGGGCACGTTCGTGACGCGTCACGCGTCCGCGGTTCGTGCGCTGGGAACGGGCTGTTGTCCACATTTCCGTGCGGCGCGTTCGCGCGAGCAGCGTGTATGACGGAGAATCACGCCACAGCATTCGGACATCCGCGCGTCGCGAGGCGGCTGCGGGGCGCCGGACCCACCCGACCGCCCGAGGAGGGCCGATGACCCAGCCCGTGCCACCGGTGCCGCGCCGACTGTCGCGCCCCAGGTGGTTCGACATCCGGGTGATCGGCGGCATCCTGCTGCTCGTCGCCTCGGTGGTGGTCGGCGCGAAGGTGATCGGCGCGGCGTCGCGGACCAGCCCGGTCTGGGCGGCCGCGGTCGACCTCGCCGCCGGCACCGTGCTCCGCTCGGAGGATCTGGTGGCGGCCGACGTGAACCTCGGTGACCGGGGCGCGTCCTATGTCGACGCGGCGTCCGACCTCGCCGGGATGGTGCTGGGCCGCCCGCTCGGTGCGGGCGAGTTCGTGCCGGCTTCCGCGCTCAGTCCGGTCGGTGACGGTCGCATCATGTCCGTCGCGGTGACACCCGACCATATGGCGCCCGGCGTGGGGCACGGCTCGGTGGCCGACCTCTACCTCGTCACCGGCAAGTCCGCCGTGATCGGGACCGAGGTCACAACGGAGCTGCTGCAACGCGGCGTCACGATCCAATCGGTGACGGCACCGGCGTCCGGCGGGCTGTCCGGTGCGATCTCCAGCCGCTACCAGGTCGCCCTGCTGCTCGCGGCGGCCGACGCCGACGCGCTCGTCAAGAAGCTGCCGCTGGGCGAACCGGTGATCGTGCTGCACACCGGCGGCGAGCGTGCGCCCGGGGGCGGCTGAGTTCGTGGGGTGGGTCGTGGCGAGACGCGTTGCGCGGGAACCGATGTCGGCGGTGGTGTCGGCAGTGTGGTGCGACCGGATGACGGCCATGACGCAGGACCTGGCAATGACCCTGACGCGCGCACTACGCATACGCCGGCATGGTGACCGAACGGTGACAGCATGGTGAGGGGCATCGTGACCGCGGGTGGCGGGCACCCGTGGGAGACCGGAGTGGTCGCCGCGCTTGCCGCGCCGGGCGCGCTGCTCGCCGTGGTGCGGCGCTGCGCCGACATGGCCGATGTGCTCGCCGTGGCGTCGACGGGCCAGATCGCCGCCTGCGTGATTGCGGCCGACCTGCGACGCCTGGACAGCGACACCGTGCACCGGCTCGCGATGTTCGGCGTGCGGGTGATAGCGGTCCATCGGGCCGGGGATGCCCGTACCGCCACCCTGCTCGGACGCATCGGGGTCGCCGGCACGGTGGCCGACGACGCCGATCCGGAGGCCATGATCGCCGCCGTCGGAGCGGCGATCGACGCAGCGGATCCGCTCGCCGCCGACAGCCGTGGTGTGGCGTCGATCGTCGCGGGGGATCCACGGTCGGCCCTGCCCAACCTGGGGCCCGACCCGGACCTGGACCTGATGCCCGACGCGGCGGCTGCATCGGTGCCCGTCCGCACGCCGTGGCGCCCGGACGCGATGAACGGTGCCGCTGACACGAGCGACGACGGAACTGCCGGCGCGGACGGAACTGCCGGTGCCGCCCGGCACCGACCGGCGAAGCGCCGGCGCCGGGAGCGTGATGCGCTGCGCACCATCGCGCCGGCGGAGGATCCCACCGAAGGCCTGCCGCCGCGCGCCGCGGACTCGCGACCCGGACGGGTGATCGCCGTGTGGGGACCGGTCGGCGCCCCCGGCCGGAGCACGGTGGCCATGGGACTGGCCGATCGGTGCGCCGCGGCCGGCGACCAGGTGCTCCTCATCGACGCCGACGTCTACGGGGGCATCCTGGCCAACGCCTTCGGCCTGCTCGACGAGTCCGCAGGCGTGGCGGGTGCGTGCCGGCTGGCCGCGCACGGCCGACTGGACGACGCCGAACTGGCCGCCCTGTGCTGGTCGATCAGCGACCGGCTCGCTGTACTCACGGGCATCGCCCGGGCCGACCGCTGGCCGGAGCTGCGCCCGTCGACCATTCCCATGGTGCTCGACATCGCCCGCGCCCGAGCCGATCTCGTCGTCATCGACTGCGCCGCGATCCTGGAGACGGACGAGGAGATCACCTTCGACACGATGGCCCCGCGTCGGAACGGCGCGACGATCGCCGCACTCCGCGCCGCCGACCTGGTGCTCGCGGTCGGCTCGGCGGATCCGCCGGGGATGGAGCGCCTGGCGCGCGGCATGGCGGAGCTCGCCGGCGCTTGGCCGGGCGCGGCCGTGGCCGACGTCCGGATCGTGCTTAATCGGGTGCGGCCCACGACGGCGTCGCCCGCCGAACTGGCCGGCGCCACGCGTCGGTTCTGCGGGCGCGAGCCCGTCGCCCTGCTCCCGGAGGATCGCGCTGCGTGCGATCTCGCGTGGCGACGCGGAGTACCTGTTTCCGTGGCGGCGCCCCGGTCGCCCCTGGTCCGCGGCCTCGACGCCCTCGCCCAGCGGGCGCGAACAGCGTCATACTCGGCGGCTCTGCCGATGCCGATCGCACAGTGATCACCGGTGCGCCCGGCCGAGCCTGTGCCACGATGATGACGTGACCGACCGCCTGTCGCCGACCGACGCCGCCTTCCTGTACGGCGAGGAGCCGACCACGCCGCTGCATGTGGGTGGCGTGGTGATCGTGGAGCCGAAGGGGGATTTCGACTTTCAGCGCGTGGTCGACGTGGTGTCTCAGCGGCTCGGCGAGCTGCCGCGATTCCGGCAGGTGGTGCGCACGGTGCCCGGGCATTTCGCGCGGCCGGTGTGGGTGGACGACGCGCACTTCGACCTGACGTACCACGTGCGGCGCTCGTCGTTGCCGCATCCGGGGTCGGCCCGGCAGTTGGACGAGCTGGTCGGGCGGCTGATCTCGCGCCCCCTGGACCGCAGCCGGCCGCTGTGGGAGCTGTACATCGTCGAGGGTCTGGCGGGCGGGCGTGTTGCGCTCGTCAACAAGACGCATGAGGCGCTGGTGAGCCGGATCGGCGCGGTCGACATCGCAGCGGCCGTGCTGGACGAGACGGCGCGGCCGCCGCAGGTGCGGGTGACGCCGTGGATCCCTGGACCGGGGCCGAGCGAGGTCGATCTGGTGGTGGACGCGGTCGCCGATCTGGCGGCGCGGCCTTCCGAGGCATTCGACGCCGCGCGGCTGTGGATGGCCAACCTGCGGCAGACGGTGACGGGCGCGCTCAACACCGGGGCGGCCATGGCCGATGTGGCGCGGCGATCCATGCGTCGGTCTCCCCGCTCCTCGATGAGCGCGACCACGCCGGGGCCGCGGATCTTCGCGGCGACCGATGTGTCCCTGGCGACGGTGAAGGCGATTCGCGCCGCGCACGGCGGGACGGTGAACGACGTCATCCTCGCGATCGTGGCCGGCGCGGTCCGGTCGTGGATGCTGTCCCACGGCGATCCGGTGACGGGCGGCGCGTCGCTCGCGACGCTGGTGCCCATGTCGGTGCGCCCCGACGACCCGGGCGATTCGGCCGGGGTGGTGTCGTACCTGATCGACCTGCCGGTGTCGGAGCCGAGTCCGGTGCTGCGGCTGCATCAGGTGTCTTTCCAGATGGAATCGCACACGCAGTCGGGGCGCCAGGTGGGCGCCGACGCGCTGCTCGCGCTCGGCCGGTTCGCGCCAGCAACGCTGCACGCGATGGGTGCGCGGGTGGCGGGGCAGCTCTCGCGTCGCAGTTATGACCTGCTGGTGACGAACGTGCCGGGGCCGCAGCGCCGGCTCTATGCGGCGGGTGATCCGGTCGCGGCGATGTATCCGGTGGTGCCGCTGGTGAAGGGGCATGCGCTGGCAGTGGGCTGCACGTCGTACCGCGGGCGGGTCTATTTCGGGTTCACCGCCGACCGTGACGCCATGCCGGACGTGATCGACTTCGCGGATCTGATTGCCGACGCTACGTCGGAACTCGCCGACACGGTGGGCGAGTCGCGGGGTCGCCGGCGCCAGACCGCGCGGCATGGCGGCGGGCGATCGGAGGCCTGATGAGGATCTATCTGCCGGCGACCTTGCCGATGCTCCGCCAGGCGGTGGAAACCGGGAGCTTCCGGCCGGTGGGCGGGCTCGGCTTCGCGGTCACCCGGGGCCTCGCCGCGGAGTACCCGGGCGCCGACACCGAGGACCTCGAATATCTCGCCATGCATGACGCTGCCTTGGCGTCTCTGCGCCTGATCGCGGCCGGCGGTGCGGACCCGGTTCGCGTGGTGCTCGCGGTCGACGATGACGCGGCCGAGTCCGGCGGTGTCGATCGCGCCGCTGCCGATCGCCCCGGTGCCGACCGCGTAAGCCCGGCCGAATCGGACGGCGCCGGACGCCCGGTCGCCGAGCGGGGTGATCTCGACCGCGCCGTGGTCACGATGGACGGTGCGGTGCGGTGGGACTCCGTCGCCTCGGTCCACCTGGACGGCGGCGATGTCGCGCCGGTGATCCGCGCGGCGGGGGAGGCGGTCGACGCCGCGGACCTGGGCGATCTCGACGCGGCCGTCGTGGTCGGCGAGGCGGAGGACATCGACCTCGCCTGGTACGCGCCGAGCGAGATCGGTTACCTGCTCGCGCAACTGAACTCGCCGTGACCGGGCCCCGGGTGGCGGGGTCGATCACGGCGAGTCGTTCGGGAACTCAGTCGGCGCCTATGACGCTGTTCGCGGCGATCAGGCCTCGTCGCGGATGAACTCGGCTTCGATGGACAATTCGACCTTGTCCGACACGACGGCGTTGCTCACGCCGAACACCGGCGAGAACTTCACGCCGAAATCCTTGCGGTTGATCGTGGCGGTGGCGGCGAAGCCGACCCGGTCCTTACCGTAGGGATCGACGATCGCACCGAGGAACTCGGCATTCAGCGTGATCGGCTTGGTGATGCCGCGGATGGTGAGATCGCCGTCGAGTTCGAAGGTCTCGCCGTCGAAGTTCCGTACCCCGGTGGACGTGAAGTCGATCGTCGGGTGGTTGGCGACGTCCAGGAAGTCGTCCGAGCGCACGTGGTTGTTGCGCTGGTCGTTCTTGGTCTCCACGCTCTGCGCGTCGACGCTAACGGTGACGGATCCGTCCGGGATGCCCTGCTCGCCGAAGGTGAGCGTGGCGTGGTTCATGGCCAGCGTGCCGCCCGCCTTGCCGACGCCCATGTGACGAACCTTGAATCCGAGTTCGGAGTGAACGGTGTCGGCCGTCCAGGTGCCGGTCAGGGCGGGGGTGGTGTCGGTCGCCGTGTCGGTGACTGTCATGGCTGATTCCCTTCCGTGAAGCAGTATGTGAACGTTCAAGTAGTTCTCTTCGAGAGTAAGCCGACCTCGGTGACGTGTCAACGGGGTCGGCCGTGAGGCTGTTCACACTCTCGGCCGTGTGCGTGGGCAGGGCTGCCGTGCGCACACGGGGGTGGGTTTGATTCGGTGGGCACCGGCCATCATGGGGACGCGATCTGGATCGGCGTGACCAGGTCGCACTCCACCCAGACTCCGCGCCCCGGAACGGATCTGCGCCGCTTCGGCAGTGTGAGGTCGAACAGGGCACCGTCCGCGGCGTCCGGTGTCAGCAGCAGACCGCGACGCGCGGCCAGGGCTTCGCGCAGGTGCCCACGCCGTGCCCGCGTCAGTACGTCGGCGCGCGCGCCGAGCGCCAGGTTCTGGCCGGGCGTGCACACCGTGAGGAACTGTTCGAGGAGCCCGGCCGCGGGGTATTCGTCGCCCATGCCGGCGTGATCCGCGATCAGCAGTATCGGGCCGTCATGGGCGGAGAGCATGGTGCGGAGGTGTTCCGTCCCCCGGCGGATGTCGAGCGCGCGCGGTTCGCGGCGCGTCGGTATGACGAGTCGCCGCTCCGGGTCGCGGATCGCTACCGTGCCCGATGGCGCGTCGATGGGCGTTGCCGAGGACGGGTCGGCATGCGCCGTGGTCCGGAGGACGACGACCGGGATTCCCGCGGCCGCGGCCTGGTCGGCGAGCACGTTCAGGGCGTTCGACACCCCGGACCGCCGCGGCCCGGCGATGACGATGCCGCCGCCGGAGCTCGTCAGATCGACGGTGATGGGTCGCGCTTCGTCGCCGCCGATCCCGATGGCGACGTGCGCCGGATCGGGCGAGCGCAGGTCCGCGGTGGCCACGCGCACCGGGAGGGGCCGGACGACCACCGGGTCGACGAAGGCGGCCGGCGCGGATCGCGTGGTGCTCGCGGCGGTCGACTCGGCGGTGCCCCGGTCGGCCGAGCACACGGTGAGCTGGACGTCGACTCCGTCCCACCGGCCGCGACCCGGCGGCGCGTCGCGATCCGCGCATCCGAGTTCGATCTGCGTTCGGAACGCGCCCGCCGCTCGTTGGTGCGCCAGGGCTTCCGGTCCGCTCGCGACGATCCGCACGGTGCCGCCGCTGCGTGCCGTGAGTTCGGCGAGAAGCGATGTGCCGGTGAGATAGTCGGCTCGTTCCAACTCCGCGGCCGCCAGATCGTAGTGATCGACGATCAGGTAGCGGACATGCGCATCGCTCGGGCGGCGCGCCGGGTCGGCGAGCAGGGCCAGTACCCGGAGAAGCAGCGGCGGGTCGCGAAGGTCGAGATACGAGGTGACGGCCGGCCACCGCGCAAGATCGGCGAGGCCTCCGGCCCCGTCGATCACGATGAGTTCCGCACCCTGTCCCGCCGCGATCTGCGCTACGCGGCGCAGGGCCGTGCTGCGTCCCGAGCCGGGCGGGCCGGTCACCAGCACCGACGATTCCGGGAGGTCGAGCAGCCGACATGCCTGCTCCTCCGGAACGTCGGCGACGGCCAGGCAGTTCGGGTGATCGTCCGGCACCGGGAACTCGAGGGGCAGCGGCGGCAGCCAGGGGCGACGCCCGGGTGGGGCGCCCCCGGCTGCATCGCGCGCGGCCGTCACGAGCGTGCCGAGGATCGACAGGCGTGACTCGTCGGGCCCGCCCGCAGGTGGCAGAGCGGTGTTTGAGTCGTGGGGCGGGGCCGTGGTTATGGCGGCGCGGGTCAAGGCGGCCTTGGAGGCAGTAGTGGCTTCGGGCGGGACGCCCTCGTGCGGAGGAGCGGTGCCTGCGTCATCTCGTCGGAGGGTGGCGACGACCTCAGAGGCGGTGATGATGTCGGATCGGGCGGCGGCGGGGGCGTCGGGTGGGCGATCCGACGGGCCTGTGGATGAGGCGCCGCCCGAACGCAGCAGCACCTGCACGTCGGGCGGTGCGCAGCCGGAGACCGACGCGATCTGGAAAGGAACCGGCGCTCCGCCCGTCGTCAGGAAGGCCCGACCGGGATGTCGCGCGGAGATGTGCGCGGCGGCCGCGGATCCGATCACGTCTATCGAATCCGCCGGGTCGGTGACGCGCAGGCAGATACGGGTCGAGATGTTGGCGCGGATCGCGGGTGTCACGACACCCGCCGGCCGTTGGGTGGCGAGCACCAGGTGCAGGCCGAGGGACCGGCCGCGTTGCGCGATGTCCAGCACACCGGTCAGAAACTCCGGCAGCTCGGCCGCCAAGGTGGCGAACTCGTCGATGACGACGACGAGGTCCGGCGCGCCGTCGCCCGCGGCCGCGAGTCGTTCGCGCTGCCGCAGCTCCGCGCGCAGGCTGGTCAGCGCCCGCGCGGACTCGGCCGGGTCGAGGTCGGTCAGCACGCCGACCACGTGCGGAAGATCCGTAACGGCCCGGAATGCGGCACCTCCCTTGTAGTCGACGAGCAGGAACGTCACCGCGGTCGGCGAGGCCCCAGCTGCGAGCGAACAGATGAGCGTCTGCAGCAGCTCGGACTTGCCCGAGCCGGTGGTTCCGGCGATCAGCAGGTGTGGGCCATCGGCCGCCAGATCGACCGTGACCGGGCCGTCTGCCCCGATGCCGATAGGTGCGCGCAGCGTCGGCGCACGCCAGCGATCCAGCAGCAGGTCCGCGTCGATCGGCCCGGTCAGGGCCGTGAGATCGACGGCGGACGGCAGAGTCGTCGGTCCGGACTGCGCGGCGTCACGCAGTGGGGCGAGCGCACGGCAGGTCTGCCGAAGCAGATCTGGCGTGATCATGGTCGGCGCCACCGGGAGCAGGCTCGCCGGGCCCGGCGCCGCGGGCCATGATCCGGCGGTGCTGGCTGCGCCGCCCGGGGCACGCATGGGAGCGAACTGGGAGCTGACGGGGGCCGCGCCGGGCGGCAGGGCGTGGGCCGACTCGGCCAGGCAGAGCACGGCGGCGATGCGAGGCATGCTCGCAGCACCGATAGGCCCGGCAGATCCGCCCGGTGTCGACTCGGGTGGCGCAGGACTGTTGACGGCGGCCATCACTCGACGACCCAGCTCCGACCGGATCGCGGCCGGCCCGTCGAGGACCACCACCAGGTCGCGCCCACTGGCGGCGTCGGCCACAGTTGCGAGGCCGGACTCGTGCGGGGCAGCAGACCCCGCTCCCGGCACAGCGCCGCGCCCCGCACCGGTCCATGCCTCAGGACCCGCCGCGACCCCGGCATCACGCCGAGAATCGGTCCCGACGGGCAGCCCCAGTTCGATGGCATGGGGCAGGTCGAGGCAGGGCAGCAGGTCGTCGCGCGCGTCGAGGATCAGCAGTGCCACGTGAGCCGGCGAATGGGCGCAGGCGAGTTGCGCAATCAGCCACCGTGCCAGGCCCCGACCGGTAGGCCCGGTCAGCGCCAGCACCCCGCGCAGCGGGAGGGCGATCGGCATGTCGGTCATGACGATCGCCCCTGGCTCGCCGCCCGTATCGCCTGCAGGTCCGGCGGACACGACATCCTGGCTGGTGCGGCCGGCCCAGCCCCCGGGATGGGATGCGTGTGGGTCACGCGACCGGCGCGCGTGCGCGGAGGCCGTTGGAGATCGGTCGGCGCGGTGATCCCGGTCAACCGGATCCGCCCGGCTGACCCACTGATCCCGTTCGGTCCGATCGGCGCTGGCCTCGGAGTGCGTTCCGCGTGGGTCGCGCAACCGGCGTCCGGCCCGCAAGCGGTGTACGCGCTGCGACCGGGCCTCCGCCCGCGACCGGTGCTCGCGCGGCGACTGGCGCCAGCGCTGCGACCCCCGTCTGGCTCGCGGCAGGCCTTCGTCGGTCGTGGGCAGCGCAGGATCGCCGCCCGCGACAGGCAGGGACACCGCAGGCACCGACCCTCCAACGACGGCAGCGCCCGCGACGGCGCCTCCGGCGACCGATCCCCCAGCGACAGCACCCCCAGCGACCGACGCTCCGGGCACCGGCACCGTGCGGGCTCCGTTCCCCACGGCCAGCCGGAGGTAGTCCAGGTCGCCCGGGGCGCGGTCCCACAGCCGTGCGCCGGCGATCTGGGCGCACCGCAGGAGTTCGGCCGGTCCGGGCCATGCCCGCCAAGCGGCACGACGATTCGCGGCGACCGCCGCCGCGACCGACGCCCGCCATCCAGCGAGGTCGGCCGCGTACCCCGTCCGCTGCCGTCGGTACGAGCGCCGACCGCGCACACGATCGCCCACAGCCGTGCCGATCATCGTGAGCGGCCCGAACGCCGCGAACGCCAGAAACAGCGGATTGCGCAGGACGAGCGCCAACACACCGCCGACGGCCCCACCGGCGGCCGCCGAGATCAGCGGCAACCCGCGCCGGGTACGTGGCTCGGGCGCCGACGGCGGCGCGGGCAGCATCGTCGGTGCCTCGGCGGCCCGGCGGGCGCAACGGTCGCGCACCAGATGCCCGGCCCCATCCGGACGGAAGGCGCCGGCTGGCTCCGCCGTCAACTGCACCTGCAACACCCCGTTACCGATGCGGATGATCGATCCCGTCCCGGCCATCGTCACGCCGTCGACAGGCACGCCGTCCACGAAAACCCCGTTGGTGGAACGCATGTCGCGCACCACCAGGCCGGTTGCCGTCGGTTCGATCACCGCGTGCCGGAGAGAGACGGCCGCATCGGTCAACACGAGATCGGCCGCAGCGTCCCGCCCCACGCGCACGGATCGGGTGCCCATCGGGACACACGCCCCGGCGTCCGGCCCGGCCAGTACCGTCAGCATCACCGGTGGCCGGTCGGGAACCTCGTCATCGGCGAAGGTCGCGATCTCGCAGCCGGCGACGAGCGGCGGCATGCCGACCGTCCAATGGTCCGGGATCGCGCCCGCCCCGAAGTGCAGCGTCGTCCCCTGCGGCAGGCCCGCCGCCGCGCACACCGCCGCCCGCACGCGCGACCAGCCGAGCGGCCGCGTCAGGCGCACCAGCAACCGAACCCGGCCACCCTCCACGCGCACGGTCATCGGGATGTCGAACGGGGCCACGCGGGCGAGTGTGCCCCGGCGCCGCCGGAACGCGCCCCGCGCTCGTCCCGCTGGGGATGGAAATCGACGAGGTGGATAACCTGCCGCGGCAAGAATCGGGTTTGACGCCGCCCCTTGCCTACTCGCGCCTACCCGTTCGGCTGCTCAAACCCCTGTGTGCGCGAGGCGAGCAGTCGGCGAAACGATGCCAATCGCCCGCTGCGCGCCTCCCCGTGCGCGACGAGATCGTCGAGTGCGCAGCCGATGTCGGGGCTGTCGTGCGTGCAGCCCGGTGGACAGTTCGCGCTCGCGGGCAGCAGATCGTCGAACGACTCCAGGACGTCATCCACCGTCACATGCGCCAGGCCGAACGAGCGCACCCCCGGTGTATCGACGATCCAACCGCCGCCGGGCAGTGGCAGCGCGATGGCCGACGAGGAGGTGTGCCGCCCCTTGCCGACGTCGGTCACGGTGCCGGTCGCCCGGTCGGCGTGCGGAACAAGGGCGTTGACCAGCGTCGACTTGCCCACGCCGGAATGGCCGATGAGCGCCGTCATCCGGCCGGCCAGCGCGGCGCGCACCTGCGCCACGGCCGTGTCGTCGAGTGGCGCATCGTTCGGTGCCCCGCCCGCGGCGGGGTCGGCGACGGCGCCGTGTCCGGAGATCAGCACCGGCAGATCGAGGTCCTGGTATGACGCGAGCAGGGCGGCCGGATCGCGCAGGTCCGACTTCGTCACCAGCAGCATCGGCTGCAGGTGCCCGGTGTACGCGGCGACCAGGCACCGGTCGATGAATCCGGTGCGCGGCTCCGGATCGGCTGCCGCCGTGACGATCAGCAGCGCGTCGGCGTTCGCCACCAGAACCCGTTCAGCAGTGTCGGTGTCGTCCGCCGAGCGGCGAAGAACGCTGCTGCGCTGCGCGATTCGCACGATGCGTGCGAGAGTGTGTGCCGCGCCGGAGGTGTCGCCGACCAGCGCGACCCGGTCGCCCACCACGATGGCATCGCGGTGCAGTTCGCGGGCGCGCATCGCGACTACCGGCCGCGAGTCCGCCCCGCTGCCGCCCGGCTCACCCACCAGACAGGTGTAGCGGCCGCGGTCGACCGCCGTCACGAACCCGTCGACCGCATCCGAGTGCGCCGGCCGCCGCTTCGTGCGCGGCCGCGACCCGCGCCCGGGGCGCACCCGGACGTCGTCGTTGTCCCATTCTTCGCCGAGGCGGCTCAGCGTGGTATCCCGCCGTGTCGCAGGTCTGAGGGTGCGCTGATGACGCCGTTCATGCCCCGCCCCCGACGTGCCCGCCGGACCCGCCGGCCCCGGCGACCAGCGCGCTCCAATCGTCGGCGAAACGCGGCATCGTCTTTGCGGTGCAGGCGATGTCGTCGATCGCGACGCCGGGCACGCGGAGCCCGATGATCGCTCCCGCAGTCGCTATGCGGTGGTCGGCGAAGGCCCGCCACAGGCCGCCGTGCAGCGGAGACGGGGTGATGTGCAGGGCGTCGTCATCGGCGATCGCCGTGCCGCCGAGCGCGGCCACGTCCGCGGTGAGCGCTGCGAGCCGGTCCGTCTCGTGCCCGCGCAGATGCCCGATGCCCCGGAGGTGGCTGGGCCCGTCGGCGAACAGCGTCATGGCCGTGACAGTCGGCGTCAATTCGCCCACGTCGTGCAGATCGATGTCGATGCCCTGCAACGCATCCGGGCCGGAGACGGTCAGCCCGCCGTCGGAAAGCACGGTGCGGCAACCCATCTGCTCCGCGATCGACCGGAAGGCGGCACCCGCCTGGGTGGTCGACGCGGGCCAGCCGGGCACCGTGACGGACCCGCCGGCGACCGCGGCGGCTGCCAGGAACACGGTGGCGTTGGACAGGTCGGGCTCGATGGGCCACGTCCACGCCGCCACCGGCCCGGGTTCGACGCGCCACACGTCGGGGGTGGAGTCGTCGACGCGGGCTCCGACCCGGCGCAGGCAGGCGACCGTCATCTCGATATGCGGCAGGGACGGCACCGGCGCGCCGCGATGCCGGACCGTCAACCCGCGTTCGAAGGATGGCGCGGCGAGCAGCAGGCCGGACACGAACTGCGAGGAAGCGGAGGCATCGATGGTCACCTCGCCGCCGGAAAGGCTTCCGGTGGCGGCGATCTCGAACGGCAGCGCGTCTCCGGAGATCGACGCGCCGAGAGCCCGCAGGGCATTCAGGATCGTGCCCATGGGGCGGCGCCGGGCGGTCTCGTCGCCGTCGAGGGTGATCGATCCGGTGGCGGTCGCGGCGAGCGGCGGGATGAAGCGCATCACCGTGCCGGCGAGGCCGCAGTCGATGCGGGCAGGGCCGGTGAGCGGTGCCGGATCGACGGTCCACGCGTCGTCCGAGGCGGTGTCGACGCGGGCGCCGAGGGCGCGAAGCGCGGCGGCCATGAGCTCGGTATCCCTCGACCGCAGCGGTCGACCGATGCTCGACGGGCCGGTCGCCTGGGCGGCGAGGATCAGCGCCCGGTTCATCTCCGACTTCGAGCTAGGCACGGTCACGGTCGCGAAGATCGGCCCGGCTGCGAGCGGTGCGTGCCACGGCCCAGCATCCGGCGCCGGCACAGCGGCTCGGCCGGGAACAGCGTCATCGGCGGATTCGGACTCGCGCACGGACGGGATCGGATTCACGCCCCCATGATCCCGTATCCGCGCCGCCCGGGTCGACCCGGTACTCGGCCGGAGTATGCGCGTGGATGGGGTCCTGGTCAGGCGTGGCCGTCGGCCGCGATGTCCGCGAAGCTCGCGCGAGCGGCCCTGGCCAGGTCGTCCGGGGCTAGTTCCACCTGCAGCCCGCGCTTGCCAGCGGACACGAAGATCGTCTCGAACTCTTGTGCCGAGGAGTCGATCACGGTCGGCAAGGCCTTGCGCTGGCCGAGCGGGGAGATTCCGCCGTGCACGTATCCGCTGGACCGTTCGGCGTCCGACACCGTGGCCATCGCGGCCTTCTTCCCGCCGACGGCCGCGGCGAGCGCCTTGAGATTCAGGTGCTCAGCCACCGGCACCACGCCGACCGCCAGTCGCGCGCCGTCCACCTCGGCGACGAGCGTCTTGAACACCCGCGCCGAGTCCAGTCCCAGCGCGGCGACCGCCTCGTCGCCGAACGCGGTGGCGCTCGCGTCGTGCTGGTACGGGTGCAGGATGTGCGGAATCTTGGCGCGCGTCAGCGCCACGATTGCCGGGGTCGCCGCAGCGCCGGTGGAACGGGCCATATCCGCAGCCTGCCACACGTGCTGAACCGGCCCCGGACGCCCCGATCACCCGCGCAGGGAGCAGGACGTCAGCCGAGCCCGTTCTGCGACACCCACTTCCCGGCGACATCCGCCACGTTCGCCTTCGTGTCGTTGATCGTCTTCTGCATATCGGTCAGGTCCGCCGTGGTCAGCTTCGCCGACACCGCGTCGAGCACGCTCGTCACCTTCGGCGTCGCGGCCGACTTCGCGATCAGCGGCACCACGTTCTGCGCCTGGAACATGTTCTTCGGGTCCTTGAGCACCACGAAGCCGTCCTCCTCGATCGCCGGATTCGTGGTGAAGATGTCCGTGGCCTGCACCAGCCCGGTCTGCAGCCCCTTCACCGACAGCGGACCGCCCGGATCGAGGACCTTGTAGTCCTTGAACGTCACCCCGTAGAGCTTCGTCATCCCGATCGGCCCGTCCGCTCGGGTCTGCCACTCGCTCGAGCCGCCGAGCGTCATCTGCCCGGCGACCGGCGCGAGATCGCCGATCGAGACCAGGTGGTACTTGTCCGCCGTCGCCTTGGTGACGGTCACCGAGTCCTGGTCCTGGGCCGCCGAGTACTTCAGCACCTCCAGGTCCGCGGGCAGCGCCTTCTGCAGTGCCGCGTAGACGTCCGTCGGGCTGTGCGCCGTCGATGTCTTGTCGTAGTAGGCGAGCAGCCCGCCGGTGTATTCGGGCAGCAGGTTGATCGAACCCTCGTGCATGGCCTGCAGGTAGACCTCGCGCGCGCCGATGTTCAGGTGCGTCGTCACCGGCACGCCCGCCGCCTTGAGCGCGGCGGCGTAGATGTCCGCGATGAGCTCGCTCTCGGTGAAGTTCGCCGACCCGATCACCACCGGCTGCTGTCCCGTGCCGGTGCTGCCCGCCGAGGTCTGCCCGGCCCCGGTGGACCCGGTACCCGACGACGTCTCCGATCCGCCCGCGGTGCTCGACGCGCCGCCGGACCCCGCCCCGCTCGACTGCGAACCGCTCGACTGTGCTCCACTCGACCCAGACGAGCTGGATCCCGCCGAACTGTTCAGCGGATTCGCGTTCGACCCGCAGCCCGCGAGCAGCAGGCCCACGCCGGCGAGCGCTGCCATCGCCACGGTCGTGATGTGTATTCGTGTGCGTTTCACTGGAGAACTCTCCCTCTGTCTTCTGTGCCCCTCCCGGCGTGGCCTTTCGGTTCCCGGCGAGGAGCGCGTCGATGACGCCCGACGGTCACTGTCAGTTACAGCGTGAAACCCTCGGGGCGTCCGTCATTGTCGTGCTGCGTTCACCACCTCGGGTTGCGTTTCGCTGAGTGATGCCGCCGGATATGACGACCGGTATGGTGCTGTCTTCGCCCACAGCCTTCGCCGGCTGGTGAGCCCGGCCGAGGCCGCGAAATGACCGACCACTGCCAGTATCCGATCACCTACGACAGCCAGCACGGCGACGAGCAGGGCGCCGCCCGCCATCTTGGGGTAGTCGTGCTGTGCCAAACCGTCGATCACGTACCTGCCCAGGCCACCCAGGCTGACGAACGCAGCGATCGTCGCGGTCGCCACTGCCTGCAGGTATGCCGACCGCAGGCCCGAGAACAACAGCGGAACCGCGATGGGCAGCTCCACCCGGAGCAGCACCTGACCCCCGCTCATCCCCATGCCCTCGGCGGCATCCCGGGCCGCCGGATCCACCGCCGCGACGCCCGCATAGGTGCTCGTCAGCATCGGCGGGATCGCCAGCAGTGCCAGCACCGCGATCGACGCGGTCTGCAGCGCGATGCCGACCGGCAGGTGCCCGAGGGCCCACAACGCCAGCATCACCAGGAGCCCGAGCGACGGCAGCGCCCGGAGCGCGTTGGCGGTGCCGGCGACCAGTCCGGTTCCCCGGCCGGTGTGGCCGATCAGCGCACCGATCGGCAGCGCGATGACGGCGGCCACCGCCACCGCGATCAGCGTGTACTCGACATGTTCGAGGGTGCGCTGCCAGATCCCGTCGGCGCCGGTCCAATGCGCGGAGGTGGTCAACCATGCCCAGATGTCGCCGATCATGCCGCTGCCCGCCCGAGCCTGCGCCACGGGGTGGCGAGCTTCACCGTGGACAGGATGATCGCGTCGAACACCACGGCGATGGCCGCGCACAGCACGATGCCCGCGACGATCGGTGTGTAGAAGTCGAGTTGTTGCCCCTGCGTGAAGAGCTGCCCGAGCTGCGGAACGCCGATCAGGGCGGCGACGGCCACCAGCGACACGTTGGACACCGCGGCGACCCGCAACCCCGCGCCGATCACCGGTATCGCCACCGGCAGCTCGACCGTGATCAGGCGCCGCAGCGGCCGGTAGCCCATGGCGACGGCGGCCTGGCGGACATCGGGCGGCACCGCCGTGAGTGCGTCGGCCACGGTCCGCACCATCAGCGCGACCGTGTACAGCGTGAGCGCCACGATCACGTTGATCGGGTCGAGGATGCCCGTGCCGAGGATCCCGGGCAGCAGCACGAACAACGCGATCGACGGGATCGTGTAGAGCAGCCCGGCGATCGTCACTGTCGGCGGGTACGCCCACCGGTACCGGCTCGCCAGCGCACCCAGCGGGATCGACAGGATGAGCCCGACCACGGTCGGCACTCCCGACAGCAGCACGTGCGCCAGCGTCCACGAGGTGATCTCAGATGCGTTGCGTGCCAGCCAATCCCAGTTCATGGTCCGGTCATCTCGCCTCGTCCAGCGCCCGGACGGTGGTGCTGTCGGCGAAGCCCACCACGGGCCCCTCAGCCTCCGGCGATGCCGCGGCGGTGCGCGATCGTTCGATGGCGGCGAGCACCGCCTGCGCGGACACGGTGCCGATCAGTCGGCCGTCCGCATCGACCGCGACGCCCGCCCCGGACGGTGACGACAGGGACGCGTCCAGCGCCGATCGCAGTGATCCGCCGGGCCGGATGAGGGTGCCGCCGAGCCGGATGTCGTCGCGGCTGAGCGGTCGCCCGGCGACGAGGCCGGCACGGTCAAGCCAGCCCTGCGGATGCCCACGGTCGTCCACCAGCAGCGCCCATCGGGGCAGTCCGCGCCCGGCCCCGAGAACATCGTCATAATCGCCGACCTGCCCGTCGGAACGGGCCGCGGCGACGGCGGATTCGAAATCGACGGTGGGCGCCTGCGCCATCGGCAGCGGACCGGCATCGGCGAAGGACAGGGCGCGATAGCCGCGGTCGTGCCCGACGAAGTCGGCGACGAAATCGTCCGCAGGCGCGGCCAGCAGCGTCGCGGGCTCGGCGACCTGGGCGATCCGGCCGCCGGGCGCGAACACCACGATCAGGTCCCCGAGGTGCAGCGCCTCGTCGATATCGTGCGTCACGAAGACGACGGTCTTGCCGAGTTCCGCCTGCAGGCGCACCATCTCGTCCTGCAGCTGGGCGCGGACCACCGGGTCGACGGCCGAGAACGGCTCGTCCATCAGCAGGATGGGCGGATCGGCCGCGAGCGCCCGCGCGACACCGACCCGCTGCTGCTGCCCGCCGGAGAGCTGTGCCGGATAGCGGTGCGCCACCTCTGGGGACAGCCCGACCCGTTCCAGCAGCTCGGCGGCCCGGGCGCGGGCCCGGCGCCGTCCGACGCCGTTCAACACGGGGACGGTGGCGATGTTGTCCAGCACGGTGCGATGCGGGAACAGGCCCACGTTCTGGATGACGTACCCGATACCCCGCCTGAGCTGCGCCGCGTGGGTGTCGTGCACGTCGACGCCGTCGATCGCCACCGTCCCGGTGGACGGCTCGACCATGCGGTTGATCATCCGCAGGCAGGTCGTCTTGCCGCACCCGGACGGCCCCACGAAGACCGTGAGCTTCCCGGTGGGGATGTCGAGGTCGATCCCGGCGACCGCGTGGGTGCCGCCTGGGTAGGTCTTGCCCACCGATCGGAAGCTGATCATCGTCCCCCCGCGCGTTGTCGTTCGGGTGGTGCTTGCTATCTACCCGGTCCGGTCTCTGTCGTAACGTGTGCGTCTGGCCTGCTGTGCTCGGTGCGTGCGATTCGAACCCAACGTAGTCGCCCAGGATAGTCGTCGAACGTTCTTGTCGAAGGTTCTTGCCGAACACTGCCACTCACTGTCACTGCGCTGGTTCGTCCGTGCGCGACCATACGCCCGCCGTCTGACAGCGGCCCGATCGTGCGGTGTCCGGCCCGATCGTGCGGGGGGCCGGCTCGCGGTCGGGAATGCTGCCGGTAACGCTGCCGACCAGCAGCCGGGAATATCGCGCCGGGCCGCGGCGTTGGCCCGGACCGAGGAGGTACGCCCGTGCCAGCGACCTTGGTGAGCCAGCAAGATGCCGAGCGTGCTTCCGCTGTGTCCCGTTCGTCGAGTTCCCTCCGGAACTCGCGTGACTCCCGGTCCCGCCGGGCCTCCCGGGCCTCCCGAGGTGGGCGACCGGCTCGGGCTCGCTGTCGTACTGCGGCGGTAGGCTATCCGGACGCGGCGGACCGGGCACCGGCCGCCGTCGCCCCGCCGATTGCCGAGGGAGTGACCGTGGCCGGACCAGCACCGTCGAGGGCCGCGTCCACCTCCAATGCAACGCCTGCCGACAGTGCCGCGCCCGCGAACATCGTCATACCCGATATGACGACCGACGGCGAACGCGACGCCGCACGCGCAGTCGGGCGCGATACCGAAGCCGGCGGCAAGCCCGACGCCGACACCGACGCCGCAGCGGAAATCGAGCCCGGCGCGGACCTCGATGCCGCACCGGACGCAGAACTCTCGGAGCGGTTCGTCGCCGAGGCGATGCCGATGCTCGACCAGCTCTACGCCGCCGCCATGCGCATGACCCGCAACCCCGCGGACGCCGAAGACCTGGTGCAGGAGGCCTATCTCAAGGCGTTCGGCGCCTTTTCGCGGTTCAAGCCGGGCACCAATCTGCGCGCCTGGCTTTACCGCATCCTCACCAATACGTACATCAACGACTACCGCAAACGTCAGCGGCGGCCGCTCGAGCAGGTCACCGACGAGATCACCGATTGGCAGCTCGCGGAGGCCGAGTCGCACACGTCGAGCGGTCTGCGCTCCGCCGAGATGGAGGCGCTGGACCGCCTCCCGGACAGCGATGTGAAGAACGCGCTGCAGGAGCTGCCTGCGGAGTTCCGGCTGGCCGTCTATCTCGCGGACGTCGAGGGTTTCGCCTACAAGGAGATCGCGGAGATCATGGACACCCCACTGGGCACCGTGATGTCGCGCCTGCATCGCGGGCGGGCGCAGCTCCGCCACCTGCTGACGGGCTATGCGACGCAACAGGGCCTGATCCGGTCGGGCACCGCGGAGGCCGCCGGCCCGCGCGTCACGGAGGGTTCATGATGGTGTGCGCACCCGATCCGGACGGCGCGCTCGGCGAGGAGCACGCCGGTGACGACTGCGCGGACGTGCTGCTGGACGTCTGGCGGTTCCTGGACAACGAGCTCGACCCGGAGCGGCGCGCGGTGATCCAGCGGCATCTGGACGACTGCTCGCCGTGCCTGGAGGAAGCCGGCATCGACACGAAGCTCAAGCAGTTGCTGGCGCTCAAGTGCGGCGGCGACCATGCCCCTTCGCACCTGCGGGAACGGATCGTGACGCAGCTGGTCGCCTGGCGAACGGAATCCACGGAATTATCCACGGGTTCCGGGGGCGTCACGGTCACGTCTGAAACCTCCACGACCGTCACGTCGTCTATGACGTCTGTGACGGCCGTGACGTCAATGACTGCCATGACGCTGTCCGCCGAGGCCGGGCCCGAGTCGGGCGACTGAGCCTGGTCGGGCGACTGAGCCTGGTCGGGCGACTGACAGCCGCCCGACTGGACGCTCAGCTGTTGGGGCGCTTGCCGTGGTTCGCGGCCGACCCCTTGCGGGCCTTCTTCTTGCGTGAGCGCTTGCCCATGGTGACTCCTCGTTGTCGCGTATCTGTCGCGTATGGCGATGCGTTGATCGCCGGACGACGTGGTTGCCCGTGGCCACCGTGGGTGCTGTGGCGACCGAGCGCGCCGCGGTGGCGCGCCGCGTTCCATCGTGCCATGCTGCGCAGGGTCGCCGGACACATCGCGATCGGCGCCGTGGTTGGATGTACCTCACTCCCGTGAACGAGCCATGCAACACCCATCGGGGCACGGCAGCGGGTGCCGTTGGCGCGTGAGAAGCACGTGGCGGAAAGGAATGTCGATGGCGGAGGAAGTCCGGGCCGAGATGGTCGCCAACGTCTGGAAGGTGCTCGTCGCGGAGGGTGACAGCATCTCGGAGGGCGACACGCTGGTGATTCTCGAGTCGATGAAGATGGAGATCCCGGTGATCGCCGAGGTCGACGGCACCGTGGCGAAGGTCGTCGTCGCCGAGGGAGACGTGGTCCAGGAGGACGACCTCATCATCGAGATCGCTTGAGCGCGTGCTGAAGTGCGAACGTCGTCATGCTGTATTCATCGAGCATGACGACGTTCCGCAGTGGTGATCAGCGTCCCCAGCGGCGCCCGTCCGCGAGACGGGCTTACGGGGCTTGCTTAGGAAGCCAGCGACCTGTTGCGCGCGCGGGCGCGGGCGCGACGGCGCTTGAGCGAGCGGCGCTCGTCCTCCGACAGACCGCCCCACACGCCGGCGTCCTGGCCGGTCGCGAGCGCGAATTCCAGGCACTGCTCGCGGACCGGGCAACGCGCGCACACGGCCTTGGCCTGCTCGATCTGCAGCAGGGCAGGGCCCGAGTTCCCGATCGGGAAGAACAGCTCGGGGTCTTCGTCACGGCACAGAGCGCGGTGGCGCCAGTCCATCGGTAAAGCTCCTTGAAACGAGAACGGCCCGGCCATGGGTGTCTGGTGGGCGCTGGTGGTCGACGGCCGGGCGCGGGTAATGCGGCCCGAGCCATCGATTTTTCCATGTATCACGCTCTAGTCAAGACTTGATCTCGATCTCGTTACTCAGATCACGTCAGTCTGTCGCCATCGCGCGCGGTATTCATCATGCCTGATCGGATCGATTCAGAAAAGACCCCATCCGAGTGACGTGGCTCATGGTGCGCAGGCTCAGGTGCTGGTCAGGGCTGCCGATAGCCCCATGCGCCCGATTTGACCGCGCCACGGGTGCAGGCGTACAAGCACGCCGCTACACGACGACGCGGAGCGCCCGCGGCACCGACGTGAAGGTCACCGAGGTGCGATCGCCCAGGTAGTCCCCGTCCACTTGCAGCGCCACCGGCGCGTCGGCGCGAACCGCGATCTCGACCGCGTCGTCCACCCGGACCAGGTGTTTCGACGCCGGACCGCCCCCGCGCATCACGAGCTGCCACAACACCCGCAGCACCGTGGCGGTGTGCAGGCTGCGCATCGCCAGCAGGCCTAGCCCGCGATCGGCCGGGAGCCCCGGGTTCGTGCGCACCGGCCGCCGGCCCGCGTAGGTCCACGGGTCGACATTGGACACCAGCGCCACATGAACGTGGTCGATCACCGCTCCATCGGCCGTCACGGTGAGCCGCGGGTGTGCGCGATCGGTCGCGAAGAAGGTGCTGATCGCCCGACGGATGTGCAGCGAGTTGGAGATGGACCGCCCGCCGGCGCGGTGTTCCTCGACCGCCTTGACGACCTCCGCGTCCAAGCCCAGCCCGGCGTTGAACGTGAAGTAGCGGTCGTCCGCGAGCCCGAGCGAGACCACCCGGGTGCGCCCGCGCGCGAGCCCCTCCAGGATCTGCTCCGTCGCCGCCGTCGGGTCCGGGTCGATCCCTACCGCCCGCGCGAACACATTCGTCGACCCGCCGGGCACCACCGCCAGCAGCGGCCCCTTCGCCGTGACCCCCCGCGACAGCAGCCCGTTGACCACCTCGTTCACCGTGCCGTCGCCGCCGTGCACGACGACCAGCCGCGTGCCGTCGGTCAGTGCGGCCGCGGCGAGTTCGGTCGCGTGGCCGCGATGTTCGGTGTGCGCGATGTGCAGCTTCATCGACCCGGCCAGCGCGCGCGACAGCAGGTCACGGCGCCGTTCGGTGGTGGCGGTGGCATGGGGATTCACGATCAGCAGAGCACGCATCGATCGCAAAGCCTACGGGCCGACTACCCTTTCGGTGTGCCCGTACCCCCCTCACCCCGTCCGGATTCTGGCGCTTCCGGGCCGTCCGCGAGCCCGGCCGCGCCGGTCCGGATCCCGCCGCCCGGCTCGGTGCGCGTGGCGGCCGTTCTGGTGGCGTTGCAGGGTGTCGGGCTGGTCATATTGGCGGGTATGACGCTGTTCTCGGGCATCGCCCACGGCGCCAGGGCCGCGCAGTTGGGGGCACAGGTCGCGTATTTCGTCATCCTCGGCGGGCTGCTCGTCCTGGTCTGCGCCGGGTTGTTGCGGGGCCGACGCTGGGCCCGCACCCCCGCGCTCGTCGCCGAGGTCGTGGTGTTCGCGGTCGGCATGTGGATGGCGTTCCCGTCCGCGCGGCTCGCGCCGGGCCTAGCGATCATGGTCCTCGGTGCGGCGATCTTCGTCATGCTGGTGACGCCGAGCGCGAACCACT
Source organism: Actinobacteria bacterium 69-20 (assembly GCA_001897425.1). Lineage (GTDB taxonomy): Bacteria > Actinomycetota > Actinomycetes > Mycobacteriales > Nakamurellaceae > Nakamurella. Next base: position 211,128 of record MKSW01000033.1, on the reverse strand, counting down.
GGATCCGGCAGTTCCCGGCGCCCTTCGGCATCGGCGAGGGCCGGTAACAGGCCTTCGGTCGCTGGGTCTGCGGGCCGTGCGCCGAACCCCAGGTGCGCGTCCGCCAGAACAACGCGCCGAAGACTCTGCCCACCTTCACTCGAAACGCCCGCAAGCCACGCACAAGCACGCTTCGCGTCACCTGACATGACGAGGCACATCGCGCCACGTACCACCATCGCCGTCGCCCAGAGCACGCCGGTAGCGTCATGGCGGTGACCACCATCTTGCTTCCGTTCCACCAGGACGAACGCATCGGTCGAGACAGCATCACGCTGCCCGCCGGTATTCCGACCACTGAGGTGGCGCCACAGCTCGACGTCGTAGAAACTCAGTGGCAGCGCCTCGCTGCCTTGTACAACCACCTGGCCGATGAAGTGGCCACTCGGCTGGATAGCCCGGAGCCGACGACGGTGGTCACAGGTGACTGCTTGGCGTTGCTGGGGACGCTTGCCGGCACGCAGCGTGCGGGACTGTCGCCCTCGCTGGTCTGGTTCGACGCTCACGGCGATGTGCACACCGTGGCGTCCTCTACCTCTGGCTACCTGGGCGGCATGGCCCTGCGGATGGCCGTCGGCGGCGATCCCGACCTGCTGACCAGGCCGCTGGGCATGGCTACTCTGCCGGAGGCACAGGCCGTCCTCGTGGATGCCCGAGACCTCGACCCCGCCGAGAAGGAGTACCTCGCGCAGGCGGCGGTCACGCACACCAGCGTGGACACCATGGACGCGGCGCTGCTGCCTGGTAGCGGACCCGTCATCCTCCACGTCGACCTTGACGTCATCGACGCCAGCGAGATCCCGGGGCTGCGGTTTCCAGCGCCGAACGGCCCCACGTCCGGGTCCGTCATCGACGCCCTCCGCCGACTTCTCGACAGCGGCCGAGTGGCTGTGCTCGACATCGCCTGCCCCTGGTACGACCCTCGTGACGAGGACGAGTTGCGCAGGCGTGCTGCCCTGCTCGCCCGCGTGCTGGAGCTTCGTGCCTCGAACTGAGCTCGAGCGCCGCGATCTTCGTCATGCTGGTGACGCCGAGCGCGAACCACTGGATCCGGCAGTTCCCGGCGCCGTTCGGCATCGGCGAGGGGCGGTAGACCCAGGCCCTTCAGTTGCCGGTGTGCGGACCGCGCAGCGATCCCCGAGCTGGAGCAACGCTGCGGCTTGAACCACCTGCGTTGATCTCCCCGACCGACGGAGCGCCTCGCCGGATCGCGGGATCCAAGAACGGTTCGGCGCGGCACGGACGTGGCTCGCGGAGAGCGTTCACGCGTTGCTCTTGATAGATCACTACAGTGTGGATACTCTAGGACGAGTAATCGGAGTCGAGGAGGGCCGGATGGCGCGTCGGCGTGTGAGCAACCCGCTTGCGTTGGCGGTGTTGTCATGTCTCACTGAGCGGGCGATGCACCCGTACGAGATGTCGACCACGTTGCGTCAGCGCGGCAAGGAAATCAGCATCAGGCTGAACTACGGTTCCCTGTACGCCGTGGTGGAGTCGCTGGCCAAGCACGGCCTGATCCGCGCGCGGGGGACCACCCGGGAGGGGCGCCGGCCGGAGCGGACCGTGTACGAGATCACGGAGGCCGGCGCGGCCGAGTTCGAGGACTGGCTGGCCGAGCTGCTGTCTACCCCGGTGCGGGAGTTCAGCTCGCTGGAGGCCGGGCTGTCACTGATGGCGGGCCTGCCGCCCGACGACGTGGGGATGCTGCTGACCCGCCGAACATATGCGCTGCGTGCCGAGTTGGGCGCCCTGGACAGCATGCAAACCCAGGCGGCCGAGCAAAGCCTGCCTGAGCTGTTCCTCGTCGAGAACCGGTTGCGGCGCGCGCTGCTGCAGGCCGAACTGGACTTCGTCACGGACCTGGCCACCCGCATTCAGGACGGTTCCTACCCGGGCGTCAAACTCTGGCGGCGGATCCACGACCTGCGCGGTGAGGGCGTCTCCTTCGAGGAGATCAGCGCCGACCCGGTCCGCTACCTCGGAGAGGAGGGCCGCTTCTTCCAGACCTCGCAGAAGTAAGAAACCCCCGGCCGGTGCGCCAACACCGGCCAGGGGCCACCACCCCGAGCCGGGACGCGAGTCCCGAACCCGAGACGCACTCATCACAATAGGCGCCCGCGGCCCGGCTCCCTCCGAAGGGAACCGCATGTCCACACCACGCGCGACGGCATTGAACGCCGCCGATCTCGTGAAAACCTATCCGGGCGGTCGCGGCGCGCCGCCGGTCCGCGCGTTGGACGGGCTGACCGTCCAGGCCGCGTCCGGTAGCGTGCTCGCGCTGCTCGGTCGCAACGGCGCCGGCAAGTCGGCCACCGTCAAAATCCTCACCACGCTCGCCCGGCCGGACTCCGGGCACGCGAGTGTCGCCGGCATCGACGTGCTGCGCGACCCGGACCGCGCCCGGCACTTCATCGGGCTGATCGCCCAGAAGAGCTCCAGCGACCCGTTGGCCACGGGCCGGGAGAACCTGGTGCTGGCCGGCTGCATCCAGGGCCTGTCCCGCGCAGACGCGCAGGTCCGCGCTCGCGAACTGCTCGATCGCTTCGATCTCGGCGACGCCGCCGATCGGCTCGTCCGCACGTATTCCGGCGGGATGGCCCGCAAGCTGGATGTTGCGATCGGGCTCGTGCACCGCCCGCAGGTGCTGTTCCTCGACGAGCCCACTACCGGCCTGGACCCGGAGGCCCGCGCCCAGCTGTGGGCTGAGATCGGCCGGTTGTCCAAGGTCGAGCACACCACCGTGCTGCTCACCACCCACTACCTCGAGGAGGCCGACCAGCTCGCCGATCGGGTCGCGATCATCGACGCCGGCCGGGTCGTCGTCGACGGCACCCCGGACGAGCTCAAACGCGACCTGCGCGGCGACTCCGTGCAGGTCGACCTCGCCGCCGCATCGCAGGCCGCACTGCCCGCCCTGCGCCGGGTAACCGGACTGCGGGATATCGCCGCTGACGGCGCCCGGCTGCGCGCCCGCGCCGACAGCGGCGCCCACGCGGTCCCGGCGGTGCTCGCCGCGCTGGACGCCGCCGGTGTCGCGGTCGCGTCCGTGACGATCGCCCGGCCATCGCTCGACGATGTCTACCTGCGGCACGTCGGCCGCGCCTTCCACGACCAGACCGAGGAGGCCGCAGCATGACCACCACCGCCTCCCCGGCGACCTTCCCGACGCCACGGAACATCGGCAAGGGCAAGCCCGCGCGGTTCCTGGTGCACTCGGGCTATGTGACCGTGCGGTCGGTGCGCTCGCTGTTGCGCCAACCCACGTTCGCGGTGATGACCCTGATCCAACCGATCATCTGGCTGCTGCTCTTCGGGCAGCTGTTCCGCAACGTCATTCACATCCCGGGCTTCACCACTGCATCGGGCAACTATCTGGAGTTCATCACGCCCGGCGTGGTCGTGATGACGGCGCTGTTCTCCAGCGGCTGGGCGGGCACGATCTACATCCAAGACATGGAACGTGGCGTGATGGACCGGCTGCTCGCCTCGCCGGTCAGCCGTGGCGCGATGATCGTCGGCACGGTCGCCTACCAGTCGATCACCACCATCGCTCAGACCGTGGTGATCTTCGTGATCGCGTACGCGTCCGGCGCGCGATTCCCCGGGGCCGCGGCCGGGATACCGATTACCTTCCTCGCCGCCTGCCTGATCTCGGTCGTGATCGCCTCATTCTCCGACGCCGTCGCGCTGCTCCTCCGGCAACAGGAAGCCCTGATCGGGATCAGCCAGGCGATCATCCTCCCGCTGCAATTCCTCTCCTCCGCGATCATGGACACGCGCGTGGCGCCCGCCTGGGTGCGTGACGTCGCCCGCTTCAATCCGGTCGACTGGGCGGCCACTGCATCCCGCGCCGCCCTGTCCGCGCACACCGACTGGGGTGTCGTCTGGCCCAGACTCGGTCTCCTGCTTGCCCTCTCGGTGGTACTTGGCTGGCTCGCCACCCGCGCGTTCGGCAACTACCAGAGGTCGCTATGACCGGCGGAAGAGCGGTCCGGTCGATTCGGATCGCCGTCATCGGCGCCGCCGGCCGGACCGGGCGATGCCTGATCGCCGCCGCCGCGACACGCGGGCACGAAATCAGCGCACTGGCCCGGCACCCCGACTCGATCGCCGGCCTGCCCGCCGTGGTCAACCTCGTGGCCGGCGACGGACGCGACCCGGCCGCGGTTGCCCAGGTGATCCGCGGCGCCGACGCGGTGGTCTCCGCGATCACCGGCAGCAACCACCGGGGCACCACCCAACTGACGGACGTGACACGCACCGTGCTCGCCGCGATGACCGCGACTGGAGTAGATCGGCTGATCGTCACCAGCGCCTACCCCGTCATCGCACACCAGCCGCGCCTGCCCATGGCCGTCCTACACCGGGTCTTCCGCCACGCCTACACCGACGCGGCCCGCATGGAAGAACTCGTCGCCGCGTCACGCGTGGCCTGGACCATAGCCCGGCTGAACCGGCTGACCAACGGTCCCGCGATCGGCAGCATCATCACCACCCCCGAACTCATCGCCAGGCCACGCGCGATCAGCCGCGCCGACGTCGCCGAGACACTCGTGAACCTGATCACCGACCCATCCGCCGAACGCCTCGCACTCAACATCTCAGGCACATGACGCCCCCCGAGCACCCGCGCCCGCCGCCCTCACCAGGCGATAACCTGCGCAATGCGCCGCCCGGCGGCACAATCAGCGGATGGGCCGCGCGAGGCGCGGGCCCTTCGGGGTAGTTCGCGAATCAAGCGGTGAAGACGCCGATCTGAAGCGTTTCCGCTCAGTACCGGTCCACCGGCCGCCGTCCTCGGAATCCGCCCGCCCCGGTACATGGCGTGTGCAGAAAGGAACGTCCGATGACGAAGTATCTCTTCCGGGTCCGCTACACCCTCGACGGCCTGCACGGCCTCCTCGCCGAAGGAGGCACGAAACGGCAGGCGGTGGCGCGGGAGGCGATTGCGAAGCTCGGCGGTACGTTGGAGAGCTTCTATTTCGCCTTCGGCGGCACCGACCTGTTCATCATCGCCGATCTGCCGGATAACATCTCGGCCGCAGCGGTGAGCTTGCTGACCTCTGCCACCGGAACCACGACGGGCGGGACCACCGTCCTGTTGACCGCAGAAGACATCGATGAGGTGACAAAACGGCGCGTCGACTACCGCGCGCCGGGGGGCACGGCCGCTGAGCCGGCTAGCGGGAGCTGACCAGCGCGGCTTCGCCGTTCCCGCGATTCACATCCATGCAGCGGCGCTGTCGCCGCCCCACTCCAGCACGTCGCAGCCGTGGCCGACCTCTACGACGTCGGCTACCCGCTGCGCAGCGCGATCAGCGGGACCGTCGACGGCCTGACGATCGGGCGCGCTGAGTTGCGGTTGACCGTTCCCGCAACGGATCTCGGGTCGGTGCTGGGGGTGCCGAACCTGACGCTCTCGTCCACCGGCGGCACCGGAATCCGGCTGCACACGTCGGTGACGGTGGCCGGCGAGACGGTCCCGGTGACGGCCGATGTCGCCATCAGCATGACCGACCGGACCCTGCACCTCTCGGCCTCTGCCCTCTCGGCAGGCGGTGTTTCTTTGCCGTCCGCGTTGATCGGCGAGCTGCACCGGCGACTGACAGTCTCGGTGTCACTGCCAGGGCTACCGTTCGGTGTCACGTCGGCCGTCATATCAGTTTCCGGCGGGCACCTGGAGGTCGCTGGCGCGCAGTCCCGTCTCGATGTGGTCCGGCCGGGCGCGGATGACGGCCTGCCGATGTTCGCCGTCGGCGTGAAGCACCCGGCGGATGTCGCCCGGTTTGACGTTTGCCCGGTGGGGGGATTCAGAGACGGTGACGGCAACTCGGAAACCACGCTCCTCACGGTCACACCGCACCGGTGGCGGGCCATGGCAGCGTGGGCGTGATCGTGCTGGCCCGGTCCCTCGATTGATCTGGGTCGGCTTGGGCGCCCAATTGGTCGGTGTCGCGGCCCAGGCGGCATTCCACGTGGGCGGCGACGCCGTTGCGCCGTTGCTAACCGAGGCTCGTACGTCGGTGATCGATCATGTGGTGTCGAATCTGGGGGTGGCGTGCTTGGCCTGGCAGGCCGGGCGGTGGATCAGATCCGGTGCCGGTTGGGTCACGCTGGCCCGGCGGGCGATGGTGGTCGGCGCCGCCGTGCAGGTGGCCGGCGCGCTCGTTGACGCGGTCGGGCATGTGCGTGGCGGTGAGCAGCCGCTCGGCTTCGCCGCGATCGGCGTCGGGTATGTGCTGGTCGCCGGGGGCGCGATCGGCTCCCTCCGCACCGAGCGTCGTGACTGACCGTTCCGCCAAGCACCGATCACGGCGACGCGGAGGGCGACGGCCCCGCTCGGCGTGGGGCTGTCCTACGCGGTGCGGCGACCGACCTGGGCGAGCGCGTCTCCGGTGAGCCGGAACGTGGTCCAGCCGTCCATCGGGAACGCCCCGAGCGACCGATAGAAGTCGATGGACGGGGTGTTCCAGTCGAGCACGGACCATTCGACGCGGGCGAATCCGTGCGCTTGCGCGGTGGCCGCCAGGGTGGCGAGCATCGCCTTGCCGAGGCCGGAGCCGCGATGGTCCGGCGCGACGAAGAGGTCTTCCAGGTAGATGCCGTGCACGCCCTCCCAGGTCGAGAAGTTCAGGAAGTACAGCGCATAGCCGACCTGGGCATCGGTCCCGGCGCCGACCGAGTCGAATGCGGCGAGCCCGTACAGCGCCGGCTGCGGTGCGAACAAGGCCGCGTGCAGTTGTTCGTCGGTGATGTGGCAATGGCCCGGCAGCTTCTCGTACTCGGCCAGCTCGTAGATCAATTCGACGGTGCGCGACACATCCGCGGGCGTGATCGGCCGGACCCTGTCGTCGACCATCGCCACCGGGGCGCCGATCGTCCGGTCGCCCGACGGACGAGGGGACCGTGTGGGGCTGGCGCCGACCGGGTGATCTGCGCCGTCGGTGCTCTGCGCACCGCGTGCGCCGAATGTCGTCATACCCGCTCCTGGCCTCGCGAACGCACCGACGCTACCGCAGCCGCGCGCTCCCCCGATTCCACCGCCGGCTCGCCGCCCCGCGCCGCGTCGACGGGAACGCCTGCGCCGCCGGACGACCCGGCCTTGCCACACCTGCATTGTTCTAGTAACATGCAAACTATGTTGTTCCGCGTCGACCCGGCGAGCGCCACCGGTCTCGCCGACCAGATCGCCGCCCAGGTGCGCGGCGCGCTGGTCGGTGGCCGACTCGCGCCCGGCGACCGGCTGCCGACCGCGCGGGACGTCGCCGCCGGGCTCGACGTGAACATGCACACCGTGCTGCGGGCCTACGCCACGCTCCGTGACGAGGGACTGGTCGAGTTGCGGCGCGGGCGCGGCGCCGTCATCCGGCCGGACGTCGACGTCCCGGCGCTCGCCGTGCACCATGCGATCGGGGCGCTCGCTGCCGAGGCACTGCGGCTCGGCTGGACGCCCGAGCAGACGGCGGACGCGGTGCGCCGCGCCATGGTGGACCTGACCTCGTCGGGCCGGACTTCGACGGGCATCACTGATCCGCACGCTGTCGAACAGACTGCGGCACATACTGATTCAGGGGCGAAACGTTTATGACGACTTTCCTGCGCAGGCTCCTCGGCGGAGCGATCGCACTCGCGGCGCCCGTGTTGGTGCTGATCACGTACCTCGCCCTGCGCGCGCGCCTGCCCGAGCCGCTGCCGGTGCACTGGGGCCTGCACGGCGAGGTCAACAACACGGCGAGCATCGGCGGGTTCTTCACGGCCACGCTGGTGATATCGGCCGCGTTGGCGCTCGCCGCGCTCGCCGCGATCTACCTCGCGCACACCCCGATCGCCGGTCGGATGCTCGCCGCGATGCTTGTCTTCGGCACGTGGATGGCCGCCGGAACGTGGGTGGCTACCGTCGCGGTGTCGGCGGGCGCGGCGCGTGCGCAGGACGTGTCTTTGCCGTGGTACGCGATCGTGCCGGTGGTGGCGGTGCCGATCCTGCTCGGGATCGGAGCGTGGTGGATCCTGCCCGGGGAGTGGCAGAACTCGGGTGTGCCCGCGGCGGCGCCGTCCGGTCTGGTGTTCGCGCCCGGCGAGGCGGTGGTGTGGATCGACCACGCGCACGCGACGTGGGCCCGGTGGGCGGCAGTCGTCGCGGCACTGGTCGCCGTCGCGCTGTGGTGGGTCGCGCCGCCGGTGGTGATCCCGGTCGGCGTCGTCGCGGTGGCCCTCGCGATGACGTCCGAGCTCGCCGTGCGCATCGATGCGCGGGGGGTGCACACGCTGTGGGGGCCGTTCGGCTGGCCGCGACCGCGCATCCCGCTGGACATCATCACCGCGGTGTGCACGGAGCACATCAATCCGATGCAATGGGGCGGATGGGGGTATCGCGTTTCGCCGCGCGGTGTGGCAGCGGTGATCCGCAGCGGCCCCGGCCTGGTGATATCCCGCACCGGCCGCCCGGACTACGCGGTGACGGTGCCGCACGCGGCCGAAGGGGTCGACGTGCTGAACGCGCTACTCACCCGCGAGCGTGCGGCTCGGCCGGAGTGAGTGCGGCACGGCCTACATGAGGACTGCACACCGCGGGCCATACCGGCTATACTTCGCTCATGGCGAAGGTGATGATTTCGCTCCCGGACGACGTGCTGGGGTGGCTCGATCGCGAGGCAGCGGCTAGGGCGACCACGCGCAGCGGCCTGATCCGCGAGTTGGCGGAGGACGCGCGCGGCGAGCGCAGCCGTCGGCGCGCGGAAATCATGCGGCAGATCAACGCCGAGGGTGAGGGCGCTCGAGGTCATGGTGGGAATGTCGCCGAACTGGTCAAGGCGAACCGGCCGAAGTGGCCTAAGCAGTGACGTTCCTCTTGGATGCGAGCGCGCTGCTGGCCTGCGAAGATGCGCGCGATGAGCATTACGCGGCGATGCGTGAACTGGTGACCCGGCGCCTGAGATTGTTGACACTCGACCTCGCCCGATACGAGACCGCCAACGTGGCTGTCCGCGCGTGGCGCGACTCCGCAGCGGCGAGCCGGCTGGAACGTCGGATCGCCGGCATGGATGCGGACGACGGCGTGGTGACCGGAGACGGCAACCTGGTCTTCGCCGCGACGGCCCTGGCGCAGCTGCACGGCATCTCCGTCTACGACGCCTCCTATGTCGCCGCCGCCGAGTCCGTCGGCGCGCGGCTCGTCAGCTGCGATGTGCGCGACCTGGTGTCGAAGGGGCTGGCGATCCTGCCCGGCGACGCGCTCGCGGACGCGGACAGCACGTAACGCCTCGGCGTAGCCGCCCATGACGCCCTGGACTGTCGGTCGAGACACCGGTCCGCCGCTTATGACGTGACTCTTGGGTAAAAGGCGTCATGGGCGGGGAGCCCGGCCGCCGATGGAGCCGGTGAGCGAATCGGCGGCGCTGCGCACGACGGTGGCGAACTCGGCGAGCTCGATCCCGCAGCCGTGCGGCGCATCGGCGGGGGCCGGGCAGCGGTGCGCCACCGTCAGGCCGACAGCGCCGATCGGCATGGCGTTGTGGTCGAACACGGCCGCGGCGAGTGAGGCCGTGTCGGGCGATACCTCGCCGTCCTCCACGGCCCAGCCGCGGCGGCGCACGGCGATGAGGCGGGCCCGCAGCTGTGGCACCGTTCGGACGCCGCGGTCGGTTCGGGCGACGAACGCCCCCGGGTCCGGGAACAGCGCCCGCACCTGCGCCGCGGGGAGCGCGGCGAGCATGGCCAGGCCGGTCGCGGTGAGCGCGGCCGGCAGCCGCACTCCCACGTGCGTCACCAGGCTCGGCCCGTTCGCCGGGCGGTGCCGCGCGAGGTAGAGGGTCTCCGCACCGTGCAGCACGCCGAGGTGCGCGGTGCCGCCCGTGGTGGTGGCCAGCCGGGTGAGCACCGGCGTGGCCAGCTGTTCCAGTGGCTGTCCGCGCAGGTAGGCGCTGCCGATCTCGAACGCCGCCAGGCCGAGGCCCCAACGGCGCCGCTCCGGCAGGTGCACCGCGAAGCCGGCGGCGGCGAGTTCGGTGAGCGCCTCGTACACGCTCGACCGGGCGAGGCCGAGGTCCCGCGCGATGGCGGCCGCGGACACCGGCCCCGGCCGCGCGGCCAGCAGGTTCAGCACCGCGAGCCCGCGGCGCAGCGCCGGGACCGGGCGCGGCCGGGGGCCTCGCACCCCGGCTGGCGGGTCGGCGTCCCTTGCCCCGCTTGGCCCATTGATGTCCTGCACCCCGGCCGGTCCGCGATCACCTCTCTCGCCGCTCTTGTCGACCGGGAGTCCTGCAGAGAATGGGGGCGGATTTTCTCTGCAGGACTCCCGGTCGACGGGGAGACGCAGGACCGCGCTCACCGAGTTCGGGCCGTTGCGACTGCGGGGCACAGGCATGTGTCCGGTATACCGGACAGCAGTTGGTTGCGGCCACTGGTTCGGGTGCGCACGGCGGGGTGGAATGGGGCGGTGACCACGAATCCCGTCATACCCGAAACCACGGTCGATACGGCGGCACGCACTGCCGACACTGTGACACACACAGCGACACACACCGCCGCACAGCAATCCGCGCACGCGGCCGGACAGCCCGCGGTGGTGCAGGTCGGCATCGGCCCCGTCTCCGGTAGCGGCGTGCTCGCGGTCGCCCGGCGCGGCGCCCGCGTGGAGTTGACCGACGAGGCGCTCGCGGCGATCGCCGAGTCCCGCGCCATCGTCGACGCCCTGGCCGGCGACACGGCGCCGCACTACGGCATCTCCACCGGCTTCGGGGCGCTCGCCACCACGCGCATCCCGCCCGACCGGCGCGCCGACCTGCAGCGGTCGCTCATCCGCTCGCACGCCGCCGGCTCCGGACCGGCCGTGGAGCGCGAGGTGGTCCGCGCGATGATGCTGCTGCGCCTGTCGACGCTCGCCACCGGGCGGACCGGCGTGCGCCCGGCGACCGCGCTCGCCTACGCGGCGATGCTCAATGCCGGGATCACGCCGGTGGTGGCCGAGTATGGCTCGCTCGGCTGCTCCGGCGATCTCGCGCCGCTGGCCGCGTGCGCGCTGGCGCTGACCGGCGAGGGCACCGTGGTCGATGCCTCCGGCGCCACCATTCCCGCCGCGGAAGCCCTTGCGGCGGCGGGACTCTCGCCCGTGCGGTTGGCGGAGAAGGAAGGGCTGGCGCTGATCAACGGGACCGACGGCATGCTCGGCATGTTGCTGCTCGGCCTGGCGGATCTCGCCGTGCTGCTCGATACCGCCGACATCGCCGCGGCGATGAGCGTCGAGGCGCTGCTCGGCACGGACCGGGTCTTCGTGCCGGAACTCGCGGCACTCCGGCCGCATCCGGGGCAGGCAACCAGCGCCGCGCACATCCTGGCGCTACTCGCCGGCTCGCAAATCGTCGCCTCGCACGCCGGGCCGGAGGACCCGACCGTGCAGGACGCCTACTCCCTGCGCTGCGCCCCGGCGGTGCACGGCACCGCCCGCGACACCGCCGACTACGCCGCGCTGGTCGCGTCGCGAGAGTTGGCTGCTGCCATCGACAATCCGGTGGTGCTGCCGGACGGCCGGGTGGAGTCCAACGGCAACTTCCACGGCGCGCCGGTCGCCGCGGTGCTGGACTTCCTGGCGATCTCGGTCGCGGACGTCGCGTCGATGTCCGAACGCCGCACCGACCGCATGCTCGACCCGGCCCGCTCGCACGGGCTGCCCCCGTTCCTGGCGCACGAGGTCGGGGTGGACTCCGGGCACATGATCGCCCAGTACACGCAAGCCGGAATCGTCTCGGAACTCAAGCGTCTCGCCGCCCCGGCCTCGGTCGACTCGATCCCGTCCTCGGCGATGCAGGAAGACCACGTGTCCATGGGCTGGCACGCCGGCCGAAAGCTGCGGCGTTCGCTGGACGGCCTGTCGCGCGTGCTCGCGATCGAGATCCTCACGGCGGCCAGGGCTTTGGACCTGCGCGCCCCGCTCCTGCCGGGGGCCGCAACCGGCGCCGTGCACGCGTTGGTCCGGACGGTGGTCGCCGGACCGGGGCCGGACCGCCACCTGGCGGACGAGATCGAGGCCGTGCTCCGGCTCGTGCAATCGGGCGCGGTGGTCGACGCGGCGGCCACGCAACTCCCCGGCACCGCCGCCCCCGCGACGAAGGCGCCTGCGTCCGAGCGCGCCTAGCGCCCCCGCGGGCTCCGGACACGGCCCGGCGGCGCGAGCCGCGAACAGCGTCATACCCGAAACCACCTCCAGTGAAGGAGCTCTCGATGAGCACAACCACATCGCACGCGGCCGCCGGTCCCCGCCCGGTGCGCGCCCCACGCGGCACCACCCTCACCGCACGGACCTGGGCGACCGAGGCCCCGCTGCGCATGCTGCAGAACAACCTCGACCCGGACGTCGCCGAGGACCCGGACCGGCTGGTGGTCTACGGCGGATCCGGGAAGGCCGCCCGCGACTGGGCGTCGTTCGACGCAATGGTGCGCACGCTCACCGAGCTGCGGCCGGACGAGACGATGCTGGTGCAGTCCGGCCGGCCGGTCGGGGTGCTGCAGACCCACGAGTGGGCGCCGCGCGTGCTGATCGCGAACTCCAACCTGGTGCCGGACTGGGCGAACTGGCCCGAGTTCCGCCGCCTGGAGCACCTCGGGCTGACGATGTACGGCCAGATGACGGCCGGCTCCTGGATCTACATCGGCAGCCAGGGGATCGTACAGGGCACCTACGAGACGTTCGCAGCGATCGCCGACAAGCGTTACGGTGGAACACTTTCCGGAACGTTGACGCTGACGGCGGGGCTCGGCGGGATGGGCGGCGCGCAGCCACTGGCCGTCACGCTGAACGGCGGGGCGGTGCTGTGTATCGAGGTCGACCGGCATCGCGCGCAGCGCCGGGTGGACACGCGATACCTCGACGAGATCGCTTCGGATCTGGACGATGGGATCGCGAAGGCGCTGGCGGCGAAGAAGGAGAAGCGCGCCTACTCGGTCGCCGTGATCGGCAATGCGGCCGAGCTGGTGCCCGAGATCCTGCGCCGCGCAGTCGATATCGACATCGTCACCGACCAGACCTCCGCGCACGACCCGCTCGCCTACCTGCCCCTCGGCGTGTCCGTGGAGGACTGGCACGACTACGCCGAGAAGAAGCCGGACGAGTTCACCGACCGGTCCCGCGCATCGATGGCGGCGCATGTCGAAGCGATGGTGGGCTTCCTGGACGGGGGCGCCGAGGTCTTCGACTACGGCAACTCCATCCGCGGCGAGGCGCAACTCGGCGGCTACGACCGCGCGTTCGCGTTCCCCGGCTTCGTGCCGGCCTACATCCGGCCGCTGTTCTGCGAGGGCAAAGGCCCGTTCCGCTGGGCCGCCCTGTCCGGCGACCCGAAGGACATCTACGCGACCGATCGCGCCATTCGAGAACTGTTCCCGCACAACGAGTCCCTGCAACGCTGGATGAAGCTCGCGCCGGAGAAGATCGCGTTCCAGGGTCTGCCGGCCCGCATCTGCTGGCTCGGCGCGGGCGAGCGGCACCTCGCCGGTCTGCGCTTCAACGAGCTCGTCGCTTCCGGGGAGATCTCGGCGCCGATCGTCATCGGCCGCGACCACCTGGATGCCGGCTCGGTAGCATCGCCGTACCGCGAGACCGAGTCCATGGCCGACGGTTCCGATGCGATCGCCGACTGGCCGCTGCTCAACGCGCTGGTGAACACGGCCTCCGGGGCGACCTGGGTGTCCATCCACCACGGCGGCGGCGTGGGCATCGGCCGGTCGATCCACGCCGGGCAGGTGTCGCTCGCGGACGGCACCGAGCTGGCCGCGCAGAAGCTCGCGCGGGTGCTCACCAACGACCCGGCGATGGGCGTGCTGCGGCACGTCGACGCGGGCTACCCGATCGCCGAGGGCGCGGCGCGGCGAACCGGCCTCACCATCCCCATGCAGCCGGAGTTGTGATCGCGGAATCGGTGGAGGCGCCCGCCGCGCGCGCACCCGAAACCCTGGAAGAATCATCGAATATGACGACGATCGGCCGACGCGAGTTCGAATCGCTCTGGACGGCGCTGTCCGGGATCGGCCGAGACCCGGTGCGCGGCGGCTATTCTCGACACACGTTCGACGACGCCGACCTGCAGATGCGGGAGTGGTTCGCGGCCGAGGCCGCTGCGCGCGGCCTGGACGTGGAGACTGACCGCAACGGCAACATCTGGGCCTGGTGGGTCTCACCGGGGCCGGCGCGCGGAGTGCCAGCGGGGGAGGCGTCAGGCGCAGCGGCCGGAGTGCTGCCCGGCGGCGGCGCGATCGTCACCGGCTCACACCTGGACTCCGTACCCGGCGGCGGCGCGTTCGACGGCCCGCTCGGCGTGGTGTCCGCGCTACTGGCCATCGATGAGCTGCGGGCGCGCGGCGTGGCGCCCGCCCGGCCGCTCGCCGTGGTGTGCTTCGCCGAAGAGGAGGGCGGCCGGTTCGGGTTGCCTTGCTTGGGTTCTCGGCTGCTCGCCGGTGCCACCGATCTGGATGCGGCCCGCGCGCTCACGGACCGGAGCGGAGTCACGCTGGCCGAGGCCGCCCGGCGCGCCGGGGTCGATCCGGCGCACTTCGGCCCCGACCCGGATCGCCTGCGGCGCATCGGCGCGTTCGTGGAGCTGCACGTGGAACAGGGTCGGCTGATGCACGCGGCCGATTCGCGGGCCGCCGTCGGGATCGCGTCCGGCATCGTGGCGCACGGCCGATGGCGGATCACCATCACCGGCGAGGGCAACCACGCGGGAACCACGGCCATCGCCGACCGGCGCGATCCGATGGTCGTCGCAGCGCACGCCATGCTCACCGCGCGCGCGGCAGCGACCGAACGCGACGGCGCCGTCGCCACCGTCGGACGCATCGAGCCGATCCCGGGCGGCACCAACGTGATCGCGTCCCAGGTGCGGATGTGGCTCGACACCCGTTACGGCGCAACGGAAGACACCGATGCCGCGGTCGACTCTATCGTCGCGCGGATCCGCCAGCACGCCGCCAACGAGGGCTGCACCGTCGAGGTGCAGCGGGAGTCCGCGTCGCCGGAAGTCCGCTTCGACGCCGGATTGCGCGATCGGCTCGCCGCCGTGGTGCCCGGCCCGATCGTGCCCACCGGTGCCGGCCACGACGCGGGCGTACTCGCCGCGCACCTGCCGACCGCCATGCTGTTCGTGCGGAACCCGACCGGAATCTCGCACGCACCCGGCGAGTTCGCCGAGATCGACGACTGTGTGGCCGGTGTGGGCGCACTGGCCGACGCGCTCGGGACGCTGGTCGTTGCGAATGATCCGGTCTCGAACTAGCTACGCCGCACCGATATCCGCCCGCGGTGTGCCTTACGTGGCGCTCCGCCGCCACCTTGCACACACAAGGCAATGGGGGTCAGCGCGGCAGGCGAAGGCGCGGGCCGAAAGGACCATAGAGTATGACGGTGTCCCCACGCAGCACTTTGATCACCGGCATCGGCCAGCTCGTCACCAACGATCCCGCGGCCGGCCCCGGGATACTCGGCGTCATCAACCATGCCGCGATCGTGATCGAGGGCGGCACCGTCGCCTGGATCGGGTCGGAGCGCGAGGCGCCCACCGCGGACGAGTCGCTCAACGTCGCCGGGCACGCGGTGCTGCCCGGCTGGGTCGACTCGCACACCCACCTCGTCTTCGCCGGGGATCGCGCCGCCGAGTTCACCGCCCGCATGGCCGGCGAGCCGTACCAGGCCGGCGGCATGCGGGCGAGCGTCGAGGCGACCCGCGCGACCGACGACGAAACGCTTGCACAGCTCATCACCGACCGGATCGCGGACATGCACGCGGCCGGCACCACCTGCATCGAGACCAAGACCGGATACGGATTGACCGTCCCCGACGAGGCCCGCGGGGCCCGCATCGCCGCGCAGGCCGGCGTGGACGAGGTCACCTTCCTCGGCGCGCACGTCGTTCCCACCGAATATGACGATGATCGTGACGCCTACCTCGATCTGGTGTGCGGGCCCATGCTGGACGCGGTCAAGGGGCAGGCCCGCTGGATCGACGTCTTCTGTGAGACAGGCGCTTTCGACGAAGCCGAATCTCGGCGCGTACTTGCGGCCGGGCGCGCGGCGGGCCTGGGCTTGCGGGTGCACGGCAACCAACTCGGCCCCGGGCCCGGCGTGCGGCTGGCCGTGGACCTCGGTGCCGCGTCGGCCGACCACTGCACGTACCTGACCGACGCGGATGTCGACGCGCTCGCCGGAGGCTCCACCGTCGCGACTCTGCTTCCCGCGACGGACCTGTCGACCCGGCAGCCACCCGCGCCGGGACGTCGGCTCGCCGATGCCAAGGCGCCGATCGCGCTCGCCACGAACTGCAATCCGGGCACCTCGTACACGGCGTCGATGCCGCTGGTGATCGCGCTGGCCGTGCTGCAGTGCGGCCTCACTGCCGCGCAGGCGGTGCACGCCGCCACGGCCGGCGGAGCCAGGGCACTTCGCCGCGACGATGTCGGGGTGTTGAAAGTCGGGGCACGGGCCGACGTCCAGGTGATCGACGCCCCGACTATCGACCACATCGCTTACCGCGTGGGCGGTGTGGGCGCCCGGGCCGTGTGGCGGGCCGGGCGGCGCGTCGCGTAGTCGGCGCGCAAATGTCGCAGCCGACGAGCAAATGTCGTGGCCGGCGAGCAGGGATCACAGCCGGCCGGCGCCCGTCGCGTCATGGGCAGTCATGGTCAACGGGCGCCGGCTCGACATGTCACGCGGGCAGGTGCAGTACCTGCCCCGGGTAGATCAGGTTCGGGTTGTGGATGCTCTTCTCGTTGAGCCGGTACAACTCTTGCCAACCGTCGGCGACGTGGTGCCGTGCCGCGATCTGCGACAGGGTGTCGCCGGCGACGACCGTGTAGGTGTGCGCTGCAGTCGACCCGGTCGGCTCGGCCGTCTCCGGTGCCCGGTGCTTGGCGGTCGTCCGAACCACCGGCGCGACCTTCTGCACGATCGCCTTCCCAGTGGTCGGCTTGGCGGCGAGCGATGCCGTGGTCGTCGCGGGCGTGCTGGGGACGTCGCGGAAGGTCGGGGCGCCGGACGCGCCGACCATGGCGGCGCAGGTCCACGCTCGCCATCCCTGGCCGGCGAGAGTCCGCTCGGCGACGGCGATCTGCTGAGCCTTGGTGGCGAGATCGGCGCGCGGTGCGTACTTCAGGCCGCCGTAGGCGACCCAGGTGGACTGCTTGAATTGCAGCCCGCCGTAGTAACCATTGCCGGTGTTGATGTGCCAATTACCGCTCGACTCGCACTGTGCGACCCGGTTCCAGGTGGCGTCGGTGGCGGCATTCGCCGGGAGTGCGGCGGCGAGGGCGGCGGTGCTGGCGATCATGCCCACGGACACGCCGCGAGCAATCGTCTTCCGGGTGGTGGAGGGCTTGCGATGCCGACCGATGTGGCGCTGTGTCATCCTCTTCCTTGTCTGCTTGCTGCCCGGCCGGGAATCGATCGGCGATCCGATACGGTGCCGAACGCTTTCCCGCCGTTGCCCGGCCGATCCCGATCGAAGGTCCGCTACGCCGTCGCGGGCAACGATGGGCAGTTCGGCGTAGCGCTGCTGGTCACACGCCACGATCGTGGCGTTGGGCGTGACGTTACGTGACGGGCGAGCGTCATGCGCGCTCACGACTTTAGGTAACAGACAGATAACGGGAACAAAACGAACGTATAAAGCAAGTAATATCGCCAGGAGCACGGCCATTTTCGAAAATGATCTGAGAATGGCCTTCAGTAAGAATTGTGAATCATTTCACAACGATGGCGGCGCTGGCGACGCATTGCCGCGGGCCGTGCTTGTGACATCCTCGCTGTCTGTTTCTGGCTGACTGTTTCTGGGGGAAGGGTTGGATGGCCGAGACGCGTGTGCACGGTGAGAACCCGGAGATGAGCGTACGGGCCTACCTTCGGCTCGTCCTGCTCGGTGCGCTGATCGGGATACCGGCCGCGCTGCTCGCGGCGCTCTTCCTCGCGTTCGTGCACGAGCTCGAGCATTGGCTGTGGGACGTGCTGCCGCATGCCCTCGGCGCGTCGTCGCCGCCCTGGTATCTGGTGATCGGGCTGCCCGTTGTCGGCGCCGCGCTGGTCGCCGCGGCGCGTGCTCTGCTGCCCGGCGACGGCGGTCATGAGCCGCTGAAGGGGATCGGCGGCGGGCCGACGCCGATCGAGTACGCGCCGGGCATCGCGCTGGCCGCTGTCGGCACGCTCGCGTTCGGCGCGGTGCTCGGGCCGGAGGCACCGCTGATCGCGCTCGGTTCGGTGGTCGGTGTTGCGGTGACGCGGATGGTCAAGCTCGGGCCGCCCGGCAGCGCCGTGCTCGGCACCGCGGGGTCGTTCTCGGCGATCTCGGCGCTGTTCGGCGGGCCGCTCGTCGCAGGGATGCTGCTGCTCGAAAGCGGCCTCGCGATGGGTGCCGCGCTGTTGCCGACGCTGCTGCCCGGGCTGGTGGCGGCCGCGATCGGCTACGTCCTGTTCGTCGGGCTGGGCGCCTGGGGCGGGCTGAACGCCACGGCCATCGCCGTGCCGGGGCTGCCCGCGTATGACGGGACGCATGTGCTCGACCTAGCCGTGGCGGTCGTCATCGGCGTCGTGACGGCGCTCGTCATTGCCGTGGTTCGCCGCGCCGCCGGTGGGCTCACGGGCCTCGGACGCGGACACAGACACGGGCGTCGCGGCATGGCGATGCTGCTGCTTGCCGGTGGACTCGCGGTCGGTCTGCTGGCACAGGCCGCCCGAGCGCTCGGCGGCAACTCGCAGGACGTGCTGTTCTCGGGCCAAGTCTCGGTGCCCGCCATCGTCGCCGAGAAATCCGTCGCGGTCGTTCTGGTGGTGCTCGGCGCGAAGGCACTCGCCTACGCGGTGAGCCTCGGCTGCGGCTTCCGGGGCGGGCCGGTGTTCCCGGCGATCTTCCTCGGCGTCGCGGTCGCGACGCTGGCCACCATCGGGTTCGGCGTGTCGCCAACCCTCGCGGTCGCGGTCGGCGCCGCGGCCGGCATGGCCGCCGGAACTCGTCTGCTGTTCTCGTCCGTACTGCTGGCGGCCCTGCTCGTCGGTAGGCAAGGCGTGGATGCCGTCCCCGCCGCCGTCCTCGCGGCAGCCGCGGCCTGGATCACGGTCGCGGCGCTCGACCGCCGGACGCCGCGGGCGGACGACGCTTCCTAGCGCGCTGGTCGGGGCCGAGCGGGTGGAACGAACCAGAGCGGATCGGAGGACGCTCCCGAGGCGTGTCGGTCGGAAACAAACGGTGGCCGACGCCGAGCAGCGCTAGACGCGGCAGACGCCGTCGGTGCAGTCGCCCGCGCCGGCCGCATCGGCGGCTTCGTCAGCAGAGCCGGTCGCAGCCCCGACGCTCACCATGGTCAGCGGATGCGCGGTGGCCCAGGCCTGTTCGAGGGCGTCCCGGAGCACCGCGACGTCTTGTGCGCCGGCGATCCCGTACTTTCGGTCGATCACGAAGAACGGCACCGAGTTGATGCCGAAGGCGCGCGCCAGCGACACGTCCTCGCGGAAGGCATCGGCGTACCGGTCGCTCGCCAGCACGGCGCGCGCCTCGTCCCGGTCGAGGCCGACCTCGGCCGCGAGATCCGCGAGCGATTCGGGATCGCCGATATCCTCGCCGCGCATGAAGTACGCCTGCATCAGCCGCTCCTTGAGCTCGGCCTGCTTGCCGTGTTCGGCGGCGAAGTGCAGCAGCCGGTGGGCGTCGAACGTGTTCGCCGGGTGCGCGGCGTCGAGGTGGAAGTCCAGCCCTACGCCGGCGGCCACCCCGCTGACGCGGGCGTTCATCGCCTCGGCCTGCGCCATCGACACGCCGTACTTCTCGGCGAGCCGCTCGACCTGGGTGACGGTCACGTCCTTGGGTATGGACGGGTCGAGCTGGAAGGAACGGAACGTCACCGTCACGTCGTCGCGATGCGCGAACCCGTCCAGCGCCTGCTCCAACCGCCGCTTGCCGATATAGCACCACGGGCACACCACATCCGAGAACACCTCGACCTGCATCGCCATCCTGCCTTTCCCTGGTCCGCTCGGGTCAACCGCGCGGCCCCTGGACCTATTCCGCTTCCGGGCCAAGCGCATCGGTACAGGGTGCGGGCGAGAGCAACGTCATCGTCGTCATACCCGCTGCCGACCCGGCGAAAACCGGAACCAGCGCAGCCGAAACCGCCAGCGACGCAACCGAAACCGCTGTCAAGACGAATACGGGTCGATCAGGCGAACGCCTCGCTGATCACGGCCTGCTGCTCCACGGCGTGCACCTTGGCGGAGCCGGCGGACGGCGCGGCCATGGCCCGCCGCGAGACGCGTCGGATGCCCGCCAGGCGCGGCAGCAGCTCCGGCAGGTTCTGCGCCATGAAGCTCCACGCCCCCTGGTTCCGCGGCTCCTCCTGCACCCAGCGGAACTCGACGCCCTCGCCGTACGGCGCCAGCACGGACTCCAGCTTGCGCCGCGGGATCGGGTAGAGCTGTTCGAGGCGGACGATCGCCGTATCGGTGATGCCGTGCTGCGTCCGGTAGTGGTCCAGCTCGTAGTACAGCTTCCCGGAGACCAGCAGCACCGTGCGCGCCGCGGACGGGTCGACGGAGGTGTCCGGCAGCACCGACTCGAACTTGCCGGTGGTGAAGTCCTCGACGGCCGAGACGGCGTCCTTGAGGCGCAGCATCGACTTCGGCGTGTAGACGATCATCGGCCGGTGCACGCCGTCGAGCACGTGCCGCCGCAGCAGGTGGAAATAGTTCGCCGGGGTGGACGGCTCGGCGACCGTCATGGAGCCCTCGGCGCACAGCTGCAGGAACCGCTCAATGCGCCCGGAGGTGTGGTCCGGGCCCTGCCCCTCCTGGCCGTGCGGGAGCAGCAGCACGACGCCGGACTCCTCGCCCCACTTCGCCTCGCCGGACGACAGGTACTCGTCGATCACCGACTGAGCGCCGTTGACGAAGTCGCCGAACTGGGCCTCCCAGATCACCAGCGCGTCGCGATTGGCGACCGAGTAGCCGTACTCGAACCCGAGCGCCGCGTACTCGGTGAGCGCCGAGTCGTAGATCAGGAAGCGCTCCTGGCCCTCCGTGAGATGTTGCAGCGGAAGGTATTCCGCGCCGTTCTTCCTGTCGATGAGCGCGGCGTGCCGCTGCGAGAAGGTGCCGCGCCGGGTGTCCTGCCCGGCCACGCGCACCATCCGGCCCTCGGCCGCGATCGAACCGAGCGCGAGCAGCTCGGCGAACGCCCAGTCGATGCCGCCGTGGCGGGACATCTCCTGCCGCCGGTCGAGCACGGTCTTCACCCGCGGGTGCACGGTGAACGTCTCGGGGATCTCGACATGCGCATCGCCGATCCGGTGCACCAGCTCCACCGGGATGTTCGTGATCACCTTGGTGGGGATCTGCTGCTGCGCCTCGACCGACGGCGATGGCTCGGGGACGGCCTTCTCCAGCTCGCGGACCTCGTTGAACACCCGCTCGAGCTTGGTGTGGTAATCCCGCACGAGCTCGTCGGCGTCCTCCGGCGAGAGATCGCCGCGGTCGACGAGCGCCTCGGTGTAGATGGTGCGCACCGACCGCTTGCCGTCGATGATCTCGTACATCTGCGGGTTCGTCATGGACGGGTCGTCGCCCTCGTTGTGCCCGCGGCGGCGGTAACACACCATGTCGATGACGACGTCCTTGCTGAACCGCTGCCGGTACTCCACGGCCAGCCGGGCGACCCAGGCCGCGGCCTCCGGGTCGTCGCCGTTCACGTGGAAGATCGGTGCCTGGATCATCTTGGCGACGTCGGTGGAGTACTCGCCGGACCGCGAATGCTCGGGCGCGGTGGTGAACCCGACCTGGTTGTTGATGACGACGTGCACGGTGCCGCCGGTGCGGTATCCGCGCAGCTGGGAGAGGTTCAGCGTCTCGGCGACCACGCCCTGGCCGGCGAACGCGGCATCCCCGTGCAGCATGACGGCCATGACGGAGTACCCGCCGTCGCCCTTCTCGCTGCCCTTGTTCAGCACGTCCTGCTTGGCCCGGACCACGCCTTCGAGCACCGGGTCGACGACCTCGAGATGCGAGGGGTTGGCGACCATGGAGACGTCCAGCTGGCCCTCGCCGGACGGCGGGATGTACTTGCCCTCGGCGCCCAGGTGGTACTTGACGTCCCCGGACCCGTGCGCCTGCGACGGGTCGCGGTTGTCCTCGAACTCGCGGAAGATCTGCGAATACGGCTTGCCGATGATGTTCGCCAGCACGTTGAGCCGGCCACGGTGCGCCATGCCGATCACGACCTCGTCGAGGCCGTTGTCCACCGCGGTAGCGAGGACCACGTCCAGCAGCGGGATCAGCGTCTCCCCGCCTTCGAGCGAGAACCGTTTCTGCCCAATGTATTTCGTCTGCAGGAAGGTCTCGAAGGCCTCGGCGGCGTTGAGCCGCGACAGGATGTACTTCTGCTCCCGGACGTCCGGGTTCCCGCGGTGCCGCTCGACCCGCTCCTGGATCCAGCGCCGCTGCACCGGGTCCATGATGTGCATGTACTCGACGCCGACCGTGCGGCAGTAGGCGTCGCGCAGCACGCCGAGCACGTCGCGCAGCTTCATGAACTCTTCGCCGTTGAACCCGCCGACGGGGAACTCCCGCTCGAGATCCCACAGCGTCAGGTCGTGTTCCAGCACGTCCAGGTCCGGGTGCTTCCGCTGCCGGTAGTTCAGCGGATCGATGTCGGCCATCAGGTGGCCGCGGGTGCGGTACGCGTCGATCAGTTCGAGCACCCGCGCGGTCTTGCCGAGCTTGCCGTGGCGGCCGAGGCTGCGGTCGACGACCCAGCGCACCGGCTCGTACGGCACCCGCAGGTCGGCGAAAACGTCGTCGTAGAAACCGCTTTCACCGAGCAGAAGCGCGTGGATGCGCTTCAGGAACTCGCCGGACTCGGCGCCCTGGATGATGCGGTGGTCGTAGGTAGAGGTGAGCGTCATGATCTTGGAGACGCCGAGTTCGGCGATGGTCTCTTCGCTCGCGCCCTGGAACTCGGCGGGGTACTCCATCGCGCCGACGCCGATGATGGCGCCCTGGCCGGACATCAGCCGCGGCACCGAGTGCACGGTCCCGATGCCGCCCGGATTGGTCAGCGAGATCGTCGTCCCGGCGAAGTCCTCCATGGTGAGGTTGCCGTCGCGGGTCTTGTGGACGACGTCCTCGTACGCCGTCCAGAACTCAGTGAACGTCATGTGCTCGGTCGCCTTGATGGGCACGACGACCAGCGACCGGTTGCCGCCCTTGCCGGGCAGATCGATGGCCAGGCCCAGGTTGATGTGGGCCGGCGAGACGACCTGCGGCTTGCCGTCGATCTCGGCGAAATGCCGGTTCATGCCGGGGAAGTCGGCGAGCGCGCGCACCATCGCGTAACCGATGAGGTGCGTGAAGGAGATCTTGCCGCGGCGGTGCCGGCGCAGGAAATTGTTGATGACGATGCGGTTGTCGGCGATCAGCTTCGCCGGAACGGCGCGCACCGATGTCGCGGTGGGGATCTCCAGCGACGCGATCATGTTCCGCACGACAGCGGCGGCGGGTCCGCGCAGCGGGCTCGCGGTGTCGGTCGGCTCGGCGAGCGCGGCGGCGGCCGGCTTGGCCTGGGCGGCGACGTCGGCGGGGGTCACCGTGGCGGTCGGCCGGGCCGGGGTGTCCGTCGGGGGGGCCGCAGGCGTCGCGGCCGGGGGTGCGCTCGGTGCGGTCGGGGCAGGCGGGGCGGTTGGTGGCGCGCTCGCCGGCGGCGCCGTCGGGGCGCTCATCGCAGGCGCCGCGACCCGGGGCGCCGTGCGCACCGCGGTTGCCGTGCCGCCGGAGCGCCCGGCCACGGTGTCGTTAGGTGCCGACCCATTGGCGAGCTCCGCGAAGTAACTTCGCCAGGTGGCGCCGACGCTGGCCGGATCGGCCAGGAACTGTTGATATTTTTCCTCGACGAACCAGTCGTTGGGCCCGAATTCCGGCCCTGTCGCTGACGACACTTTCCTTCGCTCCGCCTGTCTGCGCTCGATCGGACGAGACCTTTTACCAGGCTAGCCTGCCTGGCACCTCCCCGCGGTCAGGAACGCGACGCACAGCGCCGCGCGTCCGTTTTCTGCTCGGCTCACCGCCCAATACATCGGCGAACCGGGCTTCAAGTGAAGACGTCCCGGACCGGCGATCGGTTCGTTCGGGGCGCGAACGCGTGTCGGTGATGTTGCTCACCGGGTAGCGCGAAGTCGTCGAGTATGACGCTGTTCGCGGTCCGCGCAGGCGCGGCCCGTGGGGCGGGTCCGGACAGCGTCGGCCCGGGTGAACCGGCGTCTCAGCCGACGGTATCCAATTGTCGGCTTCGCCGGGCTGGCGCGCTTCGACGCGGAACTCCTCCCCGTCCCGTCTCAGCCGAACGCGTTCAATCCGGTCAGCGCCCGGCCGAGCACCAGTTGGTGTACCTCGGCGGTGCCCTCGTAGGTGAGCACGCTCTCCAGGTTGTTGGCGTGCCGCAGCACCGGGTACTCGCCGGAGATCCCGTTGGCGCCGAGCAAAGTGCGGCAGGTGCGGGCGATCTCGATCGCGGTGCGGGTCGAGTTGAGCTTGCCCATGGACACCATGGTCGGCGTCGCGGCGCCCTCGTCCGCGGTGCGCCCGATGTGCAGCGCCATCAGATACGCCGCGGTGTAGGACGTCGTCATATCCGCCAGCTTTGCCTGGGTGAGCTGGTAGCTGCCCAGGGGCGAGCCGAAAACCGTTCTGGTGCCGACATAGTCGAGCGCGACCTCGAGGCAGTCGCGGGCCGCGCCGAGGGCGCCGAACAGGATGCCGGTGCGCGCCTGGGTGAGGCACGACAGCGGCGCCTTCAGGCCCCTCGCGTCCGGCAGGATCGCCTCCGGCCCGAGCCGCACCGAGTCGAAGGTGAGCTCCGCGGTGGCCGACGCGCGAAGGGAGAGCTTGTGTTTCACCTCGCGCGCGGTGAAACCCGGTGTGTTGGTAGGGACGATGAAGCCGCGGATCTGTTCGCCGGCGCCGCGGCCACTGGCGCCGCCCTCGGTGCCATCGGCAGCGTCATCGGAGGCGAGTTTGGCCCACACCACGGCGATGTCGGCCACGGTGCCGTTCGTGATCCACATCTTGCTGCCGTCGAGCACGAAGCTGTCGCCGTCGCGGCGCGCCCGGGTGCGCATGGAGCCGGGGTCGGAGCCGGCGTCGGGTTCGGTAAGCCCGAAGCAGCCGACGATCTCACCCGCAGCCATGCCCGGCAGATACTTCTGCTTCTGCTCCTCGGAGCCGTACTTCCAGATCGGGAACATCGCGAGCGAGCCCTGCACGGACACCAGCGAGCGGATGCCGGAGTCGGCAGCCTCGAGTTCGATGCACGCCAGGCCGTACGCGACTGTCGACGTCCCGGCGCAGCCGTAACCCTCGAGATGCATTCCCAGCAAACCGGTCTCGCCGCACTTGCGGGCGAGGTCGCGGGCCGGGATCTCGCCGGCCTCGTACCAGTCGGCGACGTAGGGGCGGACGGCGTCGTCCATCAGTTGCCTGGTCGCGCCACGGATCGCGAGATCGTCCTCGGACAGGGTGCGGTCGATCGCCAACAGGTCCAGGCGGGTGGAGAGTCGCGGGGATTGTCCGGAGAGCGCTGCCATACCCGGAAACCTTACTGCCCGCCCTGTTCTCGAGCTACGTGCGTCGATCACCTGAAATGTGACGTCCAGTTGCGGGCACAGCCCGCGTTTCCGCAGGTGAAGTGGATCTTGGTCACAACTGGACGTCGATTTTCAGTTGATCAGCGCGGGTGGGAGCAGGGCGGCGCCACGTCGGGGCTCGCCGCGTCCGCCGTGTCATTCCGGCAGCAGGGAACGGCCGACTGCGCGTACGGTCATCGTCATCTCCGCGACGCCGAAGACGGCTCCGAAGGTGATCGCCGACGTCCCCGTGCAGCGCAGTTCCACCGTGTCGCCCGGTCCGCCGCCGGGTCCGGCGATGGCGCCGTCGACTGCGGTCGCCGGGTCGCGCGGGCGCAGGTAGTCGAGGGCGGCCGACCGTGCCACGTCCTCGGTGGCAGCCCCGGCGAGCAGCAGTGCCCGGTGGGTGGCGGCCGCGGCGGCCGCGGCCGCTCCGTCGCAGGAGTGTTGCAGTCTGCTGCGCGCGAGGAACGCCGACGTGGCCGCGGTGACGCCCGCGCCGAGCAACAACAGGCACACGACCATGCCGAGAACGAGCGGCATCACCGATCCCCTGTCCGGCCGCGGCTCGCCCCTACGGCGAGGAGGCGCCCCGGGGGCCGAGAACGGCCCTCGGCGGCGGAGCCAGGCGCGGAGCGCGGTGCGACGCAATGCACACCGCCCGCGGGGTGCGTGCGGTGTGGTCACGGCGGCCCGGTTGCGTCAGGAGTTGTAGGAGCCGATGGTGGTGCTTGCCTGGTTGAAGGCCGCGAACGCGAAGATCACGATCACTACCCACACGGCCAACCCGACCACGCCGAGCACGAGCCCGGCGACCGCGGACGACTTGTTGTTCGCCTCGCCGTTGATCGCGCGTTTGCGCCCGATCGCCCCGAAGATCACGGCCAGGATGTTGAGCGCCCATCCGGTGAACGGGATCCAACACAGGACGACCCCGATGATCCCGAGCACGAGCGCTGCGGTGCCCAGCCCGTTGCGCGGCGCCGGGTATGCGCCGTACGTCATCGCGCCTGGCGCGTAGACCCCCGCCGAATACGCGGCCGGATACCCGGCGGGCGCCCCGGCGTAGCCGGGCTGGGGGCCGCCGACGGTCGGCGGATAGGGCTGCGCCGGTTGGTACCCGGGCGCCGCTGGATACGCGACCGGGTAGCCGCTCTGCCCGGTCGGTGCGCCCGGATACGCGGGCGGTTCGCTCTGGCCCGGCGCACTTCCGCCGACGGTGCTGCCGCCGAACGGGCCGTCGGCGTCGCCGTATGGTCCGGTGCTCACGGCCGCTCCTCTCTGTCGTCCGCTCGCTAGTCTTCCGCGCGTTCACACGTCGAGCGCTGCCGCAATGCGCGGTCGTCCGAGCATAACCGGGGGCTCCGACAACGCGCGCCGCTGCGATGCCCAGCCTGTGGACAACACGCCGGGAGAGTGAGGCGCCGGTTGGGTGGCCGATTCCGGCCGATCCTGACATTTCGTCACGACAAGCCGAGTCGCCCAGCGTATCGTCGTCGTGATACGTCGCGCGTGGCCCGGTGGCCGGGTGATGGTCGCGCGATGGATGGACATCGAGGTCGGGGAATGCCGGAACAGTCCATGGCGCAGGAACGGAAACCGGACGCCGACGATGGTGCCGGTCGGATTACCGTGGCGCGGGTGTCGGAACCAGAAGGCGGCCTGCCGGCCCCTGGATTCATGCCGGTTCCAGGGGTGATGGGTTCCGATGATCAGGGGCTCCGGAGTCTGCGGCGCCGCGACGGCGCACGCGATGACGCGGTGGGCGGTTCTGCGGTGGACGATGCCGTGGTGGGGGCACTTCGCCGGCGCCGCGGCGGTGGGAGCCCCCTGCCGGATTCGATTGCCGGGCCGATGTCCGCCCAACTGAAGATCGACGCCTCCGATGTCCGGGTGCACGCCGATGCCGAGGCCGGATCCATGGCCCGGTCGGTGCAGGCCGCGGCGTTCACCCACGGCAACGACATCTATTTCGCCCCCGGCGCCTACCAGCCCTCGTCCGACGCCGGCCGCCGGACCATCGCCCATGAACTCAGCCATGTCGCCGCCCAGCGCGCCGGGACCGACGCTGCGAGCCGGGGCAGGCTCACCGTGGGGCGGTCAGACGATCCGGCCGAGGCGGCAGCGGACCGCTCGGCCGATCGGGTGCTCACGGCATTGCGACGTAGCACGGCGGTAGCGCCGCTGGGTGGCAGGCTCGATGGCTCAGAGTCGCGCCGAGCCGGCGCCGGCCGCATGTTCGCCGCCTTGCGCCGCGCTCCGGGTGACGAGGTCGAGTCTTCGGGCGAAGAAGGAGAAGAAGGCGGCGGCCTCGCCGTGTTGACGAAGGACGGCAACGGTACACAGACATCCGACTCCGGCCCGGCCCTCGAATCCGGCGAACAGCCGGCGGAGGAGTCAGGGGAGCCTGAGGATTCGGAGGAGCGGCGCAAGAAGCGCGAGCGGAATCAGAAGAAGAATCGGCGGCGAAAGGAGCAGAAGCGCAAGAAGGAGGTCAAGGAGTACCGGCGGAATCAGATGCGGGATCAGATGCCCGCTGCGAAACAGAAGCTCGCGCAGACGCGGGCGGGTACGGCCCTGTTGACGACCGCTGGCAAGCGTGCCACCGAGGAAGCGGGCCAGCTGAATCCGGGGCCGTTGGCGCGGGGCGCGGCAGAGGAGACGCTGTGGGCGCGGTCGCTGTCCGGCGGCGACCAGACGAAGGCGCAGTCCTTGCTTTCTCTCCGCCACGCCGTGGCCGGCCCGGAAATGGTGTCGTGGCTCGAGGCCAATGCCGATAACCCGGCGAAGATCTCTTTTGCGGCGACCAATATCAGCAAGTTCGCGTCTCCGTTCGACAAGGCGCGCTTCGACCTGTTCTTCGACCGACAGGCCGACGTGCCGTTGTTCGAGGATCTGTTGAAGCTGGCTCCCGTGCCGTGGACGGTCCCGCACATCAATGCCGTTCTCGCGGCGACCAACGACGTTCTCAGCACCGCGGAGCAGTCCGGTCTGTTAGGGCGGTGCAAGACCGAGACGTGGAGCGCCGCACAGGTTCTGGGCCTCGCCGGGAGATTGCCGAAGGACGTGCTGATCCATCTGGGCACCTCCGCCACGCTGGGCAAGGAAATCACCGAGCGCGCCAAGGCGTGGAGTTTCGCCGATATCGGAACGGTCATGGCCGAGTTCCACGCCAAGGCCGGGTCCCTGCCGGAGATCGAAAGGTTCATCAAGGCGAGCCGGACGTGCGAGTTCACCGGCGAAGAATCCCGCACGCTGGTGGCGACTTGCCGCAAGGAGATCCTGCTGGGATTCGCGGATCCCGCGACGGATCTGCAGGTGCAGCTCAAGGATGCGAAGGCCAAGGCCGCCTGGGTCGAGGTCACGAAGGTTGCCGAGTTGTTCGAAGCGTTCTACGCGAAGCAGCCGGACTGCGCCATGCTCGCCAAGCTCGTCAAAGCGTTCGCTGCGATCGAAGCCACGCTCGTACAGGCGCGCGACCTTGTCGATGGCTGTCGCAAGGAGATTCTGGTCGGCGTCGCGACCGAGGCCACCGACCTGCATCCGCAGATCAAGGAGGCGAAGGTCAAAGCCGCCTGGACCGACTTCAAGAAGATGGCCGCGCTGTTCGAGGCTTTTTACGCGAAGCAGCCGGATTGCACCATGCTCGCCAAACTCGTCAAGGGTTGCGCGAAATACGCCTGGACCCAGGACAACGTGAAACTCCTCGTCGACGGGCTCAAGGCCGCGCCGCTGAAGGACGTCGCCGAAACCGAAGACTTCCAAACCAAGATCGAGAACGTGAGCAAGAAGTGGCCGGACTGGACCGAGCTCGCCGCCGCCATCGACACCGGTTACGACAACGCCATGACGAAGACCGATGTGGGGGACCTGCTCAAGGAGTGCACCGATTACCACGCGGCCGGCAAGTACGAGGCGAAACACGCCAAGGCCTACATCACGACTGCCGTGCAAGCGGGCGGGTATACCTGGGCGCAGCGACTCGCCCAGGCACAGAAATTCCGAACACACGTCCAGCCCGCCGGCGGCACGAATGATCTCGGAGGCGCCGCCAACGTCCTCGGTTTCTACGACGTCCCACCGCCTCAGGGCGGTCCGTACCGCGCGGAAGTCGTACTTCCCGAAAACAAGCACACGCATTTCAAAGACGGCCATTCGTACGAAGCGTTCTGGTTCGACGTCGGGAACTGTCACCGGTACGGGGGTTTGAGTTCCATGTGGGCTCCGGGGACGGATATCGCGGGCAGGGCGGCGGCAGCCGCCGGCGCGGGACTTTCCACGCAGATCAAAAATGCGGCGTGGAATGCCGGCGGCACGCAGCAGACGACAGGCAATTACGTGATCGCGTATTCCTATTTCAGCCAAACCGGTCCGCAGACCTACCGCGTCGCGGTGAGCCAGCTCTACCCCAAGGGCGGATGGATGCATCATCAGCTCAAGGGCTTCCTGGCCGAGGGCATCGGTCGGCTCCGCGGGTACATTACGTAGATCATGAGCGAATCGATGGCAGACGACCGTCTCCGGTTGCTCTTGTACCGAGGTACCGGCGGCGACACGGTGCCCCTGAGCGAGTATCTGGATCAGCACCGCCGCGGCGAGGCCGACTGGACGCCCTATCTGGGGATGGTCGCTCTGGATCTGACCGTCGGCGGCGAATCGCTGTGGCCGTCACGAGTCGGCATGGGTGACCTTGCCCGATGGACATTGCAGATGGGTTCGGCGAGTGACCGGCTCCGGCGCGGTGAGCCTGCGTTGGTTCGCATCGCGGTAGATGACGCGCCCGTGGGCGGGTTCTTCCTGATGCGGCCCGATACCGACGTTGTGCGCATCTCCGTCGTGGATGTGACCGATCCCGACATGGCCTACCGGTACCCCGTCGATCACCAGGGCATGCCCGTGACCGATGTGTACGAGTGCGTCGAAGCGGCGGCCGCGGAGGCGACCGACCAGGATCCGACCGAAGCCGATCTGCCACGTTTCCGCGATATCCCGTTCCCGCGGGAACGTCTCATCGAAGACCTCGCCGGCGAGGCGCGCCGCGGCCGGGAACTGTATGACGAGCTCGGCGTGAACTTCTACGTCGAGCTCTACTGACCGCTCTCTGGTAGTGGCCCGATCGTGTCCGGGTCGTCATCGGATATGACGTAGTTCGGTGCCGGTGCCTTGTCCGCCCGGCCGAGGCTTTGCCGGGGCGCGCCCGGCGGGGGCGTGCCCCCGGCTCGGCTTCGGCGGGCGCGGCAGCAATCTGACGGTCAGTCGGCGGCGGTCTTGCGGGTGCGTAGCCGGCGGATGCCGAGGGCGACGGCCATGACGATGACGATCAGCAGTGCGACGAGGAACCCGAACCAGCCGACCGTACTCACGATGGCGCCGGCGCCGCCGGTGGCGTTGCGCCACGGGTAGGACAGTGCCAGCAGCACCGGGGTGGCGATCAGGGCGATGACGAGAGTGCGTTTCATGACGGTCTCCTTCTAGGACATGTTCGGTAGTTGGCAGGTGCTGGAGTCGTGCACGTGCGGGATCTGGTCGGGTCCGGTGCGCAACCAGAACCGCACGACACCGACACGACCCTGCGGCCCGACGACGTCGAAGGCGAATGCCTCGTCCTCGCTTCGGATGTCGCCGGTGACGTCACCGGTCTGGTAGAGCACGGCGTCGAATCCGGCGCCGACCAGGCGGTAGCGGGCGCCGTCGTCCCCGGTGAGGACGACACCGCGTGCGCCGATGGTGAATTGCACGTGGGCCCGGCCCTGCCGGTCGATGTGGGTCGACTCGGACTCCACCAGGTAGCCGCTGCTGCCGGTGAGCGTCCCGACCCCGGCACAGGTGACGGGCGCACCGGCAGCGGGGATCTGCGTGGTGCCGGGCGGCTCCGCTGATGCCGGCGGCGCGAAGAGGGCGAGGGCGCCCAGCGTGGTCACGGTGCCCGCCAGGGCCAACCGGACGCGACGTGCGGTGCGAGGTAAGCGGTGTGTTGTGGTCATGGCGGCGACGCTAGGTCCGAGGTGACGTCGTCCACATCCGCCGGGACGCATCGATCTGATCCGCCGCTGGTCGGGTTCCGTGCACCGGAGATTCCGACCTTCGGATGACCGATTTCCTTCCCGAGCCCGATAGCATCCGGGCCGGATCGTCCTACGCTTTGGAGCGTGCACGGCTGGTCCCGTCGCGCCGACGCCGCTTCGTGGACGAGCGTCTGGCCCGATCTCGCGCTTGCGGCGGCGCTGACCGCCGGCGGCCAGGTCGAGTTGCACTTCGCCCACACGTCCGGCTGGCACGGGCTGGTTCACGGCATGCTGCTCTTCGCGCAGACCGCACCGATCGCCCTGCGCCGGCCCTACCCGACCACGGTCGCGGGTGTCTGCGCGGTGGCGCTAGCCGTCGAAGCGCTGGCTACCACACCCACCAACACCACCAGCGGGCTGTTCGCCGGCCTGGTGGAGATCTACACCATCGGGCGCTGGGTCGCCGGATGGCGACTGGTGGCGATCAGCGTCGTCAGCGCGGCGGCGCTGGCGCTGCACATCGTGCGCCTGCCGGACCAGGCGATGAGCGATCGGCTCGACAACCTCGCGTTTGCTGGGATCCTGTCTGCTGCAGCCTGGCTGGTGGGCCGGACGATGCGTCGTCGCGCGATGGACCGGCAACGTGCCGCAGCCGAGGCGCAGGCGCAACGCGAGGCCGCGGCCGCCGAGGAGCGCTCCCGCATTGCGCGGGAACTGCACGACGTCGTCGCGCACGGCATGGGGGTGATGGTGGTGCAGGCGGCTGCGGCTGAGCAGATGCTCAAATCCGACCCCGCCGCGGCCCAGGAGCCGCTGAGCACGGTCCGCCGGACCGGGCAGGAGGCGCTGGCCGAGATGCGGCGGCTGCTCGGGCTGCTGCGCACGGGCGATGCCGCCGACGCCGGTGAACCGCAGCCCGGTCTGGATCGGCTTCCCGCCCTGGTCGAGCAACTGCGCGGCGCCGGTATGCCGGTGACGCTCACGACCACCGTCGTGCCCGTGCCGCTGCCCGGTGGGTTGCAGCTGTGCGTGTACCGGATCGCGCAGGAGGCGCTGACGAACTGCCTGAAGCATGCGTCCGGTGCCCCGACGGAGATGACGCTGGCCTACGAACCCGACGCCCTGCACCTGCGCATCCGTAACTCCCCGGGCAGCCCGGCCCCGGAAGCCGACACCGGGGCCGGGCACGGGCTTTTCGGCATGAGCGAGCGGGTGCGCGTCTACGGCGGCACCCTCGCCGCGCAGCGCGAGGCGGACGGCGGTTTCCTCGTCGACGCGCGACTTCCGCTGGATTCGTCATCGGGTCGATGATCGGCTGATGGAGACCCCGATCCGGCTGCTGATCGCCGACGACCAGGCGCTGGTCCGTTCCGGCCTGCGCATGATCCTGGACAGCCAAGACGATCTTCAGGTTGTTGCCGAGGCCGAGGACGGGCGCGCCGCCGTGGAACTGACCCGCGCGCACCAGCCCGACGTGGTGCTGATGGACGTCCGCATGCCCGGGCTCGATGGCATCGCTGCCGCCCGTCAGATCTTCGCCGACCCGGGCGTGCGCACCCGCGTGCTCGTGCTGACCACCTTCGACGGCGACAGTCACGTCTACGATGCGGTGCGGGCCGGGGCCAGCGGCTTCCTGCTCAAGACCGTCAGCCCCGGCCAGCTCATCGAGGCGGTGCGCACCATTGCTGCCGGCGACGCGATGCTCGACCCGGCGATCACCAAGCGGCTGCTCGCCGACTTCGCCCGCCGCCCGCATCCCGGCGGCGGGTTGCCGGATGCGTTCGCTGCGCTGTCGCCACGAGAGCTCGATGTCGCCCGCCTGATCGCGTACGGGCTGTCCAACGCCGAGATCGCGGCCCGCATCTTCGTTTCCGAGGCCACGGTCAAAACGCATGTGACGGCGGTGTTGACCAAGCTCGGCGTCCGCGACCGTGTCCAGGTTGTCGTGCTCAGCTACGAGACCGGTTTCGTCCGTCCCGGCGAACAGGAGCCGTGACGGCGCACCACCGGTATTCGTAGCCTCGCCGGCACCACCGCGATCCATGCTGCGCTGCGTCGTCATCGGCGGGCGTCGGCGTCTCCCGGTTCGATCAGGCCGCTCTCGTAGGCGAGCACGACGGCCTGCACTCGGTCTCGCAGATCCAGTTTCCCGAGGATCCGCGCGACGTGGGTCTTCACGGTCGCCGGGCTGAGATACAGGCGGGCGGCTATCTCCGCGTTCGTCGAGCCGCGGGCGACGTGGCGCAGGATCTCGACTTCGCGATCCGTCAGGCGCGCGAGGCTCTCCGGCGTGGTGCCGGTCGGCGGCGGTCTGCGGGTGTACTGCTCGATGAGCCTGCGCGTGACGGTCGGTGCCAGCAGGGCATCGCCTCGGGCGACTGCCCGGACGGCGGCGACGAGTTCTGGTGGGTCGACGTCCTTGAGGAGGAAGCCGCTGGCGCCGGCGCGCAGCGCCGAATACACGTACTCGTCCAGGTCGAACGTGGTCAGGATGAGGACCCGCGCCGCGAAGGTAGGGTCTTCCGAGATGCGCCGAGTGGCTTGGACGCCGTCGACGCCGGGCATGCGAATGTCCATGAGCACCACGTCGGGGCGGCTCTGCTTCGCGAGCTGGACCGCCGCTGCGCCGTCTGCCGCCTCACCGCAGACTTCGACATCGTCCTCATGCTCGAGAATCATCCGGAAACCGGCGCGCACCAGAGCCTGGTCGTCGGCCACCAGCACCCGGATCATCGGACCGCACCGGCTTCGAACGGCAATGTCGCGGCGACGCGCCATCCACCCGCCGGATAGGGCCCCGCCTCCACCGTGCCACCGTAGAGCGAGACGCGTTCCCGTATTCCGATGAGACCGTGTCCCGCGGACCCGTTCACCGCCCGCCTGCCGACGCCGTCATCGGAGACGTCGATGGTGACATGGTCGTGGGTGATGTCGATGCGCACGATGGCGCTGGCCGGGCCGGCGTGTTTGAGCGCGTTGGTGAGCGCCTCCTGGACGATGCGGTACGTCGCGAGGTCGTAGCCTGCCGGGAGGGCCGCTCCGTCGCCGTTGATCTCCAGCGTTGTCGCCAGTCCGGAGGCCTGGATCTGGGCGACCAAACTGCTCAGGTCGGCCACGCCGGGCTGCGGAGTGAGCGCCAGCCCGGCGTCGTCCGTGCGCAGAACCCCGAGCAGTCGGCGCATTTCGACGAGAGCGGCCTTGCCGGTGATCCGGATCTGTTCCAACGGCTCCTTGGCGCGCTGCGGATCCTGATCGATCACCCGACCGGCAGCGCCGGCCTGCACCACCATCACGCTGATGCTATGCGCGACGACGTCATGCAGTTCGCGGGCGATCCGCGCCCGCTCTATGCGCCTCGCGACCTGCACATCCTCGGCGCGGCGGTGCTGCAGTTCGACGTTGAGCTCGTCGAGCGCCCGCGCTTGGGAGGAGTGCCGGCGTACCAACCAGCCGGCGAACCACGGGCCACCACACAGCACGGGTGCCGTGAAGAGCCGGTCACCGAGCAGGGCGCCCGGCTCGAGCCACTGGCCGGCGTAGGTCGCACCCAGCAGTAGCAGGCCGCCGACCAGCGCGTGCTTCCCCTGCGCATGCGCACCGACCGAGAACGACACGATCAAGATCATGACGAGTGCCCACAGCGATGTCGGCGACAGTGCGAGGACCGACTGCGCGACGCAGGTCGCCGCGACCACTGCCGCCATCACCAGCGGCCATCGCCTGCGCAGCAAGACGGCCGCGGAGATCACCGCGTAGCTCGGAGCGGTCACCGACAGGGGGCCCTCATCGATCGCCCCGGTCCAGAGGGCCGCCTGCCCCACCGCACCGAGGGTCAACGCCAGGGCCACATCGACTCGCTGCGCCCATCGGCGCAGGAACTGACGCGGGGAGACCGAACCCACGATGAGCACGGTAGCGCCACGAGTGGCTCCCTGTCGTCCGCTTCCGGGACGACGGGCGTCGGCCCCGCGGAGTACCCCGCGATCCCGGGGAATCGGCCGGGCAGCCGACAGGGCAGCGCCCCAGGGCCGATGACGCGGACGCCGCGCCAACCTACGTTTCCCTCAGCCCGTTCCGTACACACCCCAGGAGGTTCCATGTATCGCAGCGCACTTGCTGTCCTCGCCGCTGTTTCCCTCGCGGTCACGACCGGTTGCAGCGCCTTCCACACCGATCACGCCGCCGCGCAGACATCGACGAAACAGCTCACGTTCGTCGCCGTACCGAAGGGGGGCGACGGCGTGGACAACGCGCCGAAAGGGCCGTCCGTCGGGGACGAGTACTTCGAGCACGGCGTCCTGGAAAAGACCGATCATTCGACCGCAGGCAGCTTCGTCTTCGTGACCCAGCTCATCGCAGGCACCGCCGATTCCGGGCAGGAGCAACAGAGCATCACCCTGCACCTGGCCGACGGCGACATCACCGCGATAGCCGGCATTGCCAGCCAGGACAGCTACACCGTCCCCATCCTCGGCGGTACCGGCCACTACACCGGCGCACGCGGCGTCTTGGCGGCCAAGGCGGGATCCGACGACACCGCCACCATCACACTCACCATGGAGAACTGAGATGACCCGACACCTCCGCTACGGAATGATCATCAGTGCCGCGCTGATCGTGCTGCTCACCCTTGAGCAGATCCTCTTCGGACGCGACACTCCGGGCGTCGCACACGACATCAGCGTCGTCGCGTGGATCGGCACGCTGGCCGCGGCCGTCGTGTTCCTGCTTCTGTTGGTCATGTGGGCGATGCAACGAAGCCGCCGGAGGGCGGCACTTCGCAGCGGCCCGACATCGACGGCGCACTAGACCCGCGGGTTAGACCCTGTATGCACGAACCGGAGCGGGCCACCGGCGGCTTCACCACCGGCGGCCCGCGATCGGTCTCGTGAATCTCGGCCGCTCCCAACAGTTCTTAACGATCACGGGGTGTGTGCGGCGTCGAGCGACGGCGCCTCCTTGCGCGCTACGCAGAGTCACCGGTCCGCGGGCGCTCGGCAACCATTCCGAGGCTTCCGCAAACGGATCGGCTATCGGGACGCGAGTGCTGCGCTCGGACGGCGGTGTGCGGCGGGCGAACCTGACCGGGGTCGTCCGCGGCGCGCTGCCCGTCGCCTCCCAGGCCGCCACCTACGCCAGGCTCTCGCCGTTCGTGCACCCCGCGATCGTGAACGGCGCGCCCGGCGCCGTAGTCGCGCCGCGGGGCAAGGTGTACTCGGTCATGGCCTTCACCGTCCACCACGGCAAGATCATCGCCATCGACTCACTCGTCGACCCGGACCGCCTCACGCGCCTCGATCTAGTGCTGCCCCAGGCGTAGACGCGCCCCCGCAGCCAATCGAGCCCGACCACGCTCTTGAGTCAAGAAGTTGGCGGCGCCAGGTCGTGTGGCGAGCGGATCCCGTCGCGGCGACGTGATTTTCGGGGCTGGGGGTGGGCGACGGATGGGTTTTCGCTGGGTGGGCGGTTGCTCCCGGTGGTCGGGAGGGCTCCTTCCGCCGGGGCGGGTTTCAGGGGGATGATATTCGGTCAGCCGGTGTTGTGGCCTGCGGAGCGCCGCTCGAGTCTGGGACGGACTGGTTTCGATGCCCTTGTTGATCATCTCTCATCCTGTTGATGGTGCTTCTATCGGTGCGGGGGAGCCGTTGACGGTGTCCGGGCACGCGAGCGACAGGGGTGGCGCCGAGCCCGTGATGATCCTCTCGGTGACGGTCCAGGTCGACGGCGGACCGCCGATTCGGGCCACCCTGCAACGAATCCACGAGCCCAACCAGACCCTGGTGGAATTCAGCGCTTCGGTGGTGGTGGCGGGAGCGGAGGGCGCGCACGCGATCACCGTGGTCGCCACGAACGACTCCGGCGAACAGGCGACGAAGACGGTGACTGTGTATGTCGGGCCGAGCTTGGCGATCGACGCGCCCGCCGTCCGGTTGGAGTTCCAGCCGCCGTTCCTGGTCGATCCGACCGACCCGGCGATCGTGGGGCTGCTGGGCCGGATCCAGCAGGGGTTGGTGTCGGTCTCCTCCGTGCTTGCCGACGCCGGCCTGACTCTCGCCGGCCCGAACCTGGTGATGGGCCACGCCGAGTTCGGCGCGCCCGTGGTCCGCATCGGATTATGGGCGGAACGGTCCGGGATCGCGCTGTTGCCGCCGTCCCCGCCGCAGTTTCCGTTGCCGCGGCTCGCGGATGCCACCGCCGAGGCCGGGTTCGCCGGGGTCCCGGTGCAACATTTGCCCCCCCGCAGCGGGTTGACCGATCTCCCGTTCGCGATCTCGATCGATCTGTCGGCGCTGCAGACCCTCGTCGATGCGGCAGTCGCCGTCGCCGGCAGCAACCACGTCGACTCCGTATCCGTGACCGTCGCCGCGCCGGGCACGCTGATCACGACGATCCACGGCAGCGGCCTGCACGGGCTGGTGCCGGCGACCGTGACCATCACCGAACACCTGACGGTCACCCCCGTGGCGGGCTCGGATCCGCCGACCACGACCCCGGTTGCGACGCACGAGGTATCGACGAGCGTCGGTGACCTGCTTGAGTGGATCATCGGGGCCGTGATCCTGCCGATCGGGGCCGCCCTCCTGGTCCGGTGGCATGACCTGTCCACCTCGGCCGACGCGGCGGCGCAGGGCGGCAGCGTCGCAACCCTTCTCGCCGCCGATCTGCCCGCGAGCATCCCCTTCCACAACGACGCCGTGCCTGCACTCAAACTGGCCGTTGATTTCCCCGTGCTCGTAGCGGGTTGGACGACGTACGGCGTCGATAGCGCTGGCATCGTCGGCGCCGGCGATGCGACTATCCAGCCCCGCGACCAAAGCATGACCGGCATGTCGATCCAGGGGCCGGACTTTCTCTCCGTTCCACCGGGTGAACTGGACATCACCACAGCGTTCACCATCACGCTGACGAACCTGGCCCCCGACAGCAACACGGTTACCTGGCAGCTGTGGTCGTCGATCGATGACTCCACACGCACAGCGACAGCGACCCTGGGCGACTTCAGCCAATCCACCACAATCCCGGTTGATTTCACCCTGCCGCTGCACGTCGCGCCGGGAAACTACCGCTTCCTGATCACCGCCTCGGCCACCGAAACCTGCGGCACGGATGCGAGCAAGACACTGCACGCCGCCGCATCGAAGCAGATCACGGTCCGGAAGCCAGCCCACGTAGGCCCGCCGTCGACACGATCCGAAGACGAGAGTTCCCCGAGGCCGTAGGTGTGACACCCCTTGTCGATGACCGTTTGCGCACCTCCCCGGAGGGGCTGAGCCGGAGGTGTCACATCCTGAAGAAGGTGGCCTGAATGAGTGACTCGACGAGCGGAACCAACCCTGCCAGTCGGCTGCGCCGCGGGATCGTGGTGCGCGTCCGCGAAGAAACCTGTGAGATCGCGACCGGCGGCGACCTGGTCGTGGTTCGATACGCGGCCCAATTCCCGTCGCCCCGCACCGAGCGTGTCTCACCGGGACACCTGGTGGCGGTCGCCGCCACGCCAGGCGGAGCCGATGTGGTTGTCTGGCGGTGGTACGACGCAGTGGTGCTTGGCCAGCGGGACAGCCATGTCCAACTATGGGAACCGGCTCACGGCGAAGTGCTGGCCGAGCGACGACCCGCCTACGTCGCATCACCACCGGGGACTCGGGCTTACGTGTCCGCCGGTCTGCCCGGCGCCGAGTGGTGGGTCGCAGGCCCGGCAGCGGCCACAGCAGACGACGCCGATGTCGAACTCGAGGAGGTCGAGCGCCTCTACACCGAGCACAACCTCTGGGACGACCTGTAAGACGCCGCCTCGGATCAGCGCGTCTCCCTGAACGGTCGGCAACGAGACATCCGTGGGCGCGATCGTCCGCTACGGCGTGTGGTCGGGGTGGTTGCGCCCATGGTCGAGCGCTTCAGCGATCTCGTCGAGCGTGGCGGCCGTGGTTTGCCGGTGTTCCTCGGGCCAGTCGGCGAGGAGCGTGTTGAGTTGGGTCTGCAGGGTGGTGATGAAGGCTTCTGCAGTTTTGCGGCCGTGTGGGGTCAGTTCGATGAGGGTGACGCGGCCGTCTGGTTGATCCCCGCGGCGACAGATCAGGCCGCGTTGGGCGGCGCGATCGACGAGCCTGGTCACGTTGGACTGGTCGCAGCGCAGCGTTCGGGCCAGTGATCCGACCGGCGCGGGTCGCAGGGCGGCGCACAGCAGTTCGGCTTGCTGTGGGGTCAGCTGGTGGTGGCGGCTGGCGCGCAGGTATGCGTCGTTCAGTGCCACTCGTAGCCGGCCCAGCGCCTGCGGAACCGTGGGTGGACCGTCGGGGTCCTGGGGATCGATCATCTGGGCCGGTGTGAATCTGTATGACGCCATCATCGGTCTGGATGCTACCATCATGGATATTAGATGATGGTGTCATGTATATGGAAGGGTGGTGCGGCGATGGGTAGCGTGTTCAGCCAGGTGCAGCTGGCCTACCTGCACGAGGGCGGCAGGTTGGGCCGGATCGCCACGGTCGGCGCCGACGGGATCCCGCACGTGGTTCCGGTCGGTATGTGGCGCCACAACGTCGAACTGGACTCGATCGATGTGACCGGGCGGGAGTTGGAGCAGAGCAAGAAGTTCCGCGACGTGCGGCGCACCGGTAGGGCAGCGATCGTGGTCGACGATCTGGCCAGTGTGGATCCGTGGCGTCCGCGTGCGATCGAGGTGCGCGGCCGCGCCGAGGCGATCGGCGGGCCAGGCGCGTTGATCCGGATCCACCCGGACCGCGTCGTGTCCTTCGGCCTGGACTGACCGGCGCGCCGGCGAGCACCACCGGGGAGGCCGACACGGCCCGCCAGACCTCATGACGCACCAGACCCCGCGCGCACGAACCGGAGCGGGCCGCCGACGGTAAAGCCACCGGCGGCCCGCACTCGGTCTCGTGAATCCCGGCCGCTCTCAACAGGTCTCAACGGTCACGAGGTGCCTGCGGCGTCGAGCAACGGCGCTGTGGCCGTCGCGGTCCGGGACCGGATCAGCCAGGCGACCCCCACCCAGAGCGCGCCCGAGACGATGCTCGCCCCGAAGTCCCCGCCCGCGGCGGCGGCGAGAACGGCCAGCAGCGGCAGCACGGCGAGCCACCGCGGCGCCCCGGCGATGGCACCCCCGATCGCCAGTACCAGCAGCCCCGCCACGCTGAGCACGATGCCGATGACGAACAACATGCCGAGCGCCGTCACCTCGTGCACCACGGCGACGCCGGACTCCACGCCCATCGCGACCAGCCCCGCCTGAGCCAGCCACGACCCGATGATGCCGAGCCAGCCGGCGCCCTTCCGCCGCAGCCCGATGTGGGACGTCACGGCCGGCAGCGCCACCGCGGCGGCGAGCACGGCGACCGCGTAGGACAGGTTCAGCAGACGGTTGTCGGTCGTCCCGGCGAACCCGGCCTGTTCCGCCAGCACGATCCCGCCCTCGGCGAGGTAGCCGACGGCGGCGAGCCAGGCCGCGCCGTCGTGTCGTGTCACGCTGTGCGACATGATCAACCACTCCTTCCTTTGGTTCCCAAGGACTGGAAACACGCCACACCGTAGGGAGCCGTAAAGCGTTTCGTCATCGACCGGCGGGACGATTTCCGGGCTCGAACCACGGGCGGAGGAGCAAGGAACTTCCGACCTGAGTAGGACGCGGCCGGCGCGCCCGCGGCGTAGCGTCAGCGCATGCCCGGCAGGGTGCTCGCGGAATGGAACCGGTGGCGCGACGTCGCGCTGGCTCTCGCCATGTGCGCCATGGGCCAGTACGAGCTGTGGTCCGGGTCCACCTACGACGGCGCAGCCGTGTGGCCCGGCGGCTCACGGGCGTTCTACACCGTGCTGATCGTCGCGCTCACCGTCCCGCTCGCCTGGCGGCGTCGCTGGCCAGATGCCGTGTGCGGCTTCGTATTCGCGCTGCTCGCGGTCAGCTGCGCGGTGCTCGGCGGCGGCGAGGCCACCACCGAGTTCGTGCTGTTCGTCGTCACCGCGTTCACCGCGACCGCGTACGCGCGCTGGCCCACCGCGCAGGCCGCCGCGGCCCTGGTCGCCGGCACCATTCACGAGCTGCGCGACCCGCATGTGCACGGCTTCAGTGACGCAGTGTGGTCGCTCGGCATGCTGGTGATCGCCTGGCTGTTGGGCTGGGCGGTGCGCACCCGCCAGCAGCGGATCGGCGCGTTGGAGTCGGCCGCGCGGGTCGCCGAACGGCTGCACGCCGAGCAGGTGGCGGCCGCGACCGCCGCCGAGCGGGCCGAGATCGCCCGCGAGCTGCACGACATCGTGGCCCACGCCGTCGCGGTGATCGTCATCCAAGCGCAAGCCGGCGAGCGTGCGCTGCCGCGCGACACCGCGCTCGCTGCAGAGGTTCTCGAAACGATCGAGACCAGTGCCCGCTCCGCGCTGGTGGAGCTACGCCGGCTGCTCACTCTGCTCACCGACGGCAGTGAGTCGGCCCTCGAACCGCTCGCGTCCCTCACCCGGCTGCCCGACCTGATCGCGACGTTCCGCGCGGCCGGCCTGGATGTCGCCTATGACGCGCCGAACGCGCTGCCCACGTTGCCCCCGACGGCGGACCTCACCGCCTACCGGATCGTGCAGCAGGCGCTGACGAACACCTTGCAGCACGCCCAGGCCGCGCGGGTGGCGCTGCGCCGCGATGCGGGCCGGCTCGACATCCTCGTCGAAGACCACCGAACGACCGGCTCGACTCCGCCGGAACACCACGGGGCCGGCCGCGGGCTGATCGGCATGCGCGAACGGCTGGCGCTCGTCGGCGGCGAATTGCTGGAGGCCGCGCGGACGGACGACGGGTTCCGGGTGCACGCGACAATCCCCCTCGAGCCCACCGAAGAACCGACCGTCGATCTCACCGAATACCACGCCGTAGATCTCGCCGCCGAGCCCGCCGAGGAGCGAGCCGCAGAGCCTGTCGAGGATCGGGCAGAGGAGCAGGCCGCGACCCCCGAGACCGTCCGATGATCACCGTCCTCATCGCCGACGACCAAGCGCTCGTCCGCACCGGGCTGAAGCTCATCCTCGACGCCGAGCCGGATCTGCACGTGGTGGGCGAGGCGGTGGACGGGCAGGACGCCATCCGGCAATCGCGGCGCACCCGCCCGGACGTGGTGCTCATGGACGTGCGGATGCCGGTGCTCGACGGCATCGCCGCAACCCGCGAACTCACCGCGCCCGGGTCGAATGGCCCGAAGGTGCTGATCCTCACCACCTTCGACCTCGACGAGCACGTCTATGCCGCCCTCGCCGCCGGCGCCAGCGGGTTCCTGCTCAAA
The DNA here is from genome assembly GCA_001897425.1 of Actinobacteria bacterium 69-20. Lineage (GTDB taxonomy): Bacteria > Actinomycetota > Actinomycetes > Mycobacteriales > Nakamurellaceae > Nakamurella. The sequence continues at coordinate 168,173 of MKSW01000033.1, read as the reverse complement.
GACGTCAAGGCGAGCGCCCTCGTCGACGCGATCCATACCGTGCACCACGGCGACGCGCTGCTCGCGCCCACCGTCACCCGGCGGCTGATCGGCGCGTTCGTCGCTGCCCGGCCCGCGCTCCCCGCCCAGGGCCACCTACCCGACACCCTGACGCCGCGCGAGCGCGAGGTGCTCACGATGATCGCGCGCGGCCTGTCCAACGCGCAGATCGCGGCGACCCTCGTCGTCGGCGAGACGACCATCAAGACCCACATCGGACGGATCTTCGCCAAGCTCGGCGCACGGGACCGCGCGCAAGCGGTGATCGCCGCCTACGAGGCCGGCCTGGTCACGCCCGCGGCGGGCTGACCGCACCCCGTTCCGATGCAGAGTGAGCGGGTGTCTCGGTGCTGTCCCCGCCGTGTGCCCTGGCCCGATCGTGTCCGGTCTCGTCATCGAATATGACGACTATGACGATGTTCCGGGCCGAGCCCTCTCCGCCGAGGCGGACTTCAGCCGGGCTGGGTGCTGCCCGCGTCGTGAGCCCTTGGCCCGATCGTGTTCGGAGTCGTCATCGAATATGACGAGTATGACGATGTTCCGGGCCGAGCCCTGTCCGCTGGGGCGGACTTCAGCCGGGCTGGGTGCTGCTCGCGGGCGAGTTCGCGGCCGGCGCCACCCCTGCCGTGCGCAGCCGCCAGCCCACCAGCGCGAGGTCGATCGAGGTGCGCCGCTCCCGGGAGTCGAGGTCGAGGCCGCCCAGCAGGCCGGAGATCGTCTCCAGCCGTTGGTACAGCGTCTGCCGCCGGATGTGCAGCACTCGGGCGGTTTCCGCCTTGGACAGCCCGCAGGCCAGCAGGGTGTCCAGGGTGCGCACCAGTTCCCGACCGCGGGCAGCGTCGTAGTCCAGCAGCGGCCCGAGTTGTTCGTCGACGAAGGCGGCCAGCTCCGGGTCGGTGGCGAACCGGCTGAGCAGTCGGTGCACGCCCACGTCCGTGCACAGCAGGGTCCGCATGTCGCTGTGCAGCCGCCGGGCCAGCACGCTGGCCTCGCGGGCGACGCGCAGCGACCGCGGGATCGAGCCGAAGTCGCCCACCAGCGGACCGCAGGTCACCGCCATGGCACGGCCCGAGGGGAGTTCGGCGTCGATCGCATCGGCCAGTCGGCCGAGCAGGCCGCGAACATCGTCATCGTCAATGGATGCGGCGATCAGGTAGCTGCCGCCGAGCTCGGCGACCAGCGACGGGCCGAGGACGGCGGCGGCCGCGTCCGACACGGCGGCTCCCGGGCTGACCGGGGCGGAGCTGCCCGGCCCGCCCGCCGACGGGGAACCGCCGCGCCGTGCCGCGGGCGCAGGGACCGGTGCCCGTTCGGGGGTTGACCGCCCGGCGCGGGCCCCGCCGGAACCGGCCCGCTTGGATCCCGCACTGTCCACCGCCACGCAGATGCCCGCCGCCCGCCCGCCCGGCCGGATCACCACGCCGAGAGCGGCTGCGCGGCCGACGATCTCGTCGATCGAGGAGTACTGCCGGCCGAACAGGTCGCGCAGCAGCAGTGCGCCGGCGCGGCGCCGGGTCGGGCCGGCGCTGCCGCCGCCCGCGCGACCCAACTCCAGCGCGATGGCCACCGCCCCGCGGTCCGCGATCAACGTGCGTGCCGCGGTGGGCGCACCGCAGACCACGACGTGGCCCCAGGCCCGGGCCAGCAGGTCCACCGCGGCCCGCGGGAAGGCTGGATCCTCCTCGGCCAGCGCCCTGGTGGGGCTGAGGCGCGGCCCGCCGCGTGCATCGGAGGCGGCCACCAGATGCCCGTCGTCGGCGTAGAGCCGGACCGGCGCGTCGGCCAGCGTCGCCAGTTCGGCGAGGATCGCGGTGAGCCCCGCGCCGGACAGCACGGCCCCGGTGGCGACGGCGTCGATGCGCTGCGCCAACCGCAGCCGGGCCACCTCGCCGGAGATCAGCAGGGCGTGCACCGACTCGGTGATCTCGACGAACGGCACGATGCCGCGCATGGTCACCAGCGGCAGGCCGGACTCTTGGGCGCCGGCGACCAGCGGCTCGGGTGCGGTGACGAAGGTGCGCCCCAACTCGAGCACCAGCGCGGCGATGGACCGCTGGGCGAGGGCCACGGCGTAGCCGCGCAGGTCGGCCTGGCTCGCCCCGACCAGGCCCAGGCCGGTGGTCAGCAGCACCTCCCCGCCCTTGAGCAGCGGCGAGATCTCGTAGATCTCGCTGGTGTGCACCCAGCGCACGTCACGCCGATCGAGATCCCGGCCGGAGAGCACCTCCGGCCTGCCGCGGGCGAACACCGGGAGCCGCAGCAGGTCCGCGACGGTGAGCCTGCGGTCGGCGCTTCCGTCGGCCAGATCCATTGCGGTGGAGTCGTTCTCGAACGGCTCCACCACGGCGGCCGACCGTGTGCCCGCAGTGGCCGTAGGTCCGCCCGCACCGCCGAAGGCCGCGCCCGGCCGGTCCATGACCGCCTCAGTAGCGTCGTCCACCAGAATCCTCTGCGAACGGAATGACAACTTCGATCTTCGACAGAGTAGACGATCTGTCCCTACCGCGCGCGCTGTGATCGCGGTTACATAGCGGGCAGCAGCTCAGTCCCATCGGCAGCACAGCCCCATCGGCACCTCATCCACAGCCCCGCCCACCGGGTGCGGGAACGACAACCGGACGGTCACCGTCCGAGAAGGGTCGACTCATGCGCGCAGGACTCTTGCCCGAATCCCGTCATACCCGCCGGCGCCCCCGGTTCACGCGGGGTCTCGTCGTCACCTCCGTCGCGGCCGCGGCGGCGCTCGTCCTCGCCGCGTGCGGCGGCACCACCGGGTCGACGACGACCTCCTCGAGCAGTTCCGATTCCGGCAGCAGCTCTTCTGGCGGAAGCGCCTCCGGCGAATCTTCTTCCGGCGGGCCGTCCACCGGCGCCTCGACCGACAAGCCGCTCGTCTACGGCGTTTTCGCGACGCCCCTCGAGGAGCCGTGGGACGGTGCCGTGCACCAGGCCCTGCAGGCCGCGGCCGACGCCGGCGAGATCGTCTACAAGCACACGGACAACAACGACTCCGACGACAAGATGACGCGCACCCTCACCGACCTGCTCACGAACGAGAAGCCGGCCATCGTCTTCGGTGACGCGTTCTCCTCGGAGGACGCCATCCGTGCGGTCGCCAAGGACTATCCCAAGGTGCAGTTCGCGTTCGGCTCCGGGAACGATCCCGTGGACCCGAACTTCTCCACCTTCGACAACTGGCTGCAGGACCCGGCCTACCTGGCCGGCATGCTCGCCGGCGGCGTCACCAAGTCGAACACGATTGGCGTGGTCGCGGCCATGCCGATTCCGGAGGTCGACCGCATCGTCAACGCGTTCATCAAGGGCGTCGCCGAGACGAACAGCAAGGCCACCGTCAAGGTCACCTTCATCAACTCCTTCTTCGACCCGACCACCGCCAAGCAGGCCGCTCTCGCCCAGGTCGCGCAGGGCGCCGACGTGCTGTTTGCCGAACGCGACGGCGTGATCGAGGCGGCCAAGGAGAAGAACCTGCCGGTGATCGGCATGATGGTCGATCAGAAGAGCCAGGCGCCGAAAAACGTGATGACATCACTGGTCTGGAACATGCGCCCGACCGTCGAAGAGGTGCTAAAGGAGTTCAAGGCGGGCACGCTGCACTCGCAGAACCTCGGCCAGTACTCCTACATGAAGAACGGCGGCTCCTCGCTCGCCCCGATCAACACCGACATCCCCGGCGGCATCCCGCAGGCGTTGATCGACAAGGTCACGGCGAAGCAGAAGGCCATCATGGACGGCACTTTCACCACGCCGATCGACGAGAAGGCGCCGGCCGGATCGACCACGGTCGGCCAGTGAACCAGTCGCAGTCGGACCGCCCGGGGCGCGGCGACATGCCCGCCCCGGGCGGCCTTCCACCGGCCTCGTCCGTCGGTTCCGCAGGGTTCCCCGGCTCGTTGATCGGGTATGACGCTGCTCGCGCCTCCGGTGCCGGCCGGTCCGGATCCCCGGAAGCGCGGGCCGTGCCGCTGGTGCAGTTGCGCGGCATCCGCAAGTCCTTCGGCGACCTGCTCGTCAACGACGGCGTCGACCTCACCCTGCTCCCGGGGGAGGTGCACGCCCTGCTGGGCGAGAACGGCGCCGGCAAGACGACGCTCATGCGGATCCTTTACGGGCTCACCCGGCCGGACGGCGGTGTGATCGAGATCGCCGGCGCAGCAAGGACTATCGCGTCGCCAGGCGATGCGATCGGCGCCGGCATCGGCATGGTGACGCAGCACTTCTCGCTGGTCGGTCGGATGACGGTCACCGACAACCTGCTGCTCTCGCGCGCCGGGGCGGGCCGGCTCGATCGTCGCGCCGGGCGGCGCATGGTCGCCGCCGCGGCCGAGCGCATCGGCGTGCACGTCGACCCGGATGCGGTGGTGGAGAAGCTCTCCGTCGGCGAGCAGCAGCGGGTGGAGATTCTGAAGGCGCTGTCCCGGGACTGCCGGGTGCTGATCCTCGACGAGCCGACGGCCGTGCTCGTCCCGCAGGACGTGGCAGCCCTATTCGCGTCGATCCGGCTGCTCACCGCTCAGGGCATCGGGGTCCTGTTCATCTCGCACAAGCTCGGCGAGGTGTCCGAGATCTCCGACCGTGTCTCGGTTCTCAGGCGCGGCCGCATCATCGACACCGTCCCGACCGCCGGCGCCACGCCGGCGCGGCTCGCGGAGATGATGGTCGGCCGGCCCACCGTCGGGGTGCGACGCGACGACCGGGACGCGGCTGGTGGGACGGAACTCGCCGACGCCGCGCCGCCGTCGGCGCCGCCCAAGGACGTGCTCTCGGTGCGCGGACTGCGGCTGGCCGGGCGCGGCAAGGAGGCGCTGGCCGGCGTCACCCTGTCCGTGGCGCCGGGCGAGATCGTCGGTGTGGCAGGCGTTTCCGGCAATGGGCAGACCGAACTGGTGCAGGTGCTGTGCGGCCTCGCGAAGCCCACGGCCGGCACCGTGACGGTGAACGGCATCGACGTCACCGGTGCGGACCCGGAGAAGGTGATCGCGGCCGGGCTGGGACGCATCACCGAGGACCGGCACGCCTGCGTGGTCGGCAAGCTGACCGTGGCGCAGAACCTCGTCATGGAAGACCTACCCCGCTTCCGGCGCGGGCCGTTCCTCGACCGCACGGCGATCCGCGCGCATGCCGAGCGCCTCATCGAGGAGTTCTCCATCAAGGCGAAGCCGGACGACCCGATCTCCACCCTCTCCGGCGGAAACATGCAGAAGGTGCTGCTGGCAAGGACTCTCGCACGCGATCCGGTCGCGCTGGTGGTGTCCCAGCCCACCCGCGGGCTGGACATCGGTGCGACCGAGTTCGTGCACCGGCAGCTGCTCGCGCGGCGCGCGGCCGGCGCCGCGGTGCTGCTCGTCTCCGAGGACCTGGAGGAGCTGCTCGCGCTGGCCGACCGGATCGTGGTGATCTACGAGGGTGCGCTGGTCGGCGAGCTGCCGGCGGCGGGGGCGGACATCGAGCGGCTCGGGCTGATGATGGCCGGGCAGAGCGCGCAGAGCGGGGCGGCGGCATGAGCATGCGCCTGGTGTTACGCGGTCGCGAACCGCGTTGGCTCGCACCGGTTCTCGTACTTGTCGCCGTGGTGATCGTCTATCTGCTGACGGCCGGACCGATCCGGGGGGCGGGCGCGAATCCGCAGGCCGCCTACCAGCGGTACATAGTCACCCCGCTCACGCAGACCACCTCCCTCACCGAGGTCGTCCTCGCCGCGATCCCGATCCTGTTCACCGGCCTCGCGGTCGCGGTCGCGTTCCGCAGCGGCTACTGGAACATCGGCGCCGAGGGGCAGTTCCTCGCTGGCGCCATCGGGGCGACCGCGCCCGGGCTGTACCTGCCGAATCTGCCTGGGCCACTGGCGATTCCGCTCGCACTGGTGGCCGGCGCCCTCGCCGGAGTGCTGTGGTCGCTGGTGCCCGCGCTGCTGCGCACCCGGTACCGCATCGACGAGGTCGTCACCACGCTGCTGCTGAATCCCGTCGCCCTGCTCCTGGTGCAGGGTCTGCTGAACGGGCCGTGGCGCAATTCGACCAGCGGGTTCCCCGTCTCCAACAACCTGGGCGCCGGTTACCGGATGCCGCTCGCCATCCCGGGCAGTCGCGTGCACCTCGGCGTGGTGATCGCCGCGGTGCTCGCGATTGCGATCTGGCTGGTGATGTCCCGCACCGCGACCGGCCTGCGGGCACGCGCGGTCGGGCTCTCGCCGGACGCGGCCCGCTTCTCCGGCATCTCGGTACGGAAGACCCTGCTGCGCTCCGCGCTGATCTCCGGCGCGATCGCGGGCCTCGGCGGCGCGGACCAGGTGCTCGGCGTGGGACACAAGCTCTCCCAAGAGGTCTCGTCCAGTTACGGATACACCGGCATCGTGGTCGCCACCCTCGGCGCGCTCACTGCCGGCGGCGTGGTGCTGGTCGCGCTGCTGCTCGGCGACATCACCGTCGGCGCGCAGAACGCGTCCCTGGTGCTGCAACTCCCGCCGCAGATGGGTGAGATCGTCTCGTCGCTGCTGATGCTCGCGGTGATCAGCATGCTGGTGCTGCGCCGCTACAAGGTCTCCTGGCGCCGCGACCGGTCCGGGGCGCTAGCCGCAGCCGACGCGCCCGGCGGGGGTGGTGCGGCGGGGCCCCCGGGTCCGCCCGGCTCCGTGTCGGCCGCCCAGAGTCATGATCCGGCAAGCGCTCTCCCTTCTATGACGGCGAGTACGGCTGCGCCGGACAGTGTTTCGCGCGCGGTGAGCCCGCCGGCTTCCGCCGCCGACATCGCTTCGCCGGGAGCGCCGTCATCCTCGAAAACCCCGCTGGAACAGCAACTCTCGACACCCGACGCGACTGTCGGTACCCCGGGTGAGGAGGAGACGGTATGACGATCGCCTACCTGGCCCTGCTTACCGCGATGCTCACCACCGCCACCCCACTGGTGCTGGCGGCGCTCGGCGAGGTGATCACCGAGCGCGCGGGCATCCTGAACCTCGGCATCGAGGGCACCATGTACGTCGGCGCCTTCACCGGCTTCCTCGGCGCGGAACTCTTCGGCTCGGCGTGGTGGGGGCTGCTGATCGCGATCGTCGCCGGGGTGCTGGCGGGGCTGCTGATGGCAGTGCTCACCGTGACGCTCGGCGTGAACCAGCACGTCGCCGGCATCGGCACCACGCTGCTGCTGATCGCCGCGTGCGACTTCACCTCGCGGCTGAAGTACGGCGGTGGGACGCTGCCGCAGATCCCGAAATTCGGACAGCTCTTCGCCGATGTGCCGGTGGCGAGCCAGTTCCTGCTCACCTACGTGACCTTCCTGGTGATCGTGCCGGCCGCCTGGTACGCGCTGCGCGCCACCGGCATGGGGCTGAAGCTGGGGGCCGTCGGCGAGAACCCGGAAGCGGCTGACGCAGCAGGGATCTCGGTCGCGCGGGTGCGGTACGCGGCGCTCGCGATCGGCGGCGCGCTGATGGCGATGGGCGGCGCGTTCCTGTCGCTCGCCATGCTCGGCTCGTTCACGCTGAACATCACCAACGGCCGCGGCTGGGTCGCCATCGCGCTGGTGATCTTCGCCCGCTGGCGGGTGTGGCCGGCGGTCGCCGGTGGCCTGCTGTTCGCCGCGGTGGACGCGCTGCAGCTGCAGCTCGTGGTGACGCCGGAGTTCGCCGCCGTGCCGCGCGAGGTGATGATCGCGCTGCCGTACCTGGTGGTGATCATCGCGCTGGCGGTGTCCGGGCGGAACCTGCGCTACCCCGGCGCGTACCTGCAGCCCTACCGGCGGACGTAACGCGATGAGCGAGCATGCGGGGGTATGGGGTGCGGACAGGGGCCCGGCCCGAGGATTTCGTCATACACGTCATCAACGAATCGGCGAAACCATAGGCACGGCAAGATTTTTCGAAATGCCTTCAGGCAGTCGACAACAACGGGAGCAGAGATGACTTTACTGTCCGCAGCCGACCGGATGCTTCTGGACGCGGCGATCGCCGAGGCCAAGGCCGGGCGCGCGGAGGGCGGGATCCCCATCGGAGCGGCGCTCTCCGGGGCGGCCGGGATGCTCGGCACCGGGCACAACAAGCGGGTGCAACTCGGCAGTGCGACGCGGCACGGGGAGACGGACTGCCTGGAGAACGTGGGGCGGCTGCCGGCGTCGGTGTATGCGAACGCCACCATGGCGACCACCCTCTCGCCGTGCGACATGTGCACGGGCGCAATCCTTTTGTACAAGATCCCGCGGGTGATCATCGGCGAGAACCGCACGTTCTACGGCGGGGAGGATTACCTCCGCGCGCGCGGCGTCGAGGTGATCGTGGCCGACGATCCGGAGTGCATCGCGCTGATGACGGAGTTCATCGCCGAGGAGCCCGCGCTCTGGAACGAGGACATCGGGGTCTGAGGGCCTCCGCGCGACCTGCGGTGCAGCCGGCGGGTTCATTCCAGCCGCACCCGCGGGTCCAGGACGGCATACAGGATGTCCACGAGGATATTGGCGACGACCACGAACACCGCGGCCAGCAGCACGATCGCGATGATCACCGGCTCGTCCTGGTTGACCACGCTGGACACCGACAGGGCGCCGAGGCCGTTGAGGCCGAAGACCTGCTCGGTGACGATCGCGCCGCCGAGCAAGGTGGCCACGTCGATGCCGAACTGGGTGACGATCGGCACCAGCGCGGCGCGCAGCGCGTGCCGGAACGTCACCCGGGTCTCGGACAGGCCCTTGGCGCGGGCGGTGCGGATGTAGTCGTCGCCCAGCACCTCCAGCATCTGGCCCCGGGCGAGTCGAACGTAGACCGCCATGGACGCCACCGCCAGCGTGACCCACGGCAGGATGAGGTGCAGGAACCACTGCCACGGGTCCTGCGTGAGCGGGATATAGCCGCTGCCGGGGAACCAGTCGATGCCGGCCAGGTGCAGCTTGTAGAAGAGGAAGAACAGCAGGATCAGGCCCAGCACGAAGGTCGGGAAGGACAGTCCGGTCAGTGCGAACAAGGTGGCCAGCCTGTCCCGGATGCTCCGTGGGTGGGTGGCCGAAAGTACGCCGATCAGCACCCCGGAAACCACCCAGATGACGGCCGCGCCGATGGCGAGCGAGGCCGTGACCGGAAGCGCCCGGCCGATGAGCGTCGTCACCGCTTCGTGGCTGTAGTACGAGTAGCCGAGGTTGCCGTGCAGCAGCCGCACCAGGAAGTCCCAGTACTGCACCGGGATCGGTTTGTTCAGCCCGAGTTGCGCCGTCACCTGCTCGACCAGTTGCTGGTTGGACGCCTGGAACTTGCCGAGCAGCAAGAAGGCCACGTTGGGCGGCGCGATGAAGAAGATGGCGAACACGACGACGGAGATCAGCCAGATCACCAGCAGGCCGGTCAGCGTCCGGCGAATGAGAAAGCGCAGCATCGCAGCCCCCGGACTACTTCGCGAACAGTCGCTCGGTGCGCGGATCCAGCGCATCCCGGACGCTGTCTCCGAGCAGATTGAATGCCAGCGTGGTGAGCACCAGGGCGGCGGCCGGGAACGTCAGAAACCACCAAGCGACCTGGTAGAGCCCGCCCTGCTGGGCGTCGTCGAGCATATTGCCCCAGCTCGGTGTCGGCGGGATGATCCCGACCCCGAGGAACGACAGGGTGGCCTCGAACACGATCGAGATCGGGATCAGCAGGGTGACGTAGACGAGCACCGGCGCGATCAGGTTCGGCAGGACGTCGACGACCATGATGCGGAGGTTGCCGGCGCCGAGCGACCGCGCCGCCTCCACGTACTCGCGCTCACGGATCGCCAGGGTCTGGCCGCGGACTATACGGCCGACAGCCGCCCAGGAGAAGAAAGCGATCACGGCGATCTCCAAGGGCTCGCTCGGCCCGACGACCGTCACCAGGGCGATCGCGAACAACAGGAACGGGAAGGCGAGCACCACATCCATCAACCGTGCCAGCACCGAGTCGACGGCCGGACCCAGGAAACCCGCGCACAGCCCGATGATGACGCCGATCAGTACGGCAGCGACCGCGGCCGAGACGCCGACGACGAGCGACACCCGGGCGCCGTAGATCAGCCGGACCAGCACGTCCCGGCCGAGCTGGTCCGCGCCCAGCAGGTGGATGCGGCCCGGCCCGACGGGCAGGCCGTCTGCGGTGGTCCCGGTGGCTCGGTCCTGCTGGGTGGGGCCCCACCCGATGAGGTGGGACAGCGGGTCGGCGAAGACGGCGACGAGCACCAGAAACAGGATGAACACGCCGCACACCCACGCGACGCGGTCGCGACGAAGCCGCGCCCAGGCAAGCTGCCACGGGCTGCGGCCGAGTACCGGGCCGGTGGTTGCACCGACTCCCGCGAGCGGCAGCCCGCGCGCCTCCGGCAATTCCGAGATCGAAATCGTCCGCTCCCTCCGCCTCGCCTATTGGCCCTTCTGGGTGCGCTTGGCCTCCGTGCCGTTCACGCCGATCACCACACGCCGGTGCCCGGCGGACGGTCGTCGGCCGGCTCCACGGGGGCAGTGCCCAGCTTCTCGCCGTCGGCCATCGGGAAGTGGCATGCGGTGACGTGCGTCGGGAGGTCCGCCAGCACCGGGACGAGATCCGGCTGCACTCGGCTGCAGATCTCCTGTGCCTTCGGGCATCTCGGGTGAAAGCGGCACCCAGACGGCGGGTCGATCGGCGATGGGACGTCGCCGTGCAGCACGATCCGCTGCCGTACCGCCGCCCGGTCCGGATCGGCGACGGAGGCGGCGGACAGCAGCGCGGCCGTGTACGGATGGCGTGGTGTGCCGTACAGCGCGGCCCGCTCGGCGATTTCCACGATCTTTCCCAGATACATGACGGCGACCCGGTCCGATACGTGCTCGACCACGGACAGATCGTGGGCGATGAAAACGTAGGTGAGCCCGAGTTCGGACTGCAGCGTTTGCAGCAGGTTGATGATCTGGGCCTGGATCGAGACGTCCAGCGCGGACACCGGTTCGTCGCACACGATCAGCTTCGGGCGCAGCGCCAATGCTCTCGCCACGCCGATGCGCTGCCGCTGACCGCCGGAGAAATCGGACGGGAACCGATTGAAGTGCTCGGGGTTCAACCCGACCAACTCCATCAATTCCTGGACCTTGCGCTTGCGCTCGGGACCATCGGCCACACCGTGGATGGCGAACGGGTCGCCGATGATCGAGCCGATGCGGCGATGCGGATTCAGCGACCCGTAGGGATCCTGGAAGATCATCTGCATCTGCCGGCGGTAGGGACGCATCGCGCGGGGCGAAAGGCGGGAGATATCGCGACCGTCGAACGTGATCCGGCCGGACGTGAGCGGGTAGAGCCGCGTCATGCACCGCGCGAGAGTCGATTTGCCGCAACCGGTCTCGCCGACGAGGCCTAGGGTCTCGCCGCGCCGGACGGTCAACGACACGCCGTCGACCGCCCGAACCTGACCGACCTCGGATTTGATGACGACGCCCCGCCGGATCGGGAAATGCTTGACGACATCGTCGAGCGTCAAGAGCGCGTCATCGTCGTCCGTGGACGCAGGCGCGGCCGCAGCCGCAGCCGTAGCCGCAGCCGCGGGCGATGTGCCGTGCGGCAGCGCGGTCATTGCTGCGTTCCCGCGTCGTCGGGGGAGTTCTGGGAGGTGCCGGGGTCGCGGGAGCGGTCGGACATGCCGGCGCCGGCCAGGGCGCCGGCATCCGGGAGGTGAACCCCGGAGGTCTCGATCTCTTCGGTGGCCCTGGCGGCCAGCCGGGCCGCGGCACCGTTCTCGGCGCGGCCGACCGCCGCCGCGCTCGCGCGCTCCCGGTCGACGTCCTCGCCCAGCCCGAGTATCTGAGTCGGCAGAAAGCACGCAGATGTGTGGCCTCCGGCGATATCGAACAGCGGCGGGACCTCGGAAATGCACCGATCCATGACGTACTGGCAGCGCGGGTGGAAGGCGCATCCGGTGGGGATGGAGATCAGGCTCGGCGGCTGTCCCGGGATCGGCCGCAGCTTCTCGCCCGCCGCGGTGGACCCGGGGATCGATTCCAAGAGCCCCTTGGTGTACGGATGGTGCGGGAAGTAGAACAGCGTGCGCCGATCCGCCTTTTCGACGGCCTTGCCCGCGTACATGACCATGACCTCGTCCGCCGTTTCGGCGATCACGCCCATGTCGTGCGTGATGATGATCAGTGCGGTGTCGAACTCCGCCTGCAGCTTCATCATGAGTTCGATCACCTGCGCCTGCACCGTCGCGTCCAACGCCGTCGTCGGCTCGTCCGCGATGATCAGGTCGGGGTCCAGCGCCAACGCCATCGCGATCATCGCGCGCTGCCGCATCCCGCCGGAGAACTGATGCGGGTAGTCGTCGACTCGGCTCGCCGCCTGCGGAATGCCGACCATGTCCAGCAGCTCGATCGCGCGGGCGCGGGCGGCCGACCTGGCGATGTGCCGGTGGGCCCGGATCATCTCCACGATCTGCCAGCCGACCGTGTACAGCGGGTGCAGGCTGGACAGCGGGTCCTGGAAGATCGCGGCGATCCGCGCGCCGCGCACCTTGCGCAGTTCGGCCGACGACATGCGCAGCAGATCCTGGCCGTCGAACAGCGCCCGGCCGGACACGTCCGCTCCGGGCGTGAGACCGATCAGCGTCTGGGTGCAGACGGTCTTGCCGGATCCCGACTCGCCGACGACGCCCAGCGTGTGCCCCTTTTCGACGTCGAAGGACACACCACGGACGGCCTGCACTAGGCCGTCCGTGGTGTGGAACGACACCGTGAGGTCACGGACCTCCAGCAGCGGCATGTGGCCTTCCGCCCATCAACTGCCGGACAGCCACACGTTGGTGATGTCGTAGTTGATCGAGCTGGGCAGCTCGATCGCGTTATGCACCCGCGAGGAGTGGAAGAGCGGCGTCGACTGCGTCTGGAACGGGATGAACGCGGCGTCCTTCATCACCTGCATGTCGGCCTCGTGCATCGCCTTATCCACCTCCGCCGGATCCGTGGACGTCAGCGCGGTGTCGATGTCCTTGTTGACGGTGTCGTTGTTGTAGTCGCCCCAGTCCGTCGAACCAGGGCCGTAATGCCGGCCGTCGAACAGCGGCTCCATCACGGCACGGGCGTTGTTGCCGTACCAGTCCGGCACCCAGCCAGGCTCGGCGATGTCCCAGGCGCCCTGCTTGGCGGCCTTCGGATCGGATAGGTACTTTCCGTAGAAGTCCGATGCCTTCACCGGGAAGCCCTCCACCTTGACGCCGCACTTGGCGAAGTCCGCCTGGATCGACTGGTACACGTCCGGGTGCTTACCGGAGGTCCGGTACGGGTCCTTGAGCGTCAATCCGTTCGGGTAACCGGCGGCCGCCAGCAGCGACTTGCACTTCGCGGGGTCCCCGGCGTCGTTCGGAGTCTGGTACAGGTTGAACTCCTTGTAACCGACGTTGCCCGGCGGGATCACCTGGTTCAGGGGCGTGTTGAGGTTCGGTCCGCCATAGATCTTGCCGATCGCGGTCTTGTCCACGGCGTACTCCAGGGCCTGCCGCACCGCCGCCTTGCTCAGCGCCCCGCCGTTGTTGGGCGACTGCAGGTTGAAGATCTCGAACGGGTTGGTGTCGTAGTTGGCGTAGATCCCCATCCGCGGATCCTTCGTCGCCTTGAGCTGTGGTACATCCGCGGTGGGGACCGTGGTGTCCCACTCCATATCAGCCGTCCCGGCGGCGATCTGTTGCTGCACTGCGGCCTCGTCCGGCCCCAAGGTCACGTCGATCTCGGACAGGTATTGGTGCCGGATCGGGTCCGAGGACTGCTTCCAAGCCGGGTTCGGCTTGAGCGTGTACGACTGGCCGGCGGTGTAGCTGGCAATGTAGTACGGGCCGTCGGAGATCGTGTGCTGCCGGAACTCCGCCGAGTCGGGCAGGTAATTCAGGTACTCCACCGGTGCGGCGGACCCGAACGGCAGGGTCAGGATGTTCGGGAAGTCGCTCGCCGGGTTCACCAGGGTGAATTGGATGGTGGAGTTGTCGACGGCCTTGATGCCGGAGATGTCATGCGTCGTCATGAAGGTCTTGAAGTCGGCCACATCCGGCTTCACCTTGGCGAATGCGTCACAGTATTCCGTCATGCCGACGATCACGCCCTCGTAATAGCCGGGCGCGCCGACCGAGTTCTGCGTCGGATTACACAGGCGTTTGAAACCGAGCACGAAATCCTGCGCGGTCACCGGGCGCGCCGGCGATGTGTTCCACATGACGTCGGGCCGGAGGTGGATCGTGTACGTCTTACCGTCGGCGGACAACCCCCCATTGGCCTTCGTCGGCAGATCGGTCGCCACGTCCGGCACCACCGAAATAGCCTTGGCCGGGTCGGTCGACGCCGGATTGGCGAAGAGTTGCCGGGTAAACGCCCGCTCCAGCGTGTAGGTGGTCGTGTAGTAACCCCCCACTGTGTCCAGGTGGTCGACATCGGCGTTGCCCACGATCTTCAGTGTTCCGCCGGTCACGGGGCTTCCGCTCGCGTTGACATTGGCCAGTTGTTCGGGCGTCAGTGAGCTGGACTGCGCCGAGGACGTCGACGATGCGGAGGACGTCGGCCCTGAGCTGCCGCCGCCGGCGCTACTCACACTGCTCGTCCCCGTCCCGCTGTTAGAACTGCTGACGGACGGCGACTTCGGGCTGGAACTGCACGCCGCGGCGATCATCGCCAGGATCGCCAGCGTCGAGATCACCCCGGTTCGACGGGAAAGCAATGGCATGGGAGTCTCCTATCGCGTTACCAATGGGAGCCTCGGGGCGCAGGCCGGTGGCGATCGGTCGCGGCCGGTCGTGGAAGCGCGACGGGTAGCGAGCGGTTGTCGCCTGAGTGCACGGCGGGGCGGCGCGGGTGCCGATACGCCTCCGGCCAGCGGGGCTTGTCGTGTGCCCGGATGGTTTCGGCGCATCAGTTCGGAAGCCGGTGTCGAGCATACGAGCATTCCTGCCACCCTGCGAGCGGAGTGGATCAACCAGCGGCGTGGTCAGCCGGTGAACGACTCGAGCCAGCGGGCGGCATAACGCGTTGCGAGGTGTCGACCTCCAGTGTCACGTCGACCTGCGCTGCCGGCATCTGGGATGACGTAGTGCATAGCCCCGCCTGCGAGCCGGGTCCGGGGCAGGTGGTGCATGCGGCCTCGCTCGGCGGGCTAGATGTCGCGCAGGCCGGGGTCGAGCTGCTGGACGGTGTGATGACTGCGGGATATATGGGTGTGACCGGCCGTGCGGGGGCAGATGTCCGGAACATCGTCATACACGCTCGTGACATCGGCGACGTGACCGCGAGCATGCGGAACGGCTGGTTCGCCGCCTGGTGGCCGTCCCTGGACAAACCGACGTCGCTCACCGTGACCACCACCACCGGCAGCTATACCGTGCATCTGTGAGTGCAGTCGCGACACCGGTCAGCAGTGCGCGGGTGAGCCGCGGGCGCTTGTGGGAGCAAGCCGCGCCCGCACTGGCGGCCGGGTTGTTCGCGGCGGTGTACAGCGCGATCTCGCTGACGCGGTTCGCGCGGTGGGAGACGCCGTCGTGGGACAACGCGATCTTCGAGCAGGCGGTTGCCGGCTACGCGCACCTGCGGGCGCCGATCGTGGACATCAAGGCGCCAGGGTTCAACCAGCTCGGTGATCATTTCTCGCCGATCCTGGCGCTGCTCGGCCCGGTGTACCGCGTGTTCCCGCATGCGCAGACGCTGCTGGTCGCGCAGGCCGTGCTGGTGGCGTTGTCGGTGCTCCCGATCGGCCGGGCCGCGCTGCGGATGCTCGGCACCGGACGGGGTCTCGCGGTGACCGGCGCCTATGGATTGTCGTTCGGGGTGCAGGCGGCGATCAGCGCGGATTTCCACGAGGTCGCTTTCGCTGCACCGCTTCTCGCTTTCGCTGGCGAGGCCGGACTGCGCGGGCGCTGGCGGGCCGCGGCCTGCTGGTGCCTGCCGCTGCTGCTCGTCAAGGAGGACCTCGGCCTGACGGTCGCCGCGATCGGCGTGGTCGCCGTGCTGGCGGGCGCGCGCCGGATCGGCTGGCTGCTCACGGCCGCCGGTGTGATCGGCGCGGCGATGACGGTGTTCGTGATCATTCCCGCGTTCAACCGGTCGGGCGCGTTCGACTACTGGTCCCTGGTCGGCGGCGCCGGCGGTCCGAGCCTGTGGCACAACTTCTTCGCCTCGGGATGGCAGTTCAAGACCGGCGCGCTGGCGGCGACGTTCGGGATCACCGGGTTCGTGGCGCTGCGCTCCCCGTGGGCACTGGCCACCATCCCGACGTTGGCCTGGCGGTTCGCCGGCGACCGGGCAACGTTCTGGGGCGTCGAGTGGCAGTACTCGCTGGTGCTCATGCCGATCGTGTTCATCGCCGCGCTGGACGGGCTGGCCCGCATCCGCGCCCGGGAGAGCGCGGGCGCCGACACCGACGCCGGCCCGAACCGGTGGTACCGGTTCGCCGCCCGGGCCGCGCCGAAACTGCCGGCCGCGATGCTCGCCGGCGCGCTCGTCGCCTGCCTGTGGCTCCCGATCCGGGGCCTGGTCGACGACGCCGCTTACCGGCCCAACCCGCGCGCCGCGGCAGCCGCCGCGGCCATCGCCCTCATGCCACCCGGGGCGAGCGTAGAGACCAACCGCGGCCCGATCACCCACCTCACCAGCCGCTACCGCGTGTACTGGTTCGACAGCATCGGAGGCGCCGTCACCCCCGATTTCGTGCTGTCCGACACCCACACCGACACGCACACCGATTTCGACGGCGACCTCGTCGCATTCGCCCAGCAGCAACACCCCGGCGCCACATACCGCCTGATCTACGACCACGACGGCTACCAACTCGCCCAACGGGCAAGCCCGTGACTGGATCACCTGAAAATCGACGTCCAGTTGCAGGTACAGGCTGCGTTTTCGCAGGTGGAGTGGATCTTGAACGCGTCTGGACGTCGATTTTCAGTGGATCGGCGCCGGCGCCGGCCCGATGGCTGCTCGTCAGGGGAGGCTGCCGCGCGGCGCGACCCATCGGGCGTCGAAGGAGAGCACCTCGGCGGCGATGTCGAAGTCGGCGTCATAGTGCACCAGCGTGATGTGGTGTTCACCGGCGAGCACGGCGGTGAGGAGGTCTGCGATCCCGACCGCTCGGTGCCGGCCGGACCGTGCCAGCTCGCGTTGCGCGTCGAAGGCGGCCTGCCAATGCCGATCGTCTGTCGGTAGATACTCGTAGGCGACGCGCCGGTCGGAGCGGATCTGCTCGTAGTCGGCGGGGTCGCGCGCGCTGTAAAGCGCTTCCGCATCCAACGTCGCGCAGGTGGCTACCAGCCCGCCCTCGATCAGCGGCGCCACGCGCTCGGCCACCGCGGCGTGCCGCATTCGGGCGGCGGCACTGGTATCGATGAGGTACCGCGCGATCACCGCCATACCGCATCCCGCTCGGGCCGATGTGCCAATGGCTCGAGGCCGCCGTCGGTGAGCCATCGCACTTGCCGTGCCCGGGACGCGTTCGCCGCGGCCTGCCGAAGCGCAGCGCGCACCGTGTCGGACACCCCGGTGGTGCTGAGTTCCCGCCGCGCTTCGGCCAGCAGGTCGTCGTCCAAGTCGATCAGGCGTTTCGTCATAGCGGGTCTCCATATACGCGAATGCCAGCAAGTATATATGTCGGCTATGCGGTGATCCGGATCGTGCGGGTCAGCGGGCTGACGCCCGGGCCCGGTCCCGCTACACCCCGAATGCGCTCAGCCACAGGGCCGCGTAGCGCGCGGCATCGACCTCCAGCGCCACGTCGACCGTCGCCGCGGGCGCCGCAGGAGTCGCCGAATATGACGACATTCCTTGCCCCTGCACGTGTTTTGCTTGCGCCCGATGGTCCCCGGTCCACGTCCGCCGGTCCACGATCGTCTGCCCGCGGGCGAGCCCGGGCGCGACCTCCACCCGCACCGGGAACGTCTCCACGCCCAGCCCCTCCGCGTCGAGCACCGCGCACACCGCCCCCGCGTCCCCGATCCGGCACGTCTCGAGTCCGAACAGCGCCCGCTGCTGATCGATCAGCGCGGCGGCGAGCTGGGCGGCCGGATCGGGCAACTCTCGCAGCCGCGCGGCGTCATCCCCGTCCACCGTCACCCGCTGGAACACGTCCAGCCCGTACATGGTCACTGGGATCGACAGTTCGGCGCAGGCGGCCAGCACGATCGCGGCCGCCTCCGGATCGTGCCACACGTTGAACTCGGCCGCCGCCGTCGCGTTGCCGCCGCTGGCCGAGCCGCCCATGAAGACGATGCGCTCGATCCCGCCGGCGACCTCGGGATAGGTGCGCAGCAGCAGCGCGATATTGGTCTGCGGCGCCAGCGGCACCAGGGTGACCTTCTCGCCGGCGCCGATCGCGCGCAACAGCTCCTGCCGGAGTAACGCGACGGCGGATAGCGAGCTCGCCCGCCGGTCGCTCGGTCGGGCGAAGCCGCCCAGCCCGTCGGGGCCGTGCACGTGCCCGGCGTCGTGCGGCGGCGCGAGCAGCGGTCGGGCCGCTCCGCGCGCCACCGGGACCTCGCGCGCGCCAGCGGTATCCAGCACATACAAGGTGTTGGCGACGACCTGGTCCACGGCCGCGTTGCCCGCGACGCAGGTCACCGCGCGCAGCTCCAGATCGGGGTGCCGCGCGGCGAGCATCAGCGCGAACGCGTCGTCCACACCGGTATCGACATCGAGGATCAGCGGGATCGGTGGGTTCGGCATGGCCGCATCGTAGCCGCGGCCAGATCACCTTCTCTCCGTCGAGTGGGAGTCCTGCAGAGAAAATGACGCCCTAGGCTCTGCAGGACTCCCACTCGACGGAGGGCTTGAGGTCGGGGCCCGGCCGCGCCGGCGGCGAACAGCGTCATAAACGTCATAAACGGTGGGTATCGTGCGGGCGGGGCGCAGGAAACCGCGCCGGCGCGGCCTCAGCCGAGCTCTTCAAGCGTCGCGCGGAGTTCCGCGCGCATCCGCCGCCGCCGCGCCCATCGCCGGGCCAGGATCACGATCTCCGGGATCGCGAGCGCCAGCGTGATCGAGTACCAGTACACCGGCGGGGTGAAGATCGTCACGATGCCGAACGAGGACACGGTCGCGACCATGCCGACGACGAGCACATAGGTGGACGCGGGTGCGGAAGTTGCCACCGTCCTAGGGTGCCACGCGGGCAGCCGGGGCGCGCATCCGCGGTAGGCTACTCACCGGTAACTTGCGGTCGTCCCGGAGCGGCGGCATCGAGTATGACGCTGTTCGTGGCTTGAACGATGTCATCCGGTGGTGCCCACGCGGCGTCTGACCCGTGCCCGCGAGCATGACGAGGTTCCGGGCGCCCGGCGTGTTCACCCGCATAGACACCTGGCAGGCTAGGCGTCGGTGCCGCGAGGTGGCCAACCTCACGCATCGGCACCGTCGCGCGATCGGAATACTCGTCAGGGCGAGCGTCCTGCGCCCGCACCATGTGACATGGGGCCGCCCCAGACAGAAAGGCTGACGTCGAGGCCATGAACATCACCGTGCTTGTGAAGCAGGTGCCGGATACGTATTCGGAGCGCACGCTGCGGGATGACCACCGTTTGGACCGTGACGCCGCGGACGCGGTGATCGATGAGATCGATTCGCGTGGTGTGGAGATCGCGTTGCAACTGGTCGAGGCGGCCGG
This sequence comes from Actinobacteria bacterium 69-20, assembly GCA_001897425.1. Lineage (GTDB taxonomy): Bacteria > Actinomycetota > Actinomycetes > Mycobacteriales > Nakamurellaceae > Nakamurella. Next base: position 148,537 of record MKSW01000033.1, on the reverse strand, counting down.
TTCGGGCGAGGTGACGGTGCTGACGATGGGCCCGGAGCGGGCGACGGAGACGTTGCGCAAGGCGCTCGCGATGGGCGCGGACCGGGCGGTGCACGTGTTGGATGACGGTCTGGCGGGGGCGGATGCGCTGACCACCTCGGCGGTCTTGGCGGCGGCCGCGGGCCGGTCGCCGTTCGACCTGTTGATCGCCGGGAACGAGGCGACGGACGGGCGGACCGGCTCGATCCCGTCGATGCTTGCGGAGCGGCTAGACCTGCCGGCGGTGACCCAGGTGCAGAAGTTGTCGGTCTCCGGTGGCGAGTTGCGAGCGGAGCGGGCGGACGAGACGGGGTACAGCGAGGTCACCGCGCCGCTTCCGGCAGTGGTGTCGGTGACGGAGAAGATCACCGACCCGCGGTACCCGAACTTCAAGGGCCTGATGGCGGCGAAGAAGAAGCCGATCGACACGGTGACGCTGGCCGATCTGGGGGTCGCGCCGGTCGCCGCGAACGTGGTGGTGGACGCGACGCCGCGCCCGCCGCGGGCCGCGGGCGAGAAGGTGCCGGACGACGGCACCGGCGGGCAGAAGATCGCCGAGTTCCTGGCCGCGGCGCGGCTCATCTGATGCGGGTTCGGGTTCGGGCAGAAGGGTTTTGTGACGATGTCTGAGGTTCTGGTTCTGGTCGAGTACTCCGCGGCGGGGCTGCGCAAGGTGACCGGTGAGCTGCTGACGGCGGCTGCGCGGATCGGCTCGCCGTCGGCGGTGGTGGTGGGCGCGCCGGGGACCGCGTCGCGGTTGCGGGCGGAGCTGGCGGCGGCGGGCGCGGCGAAGGTCTACGTTGCGGAATCCGATGCGGCGGCGTCGCTGGTGACGGTGCCTGCCGTGGTGGCGTTGGCCGCGGCGGTCGCGGTCGCGTCTCCGGCGGCGGTACTGGTGGCGTCGACGGTGGACGGGCGGGAGGTCGCCGGCCGGCTCGCGGTGCGGTTGAACTCCGGGCTGATCGCCGACGCGATAGATGTGACGGTCGACGGCGGCGACGTGGTGGCCACGCAGTCGATCTTCGGCGGCGCCTACACGGTGCGTTCCAAGGTTTCTCAGGGGGTGCCGATCGTCTCGGTGCGCCCGAACGCGATCGACGCGGCGCCGGCGGCCGGCGCGGGTGAGCTTGTGCCGCTGGACTTCTCGCTGGACGGGGTGAAGGCGGCGACGGTGGTGGCCGCGCATCCGGAGCCGAGCGGAGACCGGCCGGACCTATCCGCGGCGTCGATCGTGGTCTCCGGGGGCCGCGGTGTCGGCTCGGCGGAGAGCTTCGCGGTGGTCGAGGCGCTGGCCGATGCGCTCGGCGGGGCGGTCGGCGCCTCGCGTGCGGCGGTCGACTCCGGCTACTACCCGCACCAGTTCCAGGTCGGCCAGACCGGGACGACGGTATCCCCGCAGCTGTACATCGCGCTGGGTATCTCCGGCGCGATCCAGCACCGGGCCGGGATGCAGACCTCCAAGACGATCGTCGCGGTGAACAAGGACCCGGAGGCGCCGATCTTCGAGATCAGCGACTACGGCATCGTCGGTGACCTGTTCAATGTCGCACCCCAGCTCACCGAGGCGGTCAACGCGCGGAAGCAGGGGTAGGCCGAAGGGGTATCGCCCGGGATTTCGTCATAGGCGGTTGTTAGCGAGCGGCGGGCGCCACCAATTCTCGCGCGTCGGCGGGGTGCCGGGCACGATCCGTCGGCCCGGCGGAGGGATGGCGATCGCATCCCCGTCGGCACCGCGGAGCAGCCGCTCCACCGGCTCCGACCAGCCGTGCCGCGCGAGATTGAATGTCGCCCAATGGATCGGCAGCAGCAGCGCGCCGGCCATATCGCGGTGTGCGCGCAGTGCCTCTTCGGGCGTCATGTGGATATCGGGCCAGGCTGGATCATAGGCGCCGATGGGCAGCACCGTGAGGTCGAAAGGTCCGTAGTCGCGGCCGATGTCGGCGAATGCCGCGGTGTAGCCGGTGTCGCCGCCGAAGAAGACCCGGTGGGCCGGGCCGACCACGGTCCAGGAGGCCCAGAGCGTCGTGTTGCGGACGGTGCCGCGGCCGGAGAAGTGGCGTGCCGGTGTGCAGGTGATCGTGAGCCGGCCTAGTTGGTGGCTTTCGTGCCAGTCGAGTTCGACGATGCGGTCCGCCGGCACGCCCCAGCCGCGCAGGTGCGCGCCGATTCCGAGCGGCACCAGGAAGGGTGCGAGGGATGACGCTACGAGCGCGGCGATGGTCGGCCGGTCGAGGTGGTCGTAGTGGTCGTGCGAGATCAGGACGGCATCGAGCGGCGGCAATTCGGCGGCGGCGATCGGGACCGGGTGCAGGCGGCGGGGGCCGATGGCTTTGGAGGGCGAGGCCCGATCGCCGAACATCGGGTCCGCCAGGATTCGGTAGCCGTCGACTTCCAGCAGCACCGTCGCGTGGCCGAGCCAGGTAGCGGCGAGATCCGCTGCTGTTTTGGGCATATCGGGCGTCTCGATCGGCACCGCGGCGGGCGGGGAGCCGATCCTGCGTCCGGATGCGGCGTTCGACAGCACGCTCCACAACAGGGAGCCGACGGCGCGGGCGGTGATCCGTTCATCGACTTCGGCATTGCGGAACCGCCGGCCATCGAAGTGCGGCGGCGCTGGGGGTCTGGTCGGGGATGTGGCCCCGGGTCTGGCCGGGGGAGCTGTGGGTGTGGTGGGCGCTCCGGGTGTTGTTGGTGCTGCGGCGAGGGACGTCGACGACGTTGACGGCGCGGGCTGTGGCGCCACGGGTGCTGCCATGAGGGCCTCGGGCAGCGAGGCTCGGATGGTGCGGGGGCTCGCCCCCAGCGACGCCAGGGTGTCGCGCACGAAGTCCGTCACCGCGTGCAGCGCGGCCGACCCGTAGCGGGTGAGGGAGTTCCGCGGGGCCCCGGTCGTCGCATGTGGCGGCATTCGTCCATTGTTGCGCGGCGGGGCCCGGGCCCGAGAGCGTCATCGGCGGTGCCGGGTGCCGGGTGCCGCGGTCAGTCGCGGTGCCGCGGAAAATTCCGGTGGCACGCCCGAGCCATCGTGCTGGTGCGCTGATACGATGATGTCATGCGCACCACACTGGCATTGGATGACGATGTGTTGGAGGCCGCGCGGGAGATCGCGACGGGCACCAGGCGGAGTCTGGGTGCCGTCGTCTCCGATCTGGCACGGCGCTCGCTGCGGCCGGTGGGGTGGCATTACGTCAACGGATTCCCGGTTTTCGATGTGCCGGCCGACAGCCCCGGCTTCGGCGATGAAGACGTTGCCCGGGCACGTGACGAGGAGTGACGCCAGGAAACCGGCCGCGGGTGGCGTTGGCTGACGTGAATGTTCTGGTCGCGTGGGCTTGGCCAGATCATCGGCAGCACTCGCAGGCTCAGCGGTGGTTCGAGCGTGAACGGTCACGCGGATGGGCAACAACACCGATTACCCAGTCCGGATTCGTGCGTATTTCGAGCAACCGTGCGGTCGCGCCGTCTGCTACGACTCCGGCCGCCGCGTTACGGGTGCTGACCGAGATCACCTCTGTCAGTGGCCACGTGTTCTGGCCCGACGACCTGAATGGTGTGGTGGGCGAACCGATCGCGCAGAGTGCCCTCATCGGCTATCGCCAGGTGACGGACGCGCATCTACTGTCCCTGGCGCACCGCCACGGTGGTCGCCTCGTCACCTTCGACGCGAGACTTCGTAGCCTGCTGAAGCCGGGCTTCGAGCATCTCGTGGAGGTGGTGGCGTAGCGGTGCCTTCAGCGGCTCCGGGGTGCCTTTCGCGAAGCTGACAAAGGCGAGGCAGCAGCAAGGGCATCGCCCGGAGCGGGTGCGACAATCTGCTGAGAATCGACGCCTAGTTCTTTGCCCCGCCGGCGTTTCCGCAGTTGGAGTGGATCTTGGTCGTGTCTGGACGTCGATTTTCAGTGGGACGGCGGCGCGAGGGTTCGCCGGAGCCAAGCAGCCTGTCAGTCCCAGATCGCTACGTCGGGGAGCGCGGTGCGTATGTGCTCGTCCTTGGTGGCCAGCGGGGCGCCGGCGGCGATCGCCTGGGCCGCGATCACCCGGTCGAACGGATCGCGGGTGAAGGTGGTGCGCGCGGCGATGTCGGCGACGCGGTCGAAGGGCTGATCGTCCATAGCGAGGCCCATCGATGCGGAGAGTTCCGCGAGGGCAGCGTCCGGCTGCTTCGCAATGCGACCGACCTCGTAGAGATAACTCAACTCGAGCCGGACCATGGGTGAAATTCGGAGAATTTCTCGCGAAAGCCGTGCGCGGAGATTCGGCGGGATGTTCTTGTGCTGGCCGGACGCGAGCCAGACCACGATGTGCGTATCCAGGTGCAGGACGGAGATCATAGGTCGAGGTCCGCGCCGCCGGACCACTCGTCGGACCAATCCATGTGCACGAGATTTTCCGGGTCCCCGACGATCAGATTCGGGTCTGTGCGGATACGGGAGAGCCGATCCGGCACCGGCTCGTCGGCCACCAGCAGCAGTCGCCGCCCGTGGCGATTGATCTGCAGCGGGATACCGGTTTCGAGAACCTCGTCCACCAGCCGGTAGACGTCGGCGCGCAATTGTGAGGGCGTGACCTGCCGTGTCATGGCTCCAGGGTAACGCACGTATCAGGAAGTAGAAACGTACGTACGTAGCTATAGAGCCCGGCGCGCCGAGTTCGTTGAGCAGGCCCACGGAGCGGGCTCGCGGCCGCCGGTGACCGGTCTCGGCGCGAGCGGGCCCGAGCGGGGAACGGCGTCATACTCGGTGGCGGTGCCGCGCCCGCGCGGGGACGGCCTACCCTGGTTGACGTCATGTCTCTTGAGCACGGTTCCGCAGCCGCCGAGGTCTACCTGGACCACGCGGCCACTACCCCGACGCTGCCCGCCGTGATCGCGGCGGTTGCCGAGGCGATGGGCGTGGTCGGGAACGCGTCGTCGCTGCACGCGGCCGGCCGGGGTGCCCGCAGGCGGGTCGAGGAGTCGCGGGAGACGATTGCCGCGGCGCTGCACGCGAGTCCGAGCGAGATCATCGCGACCGCCGGCGGGACCGAGGCGGACAACATTGCCATCGCCGGCATTCTCGCCGCGCGGCAGCAGGCGGACCCACGGCGCCGCCGGCTGCTGCTGCCCGCGATCGAGCACCACGCGGTCCTGGACTGCGCCGAGGCGCTGCACGCGGCCGGCCGGGCAGAGATCAGCTGGCTCGAGGTCGACGACTACGGCCGAGTGCACGCGGACACGCTGGCCGCCGCGATCGCCGACGATCCCGCCTCCGTGGCGCTGGTCTCGGTGATGTGGGCGAACAACGAGGTCGGCACGGTGAACCCGATCCGGGAACTCGCCCAGGTCGCGCACCGACACGGGATCCCGTTGCACACGGACGCGGTGCAGGCGTTCGGCGCGCTGCCGGTGGATTTCGCCGCCTGCGGTGCGGACGCGCTGTCGGTGACCGCACACAAGATCGGCGGCCCGATCGGGGTCGGCGCGCTGGTGCTGAAGCGTGATGTCGCGGTGACGCCGATCGGCTACGGCGGCGGCCAGGAGCGCGGGATCCGTTCCGGCACACTGGATATGCCCGCGCTGGTGGGGTTCGCGGTTGCCGCGGAGCATGCCGGCCGCGTCCGGTCGACCGAGGCGGCGCGGCTGGTGGCGCTGCGCGACCGGCTGATTGCGGGGGTGCAGGCGGCGGTGCCGGACGCGGTGGTCTCCGGCGACCCGGGCACCACGGTGATGGACGGCGGCCCGTCGCGGCTGCCGGGCAATGCGCACCTGCGCTTCCCAGGCTGCCGCGGCGATGTGTTGCTGATGTTGCTCGACGCGGCGGGCATCGCCTGCTCGGTCGGCTCGGCGTGTACGGCGGGTGTTGCGCGGCCGTCGCACGTGCTGCTCGCGATGGGCCTGTCGGAGGACGAGGCCGGCTCGGCGCTGCGATTCTCGTTGGGGCACACCTCGACCGACGCGGACGTCGACGCTTTGGTGACCGCGATCGGGCCGGCCGTCGAGCGGGCGCGCGCGGCTGCGCTGGCGGGCTTGCGCCGGTGAGGGGCTTTTCGAGTATGACGATGTTCGCGGGTCGGGCCGTGTCGCCCGGCTCGGCGCGGTTCGGCCCGGATCTCCTGTCGGAGGCGGGGCGGGGGACTGCGCGATGAAGGTACTGGCGGCCATGAGCGGCGGGGTCGACTCCGCGCTGGCCGCGGCTCTCGCGGTGGAGGCCGGGCACGACGTGACCGGCGTGCACATGGCCCTCTCCCGCTCCCCGAAGACGCTGCGCACAGGGTCGCGCGGCTGCTGCAGTGTGGAGGATGCGTTCGACGCCCGTCGGGTGTGCGACCTGATCGGAATCCCGTTCTACATCTGGGATTTCTCGCAGGAGTTCCTGGATACCGTGGTCACCGACTTCCTGGCCGAGTACCGGGCCGGGCACACGCCCAACCCGTGCCTCACCTGCAACCAGAAGATCAAGTTCGCGGCGCTGATGGACCGGGCCCTGGCGCTCGGCTTCGACGCGGTGGCCACCGGCCACTACGCGCAGGTGGTCGGGGGCCGGCTGGTGCGTTCGGCCGACGCGGCGAAGGACCAGTCCTATGTGTTGGCGGTGCTCACCCCGGATCAGGTGCGGCACAGCATGTTCCCGCTCGGCGGCATGACGAAGGACGTGGTGCGCGCCGAGGCGGCTGCCCGCGGCTTCTCGGTCGCGTCGAAGCCGGATTCCTACGACATCTGCTTCATCCCGGACGGCGACACCCGCGGGTACCTGGGCGAGAAGCTGGGTGCCCGAACGGGTTCCGTGGTGGACGAGGAGACCGGCGCGGAGCTCGCCCGGCACGACGGCTACTTCGGCTACACCATCGGACAACGCAAGGGGCTGAACCTGACTCGGCCCGCGGCCGACGGAAAACCGCGCTACGTGCTGGATATCAAGCCGACCACCGGCACGGTGACGGTCGGCCGCGCCGCGCACCTGGACGTGCTCGGCATCGTGGCCGACCGGGTGGTGTACCCGAGCGGGCCGGTCGAGTTCCCGCTCCGCGGGCGGGCACAGGTGCGCGCGCACGGCCGCTCCACGGCGACCTGTGCCGAACTGGACTCCGACGGGTCGCTGCACCTCTCGCTCGACGAGCCCATCCGCGGCGTGGCGCCCGGCCAGACCGCCGCGCTCTACGACGAGACCGATACGACGGTGCTGGCCGCGGGCAAGATCGTCTCCACCAGGCGACGTGGTGAATGACGTGCGCTCAGGAGTAGCGAAACTTGTTATTGCGGAGGCTTTTTTGCCCTGTGTGAGCGCGGCCATGACGATGTCTTCGGGGTGTGCTCGGCCGACGGTGACGCCGGGAGGGTTTTCGTGAGCGAGCCGCCGATCGAGATCGTCTCCAGCGGAAGGATGTCCGGCCGGTTGGTTCCGGTAACGGACTACTCGCCGGCGCGAGCGGATGTCGCGTCGGCGTCGGCAGAACCTGCGCTACCACACGAAACCCCGTGGTGCGCTGGCGTTTTCACCGGAATCGGGTCGCTACCGGGCACAGATCCGGACGAGGCCGCGGCCCTGGTGGCCGGCGAGCTACCGGACCTGCCGCACCTGGTCGAGCTGCCGAATCGCGGAGTCGGCGCGGACATGCTCGGACGGGCACTGGCGATCTGCGTGGACCTGCCCGCCGAGGTAGTGCCCTCCGGCTGGCGGCTGGCGCGCCGGACCGGTCGAGACATGCGGCGCGCCAACGACTTCCTCGCCTGGGATCTCGATGCCGCCGAGCAGCACTATGCCGGCGCGCCCCGGGTCAAGGTCCAGGTGGCGGGGCCGTGGACGCTCGCGGCGAACGTCGAAACCCCGCGTGGGCACCGGGCTCTCACCGACGACGGCGCCGTGCGCGATCTCGCCGCCTCACTCGCCGAGGGGCTCGCCGCGCATCTCGCGGACCTCGCCCGCCGCCTGCCCGGCACCCGCTTCGTGGTGCAGATCGACGAACCCTCGCTGCCGGCCGTGCTCGTCGGAAGCCTTTCCACCGCATCGGGTTTCGGATCGGTGCCGGCGATCCCGGCGGCCGAGGCCGAGCAGGTGTTGGCCGAGTTGGTGGGCTCGCTGGGTGATCGCCCGACGGTCGCACACTGTTGCCACCGAGACATCCCGCTGAACCTGCTGCGGCGCGCGGGGTTTGGTGCCGTGTCGCTGGATCTGACGCGCGGCTCTGCGCTGCCGCCCGCCGCGCTGGACGCCATCGGCGAAGCCGTGGAAGCCGGTACGGTGCTGCTGGCCGGGATCGTGCCCACGGCGAGCCCCGGCGGTTCGGATGCGCCAAGCCCCGACACGTCGTCATACTCGATGGCTCCGCCCGGCGAGGGCACTATGCCGGAATCGATGGCGCCCCAGGAAGAATCGGGTCGAGGTGCATCCGGGCCGCTGAGCTACCGCGACATCGCCGCTCCGCTGCTGGACATCTGGCACCGGCTCGGACTTCCCGATGCGAGTCTGGAGCGGGTCGCCGTCACCCCCGTGTGCGGTCTCGCCAGCGCCACGCCGAGTTGGACCCGGCGCGCGCTGCGGCTCTCCCGCGACGCCGCAAGGCTTCTCGCCGACCGCGCGCACGGGTAGCAGCCGATTACGCCGCCGTTGCTCGCTCGCGCGACGCCGAGAACCGTCCGGACGTGCTGATACGGTCCCGGATGTGACGGATCGATTCGCGGTGGTACCGGCTGCCTACCTCGTGCTCCGGCGGCTCGCCGGCGGTGAGGAGGTCCTGCTGCAATTGCGGGAAGGCACCGGATACATGGACGGCTATTGGGCCTGCGCCGCAGCCGGACACGTCGAGGCCGGCGAGTCCGTGTTCCAGGCAGTCTGCCGGGAAGCCGCCGAAGAACTCGGCATCACCATCGCCTTCACCGACCTTGTCCCGTTGACGGCGATGCACCGCACTGGGCGCAACGGCAAGCCGATCGATGAGAGGGTCGACTTCTTCTTCGAGTGCCGTCGATGGGTTGGTGAGCCGCGAGTCCGCGAGCCCGACAAGGCGGCCCGGATAGCATGGTTCGATCTCGACGCTCTGCCTGAGCCCGTCGTCTCCCACGAACGCGCTGTCCTGGAAGCGCTTCGCCGGGGCGCCCTGCCAGCCGTGACGACGTTCGGCTTCTGACGCCTGCCGCTGGGTGAACAGCGGCCGGGGGAACTGGCCCGTTGACCGTCGATGAAGGCGCTAGCCGTAGTGGTACCGGCACGCGGCGATGCGGACCTCGTTGCGGTCGACCTTGTACACCAGGCGGTGTTCGTCGGTGATGCGCCTGGACCAGTAGCCGGCGAAGTCGTGTTTGAGCGGTTCGGGCTTGCCGATACCGGTATTGCCGTTGCGGGTGATGTCGGCCAGCAGTGTATGGATCCGCTTGAGGACGGTGCGATCCTGCCGCTGCCACCAGAGATAGTCGTTCCACGCGTTCTCGTCCCAGACGAGGTGCATGTCAGTCGGTCTCGATCAGAGCGTGCGCCTCGCCGCGTCCCGCCTCCAGTCGCTCCATCGCATCGAGGAGACGTCTGGCGTTCGCCGGTGACCGCATCAGGTAGGCCGTTTCTCGCAGCGATTCGTAGTCCGCGAGCGAGACGATCACGACCGGCTCGTGGCCGGCGCGGGTGATGATGACCTCTTCTCGATCGTTCGCCACCCCGTCCAGCACCTCTGCATAGCGCGCGCGGGATTCCGTGTAACTCATCGTCTTCATGGTCGCCTCCTGTACAGATAACTGTACGCGGTGGATCACGAATGTCCAGGCGGGGGAGCTCGGACCCCCACGGCTTCGCGTCATACGCAGACGCTGCGTCAACTGGAGTTGGTCGCCTGGGGTTGGCGGAGCCCCGGGGACCCACGCGACGGCCCGAGCCGCCGAGGGCGGGCGGGTATGACGCTTTTCTCGTCCCGAGCCCGCCTGCCGGTACCACGCCCACCCTTGGGCTTCGCGCCGCTGCGAGTGAGTATAGGACTGGGACAATCTGGGCATTCTGCTGCAGGATGCACACCCTAGGTTTTGGAGCTTTGCGAGCGGAGCGAGCCGAAGAGGGGGTGTGGTGAAGATGGCGCCCCAGTGTGTGAGTAAAACAGGGACAAATCGAGCATTCTGCTGCAGGGTGCACGCCTAAGGTGTGGCGCGAACTTGCCCCGGGCATCCCGGACGTCGCCCCGTCGCGCTTTCTGCCGTAGGGTGTGCATCCTGCAACAATCTGTCCGGATTGTCCCAGTTCTATGCACACCGTCCGCCGGCAGCGGGCGAGCGAGTGGCTATGCCAGGCCGAGGCCGTTGAGCACGCCCTGCAGGTAGCCGATCGCATGCGCCCGCCCCCGGCTGCAGTACGACTCCGGCGAGATGTCCATCCAGGTGTCGGCGTCGCCGATCATGGCGGGCACGTGGTCGTCGATGATGAAGCCGTCGAAGCCGACTGCGTGCAGCTTGCGGATGACGTGCGCGGGGTCGAAGTTGCCCTCGCCGAGGAAGCACTCGCGGAAGCTGGGCACGGTGCCTTGCACGTCGCGGAAGTGCGCGTAGAAGATCGCGCCCGCTGCGCCCAGGGTGTCGATGACCTCGTCGACGGCCGCCGCGCCGCCCCGCTCGGAAATGGTGCCGATGCAGAAGTTGAGGCCCCAGCTCGGGCTGTTGCCGGCCTGCGTGCGCGCGGCGACGAGCGCCTCCGGGCTGGTGAAGATGCGGGCGGCACCGCCGAGCGGCACATCGACCGGCGGGTCGTCGGGGTGCAGGGCGAGCCGCACGCCGGCCTCCTCGGCGACGGGGAGCACGGCGTCCAGGAAGTAGGCGTGGTTGGCCCACATCTGCTCGGCGGTGATCGGCTCGGTGATCGGCTCGGTGGGGGTGAGCCGGTAGCCCGCCAGCGCGTTACCCGCTCCGATGTCGGCGAGGTCGAAGGAGGTGACCTTCGCGCCGCCGCGCCCGGCCGCGGCCATGTCCGTGCGCCAGACGAAGGAGGGTAGGAAGTTGTAGCCGAGTAGGTCGAAACCGGTGGCGGCCATGTTCCGGATCGTCGTGCAGTAGTTGTCGATCTGCTCGTCGCGGCCGGGCAGCCCGCGCTGCACCTTCCAGAAATGGTCGAGCGGCACGTTCTCCAACCCGTCGATCGCCAGGCCGTCGGCCTCGCAGCGCTCCCGCAGCCCCTTCAGCTCGGCGATCGACCAGTAGCCGTCCTCGCCGGGCAGGAGGTTGGGGGTGTGCAACTGCACGCCGCGGAGCCCCAGTTGGCGGGCGAACGTGGCGACGCGGTCGTCGTAGACGTCGATGTGCCCGAGGGACAGTCGAAGGGTCATGCCGAGACCAGCCGCTGCCGCTGGTGGCCGAGACCGTCTATCTCCAAGGTGATCTCGTCGCCGGCGGCCAGGTAGGGGAACCTGCCGGAGAGTGCCACGCCCTCAGGTGTGCCGGTGTTGATCACGTCGCCGGGCTCCAGCACCGTGACCTGGCTGAGTTCGTAGATCAAGGTGGCGACATCGAAGATCATGTCCTTGGTGTTGCTGTTCTGGCGGGCGTCGCCGTTGACCCAGGAGCGCAGGCCGAGGGTTTGCGGACCGGCGATCTCGTCCGGGGTCACCAGCCAGGGGCCGAGCGGATTGAACGTCTCGCAGCTCTTGCCCTTGGACCACTGCCCGCCGCTGATCTCCAGTTGCAGTGCGCGCTCGGAGACGTCATTCGAGATGGTGTATCCCGCAACGTGTTCCAGCGCCTCGCCAGGCGAGGACAGGTAGCGGGCGGTGGTGCCGATGACGGCGGCCAGCTCCACCTCCCAGTCGGTCTTCGTCGCGCCACGCGGGATGCGCACGTCGTCGTACGGGCCGACGACGGTGTTCGGCGCCTTGTAGAACATGACCGGGTGCTCAGGCGGGAGCGAGCCTCCCTCGGCGGCGTGCGCGGCGTAGTTCATGCCGATACACAGCACCACGCCCGGCCGGGCGATCGGCGCGCCGACCCGCAGGCCGGCGATGTCGATGGTCGGCAGGCTGCCCTCGGCGATGGCGGCGCGCGCACGGGCCATCCCGTCGGCGGCGAGGAATGCCGCGTCGATGTCGGCGGTGACGGGCCGCAGGTCGAGGTGGGTGCCGTCGGCGATGTGAGCGACGGGGACTTCGGCGCCGGGGGCACCGACACGCATCAGGCGCATAGGGAGGTCCTTTATGGGGTTTCAGCGGTTTGGTGGTGTAGCAGGTGGGTGTGACAGCAGTGGAGCGGTGCAGTGACAGTCGTTGGGCGGCAGGCGGTCTGATCAGCAGGCAGTCTCGCGGGGGAGGTCGGGTCAGCCGGCGACGAGCCCGCCGTCGATGACGAGTTCCGTGCCGGTGATGAACGCGGCGTCTTCGCTGGCCAGATACAGCGCGGCGGCGGCGACTTCGGTGGGCGTGCCCAGACGGCCCATCGGCTGTCGCGACACCAGATCGGCGCGAGCACTCGCCGGGTCGTCGGCATTCGACAGCAGCCGGGCGACCCAGGGGGAGTCGACGGTGCCCGGGCAGATGCAATTGGCGCGTACGCCGGTGCCCGCGTACTGCACCGCCACGGCCTTGGTGAAGGAGATGACGGCGCCCTTGCTGGCGCAATACGCGGCGCGGTCCTTGAGGCCCACGAGCCCGGCGGCGGAGGCGGTATTGACGATCGCGCCGCTGCCCTGGGCGAGCATGGTGGGCAGCGCGTACTTCGTGCCGAGGAAGACACCCCGGGCGTTGACGGCGAACGTCCGGTCCCAGTCTTCGATCGTGCAGTTGACCGGGTCGCTGGTGGACGAGGCGCCCGCGTTGTTGCAGATCACGTCGAGCCTGCCGCTCTCGGCGACCGCGCGGGCGACGGCGGCCTGCACGGACTCCGGGTCGGTGACGTCGACCAGCACACCGACCGCCCCGTCGGGGACGCCATCCGGGTTCAGGTCGGCGGCGAACACGCGGGCGCCCTCCGCCAGGAACTGCCGGGCCATCTCCCGGCCGATGCCGGATCCCGCGCCGGTCACGAGAACGGTCTTGTCGGTGAATCGATCGCTCATCGCGGTCCCTTCCTCGGTTGCCCGCCGGGCCATGGGCCGGCGAAGGTCGTCTGTTCGGTTGCTTCGAGTTCGAGCAGCCGGTTCCACTTGGCGGTCCGTTCGGAGCGGTGCGTCGAGCCGACCTTGATCTGGCCGGCGCGCCAACCCACCGCGAGGTCGGCCAGCCACGCGTCCTCCGTCTCGCCGGAGCGGGCGGAGACGATGGTGCGGTATCCGGCGGCGCGGGCACGGTCGACGACCGCGCGGGCGCCGGAGACCAGACCGTTCTGATTGACCTTGACCAGCACCGAATTGGCGACCCTCGAGTCGATGCCGCGCTGCAGGCGATCCGGGTCGGTCACGAACAGGTCATCGCCGACCAGGTCGATACGCCCGCCGAGTTCGGCAGTAGCCAGGTGCCACGCGGACCAGTCGTCCTCGGCGAGGATGTCCTCGACCGAGACGATGGGGTAGTTCGCGCACCAGTCCGCGACCTCGGCAATCAGTTCCGCCGCGCTCAGATCGCGATCCTCGCACGCGAGGCGGTAGCGGCCTTCCTGGCCAGCGCTGTGGTCGACGCTGTGGTGGAACTGGGTGGCGGCGACGTCGATAGCGATGGACACCTGGGTTCCGGCGGCGAAACCGGCGGCCTTGATGGCGTCGATGAGCAGGTCGAGCGCCGCACGATTGGAGTCGAGGGCGACGCCGAGGCCGCCCTCGTCGGCGACCAGCACGGCCTCGCGGTGACCGCGCGCCACCGCGAGCCGGGTGGCGGCCTCGCGCACGGCCGCGGCCCATTCGATCGCCTCGGCGAAGCTGTGTGCGCCGACGGGAATCACCAGGAAGTCCTGAACGTCGATCACCGCGCCGGCGTGCGCGCCGCCGGAGATCACGTTCACCATGGGCATCGGCAGCAGCAGCGGCCCGTCGCCCGCCAGGTGCCGCGCCAGCGACACCCCGTCGGACGCGGCACCGGCGCGCGCGGCGGCCAACGACACCGCGAGTACCGCGTTCGCCCCGATACGCGCGAACCCGGGCGACGGGTCGTAGGCGGCCAGGGCGGCATCGACCTCGCCGGGAGCCAGGCCCGTCACTCGCGGTGCCAACCGGGAGTTCACATTCGCGACAGCGGTGCGGACGCCCCGGCCGCCGTAGCGGCTTCCCCCATCGCGGAGTTCCACCGCCTCGTGCGAACCGGCGGAAGCACCGGAGGGTACGAGGGCCATGCCCTGGCAGCCGTCATCCACGGTGACACGGGCGGCGACGGTCGGCCGTCCGCGTGAATCGAGTGCCTCCCAGGCCTGGACGGTCGTGATCACGGGTGTCATGGGCGCACCTCACGGGAGGGGTGTGTGACGAGGTCCCACAGGGCGCCGGCCGAGGTGTCGCTGCCGCAGAGCGCCGCGGCCGCGATATCCCGTACGGCTGAGGCGGTCTCGGCGCTGAGGTAGCCCGCCGGAGACAGGCCGTCGACGCGAGCGAGCATGAGACACGCTGTGTGCCAACCCAACCGGGTGGTCACGTGGTCGTCGTCCGCGGCCGAGCCAGCGGCCGAGCCAGCGGCCCACCCGGCGGTCTCGCGGTAGGCGCGGACCAGGGCGGCGGCCGCGCTCGCCAGCACGTCGGCCCGGTCCGGCAGATGTAGCGCCTTGAGGGCCAGGTGGCAGGACATGAACGCGAGGTCGAAGACCGCCGCACCGAAATGCGCTACCTCGAAGTCGAGCACCATCAGCCCGTCCCGGCCGACGAGCACGTTTTTCGGCGAGAAGTCCCCGTGCACCAAGCAGTCTCGGCGGGTCAACAGCTCATCCGCGCAGGAGTTGATCACGGCCGCAAGGTCCGGGTGCGCGCGCGCCACAGTGCGATGGAACGGGTCGACGCGCAACTGCTCGAATGCCTCGTAGTCGTCGAAGTCTTCGGCAACCTGCGGGTTCTGCCGCGTGTCGCGGTGCCAGTGACCGAGCACCGTCCCCAGCTCGGCGGCGACATCGACCGGGCCCGTCGTCGGATCGACGACGACCCCCAGCAGCGCTTCCTTCCAGTTCACCCACTCGGCGGGCGCGGCGCTGATCACCACCGTGTTGGTCTCCGGATCGGCGTCCAGCAACTCCGGTGTGCACTCGGGCGTGATGCCGTGCAGCAGCCGCAGTGCGGCCGCTTCCGTCATCGCCCGCTCCGGTTTGGCCCGCCAGTCGCCGGCGACCAGCAGTTTGTCCAGCGTGCGCTTGACCACCACCCGCGACGGCGGGCTCTCCACCAGGAAGGTCTCGCCGGAGACCCCGCCGGTGAGACGCGTGACTTGCGGCCGGGGCAGTTGTCCCCGGGCGTCCAGGTACCCGATGATGCGGTCGGCAGGGTCGGCCGGACCGTGGGTGGTGGTCTGGCTCATTCCGCGAAGTACCCCGGGTGCTTGTCGCGCAGGTCCGGTCCGTAGCGGTGGACGCGATCGATGTGCTTGGCCAGGCATCGCCGGCCGCGCCGCACGTCGCCGGCCTCGATCGCGTCGACGACGGCCGCGTGCTCGTCGATCAGCTCACGCAGCACCGACGGCTCCGGCAGGCTCAGCCGGCGCAGCCGATCGAGCTGCAGCTTCATCGGTTGCATCGCGGTCCAGGCGCCGGGATAACCGCTCATGACGAAGATCTGCTCGTGCAAAGCCTCGTCGGCCTCGAAGAAGGCATTCAGATCCTGCTCCTCGCGGGCCTGCTCCTGGTCGACGAGCAGTGATCGCAACGCACCCACGTCGCGGGTCGGCTGGGCGCAGGCCACCGCGAACGCGGAGAGCTCCAGGCTCTCCCGCACGAAGCGCGCTTGTTCGACATCGCCCAGCCGGATCAGCTCCACCCGCGTCCCGACCTGGGGGACGACGGAGACCAGTCCGTTGTCGACCAATCGTGCGATCGCCTCGCGCAGCGGCGTGCGGCTGACGTGCAGTTGCTCGGCCAGCTCCGTCTCGGAGAGCGAGGCGCCGGGCGGGATACGCAGCGTGCGGATGGCCGTGACGAGTTCCTCGTAGACGCGGTCCGACGTCCGCACCCGCACGCGGTCGCGCCCAACCGGGGACAGCGCGGCGGCGTGGTTGATGGTCGGGCGCATAAAACTTATCCTTGCACATTCGCGTACTTGTATGCAAGTATTCTCGCCAGCTAGAAAGGAGCCAGCGGCCGTGCACGTGTCGAGCGCCACCGAGTATGCCTCGTGGGCAACGGTTTCCCCGTTCTTGACAACCAAGAAAGGGCCGCCTACCGTAGCACCATTCATGGGACGAATAGGTTCAGTTTCTCGCTACGAAATCAGTCGATCGTTCGACGCCCCAACCCACCCGAAGGAGCATTAGGTGAAGAGACGTACCACCACTGCGGCACTGTTCGCCGCAGTTGCGGTGAGCGCAGTGTTGATGACCGCGTGCGGTAGCAGCAACAATGCCAACACCGGCACCACCAGCGCGGACACCAGCAGTTCGAGCTCCTCGTCGAGTTCCTCATCGGAGTCGTCGCAGAGTGAGTCCAGCACGCCGTCCACTTCTGCGGATTCGTCCAGCTCGGAGTCGTCCGCGGCGGCGTCGAAGCCCACCGGCGTCGCGATCGGCCTGGTGATGCTGCAGGGTGACAAGTACTCCCAGAGCATCCAGCAGTCGATCGACGCGGCCGCCAAGGCGGATGGCAACACGATCATTCCGGTGACGAGCAACGGCGATGCCGGTACCGAGGCGTCGCAGGTACAGACTCTGATCCAGCGCGGTGTCAAGGCCATCGTCATGCAGCCGACCGACCCGGCGGCCGGTTCGGTGGCGACGATGAAGAGCGTCGGCGCGGCGGGAATTCCGCTGATCTGCTACGGCAACTGCACCGACCAAGCGCTCAAGCCGGAAATCGTCAAGGGTGTGGTGCAGTCCGACAACACGGCACTCGGTACGGCAACCGGCCAGGTGGCCGCCGAGTACATCAAGAGCAAGCTGGGCGGCAAGGCCGTCATCGGCATCCTCAACTGCGATATCGCCTCGGCGTGCAAGCTGCGCAAGGCCGGATTCAAGAAGGCGCTGGCCGACGCCGGAGTCACCGTCACATACGCGGCGGATCAGTCCGGATACCTGGTCGATGCCGCGACGCCGGTGGCGACCAACATCCTGTCGGGCAATCCGAACATCAATCTGGTGTGGGCGGCCAACGAGGGCGGCACGGGCGCCTGGGTGGCGGCCGAGGCGAACTCCGGCAAGAAGGTGCCGATCTTCGGAACCGACATCAGCGACCAGCTCGCCAAGGACCTGCTCGACGCCAACGACCTGCTGCAGGCCACCACGGGCCAGGACTCGGCCAACACGGCCAAGAAGGCGTACGAGATGGCGCTGAACTCGATCCAGGGCACCGCGAATAACCCGTTCGAGGTGCAGCTGCCGGGCCTCACCTACGACCGGAGCAAGCCGGCGGACGTCCAGGCGTACCTCTCGGGTAGCTGAGCGGGCGGTGCGGCGCGCGGCGGATGCCGCGCGCCGCACTCCCATTTCGTCTTGATGGACTGCTGCAGGAAGGAAGGGCGATGACCTCGGACATCGCGCTCGACGTCACGAAGCTCTCGAAGAGCTACGGCGCGGTGCGGGCCCTTCATGCAGTCGACGTGCGGGTGCGCTTCGGCGAGGTTCGCGCCCTGCTGGGCAAGAACGGTGCCGGCAAGTCGACGTTCGTCAACCTGGTGTCCGGCGCAGAACGGCCCGACGGCGGAACGATCAGGCTCAGCGGCCAGGAGGTGCACTGGCAGAACCCCGGCGAGGCGAGGGACGGCGGCATCAGCGTGGTGCACCAAGAACTCTCGCTGGTGCCGTACCTGTCCGTGGCCGAGAACATCTGCCTCGGTCGGTGGGAGCGCCGCGGCCTGCGCATCGACCGGAATGCGATGGCCGAGCGTGCCCGCAAGGGCATCGACGCTCTCGGCGTCGACCTGCCGCTGTGGACGGAAGTCGGCCGGCTGAGCCTGGCACAGCAGCAACTCGTCGAAATCGCGAAGGCGGTCGCCTATGACGCGCGGGTGCTGATCCTCGACGAGCCCACGTCCGCGCTCAATGCGCGCGAGGTCGATGAACTCATCGACCTGGTACGCCGCCTGGCAGGTTCGGGCATGGCCGTCATCTACGTGTCGCACCGCATGCAGGAGATACCCCGCGCGGCGGACACGATGACCGTGCTGCGCGACGGGGAGGAGGTGGCCACCATGGCCACCGCCGATGCCTCTGCTGCGCAGGTGGCGGCCCTGATCGCCGGCGAGGCGGTGACGCGCAACCGGCAGCCGGAATCCGCGGAGCTCCGGGCGGCGCCGGTCGTGCTGTCCGTGGAGGATCTGCGAACCAGTCGGCGACTGGCCGGAGCGGCCACCTTCGATCTGCACGCGGGGGAGGTCCTCGGGCTCGCCGGCGTTCTCGGATCCGGGCGGAGTGAGATCCTGGAGGCGATCTTCGGCATCACGTCCCCGGTGTCCGGGCGGGTTCGGCTGCGCGGCAAGGAGATTCGGCGCCGGACGCCGGCGCGCATGCTGGGACTCGGCGTCGCCATGACCCCGGAGGACCGGAAGGGCGGCGGGATCGTCGCCCCGCGCAGTGTCGCCGAGAACCTCATGCTGTCGGCCCGCGGCCGGACCCTTCCGCGGTACCTGATCCGATCCCGGACGGAAGCCGGCCTCGTCCGCAACGCGATCGGATCCCTCGGCATCGCGACGTCGTCGCCGACCAAGCTGATCAGCAAGCTGTCCGGCGGGAACCAGCAGAAGGCCGTCATCGGTCGCGCCCTGGCGTGCCAACCGACCGTGGTTCTGCTGGATGAGCCGACGCGGGGCGTCGATCTGCACGCCAAGAGCCAGATCTACGACCTCATCAGGAGTCTCGCCGCCACCGGTGTGGCCGTGGTGTTCGTCTCCTCGGAGCTCGACGAACTCCCCGAGGTCTGCGATCGGGTCCTCATCATTCGTCATGGCGAGATCACCGGCGAGGTGGACGGCTCGCAGGCCACACCGGAACGACTGCTCGCACTCACGATCTCTGGAGATAACGACGATGCTCGCTGACAGCGTGCCCGCATTGACCGCACGCCCCGCGTCGGGGCGAACCGTGTGGCGGCGAATCCTCGAATGGGAGAGCCTGGGGCTCCTCGCCGTGGTCGCCGTCATCTTCGTGGGGCTGGCGTTGTTCGCGCCGAACTTCCTCACCAAGTCGAATCTGCTCAACGTCGTCCAGCAGTCGGCGTTCTTCGGCATCATCGCGCTGGCGATGACGCTGGTGATCGTCGCCGGTGAGATCGACATCTCGGTCGGGTCGCAGACGGCCCTGACGTCATCGCTGATGGGCGTGCTGATCACGAACGACGGCTGGCCGGTATGGATGGCCTGCATCGCGGTGATCGTGCAGGCGATGATCTTCGGCGCGTTCTCCGGCTGGATCCGATCGCGGTTCGAAGTGCCCACCTTCATCGTGACGCTCGCGTTGTACATGGCCCTGCGGGGCCTCGCCATGCTCGTCACGAACACGTACTCGATCCCTATTTCCGGGAAGTTCTTCTACTGGGGCGACGGTCGCGTGGCGGGAATCCCGATCGCGGCGATCTACTTCCTCGTGGCGTTCGCGGTCTTCGCGTTCGTGGCGCGCAACACCGTTTTCGGTCGATCCGTCTATGCGGTCGGCGGCAACGCGCGCTCGGCCGAGATGTCGGGCATCAAGGTCCGCAACGTGCGCATCATCGTGCTCGCGCTCTGCGGCCTCACCGCGGCACTCACCGGGCTCCTGCAGACCGCTCAATTGTCCGCGGGAGCACCGACGATCGGCGTGGGCCTGGAGTTCAATGCGATCTCCGCCGCGATCATCGGGGGCAGCTCGCTGGCGGGTGGCCGCGGGACGCTGGTCGGCACATTCATCGGGGTGCTGTTCGTGGCGATGTTGGGCGACGGCATGGTGCTGCTCGGGATCAACCCCTACGCGCAGAACGTGGTGCAAGGGGTGGTCGTGCTGGTGGCCGTGCTCGTTAACGTGGTCCGCGCGAATCGGGTGGCGCTGCGCGCGTAGCGATCACGTTCTGATCCGCGTGGGAACCCTTGGGAACCCTGGCAAGCCGGGAATCCGGGTCCGGTATGTCAGCCGACTGTGCCGGCGGTGGTGGTGGCGTCGACGTGTTCGAGTTGTCCGAGTGCCCAGATGGCGGACTTGATGTGGGTCTTCATGGTGGAGCGGGCTCGTGCGGTGGAGCGGGCCTCGATCGCCTCGGCGATGGCGTGATGTTCGTACAGCGCCCGATCGGCGGCGGCAGGGATCGCGCCGGTGGCTCGGCGGGCGTTGGCGAGCAGGTCGGCCATCGGCGTGAGGATCCGGGCGAGCACGGAGTTGCCGCTGGCGACCGCGATGGCGTGGTGGAATTCGATGTCCGCATGCCAGACATTGGCGCCGAGTTCGTGGGCGGCTCGGTATCGGGCGAGCGCGAGTTTGATCGCGGCGAGGTCGCTGTCGGTGCGGTGGGCGGCGGCCCTGGCGGCCGCGGCGGGCTCGAGGATCAGTCGCACGTCGTAGAGCTCGTAGATGGTGCGGTCGTGCAGCAGCGCGGAGATGGCCGAGTTGGCGAGGGCGTTCTCGGCCCTCACGTCCAGCACCTTGGCGCCCAGCCGCGGCCTGATTTCGACGATGCCGAGGGTGCGCAGCCCGTGCATGGCCTCCCGCACGGTGTTGCGGCCGACGCCGTAGTCGACCATCAGTTCCTGTTCGGACGGCAGCCGGTCACCGGGTTTGAACTCCCCGTTGGCGACGCGCGCCAGCAGGTCGTCCGCCACCGATTTGCTCAAGCGTTCTGCCACGCCATCTCCCATCCGCCTCCCGGGCAGAGTCTCGCATGTCGGTCGCGTCGTGTGCGCACTGCGCCTCCGATCCGCCTCCCGTGGAGTGACCCTGCCGCCGGTTGCCCGCGAGTGTGCCGTGCGGGCAACGGTTTCCGCATGCTTGACATCCCATGTGGCTCCGCTTATCGTAGCACCATTCATGGGACAAATGGGTTCAGAATCGGGAGACGCTGAATGATCCAACTGTGTGAGCTGCTCGAGGCGCCACCCAGTGATCTCTGGACACTCGTGAACCAGTGCGGCGTCGACGGTGTCGTCGCCATTCTGGACGGGGCCGAGCAGCAGGGCCGGTGGCTGCGGGCGGCCGCGCATTCCGGGGCGGCCGAGCCGGCCGCGGACCGCGGCGGCCCCGCACCGTGGAGCTACGAATCGCTCGCGGACATGGTGGCGCTGTACGCCCGGCACGGGCTGCGCGTCGCGGCGATCGAGGACACCCCGCCGATGGATGCGATCCGGATGGGCCTGCCCGACGCGCCCACCCGACTCGCGCAGGTCCATGAGCAGATCCGGGCGATGGGCCGGCTCGGCATCCCGGTGCTCTGTTACAACTGGATGGCTGCCAGCAGCTGGGCGCGGACCGATACCGCGATTCCGACCCGCGGCGGCGCCCTCACCACCGGATTCAAGTCGGCCGACGCCGAACAGCTTCCGGCGCTGCTGCCACCCGGCGCGCTCACCGAGGAGACCCTGTGGTCGACCCTCCACGAGTTCCTGGCGGCGACGCTGCCGGTGGCAGAGGAAGCCGGCGTCATGCTGTCACTGCACCCGGACGACCCACCGTTACCCAGCACTCGCGGCGTTCCGCGCATCGTCAGATCCCTTGACGCCTATCGGACGATCATGCGCGACCATCCGTCACCGGCGAACCGCATCACCTTCTGCCAGGGCAACTTCCGGCTGATGACGTCCGACTTGCCCGCGACCATCGACGAGTTCCTGCCGCACATCGCCTTCGTCCACCTGCGCGACGTCGAGGGCACCGTCGAGGATTTCACCGAGACCTTCCACGATCAGGGTCCGACCGATCTCGCCGAGTGCGTGCGCCGGTATGTCGCCGGCGGCTTCAGCGGGCCGATGCGCCCCGATCACGTGCCGACCTTGTGCGGCGAGAGCAACGCCAAGCCGGGATACGCGACCCTGGGCAGGCTGTTCGCGGTCGGATACGTCCGCGGCCTCATCGACGCCGCGGTTTCCATCGATCAAGAAGGCCGGAAGGAGCCCCGCTCATGAAGATCGGCCTCGGCCTCTACCGCCACATGCTGACCGACGACAACCTGCAATTCGCCAAGCAGGCCGGCGCCACGCACATCGTCGCGCACGTCGTGGACTACTTCAGTTCGGGTCCGCGCATTCCCTCCTCGACCGGGAAGAGCTCGGGGTGGGGTCCGACGCACCGGGTCGGCAAACCCTGGACGCGCGACGAACTCGAAGGCATCAAGGCGAAGGTCGAGACCCACGGCCTGGTACTGCACGCCGTCGAAAACCTCGATCCGGGCCACTGGCACGACGTCCTGCTGGACGGCCCGAAGCGCGACGAGCAGCTTGAGCAGGTGCTCAATACCATCCGGCTGCTCGGCGAGGTCGGGATTCCCAATCTCGGCTACAACTTCTCGCTCGCCGGTGTCTGGGGGCATCGTCAGGGTCCCTTCGCCCGCGGCGGGGCCGAGTCCATCGGCTTCGACGAGGCAGCGTTGGGCGATCAGCCCGAGATCCCCGTCGGCCAGGTATGGAACATGGACTACGACCAGGTGCAGGACGACACCATCGGCGAAGTGACCGCCGAGCAGATGTGGTCCCGCATCGAGCGTTTCCTCCACGCGGCCGTGCCGGTCGCGGAGGCGTCCGGGGTACGGCTCTGCGCGCATCCCGACGACCCGCCGGTGCCGGTCCTGCGCAACACCGCCCGGGTTCTCACCAACGAGGCCGCGCTGCAACACCTGGTCGACCTGGTGCCGAGCCGGCATAACAGCCTGGACTTCTGTCAGGGCACGGTCTCCGAGATGCCGGACCTGGACATCTACCAGGTGATCGGCCGCTTCGCCGCGCAGGACCGTATCGGCTACGTGCACTTCCGCAACGTCATCGGCCGGGTGCCGCAGTACCACGAGGTCTTCCTCGACGAGGGCTATGTCGATATGTTCCGCGCGCTGCGTACCTATGCCAACAACGGATATGACGGAGTGTTCATCCCGGACCACACGCCGCAGATGACGTGCGCCGCATCGTGGCACGCCGGGATGGCGTTCGCCCTCGGATACATCAAGGCCGCCATACGAGCAGTGGAGGATTCGTGAACGTCGCCGAGCGCAACGCGAGACCCTATGACACCGCGACCCTCGACGCCTTGAGCAAGTCGCTGCGGTCCGCCCTGGTGTCGGACATCCTGGACGGCATGGGGCGGCGCGATCAGTGCGCCGCGCCGGGTTTGCGGCCGTTGGACCCGAGCCATGTCGCTGTCGGATACGCCTTCACCTCGCGGGTGATCGAGGTCGACCGAGTCCCCGAGGTCCCCTATATAGGACTGCTGCGCGCGCTGGACTCGATCTCCACCGACGAGGTGTGGGTGGTCGGCAGCCCGTCCTACGCCGCCCTGTGGGGTGAGTTGACATCCACGGCCGTACGGGCGCGCGGTGCTCGCGGCACCGTGTGCGACGGGTACATCCGTGACACCCGCATGATCCGCCCACTGGACTACCCGGTCTTCAGCCGCGGCACCAGCCCGCGCGATGCGAACGGCCGGGTCGAGATCGTCCCGCACGACGGCACTATCGAGGTCGCCGGAGTGCGCGTCACCAACGGTGATCTCGTGGTTGCCGACGATGACGGCGTGGCCTTCGTCCCCGCCGAGCTCACGGAGTCGGTCGTCACGGCGGCGCTGGCGAAGTCCTCCGACGAGTCCCTGTTCCGGGTGGCCGTCCAGCAGGGCATGAAGCCGTCCGAAGCCTTCGAGCGTTACCAAGTTCTCTGAAAGGCCATAGACCGTGAACAATGTCGTGACTCTGAACTCGCCCGAGGTCGTCATCGAAGCCACCGCCGACGTCGGCGAGGGCCCGGTCTTCGATCCGCGTACCGGGCGCCTGTGCTGGGTGGACATCACCGGGGGAATGATCTTCGAGAACGACCTGGCCAACGGATCACAGACCAGCGCCCACCTCGACACGATGGTGGGCGCGATCGCTCCGCGAGCCGCGTCCTCCGGATTTGCCGTCGCCTTCTCCGACGGCTTCGGCTTCTGGGATGACGACGTCCTGACCATCGCCGATCCGGTCCTCCCGGAGCCGCACCGCCGCATGAACGACGCCAAGTGCGACTCGCGCGGCCGGCTGTGGGCGGGCAGCAACCACATGGAGTTCGTGCCCGGCGTGGGCGAGTTGCACCGATGGGACGGCTCGTCCCCGAGCGTCTCGCTCGCGAAGGGACTCACCCTGCCCAACGGCCTGGGCTGGAGCCCGGACGATCGGACGATGTACCTGGTCGACAGCATGAGGGGCCTGCTGTCCAGCGCGCCGTTCGATGCCGACGCAGGCGTCCCCGGCGAGTTCACGGTGCTGTGCGAGTTGGCCGATGGACTGCCGGACGGCCTGACCGTGGACGCCGAGGGTTGTATCTGGGTCGCCATGTGGAGCGGGTGGCAGGTGCGCCGGATCAGCCCGTCCGGCGAGCTCCTTGCGGTGGTGCCGATGCCGGTGAGCCAACCGTCGAGCTGCGCGTTCGGCCCGGACGGCACCCTGTACATCACCTCCGCGCGCAGCGGGCTCGACGCCGAGTCGCTGGTTTCGCAGCCCCATGCGGGTTCGGTCTTCGCGTTGTCGACCACCGTCACCGGCGTCCCGGTCGCGCCGTTCGCGGGCTGATATGCCGACCATGGACGACTTCATCACGCTGGACAACGGCCGCATGACGGTGCTGCTCGACGTCGGACGCGGCGCCGACATCCTCAGCGTGATGCATGTCGCCTCCGGGGTGGACGTCATGTTCTCCACCCCCTGGCGGTCGCGGGCGGATGCGATCCGGGCGGGCCGCACCGCGCCGTCGACCACGGACCCGACTTCCGCGTGGTTGGAGGGATACCGCGGCGGATGGCAGACGTTGTGCCCCAACGCCGGGCCCCCGCGGACGGTGGAGGGTGCCCCGGTGGGCTTCCACGGGGAAGCGGCTCTCACCCGCTGGGACGTCTGCGCCGCCGACGCGACTAGCGCGTCATTGCAGGTGGAGCTGTATTCGGTGCCGGTGCGGATCGACCGCACACTGGCGCTACGGGACGACACCGCCGCGCTCGACCTCACCGACACCGTCACCAACCTCAGCGACACGACGATCCGATTCGACTACGCGCAGCATCCCGCGCTCGCCGGACCGTTCCTCGCCGGCGACTGCCATATCGACACCGGCGCAACGCATTTCACGACGGATCCGGATACCGCCGGGAACATCGCCGCGCCCGGCACGACGCACACCTGGCCGTTCGCCGCCGCCGACGACGGCACCACGGTCGACCTTCGGATCGTTCCCAGCGCGGATCAGCGCCGGATGGCGTTCGGGTGGCTGTCGGACTTCACCGGCGGGCACTGGGCCAGCGTCACCAACCGCGACCTCGGCCTGACGGCCCGCTTCGACTGGGACGGCACGCACCTGCCGTACGCCTGGTTCTGGCAGGAACTGAACGACATGCCCGGATACCCCTGGTACCGCAGGGCGCGCGTCCTGGCGATCGAGCCCGCGAGCACCCAGACCAGCGGACCGGACCGG
Organism: Actinobacteria bacterium 69-20; assembly: GCA_001897425.1. Lineage (GTDB taxonomy): Bacteria > Actinomycetota > Actinomycetes > Mycobacteriales > Nakamurellaceae > Nakamurella. The sequence continues at coordinate 122,942 of MKSW01000033.1, read as the reverse complement.
CGCAGCGTGCTCGCCCTCGGGCCGGACGAAACCGTGCAGCTACCGATGACGTTCTCCATCAACGAGATAAGGGCCAGCAATGAGCGGTGAACACGACGGACGGGTCGCGTTGGTGACGGGTGCCTCGCGCGGCATCGGTCGCGGTGCGGCGATCGAACTGGCCCGGCAGGGCGCCGCGGTCACCGTGCACGGCGCGGAACTGGGGGAGGCCGAGGACGTCGCACAGAGCATCGTCGCCGAGGGTGGCCGGGCCATCGCGGTGGCCGGCCCGATCCAACAGGCCGCCACCTCCGAGGGCGCCGTCGCTGCGACCCTGCAGGCGTTCGGCCGACTCGACACGCTGGTGACGTCCGCCGGGATCCAGCGGTACGGCGACGCGGTCTCCACCCCCGAGGAGACGTGGGACGAGGTCTTCGACGTCAACGCCAAGGGCGTGTACCTCGCCGCCCACGCCGCGCTGCCGCACATCCGGCAAAGCCCAAACGGAAGCGTCATCATCGTGGCCTCCGTCCAGGCGACCGCCTCCCAGGCCAACGTCGTCGCCTACACCGCCAGCAAGGGAGCACTCCTCTCGCTGGCCCGGGCGATGGCCATCGACGAGGCGGCCTACGGCGTCCGCGTGAACAGCGTCAGCCCGGGCTCGGTCGACACGCCCATGCTGCGCACCTCGGCGGCGGAGTGGAGCGACGGGACGCCCGAGGGTATCGAACGCACGATCGCGACCTGGGGCACCGCCCACGCGCTGGGACGGGTCGCCACGATCGAGGAGCTCGGCGCGGTGATCTCGTTCCTGGCCAGCCCGCGCGCGAGCTTCGTCACCGGCGCCGACATCCGCGTCGACGGCGGACTGCTCGCCCGGGTGGCCGCGGCCCTGCCGGACAAGGGATAGCGCCGATGACGACCCGCTCACGGTGCAGTTGAACGAGGTGATGCGATGCGCGACGCACTGATGGCCAACGCCGTCACGGTGGTCTACCCGGGGAACCGTGCGCTCGACGATGTGACCGTGGCGCTGGAGCCGGGCAGGGTGCATGTGCTCGCCGGCCAGAATGGCGCCGGTAAGAGCACGCTGATCAAGGTGCTGACGGGTGCGGTGGCGCCGCATGCCGGCTCCGTGACGATCGGTGGGCGAACCCTTCAGCTGCGGCAGCCGGCGGATGCGCGACGTGCCGGGATACGGGTCGTCCCACAAGAGCTCCAGTTGTTTCCGAGCCTGCGGGTCTGGGAAAACATCACCGCCGGAGATCTCCGCGCACGCAGTCTCGGAACGATCAGTCGCGGGGACCTCATCAAGAAGGCGCAGCACGCATTGCGCATGCTGCACAGCGATATTGATCCCTATCGCCGCGTCGCCGACCTCACCCCCGCCCAGCAACAATCGGTCGCGATCTGCCAAGCGCTGGCAGAAGATGCGCGCTTCCTCATCTTCGACGAACCGACGGCGGCCCTGGCGCGAGGCGAGCGCGCGGATCTGTTGCGCGTCATCGGCTCGATCGCTGCCGCGGGCGTCGGCGTCCTGTTCGTGAGCCACCACCTCGAAGAGTCGCTCGCCATCGGGGATGACGTGAGCGTCCTCCGGGACGGCAAGTTGGTCTGGACCAGGGCGCGGTCGGACGTCACCGCCGACAGCCTGACGGGGGCCATGTTCGGCGAGATGGTGAACGACGCCCGTATCCGGACCCCCGGTCCGCGATCCCAGCAGGCTCCGATCCTCGAGCTGGAAGACCTGCGGTGGATCACCGGGCATATCGATGGGCAGATCCAGGTGTGTCCGGGGGACATTGTGGGCATCGCGGGGCTACCTGGCTCCGGTGCGAACACGCTCAACCGATCGCTGGCGAAGGCGAGCCCCTCGGCCGGGCGGATCACGCTGAGCGGCCGCGCGGTCGGCAGAACGGCCTCACGAGCGATTCGAGCCGGGTTCGGAATCATTCCGAGTGATCGCAAGTCCGAAGGGCTTTTTCCGTACCTGTCCGTCACGAACAACATCTGTTCGTCGACGTTCCGGCGGTTCGCCACCCTCGGGTACCTGAATGGGCGCGCCATGCGGCGAACCGCCAGGGGCGTTGCGGACGGTGTGTCCCTGACACCCCCGGACACTTCCCTCGCGATATCCACGTTCAGCGGTGGGAACCAACAGAAGGCGCTGGTCGGCCGCTGGTTGATCGGCAATACCCGCGTGATACTCGCCGACGAACCGACGCGCGGCGTCGACATACACTCGCGAGCCCAGATCCACGACATCATCCGCAAATACGCGAGCGACGGCCATGCATGTCTCGTCTACAGCAGCGATCTGCAGGAACTCGCGGCATTGGCGACCCGCATCTTGGTCCTGCGGCGTGACGGCAGTCATGAATTGATCGATACATCGCCCAGCCCGGAGGAGCTCTACCGCTTGATGTCGCAGACCGGCACGCCCACGAATTCAGGAGAGATCGAAAATGGCGATTGATACACGAGCCTCCGCCGCGCGGAGCAACCGGATCGGCACCCTTTTCGCTCAGAACCGCCAGGTGCCACTCGTCGGCGTGCTGATCGTTGTCTGTATTGCATTGACGTTCACGACGACGACATTTCTCACCGGCGCGAACATCAAATCGGTCATTCTCGGCGCCGCCATTGATCTGGTGCTCGTCGCGGGGCAAACGGTCGTCATCATCGGTGGCGGATTCGACCTGTCGATCGGCAGCGTCGTCGGGTTGTCCGCTGTCTCTATCGGTCTACTCATCGGCGCCGGCATGCCTTGGTGGCTGGCAACCGTGATCGCGGTGCTCATCGGAGGGCTCTGCGGGATGTTCAACGGGCTGTTGATCGCGAAGCTCGGAATCTCACCCCTCATTGCGACGCTGGGCACCATGTTTGCATTCCAGGGCCTTGCTCTCGTCGTCACGCAGAGTGCGACGGTGTACGCCACCGGCACGCCCCTGGTGGATTCGATCGGTCAAGCCAGTTGGCTCGGGATGCCCGCGCCCGCCTGGATATCGATCATCATTCTGCTGATATTCGCGGCAATCATGCGCTGGTGGAAGTTCGGCCGAGAAGTATTCCTAGTCGGCGGGAATCGGGAGGCGGCTCGCCTCGTCGGGGTGAACGTGGCGCGCAATCTGATCACCTCCTACGTCATCATGGGCTTGTTGTCCGGGATAGCCGGGGCGCTCGCGATCGGCCGCGTCGGAACCGCGAATGCGACGACCGGCGCCAACGAACCGCTGACCGTCATTGCCGCGGTCGTGGTCGGTGGCGCTGCGCTGGCCGGCGGCGAAGGCTCCGTCATCGGTGCGGGCCTCGGCGTCATCCTGATCGGGCTCGTCCAGAACGCCGTCGTCCTGCTGAACGTGTCCGTGTTCTGGCAACAGCTGGTCGTCGGCGCCGTGCTGATCATCGCTGTCGCTGCGAACGTGCTCAATTCACGAGTTCGTGACGCGCTCATGGTGCGTGCGGTCCTGCGGCGCGGTGATCGAACCCTGCCGGAAGGTTCGCCTGCGGGTGCTGCCGGCACCGTCGACAACGCCGGCACCGCGAACCTCGATACAACTCCGCTCATGGCGAAGGACGTCATCGATGCGGATCCCCAAGGTTCACCCCCACAGTCACGGGGGCAAGAACTCACCAATGATAGAAGGAGGCAAGAATGACCAGCAATGCACCGGAAAGCGGCTCGGCCACTGCAGGTGTGGCCGGGCCGGGCTCGATGACGACCGGCGAGTCAGGCGTGAGCCGACGACGAGCCTTGCAAGCCGGATTACTCGCAACCGGCGCGCTCGGCCTGTCCGCGCTTGCTGCGTGTAGCGCCAAGGATGCGAATGCTTCCTCGACGGCCAGCAATTCCGCGGGCAGCGCTGCCTCGGGGAGCTCCAATCCAGATGTCGCGGGCCTCTATGCCGTCGTCGGTATCTTGACGACGGCGTCATATTGGAACGGACCCAAAGCGGCACTCAAGCGGGCGGAAAAGGATTTCGGTATCACCACGAGTTTCGGCGGAACGACGGGGCTTGACGACGCAGACATTGTCAGCGCTGTCCAGCAGATCATTCCCAAGAAACCTAAGGGGTTGCTGATCGAGCCGGCCGACCCGACTGCGGTGCAAGACGTCATCAAACAAGCACTCGCCCAGGGTATTCCCTCGCTGATCGTCAATTCAGCCTACCTTCCGGATGGGGCGCAGACCTGCTACATCGGATTCAGCCGGCAAGAGGCTGCCGCGCTCGCTGCCCAGGTGATCGCCGATAAGGTCAAGGGTTCGGGAACGGTCGTTGCGATGGTGTTCGACGCGAGCGCTCAAGCGATGACCGACGCGTTGGCCGGATTCAAAGCGGCATTGACAAAGTCGCGGCCCGAGCTGAAAGTCATGGAGGTCGTCGACAAGGCAGACATGCAGTACGCGACGACGTTGATGACCCAGACGTTCAATTCGCACAGCGACATCGTCGGCGTGGTAAGCCTCGACACGCTGGGGGGTCAGGCCGCCGCGACGGCCGCGAAGGAGGCCGGGAAGAGCGATATCGTCATCGTTGCGGGCGGGCTCGACGAGTCGCAGTCACAATATTGGCCGCTCATCGAATCCGGCGCGATTGCCGCGGGAATTTGCTCGAGTTCGTTCGAACAGTTCTACGTCGGCATCCAATACCTGGTCAACCTTCAATCGAGCGTGATCGATAGCGTCGACTGGCACAAGTACCCCGATATTCGAGTGCTGCCCAAGAACACCGACCTCGGCAGTTTCGTGATCACCAAGGACAATCTGGACGCCGTCAAGAACCTGAAGCTGGGTTGAGCCGGGCGACCCGATGACGTATCCGGGGTGCCGGCGCAGCGCGATCGATGCGTTGCGCCGGCGCTCCGGCAACCCGGAATCGCCATGAGGGCGTGTCTTGCGAGTGTGAATAGAACTGGGACAATTCGGACGGATTGCTGCTACATTCACAGCCCGGTCGTGAAGAGTGTGCATCCTGCAGCAGAATGCCCGAAATGCCCCAGTTATATTCACACTGTTCGGTAGTGGCGCACGGTCCCGTCATGCGTGTTGCTGCGGCCGCCGGAGCCAAGAGGATCTTGTGCGAAGGGGATCGGCCGTCGACAATTGCCCGATGATCATGGCGACGGGGGAACTGACGCGCATCAAGCGTATGGCGAGGTCCTTCGTGGAGATCCGGGTGGTGAGGCGGTACGGCCCCCGCGGAGGACTTTGACCAGCTCGAGCCCAAACTTAACGGCGTTGGGTCTAGGAGGGAGATGGCTGGTGACGCCTGGTGGACTCGCGTGAGCGTCGCCATCTCTCGATGAGCTTTCGGATCAGGTAGATCATCGGGACTCCTTGTGTGGTGTGGGGCAGGCTTCGAAGGTCTTGGGGAGGTAGGGCTATGCAGGCGGCTACCGGGCAGGGGGTGTAGCGGCGAGAGCGGGTTGGCCGGCGGCCTGGTATCTCTTGATGGCCAGCAGTGCTGTGCGTCCGACCAGCATCAGGATGGAGAACAGGATCAGGCCGTCGGTGAGGGCGCCGACCGAGATCCGGTTGGTCATCATCCATCCGCCGAGTTGCTTGCCGAAGAGATGGCTGGCGCCGTAGGTGAAACCCAGCCGCGCGGCGGTGACCGCGATCCACACCAGGGCGTAGCCGGCACCGGCCCAGGAAATCACCTGACCGGTCTCGGCGGAGCGTCGGACGGTGATCAATGCCGCGGCCCCGGCACCGATGGCCAGCCCGACCAGGGCGCCGACGATCTCCAGCACCAGCCCACGGCCCGATATCGACCCGGCCGTGGCGAAGAACGGGATGATGATGGCCGCTGCGACCAGCGGCCGGGCGAGCCGGAACACTGTGACCTTGCGGTGGCCGAGGTCCGCGGTCAGCACCACCGCCAACACGACCAGGTTGAGGATCAACACGCTCGCGTCCACCGCAACCTCCTTGGAGGTCCTCACGTGCCTCGACGTGTGGTCGGTGGGGCGGACTGCGACACGGCGAACCCTGCCGGGGTCCTGCCATCATCGATCGACACCGCGAGGATAGTACGATTCGACATATCGCGTCAAGTAGTGTGACGGGAATGAGGGAACGGCCGCTCACCGATTTCGAACACATCCTGCTCGGCATCATCGCCAGAGGGCCGCTGTCGGGTTACCAACTGCGGAGGTACTTTGCCGACACCCCGGCATCTGTGTACCAGCCCAGCCCCGGCGCGCTGTACCCGGCGCTGCGGCGGCTACGGGATCGCGGCTTGCTCGTCGGCGAGAACGAGGTGTCGGCAGGACTTCGACGACGCGAGATCTACCGGGTGACCGACGCCGGCCGACGCCTGCACCGGGACTGGCTGCGCCACCCGGTCGACGCCGAGACCGTCGGCCGTGACCTCGGACTGCACCTGATGCGGTTCATGATGATGGAGCACGAACAACCCCGGGAGCAGACACTCGAATTCCTCGCCGACCTCGCCGTGGCCCTCGACCGGTTCGTCGCCGACATGGAGCGCTACCTTGCCTCGCTACCCCGGCCAACCGGCCACGGTGCTCTCGCCGTCCGCCACGGCATCGCCGTACACCGCGCGAGCCTGCAATGGACGCGCGCCACACTGCGCACCCTGCGCACCCATCCAGAATCGCCGGACACCTCGGCGTGACGCCGCCGGCGAACGTCTCCGGCGGTCGATCGTCCAGCGTGACGGCGACGGTTCTGTGGCGGTGCGTCAGACGGGTCGAGACCGACATCCGACGCGGTATTCCACCACGCGGACGGCGGCTGTAGCCGCTGCCCATTCCGGGCGATCGTTTGAGCGGCGGCCTGGGCCTGGCCTCACGCGCGGATCAACTTCCGTCGCATGCATGAAGTTCGTCCCATCGCCTTCACAGTCCCAAAGGGCAATTTTGACGCATGCGGCGAAAGTTGATCCATGCGACGGCGGGGTCGGCGGTGATGTCACTGATATTATCGCATCTGATAAGATCAATGTGTGAGCACACCCGACCAGAACCGCGACCGGCATGCACCTGACCCGCCGGAAGAGCTGCTGCCGGTGCTGGAAAGTGCCGCGAGGCTGCAGCAGGTGGTTCCCGATGCCGTCCTCGTCGGTGGCACGGCCAGCGCGGCCTACGCGGGGCATAGGTTGTCGTTCGATCACGACCATGTGCTTGCCGACCTTGCCGACCGATATGCCGTGGTGCTCGACGCCGTCGAGGCCACCGACGGTTGGGCCACGAGCGTCCGGGCGTCCAGACCGCCGATGACGATCATGGGTCAGCTCGGCGGAGTCGAGGCCGGGCTGCGCCAGCTGCGCAGAACGGTGCCGTTGCAGACCCAGATCCTCACGCTGCCGGGCGGTTCCCAGGTCACGATCCCCACGATCGAAGAAACACTGCGGGTGAAGGCCTATCTGGTCGTGCAGCGGAACCAGGTGCGGGACTTCCTGGATCTGGCGGCGCTGTCGGACAGGCTCGGCCTTGATGCGGCCGCGAACGTGCTCCGGCATATCGACGAGTTCTACGCGGACCGCTCGGGCGACGCCGAGTCGGTTGGTTCGGCGCTCGTCATGCGCCTGGCCAAACCGGATCCCAAAGACGTCCGCGTGATCGAGCAGCTCCCGCACTACAAGCGCTTGTCGCCGCGATGGCAGGACTGGGGTGAGACGACACGCGTGTGCGCCGATCTGGCGCAGCACATGCTCTCCGTGACCGACGGGGGTGAAACCGATGGCGCAGCTGACGTTCCGCAACGTTGACGCCTCGCCGGCCGAGCCCGTAGAGCGGTGGCCGTACGAGGGCCTGGTCGCCGCGATCGAGCGAGGTCAGATTTCCCATTGGGCACGTATCGCCCAGGCGGTCCGCCGCGATCCGTGGGGTCAGGTGGCACGCGACGTGGAGGCGTATGCGCAATACGGCGACGACGACGGCGTGATTTCGCTGCTCATGGAGTCGATTCGCCGAGCCCGCGCCCAGGCGGAGAAGGCCGAGCGGGCAGAGGTCGCCCGCCGGGTACGGGAGGCCATTGCGTTGAGCGGGCTGTCCGCCGAGCGGTTCGCGAAGTCCGTGGGCACGTCGGCGTCCCGGCTGTCGACGTACCGGTCGGGTGCGGTGACGCCGTCCGCAGCCATGCTGGTCCGGATCGAGCGCGCCGGCTCACGCCGCCGCCCAACGGTCCGCGGCTGACTTCGAACCCCCGGGGCCGGTCCCCCGGCCCGGGCCGGAAGCGGAGCAGCCGACACTCAGGTCACCCGCAGCGGATAGCCACCTTCAGCACGTCGTCGGCTCCGGCCGACAGCAGCGGCAGCGCCGTCGAGACGAGCGCCTCGAGCGGAAGCCGGTGCGTGATCAGCTCCTTCGCGGCGAGCCGGCCCGTGGCGAGCAGGTCGACGGCCTGACGCACGTCGACGTCCCACAGGTGCGCGGCCGACCCGATGACGGAACGCTCGGCGAGGACGAGGTCGGCGATGCTCAGCGGCTCGTCCGAGTTGCGCAGCCCGACGGCGATGACGGTCCCGCCGCGCCGGACGATGCCGACCGCGCGGGCCAATTGACCGGCTGCCCCGCTGCATTCGATGACGACGTCGACGCCGGGCTCCGGGAGGTCGGCCACGAGCGCGTCGAGATCGTCGGGCGCGCAGGCGCGAACGGCGGACAGGGACTCGGCGACCCTCCGCCGGTACGGCGACGGGTCGACGAGCCAGCACTGCCGGGCCCCGGCGACCAGCGCGGCCTGGGCCGTGAGCTGCCCCACGGTCCCGCCGCCGATGACGACAACCGTGGCCCCGAAGACGTCCGGGATCTTGCGCACCGCCCGCACCGCGACCGCCGTCGGCTCGGCGAGCACTGCGGTTTCGAGTGGAAGCCCGTCTGGAATCGGCACGCACGTGCGTGCCCGCGTGATCATGAACTCCGCGAGCCCGCCGTCGTCCTGCTGCCCCGGAACCGAGACCTGCGGGCAGAGCCCCTCCTGATGCCGCACGCACCACCAGCACGAGCCGCAGCCGTTCACCACGTCCGGCGCGACGAGCGTGCCGACGCGGGGTCCGCTGCCGTCGGCGGCCGCTCGAACGACCTCGCCGACCACCTCGTGCCCGAGCGTGAGCGGCGCCATCCGGCCACTCTGCGGATGCGGGACGCCGACCGGGATGGTCAGCGGCCCGGCGCGGTACTCCTCGAGGTCGGTTCCGCAGATGCCGCACCAGTGCACGCGGATCACGGCCTCGTCCGCGCGCGGCTCCCGGAGCGCCACCTCCTCGATCCGGATGTCCCCGCGGGCATGCCAGCGTGCTGCGATCACGTCACCAACCTCCGTTCACGCGCGTCCGGGTGGGCAGTACACGCCCGGTCGACAGTGTCATCGTCGTCATGGTCCGTATCGGTCCCTTCGAGTGCGTGTATGACGGCGCGACCCGATCCCGGTGCCGGTTTGCCGGCGTCCGTGCCGTATCAATCCATCGGGTACAGGCTGGCCCCGCCATCGACCAGGAGTGTCGACCCCGTCATGTACGCCGACCGCGGCGAGGCGAGGAACAGCATCGCGTCGGCCACCGATTCGGGAGTCTGCAGGCCGCCGAGCGGGATCGCGCGTTCGGCGCGGGCGCGGTACGACGGGTCGGTATCCCACTGGCGCTTGGCCATGCCGACGCCGACGATGCCCGGGGCGAGGGCGTTGCAGCGGATGCCGTGCGGCGCGAGCTCGCGCGCGAAGCTGCGCATGAGCGACCGGATGGCGGCCTTGCTCGCGGAATAGGGCGCGATCTCCGGCCACGGGACGTCCTGCACCCAGCTCGTGGTGAAGATCAGGTTCCCGGGACGCCCGCCGGACCGCCAGCGGCGGCTCACCTCCCGCGCCGTCAGGAACGATCCCCGCAGGTTGACGGCCATGAGTTCGTCGAACTCCGCTGTCCCGTACTGCTCGATCGGCGACGACCCGACCACGCCGGTGTGCACACAGACCACGTCGGGTTCGCCGCCGAGCCGCGTGCAAGCTTCCTCGAACAGCACGGAGATCTCGTCCTCCCGCCGGACATCGGCTTTGACGTAGTCCGCATCGTGGAGCCCCGCGGCCGACAGGATCTCGGCGGCCTCCCCCTCGGCCACCCGATCGGTCAGCACGAGCCGCGCGCCGGCGGCATGCAGGTGCTGCGCGCAGACGATGCCGATGCCCCCTAGCGCGCCGGTGAGGACGACGCCGGCGCTCCGGATCTGCCATGGGTCGGATGGGTCTGGGTGCATTCGTGCTCTCCGTTCTGGTTGCTACCGATCTCTTCTGGTCGCCGACCGGAGACCGGCCGCGTCGGTGGAAGAACTTGCGCGAAGGTCTTGACGAACCGCGGTGTCGTGGCTAACACTACGCGGTATGACCGCTCCGTCCAGTCCCACCATTGACTTTCCACTCAGTGGAAGTGATGTCGCCGCCGCACTTGAGGGCCGCGTGCTGCGCGGCGAGTGGTCGACCGGCGAGCGGCTGCCCTCCGAGCGCGAGCTGAGCGTCGAGTTCTCGGTCGGCCGGCAGGCGATCCGCGAGGCGCTGAAGGTGCTCGAGGAGCGCGGTCTGGTCGGCGTCGCGCCGGGGCGCGGCAGGTTCGTGCGGCAGGTGCGGCCGACGTCCGACGGCGGGGATCCGCTACTGCTGGTTCGCCGCGGTCACGTCACCGCCCGGGATCTCGTCGTCGCGCGAGCCATGCTCGAGGGCAAGGCGGCGGCATTGGCGGCGGAAAACCGCACCGCGGACGATCTCGCCGACATGCGGCGCATCCTCGCCGCGTTCGAGACCGAGCATTCGCTGGCGACATCCGCCGACCTCGACGTCGCCTTCCACGAATCGATCGCGATCGCGTCGCGTAACCCCGTCATCCAGCTCATGTTCGGGTCGATCCGCCGGCTCACCCACGGAATCGTGCTGCGCAGCCTCACCGACCGGACGGTGCGCGGCGCCGCGATCCCGCTGCACAACGTCATCCTCGAGGCGGTCGCGAATCAGGACCCGGTCGCGGCGCAGCAGGCGATGACCGACCACATCGAAGCGGCCCAGCGCTACTACGGCCACGACCTGGACGTCCCCCTGTCGGACGTGCTGCTACGGCGGGCCGGCGACACGCCCGATGCCGCCGCGGTGCTCAGCGAGGTGGGCCACTCGATCGCCGAGCTGGCGTCCGGCGACGGGCACGCCGCGTCAGGCACCAACGCCGGCACCAACGCAGCCAAGAACTAGCAGAAGGAAACACCTCCCGATGTCGGTACTCGAATTCACCGACCTCCGCAAACGGTTCGGCGGGGTCGACGCGCTGCGCGGCGTGAGCCTGCGCATCGGCGAGGGCGAGGTCATCGGCCTCATGGGCGACAACGGCGCGGGCAAGTCCACGCTGATGAAGATCCTCTGCGGTGCCGTCAGGCCCGACTCGGGAACCATCACCATGGACGGCGCGCCGTTGCACATGCGCAGCCCGCGGGACGCGGCGGCGGCCGGCATCGCCGTCGTCTACCAGGACCTGGCTCTCGTGGATCAGCGTGACGTGGCCACCAACGTCTTCCTCGGGCAGGAGCCCACCAGGCACTTCGTGGTCGACCGGCGTCGGATGCGCCGCGAGGCGCGCCAGATCCTCGAGGACCTCAGCATCCGCATCCCGTCCGTGCGGCTTCCGGTGGGCGGTCTGTCCGGCGGGCAGCGGCAGTGCATCGCCATCGCGCGCGCCGTCCACCAGGGCGGCCGAGTCGTGCTCCTCGACGAACCGACCGCGGCACTCGGACCGGAACAGCAGGCCAATGTGCTGCGCCTGATCACCCGCCTGCGCGACCGCGGGACGTCGGTCGTCGTGGTGAGCCACAACGTCGATCACGTCCTCGCGGTCGCCGATCGTGTCGTCGTCATGCGCGCCGGCCAGATCCAGGGCATCCGTGACGTGCACGCGACGAGCGCCACGGACGTGGTCGGTCTGATCCTCGGTGACGCGGCGAGCGAAGCCGTCTCGCACATGACGGAAGCCGCCACCTCGGCATCCGCCGTGAACCCGCTGGAACCCTCGAGGAGCGCCTGATGGCCGTGACAACGATGACGGACGATGTGGCGGTCCGCGATGTCGGCAGCAGCCCGTGGCGCCGGCTGCTCCGCGTGCACGAGTTCGGTGTGCTGGTGGCCACGGCCGTCATCTTCCTGTACTGCGCGCTGTTCGTGAATCACTTCCTGACGAGCGAGAATCTGCTGTCGGTCGCCCAGCAGATCGCGTTCATCGGCATCATCGGCACCGGCATGACGCTGCTCATCGTGGCGGGCGAGATCGACTTGTCGGTGGGGTCGCAATACGGATTCCTGTCGGTGGTGATGGCCTACACCCTCACCGAATGGCACCTGCCGATCCTCGTCGCGTCCGGTCTCGTCCTGGTGCTCGGTGCCCTCATCGGGCTGGTGTTCGGTGTGGTCACCACGTTCTTCAAGGTTCCGTCGTTCGTCGTCACGCTGGCTGGTCTGGGCATCCTGCGGGGGTTCGCCCTGCTCGTCACGGGCGGTGTGCCGATGCAGGGATCGACAAGCCTGAGGTACCACTCCATCACCGGCGGGAATGCCATCGGATCGCTGGCGGCCCAGACGGTCTGGATGGCGGTGGTGATGCTCGCCTTCGGCTGGATCCTGTCGCGCACCAAGTTCGGCTTCGACATCTACGCCACCGGCGGCAATATGAAGGCGGCATTGAACGCCGGCATCCGAGCCGTCCGGGTCAAGATCATCTGCTTCTGCATCACCGGCGCGCTGTGCGGGCTGGCCGGAATCCTTCTGGTGGGCTGGCTCGGCAGCGCGAACCCGTTGACCGGCAACGGCTTCGAACTCAGCGTCATCGCCGCGGTCGTGGTCGGTGGGGCGAGCCTGGCCGGCGGGGTGGGCAGCATCACCGGAACGTTGTGCGGCGCGCTCGTCGCGGGCCTGATCGCCAATGCCCTCGTGCTGCTCGGTGTCGACGGCAACTGGCAGCAGGTCGCGACCGGAGCCCTCATCCTCGCCGCCGTCCTCATCAACCGTTTCATCGCCACCAGGCAGCCGTCCATGCGATGACGGGACATGGGCCGACCGGGAGCGGCCAGATGCTCCCGGCGCGCCTTCGCACCACATCCCCATCCCCTACGCCGGCCAGCCCGGTCAACCAGAAGAAAGCGATGCGATGACCGAACACAGCTCCTCCGAACCACGGCGTGGCCTCACGCGCCGGTCCATCCTCGGCGGCGGCCTGGGCCTGGCGGCCGCCGGGGCACTGGCCGCGTGCAGCAGCAACAAGCCCGCTGCCGCCGGGACCAGTGGTGGCACCGCGGCCACGTCCGACGCCGCCGGTGCCGCCGCCGGTGCCCCCAGCGCTCTGCAGGGCAAGAAGGTCATGTTCGTGGTCCACGACAAGAACCCCTTCTTCGCGCCGGTGCAGAAGGGGTTCGAGAACTTCGGCAAGGCAATGGGCTGGACCACCCAGTTCATGGGCCCGCCGTCATTCGACCAGACGACCGTCGTGAACATGATGAAGAGCGCGGTCAGCGCCAAGCCGGACGGCCTGATCCTGACCCGCATCGACACGACCTCGTACGACGACGTGATCAAGTCTGCGATCGCGGCCGGCATCCAGGTGATCCTGTCCAACGTGGCCAGCGAGGGTTACGAGAAGCTGGGCGTCGGCTTCGTCGGGCAGGATTTCGTGCCGGCCGGCGTCGTCGCGGGCCAGCAGGTGCTCAAGGCCATCGCCAAGCACACCGGACGCAAGGACGGCGCGATCATCATCGGCAAGATCCAGGCCGGTAACTCGGCCCTGGAGCAGCGTGGCCAGGGCATCAAGCAGGCGGTCGACGACTACAACAAGGCCAACGGCACCACGTTCACCACCGAGGACCTGATGGTCGGCACCGACGAGGCGGCGGCGGTGGGCAAGATCGGCGACCGCTACACCCGCGACCCGAATTCGATCGCCTGCTGGGCGGGAACCGCCTTCGAGTGCCAGTTCGTGTCCACTTGGGCCAAGAGCAAGAACCTGGTCGGCAAGTTCGCGAACGGTGGGTTCGACATGACGACGCCGGTGCTGGCCGGCATCACGGACGGCTCGATCGACTACACCATCGGGCAGAACCCCTACGCCCAGGGCTGGGTGGCCTCCGCCCTGCTGGCGCAGCAGATCTACCCGGGTTACCCGTCGTTCCACTACGACACCGGCGCCGAGGTGGTCGATTCCGCGAACGTCGCGGCCGTCACGGCACGCGAGGCGAAGCTCGCCTCGTAGCAGGGCAGCGTTGCCGGGCGCGTAACAGCGCTGTCTGACAGGAATGCGGCGGGGCGGTCGCGACCGAGAGGTCCGGCCATTGCGAAGATCATCACGGGCACGATCGCCCCGCCCGCACTGCGCTCCACCAAGCTCCACGGAACCATCGCAAGAGAAAGTCATGGTGAACTCGGCATGCGCCTCGTCGCACTGGAGACCCTGCGGCCCCGGTTCCAGAAGAACCTCTGCGTCGTCATCCTGCACGCCGACAACGGGCTGGTCGGCCTCGGTGACGCGTTCTTCCAGTCCGCCGCCGTCGAGTCCTACCTGCACGAGCATGTCGCGCCGTTGATCCTGGGACTCGAGGACCCGAGCCCGGAGGCCGTGTCGGCCCAGCTCGCGCCCTATGTCGGCTTCCAGGGCGGCGGCGTCGAGGTCCGCGGCAACGGGGCCGTCGACGTCGCCCTCTGGGACCTGCTCGGCAGACAGACGGGGCAGACCGTGGCACGCCTGCTGGGCGGCCCGAGCCGGGACGAGATCAGCGTGTACAACACCTGCGCCGGGCCGGACTACATCCAGGAATCGTCCGCACAGCGATCGTCCAACTGGGGTGACGCGGTCGGACAGTGGGAGGACCTCACCGCCTTCATGGAACGGCCGGGCGAACTCGCCAAGGATCTCTACGCCGAGGGCCTGCGCGGCATGAAGGTCTGGCCGTTCGATCACGCGGCCGAGGCCTCCGCCGGCACGCGCATCCGGCCGGACGAACTGGCGAAGGCGCTGCGTGTGGTGAGCGACATCCGTGATGCCGTCGGCATGGACATGGACGTCATGGTCGAACTGCACGGCCTGTGGTCCCGTCGGGCCGCCGTCGAGATCTGCCATGCCCTGGAGCCCTACCGGCCGTTCTGGGTCGAGGACCCGATCCGGCCGGACGCGATCGATTCGCTGCAATCCCTCAGCAACGAGGTCGGCGTGCCCATCGCCACCGGCGAGACCGCCACCGGCCGGCGGGGTTTCCTGCCGCTGATGCAGAGCGGCGCGATCTCCTATGCGACCGTCGACGTGCAGTGGACCGGGGGCCTGACCGAGGCGCGCAAGGTCGCCAACCTCGCCGACACCTTCGCGATCCCGATCGCGCCGCACGACTGCACCGGCCCGATCACGCTCGCGGCCTGCTTCCACCTCTCGATGGCGCAGCCGAACGCGCTCTTCCAGGAGACCGTGCGGAGCTTCCTGCGGACCTGGTATCCACGGATCGCGACCGGACTGCCGCGGATCAGCGACGGGGTCGCAACGCTGTCCAGCGAGCCCGGCCTCGGCCTGACGATCAACGAAGACCTGCGCGACCCGTCGGTGGCACACCGTCGCGTGAGTCGCATCGACTCGGCCTGACGCCTCCGGAGGGAACACCATGGAACTGGTTCGATTTTCCGATGCGTCGGGCCGCGCGCAGGTCGGCGTCGCGCAGGACGGATTCGTCTGCGTCGTCGCCGTGACCGACATGGCCGAATTGCTGCGCCTTCCGCTCGCGGATCTGCGCAGCCGGATGGACGACGCACTCGCGGCGGGTGTGCGCGTGCCGCTCGCGGACGTCACGCTGCTCGCGCCCATCGACGGCCGCACCGAGGTGTGGGGGGCCGGCGTCACCTATCTCCGGTCCCGCGAGGCCCGGGTCGAGGAGTCGGGCTTCGATCGCATCTATTCCAACGTTTATGACGCGCCGCGCCCCGAGTTGTTCTTCAAGTCGCCCGCGTGGCGGGTACTCCCGGACGGGCAGAGCGGCGGCTTGCGCGCGGACTCGACGGACTCGGTGCCGGAACCGGAGCTCGCGCTCGTACTGAACCGGCATGCGGAGATCGTGGGCGCCCTGGTGTGCAACGACCTCACCGCGCGCAGCATCGAGGCAGAGAACCCGATCTACCTCCCGCAGGCGAAGTCGTATGCCGGAAGTTGCGCGCTGTCGACCGCGATCGTTCCGTGGTGGCAGGTCGCCGATCCGTCGGATCTCACGATCCGGCTCACCATCGATCGTGGCGACGACAGGGTGTTCGACGGGCAATGCTGTACCGCGGCGATGAAGCGCAGCTTCGACGAGCTCGTCGACTGGTTGTTCCGAGCCATCGAGTTCCCCGACGGGGTCGTGCTGTCGACCGGCACCGGGATCGTGCCCCCGCTGGGTGAAGGGGTGAAGGCCGGGGACCGCGTCACCGTCACCATCGATGGAGTGGGTAGCCTCACCAACGTCATGGCGGTCGCGTCGTCCGTTCCGTCGGGCAGTGCGTCATGACGGCGACGAGCGAGCCGCCGAACGGCGGGGCGGGGGAGATCCGGAGATGACGGCGACGACGCTCACGGCCGACCTCTTCGCCGAACCGCTGACCCATCACGGCGAGGGCCCCATCTGGCTTCGCGACCGCGGGCTCGCCGTGCTCGACATGCTCGCGGGCGACATCGTCCTGGTATCCCCCGACGGCGCCGAAACCGCACGGCACCACATCGGCCCGGTGGTCGCCGCCCTGCGCGAGAGGTCCGCCGACGGCTATGTCGTCGGGACGGAGCGCGGGTTCGCGCTGCTGCGGCGCGACTTCTCGATCGAGGACGAGATCACCTGCTGGGACGACGCTTCCGTCCGCATGAACGACGGCGCGGCCGATCCGCAGGGCCGCTTCTGGTGCGGTTCGATGGCCTACGACCTCACCCCGTCGGCGGGCGCGCTGTGGCGCTTGGACCCCGATCGAACCGTCACCGAGGTCGTATCGGACATCGGGTGCTCGAATGGTCTGGCCTGGACCCGGGACGGCACGACGGCCCTCTATATCGACAGCGTGACGGGCCGCGTCGATCGTCTCGACGTCGCACCCGACGGCAGCATCGCTCGGCGCGAGCCCTTCGTCGACCTGACTGGCCAAGGCTTTCCCGACGGGCTCGCCGTCGACGCCGCGGACGGCGTGTGGGCGGCGCTGTACGGAAGAGGACGGCTGCTGCACTTCGACCGCGCCGGAGCCCAGGACGCCGAGGTTTCGCTGCCGGTCGCGCAGGTCACGGCATGCTGCTTTGGCGGAGACGACTACTCCCGACTGTTCGTGACCACGTCGCGCCATGAGCTGTCCGATCCCGAACCGCTGGCCGGCGCCGTCTTCGTAGTGCAGCCCGCGATCGGCGGATTCGCCGCCCCGACCTTCGCGGGCTGACCCCGAGCAAGATCGCGGCCCGAGGCTGACCCCGCCGGCCCGAGGCTGATTCCGCCCACCTGGACCCGACGACGCCCACCCGGGGCTGACCTCGCCCCGCCCCGCGCCCGCCACCGCCCGCCCGGGAGCGTGCGTAAAACAGGGACAAATCGCCCAGAATGCTGCAGCATTCACACTCGTGTCGTGGAGGGTGTGAGTCCTGCAGCAGAATGCCCGGAATGCCCCAGTTCTATACACACCCCCGCCGTCTTGGAGGGTGTGAGTCCTGCAGCAGAATGCCCGGAATGTCCCAGTCCTATGCACACCCTCCGTCCGCAGCGCCTTGTCGCGTCATTCGTACTCCTGCGGCGGCCGGGCCAAAAGGATCTTGTGCGAAGGGGATCGGCCATCCACAATTGCCCGATGATCATGGCGACGGGGGCAGCGGGCAGTGCGAAGGGGCGCCGACGTGCTCCGGACGGACGCGGGTCGGCTCGGCGGTCCGTGGGCTACCGGGCGTTTGCGGCGGTCGCGTGCGGACTGATCGTCGCGAGTTGTTCGTCGGCCGTGTCCGGATCGGCCGGCCGCGACACGACACCTGTGACAGCGGGAGGGATCTCGTCGAATGAGCCCGGATCGTCGTCGACATCGTCACCGGTGTCACCGTCCGTCTCATCGCCTATGACGCCCATGACGCCGTCCGCGACTACGTCGTCGGGCCAGGACGGCACCGCCGTACTCACCGAATCGCCAGTCCGGCCGCAGACTCCGACCGACTCCGGCGCCACGTCGGGGTCGGGCGGCTCCGTGGTCGTCACGACGGCGCCCACCGCGAGCACGGCCACCGCGGGCACGGGCACGGGCGCCCCGGGCGGCCTGAGCGACGTCTTCGTCGGAGCCACGGCGGTCGATCCCGCGAAATTCCCCGGGGTGGTGAGCGACGTGGGCTTCCGATCGCCGTCCGGCAACATCAACTGCGGTTACCTGCCGGACGGCCTCACCTGCCAGATCAGCGAGTTCACCTACAGACCACCGGATCTCGACTGTCACGGTATGGGCGCGCCGGGAGCCACCTTCGGTATCGACCGCATGGGCGACAGCTTCCTGTTCTGCGCCGGCGATGTGGAGGGCGGCGGGCCGGTACTGGCCTACGGCAAGCAGATCGCGGTCGGCACTGTGCACTGCGTCAGCCGCGAGGACGGAGTCACCTGCCAGGACGTCTCCAGCGGTCACGGCTTCAAGCTGTCCCGCGCCGCCTACCAGCTCTACTGATACGTCTCCCGGATCGGCCTCAGCCCGGAGCGGCCCCGGCGCCGGCCACCGCGTAGGCGCGGACCGACGGTGCGGATGCGATCGAGCCCGCACCCCTGCCATCGGTTCGCATCCCGGTCGCACTCCGCATCGAAGGGGCGTTCGGGCCGCGGCCCGCGAACAGCGTCATACCAGGTCGGCGCGGCACCTCACCGCACCGTCCGACGGCATCGCTCGACCCGACACGTGACCGGGGCCGGTGGCGTGCGGGACCGCAAAATGCGGCGCCGCGAACGACGTCATCGACGGTGACGGAGCGTTCGAGGGAGCCATAGGTGATGCGTCGCTAGGCTCGTAGGGTGGCGAAAGCGGATCCGGGACACGGCTCAGCAACGGGCAAGGCGGCGAGCAGAGCGGCGGTCGGCGTGGGCGATCGCGCGACCGAGCCGGGCGCGGACGAGTTGCCGGCCGCGGCGGCCCGGCACGCGGAGTTGTCCGAGGCCGTGATCGACGCGCGGCACCGTTACTACGATCTCGACGCGCCGACCATCTCCGACGGCGAGTTCGACGCGCTCTACCGGGAGCTGGTGGCGCTCGAGGAGCGCTACCCCGTGCTGGTCTCGCAGGACTCGCCTACCCAGCAGGTCGGCGGCCAGGCGAATTCGGCGTTCGCGCCCGTCGAGCACGTGGAGCGGATGCTCAGCCTGGACAACGTCTTCAGCGTGGACGAGCTCACCGCCTGGCTCGGCCGCACCGAATCCGAGGCCGGTGAGCCGGTCGACTGGCTCACCGAGCTGAAGATCGACGGCCTCGCGGTGGACCTGATCTACGAGCGCGGGCGTCTGGTGCGGGCGGCGACCCGAGGCGACGGGCGCACCGGCGAGGACGTGACCGCGAACGTGCACACCATCGCGTCGATCCCGCGTCGGCTGCGGGATGACGGCGGGCACCACATCCCCGACATGGTCGAGGTGCGCGGCGAGATCTATTTTCCCGTAGCGGCTTTCGAGGAGCTGAATGCGTCGCTGGTGGCTGCCGGCAAGGCGCCGTTCGCCAACCCGCGGAACTCGGCCGCCGGCTCGCTGCGGCAGAAGGATCCGGGCGTGACGGCGTCGCGGCCGCTGGCGATGTTGTGTCACGGGATCGGGGCGCGAAAGGGCTTCGACATCGCGCGGCAGTCCGAGGCGTATGAGCGGTTGGCCGCGTGGGGGCTGCCGGTCTCCGAGCACAATCTGGTCGTGCGGACGGCGGCCGAGGTCGCCGAGCGCGTCGCCTACTGGCACGAGCACCGAGCCGAGTCCGAGCACGAGATCGACGGACTGGTAGTGAAAGTCGATGAGATCGCGATCCAGCGGCGGCTCGGGTCCACCTCGCGGGCGCCGCGCTGGGCGATCGCGTACAAATACCCGCCGCAGGAGGCGACCACCCTGCTGCGCGATATCGCGGTCGGCGTCGGGCGAACCGGCCGGGTGACGCCGTACGCCGTGCTCGATCCGGTGCTGGTCGCCGGGTCCACGGTCAGCGCGGCCACCCTGCACAACGCCCACGAGGTGCGGCGCAAGGGGGTGCTGATCGGCGACACGGTGGTGATCCGCAAGGCCGGCGATGTGATCCCCGAGGTCCTGGGGCCGATCGTGGATCTGCGCGAGGGCCGGGAGCTGCGCGAGTTCGTCATGCCGACGCAGTGTCCGGAGTGCGGCACGCCGCTCGCGCCGGCGAAGGAGGGCGACGCCGATATCCGTTGCCCGAACGCGGAGGCCTGCCCGGCGCAGCTTCGGGAGCGGTTGTTCTACCTGGCCGGACGCGGCGCGTTCGATATCGACGCCCTCGGCTACGAGGCCGCGACCGCGCTCGTGCAGCCGGAATACGGTCGACCGACGGATCCGGCGGTGGTGCGGCTGGACGGCCGGCCATCGTCCGCGCCGCCTGACGAATTGCCGCCGAGGCAGCAGCCGGTGCTCACCAACGAGGCGGGCGTGTTCTCCTTGACCGCGGACGACCTCCGTGACGTCCGGGTGTGGCGCGAGATCCGATCGAAGGGCGAACCGACCGGCCTGTGGGAGCCCCGGCTTTTCTTCTGGACCAAGCCGACCGCCCGCAAGCCGTCGGTGCCGCACGCGACGACCGACCAGCTCTGCGCGCAGCTGCAGCAGGCGAAGTCGCAGCCGCTGTGGCGGGTGCTGGTCGCGCTGTCCATCCGGCACGTCGGGCCGACCGCCGCCCGGGCGTTGGCCCAGCACTTCGGATCGCTGGACGCGATCCGCGCCGCCTCCGTGGAGCAGCTGGCGGACGTCGAGGGCGTCGGGCCGACGATCGCCGCTGCCGTCCGCGAGTGGTTCGAGATCGACTGGCACCAAACAATTGTCGACACCTGGGCGGCGGCCGGGGTGCGCATGGCGGACGACGCCGCGGACAAGCCGGAGCAGACTCTGGCCGGGCTCACCGTCGTCGTCACCGGGTCGCTGGACGGCTTCACCCGCGACGAGGCCAAGGCCGCGTTGCTGGAGCGGGGTGCGAAGGCGGCCGGCTCGGTCTCGAAGAACACCGACTTCGTGGTGGTCGGCGAGGCGCCCGGCTCCAAGTACGACAAGGCGGTCTCGCTCGGCGTGCCGATCCTGGACGAGGCCGGCTTCACCGTGCTGCTGGAGGCCGGGCCGGAGACGGCCCGGAGCAGGGCGATCGCGGCGACCGAGGCGCCTTAGGATGAGATGACGCCACCTAGTCGACAGCACTGAGATGACGCCGACGCGGTGATGCCGCCTGGGCGACGCCGATCCGCGCGCGGGGCTCGCCTGGGACTCACTGGGAGCCCGATCAGGCGCCGAATCCGTGCGCCGCCGGGCGCGCCGGCCGAAGCGAAGGAGAACTGTGTCCGCAGTACCGAGCACGGAGCAGGTCGAGCCCACCGGGCCCGGCGGCACCGAACACCCCACCGTCTCCCGCGAGGACGTGGCGCACCTGGCGCACCTGGCCCGGCTCGCCGTCGCCGACGAGGAACTGGACCGCTACGCCGAGCAGCTCGACGTGATCCTGCACTCGGTGGCGGCCGTCGCCGCCGTCGCCGCGGACGACATCGAGCCCACCAGCCACGCCGTGCCGCTGATCAACGTGTACCGCGAGGACGTCGTCCGGCCCGGGCTCACCCCCGAGGAGGCGCTCGCCATGGCGCCCGCCGCGGACGCCGGCCGGTTCCGCGTGCCGCAGATCCTCGGGGAGGAGCAGTAAGTGTCCTTGAATGAAGACCTCACCCGCATGTCCGCGGTCGAGTTGGCGCACGCCGTGCAGACCGGCGAGGCCAGCGCCGTCGAGGTCGCCACGGCCCATCTCGACCGCATCGCCGCCGTCGATGGCGCCGTGCACGCGTTCCTCCATGTCGACCGCGAGGGCGCCCTGGCGCAGGCCGCGGCGGTGGACGCCGCCCGCGCCGCCGGCAACCCGCCCGCCTCCCCGCTCGCGGGAGTTCCGTTGGCGCTCAAGGACATCGTGGTGCAGAAGGGCGTGCCGACCACGGCCGCCTCGAAGATCCTCGAGGGCTGGATCCCCCCGTATGACGCGACGATCACCACGAAACTGAAGGAGGCGGGGATCGTCATACTCGGAAAGACGAACCTCGACGAATTCGCGATGGGATCCTCGACGGAGAACTCCGCGTACGGGCCTACCGGCAATCCGTGGGATCTGACCCGCATCCCGGGCGGCTCCGGCGGCGGCTCCGCGGCCGCGCTGGCGGCGTTCGAGGCGCCGCTGGCGATCGGCACGGACACCGGCGGCTCGATCCGGCAGCCCGCGGCCGTCACCGGCACCGTCGGCGCGAAGCCCACCTACGGCGGCGTGTCCCGGTACGGGCTGATCGCGCTCGCGTCCTCGCTCGACCAGGCCGGCCCGTGCGCGCGCACCGTGCTCGACGCCGCGCTGCTGCACGAGGCGATCGCCGGGCACGACCCGCGCGACTCGACCTCGATCCCGGAGCCGGTTCCCGCTGTGGTGCAAGCGGTTCGGCGCGGGCAGGGCGACGGCATCAAGGGCATGCGGATCGGCGTGGTGACGCAGCTCGGCGGCGAGGGCTACCAGCCAGGCGTGCTCGACTCGTTCCGCGCGGCGGTGGCGCAACTCGCGGCCCTCGGCGCGGAGATCGTCGAGGTCTCCTGCCCGCACTTCGAGTACGCGCTCGCCGCCTACTACCTGATCCAGCCCAGCGAGTGCTCGTCCAACCTCGCCCGGTTCGACGCGATGCGATACGGGCTGCGGGTGGGCGACGACGGCAACCATTCCGCCGAGGAGGTGATGGTGGCCACCCGCGGTGCCGGGTTCGGCGCCGAGGCCAAGCGGCGCATCATGCTCGGCACCTACGCGCTGTCCGCCGGGTACTACGACGCCTACTACGGCAGCGCGCAGAAGGTCCGCACGCTGATCAAGCGCGATTTCGAGGGGGCGTTCGGTGCTGCGGATGTGCTGATCTCGCCGACCACCCCCGTCACCGCCTTCAAGATCGGCGAGAAGGTCGACGACCCGATGGCCATGTACCTCAACGACCTGGCCACCATTCCCGCCTCACTCGCCGGGATCCCCGCCATGAGCGTGCCGAGTGGGCTGGCGGCCGACACCTCGCTGCCGGCGGGCCTGCAGATCATGGCGCCGGCGCTCGGCGAGCAGGCCATGTACCGGGTCGCCGGGGCGTACGAGCAGGCGCGGAACGCCGCCGCCGGGTTCGCGCTGCTGGATCGGATCGCCGCGCTGCCGACCGCCGCAGTGCCGACCGCCGCCGCGGGTCGCTGAGAGGTATGACGGATATGACGACTGCTGAACTGACGCCCGCCGAGTGGGCCGCACTCGACGACGTGGCCGACTTCGACGAGGCGATCGCCGCGTTCGACCCGGTTCTCGGGCTCGAGGTGCATGTCGAGCTCGGCACCGCGACGAAGATGTTCTGTTCCTGCGCAACGACTTTCGGCGCCGAGCCGAACACCCAGGTCTGTCCGGTGTGCCTGGCGCTGCCCGGGGCGATGCCGGTGGTCAACGGCACCGCCGTCGAGTACGCGATCCGCATCGGGCTCGCGCTGAACTGCTCGATCGCCCCGTGGTGCCGCTTCGCCCGGAAGAACTACTTCTACCCGGACATGCCCAAGAACTTCCAAACGTCCCAATATGACGAGCCGATCGCGTTCGACGGCTATCTCGATGTGCCGGTGGGTGACGAGATCGTGCGAGTGGAGATCGAGCGCGCGCACATGGAGGAGGACACCGGCAAGTCGACGCACATCGGCGGCGCGACCGGGCGCATCCACGGCGCGGAGTTCTCGCTGCTCGACTACAACCGCGCCGGGGTGCCGCTGGTGGAGATCGTCAGCAAGCCGATCGTCGGCACCAAGGCGTCCGCGCCGGAGGTCGCGCGGGCCTACGTCGCCACGCTGCAGGATCTGGTGCGGTCGCTCGGCGTCTCGGACGTGCGCATGGACCAGGGGTCGATGCGCTGCGACGTGAACCTATCGTTGACACCGGCCGGTAACCCGGTCTTCGGAACGCGCACCGAGACCAAGAACGTGAACTCGCTGCGCAGCGTCGAGCGGGCCGCGCGGTTCGAGATCTGCCGGCAGGCTTCGGTTCTCACGGCCGGTGGCGAGATCCGGCAGGAGACAAGGCATTTCGACGAGCTCGCCGGCACCACCGCGTCCGGGCGCGTCAAGGAGACCGCCGAGGACTACCGCTACTTCCCCGAGCCCGACCTGGTGCCCGTCGCCCCGTCCGCGCAGTGGGTCGAGCAGATCCGCGCCGCGCTGCCCGAGTTGCCGTGGGTGCGCCGCGAGCGGCTGCAGCGGGACTGGGGCTTCACCGACCTGGAGATGCGAGACCTGACGAACGCCCGCGGGGTCGAGCTGGTGGCGCAGACCGTGGCGGCCGGCGCCGGTGCCGGCGACGCCCGCTCTTGGTGGATGAGTTACCTTGCGCAGCAGGCGAACTCGGCGGGCGTCGAGCTGTCGGAGCTGGCCATCACGCCGGCGCAGGTCGCCGCGGTGATCGGCCTGGTCTCCTCCGGATCGCTGACCGCGGCCCTCGCCCGGAAGGTGGTCGACGGGGTGCTCGCCGGGGAGGGCGAGCCCGCCGAGGTGGTCGAGAAGCGTGGCCTGGCAGTGGTTTCCGACGATTCCGCGCTGCAGGCCGCGATCGACGAGGCGCTCGCGGCCCAGCCGGACGTGGCCGACAAGATCCGCTCCGGCAAGGTTCAGGCGATCGGCGCCATCGTGGGCGCCGTGATGAAGGCGACCCGTGGCCAGGCCGACGCCGCCAAGGTCCGCGAACTCACCCTGAAGACCATCGGCTGATTCCCGCCGAGCGGTGCGATATGCACCGTTTCCGGTCCGTTTTGCCCGCTATTTCGCACCGCTCGGCGAGCCGGCACAAGACGCCGACGCTGGCTCACGCGGTCGGACGGTGCCATGATGAGGGCAACGAGCCGGATCCCTACGAGGGGAGGGTTCTCGTGTCACTACGGGACCGAGCCGAGGACGCATGCGCTGCGGCGCAGACCGGGTATCGACCGGCAGCGGCCCGTACGGGCGGCGGCCGTGGCAACCTCGCGGTCGCCGAGCGTCGGCAGGTGGATTCGGCGGTGCGGCACCGGGTTCGACGCTGGTGCCGGCGCTTGGGCGTTGCCGAGCCGCCGGCCGATATTGCCTTGGAGAAGCGGTTTTCCGCGGAACCGGATACCGCGGCGGGATGGTTCCGTTTCGCCGTCGAGGACATCGAGTTCCTGGCTCGGGCCGATTCGACCGGAAGGTTCGACGTCTTTCTTGCGGGCGGGGCGCCGGATGATGGGCCGATTCACGACCTCGCCGATCTCGGGAGGGCGCTCGCTCGGCACCACGCCGGGGCATAGCGCGAAGGCTGTTTCGCTCCCCGATCGGCGAGCAGCGGCGGTAACTTGCCGGACGCGCCATGTTATGCGTCGGTAGCGGACCGGCGCGGCAGCGCGGCGAGCTACGTCATATCTGATTCTGGACCTACGCCCTCTCCGATTTTGTGTCGTCCACCAGGTCCAGCCCCAGGGTGGACGCCGCCTTACTCATCGGGCCGTCTAGGGTCCACAGTCGAGGATGGGACTGCTCGTCAGTGAGCGCTTGTGCTGCCGAGAGGTGAAGCGCATCCAGGGTTTTTGCATGCACCGGGATCTCGCCGGCGCCGGTCACGGTCTCGTTGTCCAGGTCGACGAAGTTGATCCAAGCGACGGCCTGGTCCGCCCCATCGAACGACCCACTGTTCCGGAAGAACACTCGCCGCACCTCCGTGCGAAGCAAGGTTGACGACACGGTCTCGGCACCGTCGGTGCGCAGCGCGCGATAGTGCGCGAGCGCACGCCGCCAACCGGCCTCGCGGAGTGCGATGGCCAGCGCCACGGAACTGTTCACGTAGACCAGGTTTCTCACCGCTCTTCCCGCATCTCGCGGAGCACCTCGGTGGGCTTCTCCGGCAGCATCCATGACGCTGGGGCGACGTCGTCGATCGTGCCGGTGGCGGGCTGGACCTTACCGGCGCGCACGAGCCGGTCGAACACCGACATGTGTGTTTGCGGCGCTGGGCCGAGTGTCGCCACCGGCTCGCCACGATCCGTGATGACGACCGTCTCGCCGGTGCGATTCACTTCGCGGATCAACCGCCCGGCGTTCTGTCTGAACTCCCGGATGCCCACGGTCCGCGCGCTCGTGGGACTACCGTAACCGGGTTGATCTCTACATAAGCGCTGGCGCGGAGACAGCGCCCGCCCCGAGAACCACGTCATCTTCGAGGCGGCCGTCGGCCATGACGAGCAATCGGGTCGCGCGCCGCATCGCCGGCGGGAAGTGCGTCGTGACCACGGCGGTGATCCGCTGCCGGTCGACCAGGCCCGCGATCAGGTCCAGGATGCGGTGTGCGGTGTCCGTATCGAGTTGGCCGGTCGGCTCGTCGGCCAGCAGGATCTGCGGCTCGGTGGCGAGGGCCCGCGCGATCGCGACGCGCTGCTGCTGCCCGCCGGACAGCTCGTACGGGCGCTGCGCGGCCTGCGCGGACAGCCCCACCATGTCGAGAACCTCCGCGACGCGCTCGCGCCGCCGGGCCGGGGCGACACGCAGCGCCCGCAGCGGCACCTCGATGTTCTCGGCCGCCGACAGCATGGGCAACAGCCCGAAGGATTGGAAGATGTACCCGATGGTGCCGCGGCGCAGTTCGGCGACCAGGTCGTCGGACAGGTCTGCCAGGTTCCGATCTCCGACTTGGACGCGCCCCGATGTGGGGCGGTCCAAGCCGCCGAGCAGCCCGAGCAGGGTGGTCTTGCCCGATCCTGACCGCCCCCGGATGACGACCATCTCGCCGGGGCTCGCCGCCAGGTTGACACGGTCGCAGGCGCGGAGATCGCCGGCGGCGGTGCGGTAGATCCGCGTCAGGTCGTGCGCCGAGATCGCCGGGGCGGTTGGGTTCGCCGGTGCCGCAGTATTCGCTGGCGCGGTCGCCGAGTCGGCTGCCGTCATGAGGATTCCTCCCATTCCCGACCGCCGGGCCGGATCTCCAGCCGATCGGACTGCGTGGTCAATCGGACCCGATCGGACAGCCGCAGCCCGTCCCGCGCCGCCGTGGGAATCACCATGCGACCCAGGCGATCCACCACGGCGAACTCCTCGGCGGCCCGGAAAGTCGTTCCGTCCGGCCGGGTCTCGGTGCGCCGCATCGTCTCGGTCGCGATCCGCCCGTCCTGGATGTGCACGGTGCGCCGGGCGTGCTGCGCGACCTGCAGATCGTGTGTCACGATCACCGTGGTCACCCCACTCTCCCGGTTCACCGCGCGCAGCGCGTCCAGCACCTGCTCGGTCGAGGCCTCGTCCAATTCACCGGTCGGCTCATCGACCAACAGCACGTCGGGCCGGTTCGCCAGGGCGACCGCGATCGCCACCCGCTGCCGCTGGCCGCCGGACATCTCGGCCGGGCGGCGATCGGCGCATTCCCCGACCCCCAGCAGGTCCAGGAGCTCGGCGATCCGGACGGTGTCCTTGCGGCCTGCGAGCGACAGCACCATCGCGATGTTGCCGGCCGCCGTCAGGTAGGGCAGCAGGTTGCGGGAGGCGCGCTGCCACACGAAGCCGACCACCTCGCGCTGGTAGCGCACCCGCTGCGCGCGCGTCATCCGCAGCAGGTCGTAGCCGCCGACCACGGCGGTTCCGGCGGTCGCCCGATCCAGCCCGGCCAGGGTGGTGAGCAGGGTGGACTTGCCGGAGCCCGACTCGCCGATCACCGCGACGAACTCGCCCGGCATCACCCGGAGGTCCAGCCCCTGCAGGGCCTGCACCTCGATGCCCTCGGCGGTATAGATACGCACCAGATCTCGGCAGAGGACGGCGACCGTCTCGCCCGCCTCGGCATCCATCTCAGTACTCAACGGCATCACTCCTCATCTATCGCAATCGCTGTCGCGGCGGTCGTGCGGTGGGCGACCGGAATGCCCAATGCAAGTGCGGCCGCGACGACCGCCACGAATCCCGAGAGCAGCATCGCCAGCGCGGGTCCGTCGACCACGAGCGGCGGCTGGGTCCGCCCGCCGGTGAAGGGGACGAGATCGATCGCGGCATGCACCAGCGCGGTCAGCGCCACCCCGAGTCCGGCCCCGGCGATGAGCGCGGCGACCGCGCCGGGCGCCTGTTCCCACAACAGCAGTGCGCTGCGCTGGCGGCGGGTCAGTCCGAGTATGCGCACGACGGCCATCAGGCGCATCCGCGATCGCGCGCCGGCCACCACGGTGAGCAGCAATGCCGCGATCGTCACCGCGGCAGCCGCGACCAACGCCCCGTACAGCGCGGCCCGGATGCCGCCCACCATCGCGCCGTTCTTCAACTCCGCCGCGGTGGCGGCCGCGACCGAGACGGTGGTGCCCGGCCCGAGCACGCCGGTGATCGCCGCGCCCACCGCCGCCGGGTCCGCCCGCGGCGCCAGCGACACCAGGACGGTGGTCGGCTGGAACGGCCCGAAAGCGGTCACTCGTGCATCGAGCAGCAGGAATGTTGTCGCGCGGGTCAAGCCGGTGAGCCGGTCGGTCACCGCGGCAACCGTGACCGGGTGGGTTCCGGCGATGACGATTGTTCCGGGCGAGGCGAGATCGGCGGCGCCGATGGCCATCGGTGCCTCGTCGCCACCGGACAGCCCCAGGGCCGGGACGGCGCCGGGAACCCCTTGTTGCGCGACGGCGAGGGAAGGCAGATCCGCAAGGAGCACCTCGGCGGTGGGCTTCGTCGCTCGACCCGGCACCGTTACCGGGACCGCGTCGATGCGCGCGAAGCGTGATGCGGCCGCGACTCCGGGGATCCGGGTGATCTGTTCGTATTGCGCGTCGGTGACGCCGCTTGCCGGGCCGCCCGTCACCCGCATCGCCGCACCGGTCTCGGTGAGCGCGGCTCGCTCGGTTCCGGCGTCGAGGGTTGCCAGGGTGGTGGCGGATAGGCCAGCCACCGCGACTCCGGCCAGCACCGCGAGCACCGGCACCATGCCGACCATCGGGTCGCGCAGCGCGCGCAGCGAGCCGAGGAAGCCGACGGAACCACGGCGCCGGCGCAGCACCCGGGCCACGGCACGCAGCGGCAGCGGGTACAACCGCAGCACAATCACGCCGGCCGCCGCGATCAGCAGGAGCGGAGCGGCGGCAACCAGCAGGTCCGGCCCGCGCGCCGCGGCATCGGCTCCACTGCCCGCCGCGCCGGACACTGCGCTGCCTGCCGCCGCTGCCTTTGCGGCGGTGTTCGAGGCGTAACCGACGGGTGGGCTACCGAGCCCGCCGCCCACTCCGCCCGCCACCAGCAGGTATACGGACACCGCGGCCAGCAGCAACACCGCAACTTCGATGACGGGACGCAGCCTGCTCCGGGCCCGCAGTCCCACGTCCGGCCGCACGGACGCTCCACCGCGGTCGATCGGTGCGGCCGCGAGCAGCGCCGCCGGGAGGATGCCCACCGCGCACGCCAGCACCACCCCGGTCGCGGAGGTGCCCGGTCCGAATAGGAGCGCGACACCAAAGGCGGCCACCAGCGCCGGCGGAATGCCGGCGACCGCGCCGGCCGTTGCCCGCAGCAGCCGAAGACGGAGCGGCGTCGCTCCGCGGGCGGCCAGCAGCGCCATGGTCGACCGGTCGCGCCGCCGCAGCGCACCGATCGCGAGCATCAGCACGGCGAGTGCGGCGGCCGCGGGGCCGCTGAGGGCGATCACCAGGAACGCCGCACCGACCGCCCCGCGGTCGGCCGCCGCGCCCAGCCGGTCGATCACCTCAGTGGTGAGCGTGAGCGACGTGATAGCGCGTCGCATCGCGTCCGCCGGAATGTTCGGCAGTGTGACCGGCATCGGCTGCGGCGCCGCCACGACCTTGCGCAGCTGCGCGACGAGGTGCCGGGCCGATTCACTCGTCAACCCGGACAGGTCCAGCGGGTACCACACCAACACCGCCGGGTCGGTCTGCCGGGCCCCGTCGGCCGACTGCGCTGTTATCCCCGCCTGGCCCGGGCCGGTGAAGCCGATCACGGTGATGCGCATCGGCAGGTTGCCGTCATCGAAGATGTTCGGTGTGATCATGCCGGGGTTGAGCTGCCAGTAATCGGCCGCCGGGTCGATCGGCGCGAAGAGGCCGACCACACGATATCCGCCCAGTTCGGAGCCGACCTGAGCCCCCAGCGCCGCGGCCGATGCCTCGGAGATCGCGATCTGCACCGGGAGGTCCGTGAGGTCGCCGGTCGGCCAGTTCCCGGTGACGAGTCGCGCCACATCTTTCGCGTGCAAGTCCGTGCGGGTGCCGATCAACGTGGACCCGGACGGCGGGTCGCCCTGCGGGTTCGGCCCGGTATCGCCGGGCTCGCTGGTCCACGTCCATCGAGCGGCACCGACGCGGGACCGGAGCGGCTCGGGCAGCTTCGCGCGAAGATCGGCCAGCTGGTCCTGCCAGGTGCCGAAGATCGGGTCGAGGTCACCGAGCCCGGAGGTGTCCGGATCGCGCGACGGGTGCGTCACGATATGGCCGCTCGGCCGCGCCACCAGATACCGCGAGGTGGCCGATGCGCCGGCGATCGACTGGTCGATCTCGCGGGTGGCCAGCCGCGAGAAGGCGCTCGGAATCGCGGCCGTCAGCGCCGCCAGGGCCAGCACCAGCACTGCGATCGTGACCATCGGTCCCCGGAGAGCGCCGAGATGGCGGAGGGTGAGAGGCACACCCGGGCGGTTCCGAGGACGTGCGTGTTGTCCGGCCATGGTCACCGCACCAGCTCACTGGGGGTGGACCGTGCCGCGACCGCGCGCAGGCGTGCTCCGTGGCCGATCACCATCGCCGCCACCAGCACCACGTGGATGCCGACCGCGACGGCCGCAAGCCCCCATGGCACGTGCAACTCGGGCTGTCCGCGCCCGAAACCGACCACCGCGGATCCGGCTAGCGCTGGTACGACCAGGAACACTCCGACGACGGCGACCGCCGCGCCGAGCACCCACGCCGCGGCGACGGTGAACCAGAGTTCGCCCCGACGCCACCGCGCCTGCCGCCGTGCGGTGATCCCGACGGACGCGAGCACCACCGCCTCACCGCGCCGGGATCTCGCGAGACCGGCGATCGCGCTGGCGATTCCCACGGTTGCGAGGAGCAGTGCGCCCGCCGCACCGATCCACAGCGTGCGCGCCGCCGGAGTCGCGAGGGCGGTGACGGACCGTGAGTCCGCGGCCTGGAAGGTCGCGGTGGCCGGCACGATGGTGCGGAGCGTGGACACCGTGCGGGCCGCGGCCGCGGGATCCGACGGAGCCGCCCACAGTTGGTTCACGTCCGGAAGATTGGCCGTGGCCCGCAACAGCGCCTGCTCCACCGATCGGAGATCGGCGAGGATGCCCGGCTGATCCGGCTCTCCGGGCAGCCGCGGCGAGATCGCGACCGCCTCGGCGGACACCTGGCGGGCGCCGTCGACCGCGATGTCAAGGCGATCCCCGGTGTGCAGATCGAGCGCGTCGGCCAGCGCCTGATTCACGCCCACCGGCAGCGTGGGCGATCCGTCGAGGGTCACGCGAGCGGCGGTGATCTGGCCGGCGGGAAGCGTTCCGGTCAGGCCCAGGCCGTGGGCGGTGAGCCGGTACTCGAGCAACTGGGTCGTCATCGAGTTCGTCGACACCGGTTGCGGCGCCGCGGTCCAGGCGACATCGGTGGCGTCCAGACGGCGGTCGGCATCGCCGTGTGCCGTGATGTCCCGGACCGAGAAGTCCACGGCCGCAGGATGTTCCAGGATCGGCGCGACGAGATCCACCGCCACGATATCGGACCCCGCTGCGAGGTTCGGCAGGTCGACCGTCAGCGTGGCGTCCGTCGCCGTCCCCGGTGCGACCGGCGCCAGCGGCACCGCGGCCAGGCCGCCGGTGGCGACGGCCGAGAGCCCCCCGGCCGGATCCTGTATCCAGACGGTGACGTCGAATTCCGCGGACTGGCCGGCCGGGCCCGGACCGCCGGAATCCTGCGTCGGTGGGCCGTCGGAGTGGCTGGTGACCGGCCCGGGCATCGCCCATGCCGCCGCGAGGGTCACCTGCAGGGTGAGGGACGTGGTGCCCGCCGGCAGCGGAAGGCCGCGGCGCGCGGACATCAGTGCGGGTGCCAGCGCTTCAGGCTCGAAGAGGCCGTGGACGGATGGCACCACCGCGCCGACATCGGAGAGCGGCACGCCGGAGAGATGGGCCGCGGCGTCCCCGAGCGTGACGTCGCGGGAGAGGATCGGCAACGTGCGGCTGAGGTCGGAGAGTGCTGCCGACCGTGCGGCCAACGGCGTTCGGTAGTCGCTGGCCATCATGGGATCGATCCTCGGGAGCTCCACCCTGAGCGGTGCGCCGTTGCGAAGTACGTTCGTCTGCTGCTGCGCCTTCACCTGCGTCGGGGCATACGCGGCGGCGATACCCACACTGCCGAAAGCAATGGAAACCAGCATCACCACGATGCCGAAAACCATTGCGCGACGGGCGATCTGACGTGACGTTAACCAGGCCGGCAGGGCGCGGCGACGGAGCGTCAGACCTTCACCCGCGGCGGTGAGCGCACCAAACAGGGCGGCCGCGACCATTGCCATCGTGATGAGCGTCAGGGCGGGCGCGGCGGCAGCGATCGGGTCGAGGTGGGTGCTTCCGTCATCTCCGATCACCACGGCGGAGCCGGCGCGGAGGAACCGCCAGAGGCTGGCCCCCGCGGCCACCGCGACGAGCGCGACCGTCCCCGCGGTCACCGCCCCGCGGATCCGGCCGGAGTCGTCGATGAGCTGGCGGTTTGCCGGTTGTCGCGCCCGATTCACCTGCGGGACGACGATGATCGCCATCGCCGGCAGCGCCACCAACGGCGCCACGGCCCATCCGAGCATCGGCAGGGCGATGCCCGCCGCGGCGCTGGCCGCGCCTGCTCCCAGCACACCGACCGCAGCGGCCGGAAGCGCCAGCGCGCCCGCCTCGCCGAGGGCGATCCGCGCGAGTTGGCCCACCGACGCGCCCCGTGATCGGATCAGTGCGGTCTCGGATCGACGCTGCCATGCGAGCAGCCGGGCGAGCTGGATCGTCATCACCGCACCGATCGCGGCGATGACGAGGCCCGGGATCGCTCCGGCGGCTGCGGCCGCGGTCACCGACGCGCGGACGGTATCCAACGTCGTGGCGAGGCTGCCGGAGGCGACGGCCCCGGACGGCGCCGCGGTGCGGGCGGCCACCACCGCGTCGAGTACGCCGGACACCGCATGCGACATGCCCGGGAGGTCCGCGGGACGGAGCGCCGCCAAGGCCGGCACGATCGTGACGTTCAGGAAAGCCGTGCGGTCCTTCGGCACATCGGTCGACGCGACCGCGAGAAAGCCGAGCGACGACCGATCGGCAGCCAGGGCCGCTGCGCCGTTGGCCGCTGCGGCGTCAGCGGCGAAGTAGGGGTCCTCGGGTTCGTTCGGGGTCCAGATCGCGCGCACGGTGACCGGTTGGGTGCCGCCCACAGTGATGACGTCTCCGACGGCCACCCGCAGTGCGTCTGCCGCGGACTGTTGCAGTGCCCCTTGGGTGGCACCCGGTGCGTCGCCGGGTCCGGGTGCTGTCCCAGTGGCGTCCGGCCAGGATCCGGACACCAGGTGTGCGTGGTCGGCGAGATCCTCGAAGACGGCGACGCGAATCGTCGTCGTGCTGGGCTCGGCGCCGGCCTCGGGCTTGGACCCGGGTTCAGCTGGGCCGGCGGGGTCCGCGGGGCCCGCCCCGGCGCGTACCGGGGCGGGTGGGAGCGTCACCGAACGATAGACGGTGAAGGGCAACGTGCCGAGCGCCGAGCGCAGGACGTTCGTCACCGCGGCGAGCTGTTTGTCCGGGTCCGGGGCGCGACGGATCTGCACCTGAAGAGACGCTGCGCTCGGATCGGCGGTGCGGAGATAGTCGCGCACGCCGACCGTTTCGGCTCGGCCGCTGTAGCCCGCGACGATGGCGAGCAGGAACGTGATCACCGCGACGAGCAATGCGAGCGAAGCGGCGACGGCCGCTTCGGCGCGCATCCGACGAACAGTCCAGTTCGTCAGTGCCACGGCCGCTCCCCTCGGGTTTCGGAACCGTAGCACGCCGGCCCGGGGCCGATCCGGTGCACAATCCCCCCTGAGCGGTGCGAAATGCGCCGATCTTGGTCCGCTTTGCCCGATATTTCACACCGCTCGGCGCGAAAGGCGTCCCGAACGGTTGACGTACTTCATCGGCCCTGTGCGCTGCCCAGGAGGTAATCGCGCAGGTAGGGGACGTTGAAGTCGACGAATCCGCGCCCGGTCGGCACGATCATTTCCGCGGCGATGAGCCGCAGGCGATACTGCGAGGCGTACGAGCGGGAGACGCCCATGCGCGTGGCGATGTCGACCATCCGGCTCGGTCCGGCGTCGGCGGCCATGGCCAACAGGAATTGTCGGTCGACGGCGGACAGATCGGCGAGCGCGGGCTCGTTGACGAGGCGGCCGATGCGCCGCATGGCCCGCTCGGCTCCCGCGCGTGCCTGTCGCGCATCGATGGTGTCCGCGCCGGGGTCGACGGCCCACATGTGGTATCCGACAAGTTGAATCAGGAACGGGTAGCCCTGGGTGGCCGCGGCGGCCACCGCCAGGGCCTCGTCGGTGATGCTGCGGCCGGAGGCTTCGATGGGCTGCCGCAGGGCGAGGGCCACGTCGACAGGCGGAACCGCGCCGAGATGGAAACGTTCGGCGCGCCTGAGGAACGTGAGGACGGCGTCGCTCAGCACACCGTCAATCGCCGAGGGGAGCCCCGCGGCGACAAAGGCCAGCTGCCGCCCCTCGCGGAAGAGGTGCTGCACGGCCTGCGCGATGGCCCGCAGGTCCTCCGCAGCCTCCCGGTGAATCTCGTCGAGCGACAGCAGCACGCCGCGGCCGTGTTCGTCGTACCGGTCGGCGAGTTCGGTCAACTGTGACCGCAGGGACGGTGCGGGTTGGTATCGCTCGCGTCGGCGGCGGGTGACGCCCGCGCCGAATCCGCCCGCAGACACGTTCACGCCTTCGACCGTGGTGGTCGTGCGGTGGCCGGTCGCCTCGGCCAGCAGCTCCGGGAGCACCGTCGCCGCGATCTCGCCGGCGATCCCGGGCCGCGTGGTTTCGGATATGACGGCCCAGCGCCGTGCGCGGGCTTCGTCCTCGAAGGCGTTGAGCAGCACGGTCTTTCCGGAGCCACGCATGCCGGTGAGCAGGATCGCACGGTTCGGGTCGCCTGGCGCCGCGCCGAGTGTTGCGCGAAAATCGATGAGCGGATCGTCGCGCCCGACCAGTAGCGGCGGGGTCACGCCGAACGTCGGGGTGAAGGGATTGGGCACGCGACCCCCTTTAGTAACTTTTAGCAGTTTTAGACATGCTAGCCGCCTGCAGTGCGGGGCGCATCGTTCGCGGCGGACTGCGTTGCGCCCGCAATACCCGGCTCGCGCTGCGCGCCCGGCGGCGTGAGCCGCGAACAGCGTCATACCCGATCGTCCGCGTCAGCAGTATTGACGGCCTCCCCGATCCTCTCTATTCTCTCGCACAGACGGTGGTTGTCAGACAACCGACAACGGCGAGGTCAAGGGGAACGGTGCGCACGATCGACTGGGCTGACGGGGCCATCGAGATGATCGATCAGACTCTGCTGCCGGACGAGGTGCGCATCCTCCGGGTGGACGAACTCGATGTGCTGATCGACGCCATCTCGCGGCTGGCCGTGCGCGGTGCTCCGGCGCTCGGGGTCGCCGGGGCGCTCGGGGTCGCGATGATCGCCCGCAAGCACGGTGACGCGAGCGAGGCGCGGCTGCTGGCGGCACGGCTCCGAGCGGCCCGCCCGACCGCCGTGAACCTTGCGTGGGGTGTGGATCGCGCGCTGGCGGCGTTGCCCCGAGGCGCGGAGGCCGTGCTGGCGGAGGCCCTGGCGATCCGGGACGAAGACATCGCCGCCTGCCGCGATATGGGCAACATCGGCGCCGATCTAGTGCGGGAACTCGTGCCGGACGGACCGATTACGGTGATGACGATCTGCAACACCGGGGGACTCGCCACCGTGGAGCGCGGCACCGCGCTCGGGGTGGTCCAGACCCTGTTCGAACGTGGCGACCTCCGCGAGGCGCTGGCGGCAGAGACGCGGCCGCTGCTGCAGGGCGCGCGGCTGACGACCTGGGAGCTCGCCCAGATGGGCGCCCCCTACCGGCTTTTCGTCGACAGCGCCGGCCCGTCGATGCTGGCGCGCGGGCTCGCGGACGTCGTGCTGATCGGGGCCGACCGCATCGCCGCCAACGGTGACACGGCGAACAAGATCGGCTCGTACTCGCTGGCCCTGGGCGCGCGAAATGCTTGCGTCCCCTTCATCGTGGTCGCGCCGGAGTCGACGGTGGACGTCGCCACCGCATCCGGCGACGAGATCGAGATCGAGGACCGGGGAACGGACGAGGTCGTGTCCGTCCGCGGCGTGCGCCTCGCTGCCGAGGGCACGAGGGCGATCAACCCGGCCTTCGACGTGACCCCCCATGATCTGATTACGGCGGTGGTCACCAACCGCCGCGTCGTCCGCGTGGGTCGCGGGGAGACGATGCACGATCTGCCGCACAGTGCTGCAGACGACACCGTGGCCGCCGCGGCCGCGGGTTCATCCGGCTGGAAGGAAAACTGATGAGGTTGATGACGACGTCCAGGCGGACGGCGCTGGCGGGGGCCGCGATCGCCGTCATTGCGGCGTTGGGACTGTCCGCGTGCGGAAGCAGCGGTGGCGCCGGGGGTGGGTCGAGCACAGCGGGCAATAGCACCAGTAGCGGCGCCGGGGCTGGGTCGAGCAGCGCGGGCAGTGAAACGAGCAGCGCCGGCAGCGAGACGAGCAGCGCCGACGGCGGGCAGGGCAGCGGCGCGGCCAAGGGCGACCACAGCTTCATCTACATCACCAACAACCCGATCGGCGTCAACGAGTTCCTCGGACTCGGCGACAAGGGCATCAAGGACGCGGCCGCGAAGTTCGGCGGCACCTCGAAGACCTACGAGAGCACCGACGTCGCCAGCCAGCGCGCGAACATCGAGGCGGCGATCGACGCGCAGCCCGACGTGATCGTGCTGATCACCTTCGACTTCACCGACCTGTCGAAGGAATACGCCGAGAAGAACCCGGATCAGCAGTTCGTCCTCATCGACGCGTGCCCGACCGATCCGCCGAAGAACCTGCACTGCGCCGTGTTCCGCGAGCAGGAGGCCTCGTATCTCGTCGGCTTGGAAGCCGGCATGCTCACCAAGACGAAGAAGGTCGGTTCCGTCGTCGCGGTGGACATCCCGTTCCTGCACCGCTACTCCGACACGTTCGCGCACTCCGCGCAGAAGGTGGACCCCTCGATCACCGACACGCAGCTGTTCATCGGCGGCAGTAGCCCGTTCGCCGACCCGGGCAAGGGCAAAGAGCAGGCGCTGGCACTCGCGGCGACCGGGGTCGACCAGGTGTTCGCGGTCGGCGCGGGCAGCAACGGCGGCATCATGGAGGCGGCCAAGGAGAAGAACTTCTTCACCTACGGCGTCGACGTGAACCAGTGCGGCATGGCACCCGGGCACGTGGTTGACAACACCATGAAGGCCGTGGACGTGCTCGTGGTGACGGAGATCGGCAAGATCCTCGACGGAACCGCGCGATCGCTGTCCTCCTACGGTCTCAAGGAGAACGGCATGAACGTGACCAGCCTGATGGACGGTGCGGCGAACAGCGGCTGCGTCGTGATGGACCACCCGGACGTGCTCGCCAAGGTCAAGCAGGCCCGTCAGGACATCATCGACGGCAAGATCACCATCCCGGATCCGGCAGCCGGCTGACCACGCGGTCGGCGCCCGGCGGCAACACCGGGCGCCGACCGGCATCGGCCCACCCATCCCGGCTGTGACATCAGCCCACCCACCCTCCCGCGACGGAGAACCCTCGTGACAGTGCAGCTGGAATTGCGCGGCATCACCAAGCGCTTTCCCGGCGTGCTCGCGAACGACCACATCGACCTCACCGTCGAGAAGGGCGAGATCCACGCCCTGATGGGCGAGAACGGGGCGGGCAAGTCGACGCTCATGTCGATCCTGTTCGGGCTCTACCAGCCCGACGAGGGCGAGATCCGGCTGGCCGGCGTCGAACGGCACTTCGCCTCCCCGCGCGACGCCATCGCGGCCGGCCTCGGCATGGTCTTCCAATCGTTCAAGCTGTTCCCCTCGCTCACCGTTGCCGAGAACGTGGTCTTCGGCCGGGAGACCACCCGCCGCGGCCGGTTCGATCGCAAAGGCGCCGAGCGGGAGGTCGCCGCGATCGCCGAGCGCTATGGGCTCGCGCTGGACCCGGCCGCCCGCGTCGACGACCTGCCGGTCGGCGTGTTGCAGCGGGTCGAGATCATCAAGGCCCTGTACCGAGACGCCTCCGTGCTGATCCTGGACGAGCCGACAGCAGTGCTCACCCCCCAGGAGGCGGAGCGGCTGTTCGAGATCCTGCGCGCGCTGGCCGCCGACGGTCGCACCATCATCTTCATCACCCACAAGCTCAAAGAGGTCATGGCGCTCTCCGACCGGGTCACCGTGCTTCGCGACGGGCGCGTCGCCGACCGGATGGTGACCGCGCAGACCGACGCGCGGGCCATCACCCGCGCCATGACGGGCCGCGACGTCGTCCTCCAGGCGACGGCGGCGGCCGGCGAGCCCGGCAAGACGGTGCTCGCCCTGCACGATGTCACCGTCCACGCCGAGGACGGCCGCACCGCCGTCGGTGGCGGTGGCGTCGGTGGTAGCGGTTCTGGCGTCAGCCTGGAGGTCCGCGCCGGCGAGATCGTCGGCATTGCGGGGGTTGCCGGCAATGGGCAGACCGAATTGGTCGAGGCAATCGCCGGCCTGCGGCCCATCGAATCTGGCACCGTCCGCATCGGCGGCCGCGACGTCACCCGAGCGTCGGTCGCCGAACGTCGGCGCGCCGGCATGGCCTACATCCCCGAGGACCGGCACGCCGTCGGCACCGCCGGGACGGCGGACACCACCGACAACCTGTCGTTGGGCCACCACCGTCAGCCGCCGCTGCTGCGTCGCGGTCTCCTGCAGCGGTCGGCGATGACGCGCCGGGCTCGCGAGCTGATCGAACGGTTCCAGATCAAGGTGCCCGGCCCGGCCACGCGGGTCGGCACGCTCTCCGGCGGCAACCTGCAGAAGGTCGTCGTGGCTCGCGAGATGAGCCACGACACACCGCTTTTGATCGCCGAACAGCCGACGCGCGGTGTCGACATCGGGGCGATCGAATTCCTGCACGGCGAGATCACGGCGTTCCGCGACTGGGGCGGGGCGGTGCTGCTGGTCTCCGCGGAACTGTCCGAGATCATGAGCCTGGCCGGCCGGATCTTGGTGATGTTCGAGGGCGCCGTGGTCGCCGAGGTTCCCGCCGCGCAGGCGAACGAGTCCACGCTCGGGATGCTGATGGCCGGGGCGTCCCCGGACCAGGCGCGCGCCGCGCAACCCGGGGAGCTGGTATGACGACCGAACTCGCCGCGGACCGCACTCTCGTTCGCCGGACCTTGGCCTGGCTGGCCGGGCCGGTCCCCGTGTCGATCATCGTGGCGCTGGCCATCGGCGCGGTCGCCATCGCCATCGCCGGGATCAATCCGTTCGTGGCATACCCGTCCATGGTCGAGGGTGCGCTCACCGGGCGCGGCCCGGCGAACACCCTGCAGCGCGCCACCCCCATCATCGGCATGGCGATCGCGCTGGCCATCGCGTTCCGCGCCGGGGTGTTCAACCTGGGTGCCGAAGGCCAGATGGTGCTCGGCGGACTTGCGGGCACGCTCGTCGCTCTCACCATGCCCGGCCCTGGCCCCGTCGTGATCGTGGTCGCCTGCCTCGCCGCGATGGCCGCCGGAGCGCTGTGGGCGATGCTCGCCGCGGTGCTGCAGACGTCCATGGGCGTCCCCATCCTGATCAGCAGCCTGCTGCTGAACTATCCGGCCCGGTACTTCAGCAGCTATCTGGTGCGCTTCCCGCTCAAGGAGAAGGGGTCGAGCATGGTGGCGACCCCGATGATCCCGGACGACACCCGCATCCCCGCCCTGATCCCGGCGGATTCCGCGTGGGGCACTGCCCTGCGCCACTCGCTCGGCAAGGAGAACGCCCTGCTGCTCATCACCCGCAACGTCAACTACTCGTTGCTGGTGGTGCTCGCCGTGGTCGCCCTCGTCATCTTCGTGAATCGGAAGACCCCTGGCGGCTTCGAGTCGGGGCTGGCCGGCCAGAATCTGCGCTTCGCGCAGTACGGCGGCGTGCACACGACCGCGCTCGTCATCCGGACGATGATCTTCAGCGGCGCGATCAGCGGGCTCGTCGGCGTGATGTTGGTGCTCGGCAGCGATTTCCGCCTCATCGACGGCGCGCTGGTGGGCACGAACTACGCGTGGACCGGCCTGCTCGTCGCGTTGCTGGCGGCGAACCGGCCCATCGGGGTTCTCGTCTCGGGCGCGTTCTTCGCCGCGCTGATCGTCGGCGGCGAGGCGATGCAACGCTCGGACGGCGTGTCGTCGCAGCTCTCGCAGGTGATCCAGGCGGCGGTGATCATCCTGATCGTCGTGCGGTTGACGCTGCCCCGGTGGCTAAATTTGTCCCGGCGGCATGGCCGCGACCTGCCGGCGATCACCGACCGCGTCACCGCGGACGACGAAGTGGGCAGGGTCTAGATGAACTGGTCGAATCTGATCGACGGTGAGCTCTTCGCCTCGGTCGTGCGCGCGCTGATTCCGGTTCTGCTGGCGGCGCTGGGCGGGTTGATCTGTGAACGCGCCGGCGTCTTCAACATCGCGCTCGAGGGGTTGATGCTGATCGGCTGCTTCGCGGCCGTCGCGGGCTCGTATGCGACCGGGAGCGGGTATCTCGGCGTGCTGATCGCGGTCGCGGCCACCGTGGCCGTGTCCGCGGTGCTCGCCTACGGGTCGGTGACCCGCCGGGCCGACCCGATCGTGCTCGGGGTCGCCCTCAATATCTTCGGCGTGGGTGTGACGGGGTTCCTGCTCGTCGCGTTCTTCCATGTCCGGGGCGTGTTCCAGAACCCCAAGATCATCGGCCTGGACACGGTGCGCATCCCGCTGCTCGCCGACATTCCCTGGGTGGGTCCGGTGTTGTTCAACCTGACCCTGATCGGCTACCTGGCGCTGATCCTGGTGATCGTCACCCAGCTCGTCATGTTCCGGTACCCGCTCGGCCTGCGGTTGCGCGGCGTGGGCGAGCGGCCTACAGCCGCGTCCACGCTCGGCGTCAACCCGAACCGGTACCGGTACGGCGCGGTGCTGCTCTCCGGCGTGCTGTGCGGCCTGGCCGGCGCGCAGCTCGCCCTCGGGAACGTGGTGCAGTTCTCCGAGAACATGTCGGCCGGACGCGGCTGGATCGCCGTCGTCGCGGTGATGCTCGGACGCGCGCACCCGATCGGCACCTTCGGCGCGTGCGTGTTGTTCGGCTTCGCCGAGGCCTTCGGCTTCCGGTTGCAGGGCAATGGGCTGCCCGCGCAGATCACCGATGCCGCACCGTATGTCGTCACGCTGATCGCGCTGATCATTGCGCGCAAGTACTTCAAGCGCGGCATCGTGTCCGCCGTCATCGAATGACCGGT
Source organism: Actinobacteria bacterium 69-20 (assembly GCA_001897425.1). Lineage (GTDB taxonomy): Bacteria > Actinomycetota > Actinomycetes > Mycobacteriales > Nakamurellaceae > Nakamurella. The sequence goes on along the minus strand of MKSW01000033.1, from coordinate 81,217 downwards.
GCCGTGCCTGAGGTGCCCGAGCGATCCGACCCGTCAGCGCCGCCCGACCCGCCCGCCATGCCTGCGGAGGCGCAACGCATCATCGACCTGCTGCGGCTCGCACCGCTCCCCGACGAGGGCGGCCTGTACCGGCAGACCCATGCCGACGAGGCATCCACCGCCATCTACTACCTGCTCGCCGGCGGCGACTTCTCGGCGCTGCACCTGCTCGACGGCCCGGAGATCTACCACTTCTACGCCGGCGCGCCGCTCACGCTACTGCTGCTGCACCCGGACGGGTCGGTGACGGAACCCGTTCTGGGGGCGGATATCTCGGCCGGGCAGCGTCCGCAGATCGTGGTACCTGGCGGTGTGTGGCAAGGCTCGTCATCGACGGGGGAATGGACCCTGCTGGGCACGACCATGGCCCCCCCGTTCGACTGGACCGGATTCCGCCTCGGCGACCGCGCGGAGCTTGCGGAGCGGTATCCGCGCGCTGCGGCCAGGATCGCGCAGCTCACCCGCCACAAGGCCGCCGATGACGCCGATGACGCCGATGACGATGTTCGCGCGGAGCGCTAACCCCACCGGCAGCCTTGGCGCAGCCGCGCCGTGAGGATATGTGTTGCCCGCCAACCTGTTTGACGACGGAATCGTCATGGGCGCTGCAGATGACGACGACACTCCTGTCGGAACGTTGACGCCGAATCTCACCGCCTCGGAGCGAAGGTTTCCCGGCTGCGGCGCGTTGCCCGCCGCGACTACCGCGCGTTGCGCTGTACCTCGCATCGTGCCTGCGTTCATGCAATGGAACGGTGCCTGTAGACTAAGGAATCTACAAGCGCTAGGATGTCACCATGCCCGACACGACAACAACGATCCGGATCAGCCGGACCACCCATCGAGAGTTGCGGCGGCTTGCCGACCAGCGCCACCAAACAGTCGCCGACACGGTCTCCCGGGCCGTTCGACTGCTGCTCCAAGACGACATCGGACGCGACCTCTCCGCACCGCTGACCGATGAGGAAACCTCCTGGCTCGATGCTGACGCCGGGTGACGTCGTCGAACTCGATCTCGGCGCACCTTCCGGTTCGGAGGCCGGACTGGTCCGCCCAGCGGTCGTCGTGACGGCGGCGAGGATCCTGCGAGGCGGCCCCAACGTTGTGCAGGTGGTCCCGCTGACCCGGACGCTTCGAGATAGCGGCGCCGAAGTGGTGATCGAACCGGACGATCGCAACGGACTCCGTGCACCCTCGGCTGCTCAATGCCAACACGTGCGGGCAGTGGCCATCGGCAGGATCACAGCGCACATTGGCAACGTCGGCCCGGTGGTACTCCAGCAGGTCCGCAACGTCCTGGCAGCCATCTTCGACCTGTAACCGATCGGCCTCGGAATCATTTCCCTCTGGTGGATCCGGAACCGGGGCCCTGTTTCGCGGCGGGCGCGGACGTTCGAGGAAGCGACGAGGAGCGATGGAGACGCCTCTTGCGTGCTGCCAAGCCACGTGTTTAGATACTGAACTATATGGTTCAGTATCGGCAGAGCGTTCTTGATGCAGCGTTCGTGGCGCTGGCAGACTCGACGCGGCGAGGCGTGCTGGAGCGGCTCGGCCGTTCGGAAGCCTCCATCACGGATCTTGCCGACGGGTTCCATATGACGCTCACCGGCATGAGCAAGCACGTGCGCGTCCTCGAGTACGCGGGCCTCGTCACCACCGAGAAAGTCGGGCGCGTACGCCACTGCCGGATCGGCACCCGCCGCCTCGAGGAAGTGGCGGCCTGGATCAAGCGATACCAGGAACTGTGGGATGCGCGCTTCAGCGCGCTGGACGAAATCGTCGAAGACCTCAAACGTCAGGAGAAGATCGATGAACGCACACAGCACTAGCGATCCCGCGGCCCAGCCGAATCCCGTGACCGTGGAACGGACGTCGGATCGGGAACTCGTCGTCACGCGCACGTTCAACGCACCCGCGCGCCTCGTGTTCGACGCGTGGACGAAGCCCGAGCTGTTCAGAAAGTGGTGGGTTCCGCAGTCGATGGGCATGACGCTGCACTCCCTGGACATGGATGCGCGCACCGGCGGCAGCTACCGCCTCGACTTCGGCGACGGCATGGTGTTCTTCGGCACGTATCTCGACGTGACGCCACACTCGCGCATCGTGTGGACGAACGATGAAGGCGGCGAGAACAGCTCCGTCACCACGGTCACGCTCGAGGAGAAGGACGGCAACACGCTGCTCACCATGACCGAGGTCTATCCCTCGAAGGAAGCGCTCGACGCGGCCGGCACCGGCGCAGCCGATGCGACGCACGAGACGTTCGGTCAGCTCGACGATCTGCTGGCACAGCTGAACGCGTAGAAATCGCCAGTCGCCGACAAGCGATCGGAACTGCCCTTCCCGCGCGACCCACTGATTCCGCGGCAGCTCGGTTCCGCGGCAACTCGGTAAGAAGAGCTACGTACGTCTGCATTGGCAGGTCTGGACATCCGGAAGCCGAACTGTCCGCGGCGATCGGCGCCAAGGATGAACCGGACAGACGGCAGCTCATCTGCCGTACCGCAGCGGGATCGGTCAGCGGGACGGTGACCGCATGCCTCAGGACTCGTTGGGGAGGCGGCGCTATACGCCGATGTGCATGAATCCGCAGGCCAGGAAGTCGGGCTGTGGTCGTTCGATCAGGGCGTCGGCCTCATCGACGCTGAGGGCGCCGGCGCATGGGTCACGCCTGACGGTGCCGTTTAGTCGTCGCCGTGGATGCGCGCCGCCTGGTTCGACGGGGCCAACTCGCTGCCGGCGAGCACGGCCGTGCCGGCCCGGTCGAGGGACGCACTGTGGCGGCGCTCGTTGTGGAGGTTCCAGGCAGGGCGACGCGACCGCCCAAGATTGCTCGTCACTGTAGATCGACACCAGGAGCCGCGGCATCACCGGGTCTTTCCGATCGCTTGGCCCGGGGCACGGATGGTTGTCCAAGCACTCGTTCCTGACGTGTTGCTGGGCACAGGCATCACGGCGTCCGGCCGGCCGTGACCGTGATCCCGCGCAGGGCTGTGCCACCTAGTCGTGCCCGACGGGACAGTTTCGCGGACCCGCGGGCCGGGCTCCTTGCGCTGCCACCACCCCCAGAGACGGGCGCCGGCGCGACGTCGAACGCCGCGGTGGCGCTTCGCCGGTGCGCGGCGTCGGTCTTGCTGGACCTGCGCCGCCAGGTCACGCTGTTGCTGTCGCACCAGGTCAGGCACCATTAGCGGGGGAACACTCACAGCTCGCACCTCCTGTCGGGCCGTACCGCACGTTGGCGCGGCCGCCCACCGGCAGGCCCTCTTTGATCGGGCCGCCCACCACACCGATGCACACCGACCGGTGGAATCGACACAGTTGTGGAACAGGCCTTGAGCTGCGGCTCACATCGGCCGCCGTGCACCCGACGGCCGGCAGGCGATCGGGCTCTCGCCGGAGCGGTGCGGGGTGCCGGTCGGGATGGGCGGCGCCGTCGGCGTGTGCGAAGGGCCAGGATCGGGCATCTGGGTGCGAGCGGAATCGTGCCGGGGTGGAAATCGGGTCCGGCTTGGACCCGGTCGGTCTGTCGATCCTGTCGCCGGCCGTGCATCGGTATCTCGACGGGATCATCACGCGGATGATGAACCCGTGGACCGGGCGGTGCCGTGCCGCCCGGTCACGTGGCGGGCTCCGGACGAGTCCAGCTGATTGCGCTGGCTCGTTCGTGACCGATTCAGGAGGATGAGGGATATGCGGTACATCATGTTCGTCGCCGTCGATCAGGACCCCGATCCGTCGAGTGAGCCGCTGCCATCGGTGGACGATTGGTTCGATGAGATCAACGGGGATGGCACGTGGGTGATCGGCGAGCGCCTGCGCCCGGTGAGCGAGGCCCGCTTGGTGCGGGTGCGCGATGGTCGGACTCTGGTTACCGACGCGGCGTTCACGGAATCGAAGGAGTGGATCGCCGGTTTCGACGTGCTGGAGTGCGGCTCGATCGAGGAGGCGGTGGCGATCGCGGCGAAACACCCGATGGCACGCGGCGGACGGATCGAGGTTCGCGAGTTCTGGCCGTTGTCACAGCCCGACGATTGAGGCGGCGTCGGTGTACTACGTGTTGCTGGTGTACCGGGACGATGTCGACGGCGTTGTGTCGGCGTCACATCAGTTCGATGGAGCTGGTGGCGCGCACTGTGCGGCCGGGGACCCCGACCGGGTGGCCCTGGACCTCCTGCTGGTGCGTCTCCACGCCGTCACCACGGTACGGGGCACGCCCGGCGGGGTCATCGTGCACGACGGGTCGGTCGATCCGGGCCGGGTTCCGGTGAGCCGGCTGTGCGTGCTGGACGGTGGAGACCTCGACGGCGCGCTGCGGGTCGCGAAGCGGCTGTCCGGTTCGGCGGCGGCCGTCGAGGTGCGCCCGGCGGGGGTGCGCCGATGACGCCGATGACACCGGATCCCGGCTCGGTGACGGCCGCCGTCGCCGACGCCTACCGTAGCCAGTGGGGGCAGGTGCTGGCCACCGTCGCGCGGTTGTCTCGGGATCTGGACGTGGCTGAGGACTGCACCCAAGACGCCTTTACGCAGGCGCTGCTGTGTTGGGGTCGCGACGGAATCCCGGCGAGTCCGGGTGCGTGGTTGACGACAGTCGCGGTGCGCCAGGCGTTGCAGCGGATGCGACGCGCCGCCACCCTGGCCCGCAAGCTGCCCGACCTTGCCGCGATCGACGACAACACGCCCGACGACCTGGCGGCCGATCGGTGTCGTGATTCCGTCGTGGGAACGGTTTTCGAGCACCTGCCGGACGACCGGCTGCGGCTGGTGTTCACCTGCTGCCACCCCGCCCTGTCGGCCGAGGCGCGAGTCGCGCTGACGCTGCGCCTGGTGTGCGGGCTGACCTCCGCCGAGGTGGCCAAGGGGTTCTTGGTCAAGGAGGCGACCATGCAGGCGCGCATCACCCGCGCGAAGCGGAAGATCGCCGAAGCCGGGATCCCATACCGTGTCCCGGAGCGTGCTGAGCTGCCCGAGCGGCTGGACTCGGTGCTCGACACGGTGCAACTGGTCTACAACGCCGGCCATGTTGCCCCGTCCGGTCCGACCCTCATGCGGGAAGATCTCGCCGACCGGGCAGTGCAGCTCGCCCGGATGCTGCACGACCTGCTGCCCCGCGAAGGCGAAAGCCGCGCGCTGCTGGCTTGGCTGCTGCTGACCGACGCCCGGCGAGCAGCGCGGGTCGGCGCCGAGGGAGAGCTGGTCCCCCTGGAGGAGCAGGACCGGGCGGCATGGGATCGGGCCGCGATCGTCGAGGGCCTGGAGTTGCTCCGCGAGTGCCTACACACCGGTGCGCGGGGCCGCTACACGGTGATGGCATGCATTGCCGCCGTGCACGACGAGGCCACCGCCGCGGCGGATACCGACTGGCAGCAGATCGTGCAGCTCTACGACGTGCTACTCCAACGGTGGCCATCCCCGGTGGTCGCGCTCAACCGCGCGATCGCCGTTGGCGCAGGCAGGGACCCGACGCCGGCCTGGCGGCCCTGGACGCCCTGGCCGACGAACCCGACCTGGCCGGATATCCCTACCTGCCGGCCGCACGAGCAGACCTCCTGCGCCGCTCCGGCGCGCTGGATAAGGCAGCCGATGCCTACCGCGAGGCGATACTTCTCACCGCCAACACGGTCGAGGTCGCCTTCCTGCAGCGCCGACTCGCCGAAACACGCGCCACGTCATGATCCGCTGCCCGGTCAACTCCTACCAGCGCGTTCTCGTTCACCAGTCGAATCGCGCCGCCGCGCATTGTGGAGATGGCACTTGCGCTGGTCCCGATTCAGGTTTCCGACGTCGACCGGGCGAAGGCGTTCTACGTCCAACGACTCGGATTCGTCGAAGACTTCGATGTCCAGCCAGCCGAGGGGCGAACGTGTGGTGCAGCTCACACCACCCGGGTCGGCGTGCTCCATCGGGCTTGGCGCGGGCCTCCCCGCCTGCAACGAGTCACCACCCGGTTCGGTCAACGCCCTACACCTGGTAGTCCGCGACATCGAGCCGGCCCGAACGGAGCTCATCGGCCACGACTCTTGCTGACCGGGGCGACCACGATCGCGAAGTCACCGCAACGGGATCCCTGAGCGGGCGGCACCTGACGTGCCGCCGGAGGATCCCGCAACGGGACAGCGCGCATTCTTGCCCTCTGTCCGGTGCATCCCTGTGCGCGGTCACCGTAGGCCGTTCCTCCACGGGACGGTCTGGGCGTTTCGGCCGACCGTGGTCGCAGTCGGGCCTACGACGGAGCAACATCTCCGGGTGGTCCTTTCCTTATTGCCGCTGGTGGACGGTGAGCTGTCCGACTATTGGGGCACGGACTTCGCGTACAGCTCGCCAAAGCTTTGATCTCGCGGTCGCACGATCGTCGCCTACTTGCCTGGCGTGATCAGCTGTTGTACTGTTTATCTATGGTGTTAGATGAGGCGTTAAGCGATTCGCCGGACCGAGCCGCGTCTCCGATCGTGTTCCGGCTGGACACGGCTTCAGGGGTGCCGACCTATCTACAGCTCGTCCAACAGGTTGAGCACGCGTTGCGGCTGGGCTACCTCAAGCAGGGCGACCGGCTACCCAGGGTCCGCGAGGTGGTGGCCGATCTGGCGATCAACCCGAACACGGTGTTGAAGGCCTACCGCGACCTGGAACGGAAGGGATTGGCATCGGGGCGACCAGGCCAAGGCACGTTCATCGATGGTTCCCTCGGACAGGCCACACTGCCCGAGCTCACCGGGCTGCGCCGTTCCTTGCATGCCTGGCTCCAGGCGGCCGACGAGGCAGGGTTGGACGAGGACGGCATCGTTGCGCTGATCACGAGCACCTTGCGGGATTTCTCTGAACGCCGCGACGTGAACGGTTGCGGCGAGGCAACACGGGAGTCCCGCAGACAGGTGGGAGGCGTGGCGTGAACGTGCTCCAGACCGACGGCCTGGGTCGCCGCTACCGCACCAACTGGGCGCTACGGGACTGCACCCTGTCGATCCCCGAGGGTCACCTGGTTGCGCTCGTCGGGCCGAATGGCGCCGGCAAGTCCACGCTGCTCAACCTGGTCGTCGGGCTCACCTCCCCGACCGCCGGCGGCGTGACGGTCCTTGGTGGACAGCCGGCCGGCTCGCGCGCCGCACTCGACGGGATCGCGTTCGTGGCCCAGGACATGCCGCTGTACCGGCATTACTCGGTCGCCGACATGGTGCACCAGACCCGCAACCTCAACCTGAGCTTCGACACCGCCTACGCCCGCCGGCGCATCACCGAGCTGGGCATCGACGGCAAGCGCAAGGCGGGCAAGCTGTCCGGAGGTCAGCAGGCGCAGCTCGCGCTCACCCTGGCGCTGGCCAGGCACCCACGCCTGCTCGTACTCGACGAACCTACCGCCCGACTCGACCCGCTCGCGCGCCACGACTTCATGGCCACCGTGATGACCGCCATGGCCGACGACGGGGTGTCGGCCCTGCTGTCGTCCCACATGTTGGCCGAACTGGAACGCGTCGCGGACTACCTGGTACTGATCTCCCACGGACGGGTCCGCGTGGATGACACCGTCGACAACCTCCTCGACCGTCATCGGCTGGTGGCCGCCCCGACAACCGCCCCGGTGCCCGACGGCGACTGGCAGATCATCGAGGCCAGGACGACCCCCTCACAGACCCACCTGCTGGTCCGGCTGGCCTCGTCGCAGGCGTCGCTACCGCCGGGCTGCGAGTCACGGCCCGTCGGCATCGAGGAGCTCACCCTGGCCTACCTCCGTGAGACACCCGCGTCACGAGCCCCGACATTGATCGGAGCAACCCAATGACTCCCGTCGCGGTGCCGACGATGCCCGTGCGCCCGGTGTCGTGGACGCGCCTGTCCTGGGTCTCGTGGCGGCGCTACCGTGCGACGCTGGCCGCAATCGCCGCCGTACTGGCCGTGATCGCCTTCTATCTGGTGCTCAACGGTGAACGAATGCGGTCGACCTATGCCACCTACCTCGCCTGCACCCCGGTGCACTCGGCGAGCTGCCAGTTCGCGTGGGAGAACTTCCGCAACGGCTACAGTCAGCCCGGCCTGCCCGGCGTGATCCTTTTGTTCCTTCCCGGGATCATCGGTGGCTTCGTGGGCGCTCCGATACTGGCCCGGGAACTCGAGACCGGCACCTTCCGATACGCCTGGACTCAAGGTGCCGGCCGGATGCGATGGGCCATCGCCGCCATCGCTCCCGGAGTGGTCGGGGTGGCCGTGATCATGGCCGGGTTCGGGGCGCTGGTCACCTGGCACAACAAGCCGCTGCTCGACAGCGGAATCACGCCTCGCCTGCACCCCACCGTTTTCCCGGTGACGGGGCTCGCCGTCGCCGGCTGGGCACTGGTCGGCTTCGCCCTGGGCGTGCTCGCCGGCCTGTTGTGGCGCCGCGTCCTGCCAGCGCTGGCCACCGCATTGGCGGCCTGGTTCGGGCTTGCGTTGCTCACCGCCCAAATCCGCATGCACTACCTTCCACCCCTGACCACCACCAGCCTCGAACTGTCCGGCAAGAACTTCGGGATCGACCAATGGTGGACCAAGAGTGGCGTGCGTGTCAGTGACGCCGCAATCAACGCCGTCCTGCAGTCCATCGGCTTCCAACAACCCGGCGGGAGCGGCAAGATCACCGTGAACCCGGGAGAAGCCAACCCCAGCGTCGACCCCGTTCAATACCTCATCCAGCACGGCTACACCCAAGTCACCAGCTACCAACCGGACAGCCGCTACTGGACATTCCAATGGATCGAACTCGGCTGGCTGACCGCCCTTGCCCTCGCCCTCCTCGCCGCCGCATTCTGGTTCCTACGCCGACGCCCCGCCTGACCAACCACCACGCCGATTCGACGCCACCGCACGACACGGTCAAGGATCCACGAGCGGGCGGTCCGGTGGCCGGGTGTCAGCTCGCGGCGCGTACTCGCATGTCGAGGTGCAGGCCGGCTGCGGTGACCATGTTGACCAGGGTGTCGATGCTGAAGAGGTCGATCTTGCCTCGCGCGAGATCGGAGATCCGGGGTTGCGTGACGCCGCGGTCTCGCCGGGGCCGGGTGCTTGAGAGCCACCGGACCCGGCAGATGCGTCGGCTTACAACGCGTTGATGGCTCCAGATCTGGCCGTGTGCGAGGTATCCGGAGGGGACTTGGCGGACCCTAGGATTCGAGCGTGAGTGTCGAAGGAGACGCGGGCGAAGTGCGGCGGTGGTTCGGGTCTGTCGCCCTCCCGTCACCGATGCCTACCGAGGCCGAGGCGATCCTCGATGAGCTTGTGGCCTTACTTGATCTTCTCGATCCGCAGCTCATGGACCGCGACCACAGTTCGATCAGTGCCCGCGACCGTGCGCGCGGAGACAGAATCGTGACGCTCCAGATCAAACATGTCTCGGACCCTTCGGCGACGGTGTGTGTGGATGTGTCTGGCGCCGGCGCGGTGGTGGGCTGGCTTGGTACGCATGAGCACGTCGACGCGACCGACGGTGACGCAAGTCGGCCGTGGACCTCTGTCGTGGTCGATGTCGTGGCGGCGGTGTTGCGCGGCGAATACGAGGTCGAGAGGGTTCATCGTGGACGCCGGTTGATCCGCACGCGCGTCCGCGACGCTGTCCGCGACGGTTCGGTCGTCAGCGAAACAGTCTCGTTGCCGGGTTGGTTGCCGCTAGGACGTTCGTCTACGCAGGTTCAGCGCATCGACTTCGGCGTCCGTCGATGAAGCATCGGTCTCTCCCTCGCTCTCGATCACCGGAGCGGCACCATGTTCCGTCATCGGCAGACCTGTATCGATGAGCCATCCCTTCCAGACGCGGTGGGTGACGCTGGCGGCATGACTGTGGGTCAATCATGTAGGCGTTCCAAACCGTCTGCGACGCGGGTGGGTGAGCATTCGATGATTGTGTAGTCGGCGTAGTCACGCTGGTGGAACGGGTCGCTGGAAAGACGCCGATCGAGGCCCTCTCGGGTGGTGTTTACCGCCAGGATCAACCCGCCGGTGCGTGGCACCTGTCGTCCTGATAGGACGAACACTCCGTCGGCGTACTGCTTTGCAAGCCATTCCGCGTGCTCGGTAAGCCCGGCGTCGATCAGCGACAGATCCACCTTGTAGGCCAAGTTCACGACGAACATTGCGTCGCCTGTCGCGCCATGCGGTTCGGGCCGGACGGTGAATGACGACGCAGCAGTCCGACGGCCGCGAGCCCCGCGCCGCTCGGAAGGACTCCAATCCAGCCGAGCGGCGGGGGCAGGCCGGTGTCACCAGAGGTGTCCCTGATCAGCAAGAGCGTCAGGGCGACGGCGGTGGCAATGGTGAAGATGCCTGCCGCGGCCCACCTGGCCCACCGCTTGCCGGTGCAGACGGCCCAGATGGTCGTCAGCCAGCAAGCAAGGCCGAGGACGCCGACGCCGGTCAGGACGATTAGGTAGGCGTGGACGGCGGTGTCGATCTGGGCTTGTGCGTAATTGGGGTAGCCAGCTCGGATGTGGTTGGCCATTCCAGCTCGGTCCAGGTAGGGGACGATGACCGAGATGATGGTCAGCGCGAGGCCTACGAGCAGTGCTGCGATGACCGGCCGGTGGTGGTGCGTGGCAACGCGCACGGAGGCTTCCCCTTGGTTGGTTGCCGACAGTTGGAGGCTGGGCGCGCCGTTAGGCCTTCTGACGGCGGCGGATCGGCGGCCGTGGTCGTGCAAACCCCGGGCAACGTGACGTCCCAGGTGGCGGTTGAACCGGGCTACTAAAACTTTCATTGGGCAGTTTCCATGTCCATCATGTCGTTGGCCGCCGTGCGCAAGATGCTGCTGGTGTCACCGAAGCCGCGGCGCAGGAGCGGAACACAGACGTCCCGCAGGACGAGCGGCATGATCAGACGCTGGGCGGCCAAGCCGACGCGTGTCGCCGGCACCAGCCCGCGGGCCATGGTGCGGGCGCGGCGCTGACGTTCGGCGACGACCGGCCGCAACTGCTCCTCATAGCCGGCAAAGGCGGTTTCATGGTCTCTGGGGTGTGCCGCGAGCGCCTCGGCAAGGAGGTAACCGCCGGCCATGGCGAGCGATGCGCCCTGGGCGGAGGTGAGCGTCAGTGCGCCGCAGGCGTCGCCGATCAGCACCACACGGCCGCAATGCCAGCGGGGCATCTCGATCTGGGTGAGGGTGTCCATAAAGAAGCCGTCGTCCGGAACGTGCCCGAGTAGCTGTGCGGTGTGCCAACCCGAATCGGTGTAGGTCGCCCGCAGCCGAGCTGCGCGCTCGGCGCGCGGAATGCTGCCGTGTGGCCCAGACCGGTAGAGGAACAGCGCGATCGAGGTGCCAACCTTATCGGTCGGATACAGCACCGTCTGGCGGCCGGGCTCGGTGAAGTGCGTGCGGGTGTCGGCGAGCCCGGGGATGTCGGGGACCGGATAGCAGGCCATGCTGAAGTCGAGGTGGCGGGCCCATCGCGGCTCGGCGCCAAAGACCAGTTCGCGGGTTCGCGAGTGCACCCCATCGGCGCCTACCAGCACGTCGAAGCTCGCCTGAGCGCCATCGGCGAAGGTCACGTCCACGCGGGCGTCGCTTTGGTGCACCGCGGCGATGCTCTGCCGATGGCGGACCTCGACCTTGTCCCGTATGGCGGCAGCGAGGACATCCTCGAGAGTGCTGTGCATCAGCGCAAGGTACGGGCCACGCAGCACCTTCTCCACCAGCCGCCGGTTCAGGCGTGCCGTGACCCCCTCCACGGCGTGGACGAAGGTGATCGAGTCAGAGCGCAACTGCCGGGCGGCGAGCTGGTCCCGAAGCCCCATGCGGCCGGCAACCTCGTAGCCCGTGCCGGAGAAGTCGATGCCATAGCCGCCAACCGGGCCGGCCTCAGCGCGCTCGACGACGACGGGCGTGTGCCCCTTCTGAAACAGCCAGTATGCACAGGTCAGGCCGGCAATGCCACCACCGGAAATGAGCACCTTCATGAGCGGCACCCCATCATCAGGTCACCGAGCGTGTTCAAAGCGGCGGCGCTGTAGGCGATATTCATGGTTCAGGTCCTAACTAAGGCGTGCGACGGTGTTGGTGCGAACCGCTGACTGCGATTCGCCGGATCGAAGTCCGCCGTGCCCGCGGGCCACGAATGGGGTGACACGACGTCTTGCTCGAACCCCGCTGAACTGTTGGGCCTGGCGGAGCAGGTCTAGACGGTGTTCCCGGGCGAGTTGATAGGTGATGTAGGGGTGCACGGTCCCTCCGTTTGGTCAAGGTTTGTAGGTGCGGGCGGGAGCCGGACGGGTGGAAACGGGCATCGCCGGTAAACATCCGGATCCCTTGCGGCGACCAGATGGCCGCGCTACGTCGTGGCCAGGCCAGATTGGCAGTTCATCCTGGCCCTGAATGCGAGCGCGACCGGGCAGCGATCAGAGACCAGCCAGCCATGACGGCGACCGCGGCCGCGTACCCGATGCTGGTGGCTCGGAGGCCTACGCGGGTGGTGACTATGCCGGCCGCCACGGCCGGTATCGAGAGGGCCAGGTAGGCGGCGACGTACAAGGCCGCGATCACCTCGCCGCGCCGCCGGGGACTGGCCCGCGCGACCAGGATCCGAAAGGCGCCGAGAAATGCGCAGCCGAAGCCTGCCCCGGCGACGGTGCTGCTGGCGAGCAATAGGACACCGGACTCGATCATGATCGCGGCGATGCTGAACGCTAATCCGGCGATCAGCAGGGAGCATCCGATGCGCATCGCGCGCTCCGGGGTCCGGTCGCGCACAAGCAGGCCGGCTGTGGCGCCGGAGGCACACAGTGCGAACGCGATCGCGCTGCCCAGCAGATGGTTCGCGGTGTGCTCGATCTGCGTCATTAAAGAGGGCCCCAGGGACAAGTACAGACCGCCCAGGGCCCAGCAGGCGATGATGCACGGCAAGGCGGCCAAGAACATTGCTCGGAGGGCCGGCTCGACACCGGCGCGGGGCCGAAGGTCGACCGGTCGCCGCTGGCCGACCGTTTCGGGCACCCGCAGCATCGCGGCGGCGAGCATGACGAACCCCGCCAGCATCACCGCATACACCAGGCGCAGCGGATCGGGTGCGTACTGCACAAGCGCCCCTGCCGCCAGAGATCCGAGAGCCAGACCGGCCATCGGGGTCACCGCGTTCAGCAGCGGCCCGAGCCTTGGTCGGGTCGGCGGCTGGTGGTCGATGAGCGAAGCGGCGACCGCCGCGGTCGCCAGACCAGTGGCCACCCCTTGGCCGATCCGGGCCACGAGCAGCCAGGTGACGCTGTCGGCGACGAGGAAGGCCAGCATGCTTAGCGACTGCACCGCCAGGGCGCCCAGGATGACCGGGCGGCGTCCGACCGCGTCCGAGACCGACCCGGCGACCAGCAGGGTGGCCAACAACGCCACCGCATACACGGCGAAGATCACGGTCAGCATCGCTGGCGTGAATCCCCACTCGGCCGCGTACATCCTGTAGAGCGGAGTCGGCGCGGCGGCCGCGAACAAGAACAGGCCCAGTACGGCGGTGACCACCCACAGGCCCAGGCGCGAACCCGCCCGATCCGCGGCCATACCCGGAGGGATCTGCGCGCTCTTCGCGTTGGTGCTCATGCGCTGCTCCGCACTTGCCCGGCGGCGGGCGCACCGTGACCGGGGGTGGACTTCCCGGTACCCGCGACCTGTCGGGCGAAGTAGTCAGCCAGGTGATCGGACCCGCTGGGCGGCGCCGTCATTTCGCGGGTCATCACGGCGGTCAGGAACTGCAGGGGCCCGTAAACGTGCTCGGGTGTGCACCAAGCGAGGGCCCGGGCAACGGCAACGATCAGTCCGCGGGGGATGTGGCGGATCCGCGGCGGCATCCGGTGCGCGGCGAACGCGGCGCGGGCGATCGCCTCGTAGGTGAGCACATCCGGCCCGCCGACTGGCACATCCGTCGCGTTCGAGTCCGCGGCGCGGAGGCAGGCGGCGGCGACGTCGCGGCCCGAGATGGGATTGATCGACAGGTGCCCGCCGCCGAATACATACACGGCTCCACGGCCGGCCATGGTCAGGAACTCGCCCATGTCCGAGAAGTAGCCGGTGGGACGCACCACCACCGACGAGACCGGCGAGGCGGTCAGCGCGTCGACGAACTTCTCCTTCGCCGACACCAACCGCACCGTCTTGCGCAAGTCGGGGCCATGCAGCACGGACACGTACACGAACCGGGAGACGCCGGTGCTCTCGGCCAAGCGCAGCAGCGCGAGGTTGCCGCGGTAGTCGACGTCCATGTACGTCACACCGTCTCGCTGCCGAGTGATACCCAGCGCGGAGAAAACCACATCCACGCCGTCGGTGGCGCCCGACAGGGTTGCCGACTCGGTCACCTGCCCGACGAACACGTCCACCCCGCTGGGGAAGTCGACCGCCTGCTCCCGGCGCCGAACCAGCACCCGCACCCGACATCCCGCACCGACCAGCGCGTCAACGAGATGACGGCCGAGGTAGCCGGTCGCCCCGGCAACGAGGACACGCCGCCCCCGCATGCTCGGCGACGAATCCGTACGTGGATCTGTGCTCATGACACTCCCTGCTTCTCCTGTTGACGATGGGTGGTGAGGCGCTCCGGGTGCCGACCCTTCCGGACGGGACACGGAGTTCATGGACCACACAGTACACGATTCATGGACCGACAAGTACACGAATTTGGTAGGGTGCTAGTCATGGCCCGACCAGCACGACCCATCGACCCAGCCAACGAAGAGTCCCTCGTACTTGCCGCGGCGCAGGCGTTCGCGACAGATGGCTACCAGTCCGCGTCGCTCAACGAGATCCTGCAGGCCGCCGGGTGGGCGAAAAGCTCGCTGTATCACTACTTCGACGGCAAGAAGGCACTACACGACCACGTCGTCGCTGTGCTGCGCGCCCGGCTCGGCGATGGCGTGACCCTGCCCGAACTGGACACTCTGAGCGCCGCGGACTTCTGGCCCGCGATGGCGCGGCTGGTCGATGAGCTCGGCCGGTCCGCCGCCAGGCACCCCGAGACACGGCCACTCGGCGTGATGTATCACCGAGACGACTCGGCAGACACCGACAGTGCCTTACAGCGCCTGCGCACCGACGTGGCCGACTGGCTTGCCCGCGCCGTGCGTCGCGGCCTGACTCTCGGACTCGTACGCGACGACATCCCCGCGGAGCTCGCCGTCGAACTGGTCATCGCCGTGCTCAGCGTCCTAGACCGGTGGGCGGTCGACCGCGCCCTGCACGCCCCCGGCGGCTCGGACGCCGCCCGTCTCTCCCTGACCCTCATCCAAGGCCTCATCGCCCCAAGACAGGGCGGATCAACATCGAGGTCCGCTCCCCGACACGGCCGAGGCGACACCCGCCCGCCGGGAGGATCGGTCAGTGATGGCAGCGTCGCCATCGCACCCGGGCCGTCCCCGGCCCCGGCGATGCCACGCAGCAGGTAGGAGGCCTGGTCATGCACTATGCGTCACGTCGGATCCTCGCGTGGCTGATCGACTGGGCCTGCATCCTCGGCTGGGTGGCCGTGACCGCCGCTGTCGGGGTCCCGCTGTATCTCGCCGGCGTGATCACCCGCACCGGGGCGTTGACGTTGAATGCCATCGGCGCCGTCGTGGTCGTTGTGCCGGTGGCCCTCGCGGCGGCGTGGTTCGAGTC
Source organism: Actinobacteria bacterium 69-20 (assembly GCA_001897425.1). Classification (GTDB taxonomy): domain Bacteria; phylum Actinomycetota; class Actinomycetes; order Mycobacteriales; family Nakamurellaceae; genus Nakamurella. The sequence goes on along the minus strand of MKSW01000033.1, from coordinate 65,589 downwards.
ACGGTCCAACCCGGCCACCCCGGGAAAGCGGGTCCTGGGACTTGTCGTGTGCGCAGCCGCTGGCACGCCCCGGTTCGGCCAGACCCTGACGAGGAACGCGCTCAAGATCGGGCTGCCGTGGCTGGTCGGCCACGCGGCCGTCATCGCCATCGTGAACACCTCGGCGGGAGAGACCCCCATCAGCGTGTGGGCACTCCTCGTCGTGGCCTACCTGCTTCCCCTCACGTGGATCGCGTCGCTGTTCGTCGGCACCGGCCGCACACCCTACGACCGGGCCAGCCGGACCATCGTCATCGACCGGCGTAGCCCTGCAGAACCGTAGACCGAGCAGGCACCCGCAAACCCGAACACGTCAGCGGACCGGCCGACGGGCTGTCCACCAGCCCCCATGCGAACCCCATCACCGCATCCTCGCCGACCGGCGCGCGGCGCGGACACTCGTTCGCTATCCGCGAAGCCTTCCCCGGTGACGGATCCACGAGCGTCGGACAAACCTCCCTGGCTGCGGGCATTAGGCTCGCGACGTGCATCCGAACGCTCAATTGCTTACCGGCTTCTATCAGGCGTTCAACGAGGGTGACCTTGACGCTATGGCAGCGGCCTACTCCGAAAATCCCCACTTCCGCGATCCCGCCTTTGGAGACCTGTACGGCAGCGATGTGATGGCCATGTGGCGCATGCTCTGCAAGGGCTCGGCTGATCTCCGCGTCAAAGCGAGTCAGATCAGCGCCGACGACACCTCCGGGCGCGCACATTGGACGGCGGTTTACACCTTCGGCGCAACGGGACGCCGCGTCGTGAACGAAATCGACGCCAACTTCGCCTTCGCCGCTGGGCGCATCACCGACCATGTGGACGACTTCAATTTTTGGCGCTGGTCCCGTCAGGCCCTCGGGTCAGCCGGCTTGGTCCTCGGTTGGACACCGATACTTCGCCACAAGGTGCACCGTCAGGCGATCGCGCGGCTGCATGCGTTCACGAACGAGAAGTAGCCTTTCGGGGCCTCGGCCGGATAGGGCTCGGTCGATCGCCATGGCTTGGTCGCCGGCTCAACGTCAGCGGACGGGATCCGGGACGCCTGACATGGTGGGATTGATCATGGTTGGTTGGTGTGCTCTTTGACGCCTTTGGCGACCCGATTGCAGCACCATACTTGTACGTTGGGATACTCAAGCGTACGATTGGTACATGTCCGGTAGCGATACTCTCAACATCTCCGAGGCGCGAACCCAGCTCGCCGCGATCGTCGACCGTGCCCGCGCGGAGCACGAGCCTGTCTACGTCACGCGCCGTGGTCGCCGCATCGCTGCCGTCATCGACGCTGACGATCTGGACCATGTCCTTGCGTTGGCCGAGGATATGGCCGACATTCTCGCAGCCGAGCAAGCGCGCGCCGAGATGCGAGCCACCGGTGAAGCGCCAATCCCGTGGGAAGAGGTCAAGGCCGATCTGGGGCTGGCGTGATCTACCAGGTCACCCTCGCCCCGGCCGCCGCCCGGCAACTGCGGAAGTTCGATCCCCAGGCCCGACGCCGGATTCAGGCGGCGATCGAGTTGCTCGCCGCCGACCCGCGGCCACCGTCAGCCACTCAACTTGTCGGTGGCGCTGGCGAGTGGAGAGTACGGACGGGCGATTACCGAATCATCTATGAGATCCAGGACCAGCAATTGGTGGTCCTGGTCCTGAGCGTCGGCCATCGTCGCGAGATATATCGGAGACACTGACCAGCACGCGCCGCTGCACGTAAAGTGACCGCTCGCCGATCCCCCGCGGGTACTACGCACCGCTCGACGTACTGGGCCGAGGCGGTCACCGTGAGTGGTTGGTTCCGCTGATCTGCTGGCGTGAGATCCGCGAGATTGCGGCCCTCCGACGCGCCGTTGTGTCGGCGCTGGTCGGCTTCAGTATGGCGACCAAACCCGTCCGATCATTTCCGCAGACAACGAGGATGACGATGTTCGCGCGGAGCGGTAGGCGCCGCCCGGCCGGCTATGCGTCGATGAGCGCGGCGAGCGCCGCCTCGAGGGCGGCATCGACCGCGCGGTCCACCACGTCGCGGAACGGCTCGTAGTTCGACATGTCGGAATCGTTCTCGTCCAACGGGTTTCCGTCGATCGCGAGAATGCCGCCGGCCTGCACCCCGTGCAACGCAGCGGTCACGAACAGCGCCGCCAGCTCCATCTCCACGGCGACGCACCCGGCGCGCTGCCACAGGCGGTGATCCACGTCGAGCACCGGACCGGGATAGAAGCAGTCCGACGTGAGCACGATCCCGCCGTGCACCGGGACGCCCGCGTCGGCGGCATGGCCCCGCAGCGACATCACCAGGGCGGGATCCGCCACCGCCGGGAAGGCGAGCGGCACCAGCTGCCGGCTGATGCCCTCCTCGCGCACCGCGCCGGTGGCCACCACCACCGACCCGTCCCGAACCTCGGGTTGTAGTCCGCCCGCGGTGCCGGAGCGGATGATCCGCTGCGCGCCCCCGCGGCACATCTCCTCGAAGCACACGGCCGCGCCGGCCGAGCCGACCCCGTGCGACACGATCGCGACCTCGGTGCCGCAGTACCTGCCGATGACGGTGACGTACTCGCGATTCGAACCGGCCTCGCGCACGTCGGTCAGCCGCGTCGCCGCCTTGCGCACCCGGGCCGGATCGCCCACGGCGAGCACGCGCGTCGGCACGTCACCCACCCGCACGCGCGTGAGCGGCAGGACGTAGTCGTCGTCGAACTGCGGGGCCATGGGGTTCTCCTTCTCGGTGGTCAGGGGTGTTGGCGATCGTTGATGGATCCGGGCCGGCTCAGGTGTCGGCGAGCGCGGATCGGCAGCCGCACCCGCGCTCGTCCGGGATCGCGGCGACGATGGCTCCGATCGTCCGGCGGATGCGGTCCGCATGCTCGGCCAGCCGCCGCCAGACGGCTCCGCCGGTGACGGCCGCCTCGTCCGTCCCCTCGACGCCGCCGTCATAGTCGGTAACGAAAGACAGGTTGACGCAGCACATCTCGAGTTCGCGGGCCAGCGTCGTCTCCGGATGCTGCGTCATGCTCAGTACGTCCGCGCCCATCTGGCGGAACCACGCAGACTCGGCGCGTGTGGAAAACCGCGGCCCCTGGATCACGACGGCGGTCCCGGTCGGATGGAACGTCTCGGCCGCTGCGGACAGCACCTGCTGCGCGGCAGCGCGCAATGCCGGGCAATACGGGTCGGCCATCGACACATGCACCACTCGCGGCCCGTCGAAGAACGTGTCCACTCGGCCCCTGGTACGGTCGACGAATTGGTCGCACAGCACGAAATCGCCCGGCGCGAATGTCGATCGCAGACTGCCGACAGCCGACGAGGTCAGGACGGTGTCGCATCCGAGGGATCGCAGCGCCCACAGGTTCGCGCGGTAGTTGATGGCGTGCGGCGCGATGTCGTGGTTGCGACCGTGCCGCGTGATGAAGGCGACCTCGCGTGAATCGATCACACCGCGCGACACCGGGCTGGACGGCGGGCCGTACGGCGTGTCCACCACGGCATCCCGCGCGCCGTCGAGCAGCTGGTAGAGCCCGGACCCGCCGATGATGCCGATCACGCCCCGCCCCTCGCCGCCGCGCATGCCGCCGCTCATGTCGCCGCTCATGTCGCTGGGGCGGCGAGCTCGCGGCGCACGCGCGCGGCGGTGTGCGCGACGCGTTCGCGCACGGCCGCCTCGTCGAGGCTGGTCACCCGGCCGCCCGCGACGACGTGCCGCCCGGCCACGTACACGTCCCGCACGTCCGCGCTGCCCGATGCCGCGAAGGCCAGGTAGGAGGCCGCGTCGTACAGCGGGGTCGCCCGGGTGCCGGTCGCATCGAGTATGACGATGTCCGCAGGCCTTCCGGCCTCAAGGACCCCCACTTCGGGGAAACGGACGGCCGCAGCCCCTCCGCAGGTCGCCATGTCCAGGAAGTCGCCCGAGCGGACGATATCCGGGCTTCGGTGCACTCCGCGCTGCATCAGGATGCCGGTCTTGATCTCCTCGAACAGGTCGAGATTGTTGTTGCTGGCCACCGAATCCGTGCCGAGGCCGAGCCGCACGCCCGCGTCCAGGAAGCGACGGACCGGCGCGATCCCCGCGCCGAGCTTGAGGTTGCTCACCGGGTTGTGCGCGACCGCCGCGTCCGCCCCGGCCAGCAGCTCGATCTCCGCGTCGGTCGGATGGGTGCAGTGCGCCACCAGAACCGGATGGTCGAAGATGCCGCACGCCGCGGCGTGGGCCACCGGCGTGCGGCCGTAATCGCGCAGACAGCTGTCCACCTCGGGCGCCGACTCCGACAGGTGGATCTGGATCGGCAGGCCGAGCCGGCCGGCACGCGCGGCGACGTCGGCCAGCATCTCCGGGGTGCACGTGTAGGGGGCGTGTGGGCCGAAGGCCAGGCGGATCTGCCCGTCCCCGGCGAACTCGGCTGCGAGGCGCTCTGTCAGGTCGAGCACCGCGCGCCCGTCGGAGGGGCTCGCGGCGGGATATCCGACGGCGTCATATCCGAAAACCGCGGGCGCGGCGAGCACCCGCATCCCGGAGGTGACCACGGATTCGAGCATCCGGCGATCCCACAGGAACATGTCCGCGAAGGTGGTGGTCCCGGTCTTCAGCATCTCGATGAGCGCGAGCTCCAGCCCGGCGCGCAGATCCTCGGCGCCGAGCCGCACCTCGAAGGCGCGCACCTTGGCCAGCCAGTCCTGCAGGTTCATGTCCTCGGCGTAGCCGCGCAGGGGGGTCATGCCGGAGTGGGTGTGCGCGTTCACCAGGCCGGGCATCACCACGCAGCCCGTCACATCGGTTGCGGCGCCGAGCCTTCCGGAGCCGGCGGCGTCACCGTCACCCCGCACCTCACCGGCGTAGGTGATCCTTCCCGTTGCCGGGTCGAAGGCCACCTCGCCGCGCTCGATCACCCGCCGCGCGGCGTCCTGCATGACGATAGCGCCGCCGGTCAGCCGGATCTCAGACGACACGGTCGTTGCCCCCGTCGACGGGAACCTGCGCGCCCGTGGTGCAGGAGAACGCGCCCTGGCACATGGCCAGCGTCATGCTCGCGACGATGTCGCTGGATACCTCACGGCGCAACAGGTTTCGGCGCTTGTAGTCCTCGACGCTCAGCCCGTACTTGGCGGCGCGCTGCGCGAGCAACTCGGGCGTCCACAGCGCGGTGTCGAACACGGCGTCGGGGTGCACCATGTTGACCCGGATCCCGTCGCCCGCCCATTCCAGCGCGGCCACTCGGCCGAGTTGCGTGAGCGCCCCCTTCGATGCCGAGTATGACGCTGCTCCGGGGCCGGGCGCCGGCACGTTCTTGGAGGCGATCAGCACGACCGACCCGCCGGCGGGCGCCAGCGCCAGCAGGGGATGAGAGGCCTGCAGCAGCGCCGCCACCGCATCGACGTTCACGGCCATGGCGCGCCGCCACTGGTCCATGTGCAGCCGCGCGATCGGCTCGCTCTCCGGGAAGATCCCGGCGGACACCACGAGGATGTCCAGCCCGCCGAACCGCTCCACCCCGGCGCGGAGCGCGCGATCGACCGCGTCGGCGTCCGTCACATCGGTCGGGATGCCCAGGTACTCGGGACCGCCGAAAGTGGTGGCAATCTCGGCCGACAGGTCCAGGCCGATCACCGACGCGCCGGCGGCGAGCAGCGCCTTCGCGCAGGCCCGGCCGATACCGGACGCCGCCCCCGTCACCAGCGCGACCTGACCGGCGAGTGCCGGCGGTTTCCCTCCGCGCCGCAGTTTCGCCTGTTCGAGATCCCAGTACTCGACATCGAACAGGTCCGCCTCGGGCAGCGCACGGTAGCCGCCCAGCGCTTCGCCGCGGTCGATGATGTCCATGGTGTGCCGGTAGATGTCCTCGGCGATAGCGGCATCCCTCGCGCGCTGCCCGACGGTGAGCAGGCCGAGCACCGGGTCGAGCACCACCCGCGGGGCCGGATCGAGCATGGTGAGGGGATCGGCGCTGCGACCCGCGTTGCGGTCGAAGTAGGCGCGGTAGTCGCGGACATATGCGTCGACGTCCGTGCCGACCATCGGGCGGAGCTTGGTGCGGATGATGTGGTCCGGGGTGGCCGGGCCGCGCCCGCTGACCGCGGCGAGATCGTCGCGGGAGACGAAGGCGGCAACGCGCTCGTCGGCGTGCCGGGAGACGATCATCGGTGCTCCGGCGGCGGCGCTGATCGCCGCGCGCAGGCGGGCCAGCTCGACCGGGGCTACGGCGGGCAGGGCTGAGCCCGTTGCGGCGCCGGATGCGGCTGCGTGGCGCGGAGCGGCGTGGGCGGCGAGGTATTCCTCGGCCCGCGTGATCAGGTCGATATGCCGCGCGTAGGCCTCCCTGGTGGTGTCCCCGAACGTGAACAGGCCGTGGCCGAGCAGCACCATCCCGATCGTCCCGTCTCCGGCCTGCGCCGGCCACGCGGCGGACACGGCCTGCACCAGGTCGAATCCCGGCATCCGGTAGGGGACGACGACCACCGCATCGCCGAACACCTCGCGCACCCGCTCCGGCCCGTCGGCGAGGTTGGTCAGCGTGACGATCGGGTCGGCGTGCGAATGCTGCACGGCGACATGCGGCAGGAACGCGTGCACCAGGGACTCCACGGACGGGTTCGGCGCGCCGGAATCCAGTAGGGCGCAACGGAACTCGTTCATCATCTGCGTGTCACGCAGCTCGGTCGCGCCGATCAGCTCGCGCATCCGGGACAGCCGCAGCGGTGCGAACCCGGCTGCCTCGATCGTGGCCAGGTCCCAGCCGCTGCCCTTCACGTAGAGCGTGTCCACCCGCGTGCCGAGCACATCCGTCGTGGTCGTCTTGACGGAGGTGTTGCCGCCGCCGTGCAGTACCAGGTCGGGCGCCCCGCCGAGTAGGCGAGATCCGTAGACGCATTGCCCGAGAACATCGTCATCGGCGGGAGCCTCGGCGTCGTTCCACTCGTTACGCAACTTTTCCGGCCTTTCTGTGGTGACCGCGCTGTGACCGTCTGGTGACCGCGCGGTGGCGCCGTCGGGAGGGGTGCGCGGGCGGGCCGCGCCGGCGAGATCCGCGTGTCAGTACGGCGTGTCGCCGCCGTCCACGCTGATGGACTGCCCGCGGATGATGATCGCGTCGTCGCTCAGCAGGAACGCGATCACCCGCGCGACCTCGTCCGGCTGGATGCGGCGCCCGCCCAGCCCGGAGGCGCCCATGCCCGCCAGGAGTTCGGCGGCGGGAACGTCCAGCCGCGGCGACAACCACTCGGCGACCTGCGCCAGCATGGGCGTGTCGACTCCGCCCGGGCAGACGGCGTTCACGTTGATGTTCTCGCCCGACCATTCCAGTGCGAGCGACCGAGTCAGGCTGATCACGGCGGCCTTGCTGGCGTTATAGGCCGCCATGTTCTGGTAGCCGACCTTGCCCGCGTTGGAGGCCACGTTCACGATCCGGCCGCCGCCGTGCTGCTTGAAGTACCGCCCGGCGGCCTGCGCGCAGAGGAAGGTCCCGGTGACGTTCACCGCGAGGTGGCGCTGCCATTCCGCCGCGGTCGCGTCCCAGGCGGCGTTCATGGTGATGGTTCCGGCGTTGTTCACCAGGCCGTCCAGCCGCCCGAAATGCGTTGCGGTGCTGTCGATACCGCGCGCCACGGCCGACTCGTCGGTCACGTCGACGGCGAGTGCGAGGGTGCGATCGCCAGCCGGGTCGATGCGCGCGGCGACGGCGGCGGTCGCCTCGGCCGACAGGTCCCATAGGGCCATGCGCGCACCCTCCGCGAGCAGGATCCGGGCGATGCCCTCACCGATGCCGCCGGCCGCGCCGGTCACCGCCACGACCGTGTCCTTCAGCCGCACCGTAACCTCCTGAGTTGTTCGAAACATGGCTGTGAGTAATGCTTTTGATGGCGTTTGGGGGATTGATACGTTGCGGACTTCCGTGGCGGGGTTTCGAGTATGACGATGTTCTTAGGTTGGGCGCTGTCGTGAGGCATGACGCCGCTCGGCCTGCTACCAGGTCGGGTGGACGGACACCCCGCCGTCCACGACCAGGTTCTGGCCGGTGATCCAGGCGGACATCCCCGAGGCCAAAAACACGCAGGCGTCACCGATCTCGTCGGCCCGTCCGAGTCGGCCGAGCGGCGCCGCGCCGGTGAACCGCCCCACGCCGTCCGGCCAGGCGTCGGCCAGGCCCTCGCGGTCGATGAGTCCGGGGGAGACCGCGTTCACCCGGATACCCAGCGGGCCGTATTCCAGCGCAGCGGTTTTCGCGTGCATGATGATCGCTGCCTTCGACGCGCAGTAGTGCGCGTGCGCGAAGGCCGGGTGCGATCCCTCGATCGAGGCGATGTGGATGATGCTGCCGCGGCGGGGGTTGTCCGCGTGCGTGTGGTGCGCCCGCATGGCGGCGACCGCGGCCTGGGTGGCGACGAACGTTCCGGTGAGGTTCGCGTCGATCACCTCGCGCCAGTCGTCGACGCTCATGTCGGCGAGGCCCTGTACGGGCTGGACGCCGGCGTTGTTGACCAGCACGTCCAGTCGGCCGAAGCGGTCGACGGCGAGCGACATGAGCGCGGAACAGGCTGCGGGGTCGGTGATGTCGGCCTGCGCCGCGACGGCGTTCGCCCCGGTGACCGTCAGCTCGTCAGCCAGGGCCTGCGCCGCGCCAGCGCTCGTGCGATAACCCAGAACGACGTCCGCCCCCGCTGCCGCGAGGCGTCGCGCGATCCCACCGCCGATGCCGCCACCGGCCCCGGTGATCACGGCGACGGTGCCGGACAGATCGGGCAATGCTGGGTCGCGGCGCGTCATGTGTACTCCCTCGATCGACACGCGGTAGTTGTCAGACAACCTATGGGCGAGCGGCGGCCGCGTCAAGTGCGTCGCGCGCCGCCGCACCGTCTGGGGATTTCGGCGCTGGGCCAGGCGCTCGGTCGGAGGCTCGGTCGGAGGCTCGGTGGGGTGCCGGGTCAGGCGCTGCGCCGCACGATGGCGAACGCGTAGGCGCCCTCCACGAAGTACGTGCGCGAGTAGGCGAGGAGTTCGTGCTCGGCCGTGTAGTGCAACTGATCGAGCAGGATGAACAGTCGGTGCCGCGCCGCCTCGGCGCCCCAGGCGATGTGCGCCGAGTCCACGGCGTGAACCTGCGCGACGCCCAGGGTCGGGTGCAGCCCGAGTGTGGTCTCGAAGTAGTCGAACATCGAGCCGTCCATGTCCTCCGGCGCGAAGTCGGCCGGCAGCAGCCGGCTCGGGATCATGTCGTAGGAATAGGCGACCACCTGGTCGTCGGCGGTGATCCGCCGCCGCAGCTCCAGGACCTCCGTGTCCGCCGGGACGCCCATCCGCTCCGCCTCGTCCGGGGTCACCTGGCGCAGCGCCCGCCGCGCGTAGTCGTGCCCGGGCGTCTTGCCGCTCGCCCGGATGGACTCGCTGATCGAGCCCATCCGCTCCAGGCCGTCGGTGACGGACGGACGCGAGCGCACGAACGTCCCGACCCCGTGCCGGGTCTGCGACAACCCGAGTACGTCGAGCTCCTTCACGGCGGCCCGTACGGTGGGCCGGGACACCCCGAACTCGGCGCACAACTCGGCCTCGGTGGGCAGTCGGCTCCCCGGCGGGTACGTGCCGGCGTGGATGTCTTCCTTCAGCCGCCGCACGATGTCGTCAGCGAGCGTCTTTCGCGGCGCGGCCATCATGACGACCATCCTGACAGCAGCCGAGTTGTCTGACAACTGCTCGTTGCCTCGCGGCACGGGCGAGGGCGGCCGGCGGGGTTCAGCTCGCGACGGTGACCGAGAGACTGTGGGCGCGACCGGCGGCGACCGCGGTGGCGGTGGTTCCGGCGGGCAGGGACACGGTCACCGGTGCGGTGCGGTTCGTCGTGCTGCTGTCGCCGAGCTGACCGGAGTTGTTCCATCCCCACGCCAGGGCTTGACCCGACGAGGTGAGGGCCACGCTGAGTTCGGTTCCGGCGTCGGCCGCGCTGACGGTGACGCCGACCGGCAGCGACACCTTGACCGGTCTCACCGTGCTGGTGGTGGTGCCGTCGCCGAGTTCGCCCTTGGAGTTGTAGCCCCAGGCGTACATCAAACCGGTGGTCGTGACGGCGAGGCTGTGCGTCTCGCCGGCGGCGACCGACTTGATGCCCGTCAGGTTGCCGGTACCGCTGACGGCTCTCACCCTGACCGGCGCATTCTGCTGGGTGGTCGTGGTGTCCCCGAGTTGGCTGGAGCTGTTCAGGCCCCAGGCGTAGGCGGCGCCGCTGCCGTTGGCCGCGAGGCTGTGGCTGGTGCCTGCGGAGATCGCGGTGATGCTCGTCAAGGTGCCGGAGCCGCCGACGCCTTTCACCTGGACGGGGACCAGCCGGTTGGTGGTGGTGTTGTCGCCGAGCTGGCCGTACGTGTTCGAGCCCCAGGCGTAGACGGTGCCGGTGTTGCTGAGCGCGAGGCTGTGGCTGCCACCGGCGGCGATCGCTTTGATGTTCGCTAACGTTCCGGTTCCGCCGACGCCTTTCACCTGGACGGGGGATGTTTGGTTGGTGGTGGTGTTGTCGCCGAGTTGGCCTGAGGTGTTCATGCCCCAGGCGTAGACGGCGCCGGTCGAGGTCAATGCCAGACCATGGCTGCCGCCTGCGGCGATCGCCGTGACCGTGACGCCGCCCGGGATGTTCACCAGGACCGGGCCCCCTGGGACGGAGGTGATGCCGTTCCCGAATTCTCCCTCTGCGTTGTAGCCCCAGGCGTAGACCTTCCCGCTCGAGGTCAATGCCAGGCTGAAGTTGCTGCCGCCGGCGACGGCGGTGATCGTGACGCCGGCCGGGAGCGACACGTTGGCCGGAACGTCACGGTCGGTGGTGGTGCCGTCGCCGAGCTGCTGATATTGGTTCGACCCCCAGGCTTGTGCCACTGGTGGGCAATTCGCGGTGGCGCTGACCGTCGCGGGTGCGGAGGACCAACCGGCGGCCAGAGCGGCGAGGTTCCAGGTATGGCTGGCGTTGTTGGGCAGTCCACCGTCGATGTAGCTACTGGCCGTGCGTGGAGTGATCCCCACCGGGGCGCCGGCGTCGCGGGTGAGTTGGTACCCGGTCACCGCGCCCGTCACCGACGGGGTCCAGGTGAGGTCGGCGGACGGGACGCCACCGTTCCCGCACGTGATGCCGGCCGCCAAGCCCGTGGGCGGGCTGATCGTGGCCGCGCCCCAGGAGTTGCTGGTGCTGGCGGTCGTGGCGGCGAATGCGGCCCCGGACCGGGTTATCGTGGCTACGCCGATCCCGGCCACCAATGCGATCACGGTCAGCGCGGCCGGCCCCGCGCGGAGGGCCGCTGGGGCGATCCGGGAGGGGCGGACCCGGTGCCGTCCCCGCCGAGCAGCGTCTCCGGCACGGATGGGTCGATCCACTGTCGAGAGCGCGACGGCAGCGGCGAGGGCGGCGATGAGCGCCGCGAGCGGTACCCAGCGATGTTCGGTGGCCCACACCACTGGAAGCGCCACCCACGGCACCCGCAGGCGGCCCAGCCCTGTGACGTCCCCAGGAAGGACCGGTGATGGGTCGGCCGTCGGATTGGCGTCGCCCCGAGTGACGAGCTTTCCGTCCGGGGTTGATGCGCTGGAAGCGGTGGATCAGGTTGACCTGTCGGTTGCCCGGGCTGGTGAACGCGATGATCTGCCCGGCCCGCAGACTTGACGGATCGACCGGGGAGGTCAGCACCACGTCGCCGGGTCGGATGTGCGGCGCCATGGATCCGCTCATCACCATGTGCGCGGACCAGCCGAAGCAGGCCGGGACGACCGACCAGACCACGAGCAGCAGCACGGTCGCGAGGATCGTGCGCGCGACGGTGCCGACCAGTAGCACAGCCCAGCCCGCCCGGTCGGGATGGCTCAGCCAGCCCGACCGGGCGGGCCCGGGAGTGGTCTCGTCGGTCATCGTCATACCCGTCGATCGGGGTGTGGGCTACGAGCCGATCTGAGTCGCCCAGGCGAAGTCGACACCGGTCAAGGTTTGACTGGCGATGCTGTCGGGCGTGCTGGCGGGCAGGGTCCAGGTCAATCGGTAGGCCATGGTCGCCCCGACTGCCAACAGGCCAGTGCCCGGAGGAGCGACCGTGGTCGTGTAGTCCGAGGGCAGACCGGCGATGTTGGCGTTATAGACGGTCGTGCCGGTGGTGAACCCATTACAGTCCCCGGTGCTGCCGCCCGTGACGGTGTCCGTGGACTGCTCCACCGTGAGCATGAGGTATTGCGCCAGCGAGTTGCTCGCCAGGTTCGCCGGGGCGGGGGCGTAGAACTTCACCGGGTTGGTCGCCGTGGCGTCGCCGGTGCCGGCGTTCTTCACGTTCACACACCACTGGCCGGTATCGCCGGGGAACACATTGCCCGGGTTGAACATGAACGTGCCGGTGGTGGCGTAGGTGCCGGTCGTGTCGTTCTTGAGCGCCAGGCTGCCCGCCGTCCATTGGTTCCCGGGGCTGTCGGTGGAACCGGAGAACGCCTCCTGCGACGCGCTCCATACCAATACCGCCGAGCCGATCACCGCGATCGGCAATACTGCTAGCGCAAACCACCGCCTCCGGTGGCCAACGTCCTGTTGTCGCGCCATGGCTGCCTCCTTGCAGTCGTGAGGTGCGTTGTCCTGTGAGACTTCTTCATGCCACCTATCGACGGGTTCCGGACAAAGGTGAGCGATCATTTTGCTGCTCAGCTGCGGGGGGTGCGGGCCTCCCGAAATAGGTGATCGGCGCGGGAGCGCCGCGAACTACGTCATCTCCGATTCGGTGCGGCGTGCGGCGAGGTAACGCTCGATGCGGCGATCCGGCACGAGCCACAGCAACGCGGCTGCGACGTAGCACGCCACCGATATCCACACCCCGGCGCGCCAATGCGGAACAACAAGCAGCGCAACGAGTATCGCGGCCGCGTAGATCGCCGGCGAGACCTTGCCCTTGGCATCCCGGCCGAGTGCCTGCCGCAGCCCGGACCCGGCACCCTCGCCGTGGATGATGGCCTGCTGCAGGATCCAGTAGGCGATGGCGGCCGCGGCCAGGTCAATGCCGTAGACGACCACCGGCGCCCGGGCGAAGCCGGTGGCATCCATCCACGCGGTGGTCAGCGGTAGCAGCGAGAGCCAGAGCAGCAGATGGAGATTCGCCCACAGCACGGCGCCGGTGGTGCGCTCGGCGATCTGGAAGAGATGGTGGTGGTTGTTCCAGTAGATGCCGATGTAGACGAAGCTCAGCAGGTAGGTGGCGAGCCCGGTGCCGAGGGTACTGGCGAACGCGGCGAAGGTGTCGCCGTCGGGCACGTGCAGGTCCAACACCATGATCGTGATGATCACGGCCATCACACCATCGCTGAACGCCTCGAGTCTGTTGGTCGGCACGGGTGAGATTCTGCCGCAACGGCAGCCGGAACCGTAGTGGCAACCGGCGGCGGGTGCGGCAACCGGCGGCGGGTCCGGCAACCGGTAGCGTCGGTGGCCGGCAACCGATCAGCGCGGATCGCCGGCGGGTTCCGGAGTGGTGTTCAGCTTTCATGTTTCCTGACCGATCGTTCCGTTATGGTGCGCGCGTTGTCGGAGCTGGCGAGTTGGCTGCAGGTGGACGGGACGCCTGCCGTCCGTCGCGAGCGCACCCGGTTCGTGGCGGGACTCTTCCTCGCGGGCGCCGCGCTCGGGTTGCTGGCCTTCGTCGCCATCCCCGGATGGGAGGTGGACCGGGGCCGTGTCACGGTGGCCCTCCTGGGCGCTTCCGCCATCGGGGCGTTGTTCTGGGCGCTGTCGCGCTGGCTTCCGCCGGAGATCATTCACGTCATCGGCGTCGGCACATCGATCACGGTCGCGGCGATTCAGGCGGTGGTCGGCGACCCGCGGGCCGCCATCGCGGTCGGCCTGCTGTACGTGTGGATCGCCGTGTTCTCCGGCCTGTATTTCCGATTGAGTGTCGCGATCGCGCACATCACGGTCTCGTGCACGGCGGAGGCGATCGCGCTCTCCGGCGCCGGCGATCCGGCGGTAGTGTCGCAGGTCCTGCTCACCCTGGGCACTTGCCTGGCTGCGGTGATCGTGATCGCGACGCCGGCCAGGCGGTTGCGCCGTGGGGCCGCGACCGACCCGTTGACGGGGTTGGTGAATCGGACCGAGGCGATCCGGCTGATCGAGGCGGGGCTGGCCCGCGCGCACCGCAATCGCGGGCTGTGTGCCCTGTTGTTCATCGACCTCGACTACTTCAAGCAGGTCAACGACACGCACGGGCACCGGGCCGGCGATGCCGTGCTCGCTACCACGGCGACGCGCATGTCCGCGGCTATCAGGCGGGGGGATGTGGCGGCCCGACTGGGCGGTGACGAGTTCGTCGTGTTCCTCGAAAGCATCGAAAGCCCGCAGGTCGCCATGGGTGTCGCCGCGTGACTCGTGGCCGACATCGAGCGACCGCTGCGCATCGGCGACGTCAGCGTTCGGGTCGGCGCGAGTGTCGGCCTGGTGGTGTCCGTCGATGCCGGCCTGGATGCGGACCGGATGTTGCGCGACGCGGATACCGCCGCCTATAAGGCGAAGCATGACGGGCGCGGTCGAGTCATCCTGTTCGACGAGGACCTGCGCGCCGAGCTCGATCAGCGCGCGCGGCTCGATGCCGAGATCGAGGCCGGACTCGACGCCGGCCAGTTCGTCCTGCACTACCAGCCCCTCGTCGATCTGAACACCCGAGCGGTGTACGGCGTCGAGGCGCTGATCCGCTGGGCGCACCCGACCCGTGGGCTCGTGCCGCCGGACGAGTTCATTCCGCACTCCGAGACCAGCCACCTGATCCACGACATCGGTCGGTGGGTACTTGCCGAAGCCACCCGGCAGCTCGCCGCCTGGGACACGCGCACCGGAACCCGACGACTGTCTATGGCCGTCAACATCTCCGGCCGCCACCTGGCCAGCGACCGCATCGTCGCGGACGTCGAAAGCGCGTTGACTGCTGCCGGCATCTCGGCGGACAGGCTCATCATCGAGGTGACGGAAACGGTGCTCGTCGGCAATACCGCCGCGATCGAGCACCTCGACCGGCTTCACGATCTGGGCGTGCGGATCTCGATCGACGATTTCGGAACCGGGTTCACGTCGGTCGCTCAGCTGCTCGCCATGCCGGTGGACGTGCTGAAGATCGACCGGTCCTTCATCGGGTCCGCGGACCCGAGCCGGTGGGCGCTGGTCGAGTTGATGACGCACGCCGGCCACACGCTCGGCGCGACCGTGGTTGCCGAGGGGATCGAGACGGAGGACGTCGCCCGGCAGGTGACCGCCGTCGGAATCGAGTGCGGCCAAGGCTTCTGGTACGCGCGGCCGCAGCCCGCCGAAACCATTCTGGCCGCCATCCAGGAATCACCGGGGCCGGCGGACCTTCCGGTGTCGGCATCCGCTGCGGCTGTCCCGGCGCCGCAATCCGCCCGGCAGCGAGCCACGACCGCCGCCTGACACCGTTGCCTGACTTCGCTGCCTGTCGCCGCTGGCTGACTTCGCTGCCTGTCTCCGCTCCGGAAGCGGTGTCCGGAGCGCCCGGCACGCCGACCCACACGCTGGGGTGTGAGTCTAGCAGCAGGATGCCCGAAATGGCCCGGTTTTACTCACACCCCAGGCTGGGCACGGGCAGGGTGCCGCGATTCGCGCCAATGGAGTCGCGCGTGGTCGGTTCGCGGACGTGGCACCGCACGTTGGGGTGTGCATAGAACAGGGACAAATGCGACAGATTGCTGCAGCATTCACACTTTACTCTTTTGGGAGTGTGCATCCAGCAGCAGGATGCCCGAAATGTCCCGGTCCTATACACACTCCAGGCGGAGGCAGGGCCAGCGTGTCGTGGTTCGCTCCGACGGTGTCATGCACGGTGGATGCACAGTCGGACGGCGCTGGCGAGTGGAACCGCCGCGCCGCCTCCTATGACGGGGAACTTACCGCGCACCGATCGCCGAATGCCGCACCCGGCTCCGGGCCTCCACCCGGCTCCGGGCCGCCGTCCGGAGCCGGGATTGCGCAGGATGACGCGTCCTCGGTTACGGCCGGGGGTGCGGTGCTGCCGGGGCGACGACGAGCAGGCCGGCCGGCTCGGTCCATACCCGCAGCGGTAACGGCCCGACCCGCTCCCCATCGGCGTAAGCAACCACGCCTCGGTCATGCGGTGCGTCGACAATGACTTCACGCACGGATCGCAGCAGCACTCGCGGGTGCGTCGCGTGACCGGCGTGCGGCAGCGTGGGCGCGAGGCGCGCCAGTGTCCATCGCGAGACCGGACCGATCACCGTCATCCCCAGAAGCCCGTCGTCCCAGTGGGCGTGCGGTGCGATCCACTTGCCGCCGCCGTAGTGCGAGCCATTGCCGACGGCGATCAACGTCGCGGGCACGCGCCAGAGTCGTCCTGCCTCGGCGATCTCGAACGTTCGGGCGCGCAACCGCGCGGTCTCGATCGCCAGCGCAAAGTTGTACCGTGCTGCGCCGCGCGGCCAGCGCAGGCGGTTGGCGAGATCGTTGACGATCGAATCGAAACCGGCGTACACCAGCCCCACGAAGGCGCGCGGCGTTCCGGCGAGCAGCTCCGGGCCGTCGCATCGCCCGACATCGATACGTCGAAACGAACCGGCGGTCAGCGCGGCAAGCACCTGCGCGGCGGCGCGCTCCGCGTCACCGGACATGCCGAGCGCGGTCGCGGTGTCGTTGCCACTGCCCGCGGGGATCACCGCCAGCGGGACGTGCCCGCCGGCCAGCACATTGGCCGCCAGGTGCACGATGCCGTCCCCGCCGCATACCACCACCGCGTCGGGCACGGCCCGGGCCGCGGCGCGCAGCGCGTCGAGCGACCCGGCAGCCCCGCCGGATGGCCGCAGGACCGTGACGTCGGCGCCGAGCGCCAGCGCACGTGCGGCCCGTTCCCCCAGGCCGATAGCGGCACCGCGTCCGGCGGCGGGATTGATCACCACGGTCACGGCCGGCCTGCGCGCGATGGTCACCGGGACATCGTCGCAGACCGGCAGGGCACGGGAAGACGACGGCGACGACCCGGTCAGTCCACCCCGCCGTCGCCACCGCCACCGCCGGGCGGCAGAACGATCACCCGGTCGTCGGACGGGCCTGGTGTGCGCGGAGGTGCGGGGCCCGGATCGCGTGCGGCGCCGTCATATCCGATCCCGGCGGGCCGATTGGCGGTTGTCAGCCAGGCCTGCTCACCCGGGCCGGTGACGACGGTGCGCAGCAGTCCGTATTCCCGGTCGAGAAGCGCCTCCGGCTCGCCGCTGAACCCGCCGCCGGAACGCATCTGGATGCGCGTCACGCGCTGCGTCGTGCGTCCGGTCGCCAGTAGCGCCCCGTCCGACACGGCGCAGTCGGACGCGCCGCCGTCACCGACGCCGAAGGTCCAGAGCGTGTCGCCGTCGGCCAGTGTCCGGTAGTCCGCACCGTCCCGGACGAGGATCAAAGCGTCGCCGGTGCCGCGGTGGTCGACGACGGCGATCCGCCCCCCCGGAATCGGGCAGATCCCGGTCGGGTCGGCGAAACCCGTTGCGACTACAGCGGTTTTCGCGTCGCCGGGAGTGCTCGTGGTGGCCCGCGCGCCTGCACCGGCCGGCTTGCCGAAGGTGTCGAACCTGAGCACGGACAGCGCCTCCGCGGAGCCTGCCGCGCCCGACCCGCCGGCGCCCGACTTACCGCCGCCCGACCCGCCGGCGCTCGACCCGCCGCCGCTCGACCCCGCCCCGCCCGACCCGCCGCCGTCACCGCTCCCCGTCGCGACATACAGCAGCCCGTCCGAGCCGAAGGCGATGGCACCGCCCGGATGCGCGCCGCCGGCCGGCAGCCCGCTCACGATCACCTTCGGCTCGCCCTTCGGCGCGATGCGCACGATCCGCGCGTCGGTCGCCGTCGTCACATAGGCATAGACCAGCGAATCCTCGACGTAGTACGGCGACAGCGCGATCCCCAGCAGCCCGCCGCCGCGCGACGCGTCCACGCCGGCGATCGTCGCGACCAGCCGCGGCTGCTGCCCGGCCGCCACCGTGAGGATCCGCCCGCTCGTCCGCTCACCGACCAACGCGGACTGGCCGTCCGGCAGCGGCGCGAGACCCCACGGATCGTCGAGGCACACGGCCACCACCGGCAACGCGGGTGGCGCGCACGGATCGGACGCCTCGGTGCCGCCCGCCGGGGGCTCGGTCGGTGCCGTGGTGCCGGTAGTGCGTGTGGTGTCGGGCGTGCGGGTGGTCGCCTGGCCGCCGCCGTCCGGCTGCGTCGGGGCTCCGCCCTCCGATGACGTCGTTCCCGTTGCAGCCACCGGCGTCGGCGGCACCACACTCGCGACGTTCGGGGTGAGATGCGGCTGGACGGAGAAGTCCGCCGGGGAATCGGGGAAGGAGGCGCAGCCCGCCAGCGCCCAGGCCGCGACCACGCAGCTCAGCAGACACGCGGCCGGCGTCGTCATACGCGGTGACGGTGCTCGGCCGCGACGGCGCTCCGCTGCCGGCCCGGGGCGCCCCACTGCGCGGATGCGGCGGCGCGTGATCATCGCGTTCCACCGTACGTGGCGAATCGCCGGTCCGCGGCACGTCCCACGGCGGCGGTCGCAGCGGCGCCTGCCGTGGCGCCTGCCGTGTCGACCGAGATGACGGCAGAGCCGACCACAGCGGTAGCCGAAGCGATGACGGAGCGGATGACCAAGGACACGGCCCCAAGACCCCCATAAGACACAGCCCCAATGGTGATGCCGGCATAGCGCCGAGGTGTCAGAATAGGCGCGTGCCGAAGATTATCGGGAGCTCGCTCGCCGACCACCGCGATCAGGTCCGCCAGCGGTTGTTCGAGTCGATGATGCAGCTCATCGTCGAACAGGGATACGACACTGTGACGCTCGCGGACGTTGCTGCCGCAGCCGGTGTCGGCCGCACGGCCGTGTACAACCACTTTCCGGACAAGGAATCCGTGCTGCTCGCCATGGCGGATGACGCGACGGAGCGTTACCTGGTCCGTCTGCGGGCCGCGATGGCCGACGACGACGCCCCGCTGGCGAAGCTGCGGACCTTCCTGCGCATGCAGATGACCGAGCTCGCCGGGCACCACACTCGCATGGCCGGAATCGGGACCGCGCTGTCGGCGGAGGGCCGCGCTCGCATCCGGGAGCACATCGCCCCGATGATGGAGACCCTGCAAGGCACTCTGACGGACGCGATCGCCGCGGGTGACATCCCCGAGCAGGACGTGCCGACCGTATCGATGATGATCTCGTCGATTACCGCCGCGCGATTCACCGTGGGGCTCACCGGGGACGCGCTCGATCATGCGATCAGCGTGTGCACCGATTTCGTGCTACGCGGGGTCGGTGCCGGAAATCTCGTCGATGACGACGTTCTCGGGCTGGGCCGTGACGGTGTTCTCGGCAACGGTGCTGTCGGCCCCGGTGCTGTCGACCCCAGCGGCGCCGCCGACAGTGTCGCCGAGAGCGGGCCGCTGCAGGAATAGCCGCCCGCCCGCCGCGCGCACCAGGCCAGGGAGGTCCTTCGGCCGCACGCCCGGCAGGGTCAGGCGCAGGCCCGAGTGGGTGACGGCGACCGCCCACCGCGACCCCGGAAACTCGAGGCGGTCCAGCTGATCCCACGGGATCCGGCGGCGCCCGTTCCACCACCGGGTCGACAGACCCCGCGAAGTCGCCGTGGTGCCACCGGCCGCCACCAGCACCAACACGGTGATCGGCAGCAGGAACGCCACCGCCCACGCACCTCCTGCGGTCGCCAGTGGCAGCACACAGAACAGGGTCACCAGCGGAGCGATGAGCGCGGCGAACGGCAACCGGACTCGCGCTCGCGGCGGTGCAGCGGACGCGCCGACGGATTCGCCGACGGATTCGCCGACAGATTCGGCGGCCGCGATCGGATCCGGGTGCGCGCTCATGCGGACATCGTGCCAGTTTCCCGGCTCTTCTCCGGCGACGGCCCCGGACGGTAGCGTGAGGCTCGAGTCGACGATCCGTCGGCGATCCGCCCGAGGTCAGCAGGAGATCCCATGGCCTTTCCCGACGGTCTCATGTCCCGCGGCGAGCGCGTCGTGGTGCACAAGCATCCGCACTGGAAGGTGCTGGTCTTCCCCACCGTGCTGTTCCTGGCGATCGTGGCGGCCTTGGCCTTCATGATCGTGTGGATCGGCAAGTGGGACGACACCGGCCTCACCACACACCGCTGGTGGTATCTGGCGGTGTCCGCCGTGGCGGCGGTGCTGTTCGTCGCGCTCTGCCTCGTCCCGTACCTGCGCTGGGCCACCGAGCATTTCGTGCTGACCACCGCGCACGTCTTCTTCCGCACCGGGATCCTGCACCGGCGCCAGCATCAGATCCCGCTGATCCGGGTGCAGAACATCGAGACGATCGTGACGTTCTGGGGCCGCATCTTCGGCTACGGCACGCTCATCGTCGACTCGGCGGCCGACGAGCCGCTCGAGTTCTCCAACGTCGCGTCGCTCAGCCACATCCAGGGCACGCTGAACCAGTTGATCTCGGACGACCGCGACCGGTTCCCCGACCCGGACCTCGGCGACACGCGCATGACGAACAGGCCCTCCGGCGAGGATCAGCCGGAGGCGAGTGGGCGGTGACAGCGGGACTGCCCGATGTGGTGCCTGCGGCCGACCTGCCGTCGCGGATCCAGATCGTTGAGGTAGGCCCGCGGGACGGACTGCAGAACGAATCGAAGCCCATCGACGCCGCCGCGAAGATCGAGTTCATCGACCGGCTGGGCGCTGCGGGGCTCACGGTGATCGAGTCGACCAGCTTCGTTGACCCCGGCTGGGTGCCGCAGCTCGCCGACGCGGGGCAGGTGTTCCCCGCCATCGCCCGGCGGCCCGGCGTGCGCTACCCGGTGCTGGTGCCGAACATGCGGGGCTTCCAGCGGGCCGTCGCCGCCGGCGCGTCGGAGATCGCCGTCTTCGGATCGGCCACCGAGACGTTCGCGCGCAAGAACCTGGCCAGCACGTTCGAGCGGCAGTTCGACATGTTCCGCCCGGTGGTGGACGGCGCGCTGGAGCGGGGCATGCGGGTGCGGGGCTACCTGTCGATGTGCTTCGGCGACCCGTGGGAGGGCCCCGTCCCCGCCTATGACGTCGTTAGAGCCGGCAAGCGGCTGCTGGACCTCGGCTGCGCCGAGCTGTCGCTCGGCGACACGATCGGGGTCGCGACGGCCGGGCAGGTCTCCGCGCTGCTCGGCGCGTTCGCCGAGGCGGGCGTGGGGCCGGATCGGCTGGCCGTGCACTTCCACGACACCTACGGGCAGGCGCTGGCGAACACGCTCGCCGCGCTGCGGTTCGGGGTCGCGACCGTCGATGCCAGCGCGGGCGGCCTCGGCGGCTGCCCGTATGCGAAGTCCGCGACGGGCAACCTCGCCACCGAGGACCTGGTCTGGGCGCTCACCGGCCTCGGCATCGAGCACGGTGTCGACCTTCCGGCGCTGGTGGCGACGAGCGTGTGGATGGCGCGCCTGCTCGGCCGGCCTAGCCCGTCGGCCGTCGTCCGGGCGCTTGCGTCCGGCGCGATGTGACAGTTCGGGCGCTCGGGTCATAACCCGCGGGCTCCGCCGGACTATCGTGATCGCGGGAACACAACGTGCACAGGGAGCCCGATGTGAGCGATCACGACGTCCGCATGGTGGTGCTGTCCACCGACGATATTGAGGAGTCGGTGCGGTTCTACACGGAAACCCTGGGCATGCCCCTCAGATTCCGCGACGGCACCCATTTCGCGGCGATCGACGGGGGCTCGGTCACCATCGCGCTCGCGACGAAGATCGACCACCCTGTTCCAGGGCAGGTCGTGGTCGGCATCAAGACGGCCGACGTCGATGCGGCCGCCGCGGCGATCGAGGCGAGCGGCGGGGCCGTCGTGCGGGGTCCCTACAACGACGCGCACGAGCGACGCGTGGTCGCGTTCGACAACACGGGCAACGGCCTCGTCTTCTACAGCCCGCTCCCGCGGTAGTGCCCCGGGGACCGGCAGCGGCGTGAACTAGCGTGGGCGACATGGCGGCCACACCCGAGAACAGCGTCATCTCCGATGCCAATGCCGGTGTTGGTGCCGACGGCGGATCCGGATCGGACACCCAGGCGCGGGCTGCGCCAGCACCACAGCCGTCGACCCGACCCGCGGCGACCCCACCGCCTGCGTCGACCCCACCGGCGACCCAGCGTTCGGCCGCCGCGCTGCGCGAGCAGATCCTGTCCGGCGGCGCGCTGAAGTATCACCAGGCGAACGCCGCCAAGGGCAAGCTCTTTGCGCGGCAACGCATCTCGCTCCTCGTCGACGAGGGCAGCTTCGTCGAGGACGGCCAGTTCGCAAACGCGCTTGCCGGCGATCTGCCCGCGGACGGTGTCATCACCGGGACCGCGCGCATCGACGGCCGGCCGGTCGCGCTGATGGCCAACGACTCCACCGTCAAGGCCGGCTCGTGGGGTGCGCGTACCGTCGAGAAGATCATCCGGATCATCGAGAAGGCCTATGCCACCGGCGTTCCCATGATCTACCTGGTGGACTCCGCCGGGGCGCGGATCACCGACCAGGTCGACCTGTTCCCCGGCCGCCGCGGCGCCGGCAAGATCTTCCACACCCAGGTGCGCGCCTCCGGCTCGATTCCGCAGGTCTGCGCGCTGTTCGGGCCGTCGGCGGCGGGCGGCGCCTACATCCCGGCCTTCTGCGACATCGTGATCATGGTCGACGGCAACGCGTCCATGTACCTGGGCTCGGATCGCATGGTCGAGATGGTGACCGGCGAGAAGACGACGCTCGAGGAGATGGGCGGCGCGAAGATGCACACCACCGTCTCCGGCGTCGGCCACCTGCTAGTGCAAACCGAGGACGAGGCGCTCGCGGCCGTCCGCCGATACCTCTCCTACGTCCCGGGCAACTACACCGAACAGCCGCCGAGGGCACAGCCGGCCGGGCCGGGCAAGGGCGACCTGCGCGCGCTGGTGCCCGATTCCGAGCGCCAGGCGTTCGACATGCGGCGGTACATCAAGGCTCTCGCGGACGACGGCTCGCTGTTCGAGATCCACCCCGGCTGGGCGCGCGAGCTCACCGTGGCCTTCGGCCGGTTGGACGGCGAGGTGGTCGGCTTCCTCGGCAACAACTCGCTCTTCCGCGGCGGCGTGCTGTTCGTCGACTCTGCCGACAAGGCAACGCATTTCATCCAACTGTGCGACGCGTTCAATATCCCGCTGGTGTTCCTGTCGGACGTGCCCGGGTTCATGGTGGGCGCCGCGGTGGAACGCCAGGGCATCATCCGGCACGGCGCGAAGATGATCACCGCGGTCTCCGAGGCCACGGTCCCGAAACTCTGCGTGGTGGTGCGAAAGGCCTACGGCGCCGGGCTCTATGCGATGGCCGGCCCCGGTTTCGACCCCGACGCCACCATCGCTCTGCCCACCACGAAGATCGCCGTGATGGGGGCCGAGGCCGCCGTCAATGCGGTGTATGCGAAGAAGCTCGCGGCTATCGCCGATGACGCCGTTCGCGACGAGACCGTCGAAAGGCTCCGAACGGAGTACGACGCGGACATCGACGTCGTCCGGCTGGCCTCCGAACTGGTCGTCGACACGATCGTCGAGCCGGAGGACCTGCGCGCCGAGCTCATCGCCCGGCTTGCGGCTGCCCGCGGCAAGGACCGATCGTTCTCCCGCCGTCGGCACGGCGTCAGCCCGGTGTAGATCGCCCGCATCACCTTTCCCCGGCCCGCCCCGGCCGTCGGACGGGCGGACGGCAGGCCGCGAACGGCGTCATACTCGGTCACTCACTTTTGACGAAACAGGACGGGACACGCGCGGGAATCGGCGAAACCTGCGCCGAAAAGTAAAGTGGTCCTCGTGGCGACGGTACTTCTGGCAGAAGACGACCCGGCAATCGCGGAGCCGCTGTCGCGGGCACTCGAGCGCGAGGGCTATAGCGTGATCGCGGCACCGGACGGCGCGGCGGCCGTCGACGCGGCGCTCGCCGGCGACATCGGGCTGGTGATCCTGGATCTCGGCCTGCCGCAGGTCGACGGGCTCGAGGTGTGCCGCCGGATCCGCGCGTCCGGTCGGGACATCCCGGTGCTGATGCTCACCGCGCGCACCGACGAGGTCGATTTCGTGGTCGGACTCGACGCCGGCGCCGACGACTACGTCGGCAAACCGTTCCGGCTTGCCGAGCTGCTCGCGCGGGTGCGGGCGCTGCTGCGCCGCCGCGCCCCCGAGGTGATCGAGATCGGCGGTGTGCGCATGGAGACCGGCGCGCGCCGGGTGATGGTGGACGGCGAGGAGATCGGGCTCGCGAACAAGGAGTTCGAGCTGTTGCGCGTCCTGATGGCCCGCGCGGGTCAGGTCGTCACCCGCGAGGAGATCCTCGCCGAGGTGTGGAACGACCCGGGCATGAAGACCTCCAAGACCCTCGATATGCACATGTCCTGGCTGCGCCGCAAGCTCGCCGGAGATTCCAGCGACCTCGATCGCCGGATCGCGACCGTGCGCGGTGTCGGCTTCCGCTTCGACGCGGGCTGATCGGCCGGGTTCACCGTGCGCCGGCGCATCCTGATCTCGATCCTCCTGGTGGTCGCCGCCACGGTGCTCACGCTCGGCGTGCCGTTGTCCGTGGTGTCCTGGCGGCTGGTCGCCGACATGATGCATCAGGATCTCGCCAGCCGTCTCGACTCGATCTCCAAGGTGCTCACGGCGCAGATCGCGGAGGGTCAGGACCCGCACCTGAGCCGCCTCGACTTCCTGGTGCCGCAGGGCGGGCGGCTCGTCATCAAGATGCCGGGGCACATCGACCAGACCGTGGGGGACCGCGTCGCCGGCGAGTCGATCAGCGAGAAGCTCGTCATGACGGGCGGCGGCGAACTGCGCCTCACCGTTCCGGCCGATGCGGTGCGCGCCGAGCAGTACGAGGCACTCGGGCTCGTCGGGCTGGCGGTGCTGCTCTCGATCCTGGTCGGCACCGTGATCGCCATCATCACCGCGCGACGCCTCGCGACGCCGATGACGGACGTAGCGCGGCGGGCCGCCAGACTCGGTGCCGGCGATTTCCGCACGTCGTCGCGGCGCTACGGCATCAGCGAACTCGATCGGGTCGCCGAGGTACTCGATTCCTCGGCCACCGACATCGCCGCACTGATCCGGCGCGAGCGGGACCTGGCCAGCGACATCTCGCACCAGCTGCGGACCAGATTGACGGGCCTGCGGCTGCGCCTCGAAGAGCTGGCGCAGCATCCGGATCCGGACGTGGTGAGCGAGGTGCACGCGGCCCTCGATCAGACCGACCGGCTCGTCACGGTGGTCGACGACCTGCTCGCCAATGCCCGCTCGCGGCGGGCCGCGGGGGCGACGGAACTCCGATTGGCCGACGAACTCGCGGAGGTACGCACCGAATGGGAGTCGGCGTTCACCGCCGCCGGCCGCACGCTGCAGGTGCGCTGCCCGCGCCGCACCACCGTGCACGCCACGGGGGTGCGGCTCCGCGAGGCGATCGGCGTGCTCGTCGACAACGCGCTCAAGCATGGGGCGGGAACGGTGCGCATCACGGTCCGGCCGGGTCCGACGATGGTGGTGGTCGAGGTGGCGGACGAGGGGCCGGGGGTGGCGGACGCGCTGGTCGGGCACATCTTCGACCGGGGCGTGTCGACGGCTGACTCGACCGGGATCGGACTGGGCCTCGCGCGCGCGTTCATCGAGGCGGACGGTGGACGGCTGGCGCTCCGGCGGGCCCGGCCGCCGATCTTCGGGGTGTTTCTGGTTGCGGGTCGGGGGCCGGAGTCGCAAGACGGCGAGGATGTCGGGGCGGGCGGCGCAGGCTCGGCGGGCGCGAGCGTGGCTGGCTCCGGGGCGGCGTCCGATGTAGGCGGCGCGTCCGGCCGCGCGGCCGAGGGGAGCGCCGACGACCTGGCGACCGCGGACGCGGCACGCGCCGAGTAGGTAGGGCTGCGGACTCCCGCGCCCGAGCCGGCGCCTCGCCGTGTCTGCTATTCCACCCCCGCCGCATCGGGCGCGGGCGCGGCGATCTCGTGTGGGAACACGAACCGGCGATACGACCAGTACCGGAAGATCATCGCGATGAGGGTGCCCACGATGTTGGCCGCCACCCAGTCCGCGACCGACACGGTGAACCGCGAATATCCGTGGCTCAGGTTGATGCCGAGCAGGTAGTGGCTGGTGGCCAGCGGTGCGAGGTTGATCGCGAAGCCGAGCCCGTTGAACAGGAAGAACAGCAGCGCCTCGTGGTGCATCTCCCGCCCGCCGCGGCCGCTGAAGGACCACTCCCGGTTGAGCACGTACGACACGATCGTGGAGACCAACATCGAGATGATCTTGCAGGTCAACACCTTGTTGTCCAGCACCGTGTGCGTCAGGATCGTGAACAGGCCCGCGTCCACCACCCACGCGACGCCGCCGACCACCAGGAACTTCGCGAACTCGCGGTACCTCGGCGGGAGGATCGCGCGCACCTGGTCGACAAGACTCACCTTGCGAGTCTACGGTTCGCGCTTGGCTTCCGTTCGCGCCTCGGGCGGCAACCCTGCGCTGCGGCGGCTCCGTCGGTCGGTCGCCCTGTTGAGTGGGAGTCCTGCAGAGTCTTGAGGCGCCCATACTCTGCAGGACTCCCACTCGACGCGTGCCGCGGCCGCGGACCGCCGCCGGACGGGCGATAGTGTTTTCAGCCGTGGACACTCGCACGCAGCTGCCGATCGTCGGCATGGTCGGCGGCGGCCAGCTCGCGCGGATGACGCAGCAGGCGGCGATCGCGCTCGGCCAGTCGCTGGCCGTGCTCGCGGAATCGCCGGACGATTCTGCGGCGCTGGTGTGCCGCGACGTCTCCGTTGGTGCGCCGAACGATCTCGCCGCCCTGCGCGCGTTCGCGGCCCATTGCGATGTGCTCACCTTCGATCACGAGCATGTTCCGGGTGAGATGCTGCGCACGCTGCAGTCCGAGGGCGTTGCCGTGTACCCGTCGCCGGACGCGCTGATCTACGCGCAGGACAAGGCGCACATGCGCCGGCGGCTCGCCGAGCTCGGCATCCCCGTGCCGGCCTTCGAGGTGTGCGCCGCCGGCGAGATGCCCGGCCGCATCACGACCTTCGCCGAGAAGAACGGGTGGCCGGTCGTCGTCAAGGTAGCGCGCGGCGGGTACGACGGGCACGGCGTGTGGATGGTCGATGGCCCGTCCGAGATACCTGCAGTCCCAGCTGCGCCAACTTTCCCGCCCATCCCACCCGAAGCGATCGTGGTGCTGGAGCAGCGCGTCCCGCTCGTCCGTGAGCTCGCGGCGGTGGTGGCCCGCTCGCCGTTCGGGCAGGCGGCCGCCTGGCCGGTGGTGGAAACCGTTCAGCGGGACGGGATGTGCGTCGAGGTCGTCGCGCCCGCCCAGGGTCTTGATCCCGCGCGAGCGGCGGCTGCCACCGAGTTGGCACTCCGCATCGCCGACGCACTAGGCGTGGTGGGTGTGCTGGCGGTCGAACTCTTCGAGGTGCCGCCGTCCGCCGCCGCGCCGGACGGGCTCCTGGTCAACGAGCTGGCCATGCGGCCGCACAACTCCGGCCACTGGACCATCGACGGCTCGGTCACCAGCCAGTTCGAACAGCACCTGCGGGCGGTCCTCGACTACCCGCTCGGCAGCACCGTGCCGGTCGCGCCCGTCACCGTGATGGCGAACGTGCTCGGTGGCGCCGCGGGGGACGGGGTCGGCGAAGTGGGCGGAGGCGGGGACGGAGCCGCGGCGGGAGCCGGGGCTGGAGACGAGGCCCCGGACGGCGGATCGATCGGCATGGACGAACGCGTGCACCACCTCGCCGCACGCTTCCCGGACGTCAAGGTTCACTTGTACGGCAAGGCTTTTCGGCCCGGCCGCAAGCTCGGGCACGTCACCGTGACCGGTGACGATGCCGGTGCGCTCCGCCGCCGTGCCGCCCTCGCCGCGGAGTGGCTCGGCTCAGGGGTCTGGGCCGACGGTTACCAGATCCATCCCGTCGGCGACCGGCAGGTGTTGCGCCGCGCCGACGGGCTCACCGGGCGGCACGGTGTGTCGACCGTCAGGCACGAAGGGCAGGGGCGGATATGACGGAGCTCGGAACAGACATATCGTCATCGACGGTGGACCCCCGCACCGACCGCGCGCCGCTCGTCGGCATCGTGATGGGATCAGACTCCGACTGGCGCGTGATGAGCGCCGCCGCAACGGTTCTCGAT
The DNA here is from genome assembly GCA_001897425.1 of Actinobacteria bacterium 69-20. Taxonomy (GTDB): domain Bacteria; phylum Actinomycetota; class Actinomycetes; order Mycobacteriales; family Nakamurellaceae; genus Nakamurella. The sequence continues at coordinate 37,405 of MKSW01000033.1, read as the reverse complement.
GATTTTGCGGTGCCCTACGAGGTCGGTGTCTACTCTGCGCACCGCACGCCGCAGCGCATGCTGGACTACGCGTCGACGGCAGCCGGTCGCGGGCTGCGCCTGATCATCGCCGGGGCCGGCGGGGCGGCGCACCTGCCCGGCATGGTGGCCGCCGCGACTACGCTTCCGGTGATCGGCGTTCCGGTGAAGCTGGCGTCGCTGGACGGGCTGGACTCGCTGCTTTCGATCGTGCAGATGCCACAAGGGGTTCCGGTCGCCACCGTATCGATCGACGGCGCCGCCAACGCGGCGTTGCTCGCGGTTCGGATGCTCGCGGCGACGCCGGACGAGGGCGGCCGCACGCTGGCGGCAGAACTCGCCGCCTACGCCGACGACCTCCAGGCCTCGGTACTCGCGAAGGACCGCGCTCTCACCGAAAGGGTCCAGCGAGAGCGCTTGGGCTAGGGCGATTCTCGACCAACGGCCCTGACGAAGAGCCGCCCGGCACTGCGCGCAAACGGGCGGGTTGTCGGCTGCGCGGCCTACGATGGCGTCACCGCAGGACCCCTGAAGGAGCGCGCCGTGCCACAGTTCACGTTGACCGACGATCAGAGCGACGTCCGCGCCGCGATCCGGGAGATCGCCGAGAAGGAGATCGCGCCGTACGCCGCCGAGTGCGACGAACAGGAGCGCTACCCGGTCGAGGCGCAGAAGGCGCTCACGTCGGCAGGGTTCCAGGCCGTACACATCCCCGAGGAGTACGGCGGCGCGGGGGCCGACGCCGTCACCACGGTGATCGTGATCGAGGAGGTCGCCCGGGTCTGTGCGGCGTCGTCGCTGATCCCGGCCGTGAACAAGCTGGGATCGATGCCGATCCTGCTTTCCGCGTCCGAGGAGTTGAAGCGACAGGTGCTGCCGTCGATCGCGGATGGATCGGCGATGATCTCCTACGCCCTGTCCGAGCGCGAGGCCGGTTCCGATGCGGCTGCCATGCGAACCCGCGCTGTTCGCGACGGCGACGACTGGGTCCTGAACGGCACCAAGTGCTGGATCACCAACGCGGGGGTGTCGGCCTGGTACACCGTCATGGCCGTGTCGGATCCCGATGCGGCAGCGACTTCGCATAAGGCGAACGGGATCTCGGCATTCGTCGTGCACCAAGACGACCCCGGATTCGTGGTCGGCAGCAAGGAACGCAAGATGGGCATCAAGGGTTCGCCGACCCGGGAGATCCACTTCGAGAACTGCCGGATCCCCGGGGATCGGATCATCGGCGAACCGGGCACCGGGTTCAAGACGGCGCTGAAGACGCTGGACCACACCAGGCCGACCATCGGCGCGCAGGCCGTCGGGATCGCACAGGGTGCACTCGACGTCGCGATCGGATATGTCAAGGAGCGCAAGCAGTTCGGCAAACGACTCGCCGATTTCCAGGCGCTGCAGTTCATGATCGCGGATGCCGCGATGCGGGTCGAGGCCGCCCGCACCCTCGTCTACCAGGCGGCGGCCGCCACGGAGCGGGGCGACGAGAACAAGGGCTTCCTCGCCTCTGCCGCCAAGTGCTTCGCGTCGGACGTCGCGATGGACGTCACCACGGACGCCGTGCAACTGCTCGGCGGTTACGGCTTCACCCGAGACTTCCCCGTCGAGCGGATGATGCGCGACGCGAAGATCACCCAGATCTACGAAGGCACCAACCAGGTGCAGCGCTTGGTGATGGCCCGCGCGCTCCTCAAGTGACGCAACCGATTCCGGCGACCGCCGGCTGGTATGACGATGTTCCGGGCCGCAGTGTGACGTCATGCGCTGCCCGCGGGACGAGAGCGTGTCGGTGCGCCCACGGGGTTGTGTCGCGTGGCGGTGCCGCGCCGTCATAGCCGTTCGCGTAGCGCTGTGATACCGCGCCGTCACACCGCCGGATCGAACTCCGTCACGCGCGCCCCGACGCGCTGCTGCTCGTCCGGCGGGAGCTGTCCCGTCATTTGAGCGAACATACCGGTGATGACGGCGGGGAACGCATCGCTGCGCAACAGGCCCTCGACCGCCTGTACCTGCTCCTGCATCGCGGCGAGATCCAACGACTGGTCGATGTTCACGACTCCGCGCACCGGGAACCGTACGGCGTAAGCAGCGGCGACGATCCCGCCCAGCGAGTGGCCTACGACCAGCGGCGCCTGCCCCGGCTCGCCTGATTCGCTGCCGAGACCGTCCACCACCTGGGCGACCTCGGCGGCCACATCGGCGGCCATGGCGTCCAGCGGATACTCGGCCGCAGGCGGCGAGTCGCCGTGCCCGCGCAGATCCACCGCCAGGACGCGGTAGCGGCTTTGCAGCATCGGCAGCAGCGGATCGAAGCTGTGGCGGTTCTCGGTGATGCCGTGGATGAGCACGAGCAGCGGACCGTTCCCCTGCACGACATGCGCGAGCGGGATCGTGCCAGCAGCGGTGCTCATCGGCGTGCTCGTCGCCGCGTCGTTGTCAAGGGCCATGCGGGTGAGTAGACCACGGATCTCGGTGCCTCGCCAGACATCTGGGTCGCAGGTAGGAAACCCAGGCGTCGCGTATCCGCTGCAGGGGGATCAGCGGGATAACCAGCCGAGTGTGAGTAGAACTGGGATAAATGCGACAGAATGCTGCAGCATTCACACTCTAAAGACGGACATAGAGACGGACAGTGTGCATCTAGCAGCATTATGTCCGAAATGCCCCAGTTCTATGCACACCCGAAGTGGGGTCGCATGCCAGGGTGCGCGCCCGCTACCGCGGCGGCATCCGCAGGCTGCCGTCGAGCCGGATCACCTCGCCGTTGAGGTAGTCCAGCGATACCAGCGACAGCACCAGCGCCGCATACTCTTCCGGTCGGCCGAGTCGTGCCGGGAACGGGACGGTCGCCTCGAGCGCGGCGCGGAACTCGTCGGTGATCGACGCCATCATCGGCGTGTCCATGATCCCGGGCGCGATCGCCATCACCCGCACGCCGTACTGGGCGAGGTCGCGGGCCGCCGGCAGCGTCATCGCCGCGATACCGCCCTTCGAGGCGGCGTAGGCGATCTGCCCGACCTGGCCGTCGAACGCCGCGACGCTCGCCGTGTTCACGATGAGGCCCCGCTGGCCGGACTCGTCCGCGGGCTCGGTCGCCGACATCGCCTGGGCCGCAAGGCGAAGCACGTTGAACGGGCCGATCAGGTTGATCCCCACCACGTTTCGGAACAGGTCGAGGTCGTGCACGCCCTTTCGGCCGAGAATCCTTGCGGCCCAAGCGACCCCGGCGCAGTTCACAACCACTCGAAGCGGGCGGCCCGAATCGACCGCCGCAGCGACCGCGCGGGCGACGTCCGTCTCGCTCGTCACGTCCGCGTCGACGGGTATGACGCCGTTCGGCGGCGAGCCCGCCTTCGCCCACCCCGCTGGCAGATCGATACCGACCACGACGGCGCCCGCGCCGGCAAGCGCGGCCGCGGTGGCGGCACCTAGACCGGAGGCGGCACCGGTCACAATGGCAGAAGTTCCGGGGAGTTCCATATCGGGAGGCTACGGGATCCGGTCGTCATCGCTCATCGGCGGGGGAGCGCGAGCAACCGGGCGCACGGCGCTGCACCGTACCCGCGCGTCGCCCATCGGCCCAGCAGTGCGGGCGTCGCCTGCGCTCGGCGCGTTGCCGTGGCGCGGTCGACTCACGTCGCGGTGATGCTCTGAGATGTTGCCGAGGCGTCGCGATGAAGCCGGCGGATGGTAGCGCCTAGGCTCGGGCCCGCCCGGGATGTGGATCAGAGAGGTGACGGCGTGTCAGAGCGCACATGTGAGCGGAGTCGCGGCGGCCGACACGAGCCTGCTTCGGGCGGGCGCCCTTCGGATGGGGCTGCGTTCCACATGCCCGTTGCGGATCGGTTCGAGACGGAGCGTGGGTTTGAGACGGAACCGGCGAACGCCGGCCGACGCGCCGTGCTCCGCGCGGGGCTGGCGGTGCCGGCCATCGGGGCGGCCGCCGCGCTCGCCGCCTGCGCCAACAGCGGATCGGACGACCGGTCCACCTCCGGAGCAACCGGGTCCGGCACAGCGCTCATCGCACTCGACAAAGTCCCGGTCGGCGGAGTCGTCGCCGTGACCATCGACCGACATCCGGCCTTCGTCGCGCGTTCGGACGACACGACCGTGCGGGCGTTCTCGGCGATATGCCCGCATCGCGGGTGCACCGTCGTCTCCGCCGGTGACGGGCTGCTGTGTCCGTGCCACGGCTCCCGTTTCGAGCTGTTGACCGGACAGGTCCTGCGTGGGCCCGCCACGAAACCACTGCCACCGATCGACGTACGCATCGACGGGGACAACGTCATACGCGAATAGTGACCGCCGGGTCACACGTGTCTGCCGACATCGAGGTAGCCGTGCCGCGGTGGACCTGCGCCCCGGGGCGAAGAATCCGGCGCGCTCTGACGGAGCGACCTATGGTGGGGTGCGTGGCCATCCTGATCGATCCGCCGAACTGGCCGGCGCACGGCACGTTGTTCTCGCACCTGGTCAGCGACGTGAGCGTGGTCGAGCTGCACGCGTTCGCGGCCCACCATGACCTCCCGGGCCGGGCGTTCGATCGAGACCACTACGACGTGCCGGTCGCGCGTTACGCCGGCCTCGTCGCATCAGGGGCGACCGAGGTCTCCTCACGCGAATTGCTCGCCCGGCTATTAGCGTCCGGACTACGCCGCCGCAAGGTCCCGGCAGAGGACGTGCCCCGGCCGCGCGGATGTCACGACGGTGGGGCGTCGCTGGACCGGTCGGCCTCCGCCACGATCGGGCCGACGCTGACGACGACCCCGAGAACGACGTCGCGGTAGAGGTAGAGTCCCGGCTGCAGGGCGGGTAAGTGCTCCTCAGCGGCGGCGATGTCGACGGTGAGCTGCTCGTACGCGCGCCGCGCATCGTCGAATGCTCGGGCCGCAGCGTCGTCGAGCAGGGCGCGCGTCCCGGCGAGGGCGGACGCGATCCGGCGGACGCTGCCGCTGCCCAGCACCGACGCGACCAGCGGCGGGGGCGGGCCGTCGACCATGAAGTCCTCCCACTCCATCAGATCGAACAGGAACTGCCCGCCCTTGAACCACGGCCACCGGGACAGGGCCTCGATCAACGTCGCGGCTCGCTCGGGCTCCTCCTGGCGCAACAGGGTTCCGCGCCGCGCGAGGGTGCAGAGCACCGCGCGGAGCCACGTGTTCCCCTCGTCGATGCGCGCCAGCACGGCGCGGTCCGCGTCACCGAGCGTGTCCTCGCCTGCGGTGGGGCCGGTCTCTGCGCGGCCGCGCGTCGATGTCACAGCGGCCTCGTGGTCACGTAGTTGGCGATCTGGCGGAGCAGCGCCTTGCCCTCGTTCTCCGGGACGGCGCGCAGGTCCCGCTCGAACCGCTGCGTGCCGCGCCGCGCGAGCCGGTCGGCGAGGTCGATGGCGTAGTCGATCGATCCGTAATGCTGCATGGCGGCAAGTATTTCCGCTGCATCCTCCTGCGCGCGACCTTGCCGCGGGCGCGCCAGCAGTTCGGCCAGTCTGGCGCGGTCGCGATCGTCGGCAGTGCGCATCAGGTGGATCAGCATCACCGTCCGCTTGCCCTCGAGGAGATCGCCCAGCGGCTCCTTGCCGTAGAGCGCCTCCTCGCCGATCAGGTTGAGGACGTCGTCCTGGATCTGGAAGGCGATGCCGATCCAGCGGAATGCCTCGTTGAAGACGTCCAGTGCCGGCCCGCTCTCGCCGGCGCACACGGCACCGAGCCGGCACGGCGAGATGCACGTGTACCAGCCGGTCTTCTTCGTGCTCATCCGGTAGTAGGCCTGGTCCGACCGGGGGACGGTGGCGCGCCGGATCCATTCCAGCTCGATGGCCTGCCCCTCGACGGTCTCCCTGCACATGTGCAGCACCTCGTGGATCAGGCCGAGAGTGCGTGCCAGGCCGAGAGTCTCGAGGTTGGACAGCACCGCGTCGACCGCGAGCAGGTTGATGCCGTCCCCCGCGTTCACGGCAAGCCCCACGCCGTGCTCGGTGTGCAGGGTCGGCCGCCCGCGGCGGTGTGTCGACTCGTCCGCGATGTCGTCGTGGATCAGGAACCCGTTGTGGAACAACTCGAGTGCGGCGGCCACGCGGACCGCGTCGTCCGGTCTGCCGCCGAACGCCGCGCACGCCGCCAAGGTCAACGTCGGGCGCAGACCCTTGCCCTGCCGGGTGGGATACGCGCGGATCAGTTCGTACAGTGAGGATTTCGGTTGCCGGTCCGGGATGAGCCGGTTCATCTCGCGCCGGACTCGATCGCGGCAGGCGGTCATCACGTCGACGAGGTCGGCATCCGCGACCGGCTCGGGGAGCCACCATCCGGTGGCCCGCGTCCCGTCCCAGAGGCTGCGCGGCGCGCTGGCGACGGTTCCGCCGACGAGCGGCCGGTCTCCGGTCGGCTGCCGATGGTCGAAGAAATCCAGTGCGCGCCAACCGGTATCGCGCGGCGCTGCCCATCCGTCGGCCGCGGTTCCGTCGATGACGTTGTTCGTGGCGCCGGGCGGCTTCCCCCACAGATGCGGCGAAGCGTCGCGGTAGGATCTCCAGAGTTCTTGTACCGCACGCAGTCCCGCGGCGCGCTGGGACAGCAGCCGCATCGCTCGCCAGACCGCGAGTACCTGGTCTCGCGGCCCGCGGACATCGAGGCTGCCCGGCAGCACCTCGTCGATCGGTCGCGAGGCCAGGTCGAAGATCAGGTTCATAGCGCGGGCGTCGAAGTACACCTCGACGTCGGCCGAAGCCGGCGAGTGCGCGGCCGCGATCAGGCGCGATCGGTGCGCGCTGAGCGCGCCGGCCGTGCCGTCGCCGAAGTGGAGCGCCAGGCTGATCGCGCCGAGTTCGGCAGCCGCGGCGGCGACGATGGCGGGCGCGCGCTGGGTGAGTTCGTGCACGGTCGCCGTGAAGACGTCCGCTCCAGTGGGTTCAGGACCGTCGGAATCTGGACCGTCGGGTTCTGGACCGTCGGAATCTGTGGCTGCGCGCTGCGGACCGGGCGAGGTCGAGGCGTGGTCAGTCGGCATGGGCACCGCCGGCGAACTCGACAACCGCACCGGCCGTGAAGCCGAGCTGCCGGCCGCCGACGTGCCCGGTGACGACGGCCGGGCCGAGGACCTCGTGAACGCTGAACGGCGCGAGGCCGAGCTCGGACGAGTTGACGATCCGGCCGGCCGTCCGTGCGTCCACGTCGATGCACAGCCGATCATCGCCGGTCTGCGCCACGATCACCAGCCGGGCCGGTACCTCGGCGGTCGGCGCCGTACCGAGTGTCGCGGCCAGCGGCGGTAGGACGTGGACGTCGTCGCGCGACAGCGACCCCGAGACAGCGACATCGATCCGCCGGCGCGGGAAATGCCGAACGAGCCGGCCCGATCTCCAGAGCATCACCGAACCGGTTGCGGCGTCGGCATTGTCGCGCGGCGTGATGAGCGTGAAGACGACCGAGTACGCCGGCGGGCCAGACGGCGCAGGGGTGTCGTTGACGAATCCGAAGACCCATCCACCCAGGTCCGGCCAACCCCAGCGTCCGCGCACCCGTTCGTGGTAGCCGACCAGGCGGACCGGCCGCTCATCGCCTCCGCTCGCCGCGGTCACGCCGGTGGCGCGGATTCCCGGCTCGGACTGCCACCGCAGGTGCTGATCGAGCCCGAACGGAGCACATTGCGACGTGCACGGACGACCGGTGCGGGTCAGCCGCAGGTCGACGCTCGGACCGTGGGTCGGACTCGAGATGCGCATGCGGGACGGGCTTTTCGATGCGCCGAAGGACGACCAAGCCCGCGGCGTGACGCTCGCATTGAACTGGCTGCTATGCCAGCCGGCTTCGCGATCGTGTACCAACAGGATCGACATCGACTGGCCCACCGCGGCGGGCCCGGACGAGCCCAGGGTCGAGAGGTTGGCGATCACCGATACGTCCCCCGACGGTGACCGAAACGCATAGTGCAACCACCGACGCTCCAGGTGGTCACCCAGCGGCGCGTCCGGGAACGGCCCGACGGGCCCGAGGTTCGGCAACAACGTTTCTCACCTGCCCAAAGCCGGAGAATCGCGGTACGCTCTTCGTGCCCTGAAAGACCGGACCGGAGGGTCCAGCATGGCGAAGCGTAGCGACTCAGGTACGGGAAAGTCACGGCCGGCTCCGCCCGCCGCCGGACCGCCGGCTCTGAAGATCACCACCCACCGGGCGCTCGTCGGCGAGCGTACGGCGATCATCGCCGCGCTCGCCGCGGACCCGCGCAGCTCGCGGATGCTCGCCGCGAACCCCGCGCTGGCCCTCCGGGCGGTCGGTGTCCAGCTGTCACCCGCCATCGCCGACCACATCCTGCACGCCGTACAGCAACCGGCCGAGGTCCGCAGCCGGCGTGCGGAACTCATCACCGCGCTCACCAAGGACCTAGGCACCGCGCCGCACCCGTCCGATCCCGCGCGCCTCGCCGAGATCCTGTTCGGGGCTTTGCATCTGCACCCGCTGGCCACCGCTGGCCGGCAGCCGACCTACCTGCCCGCGATCCCGGCCGCATCGCAGGACAGGCTCCGGGCGCTGCTCCCGACTCCCGACCACCGCCTGCCCGCGCGCAGCGTGCCGACCCCGCCGACAGAGCCGACAGCGCCGACAGCACCGCCCACGCGCCCTCCTCCGGTATGGCGGCTGGATCTCGACGCGCCCGTGCCGCCGCTGCCCCGGGCGCGCTCCCGGCCGAAGCAGGTCACGCTCCCCGAACTGTGGTTCTACCTCCCCTCCCACGAACTCGTGCGGCCGCTCCTGGAATTGGGCATCCTCGAGGTCAGCGTCATGCCCGTCCTGCCGCCCGGCGCGTTCGCGAAGGTCCGGGACGGCGGCCAGACCGGCGGCCTCACCGACTGGATCGAGTCCGTGACGTTCCCGCGGGGCTCGCGGAAGGCCGCCCCGCCGTGAGCAACACCGCCAACTTCGACTACTGCGTCGAGCTGTCCCTCGACGCCGTGCGGCAGATCTTCCACCTCGCGTTCAAGAACGAGGACCTGTTCCCGCACACCGTGGGGCCTATCGACATCGACCTGGGCGGCGGCCTCACCGGCACCGTCATGGTGTCCGTCCTCGACGACGAGTCGCGGCCCGCGGACCTCGCCTTCGCCGACGCGAAACACATCCGGTTCGACGTGCCCAACGACATCACCATCGAGATCCCGTCGGCGCCGGACCCGAACCTCAGCCGCATCACCCTCAGCTCGACTGCCCGGTTTCCCGGCCGCCTGAACAGTTGGGTCGGAGATGACGGCCAGCCGTGGCTGGGCATCCGCTTCGACGACGTCACCCCCGGGGACGTCGACGTCATCGGCCTGACCGGTGTTCCGGTGATCGGCGCCCAGCAGGTCACGGACGCGATCCACTCGAAGTACCTCACCCTGCCGCACCGGTACACCGCTCCCGCACCGGGCGGAACCGCGGAACTGCTCGTCTATGACGGCACTGCTGACACCACGCTCCTGCCACCCGCGCCGGGCAGCCCCGCCATCACTGGGTCGCTCGAAACCGTCGGCGGCACAGAGTATCTCAAGCTCACCGTGCCGATACACGTCGATGTTCCGACCGGCTACGGCTCGTACCACTACCTGTCGTTCAGTACCGTCACCTGTTGGCGGGCGGTCGTGCGCACCGACACCACGATCACCGTCGACATGGCCGACGAGCCGGCGGACCCCACGGTGGCGACACAGGTGGTGCTCGACAACGCCAGCCCGGGACATGACCAGGTCCTCGCCCAGTTGCGCCCGCTGGTGATCCAGGCATTGGGCGGCTTCGGCACGCCGACCTCTGCCGCCTACTCCCAGGCCGCCGCCATCGCGCGCATCCAACAGCAGATCGCCGACTACCTGCACGACCTACAGTTCGCGCTCTACACCCCGGTGTCCAACCAGCAGGGCGTGACCCTGTCGACCCCCGTCGGCTTCCTGCTTCCGGCCACCGGAACCCTTGCGGTGCTGATGAACCGCCGCAGCGGCACCGCTGCCGACGACGTCGCACCGGACGACTTCCGAGGCGCGGCCGACGTGGCTCTCGCCGTCGGACGGGACAACGTGATCGAGAAGAGCACCGCCGTCATCGACGCGGCCTTCCCCGGCGTGAACACCGGATCCGGAGCCGACATCAACCGGCCGCAGGGCCATGCGACGCTCAAGACCTGTCACGCGGAGCCCAGCGACGACGGCGCACACGGCAAGCATCCCGGGCATCTGTGGATCACCGGCGAGGCAGAGGTGCACATCGACTGCTGGCCCGACCCGGACGTCTCGTTCAGCGGCCCGGTGTTCATCGATGCCACGCCGCACCCGGACGATCCGGCCGGATGCTGGCTCGAACTGAAGCCTCGGGCGGGGGATTTCGACGTCGGCGAGAGCTGTTGCGACGTGTTGCTCGACATCCTGATCCCGATCGTCGGGTGGATCATGCTCGCCGTGGTCGAGAACCTGATCGACAAGATCGGCGGGCAGATCGCGACCGAGACGGCTGATGCCACGGTCCAGGTCGTCTCGCCGCTGCCGACGGTGGTGATCGGCATCGCGCAGATGGAGTGCTGCCTGGACACCATCGTCATCTCCCAGCAGGGGTTCGTACTGCCCGGCAGCGTGCGGATCCGCCGGGACGGCCGGAGTTTCGACGATCTCCAGTCGCAGGGCGCGACGCCACGCCCGGATCAGCCATGAACGACCCCCGACCGCCCCGCCCGCGGGGCGGTCCCGATGCGAGGAGCAGCAGATGACAACCACCCGAGGCTTCGTGGATCGCGTCGAGATCGGGCGCGCGGGAATGGTTTCGGTCCGCGTCATCACCGCGACCGGCCCGGTGGTCTTCACGATCGCCGATCTCGACGCGGATCCGGAACGCTTCAACGAACGCCTGACCAAGGTCGCGTTGGCGCGCGACGCGATGAACCGTGCCGACCCGGTGGAGATCGAGTCGACGGACGGGGCGGCGGGGCAGGAGATCGGCCGGATCGCCCGCATCTCTCGCGACGAGTTGGGCTTCCCGAGCGCCGTGCAGACCTGCGGCGGGCTGGTGATCCGCGTCGCGCTGCACGCACGGAACGTCGTAGAGGGTGAGGGCGACGCGCCGGACGAGGCGATCGTCTCCGTGCTCGCGACCACCGGTTCGACGATGACGCTGCGCCTGCCGATGCAGATCCCGGAACGCGAGGTCGCCGCCCAGCAGTTGGGCATGATCCGGGACGCCCAGGCTGCCGGCCAGCTCATGCAGTTCCTCGCCTCCGACACCGGCGAGAAGCAGCCGACGATCGTCGCGGTGTGGGCCGGATCGGATGCGTCGGCCGACGGCGGCGGCACCGATACCGGCGACACCGCATCGGGTTTCGTCGAGACCCTCGGGGTGATCCTGCCGGCGGGCACGGATGCGCTGGACGGATCGCTGGCACTTTCCCGGATCACCACGGCGCCGGAACTCACCGGCGACGGCGGCACGGTCGACCCGGCGCCGTTCGACCCCGCCGCTCTCGAGGTGTTCGTCGCGCGCGGCTCCGTGCCGTACGCGCTGCTCGAGGCGGCCCTACGGGACAACCTCCGCGTCCGCGTGCGGTTCCATGCGGTGACGGCGCAGCCGCCGCCCGGTCCGCCGGATCGGGGTCCGAAGCCGACGGGCGATCCGGCCCGGGGCGCCGCCCGGAAGGAGGTCACCCACGTCACCGTCGGCGAGACCGCGTCATCCACGGATTCGACGGCGGTTTCGACGGCGGTTTCGACAGCGGAACCGCTGCCCGCGCTGCTCACCGAGGTCGAGCTGCTTGCGCCGCTCGCCTCGGCCAGCAGGCCCGTGTGGCTGCACATCGACCGCCATCTGCTCGATATCGGCCCGGACGAGACCGACGGCTGCACCGACGGTCTGCCCACCAGCAGCCTCAAACCGCGCAGCCTCCGCGACCTGCGCATCCCGTACACCGCCGAGTGGAAGGGCTGCGGCTGCTTCAATCCCGGGATCTACCGGTTCGAGATCACCGGCCCCCAGGGGTGCGCGATCGAGGTCGACGGAAAACCCTTGTGCGTCTACGACTCCGGCACCGCCGGCGTCATGATCGCCTACTCCTGCCTCGGCGGCGACCATTGCGTGAAGATCGTCATCCCCGATTACGTGTGCGACACTGACTTCAACCTCAACGTCTACCGGATCCGGTGAAGCGAGGGGATGACATGGCCGAGGACCCGACGCTGATCGAACAGCAACCGGGGGACCGCTTCGCGCTGGACCACGGGGCGCTCGCGCTGCACGGCGCCGATGCCGAGCCCGCGATCCGGCACGAGGTGAGCGGCGCGGTGATGCACGGCACCGCGCCCGGCCGGCCGCTGGTGCACATGGTCTGCTGGGACCAGGAGGACCCCTGTCCGGTCGACGTACGCGGCACGCTCACCGTCGCCGGCGATCCCGAGGCGCCGGTACACCTTCGGATGCAGCACGAGTTCCTGAACGATCACCACCAGACACTCGCGGTCGACCCGATCGACCACAGCCTGCGCGTCGACACCGGACTGGCCAAGCCCATCCACCACGCGCTGCAGATGCGCACGCCCCTCGAGGTCCGCTTCTGCAACCCGTGGCACATCGCCTCGGACTACCGGCTCGAGGTGAACCTGGGCAACAACCGCGTCATCGGGATCCGTCTCACCGGCGCCACGGTCGCGACCCCGCAACCCTGCGAGCCGCCGTGCCCGCCCGCCGAAGTCCGCCCAGGAGGACCTTCGTGACCGACCGCGACGCTTCGGCATCGAAGGGTGCCTCCACATCGAAGGGCGCAGGGTTCGATCCCCTCGGGCTCGCGGCCGGAGCGATGGGCCGCATCGGCGATATGGTGCGTACCACCCTCGATGCCGGCGCGTCCATGGCCCGCTCCGCCGCCGCAGCCAGCACCACGAAGGACCTTCCGCCGCGGGGCGCGACCTCGTTCGAGGACATCGTCACCTTCGGGACGGCGGCGGCCGGCAACCTCTTCCGCTACGCCATGGACGCCGCGCGCACCGCCGAGAGATTCGCGTCGACCATGACGCCGGCCGCTCCGACCCCGGCGCCTTCGCATCGGGAGGATCCGGCCGGGATGTTCGGCGGCACCGATCGCCCGCGGGTGGCGCGCGGTGCGGTGCTGCGGGTGCCGCTGCTCGTCGAGAACGCGGGCGCGGACCCGACGCCGGAGCTTGCCTTCGACGCCACCGGGGTGCAGCGCGTCTCGGCGGTGAACGGCGGCGCCGGCGACGGCATCGGGGTCGATCAGATCACCTTCACCCCGCCCACCCTGGTCCTCGGGCCGCGGGACTTCGAGAAACTCACAGTCCGCGTCCACACGGCGGCCGACACCGCCGCGGGCACCTACCGCGCGACGGTCAGCGGTGGCGGCGGCTGGTTCTCCACCGTCATCGAGTTCGACGTGACCGATCCGATTTCGTAACGGCAGCAGGCGTTTTCGTCGCTGCCTGCGCCGTGGTCGTGTCGGGCGCCGTGAAAACGGAGATGACGTAGTTCGTGAGCATGGCCCTCGCCTGGTCGGGCTTCAGCCGCGAGTCCGGCAGATACGCCTGGACCACCAGCCCGTCCATGAGCGCGATGTACTCGACGGCCTGGCGCGCGGGTTCGGGAGCGCGCAGCGAGCCGTCCGCGGTGCCCCGCCGCAGCAGCGACTCGGCGAGGTAGTGCAGGTCCACGTACACGCCGGCCTGCCAGTCGGCGTAGTGAGGCTGGTGCGCGGCCAGCGTCCAGAAGTCCAGCCACAGTTTCCAGTGCTCAGCCGCCCGGTCCCCGGAAGCGAGCAGACCGTCGGTGAGGATGTCGAGCCCGCGCCGGCCGGTGGCGGCGGCTACGGCGGCCGACATGACCGGGGCGGAGAACTGCGTCATCTCCGCCTGCAGCACCCCGGCGAGAACCTCGGCGATGCCGGAGAAGTGATAGGTGACGGTGCCCACGGCCACGCCCGCGGCGGCGGCGATGTCCCGAATGGTGGTCGCGTGCATCCCTTGTGCCGCAATGAGTTCGCGTGCCGCGTCGATGATCATGGCGCGGCGGACCTCGGGCGGCTGCCGCTGCCGGGCGGGCCGGTGGTGGTCACTCTGTGCGTCACTGTGCGCGTCGGTGTGCGAATCGGCGCGCGCGTCGGTGTGCGAGGGGGCCATGTGCGTCACCTCCGCTCCCGGCTAGCGCTCCGACCGCTCCGATCGATCCGGCCGTGCCACCCGTGACACGCGCCCCGGGAATCCGCTATCCTACGGTCAGAGCTTAATCGGACGATTGAACGATTAGCAACCGACCGGCACGCCGCCTACAAGGGGACCACCATGTTCCTGCTCCGCACACCGATCCTCGCGCTGTCCAAGAGCGCGGCGGTCAAGGATCTGATCACCCGCCTGCCGATCACCCGGTCCGTCGTCGACCGCTTCGTCGCCGGCGAACAGACCGCCGACGCCCTCGCCGCAACCGCCGCCCTCAAAGCCGACGGTCTGGCCGTCACCCTCGACCACCTCGGCGAAGACACGACCGCCCGCGAGCAGGCCGACGGCACCGTCGCCGCCTACCTCACGCTGATCGACGCGCTGGCCAAAGCCGGGCTCGCCGAGGGCGCCGAGATGTCCGTGAAGCTGTCCGCGGTCGGGGCGACATTGCCTGTGTCGCGCGACGTTCCGGACGGTGGCGAGGCGCATGCGCTGGCTGGTGCGCGCCGCATCGTCGACGCGGCGTACGGCGCCGGCGCCCGCGTCACCCTCGACATGGAGGACCACGCCACCGTCGACGCGACGCTGCGCACGCTCAAGGCCCTGCGGTCGGATCAGCCCGACGTCGGCCTGGCGATCCAGGCGATGCTGCACCGCACCGAGGCAGACCTCGCCGGGCTCACGGGATCGGGGTCGCGGATCCGGCTCGTCAAGGGCGCCTACAACGAGCCCGCGTCGGTCGCCTACACCGAGCCCGCCGAGATCGATCGCGCGTACGTCCGCGCGCTGAAGCTGCTGATGAACGGCGACGGGTACCCCATGGTCGCCTCGCACGACCCGCGGATCATCGCCATCGCCGGCCGCCTCGCGACCGGCGCGAGCCGCGGACCGCACGACTACGAACACCAGATGCTGTACGGGATCCGCGCCGACGAGCAGCGGCGGCTGGTCGCCGCCGGCCACACCGTCCGCATCTACGTGCCCTACGGCTCCGACTGGTACGGCTACTTCACCAGGAGGCTCGCCGAGAAACCCGCCAATCTGCTGTTCTTCTTGCGCGCGTTGGCCTCTCGCAGCTAGACGATCGAGTATGACGTTGTTCACCGCCCTCGCCCACCCCGGAAGACCGGACTCGCGCTAGACCGGAAGTAGCCGAACACGTGACATGCCAAGACATCTGGCACGCCGACAATGTCGAACCACGAAGGAGCCCGTGACATGGATGCCATCACCCACCCGCCGACACCGCTGAACGAACCGGTGCTGGACTACGCCCCCGGCAGCGTGGAGCGGGCCGACGTCGTCGCCGCGCTCGCCGAGTTCGCCGAGCCACGGGACCTTCCCGCCGTCATCGGCGGTCAGCGGCGCATGCCGGGCGGGGAGCCGTTCGAGGTCGTCGCGCCGCACCACCACGCCCGGGTCCTGGGCAGGTCGGCGCACGGCAACCAGGCCGATGCGCGCGCCTCGATCGACGCGGCGCTCGCGGCGGCGCCGGCCTGGCGCGAGTTCTCCTTCGACGACCGCGCGGCCGTGCTGCTGCGCGCGGCGGACCTGCTCGCCGGCCCCTGGCGCGCGCGGATCAATGCCGCCGCCATGCTGGGCCAGGGCAAGACCGTCTATCAGGCCGAGATCGACGCCGCGTGCGAACTCGCCGACTTCTGGCGCTTCAACGTGCATTTCGCGCGGCAGATCCTCGCGGACCAGCCGCCGGCCAATTCCCGCGGCGTGTGGAACCGGGTGGATTACCGGCCGCTGGAGGGCTTCGTCTACGCGGTCACGCCGTTCAACTTCACGTCGATCGCCGGGAACCTGCCGACCGCCCCCGCGCTCATGGGCAACGTGGTGGTGTGGAAGCCGTCGCACACCCAGCAGCTGGCCGCCTCCGTGACGATGGACCTCCTTGAAGCCGCCGGGATGCCGCCGGGGGTCGTCAACATGCTCCCGGGCGCCGGGCCGAACATCTCCGAGATCGCTTTGGCGGACGCGAATCTCGCCGGTATCCACTTCACCGGCTCGACCGCGGTATTCCAGAAGATGTGGGGCACCGTCGGCGCCAACATCGCCGCGTACCGCGCCTACCCGCGGCTGGTGGGGGAGACCGGCGGCAAGGACTTCGTGGTGGCGCATTCCTCGGCCGATGTCGACGTGCTGCGGGTGGCGTTGGTGCGCGGCGCGTTCGAGTATTCCGGGCAGAAGTGCTCGGCGGCTTCGCGCGCCTACGTTCCCGCGTCGCTGTGGCCGCGCCTCAAGGACGCGCTCGTCGCGGAGACCGAAGCGCTGAAGGTCGGCGACGTCGAGGATTTCGCCAACTTCACCAGCGCCGTGATCGACGACCGTGCTTTCGCCAAGCTCAAGCGCGCGATCGACCGGGCCCACGTCACGCCGGGCATCGACGTCATCGCCGGCGGCACCTACGACGATTCCGTCGGCTACTTCGTCCGGCCCACCATCGTCACCGGAACCGATCCCGCCGACGAGGTCTTCTGCACGGAATACTTCGGTCCGCTGCTCGCCATACACGTGTATGACGACGCTCGCGCCGACGGATTCTCCGACGTGCTGCGCGCCGTGGACACCGCGTCCCCGTATGCGCTGACCGGATCGATCATCGCCGACGACCGGGCCGCAGCCGCCCGGGCGATGCGGGAGCTGCGCTTCACCGCGGGCAACTTCTACATCAACGACAAGCCCACCGGGGCGGTCGTCGGCCAGCAGCCGTTCGGCGGCGCCCGCGCGTCCGGCACCAACGACAAGGCAGGCTCCGCAGCCAATCTCATGCGCTGGACCTCGCCGCGCGCCATCAAGGAGAACTTCGTGCCGCCGCGCGCTGTCGGCTACTCGCACCAGCGCTGATTTTCTCCGCCGAGCGGTGCGAAATATCCGGCAAAACGGGCGCGAAACGGTGCATTTCGCACCGCTCGGCGGGGGAGTTCGCTTCGGTATCAGCCGTATCGGGACAGGCCCAGGGCGACGGCAGCGTGCACCGCCCGGGCGAGGCGCGCGCCCCACGGTGAGCGGGGTCCTGCGAACGGGACGATGCTCGTGAGTTCGGCGGCTGCGCCGGTGAGTTCTGCGACTGCGCCGGTGAGTCCCGAGCCGCCGGCGCGGCGGGGCTCGTCGGGCCGCGGGCAGCAGATGACGATCGCGTCCGAGGCCGTACCTGTACCCGGGACCCCGCCCTCGATCAGCGCCTGCGTCTTCGCCTCGGTCGCGGTGATCACGGCGCCCACCAGCGCGGCGTCCGACAGCGGCACCGGCAGCTGGCACACGATGTTGATAGTTCCGGGGCGCCAAGGGTTGTCGGGTAGCGGGTCGTCGTCGGTAGCTGCGGCCCAGGTGGGGTAAGACACTCCCACCGTGGCATCGCATCGCACGCCGCCGTCCTCCGCCGTGGCGTTCCGCTCGACCTTCGCGGCGGTCAGCAGGCCGATGCCGGCAGCCGGGTCGAGCCCGGCGCCTAGGGCGATCTCGCGCAGGTGCCGATCCGGGTCCATCCGCCTGTAGTCCGAGCGGACGTGCGCGTTCACGATCCATGAGATGTCCTTCAGGCCGCCCCCGAGCATGGCGCTCGACACGGCGCGCTGCGGCCCGGCGAACCGCCACAGCAGCATCGGAGCGGGTTGCCCCGCACCGTCGTCGGCGTGTGACGAGAACTCGACATCTGCTGCAGCGCCGGTCATGTCGTCACCGCCGCGAACCGGTTCGGTCTGCACGTCGCGCCGCCGCGCGCGGCCCGATCGCAGGTGCGCAGCACGAACACGGCGTCATACCTCGGTGACATCGGCGTCCTCGAAGGTGGCCATCTCCCGCAGGATGCGCGCGGCAGCCTGCACCAACGGGATCGCCAGCGTCGCCCCACTGCCCTCGCCGAGCCGCATGCCCAGATCGAGCAGCGGCTCCAGACCCAGATGGCGCAGCGCGATCGTCGCGCCCGGCTCGGCCGACAGGTGCCCAGCGATCAGATAGCCGCGGACGTCCGGCACCAGCGCGCACGCGACCAGCGCTGCGCTCGCGGCGATCACTCCGTCGAGAAGCACCGGAACGCCGGCCGCCGCTCCGCCGACGATGAGCCCGGCCAGCGCGGCGATCTCCAGCCCGCCGACCTCGGCGAGCACGGTGACTGGGTCCGCGACTGAGCCCGCACCCGTGGCCAGCCGCGCGACCGCGGCGCGCACCACCTCGGTCTTGTGGGAGAGCATCGCGTCGTCGATGCCCGTGCCGCGGCCGGTCACGTCATCTGCCGGCGCGCCCGTCAGCGCCGCGATCAGCGCCGCGGCCGGCGTCGTGTTGCCGATGCCCATCTCGCCGGTCACCAGCATCTGTGCTCCGGCAGCCAGCGCGTCCGCGGCGACGCCCGCCCCGACATCCAGTGCGGCGTACGCTTCCTCGCGCGTCATGGCCGGCCCGGTAGCGAGGTCGGCGGTGCCGCGCCGGACGTTGCGACGGAGGAGCATTTGCGGCGCGGGCGCGATCGCATCCGAGCTGTGTCTGGGGCCGGGCGCCGAAACGGCCTGCGGACCAGGTTCCGGAATCGGCGTAGCCACCCCGACGTCGACCACTACGACCTCGGCTCCGGTCTGGCGCGCCAGCACCGTGACGGCCGCGCCGCCCGCGCGGAAGTTCGCCACCATCTGCGCGGTGACCTCCCGCGGCCAGGGGCTCACGCCCTGGGCGAGAACGCCGTGGTCGCCGGCGAATACGCACACCGCCACGTGTTCCGGTACCGGCGGTGGACACGTACGGGCGATCGCCGCGAGCTGCGTCCCCAGTGTCTCCAGCCGGCCGAGCGACCCGCGAGGTTTGGTGAGCCGGTCGGAGCGCGCATCCGCCGCGGCCCCCGCACCCGCGGAGTCGATCGGGCGCACCAGGGCGCAGGCGTCGGTGAACTGGGTCATGGTGCTTCGCTTTCCGTTGGCGGGCTGGAGGTCTCGCGGTGATCGGGTTCGGCGGCGCACCGCGGCCTCGGTCGGTGCCCACCCGTCGTCGTGGATCGGGTCGGTGTTGCCGGTGCGCGGCCTGGCCGTTCGCGGGGCGTCGGATCGCCTGGAGTTGGTCCATGGGAACCCTGCAACAGGGCGGCATGGGCATCGCGATCAGTGCCTGCGGCCGCGCGGTCAACCGGCCCCGCCACCTCCGCAGCCGTCATCGACGCGGAGCGAGTTGGCATCGTCGGCGCGCGGCCCTTCCGCTGACCGGGAGTCGGCCCGCGGGAATCTTGCAATAGGGCGGCATGGGCATCGCGATCGGCGCCTGCGGCCGCGCGGTCGACCGGCCCCGCCATCTGCCCCGTCACGTCCGCAGCCACCTCCGCTGCCACCAATGCGGCGTCCAGCCGGGCCAGCCCGTCGGCCGTCGGCACCGCGATCCGAGCCACACCCGTCATCCCGAAGCTCGCGCAGTCGCGGACCAGCACGCCGTGCGGCGCCAGCCGCTCGCGCAGGCCGGGGGAGTCGACCAGCACCCAGTTCGCGTCCGAGGCCCGCGCGGCAATCCCGTACCTGGCCAACACGTCAGTGAGCTGCGCGCGGAGTTCCCGGACCCCGCGCGCCGACGCCGCCAGATCCACGGTCGAGAGCAGATCCGGCAAGGCTGCTGAGACCAATCCGTTCACCGACCAGCCCGGCTGTCGGCGCCGGCACGCGGCGATCAGACCTGGATCCGCGAGCACGTATCCGACCCGAAGTCCCGGCACGGCAAGGAGTTTGGTGAGTGATCCTACCACCACGGCGTCCCGGTCGCCGCGCGTCCATTCACCCGTCGCGAGTTGGTAGAACGCCTCGTCCCAGACAGCGACCCGCTCGTCGCCTAGATCCGCGCCGCCGGCCAGCAGCCCTGACGGGCTGTGCGGGTTGGACCGCCACAGCGGCCCGCCGCCGCGCGGATGCAGCGCGAACTCCGGCTCGACCACGTGTCCACCGATCTCGGCCGCGACGAGCGCGATCGCCTCGGCACCGCCGTTGGTGAGCAGCAGGCGCTCGCGGTCCACGCCCATCACCTCGGCGAGCGCCGCCTCGGCTCGGGCTGGGTTCGGGTAGCGGCTGACCCCGGCGCGCAGGTGCCGCGCGAGGATCGGCACGGGATCCGGCGCGACGGGGTTCATCGATGCGGAGAGGTCCAGCATCTCGTCCGGCGCCATTCCCAGCGCGGCCGCGACCGCCGCGCCGTCACCGCCGTGCGTCCCGGCAGCGGGGATGACGCCGTTCGTCAGGTGAGCATCGTGCATGGCGCTCACACCCCCGGAACCGCTGCCAGCGCAAGCAGTCCCGCGGTTTCCCCGAGCACGCCGGCGGCGCCCAGCACATCACCGGTGAATCCGCCGATGCGAGCCCGGGCGAATGCGGCGACCAGCCACGACCCGGCGGCCGCACACCCCAGCACCAGCAAGCCCCACCAGCGGAGTTCCAGGAGAGCAAGGGGGACCGAGATCACGACGCCGAGCAGGACCGAAGCCGTCAGCGCCACCCGACTTCGTGCCCCCAGGAACGCGCTGACCAGGCCGTCGGTGCGGGCATAGCGCATGGACAGCGAGATCACCGCCATCGCGGTGCGGGACACGCACCACACCGCGGCGACAGCCAACGGTGCGGGGGTCGACGACGCTAAAGCCGAGAACCTCAGCAGCAGAACGATTATGAGTGTGACGGCTCCGAACGCACCGACGGCGGGATCGTGCATCACGGCGAGCCGCCGCGCGCGGTCCATCGGCGGCAGTAGCCCGTCCGCCGAATCGGATAGGCCGTCCAGGTGCAGCATCCCGGTGAGCGCGGCGTCCACGGCCAGCGCCACTCCGGCCGCGACGGGCGCCGCCCACACGTGCGCGGCGCCCCACCACGCGTATCCGACGGCGAGGCCGACGAGGGCCCCGACGATCGGGAAGTACGGCAGCGCCCCCGAGCGGGGGGACGCGCCGCGGCCGAGGACCGTGAGGAACGACAGCGCTTGCAGCATCAGCGGTCCGGTGGCCGATCGAGGGTCACGACGCGCCCTGCTACCGTCAGGAGCACCCGATCGGCGATCGCGGCCACGGCCTGGTTCAGCGTGCCGAGCGCATCCCGGAACGCGCCGCCGAGATCGGTGGCCGGATACACCCCGAGCCCCACCTCGTCGGAGACCACAATCGTGTCGCCGGAGCGTCCGGCGAGCGCCGCGCACAGCGCGTCGGCATCGACCACGAAATCCGGCTGGGCGGCGATCCATGGGCCGAGCGAGTCGAGAAGCACGGTGCCCGATAGTGTTTCAATCACATCTGGCAGATCCGCTCCGGCTTCGACAGTTGCCCAGTCCGGCGGTCGACGGGCCCGGTGCGCGGCCACGCGCTCCGCGAGAACGGCGTCATCCCCGACGATCATCGTGGCCACATACGTGACGCTGCTGCGGTTTTCGACGACGCGGCTTCCGCCACGCGCACTGGCCGCGGCGAGCCGCTCCGCCAACGCCGACTTCCCGGATCGGGCACCGCCGAGCACGAAGGTGATCACCGCGGCACCCCACTCCCGGCGCCGAGGTCGGCGGGCGCCCCGGCCGCGCAATGCGAAACGCGCGGGTCCGCCGGCCCATCGCCGCCGAGGCCCGCTGGCACATCGCCGAAGCCTTCCGGCACATCGTCGCCGAAACCGACCCCTGCGTCGCCGCCGAAGTTCACCGGCCGCTCGCGTCGCCGGACCGGCGCCACGATCATGTGCCCGGAGGCGTCGTCGATCACCCGCACCGTGCCACCGAAGTAGCGCCCAAGGCGCCGCTCGTCCAATACGTCGCACGGCGCACCGGATGTCACGATCCGACCGTCGGAGAGCAGCACCAGTCGGTCCGCGAACTGCGCAGCGAGCGTCAGGTCGTGGATCGCGCTGACGACGGTCAGGCCCCGCTCGCGGCGGAGGTCGTCGACGAGTTCCAATGCGTCGATGCGGTTTCCCAGATCCAGCGCGGACGTCGGCTCGTCGAGCAGCAGCACCGGTGCCTGCTGCGCGAGCGCACGGGCCAGCGCCGCGCGCTGCATCTCCCCACCGGACAACGTCGGCAGCATGCGCCCGGCAAGGCCGGCAATGCCGAGCCGATCGAGTAGGGCCGCGCAGAACCGCCGATCGGCTGCGGACTCGACGCCGAGATAGCCGATATGCGGCGTGCGGCCGAGCATGGCGTACTCGAGAACCGTCATACCGGCGGGCTTTTCGAGTTGTTGCGGAACGTACGCGACGAGCCGGGCATGGTGCCGCCGGGACATGCCGGCGGCGGCCCGGCCGTCGATCCGCACCGTTCCGCGGTGCCGTTGCAGGGCGGCGACCACGCGCAGCAGGGTCGACTTGCCGGCGCCGTTCGGCCCGATCAGGCCGACCCATTCCCCGTCCGCCGCGGTCAGATCCACTCCGGCGATCGCGTCGATCGAACCGTAGGACACCGTGATGCCGGCACAGCGGAGCATGTCACAACACCCCGTGCCGGCTGCGCCGGGAGCGAAGGACTAGGAGGAAGAACGGTCCTCCGACGAAGGCGGTGATCACGCCGATGGGCACCTCCGCCGGCGCCTGGACGGTACGTGCGACCAGGTCCGCCAGCACCAGGAAGGCGCCGCCGCAGATCATCGACACCGGCAGCACCACCCGGTAACTCGCCCCCGCCACGAGGCGAACCGCATGCGGCGCCACGATGCCTACAAAGCCGATCAGCCCGCTCACGGATACCGCGGCCGCGGTGCCCAGCGTCGCCGCCCCGATGATCGCCAGGCCCGCCCGGCGTGGGTCGACGCCGAGCGTGGTCGCCTCGTCACCGCCCACCCGCAGCACGTCGAGAATCCGGCGATGCGCGAGCAGTACGACGACGCTGATCGCGATATACGGTGCCACCATCCAGATGTCGGACCACGACGCCACCGCGAACGACCCGAGGATCCAGTTGTAGATCTGCCGCATCTGGTCGGCGTGCTGCTGTTGCAGATACGTCTGGATCGCCGTGAGCATGGCGG
Source organism: Actinobacteria bacterium 69-20 (assembly GCA_001897425.1). GTDB lineage: Bacteria > Actinomycetota > Actinomycetes > Mycobacteriales > Nakamurellaceae > Nakamurella. Next base: position 14,261 of record MKSW01000033.1, on the reverse strand, counting down.
CCGCGGCGACACCGGCCAGGATCAACGCATAGCCGCCGGCGCGTTCGGTACCCGCAGCCGCGACGGTGTAGGTGAGCGCGACCGCCGCCACGGCGCCGACGAACGCGGCGACCGGCAGGATCGGCGTTCCGGCCCCGCCGAGCACGATCACCACCGTCGCCCCGAGCCCCGCCCCCGCCGCCACCCCCAGCAGGTACGGGTCGGCCAGCGAGTTCCGCAGCACCCCCTGGTAGGCGGCGCCTCCGCCAGCCAGCATGGCGCCCACCAACGCCGCGAGCACCACGCGCGGGAGCCGCAGGTCCCAGATGATGGCCTGCTCGATCGGCGCGACCCCGGAGTGGAATCCGATCAGCGGCAAATGCCCGAGCAGCGTAGAGATCTGATCGGCTGGGCTGATCGTCACGGCCCCGAGCGCGATGCTGAGCACCATCGACAGCACCAGGATCACCGCTGAGACGAGCACGGGAAGCCGGACCCGCCCGCGGCGCACCGATTCCTCTGCTGCGCCCGCGCCGGTGGCGGCCGCCCCTACGACCGCCGCGGCCCCGGCCATGCCCACCCCGGAGACTTGTGCCGAGCGCGCAGCATCGCCGGCCAGCGGCGTGCGCGCCGCCGACTTATGAAGCGCCCGACCGAGTGTCATTTCTGCACCGGATGTGCTTTCATGTCGTCGGCCACCGCCCGCAGCAGATCGACCGTGCGTGGACCCCAGCGGGACGCGATGTCGTCGTCCAGCAGGAACACCCGTCCGCCGGAGACCGCGCCGAGCGTGGACCACCCCGGTCTGGCGCCGACCGTCGCCGGTGTCTGCTGGCAGCACTTCGAATCGGCCAGGAAGACGTAACCGGGATTCGCCTTGAGGATGAACTCCGAATCCAGCTGCGGGTAACCACCGGATTTCGTCGCGTCGGGCGCCGCGTCGGCGATGCTCTTCAGGCCGACCAGACCGAGGATGTGGCCGATGAATGTGTCCGAGGTGACCGAGTAGTAGGTCTGGTCGAGTTCGTAGTAGTACGTCGCGGTGCCGCCCGGCTTCGGCGCCTCGGCGATGATCGCCGCGACCTCGCCCTTCATCTTCGCCACCAGCGCCCGGGCCTGCTCCGCGTGCCCGGTGACCTCGCCCAGTTGGATGATCTGCGCATACGTGCCGTCGAGGTTCGTGGGCGCGGACTCCGCGATCACCGTCATACCCAGAGCCTTGAACTTCGATTCCTGGTCGGGGGCGACGTCGCTCATTACGACGAGGTCCGGCCGGAAGCTGGTGAGCGACTCGATGTTCAGTTGGTAGGCGTCGACGCGGGCGTTCGGCAGGCCGGCCGGGTAGTCGGAGTCCCTGTCGACGACCTTCACCTGGTCACCGGCGCCGATCGCATACAGCATCTCCGTCGCGGTCGGCGAGAGTGACGCAATGGCAGCCGGTTTCGCGGTGACGGTCACCTCGCCGTTCGACGCCTTCACCGTCACCGGGAAGGCGTTGGCCGACGACGGCGCGGATGACGAGCCGGACATCGCTCCCGCCGAGGTATCGGAACCTGTTGCGGCGCTGGTGTTCTCGCCGACCGACGTGCCGCTGTCGGAATTGTTCGGCGACGTCGACTGTGTCGAAATGTCTGCCGAACTCGGCGTCGAGCCCGGTGCCGAACTCTGTGCACTCTGGTCCGCCGGCGCTGTGCCGGCGCAGGCCGCGAACAGCGTCATAGACGTTGCGGCAGCGATTAATGCCGCCAGGGCGCGGGAATGTAGTGACATGCGTCATCCTCCATCGGTACGCGGAGGACGAAGTGCGTCCGCCGCGGCCGCCTGGGGCGCCGCCGCCGAACCGCCCTTCCTCCGAGGACTGGTTTAGCGGCACAAGTCAGGCGTCCGGGCTCGCCCCAGAACTTCGGGGCATTACCGTTGCGGGACAGCGCCGGAATCTCACCGGTCTTCGCTGGCCTTGTACCACCCCGGGCGAGGTGCGCGGGGCATCGCTACTGTAGCGCACCCCGATCGGCGCGGCCGCCCCGGCACATCGCCCCACAAAGCCTGCCCGCGGCAGACCCGAACGCAAGCGCAGCCCCGGCGGCCACGGACGCGGCAGCGAGTATGACGCTGTTCGTGAGCCGGGCGGCGCGCGGAAGATCCGCGGCCGTCGGGGCGCGTCCGGTGCCGAGGTGTGGCCGCATTTCCGTGCGCCCCGCGTAGACGTTGGTTCCGCCGAGCCGCACCCCGAGCGCGGCCGCGTACGCCGCCTCGCACCAGCCGGAGTTGGGGCTCGGGTGTTGCCGAGCGTAGCGGGATGTCCTGCGCCACACCGACTGTGTCCGTCCGGACACGAGCGCCACCAGTCCCGCGCAGACCCGGGCGGGCAGGTAGTTCGCGACGTCGTCCAGGCGTGCCGAGGCCCACCCGAACCGCTCGTAGCGCGGGCTGCGATGCCCAACCATCGCGTCGAGCGTGTTCACCGCGCGGTAGCCGATCAGGCCCGGCACGCCGGCGACAGCGCCCCACAGCAGCGGGGCGACGACGGCGTCCGAGCAGTTCTCGGCCACGGATTCGACGCCCGCACGGGCGATCTCGGCGGCGTCCAGCCCGGACGGGTCACGGCCAACCAGATGCGTCACCCGTTCCCGCGCGCCAGCCAGATCGCCGCGATCGAGGAGATCATGTAGCGCCAGGCCCTCGGCCGTCAGGCTCCTGCCGCCGAGCACGGCCCAAGTCGCGATCACCGTCATGCCTGTCCGGGCGATCCGGCCGCGGGCAGTGCCGTTTCGGGCCGTGCCGTTTCGAGCCGTGCGCCCGCCGGCCGCGCGCTCCGCCACGGCGCTCGCCACGGCGCTCGCCGCGACCGCAGACCCCACGCACAGGGCGGTGAATACGACGCCCCGCATCCGGGAATCCGCCCACATGCGGCGCTCCAAAGTTCCTGCCGCGCGCCCGAAACCCGCGACCGGATGCCAGCGTCGCGGGTCCCCGAGCAGCGCATCGAGCGCCACCCCGAGCAGCAGCCCGCAGGCCCGCTCCCAATTCCGGCCCACACCCCACCCGCCGCCTGCGCGCCGCATCATGCCTCGGCCACGGTTCGCGTCACGCCGCCGCGCTCCCGGGCCGCCGGCGCCAGGATCACGATGATCATCACCACGGCGGCAACGGCCAACAGCGCGTGCAGTAGCGGCATCAGGTGCGCCAGGACCCCGATGAGCGGGGCACCGAACAGGAACCCGCCGTACCCGATCGTCGACACCGTCGCGATCGCCCGTCCGCGCCGCCCGGGCACCTCGCCGGCCGCCGACATCGCCGACGGGAACACAATAGCCAGCCCCAACCCCCACGCGGCCGCGCCGACGAACGCGGTCCAGGTCGCCGGGATCAGGCACAGCACCAGGACTCCGGACGCCGCGATGAGCCCCGCGGCGCGCAGTGCGGCGACTCGCCCGATCCGGGCGATGATCGGCCCGCCGGCGAAGCGGCCGATCGCCATCGTCACGTTGAATCCGGCGAGTGTGAGCGCGCCTATCGCGGCCGGCGCGCCCCGCCCGTCCACCAGGGCGATAGCGAGCCAGTCGTTCGCGGCACCCTCGCCCAGCGCGGTGCCGAGAGTGATGAGACCCAAAAGGATCTCGACCCGAGTGATGCCGGATCTGGCTGCCCCCCGCTCACGTTGGGCGGCAACGTCTTTCGCCGGCTTGCCGGCGGGAACATCGTCATAAACGACGGTTTCGCGCGGAAGTGGGCTCGGCTCGACGGGATCGTTGGGGACGAACGTGGCGGTACTCGCGAGCACGCCGATCCAGACCGCGATCGACACCACCGGCAGCTGCCACGCGATGATGATGCCCAGCCGCGCGGAGGCGGCGCCGATCAGCGCCCCGACGACCGCGCCCGCGGAGAACAGCCCGTGCCAGAGCGGCATGAGCACCTGATGCCGATGCCGCTCCACGATCGAGCCCTGCACGTTCATGGCGACATCCCAGGTGCCGATCCCGGCTCCCGCGAAGAGCAGGATCACGGCGAGCTGCGGAACGGACCCGGCGAGCGGCACCAGCGACCATGCGATGACGGCGACGGTGGCGAAGAGGAGGCAGATCGCGCGGGTGCCGAACCGCTGCACGAGCCGTCCGGCGAACGGCATGGCGACGACCGATCCTATGCCCACGCACACGAGGGCAAAGGCCAGTTCGGTGGGGCTCGCGCCGATGTGCGCCTTGATGTCGGGCATGCGGGAGACGGCCGCGGCCATGGCGATCCCGTTGAGCGTGAACACGACGGCCACCGCGGCGACGGCGGCCCGGTGCGGACGGGCGGGAACGGTCGACGTGGCGGGCGGTGCGGGCTGTTCGGGCGGTGCGGGTCGTTCGGGCGTGTGGCCGTGCCGCCGTGAGGCCTGACCGGTCACGCCGGCGGGGGCAGGATCTCGTCGATCGCGGCAAGATCCTCGTCGGTGGGTTGCCAGGACGTCGCCGTGGCGTTGGCGGCGACCTGCTCGGGCCGGGTCGCACCGGCGATCACCGACGCGACCTGCGGCTGGGCCAGCAGCCAGCCGACCGCGACGTCGACCATGCCGATGCCGCGCTCGTCCGCGAACACCTGCAGCTTCCCCAGCGCCGCCCACGGCGCGGACTCGAGTAGCGCCGGCTTGAACTTCTGCAGCCGACTGTCCTCGGGCGCGTGGTCGCGCGTGTACTTGCCGGTGAGCAGGCCGTTGGCCAGCGGGAAGAACGGCAGCACACCGACCCCGAACGCATGCGCGGCCGGGATCAGGTTGCGTTCCGCGTCGCGGTGCAGTAGCGAGTAGTGGTTCTGGGCCGAGATGAACGGCGTCCGCGAGGCCGACTGGGCCGTCCAGGCCGCGTCCGCCAGCTGCCACCCCGAGAAGTTCGAGTGCCCGAGGTAGCGGACCTTTCCGGCGCGCACCAGATCGTCCAGTGCGGCGAGCGTCTCCTCGAGGGGCGTCTCGGCGTCGGGCTCGTGCAGTTGGTAGAGATCGATCCAGTCCGTGTTCAGGCGCCCCAGCGACGCCTCCACCGCCTGCCGGATATACCGCCGCGAGCCGCGGGCGCCGAAGTCGCGGCCGTTCGCGCCGCGCGCGTCCATGCCGAACTTCGTTGCAATGACGACGTTCTCGCGCTCCGCGCCGAGAGCTGCGCCGAGCAACTCCTCGGAGCGTCCGCACGGCGCGCCGTACACGTCGGCCGTGTCGAAGAAGGTGATCCCGGCGTCCAGCGCGGCCCGCACCACCGCGGTCGCGGCGGCCGGGTCGGCCGTGACGCTGTTCGGCCTGCCCAGGTTGTTGCAGCCGAGGCCCACGGCGGACACCGTGAGCCCGGAGGTGCCGAGGCGGCGGTACGTCATCTGCGAATCAGCCACCCGGCCAGCCTACGGCGTCGCGAAAACCGATTCGGCACGGTCGCGGGCTTCGGCGTGATGCACGGCCTCGGCCCCGCCGCGCCGATGCTCCTACGCTGGGGGCATGTCCTGGTTCACCAGCGCCGTGAGCGCCGCCTATACCGCACCGAATACCGCACCGCCGATCACCGCAGAGACCGCCCTGCCCGGCCGGCCCGACCTCATGCCGCACGCCGGCACCCATGCGGTCCTGGGCACGCCGACCGTGCCGCCGTGGCCGGAAGGCGCCGAGGTCGCCTCGCTGGCCATGGGCTGCTTCTGGGGCACCGAGCGCATCTTCTGGCGACTGCCCGGTGTGATCACGACCGCCGCCGGCTACCAGGGCGGGTTCACCCCGAACCCGACCTACGAAGAGGTCTGCACCGGCCGAACCGGCCATGCCGAAACGGTTCTCGTGGTGTACGACCCGCAGATGACGACGTTCGCCGCGATACTCAAGGCGTTCTGGGAGAACCACGATCCGACCACGGCCAACCGGCAGGGCAACGACATCGGCACCCAGTACCGGTCCGCGATCTTCTACACGACGGATGCGCAACGGGATGTCGCGCTGGCCACTCGCGACGCCTTCACCACGGTCCTGGCCGAACACGGCCGCGGCGAGCCGGCCACCGAGATCCGTTCGGCGACCGATGCCGGCACCTTCTACTACGCCGAGGACTACCACCAGCAGTACCTGCACAAGAATCCGGCCGGCTACTGCAACCACGGCCCCAACGGCTGCACGCTCGATATCCACCGGATGGAAGTCGAGCAAGCCGCGCGGTCGGAGTAGGCGCTGCGTCGGAATAGGGTTACCGAATCGAAGTCCCTCGGCCGAGGATTTTTTCGTCGATGTATCGACGCAGTTTCGGTACGTCCCGGACAATGGTGTCCCACATGATGTCGGGATCGTTCTCCGCGTCGATGTGCGCCATCCGTATGCGCATGGCGACGATATCCTGCCACGGCTGGCCCGGGAAAGCGGCGAGGAGGCGCTCCGGAAATTGCCGCCGGATGGTGTTGCCGATCCGGTTGATGATCGCCTCGACCGACCTCCGCAGCAATATGTCTTCGTCGAATGCAACGCGACCTTTCGCTACGACAAGCGCGGCCTCCCCGCAGTAGTCGGTGACGGCTTCGAGGGATTCGACCACGGATTCGCCATAATGCGAGACCAGAAGAGATCGGCGGCCCTCTTCGCCGGTGCCCTTTGTCATTTCACTGGTCTATTCGGATGCCTACACGGGTACCGCGTCGCGGCGGATCGAATTATTCCGCTTGCCGAGTGCTTTCTCGGAAACGACGTCCACGTGAATGCCTAGGCATTGCTCCAGATCGTCGACTAGACCGACCAGATCGAGCAGGCTGGTGCCCTCCGCGAACCGAACCAGGAGATCGATGTCGGATTCCGCGGTGTCCTCGCCGCGTGCCACCGAACCAAAGACGCGCACATTGCTCGCCTTGTGCCGATCGGCGATGCGCAGCACCTCGTCTCGGTGCGCGGTCAGCACCGCTGACGGCCGCGGACGGCACGCGACTTCGATCCGCGCCAGTGTTTCCGCGCTTGGCTGCCGAACCCCCGATTCGTATGCCGAGATGTTCGGTTGCGACAGGCCGACCAGATCAGCCAGCGCGGCCTGCGACAGCCCCGCCGCGCGGCGGAGCGCGCGAATCTCGTTCATGCACGGAAATATACACGACGTGTATGGCGGCGCCTCCGGTCTCACCTGTCCGATCGGGATTGCCGACATGCGCGGTTGACCCCTGCGGTGTCGGCGCCTTGTTCCGCTCTCGGCCTCACATTGATGCGTGATGCGATACGCTGTGCGTATGCGTACGACGATTGACCTCGACGAGCGGGTGCTCGTGGCGGCGCGGGCTCGTGCGCGTGCGCGTGGCACCACACTCGGCTCCGCGGTGTCCGAGATCGCCCTTGCTGGACTCGCGAGCGAAACACCGCCGAATCCGTCGACGCCGCGCGGACTTGTGCTCTTGCCCAGCACACCAGGGCATGTGATCACCGACGACATGGTTGCCGATGCCCTCGCCGACGATTGACCGACTCGAACTCCCTGACGTCAATGTCCTCCTGGCGCTTGTCCATCCTGACCATGTCCACCATCGACAGGCGAGCGACTGGTTCGCCGGTACCGCGCGGTTCGCGACGACGCCCGTCACCGAGGCCGGCCTGGTGCGCCTCGCGCTCAACACGGCCGTCGTCGGCGCGCGGGCGGCATCGCCCGCCGCGGCGCTGGCGTCGCTACGGAGTATTCGGGCCGATCCGCGCTCGGTGTTTCTCGCCGACGACACAAGCCTCGCCGAGCCGACGATCCAGTTGTCCGGATTCGCGGGATATCGGCAGGTCACCGATCTGCACCTCGTCAATCTCGCCGCGGTACATGACGCTGTGCTCGCAACGTTCGACCGTCGGATTCCGGCAGCGCTCCTCCATGCCGACCGTCGGCATGTCCGCGTGATCGGCTGACGGCGTCGGTGGCAGTCGATTCCGGGCCTATCGGGCGAATATCGTCAAGGTGCTGTGAGTTGCCGGTCTTTCGGCACCCCCGTTGTCGAACCGCCGAGTATGACGACGTTCGCGGACGGAAGGTCCGCCCTGCGCCGGCGCAGACTCATTGCGGTCATGGACCGACATCTGCACCACGCGGGTGACAGCGCCCCCGGCCCCGCCCGTCGAATACGGCGGGGCATCGTGCCCAGCTCGTGCGGCCACCTCCCATAGCGGACTTCGCCGCTACCCTCATCGCTATGAGCCGGATCTTCACCACGAGCGTGGCCTCGGTCTACCCGCACTATGTCGCCAAGGCGGAGCGCAAGGGCCGCACCAAGGCCGAGGTCGACGAGATCATCTGTTGGCTCACGGGTTTCGACGACGAGGCGCTCGGCCGCCACCTCGCTGACGGCACCACGTTCCGGGACTTCTTCGCCGGCGCAAGCCTCAACCCGAAGGCGGGGCTCATCACCGGGATGGTGTGCGGGGTGCGGGTCGAAGAGGTCGCGGACCCGCTGATGCGCCAGATCCGCTACCTCGACAAGCTCGTGGACGAACTGGCGAAGGGCAGGACGATGGAGAAGATCCTCCGCACCTGATACTCGCGCGTAGCTGTCAGAGCTGCAGCGCCGCCCACAGCAGCGTCGTTGCGCCGGCGAGCATCAGCGGCACGGTGGCGACGCTCAGGGTGTGAAAGCGCTTGGCGCGCGGACGATGTGCAGGCGGCAGCAACCGTCGCCAGAGCATGGTGGCGAGAGAACCGGCATAGGACAGGTTCGGTCCGATATTCACGCCGAGCAGCATCGCGAGGGTGAGCGGTCCGGAGGGTGCCACCAGCGGCAGCATCGCGAGTGTCGCCGGGAGGTTGTTCACCAGATTCGCGATCGCCGCCGCGAGGAATGCCATCCCTAGCAGCCCGAGAAGCCCAGTGCCGGACGGGATCAGCCGCCCCAGGGCGCCGGCGAGGCCGTGCGTCAGAACGCCTTCCACGATCACCGCCAGCGCGAGTACAAAAGCGCAGAACGGCAGGTTCGCCGCATGGACCAGTCGGCGCGCTCGCGTCCGGCGGGACATGGATCGCGACTTCCATTGCGGCGCGAGCAGTGCCGCCGAGCCGGCGAACGCCGCCCAGGCCGGGGATACGTGCAGCGCGGACATCACCACGAACCCGACGACGGTGAGCCCCGTGGTGGTGAGCGCGTAGCGTGGCGGACTGGCAGCGGCGAGAACTACGTCATGGTCGCGAGTCTCGCCCCGCGACAGGGTGCGGGTGTCCGCATCGGCGAGATCCCGACGGAAGAAGACGCGCAGCGCGCACCATTCGCACACGCACACGAAGACCCATGGCAGAGCCATCAGCGCGGTGAACCGCCCGAAGGTCAGGCTCGACGACGCGAACGCGAGCAGGTTGGTGAGGTTGGAGATCGGCAACAGCACCGAGGCGCTGTTCGCGAGCCGAACGGTCGCATACAGGTGCGGTCGCGGTACGACGCCGAGACCCGTTGCCGCGGAAAGGATGACGGGCGTGAGGAGCACGATGGTCGCGTCGAGAGTCAGCACGGCCGTCACAAGCGCCGCCAGCAGCACCACCAACGTGAGCAGCCGCGTCGGGCGGCCGCGGCTGGCCCGCGCGGCCGCGGCGCCGAGGTAACGAAACACCCCGGCATCGGCGGCGAGGTGTCCGAAAAGCAGGATCCCGGCGAGGAAGACGACGGTCGGTCCGAAGCGTGCCAGAACGTCCCAGGCACCGGCCCACGGCACGATCCCGATGGCAACCACCGCGAGCGCGGCGGGCACCGCGACGACGGCCTCGCTGGCACCGCGCGGGCGGAGCACGGCGAACCCCAGGCTCGCCAGGAGCAGCGCGATCGCTATCGACTCGGCGACCGGTCCCGCGATCGCCGTATGCATATCTGGAGCGTAGTGACGCGTGCTTGCCGAGCGACTGATCCGGGGGATCGGGACTGCGGCTCGCGCCTTGGGCGCATACCGCTGGCGCGTGGGTCTTCCCAATCAGGGACTCCGTGTCAGGCGTGGCTTCCGCGCCGCGCGCGGTCTCGCGCGACGTCAGCGCAGCTCTACCGCCACCGCCGGCCGCCGCCACGGATTGCCGGGATCGCTGCACGCCTCCTCGACCTGCGCCGCGAGCGAATACAGCAGGTGGTCAGCCGCTGGTCGGCCCGCCAGCATCACCCCGATCGGCCACACCTCCCCGGACGGTGTCGGCTCCGACCAGCCCATCGGCAGCGACACCGCTGGCATGCCGGTCACGTTCCACTGTGCGGTGAACGGCGTGTACTGCACCTGGGCGGCGAAGTCGGCGGCTGGGTCCTCGTCGTCGCGCAATTGTCCGACGGCTGCGGGCAATCGCGCCAGCGTGGGGGTGAGAACGGCATCATATTCGGAGAGTTCGACGATAGCGCGGGCCGCGATCTGACGCAGCGCGATCAGCGCGGTGCCGAAATCCGGTGCGGCGACGGCATTCCCGCGCGAGCGCAGCCAGCGCGTGAGCGGGCGGAGCAGCGGCTCGGCCTCATCCGGCACGGGCATCAGCGCGGCGGACACCGACCACACCACCTCGAACGTCGGCAGCACGTCCGGTCCGATAGGCGGTGCCACGTCGACGATCTCGTGACCGAGCTCCGACAGTAGCGCGGCGGCCCGCTCGTAGGCGGTGCGCACCTGCGGATCGACCGGTTCGTCGGTGAACGCGGCATCCGACCACCGCGCGATCCGCAGTCTCCCGGGTGGGCGATCGCACCAGCCGAGGTACGTCTCGCCGGGCGGCAGCGGCGGCGCCCAACTCGGCTCGCCGGCTGCCGGCCCCGCGAGAACGTCCAGCAGCGCAGCAGAGTCGCGTACCGTGCGGGCCATCGGGCCAGGTGTGGAGAGCCCAGTGAAATCCCCGAACACCGGCCCGCGGGTCACCCGGCCGCGGCTCGGCTTGAACCCGACCAGGCCGGTGACGCTGGCCGGAATGCGGATCGAGCCCCCGCCGTCCGACGCCTGCGCGATCGGCAGCAGCCCGCCGGACACGGCAGCGGCCGCACCGCCCGACGAACCGCCGGCCGACCGGGTGAGGTCGTAGGCACTGCGCGCAGGCGGGGCGACGTCCGGCTCGGTGTAACACGGCGAGCCGAACTCGGGCGTGTTCGTCTTGCCGAGCGAGATCATCCCCGCGCGGTCCATGCGCAGCACGATCTCGTCGGAGACCGTCGGCACGAAGTCCGCGAACACCACGGACCCGAAGGTCGTGCGCACGCCCGCCGTGGAGTTGAGATCCTTGACGGCCGTAGGGATCCCGAAGAGCGGCGGCAGCGCGTCGCCGGAAACCAGTGCGGCGCGCAGCTTCTCGGTCGCCCGCTGCGCCTTGGTCCGCGCCGCGTCGGCCGTCACCGTGACGAACGCGCCGAGCGCGTCGGAATGCGCCTCGATCCGCGCCATGAACGCGTCGACGGCCTCGGTCGGGCTTGCCTGCCCGGCGCGGTAGGCGGCCGCGAGCTCGAGTGCCGACATTTCGTGGATCTCCGTCATGTCCGTCGACGCTACCCGTCGGGGCGCAGGTGGGGCGCGCATGCCGCGTGCGATCGGCCCGGTCGGTACGGGGGTCGGCCCGGCGCGCTGCGAAAACCGCCCATGACGCTGTTCGCGCGCTGCGCGCGACGGGCCGGTTCGCTCCGAAGGCGGTCACCGCTGATGACGATGTTCGCGCGCAGCGCGCGATCACGGCGCCTCGGGTTGCGTGGTGCCCGGTCGTGCCCGGCTGTGCCCGCAGCGCCCGGTCCGAGAACAGCGTCATACCCGACAGAACGGACTTTGATCCGGGCTGGCGTGTTCGCTCACAGCGATCGCGTTTCGGGAATTGAGTCGAGTCGACTCAAGTTATGGAAGGTGATGGGCTGAGCAACCGCGACGCTCATCGGAAGAGGACCACACGGTCGCATCCCCGCGACCAGACCCCGCAAGGAGAACTGCCATGTCCCTCACTCTCATGACCCGTCGTGACCCGTTCGCCGAGTTCGACGCCATGATCCGCCGCGCCTTCCCGGCACGGCCGTTCCCGGTACGTACGGGCTCCGCCATGACGAGCCGGCTCGCCGCTTTCGCCCCCGCCGCGGAAATCGTGCGTGACGGCGACGACGCACTGGTGAAGCTGGACCTGCCCGGACTCGACTTCGAGAAGGACATCAGCGTCGAGCTGGACGGCGCATCGCTGGTGATCTCCGGCGAGCGGCGCGACGAGCGCACCGACGACTCGGACGGCCGCTCCCTGAAGGAGTTCCGCTACGGCGCCTTCCGGCGGTCGTTCACGCTTCCCGAGCGGGTCACCGCGGATGCGCTGTCCGCGAGCTACGACGCGGGCGTGCTGACGGTGCGCGTGGCGGGCGCGTATGCCGGCTCCGAGCCGCAGAAGATCACGATCACGGGCGGAAAGCCTTCCGGCACCGTGGATTCCGACACCGTGGAAGTTGGCCCGGTGGAGTCCGGGAATGCCGCGGATGAGGGCTGACCGACTGTAGCTCGTAGTGGGCGGGCTCTTCATGGGCACGGGGCCCGGGTCGCGAAAGTTCGCGGCCCGTGCCCCGTGCGCGCTGCGGGGCGATGTCCGGCATGTTTCGGCGCCGTCTGCGTAATGCCTCCGGGGTGTGCATGTAACTGGGACAAATGCGACAGGTTGCTGCAGCACTCACACTCCAAACAAACAACGGTGTGCATCCTGCAGCATTCTGTCCTGAATGTCCCGGTTTTACTCACACCCGTCTGCAGCACTCACACTCCAAGCAAACAACGGTGTGCATCCTGCAGCATTCCGTCCGGAATGTCCCTGTTTTACTCACGCCCGTCTGCAGCACTCGCACTCCGAGGCAGACAAGACAAACAAGGGTGTGCATCCTGCAGCATTCTGTCCTGAATGTCCCTGCTTTACGCACACTCGCGCGAGGTTAGATGGGGCTCGAACAGTGCGGCCCGAGTCCGATCAGTGCCCGGCCGCGGCCTTCAGAATCGCGGCCACGGACATATCCACGTCCGCCTCGGTCGTCGCGTAGTTCGACACCGACACGCGCAGTAGCCGGCGCCCTCGCCAGGTCGTGCCGCCGAGCCAGCAGGTGCCGCCCGCCTGCACCTCGGCCGCGATCGCATCCACATCCCGACCGGGGAAGTCGATCAGCACCTGGTTGATCACCACGTCATTCACGATCTCGGCCCCGCCGGCCGCGAGCCCCTCGGCGAATCGCCGGGCCAGCGCGCAGCACCGATCGACGAGGTCCGCGACCCCGTCCCGACCGAGCTCCTTCAGTGCCGCCCAGACCGCGAAACCCCTAGCGCGCCTTGACGACTCCGGCACTAGATCGCCCGGCCCATAGGATGCCTGCTCCGAGCCGGTGAGGTAGGCCGCGGAATAGGACATGGCCGCGACCTGCGCGTCGGGATGGGCGCAGATCGCCAGCGCCGAGTCGTAGGGGACGTTGAGCCACTTGTGCGCATCCATGCACCAGGAGTCGGCGAGATCCACCCCGTCGACCAGATGACGCAGCGTCGGCGACGCCCCGGCCCAGAGGCCGAACGCCCCGTCCACATGGACCCAGGCGTCGTACGTATGCGCGATGTCGCAGCCCGCGCGCAGATCGTCGAAGGCGCCGGTGTTGACGTTCCCTGCCTGCAGGCACACGATCGTCGGCCGCTCGGAAGCCTCGGAAGCCCCTGTCGACCCCTCCGCGAGAACCCGCGCCAGATCCGCGGTATCGATCTCGCCGTTGGGCAGAGTGGCCACGGGCTCGATGCAGTCCGTGCCCAGACCCAGCAACCGCAACGACGCGTCGATGGTCGCGTGCCGCTCCGTGCCCGCCACCACCCGGACGGCCGGCGCCCCGATCAGACCGCGCGTGGACACATCGTGACCGGCGCGCGCCAGCACGTGCTGCCGAGCCGCGGCGAGCCCCACTGTGTTCGACGCCTGCGCGCCCGTCACGAACCCGACCGTCGCGTGCTGCGGAATGCCGAGCAGATCCTTGATCCACCGACCGGCGGCCTGTTCCACGGCCGCCCCGCTGGGCGAGAGCACCGCGTTGAACACTGTCTGATCCCAACCCACCGCGAGAATGTCCGCAGCGGACGCGGCTGGCAGCGCGCCGCCGATCACGAATCCGAAGAATCGCGGCCCGGCGCTGGAGGTGATGCCGGGTTCCGCCAGGCGGACCAACTCGTCGATGACGCTGTCCGGGTCGGTGGGCCGGTCCGGCAGCTCAGAGTCGAACCGGTCCAACGCCTCATCGAGACCCACCTGCGCGGATACCCGGCGCTGCGGTAAGGACACGCATGTAAATAATATGAACGATCGGTGGGCGCGCGGGCTACCGTCTGTGTATGACGGTGGTGGAGCAGT
>MKSW01000032.1 GCA_001897425.1 Actinobacteria bacterium 69-20 | reverse complement strand
CACTGACGTCACCCCACCGGAAACCATCCACAGGTTCCGATCATTGCTCAGCTTGGCCCGCTGGACTGCGGTGTCCTGGCCAACCGTCGCGCAACGCACGTACCCCAGCTTCGCCATCCCGGCTCCACTTCGCGTACGTAAACGCAAACGTCCACGTACGACAATGGCGATACGCCATACGTACGACTCGGGGCCGCTACACGAAACTCGCGATTTTCAGAAGTTATGTGCATGAAACCCCCTGTGCCGCATAGGTATCCGCTTGCGTGCCGCGCTCGCCAGCCCGGCTTCTGTCGCCCGGAGCAGCAGCGTGCGAACGGTGTAATGCTTGCCGATCGGCTTACGGACACTAAGTCACCGATGCGGCTGCCCGAGCTGAGCCCCGTGCCCCGGTGAACGCCATCAGACGGGAGCGATGGGACATCGACCCTTCCTCGCGCATGAGGCACATCCCTGGCCTGGAGCGCTCCCGCGGCGGGCTCCGCTTGAGGTGCAGGTTCGTGAGCGACGGCGCCGCGCACGTCAAGTCTCAGTTGCCTGCCGCAGAGTTGCGTTACTCGGACCAAATTGCCGCAGGGCAAGGCGGGCCGGCCATCTAGTTTTGAGTCGGATCATGCGCCTGATTCGCTGTCGCCCGGCAGCTGGGGAGAGCACTGTCTCAACTCTGGGTCCGGGGCGCCCGCCCAGGGCGTAGCTCGGTCGGGCGCCCCGGCGTCGCTTAGCCCTTGCCCAGGGTGCTTCCGGCCTGGGACTTCGCTCTCTTTGACGACGACGGTGATGACAGCGTCTTGCCAGCCTTCGACAGGGCAGACTTGCTCGGCTTGCTCATGTTGCCCACCCCCTTCCGACACTCGTTCCTCGTATGCGGTCCCAGAGTCGACACCACCAGACCTTCGGCGCGACGACGGCAGGACCGTGAATAGATCGATCTCGTGTGAGCGCCGCTTCGGTCACGTGAGTGGAGATGGGGGGCAGCCAATCAATGTGGTCGTTGCGGATGTAGTAGTGCGAGCGGCAGGGCTGCTGGCCGTTGCCGATCGACGGGCGGAGGCTGACTTTGCCGTCGAACGAAAGCACCCAGTCGTTCGGTCCGAGCGGCGTCACGACCTTTGCACCGCACGCGCAGGCACAGAGGTGCACCGCAGTCCGGTACTCCATCGAGACGTAGAGTGTCTCCGGCTCGAGCGTCGCCGGAATGGACCTAGTGAAGACCGTGTTCAAGGTGATTGCCTTCATGCAGCCTGCCCTCCCGGCACTTGGTACTCGGCCTCGACTGGCGGTATTTCGGCCTTCCGGATGAGCTCGACCGGGTCGTCAGGTTCGTTGTTCTCGGTTGTGGGCTCGTCACTGGCGCTGTTCCCGTGGCCTGGGCGGACGTTGTCACTGGTGCCGTAGCGGTGGTGGAGGTCCCCGGAGTTGACGACGAACACGGTGTGTCGCTCGTCTTCGACGTCTGCGTAGAAGTGCAGCCACTTCTTGTAGCGAATGATTGCGAGGTTGGCCGTGATCGCGTTGATCTCGTCGACCTGGAGATTGGTGTCGTAGTCGGCGTCAGCGCCGGCGAAGTATGAGATCAGCCCGTCGCGCGCGATGTGTTCGCTGCGGCCGACGGTCGAGGTAGTGATTCGGATTTGGCCGGCGATCCCGTTTGCATCCTTACTAAGGCCGACGCCCGTGTCGATGAATGGGATGCCGTTCTTGCCGAGCGTCTCGACTATCACCTTCTTGTCCGGGCACGTGTCCAGAGCGAGGAACACGAAGCTCGCGTCTAGGAGTTCGCCTAGGTTGTCGGCAGTGACGTCCACGGGGTGAGGGACGATGCCGCGTCGCATCATCGAGTACATGCGGGTGTAGTACTCGACTTTCGTCAGGCCTGCCTCCAGATCCTCGAGGCTGGCCGCGCCAGGGGCGCGAAACGCGTTGTGGCTGCGGAAGCGATCGGCGTCGTAGAGGTGGATCGTGAAGGCTGGCGTCTTGGCGATCGCATCCAGGAGGTGCGCCCCGGTGCCGCCGAGTCCGACGATGACGACCTTTTCCACGGCGAGGAGGTCGTTGAGTTCGGTGATGCCGGCGCGGCTGGAGAACGTGTCGACGTAGACGAAGACGCCGTCGTCCTCATCGCTCTGCATCGGCATGTACGTGTACGGGGTCGCGTCCGGGTCGACCGCCTGGGCCTCGCTAATCACCATGGCGGTGTAGTAGGTGACTTTCTCGTAGAAGTCCTTGTATCCGCCCTGGGGTTTCTGTGAGAACCCACAGGTTGCGGTGAGGTCGGGCGCGGCCGACCACTTCTCGACGCCGTCGTTGACTAGGTCCTCGATCGCCTTGCCATTGTGGTCACGAGGGATGCCGCCGGCGAAGCACATAACGTGTGTCGCCGGGCGCGCCGTCGCGGCGCCGGCCAAGTCCAGTGGGCAGAGGAAAGAGCCCCGCTGAACCTGACCGGCGTCGTCCACGTATGGGATGTCACCGATGACGAGGAAGCCGTTGACGATGCGCACAGCGAAGCCGTCCTGCACCAGGCGGGTCAGGTCCGGGCTGTTACGAACGAGTCGTGAGCCGGACATCGAACGTGGTTCCCTTCTTCTTGACGGTGACTTTCTCGCCAGCAATCAGAGTGCCGTCGCGACGGCCTCCGTGGGACGGCTTGGCGTTGCGGTAAGTCACCGTGAACTTGGCCTTGGGGTCATGGTCAGGGTAGGCGAGCTGACCTAATTCCTCGTAGGTCAGCACGTCATGGTCGAGGGAGACCTCGGTGCCATTGATGGCCACCTCGAACTGCTTGTTCTTGTGTTTGTCTTGCTCCTGGATCGCTGCCGTCATGGGAGTACTCCTCTCGGATGAGCCCCCGGATCAGGAGCCGTTGGATGAACGGTAGCACATACGTGATCACCCATGGGGTGATGAGCAGTATGCGTTACCCCGGCGTGTCGACTCTGGCGATGGATGCGGGACCGGTAGCGTAAGGGTGACATCGGGTGTTGTCGTCGGCCGATGGGTGATGGAGAATAGTCGCGTGGAGCGGGAGTACATGGATGAGGAGTTGCGCCGCCTCGCCACCGACCCTGGGTTCCAGCCGACGGACTGGAGCAGTCAGGAGGTTCGGGAGTTCCACCGGCTTGCCCAGTGCGCTCGTGCCGCACACGTTGAAGACGACCTACGGAACTTGCGCCTGTTGCGCATTGAACCCGACCGCGCTGGTGATCCATCCCGGGCGCAGGCGACGTTGAGTTCGGGCCGCACGATCGACCTCACGTTCAAGAACACCGACAGCCACGGCGTCCTAATTCTTGGGATCCCGACGAGAGAGACGGAAACGACGTGACTAGCAGAACGGTCTATGACCCGCTCCCGATCGACCAAACTCCTATTGGGCAAATCCTCGAAGATGAACTTGCCGAACGTGGTTGGTCCCAAGCGGACTTCGCCGTGGTGCTCGGCCGCCCAGCGCAGTTCGTTTCGGAGATCGTGACCGGTAAGAAGGAGATTACCCGCGAGTCCGCCGCACAAATCGGTGCTGCACTGGGCCACTCTCCGCAGTTTTGGCTAAACCTTCAAGACCAGTATCTGCTCGCAATGCAGGAAAGAGACGCCAAAGCGCAGGCGAAACTCGGTGACGTGCGCCGACGTGCCCGTCTCAACCGCCTCGGCCCGATCCAAATCCTGCAAAGACGAGGGTTCCTGACGGGCAAGACCTTGGACGACCTCGAGCGCGAAGTTCAGGAGCTGTATGAACTGGACTCGCTAGACGACACTCCGAGGTGCGAGATCGCCGCCAAGCGCGCGAACCAGGGTGAGGACATCACCCTCCTGCAACGCGCATGGGTGTTCTGCGTCCGGCGTGAGGCTCGGCGCCGACCGCCCGTCAACGAATACTCGCGCTCCGGACTCGACAAGCTCGCCGCTGACCTCCCCCGACGCGTCCGGACACCCGAAGACTTCGCAGACCTCCCCGGACGGCTGTCCAACGTCGGCGTTCGCTTGGTCTACGTCGAAGCACTTCCCAGCGCAAAGATCGACGGATGCGCTACGTGGGTCGGAAAACACCCTGTCGTCGGCCTATCCGGGCGTGGCAAACGCCTCGACAAGGTTTTTTTCGCACTTCTTCACGAGCTCGCACATATCTTGCACGGGCACGTCGATAAGGACCGGGCCATCGTCGAGGATCTCGACGACAAGGACGAGTCAGACCAAGAAGTCGAGGCGAACATGTCCGGGCGGAATTGGATCTTCCCGAACGGGTATCCGCCGGTCCCGACACGCATCATCGGGCCATGGGTCGAAAAAAAGGCCGCCGAGCTAGGAATCGCGAGCATTGTCCTCATTGGGCAGCTGCAGAAGAGCGGCTGGCTCGACTGGCGCACCACCCTGGTCAAGGGCGCACCGTCGGTCGCTGACATCCTTCCGACTTGGAACCAAGTTCGTCGCTGATCTGCCTGCATCATTCGACGGGGCAGGTGCCCGCGGCGGCATCCGGAGCCGGGGCACGAGCCCCGGATTTAGGTTCGACATGCAATCGGCGCCGCGCACCATTTGGGGTATACCCCAAAACGATATGTTTATGACGGGTATGACGCGGTTCCAGATGAGGCCGGATCCGGCATTGATAGACAGATGCCGCGCGACCCCATGGGGTCTATCTGGACGGCAACTGCTGGTTCGGGAGCGAGGTGGACGCGTGCGGGTCGGCTACGTGCGGGTGACCACCATCGATCAACACACCGACCGGCAGCTCGTCGGCGTCGACGTGGAAAAGGTGTTCACGGACAAGGCCTCCGGCAAGGACGTGAACCGGCCGCAGCTCACGGCGGCGCTGGGTTTCGTGCGCGAGGGCGACACCCTGGTGGTGCATTCGATGGACCGGCTCGCCCGCGATTTCGGCGATCTGCGCACCGTCGTCACCACGCTGACCGACAAGGGCGTGGTCGTCGAGTTCGTCAAGGAACACCTGACGTTCACCCCGGCAGGCAACTCCAACATGGACAATCTGCTGCTCAACGTGATGGGCGCGTTTGCCGAGTTCGAGCGGGCCCTGGCCAAGGAACGCCAGCGCGAGGGCATCGCGCAGGCCAAGCTCCGCGGCGCCTACAAGGGCCGCAAACCCGTCCTCGATGCCGACCAGGTCGCCGAACTGCGCGCCCGCGCCGCCGCCGGCGAACCCAAAACTGCCCTGGCCCGCGACTTCAACATCGGCCGCGCCACCGTTTACAACTACCTGGCGACACCGGCGAAGGCGGGCCATGTGGCCTCGGCCGGTGACCGCTGATGCTTTGCCGTCGCCTGGCGCCGGGTCGCTGTCGGCGCGCCGAGATCGTGCGGGCGCAAGGAAGCGCGAGGCCCAAGCGCCACGGTCGTCCGGCTGGGTCTCGGGCTCACTTCCGCGAAGCTCAGCGCTTCGGGCGTCCCAACTGTAAGTGGTTGCTCCATCTCGGACGTTCTGGCTGGGACGGAGCCGTTGCGTGGCTTTCTCTCCGCCCCAGCCAGATATCGTCATCGGCGGCTCGCTTGACGGACCATCGTGAAAGCCCAGGCGCCGGTGCCGACCAACGACAGCCAGAGCGTCAGCTTCTTGATTTCTGCGCTACTCATGGCCATTTCCTCCTTTCTGGAGCCTGCTCGAGGGGTGAGAAATCGAGGTCTTTCGGCTCCTACGGGACATGGTCGTCCGCGATTCCGACACAGATGCATTGGTCATCGGGGGGAAAGCTCCCGCCGTCGCGTAGCGTCTCAGCCATGCCCAGCATTCGTCGAGTCAGTTCCGCAGCCGCGGTTGTGGATGTCGATCTCGCTGATTGGGCACAGCGGCACTCGATCAGGGCAAGCACAGGTCAGATCAATCGTTGGCGTCGCGCCGGATTGCTTCCTGCACCAACCGTCCGAGGTGACCGCCCCGATGGGTCGCCGGCTGGCAGGCACGCGCAGTTCTACACGACCGGGGACCTGCGCCAGGCACAGAGCGCAGTCGACTTCCTTTCGAGGCATGCGAGAAGGGGTCGCCCTACGCGCGACTTGGCCCTGCTGATGTTCGTTGCGCGCCTGCCTGTCGATCATCGTCTTGTCGTCGAGGCAACCCGTGCCCAGCTTCACCAAATCCGGAAGACGATAGCGGACGCGGCAGCGACCGCTACAGCGGTTGGTGCCGGGCCCCTCGACCCGTCGCTCCGACTCAGCGATACGTACGAAAATGCTGAAGCCGTTGCGCAACACGTAGTTTCGACGAGATCCCCAACGGTTGGCGCGATGCGCAAACAACTTCGCCGGGCACACCAGCCTGCCGGCATCGACGACCTTCAGATGATTCTGATCGGTGTTTTCCGGGTGGTACTCGGTGACCCATCGCCCCGTGACGACACCGAAATGCTCGACCAGATGTTGTATGCGTTCGGCGCGCACGGCTTGACAGAGCAGGCCGACGCCGGGATCGCCGCTGTTCTACCCGAAGGCCCGGTCGGGCTCGGCGACGCACTCGCGAAGGCCATTCAAGCCCAGGTACTGCGCTTCCCCGACGAGGTTGGTCCAGACGAACTCATTGGCGTACGCGACCGGGTCATCGACCTGTGTGGCGCGCTGGCCTCGATCCCTCATGAGGCCATGAAACTGCGCCACCACTTGGGCGGGAACGCGCTCTCCTCCTTCTGGCAGCCCGACGACCCGATGAACGTTGCGATGGTCCTGACGTTCTTCGTCGCGATGCTCCGCGAGACCCCGCTCATGGACAAGGAACTCGTTGCAGCGATCCGCCACCAGTGGCCTGCGGTTACGAATCGCGTAAGCAGCCGTCAAGACCGCTGCGAGGCCAGCACGATCAGTACGCCCGAATTCACCGAAGAGGAACACATGACGACCGCAGCACCCGCAGATCAATCCCACGCGAAGGCCGCCCGCTGATGCCGCCGCGCAAGAAGACCGCGAAGACGCAGGAGCGTTCGCTGGAGCAGACGTTGTGGGATGCGGCCGACGAGTTGCGCAGCAAGATGGATTCGGCCGTCTACAAGCACGTGGTGCTGGGCCTGATCTTCCTGAAGTACGTGTCGGACACGTTCCAGGTCCGCCGGGACGAGCTCGCCCGTCTCATTGATGACGAGTCCTCCGAGTACTTCATGCCGACCGAGGCGGCGAAGGCTTCGGTGCTGAACGATCGTGACGAGTACACGGCCGAGGGCGTGTTCTGGATCCCGGAGGGGCACCGCTGGGAGGACTTGAAGGCCGCCGGCAAGCAGGCGGACATCGGCGCCCGGGTCGACCGGGCGATGGAGGCGATCGAGAAGGAGAACCCGCCGCTGAAGGGCGTGTTGCCGAAGAACTACACCCGCCGGGAGCTGTCGGCGGCGACGATCGGCGGCCTGATCGACACGTTCTCGAGGCACGACCTGGCCGCCGCCGAATACACCGACCTGGACGTTTTGGGCAGGGTGTACGAGTACTTCCTGGGCAAGTTCGCCGCGGACGAGGGCAAGAACGCCGGCGAGTTCTACACGCCCCGCTCCGTCGTCGGCCTGCTCGTCGAAATGCTGCAACCCTTCCACGGTCGGGTCCTGGACCCGGCGTGCGGCTCGGGCGGCATGTTCGTGCAGGCCGACGCGTTCGTCCGGGCCCACGGCGGGGTGCGCAACGACATCTCCGTGTTCGGCCAGGAATCCAACCCCACCACGTGGCGACTCGCGAAAATGAACCTCGCCGTGCGCGGCATCGACGCGAACCTCGGCCCGGAATGGGCCGACTCGTTTACCGCCGACGCCCACCCGGACCTGCGCGCCGACTTCGTCCTCGCGAACCCGCCGTTCAACGACTCGAAGTGGGGCGGCGAGCTCCTGCGTGACGACCCGCGCTGGGTATACGGGACGCCGCCGCACCAGAACGCGAACTACGCCTGGCTGCAGCACTTCCTGTGGCACACCGCCCCCACCGGCACCGCCGGCACGGTTCTGGCGAACGGGTCGCTATCGTCGCAGCAGAACGGCGAGGGCGACATCCGCGCCGCCATGGTCGACGCCGACGTCGTCGAGTGCATCGTCGCCCTGCCCCCGCAACTGTTCTACGGCACCCAGATCCCCGTCTCGCTGTGGTTCATGACGAGGAACAAGGCCGGCATCCCGAACGGCGCGAAAACCCGACCCCGCACCGGGCAGACCGTGTTCATCGACGCCCGCAAACTCGGCCACATGGAAACCCGCACCGTCCGGGCCCTGTCGCCCGAGGACATCGCCACCATCGCCGACACCTACCACGCGTGGCGCGGCAGCCAGACCAGCGGCGACACCACGTATGACGACGTCCCCGGCTTCTGCTACTCCGCCACCACCGCCGACATCCGGGCCAACAACTACGTGCTCACCCCGGGCCGCTACGTCGGCGCCGAAGAAGTTGAGGACGACGGCGAACCCGTCGAGCAGAAAATCGCCCGACTCACCACCGAAATTCGCGACGGCTTCAAACGCCGCGCCGAGCTGCAAGATGCGGTGCTCGCCGCGCTCGACTCGCTGGAGCCCGCGGATGAATAGTTGGCAACAGACGACGTGGGGAGAACACTGCATCCTTCGCTATGGAAAAGCCCTGCGAGACTATCGCGACGGCAATGGGGCAGCCAGAGTGTTCGGTACCAACGGCCCGGTTGGATGGACAACCGAATCCCTCGCGCACGGGCCACGGCCAGTCATCGGGCGCAAGGGCGCGTACCGCGGCGTTCATCTAGCCAACGGGCCTTTCTGGGTTATCGATACGGCGTACTGGCTAGAGCCGAGAACGTCGCTCGATCCTGTTTGGTCGTACTACAACCTACTGACTGTCGACATAAACGGAATGGACTCGGGATCCGCCATCCCGTCGCTCTCCCGTGATCAGTTCGTGCAGCTCCCGCTCGAATTACCGTCGATAGAGGAGCAGCGGCGGATTGCTGGGGTGTTGGGTGCGCTCGACGACCTCATCGACACCAACCGCCAACTCGCGTCAAGATTGGAAGACCAGGCGAGTTGCCTGTTCGCCTCCTACAGGTTCGATGCCGAACCGGATTCGACGACCATGGCCTTCGGCGACCTGGTGGATGTCAACCCAAAGATCCCCAAGCCGACGGGTGACGCGCCCTACGTCGACATGAGCGCGCTGCCGACGGACTCATCACGAATCAGCCAGGTTTCGATTCGACCGGCCACCGGGGGCGCACGCTTTCAGAACGGCGATGCTCTCCTAGCAAGGATCACGCCGTGCTTGGAAAACGGCAAGGTAGCGTTTGTCGACGTGCTCGAAGATGGCGAGGTCGCGGTCGGGTCCACAGAGTTCCTCGTACTACGTGGCCGCCCGCGGGTCGGCCCGCACTGGCCGTATCTCTTCACGCGAAGCCCGCGGTTCCGGGACTACGCGATCCAGAACATGAACGGTTCGTCCGGTCGCCAGCGCTGCTCGGCGTCCGCGATTGTGGAATACCAGGTGGCACCTCCACACCAAGACGACCTCGCCCAGTTCAAGGCGGCAGCCGAGCCACTGTTTGCTGCTATCGGCGCACTCGGCAAGGAGATCGCCGACCTGACCCGCGCGCGTGGCGAGTTGTTGCCTCTGTTGATGTCGGGCCGGGTGCGGGTCCGCGAGGGGGTGGCCTAGCGTGTCGGCGCCGTCGGAGGATGCACTGGAACAGTGGGTCCTGGAGATTCTGGGCGAGTTGGGCTGGAAGCATGTGTACGGCCCGGATATCGCGCCGGGCGAGCCCGGTGGCGAGCGCGCCGATCTGCGGGAGGTGGTCCTGGAGGGCCGGCTCACGGCCGCAATCCAGCGGCTCAATCCGCAGCTGCCTGCGGACGCGGTCGCCGATGCGGTGGCCACGGTGCGGCGGGCGGAGTCGCCCGTGGTGGAGTCGGAGAACTGGCGGGCCTATCAGCTGCTGATCGGCGGGGTGCCGGTCGAGTTTCGCGACGACGCCGGGGAGTTGCGCTCGGATCGGGCGTGGCTGGTGGATTGGGAGCATCCGGAGCGGAACGACCTGGTGGCGGTGAACCAGTTCACGATCCAGGGCAAACGCAAACCCCGCCGCCCGGACGTCCTGCTCTTCGTCAACGGCCTGCCGATGGTGCTTTTCGAGTTGAAGCGGCCGGGTAAGCGGTATGCGAAGGTGCCGGGCGCGTTTCGGCAGGTGCAGACGTACCGGGCGCAGATCGGTGAGGCGTTCACCTGGAGTCAGGTGTGCGTCATCTCGGACGGGATCGAAACCCTGGCCGGCTCGTTTTCGGCTCCGTGGGAGCACTGGGCGGCATGGAAGTCGATCGACGGCACCGACCGGGACCCGAAAAGCCCTGAGGGCAAACGGATCCCGTCGATCGAGGTCACCACGCGCGGCATGTTTGAGCCCGCCGTGTTCCTGGATTTGGTGCGGAACTTTGTGGCCACGTTCGGCGACGGGCCGGCCACCCGGAAGGTCGTGGCGAAGTATCACCAGTACTGGGCGGTGCGCCGGGCCGTGGCCGAGACCCTGGAGGCGGTGGACTCCGAGGGCTCCGGCGGGAAGATCGGTGTCGTGTGGCACACGCAGGGTTCGGGCAAGTCGATGGAGATGGCGTTCTACGCAGGACTCGTCATGCGCCATCCGGGCATGTCGAACCCGACCGTCGTCGTGCTCACGGACCGCAACGATCTGGACGATCAGCTTTTCGATGACACGTTCGCCGCCGCGAAACCCGGCTCCCCGCTGCCCGAGGCCCCCGTGCAGGCAGACACCCGCGAACACCTGAAGGAATTGCTGGCGGGCCGGGAGTCGGGCGGGATCGTGTTCACCACGATCCAAAAGTTCGGGCTCACGAAGGCCGAGCGCGACGCGCACATCCCGTTTCCGCTGCTTTCGGAGCGGATGAACATCGTCGTGATGGTCGATGAGGCGCACCGGTCGAACTATGACCTGATCGACGGGTTCGCCCGCAACGTGCGCGACGCGCTGCCCGAAGCGTCGTTCATTGGGTTCACCGGGACGCCGATCGAGGCGAAGGACCGCTCCACGACGGAAATCTTCGGCGAGTACATCGACGTGTACGACATGACGCAGGCCATCGAAGACGGTGTTACGGTCAGGGTGTTCTACGAGCCGCGCCTGGCCCGGGTCGAGCTGCCGGAGGCGGCGCGGGAGTCGATCGACGCCGAGTTCGATGATGCGACGACGGGCTCCGAGGAGGAGATCGCCGAGCGGCTAAAATCGAAATGGGCGCAGGTCGAGGCCATCGTCGGCTCCGAGAAACGGATCAAGCAGCTCGCCGCGGACATCGTCACGCACTGGGAAGCTAGGCGCGCGGTGCTCGCGGGCAAGTGCATGGTGGTGACGATGTCCCGGCGGATCGCGGTCGCCTTGTATGAGGAGATCGTCGCCCTTCGCCCCGACTGGCACTCGGATGACGACGATGCCGGGGTGGTGAAGGTCGTCATCACCGGCTCGGCGACCGACCCGGCTGCGTTCCAGCCGCACATCCGCAACAAGTCCGAGCGCAGGGCTTTGAAGGCCCGGGCGTGCGACGCGGGCGATCCGCTGGAGATGGTGATCGTTCGGGACATGTGGCTGACCGGGTTCGACTCGCCGCCGATGCACACCATGTACGTGGACAAGCCGATGCGCTCGGCCGGATTGATGCAGGCCATCACCCGGGTGAACCGCACGTTCCACGACAAGCCGTCCGGCCTGATCGTGGACTACATCGGCATCGCCGACGACCTGCGCGAAGCACTGACCACCTACACGGATCGGGACAAGCGGGGCCGGGTGATCGGCGAGGACGTGCGCGCCTCGGCGATCCCGGAGATGCTCGCCGAACACTCGACGGTGTCGGGGATTCTGTCCGGTGTCGACTGGGTCACCACGCTCTCGTCGGGCGGGGCGAAGGCGTACGTGTATGCGGTGACCGAGGCCGTGGACTACCTCCTCGAATCCGAACGCGGCAGCGATTCCGATGACGGGTCGGAGGGCGAGGCGGGCGAGTTCGACACCGGGCCGGGCCCGGGGGGGCCGTCGCTCAAACGCCGGTTCATGGCGCACACCGCCCGGTTGAAGAAGCTGTATGCGCTGGTGCCCACCTCCGCCGAGGCTGTCGGGATTCGGGATGATGTGGCGTTCTTCGACGGGGTGCGCGCCTCCATCGCGAAGATCGAGGCCACCGACCGGGACGGCGCCGGAGACGGGCTGGACACGGCGATCCGGCAGATCGTCTCCACACACGTGTCGGGGACCGGCGTCATCGATATTTTCGCCGCGGCGGGCCTGGCCAAGCCGGACATCTCCGTGATCGATGACGAGTTCTTGAAGCACTTCGAGGCGTCCGACCAGAAGAACCTGCAACTCGAGGCGGTGCGCCGGTTGATCTCGAAAGAGGTCAAGGTCATCGCGAAACGTAACATCGTTGCCGGCCGCAAGTTCTCCGAGATGCTCGCCGACGCGCTCGGCCGCTACCAGAACCGCACCATCACCTCCTCGCAGGTGATCGCCGAGATCGTCGCCCTGGCCCAGGCCATCGCGGCCCAGAGGCGCCGCGGTGAGGAAACAGGCCTCACGGACAACGAGCTGGCGTTCTACGACGCGATGCTGACCAACGCCTCCGCCCGGGAGGCCATGAAGGACGACACGATCCGGGCCATCGCCCACGATCTGACCGCGATCGTCCGCCGGGATGCGAAAACCGACTGGCAGGTCAAGGAATCCGTCCGCGCGAAACTTCGCACCTCGATCAAGCGGCTGCTGCTCAAGCACGGCTACCCGCCCGACCAGGAACCCGCCGCCACCGAACTCATCCTGCAACAAGCCGAACGGCAAGCAGAGGATGCGTCGTGACACCGCCATCGGGTTCTGGTTCGATCAGTCAACCTGCGTCGGTCCAACTCGGCATCGTAGGCGAGTCCGCCGTCAAACTCTTCTTCGATAGGCTCGGGTGGGGTCCGCTCTCCACAGGAAAGCATGACCTTGGCACAGACCTATTCGTGCAGCTGCGCGATCGCGAGGGCGTTGACTTAGGGATAATGATTGGCGTCCAGGTGAAGACTGGCGATACCTGGTTCCGGGAGCACACCGCCATAGGCGAGCGCCACGGCTGGTGGTTTCGAGAGGGTGACCAGAAACATCGCAACTACTGGGCGGATCATCACATACCACATATCTTGGTGATTCAGGATGCGAAGCAAGAGAAACAATTCTGGGCCAGACTCGATAACAAAACCATCGAAACAACGGACGCAGGCATTCGCGTTTTTGTCCCAGACGACCAGCAACTTTCAGACGAGTGCGCAGGTCTATGGATCAACATGGCCGCCGAGGCTCGAAAACTACAATCATTTGAAGGCTCACGCTGGACCTTCAACATCACACAGCTGCCACAGTCCGAGTGGCCGCGATATGCCCTCTTGGCATCGCGCATCACTGCCCCGCACCCCAATCAGGGTTTCGAGGTACCCATCAACTGGGCGGAAGCGACCGCGCTGTGCATCGAAGCCGACTCCAGGCGTTGGGAGCACTTTGCGAAGCAATATGACGATGTGCCGAGTCCAGCGGACGCACAGGACTCCGATAACCCTGGGTGGAGATTTGCAGCCGCGGTTGCATCGTGGACGGAGGGTGATTCACACCTACTGGAGTCTCTTGACACAACAACTCTGCCGCCAAGCCTGCAGGTCGCCCATGCAGTGTGCCTCTCGCTAGCGCTCCAGGACCGCGGTAGACGGCATGATGCCATCAATTTACTTCGGTCCCATCGTACAGACCGCGAGTATTCGGCTGACCAGGCTTGGCTCGCCGTCCAGGTCGGCTGGGCACTCTTCGACGATGGGAATATCGAAGGCGCTCGCTCTGCATTTCGGGAAAGCATCCAAATGCACGCAGGCTTCCCGTCCAGCTTAGTCAATTCGGCGATCCGATCCGCCGGCATAATGGCATTATTTGACACCGCACCGGGGCTCTCGGGCGACGTTGCTACTACCGTTCAGGCATACGACAGCACCTTATCGTGGTGGCGCACCGAGAAGGTCGAAAATGCCCTAAACCGATTCCTCAGGCGATCATACTCACGTTGGGCTCACGACCCATCCAGAACAATAGGCGCAGCCGATATAACCCACAACGATCTGGTGTCCGCAGAGTTGACAGCACGAATTGTAGGGAATAGACGTTCGGCAAGATATGCTGCCTACCTTCGATCGATGGCAAACCTAGCACTGCCGCAACGCGACGACACATCCATAGAAGACCAGCTCGAAACTCTGAGAACTGCGGGCTACGCGAAGGAGCTCAGCCTCGCGCTCAAACATCTGCGAAATGAAGGGCCACTTGCGGCAATCAACGCCTACATTGCAAACATAAAACCAAGTGGGTCAACACCTACGTCCATCATGGCCGACCTTTCTTCCATTCAAATAGCTGGCGACTTCTTACCGACCGCCGCAGCCCAGCATTGGGTCGAGTATATGTCAAGGTCATTCACTTCACACGATGGATTTCTGCAGAAGTTCAATCTTGACTCAGACCATCGGCACAAGCTCCTAGAAGCGCTATCTGGCCTTCGGCTTCATTTCACAAAGCAACAAGAGCTGCGGATTATTGACCTCACTGTGGACCTTCCGCCTGACTCGCCCGAACTGCTCAAGAACCCGCTTAACGCTGCCCTGAAAAGCCTGAGTCTCGCAGTGGTTAACGAGAGTGAGGAACGGATCAACGCCCGAATTCACGCGCTTCCAGAGGATTGCTGGATCTACATGCTGCTCGTCGCCTTCCGTGCCCCGAACAGCGAGGAAGCCCGCAGTGCGTTATCCGCCCGAATCCGGAACGACACGCTCTCGGCGCTCAGTTCTGGTGTTAGTCTCGATACTCTTACCGAAGATGAGGCAAATGCTGTAATTGACGCATGCTCACGGGCGATCGACAGATACAACGCCGAAATTAATGGATACTCGATGGGCGGCGTCGATGTATATCGCGTGGCTGTCCAAATGGCCTTAGTTGGGCCAGGCGCGACGCGCGCGAACGCGTGGAACCTCGTCGTCACTAGCCTAACAAGTATCAGTCCGCTGCAGGATCGCAAGACCGATGCGCTGAAACTCCTGGCAGCCAACGCGCATCGGATTCCTGATCGCGACCGAGAAGTGCTGCGTCAATGCGCATGCCACGGGCAGAGTGTCGCTCAATCCAAGAAAGCTGTCTCAGCTTTCTTCTCCACGACCCCGGCTGGCCCCGCGTTCGCGGAACTGTTCCTCGAACTTGAACCGGAAAACGAGCATTGGGAGCAAGCACTCGCTAGGCTGCTTGCGGGCAATCAGCAGGAGCGGGAATCAGGCATCGCGGTTTTGGCCCGTAGATCTGGACATGAGTTGCTCCTCCTGGCAGCTACACGCGATCCCGACACGGGAGTACGACTCGCGGCGATACGGGGCCTCGCGCGGCGCGCAGCAGAGGACGCATCAGTCGCGGCATTCGCGGTGCCGCAACTCCTCGCAATCATCAAGTCGTCCGGCGAACGGGCTGCCGCTCACGTCGGCCAAGGTATCAACGCGGCCACAACGCACATACCCGAGGTCGAGTCGCTCATCGAAGCTCTCCGGGCACATGCTTCGCCATTCCTCCGCAAGCTCGCGGAAGTGGACTTGTGATCCGACCGTCGCTGACCGCGGCGCAGGCGCAATGCTGAGTTTGGGGATAACGGTACATATCCACGTAGGACGTCTGCGTCACTGAGTTCAACCAGTAGCAGCGAAAGTCGACCACTACCGCGCGGGGCGCGCACCTAGTTGGGGCAGGAAGTCGTTACTGACAACGGCCCGAAGGGAGCGCGTCATGACCACCAGCGCACGCACTGCGATGAGAACGCCGGAACGAAGGCTCGCGAGTATCGCCGACGCGGCCGACTACGCCGCTTGCTGCGGCAAGACCATCCGACGGCGTATCGCCGACGGAACGATCCGCGCCTACCGCTTCGGCAAACGCTCGGTCCGCGTCGACCTCGACGACGTCGACGGTGCGATGCTGGAGATCCCGACTGCAGCCGCCGGCCGCGCGGCGCGCGCCTCGTGAACGTGTGCGCGACGGTCGAAGCACCGTCCAGGATGGGCGTTGTCGCGTGCTGCCGTGCGCCCATCAGCACCTCACCGACGACCTCGCAGTCGAAATTCATTGGGCACGTATGGGGCACGACGGCTTTGATGGAGATTCCAAAATGCATGGTGACCTGCGGAAATATGCCGTCGACAATCTCACTCGTAATGAGAAGGTCCGGGGTTCGATTCCCCGAGGCGGCTCGGCAGCGACACGGCCCCTCACCTGCACGGACAGCCAGGTTAGGGGCCTTTTTCATGATCACGAACAGGGCACCGAGTAGCCACGCGAGTAGCCACTGCGCATCGAGTAACTACGCGCGAACCGGCTCGTGCCATCGGTAGAGGTCGTCGCCCTGGGACCGGCTCGTCGCCCCGCGTTGGGGCACGATTGTGGCGGTCGGGTCAGGGTCGGTAGGGGCTGACGATTCGGTATCCGATGGTGTGGCAGACTCCGGCGATACGGCTGGCCAGGGCGGGGTCGCTGAGCGCGCGGCTGGTGACGGCTTGGTGTGGCATGGCGTCTTCTGCGGGTAGGAACAGCGCAATGGCGAGGCCGCCCTCGATGGCTGCCCGGTATGCGAGACCGTCCAGGTCAGGGAACTGGTCGCAGAGTTCCCGGGCCCAGGCGGATGTGTAGTCGTGGCGTCCGGTGGACAGCGCCATTGAAGCGCCGGCCCGTGTCGCCCACGCGCCATATCCTGGTTCGCCAGTCAGGTCGAGCAGCCGCACTGTGCGGGTGAGCCTGACTGCGGTGAGATGGTAGGTGTCACTCAGGGGTACGGTGCGGGTCCGTTGGAACACCTCCGCGAGTGCGGTGCGGGGCGTTGCTGCGGCGTACCAGACGGCGCGGTCTGGGTGCTCGCCGGCAGGCGGCGGGTGTGGTTCGAATCGTGCGTCGGTCGGCCCGTAGTGTCGCAACTGATTCCACGGCGTGACGTGGCCACCGCGGATTCGGTGGATTCGCCAGAGCAGAGTCTCCGGCGTGACCCGCCGAAACTCCTCGGCGCGGATTCCGATGTCCCGGGCGAGGTCGGCGGGCGGAAGAGGCAGCTTGGCCATGGGCGCCGCTGGTCAGGCTGCGATGTCGCGCAGTCCGGCCGCGAGCGATGCCGCAGCGAGTGGTGAGCCGCCGCCGCGCAGCCAGTCGATTACCGTCTGCGGTCGGCCACCCACGTGCAACTCGGGCTGCGCTGAGGTAAGGAGCCCGAGGATTTCCAGCGGATGCGCCGACTCCGGAAACGCTCTCGCGAAGGTCGACCATCCGGAAATGAGTGCGTCCTCATCGAACTGGATCGCCGGCAGTAGCCAGCGGGAGCCCTGGCGCAGCGCCCACACGTCCCTGGCCGCGATCATTTGCTGCATCCGCGACCGCGACACGCCGATACGCGCTGCGGCCTCGGCCACCGGGATCGCAGTCGCCAGCAGCGCGAGGAAACGTGCCGCGGAGTCCGCGGCCTGCTGCTGCAGTGCCTGGACGTCCTCGACCATGCCGGCCTCGTCGTAGATCGCAGCCTCGTCGGGTGTCAGGGGTGATGGCGAAGGCGTGGCGCTCGGGGCCGCCGCCAGCGCTGCCTCGATCAACTCCATCGCCTGGCGCTCGTCCAGATCGATGCCATGCGCGTGGAACAACTCGCTGACCGTCATAGCCGCCGCACCTTTCGAACTGCTCACCGCTATCAGACGCTCACAGTGTACGTGGTTGCTACTGGGCCTGTCGATGGTCGCAGGCACCCGGGCCCTCGGCCGGCGGAGTTGCCTTGAATGAATCACCACTTGCGACCTGAGACTGTGGCATCGACAGCGATAAGGCGCGTTTGCACTGGTGGTCCCAATCGCCTGTGCCGACTTTTGAGCCGCCCGGCAGGGGCGCATCCTGGGTCCCGCTGCGTCTCGCCGAGCCGGCTGCCGGCGGACGCCCGCACCTGTGACAGCAGGACGGGGCCTGTGCTGTTCTCGCGGCCGTCGACCGTCCGCTACTAGTCGCCGGTACCTGCCCGCGGTGGCAACGGCATGAAGGCGTTCATGATGTGTGCGCTCGCCACATACCCGTGCTCCGTCTCGGTCACGAGCCCCTGCTTCGCCCACACAGGTCCGGTTGGGCGGCGTGCCGGAAAGTGAGCCACAGGTGTGTCTCCTCGTACCGCATGCCGCAACCTTTGCCTATTTTTGGCAGGTCGGTTGGCATGACAGTTGGCGCTCTCGTTGCCACGAGGATCGGCCCCGGCCGCCTGTGCACCTGAAGCCTCGTCGCTCGTGGGGTGACTCCGGCGT
The DNA here is from genome assembly GCA_001897425.1 of Actinobacteria bacterium 69-20. Classification (GTDB taxonomy): domain Bacteria; phylum Actinomycetota; class Actinomycetes; order Mycobacteriales; family Nakamurellaceae; genus Nakamurella. Next base: position 27,248 of record MKSW01000032.1, on the reverse strand, counting down.
CGGGCGCCGGGTGGTGAAAATCTCTGCTACGTGTCGAGGTCGACGCTGGGTGGCGACACGGAAGTAGCCCGCGGAGCGTCATGTTCTTCAGGTCCTCATTCGCTCGATACGAGAGCATGCCCCCAACTGGCAATGAAGGATCGGATCACCGCCGCCTTCTCCGCGTCGACGCCGTATTCGGCAAAGGCCGTGTCCGATAGATGCGTCGCATCCAGCAGCCGCTGAGAAAGGATGGCTCGGTCCATCGGAGTCGCCTCCCGATCGTCACCCAGGGCAAGGATCTGCTGCGGTGAGAATGCGCCCGATTGGGCGACCGCGTACACATCGATGTAGTCGCGGACCTCACCGCGTCCGTACAGCGCCGACATTTTCGAGCCGGCCGCATCCTCGAGGGAAAGCACCGGACCTAAAGTCATCACTGCTGGCGGGAAACGACGGTAGTCCACCCCGAGATCGAGGGTCACGGTTTCCGCGTCCCGACTCGCGGTCAGCCTCGCGAAAGTCTCAGCGGCCCGCGCCACCTCGACGACCCACCCCGCAGCCGACAGGGCATCGGTGACCTTGTGGGTGGCGGCTGCGAAATGCCCTGGGTCTATGAGGTTCGTAAATAGATCGATGTCATCCGAAGGCCGGTCTCCGATGCCATGCACCGCAATGGCGTAGCCCCCCGCCAAGACGAACCCGTCGCCCTCCACCGCGGCGAGGGCGATAGACGCCACCCGCGACTGGGCTATATCCATCATCGCTTGGCCAACGCCGCGGACCTTTTCTGCCGCAGCTCCGGGAACCGTGCCTCCCACATCCCGCGAAGATTTGTGGGGAGGACGAGTTCACGCCAAACCTGCTTGAGGATCCCGGCGTCCAGCAGCGACGTCAGATCAGCGACGGAATTCGCCTCTCGCAGCACGCGCGAATACAGCCACAGAATGTGATCAGAGTCGGACAAGTCATAGTCGCGCCACGGACCCCAGTGCACGGTCGCGGGCAACGTGACGATCCCCTCGGACGGGCCTCGTAGCTCGGATAATGTCGCGACCACGTGGTAGGGCCGATGCGCGGCATAAAAACCCGGCTCTGCAAACGATGGCACGATACACACCTCCCGATCCATGCTCAGAGTACCCGTGACCTGCGATAGCAGCCGCGGCCTGCGGCGCAATACCGCGCCGTTCACGGCAGCGTGCACGCTCCGCGTGGGCGAAGTGGCGGGGTCACTCAGGTTGCCACCGCCTCAGCGGCCGAGGGCCACGACGCAGTTCTGGCCGCCGAAGCCGAAGGCGTTGACCAGCGCCGAGTCCACCGTCATCGCCCGGCTCGTTCCGGGGACGTAGTCCAGGTCGCATTCCGGGTCCGGGGTGGTCAGATTGATGGTAGGTGGCACGACGCCGTCGCGGATAGCCAGGCAGGCCACCAGCACGGACAGGGCGCCCGCGGCCCCGATCAGGTGACCCGTCATGGATTTCGGCGAGCTGATGGCGACGGAGCGCGCGGCCGGGCCTAGCGCCGCATGGATCGCCTTGGTCTCGCTGCGGTCGTTCGCCTTGGTCGACGTGCCGTGCGCGCAGATGTAGTCGACATCCGACGGCGCGAGATGTGCGTCGTCAAGCGCCCGCCGGATCGCGGCCGCTGCGTAGGCTGCGTTGGGGTCCGGCGCCGTCACATGGAAGGCGTCGCAGGTCAGCGCGCCGCCCAGATAACGCGCGTAGACACGCGCCCCGCGACGGCGCGCGTGCGCCAGTGATTCGACGGCGAAGGTGACGGCGCCCTCGCCGTAGACGAACCCGTCGCGATCGGCGTCGAACGGGCGGCTGGCGGCCGCCGGATCGTCGTTGCGGGTGGACAGGGCGCCCATCATCGACAGCCCGCCGAACATGAGCGGCACGATCGACGCGTCGGTTCCGCCTGCTATGACGACATCCGCGGCCCCTGTTCGGATCAAGCCCACCGCGTCGATGAGCGCCGCGTTGCCGCTGGCGCAGGCGAACGCCCCGGCGGTCACCGGGCCGTGGGCCCCCAGGCGGATCGCCACCTGGCAGGCCGCCATGTTCGGAATCACCGATGGCACGAAGGAGCTGCGCAGCCCGCGCCATCCTCTCCCGTCGAAAGTCCTGGCCGCATCGGCGATCTCGCCCATCGCACCGACGGCGGTATTGAGCACGACGCCGACCCGCGTCGGGTCGACGTGCGCGAGATGGTCGGTTCCGTCGACCCCGCCGGTTCCCTCCGCCGTGTCGGATTCGGCCAGGAGCCCGGCGTCGGCAGCGCACTCCACGGCGGCCGCGACCGCGAGTTGCGAGAACCGCGCGGAACGCCGCACCTGCTTCGGAGACATGGCCCTCAACGGGTCGAAACCGCGGACCTGCCCGGCGATCCGCGTCGGTAGGCCGGCCGGGTCGAACGCGTCGATGGTGGTGATGCCGGACCGACCTGCGCAGAGCGCATCCCATGTCGAGGGCGCATCCATGCCGACGGGCGTCACCGCACCCAAGCCCGTGATCACGATCTCGTCGCTGTTCGGTGTCACATCACGCTCCCGGGCGGTCGCATACGTCGAATGACAGTACGCCGCAGCCCGAGCCGTCGCCCGATTAACGTCAGAGGACGGCCCGACGACCGTGCATAGGCCCAGCGGCATGCGCAAACCCAGCACCGTGCGCAGGCCCCACAAGCGCCCCGTCCGCGCGCCGTGCGCCAGCCCGGCCGGCCCCGCAACCCCACGGCAAACCATCAAAGCCCGCCACCACATATCGCGCCCCGATCGCCAGGCGCATAGGGTCGAAAACATCAATGGGTTCACGGCGGATCGCCCGACTCTTGGTGTCCGCCCAGGCACCGAAGGGATCGTCATGCCGGAAATTTATGATTCGTCCGCATTCCGCGACGTGTTCGAACACCACTTCACCTACGAGGCCGGCTTCCGCCGCAACACCCACCGGTTCGCGAAGCGCACCGCCCTCACCGATATCGCGTCCGGGAAGACGTGGACGTACGCCGAGCTGGGGGCCGATGCCAATCGGATCGCTCGCGGCCTGCAGAGCCGTGGCCTGGAAACCGGCCAGCTGGTCACGTACCAGCTGTTCAACGGCCCGGAATTCGCCCTCACCTACCTCGCCGCGCAGACCGCCGGGCTGATCGGCGCACCCATCAACTTCCGGCTGGCGCCGGGCGAGATCGCCTTCATCCTCGACGACTCACAGCCGCAAGCATTCATCTTCGACGCGGCGCTCACGGAACAGGTCGCGGCCGCCCTGTCGATGGCACGGCACCGTCCGCAGATCCTCGTCGCGGTCGGCGACGGCCCGGATGGGATCGACGGCGGACCGGACGGGATCGACGGCGCGATCCCATGGCGTGACCTGCCCGCCGAGGACGGCAGCCCGCTCCCGACCCCGGACCGGAGCACGTTCGACGAATCGACCCGTCAGTACACCTCGGGCACCACCGGCATGCCCAAGGCCGTGTCGTTGAATTCGCTGGTGGAAGTCCTGTCCGCGCACGACGTCATCATGCATTTCCCGCTCTCGCCGTACGACAAGACCCTGAACATGACGCCGTGGTTCCACCGCGGCGGCCTGTATTCCGGCGGACCCAACCCGGTGTTCTACGTCGGCGCCGAGGCCGTGAGCCTGCGCAGTTTCACCGCGGACGCCGTGCTCGACGCCGTGGAACGCTCCCAGCTCACCTTCCTCATCGGCGCGCCGACCAACCTGGCCATGCTCGCGGACGCCCAGGAACAGCGCGCGCGGGACCTGAGCAGCCTGCGCGGCATCGTCACCATGGGCGCACCCCTCGACCGGGCCTCCGCGCTGCGGTACCAGCGGGTGCTCACCCCGCGCATCTTCAACGGCTACGGCACCACCGAGGCGTTCTGGAACACCTTCTTAAGGCCGGAGGATCTCCCCGCCGGGGCCGGTAGTGCCGGTCGCGCGTGCACCGATGACGACGTCGCGGTCGTCAAGGTCTTCGACGACCGAACCGCCGCTCCGGACGAGTTCGCCGCCAAGGACGGCGCCGAGGTCGGCGAGGTCATCGTGCGATCCGTCAAGTCCGGATACGCGTACCTGGGCAACCCGGAGGAACAGCGGAAGAAGTTCCGCGACGGTTGGCTGTACGCCGGCGATCTCGCGACGTGGGACGAGAACGAGCTGGTGACCATCGTCGGCCGCAAGGACGACATGATCATCAGCGGCGGCGAGAATGTGCATCCCGTCCAGGTCGAGGCGGCCTTGAGCGAGCATGACGGCGTCGCGGACTGCGCGGTAGTGGGCGCGCCGGACCCGAAGTGGGGCCAGGTGGTCGTCGCGTACGTCGTCCGGGCCACGCCGGATGTCTCGGCCGCCGATCTGGACAAGCATTGCCTCTCCCATCCGATGCTGGCCGATTTCAAGCGCCCCCGCGGCTACCGATTCGTCGACAGTCTCCCCATGACGGCGACCGGTAAGAAGATGCATTTCAAGCTCGCGGCGCAAGCGGCGGACGATGACGCGGCGGGACTTTTCGAACGCCCATGACGACGTGTCGGGCCGCAGCCGTGTCGTGAGCCCGCGGACAGTGGACGTTCGGCTGGCGTTGCGCGCGGCGACCCGGAACATCACCCTGTCGCGATCGCGCTCAGCCTCACTTCGGCGGCCACGCTGCCGATCTGGACCTTATGACGTCTCGGCGATGGGCCGTGCCCACAGGTCCACGCCTGTTCTTCGTCTACGTCGCGGTGAGCTTGGTCCCGATCGTGCTGCTCGGCGCGGTCCTCATGTGGCACGACGAGCAGACCGGCGGCGAGCGTGCGCTGGCGCAGGGGCGCGCGCAGGCCGACGTCATCATGCAGATGGCCGTCGCGCCGGCCCTCGACGGTCGCCCGCTGTCTGAGGGGCTCTCCGACGGCGAGATGCAACGCCTGTGGTCCGCGACGGATCTCGCCGTGTATTCCGGATCGCTCAACGCCATCCGGCTGCGCGCGTTCAGCGGCGAGGTCGTCTTCGCGGACAACGGCACGCGGACCGATCCGCTGTCGGGGGACTCGCCGCAGTTCCTGCTCGCCGTGCGCGGGGGCACGTCGACCGAGGTGGTGATGGCCCCCTCCGGGTCCGGCAGGCGGGTGATCCGGGTGCTGCAACCCGTGATCCCGAAGGCGACCGGCCAGGCGACCGGGGTCCTGGAGCTGTATCTGCCGTACGCGCCGATCGCCGCAGCCGTGCGGGCTCAACAACATCAGACCCAGCTCTACCTCGCCGGTGGGCTGGGGGTGATGTATCTCGCGCTGGGGCTGGTCTCCTGGTCGACGACTCGCCGGCTTCGGCAGTATGCGGCCGAGCAGACGTACCAGGCCAGGCACGATTCCTTGACCGGGCTGCCCAACCGCGCCTGGTTCCGGTGCCAGGTGGATGAGGCGCTGGGTCGCGTCCCCGACGGTGCGTGCGGCGCGGTGGTGCTCATCGATCTCGACCACTTCAAGGAGGTCAACGACACCGTCGGTCACCAGGCCGGTGACGAGCTGCTTCGGGTGGTCGCACGACGGCTGTCCGAACGTGTGCGCACCGACGACATCGTCGCCCGCCTGGGTGGCGACGAGTTCGGCATCATGCTGCCGGGCGTGTCCAGCCGGGACGAGGCCCTTGCCGTCCTCTGTGACGTGCAGTCCGGGCTCGGCGAGAACGTCGTGCTGGGCGATGTCACGTTGACGGTGGAGGCGAGCATCGGCATCGCGCTCTTTCCGGAGCACGGCACGGAGCTCAGCGACGTCCTGCACCATGCCGATACCGCCATGTATCACGGCAAACGCGGCAGCGGCCGCATGGTGGTCTGGGATCCGACGATCGCCACCCAGCCGACGAACTGGCACGTGGTGCGGACGGAACTGCAGCGGGCGATCGACGGGAACGAGCTCGAACTCCACTACCAACCGAAGGTCGAGCTCTCGACGGGAGCGGTGCACGAGGTCGAGGCGCTGGTGCGCTGGAACCATCCGGTGCGCGGTCCCGTCCCGCCGGCCGAGTTCATTCCGGTCGCGGAGAGCTCCACGCTGATACACCCGCTCACCAGCTGGGTGATCCGTCGTGCCCTGGCCGACCAGCGTGATTGGCGTGCCAGGGGAGTCGATTGGCGGGTGTCCGTCAACATATCGGCGCACAACATCGAGTCACCTGCTTTCGCCGGTGAGGTACTGACGCTCATCGGCTCGGCAGACGCACGGCCCGACGATCTGAACCTGGAACTCACCGAAACGGCCATCGTCACGAACAGCGTCATCGCCGACGAGACGATCGCCAGGCTGTGCGCCGAGGGATTGCCGATCAGTCTGGACGACTTCGGCACCGGCAATACCGGACTGCAGCAGCTCCGGCACGTGCCGGTGGCGGAGGTGAAGATCGACAAGATGTTCGTGCGCGACCTCGCCGTCAGCGAGAACGATCGGGACCTGGTCACTGCCATGATCGACATCACCCACCGCTTGGGGGCACGGGTCGTCGCGGAGGGCATCGAGGACGCGAGGTGCGCCGACTGGCTCCGATCGGCCGGCTGCGATCTCGGACAGGGCTACTACTTCCAACGTCCGGCCCGGTGGACGGATCTGCTGGATCGCTACCCGGTCGGCGCTGCCAGCGTGGCACGGCAGGTGGCGCGGAGATGACGATGATGACGCGGTTCGACGTGCGCGCCCTGCGGGGGCGGACCGGGCGCGTTCGGCCGGTACGGCTTGCGGCGCGAATCGCCGCGCTGCTCCTGGTTTCCGCCCTCGGAATGCTGACGGTCACCTCCTGCGGCGCCGGATCCGCCGACCCGGCCGGGACTAGCACCGTCGCTGCGGTGCCGTCGAAAGGCAGCCTGCACGACCGGCTTCCGGCGGAGGTGCGTGATCGTGGGTCGCTTCGCGTGGTGACCGACGCGAGCTATCCGCCGATGGAGAGTTTCGCGGCGGACGGGCGGACCATCGTCGGGTTCGATGCGGACCTCGCGACAGCGATCGGCAAGGTCCTGGGCGTCGAGACCACCCTCAGCAGTGCGGGTTTCACGGATCTCGCCGACATCGTCGCGCGCGGCGGAGCGGACCTGGTGATGTCGGCCATGACGGATACCGTGCAGCGGGAGAAGAAGCTGGACTTCGTCAACTACTTCACGGCAGGGACGGCGATCGTCGTGCAGCGTGGAAACCCGCTCGCGATATCGAATATCGGAGACCTGTGCGGCCGCGCCGTCGCGGCGGAAACCGGCACCACGCAAGAGGATCTGCTCGCGCGCTGGCAGGCGACCTGCGCAGATCCGATCGACATCCAGAGCCGGCCGACCAACGATGACGCGCTGGTGCTCCTGCGCACCGGACGCGCCGCGGCGATCCTGATCGACCTCCCACCGGCCGAGCTCCTGACGAGCGATCCGGCGACCCGCGCGCAGTACGAGCTCGCGACGACCACCCAGTACGACCCCGGCTTCTACGGAATCGGTGTCGCGAAGGATCGGGCGCCGCTACGAGATCTGGTTCGCGACGCGGTGGCCCAACTGATGTCCGACGGCACCTATCGAACCCTTCTGGATAAATGGGACGTCGGGCCCGGTGCGGTGGACACGGTGTCGATCAACGCGGCTGCATCGATCAGCGCGGCCGGCGGGAGCTGACCGAGTTACGCAGCGGGCGCGTCCAACTGGTCCGTGATGTCGACGGCCCAGGCGAACGAATGCGCGGCAAGCCGGTCGATCAGTGCCGGGTCGATGCCGGGCAGATCGACCGGAACGATCCCTGCCCTCTGGTAGTCGATCACCGCGGCGACCAGTCTGCCGACATCCCCGGTGCCGTCGAAGGCGGCCTCCCGCAGGTCGTCCGGCACCTCCAGCGTGTCGGGCAGCTCACTGGGTGAGATGCCCAGCAGCAGATCGAATCCGGAGAGCATCCCGGCGGCGAAGGCGAATCCGGTATCGACCGAGGAGAGGTGCTCGGCGAGGGACTCGGCGAGACGGGCCCGACTGAGCACCGTCGGCAACGACGAGTCCACGCTGGCGCCCGACGGCCGGAGCAGCAGCAGCGGCAGCCACGCGCGGATCCGGTTGAGCCCGACCGTCACCAACGCCTCGCGGATCGTGCGGATGCGACGTTTCGCCTCGCCCAGGCGTCCGATAGCGGCGAGCTGCAGCAGCTTGTACGACAGCGCGGGTTCCGACCGCACGATGCCTTCCAGCTGGTCGAAGTTCGCCTCGGCGCGCATCAAGGCGGCCGTCAGATGCAGCACTCCGTGCCGCGACGGGCCGAGCGCCGGGCTCGCAATGGTGCGCGGGCGTCCCAGTAGGTAGCCCTGGAAGAGGTCGAAGCCGAGGTCCAGGAATCGGGCGAGTTCCTCGTCCGTCTCGACCTTTTCGGCCAGCAGTTGAACGCCGAAGGGCTGGCAGCGGTCGATCAGCTCCCGGACTTCGTCGACGTCGCTGATCCTCAGATCGACCTTCACGATGTCGACCAGCTCGATCAGGCGCTCGGCGCCGTCGAACCAGCGGAAGTCGTCCGCGGCCAGCCGGTAGCCCAGCTCGCGTAGACGTCGGCAGCCGTGGAGAACCTCGTCATCGACGGTGACGGACTCCAGCACCTCGATGACCGTTCGATCCGGTGGCAAGGTGATGGGCACCTTGCCGGTGAGAACACCGCGATCGGCGTTGCAGAAGGCGGTCTTCGAGCCGATCACGCGTGCCAGACCGATGCCCATGGTGTTGAGGAAGACATCCGCCGACATGGCGTCGCCGTCGGGGACGCTCTCGCCATTGTCGCCTGATCGGCTGTCGACAGACACTGGGCGGCAGGCGATCTCGCTCGTTTCCAGGGCGCGGAAGAGCAGCTCGTAACCGATCACGTCGCACGCGCGGTCCACGATGGGCTGGCGGCCGATGACCGCCGTCGTGATGGGCACGTGGCCACTCCTGGCGTCCTGTGATTCCCCCGAAATCTTGTAGTCCATATCGGCCGGGATGCGGCAAGCTTGAAGACTCGCCCGGGCCGGGAGCTTCGGATAATTGCGCACATTCGCTAGAGGCGGCGGCGTCGAATCCGATACGGTTCGCCGCATGAGCGAACCCATCTACCGCACCATTATCGAACCGTTCCGGATCCACTCCGTCGAGCCGTTGACCATGACGACGGCCGCACAGCGCCGCGAGCACGCCGCCGAGGCCGGCTACAACCTGTTCCAGCTCAGGGCCGAACATGTGCTGATCGACCTGCTCACCGATTCCGGAACCGGCGCCATGAGCCGCGACCAGTGGGCCGCCATGCAGCGCGGGGACGAATCGTATGCGGGTTCGCCGTCGTATTTCATCTTTCGGGACGCTGTCCGTCATCTGTTCCCGTTCGAGCATGTGATTCCGGTGCACCAGGGCCGGGCCGCGGAGCGGATCATCTTCGGGGTGCTCGGCGGAGCCGGCAAGGTGGTTCCGTCCAACACCCATTTCGACACGACCAGGGCCAATATCGAGGCCACCGGTGCGGAAGCGGTGGATCTCGTCATTGACGAGGCGAACGATCCGACGTCGCTCCACCCCTTCAAGGGCAACATGGACATCGCCAAGCTCGATGAGCTATTGGCTCTGCGCGGCGCGGACGTGCCGGTCGTGTTCATCACGATCACGAACAATTCCGGTGGGGGGCAACCGGTTTCGCTCGCGAACCTGCGCGAGGTGCGCGCCGTGTGCGATAAGTACGGCAAGATGCTCTTCCTCGACGCGTGCCGGTTCGCGGAGAACGCCTGGTTCATCCACGAACGCGAGAGCGGTTACAGCGAGGCGAATGTCGAGGACATCGTGCGCGAGATGGCAAGCCTCGCAGACGGTATGACGATGTCCGCGAAGAAGGACCCGATGGGGAACATCGGTGGCTGGCTCGCCCTGAACGACGACGATCTCGCCCAGCAGTGCCGGAACCTAGTGATCCTCACCGAAGGCTTCCCGACCTACGGCGGGCTCGCCGGCCGCGATCTCGAGGCGTTGGCACAGGGCCTGAAAGAGGTGGTACAGCACGACTATCTGCGCTACCGGATCACGTCCACGGCCTATCTCGGCAAGGCGCTGACCGAGCGCGGGATACCCGTGCTGCAGCCGTACGGCGGGCACGCGATCTACCTGGACGCACGCGCGTGGCTGTCCCATCTCGATCCGCTGCAGTACCCGGGGCAGGCGTTGGCCGTGGCGCTGTACGAGTTCGGCGGGATCCGGTCCTGCGAGATCGGCACGGTGATGTTCGGCCGGCATCCGGATGGGTCGGAGGCCGCGGCGCCAATGGACCTGGTGCGCCTCGCCATCCCGCGCCGCACTTACACGCAGAGCCATATCGACTACGTGATCGAGGTGTGCGAGAAGGTGGCCGAGACGGTGCACAGCCTGCCGGGGTACCGAATCTCCTATGAGCCGCCGGCGCTGCGGCACTTCACGGCGCGGTTCGAGCAGATCTGACGTTCGGCCGCTCTGGGCTCGGCCGCTCTGACGTTCGGCCGCTCTGATGCTCGGCCGCGCCGGCACGCGGTCGGCGCGGCTGCGCGGAACCGGCTGGGCCGGCGCTGCTGCTCGGTCAGCGCGGCTGCATCACGAAACGATCGCCGACGACGGTGCGGTTCGTCGTATCTCGCGCGAGATCTGCGAAGGACACGGCAAAGTCGCTGCCGGATGCGACGGTGAACATGACCGGCGCGGGGCGCGTGACGTCCCCCGGACCGGAAATCAGTGTCGCGCAATAGTTTCCGGGCATGAGTGACACCGGGAATTGGCCCTCGGTAGTCGTCACGGCACTGGAAATCCTGCTCTCGCACAGAGAATCGCGGATCTCCACCGTCATACCGGAGGCCGCGAAGGCGCCGAACGACGCGGCAATCGTGCCGTGCGCGATCTGCGGCGCAGCAGGCACCACGGCCGGCTTCTCCACGGGCCGGATGGCCTGCGGCGCGGCGATGGTCTTCCTGGCCGTGGGCTTTGCGGTCGCTCTGGGCGCCGGTTTGGCGGTCGGCTTAGGCGCTGGCTTCGCGGCGGGTTTTGCTGCCGGTTTGGCGACGGGCTTGGCTGCCGGTTTCGCTGCGGGCTTCGCGTCGGCCTTGACGGCCGACTTGGCAGGCGCCGCGCCCTGAATCAGGTCGGTGAACTCCATCGTGTTGAACGCGACGGTGCCGTCCGAGACGGTTCCCATGCCGATGTAGCGGTACTTGCTGCTCAGGATGTTCGCTCGGTGCCCCGGCGAGTTCATGTAGGCATCGAAGACCTGCTTCGCCGTGGCGTTCACCGTGAACTTCGCGACGTTCTCGCCCCAGGCGGTCCGATTCGCCGCGCCGTACTTGGCCACCTGCTGGAACGCGTTCGGGTTGTGTTGCAGCTTGCCGCCGGTCGCCCCGTTCGACATCTGTTGCGACCACCACACCGACAGGGTGGTGAGCCCGCCGGCCTGCTTCAGCGCGGGTCGACCGTTCGCGGCGCGGGCCGCGTTGATATAGGAGACCATCTGCGCGTCGAAGCTGGCGAGCCGAGTGGCCTCCGGTCGGACGGTGGCCTGCGTGGCTGCCGCGGCGCTAGGCGCCAGGGCGACGGACCCGAGGATCAGGCCGACGCTTGCCACGAGAGTGATTACGAACCGTAACCAAACGGGCCGGTGTGTCTCGGTGAGCCTGCCGGGTGTCACGACGTTTCGATGCATATCTGTTCCCCCAGAAATCTCCCGCCGGGCCTCCCTCCCCAGAGAGACGCCGCCTTGGCAGCTACATTCTGTTGCTGCGGTATTACGTACTGTATCGGATCATGACGGAACGTGTTGATAGCCCGGTCAGGTGAATCTCAGGCGGGAGAAAAATGCCGTATTTGCCAGGGGAACGCCGCATGTGTCGGATTTCGTGCCACTCCGTGACCGGCACCGCGATGTTCATCCGATCGGCCGGGAGAGGCTCGGTGGGCGCGTGGCTTTCTCGTGACGGAGGGTAGTCGCCGATCGGTCACTCGGTCGCGACGCCGCATGCTGCTTCTCGGTCCGCGAGCTGCTGCAGGGCCCTGCGACAGACCTCGGCGAACGCGTCCAGCAGTTCCGGGCCGAGCGGGTCGAACAGAATCGCGCGGACGGTTCGCGCGTGGTCCGGGGCCGCCTCGGTCAATTTCCGGTGGCCGGCCTCGGTGAGCACCGCGATCTGACCGCGCCCGTCGCCCGGCGCGGGTCTGCGCTCCACCCATCCGGCCTCTTGCAGTCGATCGACGGCGTGCGACATCCGAGAGGGCGAGGCCCATGCGGCCGCCGCCAGGTCCGACATGCGCAGGGCCCGATCCGGCGCCTCGGACAACATGGCCAGCACCTGGTAGTAGGTGTGCGGGATGCCCGCATCGTGCCGCAGTTCGCGGTCCAGGTGCTCGGTCAACGTGCCGGTCAGCTCCAGAAAACTCCGCCACGCCTGCTGCTCCCGGTCCGACAGCCACGGATCGTCGCGGGTGGCGGGCCGCGCGGCGGCCGCCCGATCCGACGCGTTTCCGGCCCTGCTCCCGGAATGGCCCGCGGAGTCGCTCGCCGAACCGCCCCGTCGGGCCCCGCTCGATCGGGACGGGTCTGGTGTCGCGAACATCGTCATCTCCGTCTCTGCACAGCGGTCGCAACCGGCGGACGACCCGGGGCGAGGTAGTTGAACATTCACATAATAGGCGTACGGTGGGTTCAGGGTCGAGTAAGGAGCGTGCGCGGTGGGTCAGCATGCAGAGCATCGAAGGGTGCACACGGAGCCGGATCGCATGCCGGTGTTGTACCTCTCGCACGGCGCCCCGCCCCTCGCGGACGACCACCTCTGGACGGAGCAACTGGCGCGCTGGGGCGTCGAGCTGCCGAAACCCCGCTCCATACTGGTGGTCTCGGCGCATTGGGAGGCCGCGCCGGTCACCATCGGTGCGACCGAACGGGTGCCGCTCACCTACGACTTCTGGGGTTTTCCCGAGCACTACTACCAGGTCCGCTACGACGCACCCGGCGCGCCCGAGCTTGCGGATCGCGTCCGCGCACTGGTCGCCACGCCCGGCCAGCACGTCCACCAGGACCCCGCCCGCGGGCTCGACCACGGCGCGTACGTGCCGCTCGTCGAGATGTACCCGGACGCCGACATCCCAGTGCTCCAGGTCTCCATGCCGTCGCTGGATCCGCAGCGGCTTTTCCGGCTCGGGCGCAACCTCGCGCCGCTCCGTGACGAGGGCGTGCTGATCATCGGGTCCGGGTTCACCACGCACAACCTGCGCGAGGCGCGCTTCGGCGATACCACCGGAGCCGCGCCCGCCTGGAGCAAGGAGTTCGACGACTGGGCCAAGCGCACGGTCGAGGGCGGCGACGTCGACGCCGTGCTCGATTTCGAGAACACCGCCCCCGCAGCGCATCTCGCGCATCCGCGGACGGAGCACTTCGCCCCGCTCTTCGTCGCCCTGGGCGCGACCGCCGACTCCGGTGTGGATGCGAACAGCGTCATCGACGGCTTCTGGTACGGGCTGGCGAAGCGTTCGTTCCAGTTCAACTGAGCAGCGGCACCGGCGTCGTCGCCTGCTCGCCCGCGAACCTGCGAGGATGACGACGTGACCGCGCCGCGCCCCGCTTCGACCGCCGAACTCGAAGCGATGGCCCGTGCGTGCGAACTCGCGGCACGGGGCGCCGGCACCGCGTTGCCGAACCCGGTGGTCGGCTGCGTGCTGCTCGCGCCGACCGGCGAGATCGTGGGCGAGGGCTTCCATGAGCGTCCGGGCGGGCCACACGCCGAGGTGTCCGCCCTGGCTGTGGCGGGGTCTCGGGCGCGCGGCGCGACGGCCGTGGTGACGCTCGAGCCGTGCAATCACACCGGCCGGACGGGGCCGTGCAGCGACGCGCTGGTGGCGGCGGGTGTGGCCCGGGTCGTGGTCGCCGTGCGCGACCCGTGGCCGCCGGCGGCCGGCGGGATCGAGCGCCTGCGCGCGGCCGGGGTCGAGGTGGTCGACCTGTCGGCGGATGTGGGCCGTGCCGGTGGTGCCGCCGGTCCGGCGGGTGCCGACGCGTCGGTTTCCGCTGCAGCCCAGGGCGTTTCGCCTATGGTCGTTTCTCTTGTGACACTGTTCGCGCGCGGCTTCGCCGCGCGAGCGGGTGGCGCCAGTGGGGAATGGACGGTAAGCGAGATCGTTGCTGCCGCAAGGGATGTCAACCGAGTGTGGCTCGGCTCGGTGGCCCACGGCCGGCCGTTCGTCACCATGAAGACCGCGATGTCGCTGGACGGCCGGGTGGCCGCACCCGACGGCAGCAGCCGCTGGATCTCCTCGCCCGAGTCTCGTGCGGATGCGCATCGGATGCGCACCGAGATCGACACCATCATGGTCGGTGTCGGCACCGTGCTCGCCGACGACCCGCAGCTCACCGCGCGCGGCGCGGACGGAGCGCCGCACGGCCGGCAGCCGCTCCGGGTCGTGGTCGACACCCACGGACGCACCCCGGCCGACGCGAAGGTGCGGGACTCCTCGGCGCCGACTCTCGTTGCGACTGAGCAGGAATTCGGCGTCGGCCCGGACGGCCGCGTCGACCTAGCGGCCCTGCTCGCGGCGCTGTACCGCGACGGGCGGCGGCACGTCTTGGTCGAGGGCGGGCCGCGCCTTGCGGCATCGTTCCTGGACGCCGGCCTCGTCGACGAGCTGCTGGCGTACCTCGCGCCGCTGCTGCTCGGCGCCGGCCGGTCCGCGCTCGAGGGCGGAGCCTTGACGACGCTCGCCGACGCACACCGCGCCGACCTCGCCGAGATCCGTGTTCTGGGGCCCGATCTCGCTCTGCGCTATCGCCTTCGTGAGGGCGGCTAGCCTGCGCCACCTGTCGCGTAGGCATGCGTTGTGGGTCGCCAGAACTCGCAGCCACGGTCCGCGATGACGACGTGCGTCATCTGCGCTGGCTCCGCACGAAACCCGGCGGCCGCCCGGTGGACGCGGCCATGCTCCTGCTCCTGGCCCGTCGAAATGCCTGATAGAAGTGCGACCATATGCCTTGTAGGACACTGTCCGAACGCCTGATTGAATCTTGTCCGCGTGCTAGATTGGCGGGATGAGCTATCGGCGCCGCGTCATCGACGACGTACTCGACGAAGCCCTGCCGGACCTCCCGGCCGTCGCGCTGGAGGGTGCCAAGGGCGTCGGGAAGACTGCGACGGCGGCTCGTCGCGCCACCACGATCCTGTCCCTGGACGACCCACGGAACCGGGCAAGTGTCGCCGCGAACTTCGACCTTGTCGCGGACGTCGATCGGCCGGTGTTCATCGACGAATGGCAACTCGAACCTCAGGTGTGGGACCGGGTGCGGCGAGCCGTGGACGCTCAGCCCGATCGCGGTGGGCAATTCCTGTTGGCGGGTTCCGCCGATGTAGCACCGGGTGTGCGTATCCACAGCGGCGCAGGACGCATCGTGAGTCTCGTCATGCGCCCGATGACACTCAGTGAACGCGGGATCGAAGAGCCGACCGTGTCTTTGCGCGCCATAGCTGCCGGGGAATCGCGGATTCGCGGAACGACGACGATTCGCATGAGCGACTACGTGGACGAGATCCTGCGTTCGGGCTTTCCCGGCATCCGCGACCTGCCGCCGCGCAACCGCGAGCGTCAACTCGACGGCTACCTTTCGCGGATCGTCGATCGCGACATGCCGGAGAACGGCATCCGCGTACGCCGCCCCGCGTCGCTACGTGCATGGCTGCGCGCCTACGCTGCCGCGACCGCGTCGACCGCGGATTACACGACCATCCTCGATGCGGCCACCGCCGGCAGTCCCGACAAACCAGCGCGCAGCACCGTCGACATCTATCGCGAGCACTTGCTGCGCATGTTCGTGCTCGACCCGGTCGAGGCGTGGACGCCCGCCTTCGCGCCGCTGAAGCGCCTCACCTACTCGCCGAAGCACCACCTTGTGGACCCGGCGCTCGCCGCTCGGGTCGTCGGCGTCGGCGCCTCGGGCCTACTGGTCGGCGAGGGTGAGACTGCCTCGCCCTCCACCGGCACCTGGCTCGGCGCGCTGTTCGAATCGCTTGCCGTGCAGTCGGTTCGGGTGTACGCGGACGCGATGGGGGCGCGTGTCGGCCACTTGCGTACGAAGAGCGGTGATCACGAAGTGGACATCATCGTGGAACGGGACGATGCGCGGTGTGTCGCCTTCGAGGTGAAGCTGGCGGACACGGTCCGCGATGACGACGTGCGTCATCTGCGTTGGCTCCGCGCACAATTGGGCGAGCGACTTATCGACGCCGCTGTACTGCATACCGGCCGGCATGCATATCGTCGGCCTGACGGAATCGCTGTGGTGCCGCTGGCGCTGCTCGGACCGTGACTGTGCCACGAGCGCGGAGTCGTTTGCCGGCAACGGCCTTCGCGCGCGCGCGTCGGCAGTCGCCTCATGGTCGATGTGGGCCCCGCGGGGCTCGAACCCGCAACCTACGGATTAAAAGTCCGCAGCTCTACCAATTGAGCTAGAGGCCCGGGGGATAGGGACTTTAACCGGGAGAACCCTAGGGAAAACTCTAGGGAAAACTCCCGAGGGAACAAGCGGCCCGACCCCTCGCGCTGCCAGTATTCCAGACCCGGGCGGCTACGGCTGCCACAGCGCCATCGCCCTCGGCGGGTTGGAACGGTCCCTCGGCCGAGTGGCGTCGCCCTCAAGAACGCCGCGGTGTACGGGTCGGCGCAGGGTCGTCTCACCTCCTTGTCCACGCCGGGCTGCCTGCCCGTGCCTGTCGCCTTGCCGAGCGCAGCCGGCGGATCGCCTCGTTCCTGGCCGCGCCCACCGTGGCATTCGGCTCGACGGCTAAACATGCGGTCCGGGCCGATCGCCCGGCGCGCTTACGTCCTCGATCTCAGCGCCCGCGATGCGCAAAATATGCCGTGTGCAATCATCGACAGGCATGACGCCTGAAGACCTCCCCGCGTACTCCGACATGATCCATCCGGTTGTCAAAGCAGTTGTCGCGCTTGGTGGTTCGGCGACCGGACGGGAAATCGCTAGCCGCGTCGTCCAAGACCTAGCCTTCACCGACGAGATGCTCGCCGTGCAGCGATCGAACCGACCCGAAGCATCGGTCCTGCTCGAGCGCGTGTACTGGGCAAGGTCGTATGCGAAGCTTATCGGCGCGCTTGAGTCCTCGAGGCGAGGCGTGTTCCTGGTGACGGCATTGGGCAAGGAGCTCGCCGCGCTGCCGGATGCGGAGGGGCGACAACGTGCCCTGGAACTCGACCGTGAGTACCGCCGCCAGAGAGCGCGACGCGGCAGGCAAGAAGCGGCGACCGAGCCGGATCTCGACCCGGATGACGCTGCACTCGCAGAACTGGACGACGGGGAAGCGCCGCCCGGCTCGGCCGGCGGTGAGCAATGGCGGGCACAGCTCTTGGCCCGGTTGCATCAACTCAGCCCGGACGGGTTCGAAGAGTTCGTGCTCTACCTGCTGCGGCTCTACGGCTTGGAACTCGAGCGGGTCGGAGGGACGGGCGATGAGGGAATCGACGGTATCGGCACCGCACCGATCAGTCCTGTGCTGTCATCCCGGGTGGCCGTCCAGGTCAAGAGATACGACCCGAACGGCAGGGCCGTCGGCCGAGAGGTCGTGGCCTTGTTCCAACGCGACGCACAAACCAAGGGCGCCGAACGAGCGATCCTCGTCACGCTCGGCAAGTTCTCAGAGCCTGCCC
Source organism: Actinobacteria bacterium 69-20 (assembly GCA_001897425.1). Taxonomy (GTDB): domain Bacteria; phylum Actinomycetota; class Actinomycetes; order Mycobacteriales; family Nakamurellaceae; genus Nakamurella. The sequence goes on along the minus strand of MKSW01000032.1, from coordinate 9,611 downwards.
GTCGGGCCGCGATCCTCACCTCACCGACCGTCGACCTCATCGACGGCGACCGGCTCACAGAACTGGTCAGGGACAAGCGCATCGGAGTGCGCACGGTCACGGTTGTGCAGGTCGACACGAGGTGGTTCGACAGGTTCGATTGATACTCGCCCGCAACCGTGAAAGGCCCCCGCGCCTCACGCCTGTTCGACTTTTGGTGCGAGTTCTTGGCGCATATCGGCGCTTCGAATTTCGGTCCCCTGCTTCGCCGGTCGCGAGGCGGGGGACCGTTGCGTTTGAGAGCTGGTGCCCGTGCCTGATCGCAGGGTGGGAGCACAGCGGAACCGATCGGTGGAGGCGCACCGAGTCGCTGCGGGTCGAGTTCAGCTATCCCGACCCAACAATGCGGCGAACGCTGGGCATCACGCTCGGCCAGCCGGCGTTCCGTTGCGGAGGATCCCTGCTGTCGGCGAGTTCTTGCGGACCGGTCGGCGAGGACATCCTCCCGGAATTCTGCGAGCGCGGCGGGGGGGGCGCAACTTGCCCAGGCGAATCAGGGCATTTATCAGTCCCGCCGGGCGCGGTTGGGCGGGATTGCTCCTGCGGCGGGGAGCTGCCCCCGGCGGCGGTCTGTCCGCGAACCACCTCCGTGGAATGTGTCAAGTGGGGTGGGGGTGCTGTCAGTGGTTCCAGGCGGCCCGGACGGTGTCTGCGGCCTGTCGTGCGGTGACTTTGGGGATGCATTGGTGGCGTAGCGCGGAGTCCCAGCTTTGGTCTGTCGGCACTGGGTCGAACGATACCTTCGATGCGCTGGTCAGCGGCCCGGACCGGGCGAACAGGGTTTTCGCTTCGTCGTCGATCATGTCGGCCTCGGCCATGGCCCACATGTCGTACAGGTCGCGGGCGGCGTGCCGGTCGTGCCATGCGGACAGCTTCGCGGCCGCGAACGCGGGCGCGGTCAGCACCCGCAGCCGCGCGGGCGGCGCATCGCTGTACCGCTGGTAGATGGGCACGGTTTCGGACGGCCACCCCGGGTAGCCGGTCGCGGCGAGCATCTGCACCTGGATTGTTACCCCGGCGACCGTCAAGGCCGCGGGGTCGGGGTGGTGTGTGGCACGCAGCGCCGGCGTGAACGTCGGCGTTCCGAGAGATCGCTGAAGGCCTCGGGTGACGGCGCGCTCTATCCGGCCGGCGACGATGTCTCGCCGGCCCATGGCGATCAGATCGATGTCCTCCGACAGTCGCAGCCCCGGTAGATGGGTGCGAGACAACGCGGTACCTCCGATGAACACGACACTGTCGGTGCCGATCGAGGCGATGGCGGCGAGGGTGTGGGAGATGACGTGGTCGCGTCGAACCTGCGCTTCGGCCACACCGAATGTCCGCCGCACGGCGTCGAGTTCGTCGTCGGCGAGAACGCCGGGGACGGGGTGGCTCATCGGGCTGCGAGTTCCGCGGCGATGGCGCGCACCGCAGGACTGGACCGGGTGGCCGCGGAGATGACGTCGTCGAAGTCGGATGCGTCTACTTGGGGTCGCAGGTTGCGGGCGGCCTCCGCTGCCGCTTCCGGTTCCTCTCCCTGGCGTGGGCGTAGGAGCAGATCGAACAGGGTTTGCGCGCGGGTGGTGACGAGCGCCGGGCCGAGCTCGGTCTGCTCTAGGGCGGCGGCCAGCCGGTCGAGGTTCCGCGGGATGAAGTGCACGGTGCCGCTGCCGGTGGTGACCGGTGCCCGGCCGGCGGACGGTACGGCGACCGTCGTGTTTCCGAGCGCCCGCGGGATCGCGCCCCAGTGCCTTGCGGCGCCGATACCCATCAAGATGGCCTGGCGGTTTCCGTGCCGTGCGGTGGCGATCGCCAGGCCCCCGGTCTCCAGATCCGGCTTCCAGGTGCGCCCGTCACGTCCGCCCGGCGGGGACGTGTACACGCCGTGTGCCAGCCGGATGAGTGCGCCGTGTTCGACCAGGTCATCGAGCACACGCCACACGTTTCGCGCCAGCGGCTTGATGTCGCTGAACCGGACCGTGCGCAGCGGCGCGCGCTCTATGGTGCGGAGAGTGTCCACGAGCCCAGCCATCGTCGGCCTCCTTCACTGAGCCTGAATATACCTGGTTCGTATGCAGGAGCTCAGTGATCGATGCCGACCGGCGGAAAACGGGTATTGCCGGTCTGCTGCTGGCCGCCACACGCCACCGGGTGCCGGGACGGATGGGCGCCGGCCAGCGATCATTGACATCGTGCTCAAAGGCGGTAATTCACCCCGGAAGCTGTATGCGAACGGCCGGAAAATTGCCGAGAAACGGCCACCAGAACATTGCGTCACCTTCGTGGCGTGCCACCGGTGGATGACGGAGTTAGCACCTCGTTACGGCTGCTGACCACGTCGTTGCGGACCTCGTCGAGCGCGGTGGCGATCTCGTTGAGGGTAGCGGTTATCGCTCGCCGGCGTTCCTCGGGCCAGTCGGCAAGAAGCGTGCTCAGTTGGGCTTCCAGGGTGTCGATGAAGGCCTCTGTTGCCTTACGGCCCTGTGGGGTCAGTTCGATCAGGGTGACGCGGCCGTCGGGTTGGTCGCCGCGGCGGCGGATCAAGCCGCGTTGGGCGGCGCGGTCGACGAGCCGGGTCACGTTCGACTGGTCGCAGCGCAGCGTTCGGGCCAGCGATCCGACCGGCGCGGGCCGCAGCGTCGCGCAGAGCAGTTCCGCCTGCTGCGGGGTCAGATCGTGGCGGCGGCTGGCGCGCAGGTAGGCGTCGTTCAGTGCCACCCGCAGCCGGCCGAGCGCCTGCGGCACCGTCTGGGGGTCGCCCAGGCCAGGTGGGTCCGCCGGCCCTGCTGGTTTCTGATTGCTTGACGTCGTCATCGGCTTCAATGATACCATCATGGAAATGAATGATAGTGTCATGTATATCGAGCAGCGAGTCCGCCGATGAGTCGAAAGTCGACGGCACGCCGCCCGAGCACCACGAAGGAGACGGCCATGCCCGCACGAAACTCAGAAGTGTCTGGTGCGATGCCCTCGATGACGCGGGTGCGGATCCTGTGCATCTCGGGCAGCCTGCGCCGGGACTCCTACAACTGGCGGCTGCTCCAGGCGGCAGGGGAGCTCGCGTCGGTGGAGGCGGAGCTCGTGCTGTGGGAGCAGCTTAAGGTGCTCCCACCGTTCGATGAGGACGACGAGCCGACACCGCCGGCGGCGGTGCGAGCCTTCCGCGAGGCGATCGACGCGGCGGGGGCGCTGCTGATCGCCACACCGGAGTACAACGCCTCCGTCCCGGGTCAGCTGAAGAACGCGCTCGACTGGGCCTCACGCCCCTACGAGACCAACGTGCTGCGCGGCAAGCCGGTCGCCGTGATCGGGGCGAGCCCCGGCCGGTCGGGTGCCGCAGGCGCCCAGGCGGAGCTCCGCACGGTGCTCACCCGGATCGGCGCCCAGGTCCTCAAGGGCGGGTTCACGCTCCCACACGCCGTCGACCAGTTCGACCAGCATGGCAGCCTCGTCCCAGCGCACCAGGCTCCCTTGCGGCAGGTCCTCGCACGTCTCACCCGTGCAGCTCAGCAACACGATCAGTCACTCGCACAGGCACTCGCCATCGCCGTTTGACGGCGCACGAAGTTAGGAGGAAGCCATGCACGCGATCCTGCGACGCTACGCCTACGACCCGACGCGGCTCGATGATGCTCGAGGGGCGCTGGCCCGTGTCCGCGCGCTGCACGAGCAGCAGCCCGGCTACGCCGGAAGCTACCTGATCGACGACGGCACCCACTGGGTCGCCCTCAACCTCTGGCAGAGCCAGCAGGCAGCCGACGCCGGCTGGGACGCGATCGGAGCCCAAGTCCAGCACCTGCTTGAGCCACTCGTGGCCGGCCAGCCGCAACTCATCGCCGTCGGCCCGGTCATCGCAGCGGACCTCGACGGACACCGGCTCTGACCATGTGCCGCTCCACCCGCCGCGACGTGGTTTACCCACAGGTGGAGCACATGCGGATGGCGGCAAGATCGCCGCCGCCTGGGGCACCGATGCCCTCCAGCGCCCCGGACTCGACTTCGTCTCGTTCATGCGCCGTGTCGCCCTGCACGACCGCGGCCACAGAGAACTCGACACCGAGCCAGTCGGTGACACCAGCGCGGCACGCTGGGCAGCGATCCAGGAGCGCGGGATCACCCCGCGAGGCGAGTGCCCGATCACCGACCTGATCGTCGCGTTGCACATCCACCGGCACGCCGCCATGGTCCCAAAGCGCTTCGAGCCCAGCGCGCTGGCCGACATGGCGGCTGCGCTCCCCGGTAGTGATCTCATCGGTGCATACGCCTTTTCAATCGCCCGCAGCGAGGACGCTGACTGGTCAGAGTCGTCGGTAGGAGTGGAGGGTGATGCTGGCGAACACGATGGCGAGGCCGACGCACCAGCAGGCGGCGGCGACGTCGAAGTATGTGGTGCTGTGGCCGAGCGCGGCTTGTGCTGCGTGGGGTCCTTGGGTCAGAGCCCTGAGGGCGTCGTTGAAGATGCTGATCGGTTGGTAGCGGGCGAAGCCTTGAACCCAGCGGGGGAGCGTGTCGACGGGGATGAACGCGTTGGAAACGAAGAGAACAAGAAAGAAGATCGGGGTGGTGGACTGGACCGTTTCCGGGTTCTTGGTGGCTAGGCCGAGGGCGGCGAAGACCCAGAACATGCTGAGGCTGATCAAAATGAGCAGCCCGATGGCGATGAGGTAGGAGACGGTGTCGGCGTGGAATCGGAACCCGATGGCGACACCGGCGATGAGGGTGAGGGCGGCGGCAAGCATTTGGAGTGCCAGGTCGGAGAGGCTGCGTCCGAGCAGCGGTGCCACGGCTGGGGTTGGCAGGGACCGGAACCGGTCGATCAGGCCGGAGTTGACGTCCAGAGCGAGTCCGGTGGCGGCGGAGAGCCCGCCGAAGATGACGTTTTGGACGAGCATGGCCGGCACGAGATAGTCGACGTATGTCATCTGCGGGATGTGGATGGCTCCGCCGAAGACGAGACGCATCAACAGGAGAAACAGCACCGGTGAGGTGATGGCGGCGACTGCCGCTTGGGGGGTGCGCCGGGTGCGCAGTATGTTGCGCCGGGCGATCACCAACGGGTCGGTGAACCAGGCTGCGGCGGGGAGCCGGTCGAGCTGGTTGGCCGCGGTGCTCATGGGGTCTCCCTCGGATGGTCGGGCTGGCTGGGGTGGCCGACAAGGGACATGAAGACGTCGTCGAGGGAGGGACGGCGGGCGGTGACGTCTGCGACGGTGATGCCGGCTTGGTCGAGCAGGCGGACCGTGGCGGGAAGGGCTCGGGTGTCAAGGGCTGCCTTGAAGCTGAGGCGGGCGGCTAGGTCGTCGACTCCCGGATCGTCTGTGGCGATCGGTCGCAGCACGTCGACGGCGTCTGCCAGCCGAGCGCTGTCGGCGAGGGCGACGTCGATGGTCTCGTAGCCAAGCCGCGCTTTGAGCGCGGCCGGGGTGCCCTCGCTCACCACGGTGCCGTGGTTGATGATGCTCACGGTGTCGGCGAGGTGGTCGGCTTCTTCGAGTTGCTGCGTGGTGAGCAAGATGGTGGTGCCGGCGGCGACGAGTCGGTCGAGCAGTGACCACAGTTCCAGGCGGGCGGCGGGGTCGAGCCCGGTGCTGGGCTCGTCGAGCAGGAGGACTCGGGGGCGTCCGACCAGGCTGGCGCCGACATCGAGGCGGCGGCGCATGCCCCCCGAGTAGGTCCGCACGGGCCGATCGGCGGCATCGGTCAGCGACAAGCGTTCGAGCACTTCGTCGGCGGCCTGCCGGGCGCGAGTCGGGGCGAGTCGGTAGAGCCGTGCGATCATCACCAGGTTTTCCCGCCCGGTCAGCGCGTCGTCGGTCGCGGCGTGCTGCCCGGCCAACCCGATCAGGCGTCGGGCCGCGACCGGATGGCGTGCGACATCGAAACCGGCCACCTCGACGCGCCCCTTTTCCGGACGAAGCAGGGTGGCCACGATGCGGACCAACGTGGTCTTGCCTGCACCGTTGGGACCGAGCAGCGCGGTCACCGCGCCCGCGGGGGCCTGCATGCTCAGGCGGTCGAGCGCGATGGTCGATCCGAACGATTTGCGTACCTCGACGACGTCTATGATCGGTGCAGCCGTCACGTCCACCTCCTTCAATTACCTGCGTGTATGCAGATATTATCTGCGCAGCAACTACTGCGCAATAGCAGGGATACTGGTAGGGGGTTTCGCATGCCCAAGCCGCAAGACCAACAGGAGCGAGATCGTCTGCTGGCTGAGGGTTCGGCCGCCTACCGGCAGTACATCAGCGCGGAGGTGCTGTCCGGCCATGCCACCGCCGATGCGCTCGGGCTGGGAGCTACTGACTTCTTCTGCTTGAACCTGTTGTCGTTGGCAGGCCCGCTCACCGCCGGCGAGCTCGCCCAGCGGACCGGGTTGACCACCGGGGCCACCACTCGGATGATCGATCGGCTAGAAGACGCGGGTTTCGTGCGGCGTGGACGTCACCGGAGCGATCGCCGCCAGGTCATCGTCGAGGTGGCCGGCGGCCGCCAAGACGAGATGGACGCGGTCCTCGAACCGGTCCGTCGGCACATGTTCGAAGTGTTCCAGCGCTACGACACCGACCAGGTCCGCGTGCTACTCGACTACTTCAGCCACGCCGCCCCAGCACTCCTGGCCGCGGTCAAAGAACTTGAGGCCAGGCGATCCGCCCAGGCGAGGGCCTGAGGTCTGCCATCAACACCGCTTCACCACCCGAACATCCGCCCACACGGCCCGAATAGCGACGATCCTGGAGCCTCCGGTCGCACACCGCCGACGTCAGTCAGTGGTCCGCAGCCGACGTGGCCGCCGCCCAACGAACGCTGGTCCGAGTTAAATTCCCTATGCCCAGAGGCTCGGGGAGACGGACTTTCATCGGGAGAACCCTAGAGAAAAACTCCAGGAAAAACTCCCGATGGAACCAGCGGTCCGACCCCCGGTGTGAACGGCAGTGGCGTCACCGCGGGCGGCTGGTCCTGCGGGACCGTGTCACCAGCGGTTTCGTCGTGTGAGACTGGCGGGGTGGTCTTCCGGTTGGCGGGCGAGGATGACGTGCCGGCGATACGGCGAATCTCGTTGGCGTTGGGGCAGGCCGAGGAGGATTCCGGCTCAGACGCCGAATACGTGCAGTTCCTCCTGGCGACCGGGACCGTCATGGTCGCTGAGACCGCCAGCGGCTCAAGCGTTATCGCATGGGGCGCGGTCAAGCAATCCCGGGGCCGCTCGATGCTCACCGATCTGTTCGTGGATCCCGATCACCAGGCCCGCGGTGTCGGCGCCGGCCTGCTCCGTCGGTTGTGGCCGAACGGCCCACAAGAACCGGCGCGGTTCACCTTCAGCTCGCGGCACCCCGCCGCGCTTCCGATCTACGCCCGAGCCGGCCTGGCCCCGAGTTGGCCGCTGCTCTACATGAGCGGAGATCGCAGGAGCCTGGCCGGACCAGACGGGTCGGCACACCTGGAGGTCCGGCAGGTCGACGCTGGTTCGGCGGCCGCCGCCGACATGCGGCTCGCGTCGGCCGGGCGCGCCGATGTCGCCGATGTCGCTGATATCGCGGGACTCGCCGCCGACTATCGCTGGTGGGGCCGCGGGCGGCTGCTCTCCGGGCTGATCGTCCTCGACGGGGCCCGACCGGTGGCGGCCGGGGTTGCCACTCGGAGCGGTCTTGCGCACCTGACGTGCCCTGATGAGCGGAACGCCGCGCCGGCCGTCATAGCCGCTCTGCTCGCCCTTGACGCACCCGAGGTCTCGCTGTGTCTGCCCGGGCCGCACCCCGCTGTCCGAGACCTGCTGGAGGCCGGATTCCGGATCGACGACTACGACATCTCTATGAGCACACCCGACGTGTCCCTGGCCTCGACGTGGGTCTACTCCCCGGGCCTCGGATGACGACCCGAACCCGGCGCAACAACCACACTGCCGGACCGGCCAGCGACTATTGACGATGATGTCGGCCTGTCGATCAGGTAGAGCACGGTCCCCGCCATGCGGTGGCGGAGCGGTTGGGGCGATTCTGGGAGGTGGTGAAAGGTGCTGACGATCCGGAGTCTGCTGGACGAACTGTCCTTCGAAGGGAACGCGAAGAAGTACCGCGGCGGCGGGCGCGGCCTCGAGAATGTGCTCACCACAGAGGTTTTCAGCGCGCTAGAATACCTGCCGCGGGACCCGTTCCTGGCCGGCGTTTTCGACGCTGCCGAGATTTTCGGCGTACCGGGCATGGATCAAGACGCGGTTCAGGCAGCACCAGCGAATGTGTGGACCGACGTACGGCGTGAAGTCGAATCGTTCGTCATGACGGTTTTGCCGGGGGATGCGCATGCGCCGGACTGGGAAACGCAGGTGCAGCCGGACGTGTTGATTACCTCGCCGGCCGACTACGTTTTCGTGGAGGCGAAAGGCACCCGCCGGGGCGCATCGTTCCAGCCGGAACAGCTCTATCGGGAAATGCTCGTCGCCGATGCGAATCGTGACGGCCGCCGTGCCACGTTGCTGGTGGTCACGGCTGAGCCGCCGCCGGTTCTCGTTGCCGGGCACGGACGCCGCAGCCTGGCCGACGCCGTCGCTCGTGGCCACGAGCTGTTCCAGCGACGCCACATCGGTGCGCCACCGCCATGGTCGCTGCCCGTCACACTCGCTCATGTGACGTGGGCGCGGATCGCGGAACGCGTCATGTCGGCTGCCGAGAAGCTGCGCGGCTCGTCGCTGTCGAAGGACTTGGCGATCTGCCGGCTTGCCGATGCAGTCAACGACGCCGTCCGGTGGCACCAGGACTCCGAACGAGACCCAGGGCGAGACGCGACAGCAGCTCCGCCGGCCAGGTCACCAGCCGTGGCGATCGAGGTGCCGGGTGTGTCCGGATGAGCACGGGCATCCCCAACGAAGCCGTGCACGACGAGCGACAACTCGCCAACGACGTGACAGGCAAGGGCCACCGAGGGACCGGGCCGACGGTGGTTGGCCTCGACGAGGACACCGACTTCGCATACGTCATCGGGCAGATCCGGCGGACCCCTCGCCAGTTCATCGTCGCGGGGTTGAGGCGTACCGTCGGCGGCCCAATGTTCGACCTGCGGCAGGGATCAGCGCGGCGATACCGCGTTGCGTGGCCCGTATAGCAAGATCGAGCCGCGTATAGCGGGTTCAAGCAGCCGGGCTCGGCAGGGTGAGGCGCCTGATGGCAGTGACGCAAATTCGCTTATGCCGGCGGTCGCGGCGGCGCAATCAGTAGCAGTGGCTGTGTCATCGAGATGGATCTTCCCGAACCCTGCCGTCGGCCCGACGGGCTTGTGGGTGGCCCGGGTGTCGATGTGCACCAGCCGGAGTTCTCGGGGCGAGTGCGGGCGAGAAATCGTCCTTGGTCACCGGCGGGTCGTGACGGTGACCAGTGCGCCGACGCGGTTTGAGGTCTGCGATCCAGATGTCTTGCTGCGCGGAACCAAGGCGGGCGTGGTGGTCGGCGATTTGCTGACCCCCACGCCGTCCCCGAGCGATGCCGACGTGATCAGTAGCAATGACGGCCGTCCCGTCCGTCATGAAAGCTAGGGTGTGTCTCCTAATAGGCGTGCCCAGACGATGCAGGCTGACAGGATGACCGCTGCCCGGTAGG
>MKSW01000031.1 GCA_001897425.1 Actinobacteria bacterium 69-20 | reverse complement strand
GCACTTTCACATCAGACCCGCCGCACGCTCACCAACCCGATCCACGGATCGAGGTTTAGGGGCTGTGGACAATCATTCTGTTGCTGTCCGTTCGGCCTGAAGACCCTGGTGCCGCCCCGGCGCCAGTGGAACCCGTGTCGGGGTTTCAGGCTGCTGCTGGTTGTTGTTTCCGGCGCCGCATACGCGGTGTGCTCCCTGGAACCTGCGGGCTTCCCGCGGCGCGCCACGCGGCTTCTGCTTGCGCGCCGGCAGCCGCGATGTTCACGGCGGCGTTGACGTCCGCATTTGCGGTGTGGCCGCAGCACTGGCATCGAAACACGGCCTGCGACGGCCGGTTCGCTTTCGCGCAGTGCCCGCACGTCGGGCAGGTGCGCGACGTGTTCCTCGGGTCTACCAGCCAGCATCTGCGTCCAGCTTCTTCCGCTTTGACACGGATGCGGGTAGCGAGTTTACCGAGGGCCGCGGCCTGCATCTCCCGGTTCAGGCCGGACTTGGCCGCAACGTTCCGGCCGGGTTCGTCGACGGTTCCTTTCGCGCTCTTGGTCATGTTCTTCAGCTGCAGGTCTTCGAGGACGATCACGTCGGCGGTAGCGGTGATATCGGCTGCGGTCTCACGGGCCCAGTTGTCGACGAGGTTCGCCGCGCGGCGGCGCGTCCTGCAGATCTGCCTGATGGTCTTCCGCCAGGCTCTCGAGCCGCGCTTCTTGCCGGCGAGGGTCTCCCCGAGCCGGTCCGCGCGGTGCCGCAGCGCCCGCGCCTCGGCAGGGTATGTCGAAAGAGCACCATCGGAGGTGGCTGCGGTGACCGTGACGCCGCGGTCAACGCCGACCATCCGTCCAGTAGCGGGCAACGCATCCGTTTCGACGTTCTTGAAGCCGACGGCGGCCCGCCACACGTGCCCGGTACCGGCGCAGCGTCTGGTGACCGTCAAGGTGCCGGCCACTCCGCCGCGACGTTGGAGCCTGGCCAGCTGCTTTCCGGCGTGCTTGGACAGTGGGACGTCGCCGACGCCTTGCACATACAAAACCGGCCTGCCGTCGGTCTCGCGGACTTTCCACGAGATCGGCTCGTCCCAGTACGCGGTGTTGTGCCGGCGATGCGACCGGAACCGAGGGAAACCGGGCCTCTGCCCGGCTTTAATACGCTGGAAGAACGCGGCGTAAGCCTCGTCGAGGCGTTTGAGGGTGGTCCTCACCGGCTGGATGCCGAACGCGAGCGCGTCGTCGCGCACCCCTTTGAGGTCTTTGATCTGGCCGTACTGGTCGAACAGGGTCACCGTCACCCGACGCAGCCGCCACGCCTCGCGTCGCTCGGCGAGCCCTGCGTTGTACACCTCCGCCAAAGTGCGCAGCAGCCGGTGAAGTTTCTCCTCCTGCGCCCGGGTGGGATACAGCGCGAAGGTGGCCTTGCGATGCACCCGTCCGCCCGCCCCGTCGACGACCAGCAGCGCTCCGCCGTGACGAGGCGCCTTCGCACGCGAAGAGATCATGCCGGTATTGTGACGGGCAGGTCCGACAGAGCAAACAACCCCGCGGGCTACCAGCGAGACGAGGCATCCAGCCCATCGCGGCGATCTGCATCCACGCGGTCACCGATGCGGGTGCGCCCTCGAACGAGCGCGCCAAGCGGCGCCGGACACCCTCGGTGGACGCCTCCTCGACCTTCTATAGCGGTTTGAGCTGCTTGAACTCGCTTTTCGAGCGGGTCTGATCGTGTTTGATGACCATCTCGACACCGAACTCGCGCCGAAGCGGCCAGGTCGCGGACGCCGCGGTCGCCCATCAACGTCGCGACGCGGATGGCTCCCGTCAGAACCGGTTTGAGAAGAAGCCGGGCGGCTATCACCTCATGCGTGCGGGCGTCGGTCACATTCACAGCCCCCCGGAAGACCGAGGTAGTCGATGGCCACGGCCCGCTTCGCGCCCCGCAGACGGTACTTGAAATGCGCTTCGTAGAAGCCCTTGCCCCAGCGTCCGCCCTTGACCACCTGGCAGTCCACCATCACCATCAGCAAAGACGGCTTCGCGTCGGGTCCGGCCCGGGTGCGCAGCGAACGATTCAGCATTGCCATTACGGTCTGCCACACACCGCGGCCACGCCACCCCAGAACGTCTCTCAGATCGTGTTCCAGTCCCCGAACTCCCCCGGCAGCATTCGCCACCGAGACCCGGTTACCGCCTTGTCGACGATCGCGTCCGCAATGCGGCGGCGGTCGATACGCGGTGCAGAGGTTCGAACAGCACCCGCTACTGTCGGTCAAGTCAGTCGCGTATGCCGCGCCGAGCAATCGGCGCGCCAAAGCATTCTGAGCAGCAACTGTCCACAGCCCCTTACCGCTGGTCGGCGGCGCCCTGCGCGGGGTCGTTCGGTGTGTCCTGCGCGGCGCCGACCGGGGTATCCTGCCCGACATCCGGTACGGCGGGCTCGATCGTCGCCCGCTTCCGCCCGAGGTCGGGCCGCCCGTCCCAGGCCGCCAGGAACGAGTAGACCACGACCGCCAGCAGCGGCTCGGCGATGATGGCCAGCGGCGTGGACAGGCTGGGTCCAGCGACGACGATCGAGTCCTGCCCGGTCTTGCCGACGGTGGCCGGGTCCACGCCGCGGGCCAGCAGCAGACCGAGCCCGAATGCGATGGCCGAACCGGCCGACGTCGCCGCGAAGACGGTGAGCAGCGTGGTGGTGCCGCGGATCGCGCGGATCCGCCAGGCGGCGACCGCGACCACCAGGCCCACTGCGGCACCGGCGAGGACGAACAGCATGAGCCCGTCGAACGGGTGGTAGTCGGCCGTGGGCAACGACACGTAACTGCCGTCCGCGAACACCTTGACCTGCTGTCCCGGCGCGATGTTCGCCCACACCGCGGCCTGCGCCACACCGAGCAGCACGGTGATGGCTGCGAGCACCGCGCGCGCGACCAATCGGTGCCGACGCGCCCCTGGTCGCTCCGGGGGCTCAGGAGAGCCCGGGGACGCCGGGGGTTCCGATTGCGCGGACACGGCTAGATCCGCCGCACCGTCAGGCGCCGTCATGCGAGACAGTCCGCGCCGAGCAGGGCCTTGAGATCACCCATGAGCGCCGACGTGGCCGTGACCCGGAGGCCGTCGTCGACCGCGAGCGTGGTCTCCCCCGACCCGTCGACCAACCGTAGGTGCACCGCCGTGGTGCCCGGATGCGAGGCGAGCACATCACGCAGCCGGTCGACGACCGGCGCCGTGCAGCGGGCGGCCGGCAGGCTCACCCGCACCGGGCCGCGACCGGTGGTGGCCGTGAGATCCGGCACCGTCACCTTGTCGGCATGCAGCGAGAGCCGGTCGTCCGAGCGCGACACCCGGCCGCGCACCAGCACGATCGCGTCCTCCGCCAGTTGCAGCGAGACCTCCGCGTAGATCTTCGGGAAGAACGCGACCTCCACTCCGCCGGACAGGTCCTCCAGCGTCGCGGTGGCCCACGGGTCGCCCTTCTTGGTGAGCCGGCGGGACAGGCCGGACAGGATCCCGCCCACCGTCACCGTGGCACGATCCGGCACGGTGCCGTCCAGGATGTCCGGGATCGACGTGTCGGCCTGCGCGCTCAGCAGGTGCTCGACGCCGGACAACGGGTGCCCGGACACGTACAGCCCCAACATCTCTCGCTCGAACGCGAGGCGCAGCTTCGGCTCCCACTCGGTGTCCGGCACGGTGATCGCGAACGCGTCGCCCACGTCCTCCGCGCTCATGTCGCCGAACAGGTCGAACTGCCCCGCGGCCTCGGCGCGTTTTACTCCAAGCACCGAATCGATCGCCTCGGTGTGCACCATGAGCAGACCCTTGCGCGGATGCCCGAGCGAATCGAAGGCGCCCGCCTTGATCAGCGACTCGACCACCTTCTTGTTGCATGCGGCCGCATCCACCTTGGCCAGGTAGTCCGCGAAGTCCGTGTAGGCGCCCTTGTCCCGGCGGGACGTGATGATCGAGTCGACCGCGCCGGTGCCGACATTGCGGATGGCGGAGAGCCCGAAGCGGATGTCCGAGCCGACGGTCGCGAAGTTGCGCTCGGAGGCGTTCACGTCGGGCGGCAGCACGGTGATGCCCATCGACCGGCACTCGGCGAGATAGACCGCCATCTTGTCCTTGTCGTCGCCGACCGAGGTGAGCAGCGCGGCCATGTATTCGGCCGGGTAGTTCGCCTTGAGGTAGGCCGTCCAGTAGGAGACCAGCCCGTAGCCGGCGGTGTGCGACTTGTTGAAGCCGTAGTCGCAGAAGGGCAGCAGCGTGTTCCACAGCGCATCGATCGCGCCCTGCGAAAAACCGTTCGCAAGCATGCCATTGGTGAAGTTCTCCAGCTGGGCGTCCAGCTCCGCCTTCTTCTTCTTGCCCATGGCGCGGCGCAGCAGGTCCGCCTGGCCGAGCGTGTAGCCGGCGACCTTCCGGGCGATCGCCTGCACCTGCTCCTGATAGACGACGAGACCGTATGTCTCGTCGAGGATCTCGGCCAGTGGCTCGGCGAGCTCCGGGTGGATCGGCACCACCTGTTGCCGGTGGTTCTTCCGCTCGGCGTAGTCGATGTGCGCATTCGCGGCCATCGGCCCGGGCCGGTACAGCGCGAGCACGGCGGCGATATCGCCGAACGCAGTCGGTGCCATCTGCCGCAGCAGCGCCCGCATCGGGGCCCCGTCCAGCTGGAAGACGCCGAGCGTGTCGCCGCGAGCCAGTAACTGGTAGGTCGCGGCATCGTCGAGCGGGAGAGTGTCCATGTCGACGGTCACCCCGCGGTTGGCCTTGATGTTGCGCACCGCGTCGTCGATGACGGTGAGGTTCCGCAGGCCCAGGAAGTCCATCTTGAGCAGGCCGAGCTTCTCGCAGGTCGGATAGTCGAACTGCGTGATGATGGCGCCGTCCTGCGGACGCTTCATGATCGGGATGTGCTCGACCAGCGGCTCGGAGGACATGATCACGGCGCAGGCGTGCACGCCCCACTGACGCTTCAGGCCCTCCAGACCGCGCGCCGTGTCGTAGACCCGTTTCACCTCCGGGTCGGATTCCACCAGCGCCCGGAACTCGCCGCCCTCGGCATAGCGGTCGTGCGACGAATCGAAGATCTTCGCCAGCGGCACGTCCTTGGCCATCACCGGCGGCGGCAGCGCCTTGGTGACGCGATCCCCCATCGCGAACGGGTAGCCGAGCACGCGGGAGGCGTCCTTCAGCGCCTGCTTCGTCTTGATGGTGCCGTAGGTGACGACCTGACAGACCTTGTCGTGCCCGTACTTCTCGGTGACGTACGCCAGCACCTCCCCGCGCCGGCGCTCGTCGAAGTCGATGTCGATATCCGGCATGGACACCCGGTCCGGGTTCAGGAACCGCTCGAACAGCAGCGAATGTTCCAGCGGGTCGAGTTCGGTGATCCGCATGGCGTACGCGACCAGCGAGCCGGTGGCCGAGCCGCGGCCGGGCCCGACCCGGATGCCGTGCTCCTTCGCCCAGCCGATGAGATCCGCCGTCACCAGGAAGTAGCCGGGGAACCCCATCGAGAGGATCATCTTCACTTCGTAGTCGGCGCGTTCCCGCACCTCTGGCGAGATCCCTTGCGGATAGCGGGATCTCAAGCCCCGCTCGACCTCTTTCACGAACCAGCTGGCCTCGTCCTCGCCCTCCGGGACCTCGAAGCGGGGCATCAGGTTCGCCGACTCGTCGAACTCGACGGAGCAGCGCTCGGCGATCGCCAGGGTGTTGTCGCACGCCTCGGGCAGCGCGTACTTCTCGTCCCAGATCGCCCGCATCTGCGCGGGGCTCTTGACGTAGTACTCCTCGCCGTCGAGCTTGAACCGCTTCGGATCGTCGAGCGTGGAGCCGGACTGCACCGCCAGCAGCGCCTCGTGCGAGGTGGCGTCCGATTCGTTCGTGTAGTGCAGGTCGTTCGTGGCCAACAGCGGCAGGCCGAGATCCTTCGCGATCCGCAGCAGCCCGTCCCGCACCCGGTCTTCGATGACGAGCCCGTGGTCCATGACCTCGACGAAATAGTTTGCGGCACCGAAGATGTCGCGGAACTCGGCGGCAGAGGCGACGGCCTTATTGTAGTCGCCGAGCTTCAACCACGTCTGCACCTCACCGGATGGGCAGCCGGTGGTGGCGATCAGCCCGGCGGCGTACTCGGCGAGCAGTTCCCGATCGGCGCGCGGCTTGTAGAAGAACCCCTCCGTCGACGAACGGGACGCCAGCCGGAACAGGTTGTGCATGCCCGCGGTGGTCTCCGAGAGCAGCGTCATATGCGTGTAGGCGCCGCCGCCGGACACATCGTCACCGGAATTGCTGCCGCCGTCCGCCCACCGGACCTGCGTGCGGTCGAAACGGGACGTCCCCGGCGTGACGTAGGCCTCCATGCCGATGATCGGCTTGATCCCGGCCGCCTTCGCCTGCTTGTAGAAGTCGTGTGCGCCGAACACGTTCCCGTGGTCCGTCATGGCGATCGCCGGCATACCCAGCTCGGCGGTCTTCGCCATCAAGTCGCCGATGCGCGCCGCCCCGTCCAGCATGGAGTACTCGGTGTGCACGTGAAGGTGCACGAACGAACTGCCTGCCACGCCCGATCCTCCTGCATTGCACCGCAGACCCGACGTACGGATCCCCCCAGACCGTACCCGGCCCGCGCTCCCAGGGTCCCACATTCGGCCCATGGCAGGTACGGTCAGACCCGTGACGATCACGAACCTTCCGCCGGATCGGCCGATCCCGGACGCGGACGATCTGCGGCTGCTCGCGGAACTCATCAACAACGTGTCGATTCCGCTGGCGAACGCGGCCTGGAATGCGCGGATGAGCCAGGCCGAGGCGGCCGCACGGCTGGTGTCGATGGCCGAGCGCGGGCTGCCGCTGCGGCTGGTGGCGGACGGCGACCGGACCGCGCTGTGGCACATCGCGCAGGCCGGGCCGGCGGTGGGGACGGCACCGGCGCAACCTGCCCAGCCGGTTCCTGCGGTGCAGGCTGTCGCAGCGGATGCGCTCGCTGCCCCGGCCGCTGCGGCGAGTCCCGAACCGGGTCCCGCATCCGACGCAGCCCCCTCCGATGCGGGCGCCGCACCGTCTATGACGTCTATGACGATGTTCGCGGAGGCTGTGCCCGAGGTGTCGGCCGCACCCCCTGCGCCGGACAGTGCCGGCGGCACAGCAGTTCCCGTCGACACAGCAGTTCCCGTCGGCACATCCTTTCTCGCCACGGAAGCCCCTCCGGCGCTGCCCGTGGCTATGCAGGTTCCCGGCACGCCGGACCTCTCCGAGCACGAGTCGGAGCCAGCTCAGGCCCCGCACGCTCCCGAGCACGAGGCGGGCGAGTCGGAGGCCCCGCAGGTGTCGCACGCACAGCCCAGCCAACCTGCGACCGAACCGGAGCCCACGGCCGAGCCGCAGGCGGAGCCCGGCCCGGCAGCGGCCGAGCCACAGCCCGCCGCCGTACCGCAGCCGATCGCCGAGCCCCAGCCCGCGACGCCGTCCGCACCCCGCTGGGCTCAGCATCACGTCACCGGGCCTGCCGCCGAGCAGCTTCTCGTGACGATCGTCGAGGTGCGCGATCCCGGCGACGAGGCCATGGCCGCCGCGGGGCGCCCGATCGCCCCCGGCTACCGGGCGATCCTGGTCCGGAGCTGGGTGGCGAATGTCGGATCGGTGTTCTACCCGGCCAGCGCCGACGCGAACCTCGTTGTCGAGACCGACCGGCACGAGCTGCTCGGGCGATCGGGGCCACCACCCGCGCCCTACCCGGGGTTCGCGATCGGCATCGGGCCGGGCCAAGCGGCGGACGGCTGGTCGCTGTTCATCGTTCCGTCCGGCACCGTGCTGGCCGGCCTGAAGTGGTGCATCCGGCCGGACATCCCGCAGACGATCGTCGGCTGGCCGATCACCCCTTGAGGCAGCCTCGGCGGCGTTCGGACCTGACGCCGCCGGCGCCCATCGCTGTTCCGGCGGTGCCGGCCGGCGCAGCCGCGAACAGCGTCATACCCGATGGCGGGGCTGGAACGCGTCTATGAGCCGCGAAGCACGTCCAGGGCGTGCGCGAGGTCGTCCGGGTAGCGGCTCGCGTAGGTGACGGCGCTGCCGCCCGCCGGATGCACGAAGCTCAGCGAATAGGCGTGCAGCCACTGGCGGGTGAGCCCGAGCCGGGCGGCGAGCACCGGGTCCGCGCCGTACGTCAGGTCGCCGACCAACGGGTGGCGGAGCGCCGAGAAGTGCACCCGGATCTGGTGCGTGCGCCCGGTCTCCAGGTGGACCCGCATGAGGGTAGCCGCCGGGAATGCCTCGATCGTCTCGTAATGCGTGACGCTCTCCCGGCCGCCGGCCATGACGGCGAACTTGTAGTCCGCCTTGGGATGTCGACCGATCGGCGCGTCGATCGTTCCGTCGGTGGGGTCCGGGTGGCCCTGCGCGATGGCGTGGTAGACCTTGTCCACGGTGCGGTGCCGGAACGCATTCTTGAGGATCGAGTAGGCGCGTTCGCTGCGCGCCACGACCATGACGCCGGTGGTGCCGACGTCGAGCCGTTGCACGATGCCCTGACGTTCGGATGCGCCCGAGGTGGCGACCGTGATGCCCATCGCGGCGAGCCCGCCGAGGACCGTCGGACCCGTCCAGCCGACGGATGCGTGCGCGGCGACACCGACCGGTTTGTCGACGACCACGATGTCTGCATCGGCGTGGATCACGGTGAGCCCGGCGACGGGCTGCGCGACGACGGTGAGCGGAGCGGGCGGATCCGGGAGGGTGAGGTCGAGCCAGCTGCCGGCGACGAGTCGGGCGGAGCGGTCCAGCGGCGCGCCGTCGCACAGCGCGTCACCGGCATCGAGCATGGTGGCGACCGTGGTGCGGCTCAGGCCCAGCAGCTTCGCCAGGCCGGCGTCCGCGCGCATGCCCGCGAGGCCCCCGGGCACCGGGAAACGCCGGAACTCACCCATCGCGTCCGCGGCGGCCTCGGTGACGTGTGCCGTCGAAGTCGAACCCGGTGATCGCCAGCAGCACCAGCAGGACGCCGCCGATGCTGATCGCCGAATCGGCGGCGTTGAACGCCGGGAAATACTTCGCGTCCGGCCCGAACAACGACACGAAGTCCACCACGTGCCCCTGCATCACACCGGGCGCCCGGAAGATCCGGTCGATGAGATTGCCGAGCGCCCCGCCCAGGATCAGGCCGAGGCAGACCGCCCACGGTGTGGACCTCAACTTCGGCGCCATGCGGATGATGAAGACCACCACCGCGACCGCGATGATCGCCAGCAGCCACGTCATTCCCGTCGCCATGTTGAACGCGGCTCCGGCGTTCCGGATCTGCGTCAGGTACACGGCGCCGCCGAGGATGCGGATGTTCTCCCCCAGCGCGATGTTCGCGGCCACCAGCGCCTTGGTGACGATGTCGATGGCGACCACGGCGAGCGCGATGGCGATGAGCAGCGCGGTGCGCCACGGGGTGCGCGGCGGGGGGTTCGGCGGCGTTTCCGGCGCGCCGTCGGAGACACTGCCGGAGGCACCATCGGAGACACCGTCGGCGGAACTGCTCGGCAGGGCGCTCGGTGGGGCGCTCGGCGAACCTGGGGCAGGGCCGGACTCGGATTCGGGCTGGGTCACGGGTCCAGTGTCGCAAACCCCGCCCTCAGCGCCGGCCACGGCGTGTCCCGGCGAACCAGTCGGCGAGCACCCCGCCGCGCGCGACCGCCCGCAATCGCTTCTCGGTGGCATCCCGCTGACGTTCGGGTGTGACGATGAGCATCTGATCACCGGACTGCAGCCGGGTGGTGCGATCGATGGGCACGGACCGGCCCTGACGCATGACGAGGGCGACGGTAGTGCCGGCGGGTAGTCGCAGCTCGTTGACATAAACGCCGTGCAGGCGCGACTCGTCCGGGACCCGCACCTGCAGCACGTGGGCACCCATCTCCTCCAGCGCGGCGACGTCGATCTGCACCTCGTTCGCGGCGCCGGTTTCGACCACGCCGAGCAGTGTCGCCACCCACGGCAGCGTGGTGCCCTGCAGCAGGGTGTAGATCACCACGGCCACCACGATCACGGCGACCAGCTCCGCGCTGTGCGCCTGACCGACGGACAGCGGCACCAGCGCCAGCACGATCGGCACCGCCCCGCGGAGCCCCGAGTACGACAGGAACGCCTGCTCGCGCCACGGCACGCGGAACGGGATGGCCGCCGCCATCACAGAGAGCGGACGCGCCAGGATCAGCACCATCAGCCCGATGACGATGCCCGGCACGAGCGCCGCCGGAAGTTTGGCCGTGTCGACGTACATGCCGAGGATCACGAACAGACCGATCTGCGCCATCCAGCCCAGGCCGTCGGCGAACGCGAGCGTGGAGGCACGTTGCGGCAGCGTGCTGTTGCCCAGGACCAGCGCCGCGAGGTACGTGGCGAGGAAACCCGACGCGTGGGCGAATTCGGCGGTCGCGTAGGCGCCGACGGCCAACGCGATGGCAGCCAACGGGTAGAGGCCGTTCGCCGGCAGGGCGCCGCGCCTGAGCCACCAGGCACCGGCATAGCCGAGCGCGAGGCCCACCACCGCGCCGGTGATCAACTCGTAGACCACCAGAATCGGTGCGGTCCAGGTGATCTCGCTGCTTCCGGCGAAGAGCAGCACGGCGATGACGACGGGCGCGTCGTTGAGGCCGGACTCCAACTCCAGCGCCGCACCCAGTCGAGGCTTGACGCCGACACGGCGCAGGACCGAGAACACGGCCGCCACGTCAGTACTGGATAGCACCGCCCCCCAGGTGAGCGACGTGCGCCAGTCGAATCCCATCAGGTAATGGACCGAGACTCCCGCCACGGCAATGGACACCGCGACGGATACGGTCGCCAGGCTTGCTCCGAGACCGAGTGCCGGCCGTACGTTCGACCAGCGCGTGGTGAGCCCACCCTCGGTCAGGATCAGGACGAGCGCCGCCATGCCGAGGTGCTCGGTGAGCGCGGCGTCGGAGAACTCGAAACCGATCACGCCGTTGCCGAGCAGCATGCCGATGCCGAGGTACAGCAGCAGCGTCGGCAGCCCGAAACGACGCGACACTCGCACCGCGATCACGGCGAGGATCAGGATCAGCGCGAACAAACCGAAGACGGCGGGGACCTTCAAGTCCACGCGGATCACCTCCCTACGCGTCGGCCGTCGCGTGCGGCTACCGGACCGGCGTCACCGAGTGATCCACAGAGCGATCCAGAGCGTGATCCACGGCCGTGGCGTCGTCACCTGTCGCGCCGATGCGCAGGCGATCGAGGAGTGCGAGCGTCATGGTCGCCCGATTGAACGTATAGAAGTGCAGTGACGGCGCACCCATGGCGATGAGGTCACGACACATCGCCAAGGCGTGGTTGAACCCGAAGGAGCGCGCTGCCGCGGGATCGTCGGCGACATCGGCGAGCGTCTGGGCGAGGTTTGCCGGCACCTGTTGGCCGGACAACTGGCAGATCCGGTTCAGCCGCGCCAGGCTGGTCACCGGCATGATCCCGGGGATGATCGGCACACGGACACCGGCAGCCCGCGCGCGGCGCACCAGATCCGCGTAATCCTCGGCGGAGAACAGCATCTGGGTGATGACGAAATCCGCGCCGGCTGCGACTTTGCCTGCCAAATAACGGATGTCGCTGGCGGCATCGGGCGACTGCGGGTGCTTGGTGGGATATGCCGCGACCCCGACGCAGAAATCACCCAGGGATCGGGTCAGCCGCACCAATTCGTCCGCGTGCGTAAGCCCGCCCGGTGTTGCCACCCACGGTGCGAACGGATCCGAACCGGGCGGGTCGCCGCGCAGCGCCAGGATGTTCCGCACACCGGCGTCCGCGTAGGCGCCGAGGATCTGGCGAAGTTCGGCCACGGTGTGCCCGACGGCCGTCAGATGCGCGACCGGGATCAGGGTGGTGCGTGCGGCGATCTGCTCGGTGACCCGGATGGTGCGGTCGCGATGCGATCCGCCGGCGCCGTAGGTGACCGAGACGAAGGCCGGGCGGCGTGCCTCCAGCTGCCGGATCGCGGTCCACAGGATCGCTTCTTCGTCGTTGCTGCGCGGCGGGTAGAACTCCACGGAGAAATGTGGGCCTGCGGTGGCCAGCTGTTCGCGCACGGTCACCATGGGGGCGATTCTATCGGGCGGGTACCGGGCCGCCGATCACGCGCACTCCCGTTCGTTCGCTAGAAACCGGCGACTTGGGCCCGGCGGTGGACCTCCTTGACGCGGCCGGCGCGGAGCAAAACCATGGCGGTGTCCGCCGCTGGGTTCGCTGCGCGGCCCGCCGCGGGGTCCAGGGCAAGACCCGCCGCCTGGTTCGCCGCGGGGGTGTCGGCGGCGAACAGCCAGGTGACGATCTCGTCATCGGCGTAGCCGGCGTCGGTGAGCAGGGTGATGGTTCCCGGCAGCCCGCGGACCACCTCGCCGCCGTCGAAGAACTCGGCGGGGATCTGCGGGACGCCACCCCGGCGCACCGCGATCACGGTGCGGTCGCGCAACATCTGATGGACCTTGGTGACCACGATGCCGAGCATCTCGGCGATATCGGGGACGGGGCGCCAGGTGGGGCCGGTGGTGGCCGCCGAAAGCTCGCTCACCGGCCCACCATAACCGGCTCACGAAAACCTGCGCGGCCCGCCCGCGCTCCGGCGCCTGGCCCGGTACCACTGCGGAGCCGGATGCGCAGCGTGTCCGAGAGATGCGGCAGGCTTTCCTAGGATTGGCAGCGTGCGCATCCCAGCAGACCGGTCGGGCAGGGCCCCGGGGACCCCGGGAACCCCGCACGCCCCGGCCACCGAGTCGCTGATCGGCGAGGTGCTCGAGGGCCGGTACCGGATCGACGCGTATCTCGCGCGCGGCGGGATGTCCACGGTCTACCGCGGAGTGGACACCCGCCTGGACCGCCCGGTCGCCATCAAGGTGATGACCCCGCAGTACGCCGCCGACCCGACCTTCCTGGTGCGATTCGAGCGCGAGGCCCGTGCCGCAGCGCGCCTCGACAATCCGCATGTGGTCGGCGTCTACGACCAAGGCCGCGACGGCGAGAACGTGTTCCTCGTCATGGAACTCGTCGACGGCGGCACCCTGCGCGACCTCGTGCACCAGCAGGGACAACTGTCCGTCCGCACCGCGCTGTCGGTGCTCGAACCGACCCTGGACGCGCTGGCGGCCGCCCATGCGGCGGGTCTGGTGCATCGCGACGTGAAGCCGGAGAACGTGCTCATCTCCTCCCGCGGGGAGGTGAAGGTCGCCGACTTCGGCCTGGTGCGCGCCGTCACGTCGACGACCATGGCCACTGGCGACGTCATCCTCGGAACGGTCGCGTACCTCTCGCCGGAGCAGGTGGAGACCGGTGCCGCGGACGAGCGGTCCGATGTCTATGCGGCGGGTGTCGTGGCGTACGAGATGCTCACCGGTCGGCCGCCGTTCGGCGGCGACAACGCGCTGTCGGTCGCCTACCAGCACGTGCACTCGGACGTGCCACCGGTCGCCGACGCGGCGCCCGGCGTGCCGGAGGGCATCGCGGCCGTCATCGACGCCGCCACCAGCCGCGACGCGCTCGACCGGCCCGCGAACGCCGGCGAGTTCCTGAGGGAGCTCCGCCGGGCACGCCTAGCGGTGGGCCTCTCGCTGGCGCCCGTGCCCGTGCCGCTCCGCCCGGACCGGGCCCCGGGCACGCCGAGCCCGCCCCGGCCGACCACCGTGCGGCCCGGTGACGGTCAGCCGACGGCTATCCAGCCGCCGGCACACGGAAACGGCCGACCGACCTCCGCACCGCCCGATCGGCCGGCACGATCGTCCGCGCAGCTGGCGCGGCGACGCGGCAGGCGTCGCATGTTCATCGTGCTCGCGGTGATTCTTCTGCTCGCGGCGGCGGCCGCGCTCGGCGGCATGTGGCTGGCGAACCGGTGGACGTCGATGCCGGCGGTGCTGCACCAGCCGAGCGCCGACGCGGTGCTGGCGGTCAAGGATGCGGGCCTGCACGCCGCGCTCACCACCCGGCACGACAATGCCGTGCCCAGCGGGGATATCGCGGCGGCCGATCCGCCCGCGGACACCAGGCAGCGGCGCGGCGCGACCGTGAGCCTCGTGGTTTCCAGCGGCCGGCCGGTGGTGCCGCACATCGCGCGCGGGACGTCGCGCGGCGCGGCCGGCTCGCTAATCCGGGCCGCGGACCTCACGCCCGTCACCGATGCGGCCGCGAACGTGTATGACGATGTGGTCGTGGCGGGCTCCGTCGTGGCGACGAAGCCCGCGGCCGGCCAGAGCGCGCCGATCGGCTCCGATGTGCTGATGGTGCTCTCCCGCGGTCCGCAACCGCAGGCGGTTCCGACGGTCGCCGGGAAGCTGACCGAGGACGCGCAGAACAAGCTGCTGGTAGCCGGGTTCACCCTCGGCCCGGTGAAGACCGAGTTCCGTGCCGACGTGCCCGCGGGCACGGTGATCGGCACCGACCCGCCGGCCGACGCGATGGCGCCGCACGGCTCGCCGGTATCCCTGGTGCTGGCCGACTCGAAGACGGTGCCGTCGGTCGATGGCGGTACGGTCGCCGACGCGGCCCAATCCCTGCGCGCGGCCGGATTCACCGTCACGATCGGCACGCCCGTCTTCGATGCCACCGTGCCCGGCGGGCAGGTGGTCGCCATCGACCCGCCCGCGGGCACCCGGATCGACCCCGCGAATCCGGACGTCACGGTGATCGGATCGAATGCGGTCACGGTCCCGTCGGTGACGACGATGACGGTGTCCCGGGCGACGCAGGTTCTCGCCGACGAGGGCCTGGAGGCGAAGGCGTGGTCCCTGTTCGGCGGCGACAACGCGATCGTGACCAGCCAGCAGCCGGACGCGGGGGCGCTGGTGGAACCGGGCAGCACCGTGAGCCTGACCGCCTGGCCATAAGGCCCAGACAGCACCGCCGTACGGCCCCGGACAGCGCCGTCGTGCGACTGGACGGCACCGCCGGCCCCGCCGAAATCCGGTTAGTTACGCAGCATCTCGGAGACCAGGAAGGCCAGCTCCAACGATTGCTGGGTATTCAGCCGCGGGTCGCATGCCGTCTCGTACCGCCCGCCGAGATCCTCGTCGGAGATCTCCTGCGCCCCGCCCAGACACTCGGTGACGTCCTCGCCGGTGAGCTCGACGTGGATGCCGCCCGGGTGGGTGCCGAGATCCCGGTGCACTTCGAAGAAGCCCTGCACCTCGTCGACGATGCGGTCGAAGTGCCGGGTCTTGTAACCCGTCGGGGACTCGTGCGTGTTGCCGTGCATCGGATCGCACTGCCAGATTACCTGGTGGCCGGACGCCTGGACCTTCTCCACGATCGCCGGCAGCACATCACGGACCATGCCGTTGCCCATCCGCGAGACCAGCGTCAGCCGGCCGGGCACGCCGTTCGGGTCGAGGCGCTCCACATACTCCACGACCTGCTCGGGGGACGTGGCCGGGCCGATCTTCACACCGATCGGGTTCGCCAGCAGCTCGGCGAACGCGATATGCGCCCCGTCCAGCTGCCGGGTGCGCTCCCCGACCCACAAGAAGTGACCGGACAGGTCGTACAGGCGCGCGGCGTCGCCGCTGCCGCGGCTCTCGTCCAGGCGGAGCATGGCCCGTTCGTAGTCGAGCAGCAGCGCCTCGTGGGAGGAGAACACATCCACCGTGTGCAGCGAGTGCGAGTCCGCACCACAGGCGCTCATGAAGCGCATCGCCCGGTCGATCTCCGCGGCCACCCGCTCGTAACGCTGACCGGCCCGTGAGGTTCGTACGAACTGCTGGTTCCAGGAGTGCGCGCTGGCGAGGTCCCCCGCCTCGGATCCGGTGACGGCCCGGACCAGGTTCATCGCCGCGGACGAGTTCGCGTAGGCGCGGATCATGCGGGACGGGTCCGGCTTGCGCGCCTCGGGTGTCGTGGTCAGCGAGTTGATGATGTCTCCGCGGTAGCTCGACAGGCCGAATGCGTCGGTGTCCGACGAGCGCGGTTTCGCGTACTGACCGGCGATGCGCGCCACCTTGACCACCGGCATCGACGAGCCGTACGTGAGCACGACGGCCATCTGCAGCAGCGTCCTGATGTTGCCGCGGATATGCGGCTCGGTGTTGGTGGCGAACGTCTCCGCGCAGTCGCCGCCCTGCAGCAGGAAGGCCTCACCGCGCGCGACCGCCCCGAGCTGACGATGCAACTCGTCGACCTCCGAGGCGACCGTCACCGGCGGGACCGACTCGAGCACGGCGCGAACGGCGCGGACCTGCTCGGCATCCTCCCAGTCGGGCTGCTGCGCGGCGGGCAGTGCCAACGCGGCATCGAGCCGGTCGCGCATCGCGGCGGGCAGCGGTGGGAGGGTCGGCAGCACCTCGGCCGGGATGTCTACGGTCCAATTCACGCCCACTAGCGTATCGGCGATCGCGCCCTGCCTCGGCATGCCGGTCGACGTGAGGGTCAGCCGCCGGCACCGCTCCGAGCCCGCTGGTGGGCACCGCTGCGGCTCAGAGCCTGCTCCGCCGCACGGAACCGGGCGAACCCGAGCCGCGCGTCGACCAATGCGTGATGCCGGTCACGGCCCGTGCTGGACACCGCCGGACTACCGGCCATCTCCCAGAACTGGCGGATCTCGTAGGTGAGCCGCGGGATGGCCCTGGGCAACGCCGTCATATCGCCCCACAGCTGCACGAGCGCGACGTGGTCGTAGGCGGCGCACCAGGCCCACAGCTCGATCGGCAGACCGGGTTCGGTGAGGAACGCCAGCACCTCGTCCCGGATCGCCGAGCGGGGCCGCCAGGACTCGTCGGACGGGCGGGGTAGGTGCGGCAGCACGTGCGCCGCGACCCACGGCCCGGCCCGCGTCGGATCGAATTCACTGGAGAGGGCGTAGTACTCCCGACCGTCGTCACACACGATTCCGATGGAGACCAGGTCGATGGTGCGCCCGTCCTCGATGAATTCGCAGTCGTAGAAATAGCGGGCTCTGCGCCCCGGCCGAGCGGTCGTCATTGCGGGCAGATCATGGCGGGCGGTCAGCCGGCCCGGCTGCCGGGCAGACGGGTGACCGTCCCGGGACCGCGGCCCGATTCCGCGTCGTCACGTGCGGCTGCGAGTTCCGCCTTCCGCTTGGTCGCGTAGATGTCGACGTACTCCTGGCCGGAGAGCTCCATCAGCCGATACATGATCTCGTCCGTCATCGACCGCTCGACGAAGCGGTCGCCGGCCATGCCCTCGTACCGGGAGAAGTCCAGCGGCCGGCCGATCACCAGCGTGATCCGATGCGGCCGCCACATCTTCGAGCCGATCGGGTTCACCTTGTCGGTGCCGATCATCACCATCGGGATCACCGGCACACCCGCCTGCAGCGCCATCCGGGCGACGCCGGTCTTGCCCTTGTACAGGCGCCCGTCCGGGGATCGGGTGCCCTCCGGATAGATGCCCAGCAGCTTGCCCTGGCCGAGCAGGCGCACCCCGGTGGTGAGCGCGTCGTGTGCGGCCGACGCCCCGCCGCGGTCGATCGGCACCTGGCCGACACCGGTGAAGAACCATTTCTTGAGCCGGCCCTTGAGGCCCTTCCCGGTGAAGTACTCGCTCTTCGCGAGGAAGGTGACACGGCGTTTCATGTGCAGCGGCGCGAAGAACGAGTCGGCGACCGAGACGTGGTTGCCGGCGAGGATCGCGCCGCCGGACTCGGGGATGTACTCCGCGCCGATTACCGTGCACGGGAAGAAGAGCCGCAGCAGCGGGCCGAGCAGGACGTACTTCATCAGCGCGTACAGCACGGCACCTGTTCCCCTCCAGCAGTCGTCGCTCCCAGAACTCGCCTCAAAGCCTTACCGTACGCCCCGGCACGGCACCCCGACCCGCTCCGTCGCGCGGTACCCCCGATCGGTGCTTCATGTCACGATGGAGGCGGACCACACGCCGGGCGCATCAAGAGGAGAACGGATATGACGCTGTTCGGGTCGGCCCGAGGAAACGGCGCGGCATCGGCCGCGGGAAACGGCGCGGCATCGGCTGCGGCGCAGCCGTTCGCGCACGACGGGGACGGCCCGCGCGGCGAGGTCGGCGTGCTGCTGTGCCACGGCCTCACCGGCACCCCGCAATCGCTACGCCCGTGGGCGGACCACCTGGCCACCGCCGGCTACACCGTGCGGCTGCCGCTGCTCCCAGGCCACGGAACCCGCTGGCAGGACGCGAACCGGACGACGTTCGCGGACTGGCTTGCCACGGTCGGCGAATCGCTCGCGGAGTTGCGCTCCCGCTGCCGCGCCGTGGTGGTCTGCGGCCTGTCGATGGGTGGCACGCTCACGCTTCGGCTTGCCGAACTGCACCCGGATGCGATCAGCGGGATCGTGCTGGTGAACCCGTCGATCCTCTCGCTGCGCCGCGATATGAAGGTCCTTCCGCTGATCAAGTACTTCATCCCGTCGCTGAAGGGCATCGCCAGCGACATCGCGGACCCCGCCGTGGCCGAGGACGGCTACGACCGCACGCCGCTCAAGGCGACCGATTCGCTGCGGCGCGCCTGGGCCGTGGTCCGCGCCGACCTCGGATCGATCCGGCTGCCGGTGCTGTTGATGCATTCCGCGGTCGATCACGTGGTGGAACCGGAGAACTCACGGGTGCTGCTCGCGAGCCTGGGATCCGCCGATGTCACCGAGGTGGTCCTGGAGCGCAGCTACCACGTCGCCACATTGGACTACGACGCGCCCGAGATCTTCGCCCGCTCAGTCGATTTCATCGAGCGCGTCACCGCCGGCAGCACCCGACCCGACGACGCACTGGCGGCCGGATCGTGAGCATCACCGGATCCCCCATGGACGGCGGCGAACGCGGCCGGCAGGACGACGGACGCGCCACTCCGGCCGGTCAGCCGCCCACGGACTGGGACGCGCAGTTCACCGCGATCGTCTCGGGCATCACCGGCTCGATGCGCTGGGAGGCGACGGCCGGCGACCTCGACGAGCACGCGAACGCGGACCCGCCGGTCCCGACCGCCGACCGGGGCATCCCGCGCGCGCCGGACAGCATCTGGTCCGCGGCTATCCTCGACACGGCGGACGACCGCCGGGCCAGGCGCGAGCTGCGGCGGGCCGAGCGGGCCGCGGAGCTCGCCGCCTTCCAGCAGGCGCAGGCTGAGGTCGAAGCCGCGCGCGCCGCCGACACGGAGCATTTCGTGCCTCCCCCGCCCCCGCCGCTACCCCGACTGCGACGCCGCACCGTCGGCGCCCTGCTGCTGATGATCCTGGGCCTGCTGCTCCTCGTGTTCCCAGCGCTGCTGCCCGCGCCCTTCGAGTTGATCGCCGTGCTCGGGCTGGTGCTGCTGCTGGGCGGCGCCGCGATCCTGGTGGCCGGGATGCGGCGCCACCACGACGGATCGGACGGCGCCGAGGTCTAGCCGGGATCCGGGCCGGCGTCAGCCGACTCGCCGGGCAGCGATGAGCGCCGCGCCGACCATGCTCGCCGCGTCGCCGAACCGCGCCGGCACCAGCGGTGGCACCACGCGGTAGTGCGCACCGGTGAGTTCCCGTTCGAGCCGCTCCCGCGCCGCATCGAGGAACAGGTCCGCGGATCGCGACACCCCGCCGCCGATGACGACGATCTCGGGGTCGAGCACATCACACGCCATGGCCACACCGAGGCCGAGCCACCGGCCGAGATCCGCGAATGCGCCGAGGGCCACCGCATCGCCGGCCCGCGCGGCCCGGGCTACGTCCAGACCGGTCAGCGTCCCGTCCCCCGCCTCGAGCGCGGCGGCGAGCGGCGCGGATTCCGCGCTGGCCATGCGCTCGAGCGCGGTCGCGGCGAGCGCGGTGCCCGAACAGTAGCGTTCCAGGCAGCCGCGCTTGCCGCAGGCGCACGCCCGACCAGCGGGTATGACGGCGAGATGGCCGAGTTCGGGGGCGACCCCGTGGGCGCCGCGGTACAACGTCCCATCGACCACCAGGCCGGCGCCGATGCCGGTGCCGATCGCCACCGTCAGCGACACCCGTGCGCTGGCAGCGGCGCCGAGCGTGTGCTCGGCCCACGCCGCGCAGTTGACGTCGTGGTCCATCACGACCGGCAGACCGACCCGCGCGGCGATGAGGTCGGCGACCGGTGCGTTGCGCCAGGCCAAATGCGGCGCGAACATCACCCGGGACATGTCCGCGGACACGAACCCGGCGATGGCCAGGCCCACCGCCCGAACCGGGTGCTTCGCGGCGAGATCCGTGATCACGCCGGCGATCTCGGCCTCCGCCGCCGTGCGCTCGACCGGCGTGTCCGACTGGCGCTGGTCGATCACGGTGCCGTCGGCGTCGACGACGGCGGCGCGCACCGACGTACCGCCGACGTCGACGCCGATGCAGGGCCCCGTCATGAAGCCGTCACGCTGTCGCCGTCATGCCGGCGTCATCATGCTGCCTTTTTGTGACGCGGCTCATGACGCTGGTCATGATGCTGTTCTCATGACGCAGTTTCACGATTCTGTGGCCTCGACGCGTTTGCGCAGCTCCTTCAGCGCGGTGTCCATGATGGTCCGCTCGGCCTTCCGGCGAAGCGCGCCGATCAGCGGGATCGTCAGCTCGACGGCCAACGTGTAGGTGACCTCCGTCGCGGGCGCATGGGGTCCGCCGGTGAGCGGGCGCAGCACGTAGGACCCGTGCTGTGACTTCTGGATTTGGCCAGAGACCAGTTCCCAACTCACGGTGAGCCCGTCGGCCGCCCAGGTGTACGCCAGCTCGTAGGTGTCCTTGATCAGGCCGGCGTCCATGGTGAACCGCACGCGCGCCGCCCGGTCGGCGGCACCCGCGTCGGTGATCTCGACCGTCTTGACCGCGCCCGTCCACTCGGGGTACGCGGCGAAGTCCGCGATCACCGTCATAATCGCGGCCGGTGTGGCGCCGATGGTCAGCGATTGGGTGGACGAGTCAGCCATGAACGAAGGTTACCGACTGGCGAGGGACTGGACGAGGACCGCATCTGCTGCGGCGCGAACCCGGTCGGTGTCCACGACGAACGACGTTGCGGCGCGCTGGAAATGGCCGACGTTGATGCATTCGGTGCGCCCGCGCCGGGCCCTGACGGCGAGCGGCTGGTGCACGTGGCCGAACAACGCCAGCGGCGGAGCGAAGCGGTCGATGGCGTCGAGCAGACCCGGGCCCGCCATCTCCGGTCGCGCGGGGACGATGTCGTAGCGCAGCACGGCGATGTCGGGTGGGATATGGCTACACAGGACGTCGACGGCGCCCACGGACACCACCGAGGCTCGATACTCCCGCACGTCGCGGATGAAGGGCCGCCACGGCCGACGCTGTGGATCCGGCGCCGGCCCGTGCAGATCGATCGCCTCCGAGACTGCTCCCCGGCGCACCCCGCCCGCGACGAAACCGAAACGGACACCGTCGATGTCGACCGTCTCCGCATCGCGATACGGGAGCAGATCCCCGGCGACGCGGTTCCATTCCTCGACCACGTCCACGTTGCCGAGGGTGACGAGCGTGTCGCCGGGAACCACGTCGAGGATCGCGCGGTACCGCCGTTGCACCATGCCGGACAGGGTGCCCGCCGGGTCGTCGAGAGAGTCCCACAGCGCGGCGTTGAAGCGGCGGAGTTCGCCGAACGCGCCCCGTGATCGAAGTACCGTGAATCGCAGGACCGCATCCACACCGAAGATCTCACCCAGGATGCCGCGTTCCGGATCGTGGTAGTCGACGTAGTCGAGCAGGTCGCCGAGGATGATGAGTCGTTCCGACTCGGCGGCGATGCGGGCCAGCGCCTCGACATTCCCGTGAACGTCTGCGACGACACTGATTCGCATCAGCCCACCGTAACGCCCAGCCGCCGCCGCGCCGGTCGCGGCCCGCCCGCTACCGGCCGTCCAACAGCCCGGCGAGCCGATCCGCGGCCGCCTGCCAGCTCCACCGGTCCTGCGCCCATCGCCGGCCGGCGGCGCCCCACCGGGCCCGGAGGTCCGGATCGGCGAGCAGCCGCGCGATCGTTCCGCTGACGGCGCTGACGTCGCGTCCGTCGACGACGAGGCCGGTGCGTTCCTGCTGGACGGTCTCCGGGGCGCCGCCGGAATCTCCGGCGATCACGGGCAGTCCGGTCGCCGAAGCCTCAAGGAAGACGATCCCCAGGCCCTCGACGTCGAGCCCGCCGCCGCGCGTCCGGCACGGCATGGCGAAGACATCCGCCGCCTGGTAGTGGGCGGGCAGCTCGTCGTGCCGCACGTCGCCGGTGAAGGTGATGGACGATGCGGCCGGCGACGCGGCCGCCATCTGGCGCAATCGTTGCTCGTCCGGGCCGCCGCCGACGATCAGCAGCCGCGCCTGTGGATCGGCGCGCAGTACCGCCGGCCAGGCCGCGATCAGCGTGTCCTGGCCCTTCCGTCGGACGAGGCGGGAGACGCAGGCGACCACCGGCGCCGCGCCGAGGCGGTACCGCGCCCGGATCTCGGCCCCCGCGGCCGGGTCGGGGCGGAACTGATCCGTGTCCACACCCGGGGCGAGCCGCTCGAGCGCGGCCCGCGGGCCGAGTGCCGCGGAGATCCGGCGCCGGGAATACAGGCTGACGAACGTGATGACGTCGTTCACACTGCCGATGCGGCGAAGCATCTGCCTGGCGCCCGGGAGCATCGACCAGCCGACCTCGTGACCGTGGGTCGAGGCGACGCTACGCCGGATGCCGGCCGCCCGCAGACGCGGCGTCATCAGCGCCAGCGGCGCCGCCGCGCCGTACCAGACCGCCGTGAGCGAGTGCCGCCGTATCAGGTCGGCGGCCGCGCGCGCGACGGCCGCGGTCGGCAGCAGCACCGAGGTGGGCTGGCGGATCACCGGAAAGCGTTGCACGGCATCGAATTGCGCCGCGCCCGGATAATCCGAGGCCAGCACGACGAGCCGGTCGGCAGGCAGCCGGGACGCCAACTCGTAGACGTACGACTGGATGCCCCCGATGCGGGGCGGAAAGTCGTTGGTGACGAGCAGGGTTCGCTGCACGGAGGTCTGTCGGCCGCGGGTGGGCCTTGTCGGTGACCCTAGTTCGTGACCCGGTGCCCCACCGGGTACGGGCCGCCCCGGTAGATGCTGGTGATGTAGACCGGCACCCCTTCGGTGGACGCGTGGACGATCTGCCCGTTGCCGATGTACATGGCCACATGGTGCGTCGGCGAATAGTAGGTGACCAGATCGCCGGGCTGGAGCTGGTCGAGAGGCACGACCGGCAGACTCGCCTGCCCGGACGACGTGCGCGGAATGGTGACCCCCGCCTGGGCCCAGGCCCAGGACGTGAAGCCGGAGCAGTCGAACGCGTTCGGGCCCGTCGCGCCCCACACGTATGGCGCGCCCAGCTTGCTCAGCGCGGCCTCGACCGCGATCTGGGCTTTCGGGTTAGGTGCCGTGACGGTTCCGGCGGCCGAACCGGCGGCGGGTGTAGCGCCCGCAGGAGCAGCGGCCTGCCCGCCTGCCTGGCCGGCGACCTGTTGCTCGGCTGCCTGTTGCTGCGCGGCCTGCTGCGCCTGCTGTTCCCACGCAGCCTGCTGGGCCTGCATCGCCGCTTGACGTTCCTGGCCGGTCAGCGCGGAGAAGAGCCGGTGGTAGGTCTCCACCTGCTGGTCGAGCGCGGTCTTTCGATCCGCCACGGCCTTCGTCGCGTCGTGCGCGTCCTTCAGCGCCTTGTCGGCCGCTGCCGCAGCCGCCGTCGCCGCATCCTGCGCCTCGGCCGCTGTGGTCGCTGCGGCGCTCGCCGCGTCGCGGGCCTGAAGGGCCTGCATCATCACGATGCGAGTGCTACCAGCGACCTGATCGAGTGAGGAGACCTCATCGAGATAATCGGCGGTCGATCCTGCTGTCAGTAGTGCGGACAGCTGCCCCAATCGCGCCCCGCGGAAACTTGCGCTCGCGAACTGGGCCAGATCGTCGCGGTACATGGCGTATTTCGCTGCGGCCTGGACGGATGCCGTCTGTGCGGCGTCCGCATTCAGATTCGCCTGCGCCAGCGCTACCTTGGCCGTGCGAACCTTCTCTTGGGCGCGCTTCTCGTTCTGCTGCGCGGTGAGCAGGTCTTCGTTGGCCGCTTCCGCCTTCGTGGACGCGTCCAGCCACCTCTGCTTGGCGTCGGCCGAGGTCGTGGGCACACCGGCCGCGGGCGAGGAACTGGGCGGGGTGGCCCCACCACCTGGTTGCGCGGCCGCTGGGACGGCGACGACCACGGCGCAGATCGTTGCGACAGCGGCAAGCGCAGCGGCTACGGTGCGCAGGCGCCGGCCCGCGATCCAGGCCGCGGCACGGTGGACCCGAAAGTGACGAGCGTCGGTCGATTTCCCTTGTTCCGCGACCACGTTTCGGTCCGCGCGAGCCTGCGTCGCCAAGGGGAACGCCCTCTCTCCCATCCCGCCCGCCGGCGCCGCGTGAATCCCTGCGGCGTGCCGATGGGGTCCTACCCCAACATCGACGGCACACCGCCACGGCATGAACCCAACATTCCGGTTCCCGGCTCGACGCTCCGCGTCGATTCGGCGGTGCCTCCGGGACGGCCCTGCTGGCCACCCTGCGAAGGTCTCGATCAGGTTACGAGATGACTACGGATTTGGTCTAGCCGAAAGAGATTTTCAGCGGTTCATGCGCCGGATACGCGCCGAAACAGCTGCCTCTCAACGCGTTGACCAGCGGAAATGCAGAGAAACGAGTGTGATGGGACGTCCGTCATACCGCGCGTCGCACGATCACGATTGCGTGACGTCTTTCACAGATTGTGACGATTCTTTGCCCTACGCGATGTTCCTGACTGATTCTTTACTGTTTATTTGACATTACTTGTGGAACGCATGAGCGGCGCATGAAAATGCGTTACTATGACTTAGGTCACATTGGCGCAACGCTTCGCGCGGAACGCCGTCATAGCCGCCCACATTCGGACGCGCGTCACGCGAGCACCTCGAGCAGGACCTGCGACGGCGCGGTTCGTGCGCCCGAACGGCGGACACCGTCCACCACCTCACGATCGGATGTCACGACAACCACCACCCTGCCGACGGGTTCCGCGGCGGCCAGCCGGCGAATGACGTCATCGGCGATCACCCCCGGCGGCGAGAAGACCACCCGTACATCCCTGGTCGACGTCGGCGCCGCGACCACCGCGGCTCCGTCGAAAACGACGGTGATGTCGGCGCCGGTACGCGCCGCGAGAGCGCCGAGCGCGCGGATCAGCCGGTCCCGCTGGTCGGCGAGGGTGAGATCCGGATATCCCGTCTTCGTCACGTTGTAGCCGTCGACGATCACATGCGCACTGGGGAGACCCAGCCACTGCAGGAGCAGCGCGGCATCGGCTTGCCGCCGCGGCCGCGGGTCGGCGGCCGGCAGGTCCCGAACCACGACGTCGGCCGGATCCGCTCCTCCGGTCGCCAGGCGCCACTCCCGCCTCAGCCCCGCGGCGGCGTCGACGAGGGTGTCCAGCAGCAGTTCGATGCGCCGATCACCGTCCGCCCGGTCGCGGCTGAGCTCGGCGCGCGCCCGATCGAGTGCCTGCCGCGCCGTCTGTGCCTGGCGGGCCTCCTGCTCCGCTTTGAGCCGCCAGGCGTCGGCGTTGGCGCGTTCTCGCTCGAGTTGCGCCACGGCCTCGTCCCGCTCCGCGTCGGCGAGCCGCACCGAGTCGGCCGCCGATAATTGCGCCTCGCGAACCCGGGTGCCCTGCTGGCGCAGGCGCGCGCGCAATTTGGCGATCTCATCCTGGTCGGCGGAATCGGCCTTCGCCCCGGGCTGCCTCCCGGACTTCCCGTCAGATACCGCCGGCGCCGCAGAACCGGCTTTGCCACGGCCGCGGGCGGTATTCGCAAGCTGGGTCGTCAGGCCCTCGACGGTCGCTGTCAGCCCAGCGACCTGCGCGCGGAGGCTCGCCACCTCGTCCGCGCGGGCGGCGTCCGCGAGCAGGAGCCGGGTATCCGGGAGGTGCCGCAGGAAGGACCGCGCCGCCGCGGCGGCCGGGTCCGCGTCCGCTCGGCCGAAGTCCGCCGGGAGGCTTTCCGCGACCAGGGCGCGGAACCCGGCGTCGTGCTCCAACGCGCGAGCGATCGGTGCCGCCCCGCTCTTGGCGCGTTTGGCGTCAACGAACCGGGCGACCTGTGCCAAGGCGTGCGGCACCCGATCGGCGGGCAGCGTTCCGATGACGCGGGCCGCGGCACCGATCGCCGCGGTGCGCACCGTCTCGGGGAGGTCCGCCCATGTCACGGCCGGCGGCGGGTCCGGTTGCCCGGTCGGCTGGTCGGGAGGCGGCGTCTCCGGTGCAGAACGGTCCGGAACGGCATCGCGCGGAACAGCGTCATACACGTTCGTCATCGCCCGCCTCCCGCTCGACGTTCCGCCGCGAGCGGCGCCATGCGCGCCCCTCACCGGTCCACGCCGGACCCGCACTCCTATCTTCGCCGACAGCGCCCAACTCGGGCTCCAGGGACCGTCCGTCACGACACGGCCGGGACAGGCCATGGCACCGCACCGGCACTGTCGGGCAGCGCCTCTACCCTGCTGGCATGGCGTCTTCCCGCGCGACGGACCCGCTGCAGCAGTCGCTGAGCGACCTCGACCCGGCGCTCAGGGACACCACCTTCGTCGTCGTCGATCTGGAGACGACCGGCGGCTCATCCGCGGTCGACGCGATCACGGAGATCGGCGCCGTCAAGGTCCGCGGCGGCGAGGTGCTCGGTGAGTTCGCCACCCTGGTGAACCCGGGTCGGGGCATCCCGCCGCAGATCACCATGCTCACCGGGATCACCGACGTCATGGTGGCGCCCGCGCCACGGATCGAATCCGTGCTGCCCGCCTTCTTGGAGTTCGCCCGGGGATGCGTGCTGGTGGCGCACAACGCGCGGTTCGACATCGGGTTCCTGCGTGCCGCATGCACACGGCTGGAGGCGCCCTGGCCGAACTCTGCCGTGGTCGACACGGTTCGGCTCGCCCGGTCGGTGTTCAGCCGCGCGGAGGTGCCGAGCGTCCGGCTCGGTGTGCTCGCTCCGCTGCTGGGAGCGCGCGTGGCGCCCGACCACCGCGCGCTGACCGATGCACGGGCCACCGTCGACGTGCTGCACGCGCTGCTGGAACGCCTCGGCCCGCTCGGCGTGATCACGCTGCCGGACCTGATGCAGGCCGAGCGGGCCGTGGATCCGGCCCGGCGACGCAAGCGCCACCTGGCCGATGGTGTGCCCGCCGCACCCGGCGTCTACCTGTTCCGCGACGCGGATGACGCCGTCCTCTACGTGGGCACCTCCGGAAATCTGCGCGCCCGGGTCCGTTCCTACTTCACCGCGGCGGAAACTCGCGGGCGGATCAAGGAGATGGTGCTGCTGGCCCAGCGCGTCGACCACGTCGTGTGCGCGACACGATTGGAGGCGGCCATCCGTGAGCAGCGCCTGATCGCGGCGCACCAACCGCGATACAACCGCCGTTCGCGCAACCCTGATAAGACGTACTGGATCCGGTTGACCGAGGAGACGTTCCCGAGGCTGACGGTGACGGCGTCGCCTCCCCCGGCCGGCACGCCTGCGCTCGGACCGATCACCTCCCGGCGATCGGCCCAGGCCGCGGTGGACGCCATCCAGGCGGCCGCTCCGCTCCGGCGATGCAGCGGCCGGTTACCGCTCAGACCGCGCCGAACTCCTTGCGCGCTATACGAACTCGGCCGGTGCGGCGCTCCGTGCGCCGGCCACGAATCGGCCGACGAGTACGCGCGCCACGTCGCGTCGGTGGTCGCGCTGCTGGGCGGCGAATCGACGTCGTTGCTGGACGATCTGCGAGTGCGGATCGAGCGTCTGGCGGACGCGGAGCGGTACCTCGAAGCGGCGTCGGCCCGCGACGAGCTCGCGGTGCTGGTCACCAGCCTGGCGAGGGCGCAGCGGCTGCGCGCGTTCACGTCGATCGCGGAGCTCGTGGTGGCCCGGCCGGACGGAGCCGCGGGGTGGGAGCTGGCGGTGATCCGGCATGGCCGGCTGGCGGCCGCCGGCAGAGCGACGCGTGGCACGAATCCGGTGGCGTTGGCCGCGTCGCTCGCGCTGGGGGCGGAGACCGTGTTGCCGAACGGAGACGCCTTGCCTGCCGCCACGGCCGAGGAATCCTTGACGATCCTCGCGTTCGTCGAGCAGCCCGACGTCCGGCTGGTGCGGGCCACCAGCGGCTGGTCGCAGCCCGCGCGCGGGGCCGGCCGTTGGGAGGCGTTCACGGCTGCAGCGTCGACCGCACGCGCGGCGGCGCAGCTCATTGCGTGATCCGGGCACGATCGTTCCGGGACAGCCGCCGTGAGCACTCAGGCGCCCCCGGAGCGGCCCGGGTGCCGCGCGATAGCATCGCAGCCGGGCGGGTCGCTCGCGTCGCGCGCCCTCCGAGCCCGACACGAGACACAGCGAGGGAGAGCCATGGTCACCGCGATCGTGCTCATCGACGTCGAAGCCGTCCGGATCAGCGAGGCCGCCCAAGCGATCGCAGACCTGCCGGGAGTTCAGTCCGTCTATTCCTGCGCGGGGGACGTCGACCTCATCGCGATCGTGACCGCCGCCGACCACGAGGGCATCGCGGAGATCATTCCGGAGCACATCTCGAAGGTGCCCGGCGTGACGGGGACCATCACGCACATCGCGTTCCGCTCCTACGCGCGGCGGGACAGCGAGGACGCGTTCTCCATCGGCATGCAGGCCTGACCGAGAATCCGAAGGGCGGTAGCCGCACCGACGGCCCGGACAATCCTTCCGCGGCCCGCGGTCACCCGTCAGCGGCGGTGGCCAGGCGAACGGTGATCTCGGTCCACCGCGCGACGAGGTCGGCGACCGCGCCGGACCGCATCGCCTGCTGCGCGCGGGTCAGACCGGATCCCAGGTCTGCCGTCACATCGCCCGACAACCCGGCATGCGCCGCGAGCGCGGCCGCCGCGTTCAGTGCAACGGCGTCGGCGACCGGCCCCGGTTCGCCCGCGAAAACCTTCCTGGCGACGCCCACGTTGACGGCCACGTCCCCGCCCCGCAGCGCTTCGGCGGGGGCGCGTGAGATACCGAGATCCGACGGGTCGACCACGGTGCGCGTCACCGATCCGCCGCGCACCGCCCACACCGTGCTGGTTGTGGTCGTGGTCAGCTCGTCGATGCCGTCGTCGCCCCGGAACAGCAGGACGTCGGCACCGCGGTCGGCGAACACCTGCGCCATCACCGGCGCCATGCGCGCGTCGCCGCAGCCGATAGCCCCCGCCGCCGGCTGGGCCGGATTGGTGAGCGGGCCGAGGAAGTTGAAAACGGTGGGCACGCCCATCTCCCGGCGGGCCGATGCGGTGTGCCGGAACGACGGGTGGAAGACCGGCGCGAAGCAGAACCCGATGCCGACTTCTTCGACGCACGCCGCCACCGCTTCCGGGGGCAGGGCGACCGCAATCCCGAGGCCCTCGAGCAGATCTGCCGCGCCGCACTTCGACGAGGCTGCACGGTTGCCGTGCTTGACGACGGTCGCACCGGCAGCAGCCGCCACCACCGCCGCCA
Source organism: Actinobacteria bacterium 69-20 (assembly GCA_001897425.1). Lineage (GTDB taxonomy): Bacteria > Actinomycetota > Actinomycetes > Mycobacteriales > Nakamurellaceae > Nakamurella. Next base: position 18,325 of record MKSW01000031.1, on the reverse strand, counting down.
TCGATGAGATGTTGACGGTGTTCGCCCGGTCCCCGCCGGTGCCGACGATATCGACGGAGCGCCCGGCGATCTCGAGACGATTCGCGTGCGCCAGCATCCCGGACACCAGCCCGGCGAGCTCCGCGGGCGTTTCGCCCTTCGCCCGCAACGCGATCGCGAACGCGGCGATCTGGGCCGACGTCGCGTTGCCCGTCATCACCTCGTCCATCACCCACGCCGTCTGGCCGGCGGTGAGGTCCGATCCGCCGAGCAGGCCCGACAGCACGCCGGGCCACGTGGGCTCCGGCCCCTCGGATCCGGTCACGGTCGCCCGGGTCACTGCGCAGCCCGGGTCACTGAGCCGCGTGGGACGCCGCGTGCACCGCACCGCGGCGGCGCAACACGGCCGCCACACTCTCCGCCGCCGTCACGGGGTCCACCGGGTACATCAGCACCTCGTCGGCCTTGGCCCACGTCGCGAGCCACCGATCGTCCTCGCGGCGCACCAGCAGGATCACCGGCGGCACGATCGCGGCCTCCAGGTGCACCTGCCGGCTGATGCCCATGCCACCGGCCGGTTGCGCCTCCGCATCCAGGACCAGCACATCCGCCTTGTTCTCGTCCACGGCCATCAGCACCTCGGCCACCGTCGAGCATTCGAGGAAATCGACGCGGCCCACATCATGGGCCGGGCGGCGTCCGATCCCCAGGATCACCGATTCCCGGACATCGGCCCTGTTGCTGAAGACCAGCACCACCGGATTGCTCATCGGGTCGCCCACCTCTACACACGTCGCGTCGCACGGCCGATACGGGCGCTCGCGCCCTCGGTCGATGGTAATGCGCGCGGCGACGCCAGCTCACGGCGACATCCACGTCCCAGCCGGGCCGCCGCCGGGCGGGCAACGCCGTGGCCGGCCGCGGCAGCGCGCATGACGAGATCCTTTTGAAAACTACCCGCGACGCACCGACCCCCGGGGGAGCGAACATTGCGACGAGGCGCCATAATCCACGTGTGACGACAACGACGCCGGCAGGCACTCCTGCCATCAGCGCGCGCATCCACACGCTGAACCGACCGAACATGGTCAGTGTCGGAGTGATCGTGTGGCTTGCCAGCGAGCTGATGTTCTTCGCTGGACTCTTCGGGATCTACTTCACCGCGCGCGCGGTGAACGAGGGACCGTGGCCGCCGGTGACGACTCACCTGGACATGGGGTACGACCTCATCTTCACGATCATCCTGATCCTGAGCTCGTTCACCTGCCAGTTCGGTGTGTGGGCCGCGGAACGTGGAGACGTGTTCGGGCTGCGCCGCTGGTACATCATCAGCTTCCTGATGGGTCTCGCGTTCGTCATCGGGCAGGCCAACGAGTTCGCCACCATGGTTCGCGAGGGCACCACGCTCTCGTCGGACGCTTACGGCACCGTGTTCTACCTGACGACGGGCTTCCACGGGTTGCACGTCATCGGCGGTTTGATCGCGTTCATCCTGCTGATCGCCCGCACCAAGATGAGCAAGTTCACGCCGGCGCAGGCGACCAGCGCGATCGTCGTGTCGTACTACTGGCACTTCGTCGACGTCATCTGGATCGCACTGTTCACCACGATCTTCATCATCCGGTGACGCCCGTGCGTTCCGACCGGGGCCGCAGACAGATGAGCCCGAACATAAAGGACCATCAGGAGGACGGTGTGCAGGCACACAGCGGTGGCAGATTCCGCCGCCGGTCGAAGGCGTTGCGCCGGATCACCGGCCTGGTGGGCCTCGTTCTGGCGCTCGCCGTACTCGGTGTGGGTTACTCGGCGTTCGCGCCGACGGGTAATTCGGCGGCGGCCGGCCCCGTCGACGCCGAGACGATCGCACACGGCAAGAGCCTGTTCGACACCTCCTGCATCAGCTGCCACGGCGCGAACCTGGAAGGTGTCGACGGCAAGGGCCCGTCGCTGATCGGTGCGGGCCAGGCGGCGGTCTACTTCCAACTGGCCACCGGGCGCATGCCGGCCAAGGCCAATGGCGCTCAGATGCCCCGTGCGATCCCGGTCTTCGACCAGAAGGGCATCGACGCGATCGCCGCGTACGTCCAGTCGATGGGCGGCGGGGCGCAACTGCCCGGCTCGATCGACATCGCGAATGCGGACCTGGCCAAGGGCGCGGAGCTCTACCGGCTGAACTGCGCCTCCTGCCACAACTTCACCGGCAAGGGCGGTGCGCTCTCGCAGGGCAAGTACGCGCCGCCGCTGAACCAGGCGACCAACACCGAGATCTACGCCGCGATGCTCAGCGGACCGGAGAACATGCCGACCTTCTCCGACGCCCAGCTGACGCCGACCGAGAAGCTCGACATCATCAAATATGTGCGCGCGTCGAACGACACGATCTCGCCGGGCGGATATGACCTCGGCGGCTTCGGCCCCGCGCCCGAGGGCCTCATCGCGTTCCTGGTCGGCATGGGCGTCATCGTGTCCATCACTCTCTGGTCGGGGTCCCGTTCATGAGCACCGTTGACAAGACAGCCATCCCCACCGGGGACGAGATGGCTGGGATGACGCAAGAAGAGCTCGCACGGCTGGGCGCACGCCTCGACGGTGTGGAACTCGTCGAGTACGGGCCGCGATTCGAGGCGGACTCCCCCGCCGAGAAGCGCGCCGAACGCCAGGTCGCGAAGTGGTTCCTGCTCTCCGCCGCGTCCGCGCTCGCGTTCATCCTGATCTTCGTCATGTGGCCGGCCGGTTACCAGGATCCGTTCTCCTCTCGGCAGTGGATCTACGCGCTGTTCACGCCGCTGCTCGGGATCACCCTGGGAGCTGCGATCCTGTGCCTCGGCATCGGCGTCATGTCGATCGCGCGCCGCATCGCACCGCACGAGGTCGCCGTTCAGCAGCGGCACGTCGGGCCGTCGGCGGACCACGACCGGCGGACGTTGGGCGCGGAGCTCATGGACACGCTCGACAAGACCGGGCTCAAGACCCGCCGGGGCGTGCTGAAGACGTCACTGCTGCTCGCCGGCGGCGGGCTCGCCAGCGCTGCGGTCCTCGCCCCCATCGGCGGGCTGATCAAGAACCCGTGGGCGCAGGGCAAGGACTCCGAGCTGTGGGTCACCCCGTGGAAGCCGGCGGCGGACGGCACGCTCGTGCGCCTGACGATGCAGGACGGCTCGTTCGTCCGGCCCGAGGATCTCGCGACCGGATCGATCATGACGGTGTTCCCGGGCGTCCCCGGCGGCGCGACCGCCTCGGACGCGGCCGTGATGCTGTTCCGGCTCCGGTCGAACGAACCCATCCGGGTCCGCACCGGGCAGGACGGCTTCAACTACGGCGATTTCTTCGCGTTCTCGAAGATCTGCACGCACGTCGGCTGCCCGGTGTCGCTGTACGAGGACCAGACCGGCCGCGTGCTGTGCCCGTGCCACCAGTCGCAGTTCGACATCCATGACGGCGCGAAGCCCGTGTTCGGGCCGGCCACCCGGCCGCTGCCGCAGCTGCCGATCTCCGTGGATCAACACGGCTACTTCGTCGCCGTACACGACTTCATCGAACCGGTCGGCCCCGGATTCTGGGAGTCCTTCCAGGGCTCCACGCCGTGGGGATCACACCCGGAGGTGCAGCCCCAGCCGAAGCCGGTGTTCCCGCCGTTCGGGCAGCTGCCTAAGGAGAACTCGTGAGCCGTCTGACGACTTCGACCAAGTCCTCCGGCGGCTTGGCGGCGGTACTCCCCAAGGCCGCAAACGAGGCGGACGAGCGTTATCGCGCTGCCCCGGGACTGCGCGCGGCGATGAACAAGGTCTTCCCGTCGCACTGGTCCTTCATGCTCGGCGAAGTGGCGCTGTACTCCTTCATCGTCGTGCTGCTCTCCGGCGTGTACCTGACGCTGTTCTTCGACCCGTCGATGGGCGAGACCGTCTACCAGGGCGTGTATACGCCGCTGCGTGGCGTGCCCATGTCGCACGCCTACGAGTCGACGATCAACATCTCGATGGAGGTGCGCGGCGGGCTGCTCATCCGGCAGATCCACCACTGGGCGGCGCTCATCTTCATCGCCGGGATGATGCTGCACATGATGCGTGTCTTCTTCACCGGCGCGTTCCGCAAGCCCCGCGAACTCAACTGGGTACTCGGCGTGCTCCTCCTGGTGCTGGCCATGGCCGAGGGCTTCCTCGGCTACTCGCTGCCGGACGATCTGCTGTCCGGCACCGGCCTGCGCGCCGTCAGCGCCTTCGTCCTGTCGATCCCGGTGATCGGCACCTGGATGCACTGGGCGGTCTTCGGCGGCGACTACCCGGGCACGATCATCGTGCCGCGGTTCTATTCGCTGCACGTCCTGGTGATCCCCGGCATCATCCTCGCCGTCGTCGGCCTGCACGTGGCGCTGGTGTGGTTCCAGAAGCACACCCAGTTCCCCGGGCCGCGCAAGACGGAGAACAACGTCATCGGCGTGCGGGTGCTGCCCTCCTTCGCATCGAAGGGCGGCGGCTTCTTTGCGGTCGTCTTCGGCGTGATCGTGATGATCTCGGGCATCTTCCAGATCAACCCGGTCTGGAACCTCGGCCCCTACAACCCGTCGCAGGTGTCTGCCGGTGTGCAGCCGGACTTCTACATGGGCTTCCTGGACGGCATGGTGCGCGTGTGGCCGGACTGGGAGATGCGGAACCTCTTCGGGCATTACATGATCCCGGCGGTGTTCTTCCCCTCGATCCTCGCCGCGACACTGCTGATGATCCTGGTGATCTCGTACCCCGCCATCGAGCGTCGATTCACCAAGGACAACGCCTCGCACAACCTGCTGCAGCGTCCGCGGGACGTCCCGGTCCGCACCTCGCTCGGCGTGGCGTTCCTCGCGTTCTACGTCATCAACCTGATCAACGGCGCCAACGACCTCTTCGCGCTCAAGCTGGACGTCTCGCTCAATGTGATGACATGGATCGGCCGTATCGGCTCGATCGTCTTCCCAGTGCTCGCGTACATGGTCACTTACCGGCTGTGTCTGGGCTTCCAGCATCACGACCGCGACGTGCTCGAACACGGCATCGAGACGGGCATCGTCCGCCGCTCGCCCACCGGCGAGTTCTACGAGGTGCACCAACCGCTCGGCGACGTGGACGAGCACGGCCATGCCATCCCGTTGGCGTACCAAGGTGCCTCGGTGCCGAAGCACATCAACGAGCTGGGGGCCGCGGGGCGCGCCGTACCGGGCGTCTGGTCCCCGAAGGACACCTCCGGAACGATCGATTACGGGCACGAGGAATCGGCTGAGCTGTCGACCGGCCGGGAGCTCACCCGCGACTAGCCGGAGCGCGCACTCGACGCGAAGGCCTGCCAACCCTGACAACGGCGGCCGCCCTGTTCGACGGGGCGGCCGCCGTTCGTGTCGGTGGCCGTCGTTCGGCCTAGGCAGGCCTTCTCGCAGCGCGAAGCGCTCGCGCGAATCCCCACCGTTCATGACGACATTCGTGAACTCGGTACCCGTTCGCGCGAGCAGCCCGTCGCCCATGACGACGGTCGCCGCCGGCCCCTTCCCCGCCGGGATGCCCAGCAGACGACAGCGCCCCGGGCACGAAACCGTGTCCCGGGGCGCCGATGTCGTTCGTTGGTCAGTGCGAGGCGTGCGCCCGCTGGTACTCGAAGAGCCACCCTGCGACGGCGAGGAACAGGAATCCGAAGCCCATCACGATCAACCACACCATCCAGAACGCGACGGCGATGGCGGTCAACATGGCCGACGCGGCGAGCGCGAGCGGCCAGTACGAGGCCGCCGGGAAGAACCCGACGTCTCCCGCGCCGTCGGCCACCTCGGCGAGCGGATCGTCCTCGGGCCTCGCCTGTTCGAGACGCCTCGAACTGAACATGAGGAACGTGGCGATCATCGCGAGCATCACGCCGGTCAGCAGCAGCGCAACGATGCCGGCAGGCTCGCGGCTCCACAATCCGTACACGATGGTCGACGCGATGAAGAACGCGGCAGTCGCGAAGAAAACGTACGCCTCGACCTTCAGGCCGCGCGGCGGGCGCCCACCGTCCGCACGGTCCGTATCGGGCGTGCGCCGGTCGACTTCGTTAGTTGTCATTGCTCCCCACATTCGCCGGAACTATCGCAGGCGCCTTCGACTGCCGGTTGGTGGTCAGCGGATACGTCGTCGTCGCGGTCGGGCTGCACAGGGCACCGCAGTTCGGATGCGAGTGGCCGACCTTGGTGAGCGCCGCGCTCATATCCAGGCCTTCTTCGCGCGCCGAGATGTACGCCGCGTAGATGTCGTCCGGAACGGACCGCACCTCGAAGTTCATCGCGGAGTGGTAGGTGCCGCACAACTCGGCGCAGTGCCCCACCCAGGCCCCCTCATGCTGCAGCGTGGTCTGGAACCGGTTGTCCGTGTTGTTCTTCGCCGGATCGGGGAAGACGTCGCGTTTGAAGTCGAAGGCCGGCACCCAGAACGAGTGCACCACGTCCTTGCTGGACAGCACGTACTCGATGGTCTTGTTGTTGGGCAGTACCAGCACCGGCACCTCGTCGGAGGTCCCGATGGTGTGCACCTCGCCGCCGCTCGGCACCGTGGTGCCCTGGTAGCCGAAGTCCCAGCCCCACTTGAACGCCGTGACATTGACGGTGACATCCGGGTTCGGGTTCATCTTCAGCGCATCGTTCTGCACCGTAACGCCGAAGTAGAAGATCACCGCCACCATCAGGAACGGCACGGCCGTGTACACCATCTCGACCGGCAGGTTCTCCCGGGTCTGTTTCGGATACAACGGAGAGTTGCGCCGCTTCCGGTAGACGATGAAGCACCAGAACATCAGGCCCCACACGATGACGCCGACGACGAGTGCCGCGGTGAACATCCCCGACCACAGGTGCTGCAGCTTCTCGCCCTGCACGCTCGCACTGAGTGGCCACCCGTAGCGCGGCAGGTCCGCCAGCGAGCAGCCGCTGGTGACCACCGCAGCCGCGACCAGCAGCCCGGCAAGAAGCAAGCGGCGTGCCGCCCGAGATCTAGCCACCCGGAATGCGCCTTCCTCGTCACGGCGTCTGACGGCACCGTTCCTGCCGGTGGTGCCGACCGGCCCACCGGTGCGTCCCCGATTCATCTTCAGGATTGTCTGTCAGATTACTCGACGGCGCCAGTGCTCACCGCGCGGGGATGGGTCGGCGCGCCGCCGAGCGATCGGGCAGTATGGGCAGCACGTTCGCGGCGAGTGGAGGGGTGATCGGCGGCAGTGTGCGGTCTGATGGGGTTCGTCTCGGACACCGGCGATGCGACATCATTCGATGCGGCGATCGAGGCCGGAATGCGGTGTGCGCGCCACCGCGGGCCGGACGACGCCGGAGTGTGGCACGACCGCGATGTGGCGTTCGGGTTCAACCGGCTGTCCATCATCGACCTGGAGCATTCGCACCAGCCGCTGCGCTGGGGGCCGGCCGACGAGCCCGACCGATACGCCCTGGTCTTCAACGGCGAGATCTACAACTACCTCGAACTGCGCGCCGAACTTGCCGATTCCTGCGCGGCGCAGTTCGCGACGCAGGGTGACGGCGAGGCGATCCTCGCCGCCTACCACTACTGGGGTCCCGACAGCGTGCAACGGCTGCGCGGCATGTTCGCGTTTCTCATCTGGGACACCCGCGACCGGGTGCTCTTCGGCGCCCGTGACCCGTTCGGGATCAAGCCGCTGTACATGGCGCGAACCGGCAACGGCGTGGCATTCGCCTCCGAGGCGAAATCGCTCCGCGAGATGACGGGCGGCGCGAGCGTCGGCGATGTGGCCCTGCAGCAGTACCTGGTGCTCCAGTACGTGCCTGAGCCCGCCACGATGGACGTGCACATCACGAAGGTCGAATCGGGCTGTTCGTTCGTGCTGCGCCCCGGTGCGGACGTCGTCATCTCGCGGTATTTCCATCCGACATTCGCGGCGAACCGGATATCCGGCGGCGACGGCGATCTGTATGGGCGCATCGCCGAGGTGCTCGACGATTCCGTCGCCAAGCACATGCGGGCCGATGTGACCGTCGGCGCCTTTCTGTCCGGCGGTATCGACTCCACGGCGATCGCGGCACTCGCCAAGAAATACAACCCGGACCTTGTCACGTTCACCGCTGGCTTCGAGCGGCCGGGCTATTCCGAGGTGGATGTGGCGGTGGAATCCGCCGCCGCAATCGGTGTGCGGCACGTCGTGCGCATGGTCAGCGAGCAGGAGCTGACCGAGACGCTGCCGCTGATCATCTGGTACCTGGACGACCCGGTGGCCGATCCCGCCCTGGTCCCGCTGTACTTCGTGGCGAACGAGGCGCGCAAGCAGGTCAAGGTCGTGCTGTCCGGCGAGGGCGCCGACGAGCTGTTCGGCGGGTACACCATCTACCGGGAGGCGTCCAGCCTGAGGGCACTGACCTCGCTGCCGTCCCCGCTGCGGCGGGGCTTGGCGGCCGTCGGCCGTGCCCTGCCGGACGGCGTGCGCGGCAAGGACATGCTGCGCCGGGGCGCCCTCGACCTCGAGGGGCGCTACTACGGCAATGCGCGGATCTTCCGCGAGGAGCAGCTCGCGGGCCTGCTCCGCCGATACGACCCCGGCCGGTCCTTCCGGGATGTGACCGATCCGGTCTACCGCGACTCGGCCGGCTGGGACCCGATCGCGCGGATGCAGCACATCGACCTGTTCACCTGGCTGCGCGGCGACATCCTGGTCAAGGCCGACAAGATGACGATGGCCAACTCCCTCGAGCTTCGGGTCCCGTTCCTGGATCGGGAGGTGTTCGACGTCGCGTGCAGCGTTCCGCCGGAGCTGAAGGTGACGAGGAAGACCACCAAGCTGGCCCTGCGCCGCGCACTGGCCGGTATCGTTCCGCCGCATGTGATCGACCGCCGCAAGCTCGGCTTCCCGGTGCCCGTCAGGCACTACCTCGCGGAGGGCTCCTACGAGTGGGCGCGGGAGATCATCCGCAGCGCGCAGACGGGCGAGTTCTTCGACCCGGCGGCCGTGCTCGCCCTGCTCGACGACCATCGCGCCGGGCGGGCGGATCACTCCCGTCGCATCTGGACGATCCTGGTCTTCCTGCTTTGGCACGGGATCTTCGTCACCGGCGCGATCCGCCCCCAGGTGCCGGAGCCGGCCTATCCCGTCCGCGTCTGATCAAAACACCGCGTCTGAGCCACGACACACTCTGAGCCATGACACCGCCGCCGCGACCCCGGGGGCGACGGACTACCAGCCCACCGCGTCGCTGATCTCCCGAGCAGCGTCATCTCCGTAGGCATCCTTCAGGCGAGCCTCGGCCTCGGCGGCGTCGAACGAGTATTCCTGCGTGCCGACCGTCTCGAGCACCATCGTGGCCATGAGCGATCCGAGCTCGGCACACCGCTGCATCGGCAATCCGGCCGCGCGCCCGGCGAGGAAGCCGCCGCGGAACCCGTCGCCGACCCCCGTCGGATCGACCTTGCCGTGTTCGGGGACCACCGGAACGCGGAATCGGCTGCCGTCGCGGTGCTCGATCTCGATGCCGTTCGCGCCGTGCGTGGTCACGCGCAGGCGAACCTGCTCGGCGATCTGGGCGGCCGTCCAGCCCGTCTTCGCCTTGAGCAGGCCGAGTTCGTAGTCGTTGGAGAACAGGATCTCGGCGCCGGTCACCAGCTCACGCGCCTGCGCCCCGTCGATCCGGGCGAGTTGCTGGGAGGGGTCGGCCGCAAAGGCCCATCCCTGCCGTCGGCATTCCGCCGCATGGTGCGTCATGGCGTCCGGATCGCCCGCGCTGATCATGACGAGATCGACCCCGTTCAAAGCATGCACCACGGGGGCGATCTCGATGTCGCGCGCCCGGGCCATCGCGCCCGCGTAGAACGAGCCGATCTGGTTCATCTGCTCGTCGGTGGTGCACACGAATCGAGCGGTCGCGACGTCATCACAGCGCCGCACGAAACGGGTCTCGACGCCGTGCCGGCCGAGCCACGCGTCGTAGTCCGCGAAGTCGTTACCGACCGCATCGAGTAGCACCGGGCGGGCACCGAGGATGGCCATGGTGAAGGCGATGTTCGCCGCCACACCGCCGCGCCGCACGATCAGGTCGTCGACCAGGAAGGAGAGCGACACCCGGTCGAGCTGATCCGGCAGCAACGAGTCCGTGAAGCGACCGGGGAAGTGCATCAGGTGATCGGTGGCGATCGAGCCGGTGACGACGATGCGGCCCGCTCGACGCTGCGGTGCACTCACGATGTTCTTGCGATCCCCGGCGACTAGTGGAACGAATCGCCGCACGCGCAGGAGTTCTGCGCCTGGGGGTTGTCGATCGTGAATCCCTGTTTCTCGATGGTGTCCGCGTAGTCGATGGTCGCGCCGTCGACGTACGGCTTGCTCATCTCGTCGACCACCAGCGGCACGCCGCCGAACTCCACCACGGCGTCGCCGTCGAGGGTGCGGTCGTCGAAGAACAGCTCGTAGCGCAAGCCGGAGCATCCGCCGGGCTGGACCGCCATCCGCAGCATCATCCCGGTGCCGCCGTCGCGGTCGATCAACGCCTTGGCCTTCGCCGCCGCCGCCTCGGTCAGCCGCACGTTGTGCGTCCGGTCCGTGGTAGAGGTCTGTGCTGTCGTCATGGCGTACTCCTGTCCGCGTAGAGCCCGGGCCGGTCACGGATGACCTGCGGCCGGATGGGCGCGGAACGCGCGCACTGCGGCCGATCCCGCCCGAGACGATGATGCCAGATGCCGGAGCGCCCCGCTGCCTGCCTTAGGCTGGGGCATGTGAGTTTGTTGCGCAAGAAGCCTGCCGAGCTGACCGCCCAGGCAACGGCGGAGGCCGACCAGGCCACCGCGGAGGATGCCGCGGGGCCAGCAGCGGGCAAGGGCCGCCCCACCCCGAAGCGCCGCGACGCGGAACGTCGCCGCGGCCCGGTGGCTCCGCCGCCGCTCACGCAGCGCGAGGCCTACAAGCGCTCCAAGCAGTCGACGGGCGGGCGCAAGCTCACGAAGGACGAGCGGCGAACCATGGTCGCCGAACGCCGTGAGCGGATGATGCGCGGCGATGACGCCTACGTCATGCCGCGCGACAAGGGCGAGGTCCGTGCCTATGTGCGGGACCTGGTCGACTCCCGCCGTAATCTGGCCGGGCTGCTGCTGCCCGTCGCGCTGCTGTCGTTCTTCACACTCATCGTTCCGAGCCCGTACATCAGTCAGTTCGGCCCGATGGTGCTGATGGTGATGATCCTTGCCGCCGTGGCCGATTCGGTGGTGTTCGGCAGGCGCCTGTCCCGGAAGGTGCGGGCGAAGTTCCCGAAGGGCGACAAGACGGGCCAGTCGATGAAGGGCTCGGCGCTGGGCTTCTACGCGTTCAACCGGGCGTGCCTGATCCGGAAGTGGCGCGTCCCGCGGCCGCGGGTGGACCGCGGCGACGCGATCGACTGACGCCGCCTGACGCCGCAGCCGCAGCCACGGCCGGCTACCGCCAGCCCGGCTACAGCGACAACTACAGCGACAGGTAGCGCTGCCGCTCGAAGAACGTGACCTGCCGCCGATAGGTCTCCCATTCGGCGGCCTTGTTGCGCAGGAAGAACTCGAAGACGTGCTCGCCGAGCGCGTGCGCCACCAGATCGGACGACTCCATCACGGCGAGCGCCGACCCCAGAGACAGCGGCAGATCCGCATACCCCAGCGCCTTGCGTTCCGCCGGCGTGAGGAAGGACACGTCCTCCTCGGCCTCCGGGGGGAGCTCGTAGCCCTGCCGGATGCCTTCCAGCCCGGCGGCCAGCACCACCGCGATCATCAGATAGGGATTGCACGCGGAGTCCGGCAGGCGGATCTCCATCCGCTGGCTCGTGGATCGTTGCGGCGAATAGTTGGGGACGCGGATCAGCGCGGAGCGGTTCGCCTGCCCCCAGGACACCGCGGTCGGCGCCTCCTCCCCCATCACCAGGCGCTTGTAGGAGTTGACGAACTGGCAGCAGACCGCCGTGAGCTCGGGGGCGTGGCGCAGCACTCCGGCGACGAACGCCTGCCCCGTCGCGGACATCTGGTTGGGCTGCCCCGGATCGTGGAACGCGTTCGTCTCGCCCTCGAAGAGCGAGAAGTGCGTGTGCAGCGCCGATCCCGGGTATTGCGGGAACGGTTTGGGCATGAAGGACGCGTGCACGCCTTGGGTGCGCGCGACCTCCTTGACCGCATACCGCAGGCTCATGATGTTGTCCGCCATGTCGATGGCTTCGGCGTAACGCAGGTCGATCTCCTGCTGCCCCGGCGCGCCCTCGTGATGCGAGAACTCGACGGAGATGCCCATCGATTCGAGCGACTCGATCGCCTGGCGGCGGAACTCCGGCGCGGCATCGTAGGTCGCCTGGTCGAAGAAGCCGCCCCGGTCGGCCGGTTCGGGTTCCGAGCCGTCCTCGGGCATGTTCTTCAGCAGGAAGAACTCGACCTCCGGGTGGACGTAACAGGAGAATCCCATTGCAGCGGCCTCGCCGGTCACGCGGCGCAGCACGTGCCGCGGGTCCGCCCATGACGGTGTGCCGTCCGGCATGGCGATATCGCAGAACATGCGCGCCGAATGGGGTTTGCCGTCACCGGTCGCCCAGGGCAGCACCTGGAACGTGCTCGCGTCCGGCCGCGCGATCATGTCCGACTCGTGGACCCGCGCGAATCCCTCGATCGCCGAACCGTCGAACCCGATCCCGGCGCTGAACGCGCTCTCGAGCTCGGCAGGTGCCACCGCGACCGACTTGAGATAGCCCAGCACGTCGGTGAACCACAGCCGAACGTAGTGGATGTCCCGCTCCTCAAGGGTGCGAAGCACATGCTGCTGCTGACCGTCCATTCGCTCACCCTATGAGGTCGCTGCCCAGCGGGGCAGCATCAGGAGCAGGTCGCGCCCTCCTTGGGCAGCGTGAGGTTGATCAGGTAATCGTCACCGGCCTTGTCGACGCAGGTCAGGCCCTCCAGCATGTACGCCGTGTGCCGGGTTCCCTTGACCGTGAGCAGGCGGCCCTTCAGGTCCTTGGCGAGGTTGACGCCCGACTCGTACGGCGTCGCCGGATCGCCCGTCGTCGAGATCACCAGCACGGGGGCCAGCCCCTTCGGATTAGGCGTGTGCGGCAGCATCGTCGGCGGCACCGGCCAATAGGCGCACACGTCGAACACCGCCGCCGCGGGTTGCCCGTTGTCCTGGAACGGCGATGCGTTGATCAACTCCTGGTTCAGCTTGATCACTTTTTCCGGATCCGTGATCCGGTTCGAATCCATGCAGCGGATCGCCGTGAACGCCTCGAGAAGGTTGCTGTAGTGCCCGGAGTCGTCCCGGTCGTTGTACTGATCGGCCATCGCCATCAGCGCATCCCCGCTGCCGTGCACGAAGTCGTTCAGCGCCGAAAGCAGCGACGGCCAGGACGCATCGGAGTACAGGCCGAGGGCCACCCCCGTCGTCGCGTCCAGGAAGCTCAGCACCCGGCCGTCGGACAGCTTCAGCGGGGTGTCCATGAGCGGCTGCGCGAGGTCCTGGAAGCGCGTATTCGCGTCCGCGGCGGAGGTCCAGGGGCAGCCCTGCCGTTTCGCGCACCACGCTGCGAAATCGTTGAAGGCCTGCTGGAACGCCTTGGTCTGCTGCAGGCTGTCGGTCGCGGAATCGACTGCCGGGTCGACGGCGCCGTCCAGGATCATGGCGCGCACGTTGCCGGGGAACTGCTCGGCATACTGCGTGCCGATGCTCGTGCCGTAGGACCATCCGACATAGGTCAGCTTCTTGTCCCCGAGCACCGCCCGCAGCACGTCGAGATCCTTTGCCACGTCGGTCGTCCCGACCTGGGCCAGGAACGCGGTACCGTCGACGCCCTCCTTGGAGATCGTCGCGAGGCAGTCGGCGACGAACGTCTTGGACACCTTGTTGGCGGCGTCGACGTCCGCCGGCGTGAGCGTCGGCATGAATCCCGGCCAGTTCTCCGCCCGGTCCTTGTCACGCTGCTGGCCGGTCTGGCAGGAGATCGCGGGCTGCGAGGCGCCGACACCGCGCGGGTCGAACCCGACGAAGTCGAAGCGCGCGGCCAGTCCCGGATCGACGCCGTACTGGGCGAGCGTCGCCACGATCGACATGCCGGACGCTCCCGGCCCGCCCGGGTTGAAGACCACCGACCCGATCTTCTTGCCGCTCGCCTGCTGGCGCAGCACGCCCAGGGTGATCGTGGTGCCGTCGGGTTTCGCATAGTCCAGGGGCACCGTGAGGCGGGCGCATTGCACCTTGGAACTCGCGTAGGGCGCCTTGTCTCCGGACGTCATCGCGTACGGTTCGCAGCCTCCCCAGCTGAGCGTCTGGCTGTAGAACCTGTCCAGCCCCGTAGCGCCCGCTGATGACGACGAGGTGCCCCCGCCCTTTCCCGGAGTCGCGGGTTCCGTGATCTGGTTCGTCGGCTCGCTCCCGGCAGGCCCGCTCCTCGTCGGCGATGTGCTCGGTGACACCTGGTCCGCCCGGATCGGCGTGCCGCTCAGCGCGCTGCTGCACGACGTGACGAGGAGTGCCGCGGCCGCGCCGACCGCGAGCATGCGCCGCCGACCGATCTGGCCGGTTCGGAAACGGCCGAAACGATCATGACGCTGTTCGCGAGGGAAACGCATGCTGGCGATCATGCCATCCGATCATGACGGCGCCCGGCACGGAGCCACCGCACCCCACCGCGCACCGTCACCCCGCCGCCTGACCCGCACCCCCGTCCGTGCCCTCGGCCCACTGCCGGTCCTCGGCCTCGAGTCGCTCCTCGCGTTCCCGAAAGGTTTCGAGCGCGTGCGCGGCGGCGTCCGGATCCGGGTACGGGCCTAGGCGGTCCGTCGCCTTGCACACGCCTTCCGGCTCGACCGTGTGATGGCGCAGGCAGTAGTACCACGCCGTTGTGCGCCCGACCTCGTCACCCATGGCTCCAGCCTGCCACGCGCCGACGAAGACGAGAAACGCATGTCAATCTGACAGATGGTCTTGATTCTTTCGGAGTGGGGGGCGTAATACGGGAAGAGTGCCTTGGACGCGGGTGCGCACCGCCTGACAACGGGAGGCCTTCATGACGGCGATCGCCAATCGACCGGTCGCATCTCGCCCCTACCCGTACGAGCATGTGCCGCGCGGGTCGAAGTTCCTGAACTATCTGCGGACGACCGATCCCAAGGCGATCGGCATGATGTACATGGCCACGACGCTGTCGTTCTTCATGATCGGCGGATTCATGGCGATGCTCATGCGGGCCGAGTTGGCGCGGCCGGGCATGCAGTTCCTGTCCTACGAGCAGTACAACGAACTGTTCACCATGCACGGCACGATCATGCTGCTGTTCTACGCGACACCCATCGTGTTCGGCTTCGCAAACCTGGTGCTGCCACTGCAGATCGGCGCACCGGACGTTGCGTTCCCCCGGCTCAACGCGTTCGCGTACTTCCTGTACTTGTTCGGCGCCATCACGGCGATGCTGGGATTCGTCACCCCGGGTGGCGCCGCGGCTTTCGGCTGGACGGCCTACACACCGCTCGCCGATGCCACCAACTCGCCGGGGGTCGGCGGCGACCTGTGGATCATGGGCCTGGCGGTGTCCGGCCTCGGCACGATCCTCGGCGGCGTCAACATGATCACCACGGTGATCTGTCTGCGCGCGCCGGGCATGACGATGTGGCGGATGCCGATCTTCACCTGGAACATCTTCATCACAGCGATCCTGGTGCTCATCGTGTTCCCGGTGCTCACCGCGGCGCTGCTGGGGCTGGAAGCCGACCGCCACTTCGGTGCCCACGTCTTCGACCCGGCCAACGGGGGCGCCATCCTCTGGCAGCACCTGTTCTGGTTCTTCGGGCACCCCGAGGTGTACATCGTCGCGTTGCCGTTCTTCGGGATCATCACCGAGGTAATCCCGGTGTTCTCCCGCAAACCGACCTTCGGCTATCGCGGGATGGTGTTCGCCACCATTGCGATCGCGTCACTATCGACGGCGGTGTGGGCGCACCACATGTTCGGCACGGGAGCGGTTCTGCTGCCGTTCTTCTCGTTCATGTCGCTGCTCATCGCGATCCCGACGGGGCTGAAGTTCTTCACCTGGATCGGCACCATGTGGCGTGGCCAGATCACCTTCGAAACCCCCATGCTGTTCGCCGCCGGGTTCTTGGTCACCTTCCTGTTCGGTGGGCTGACCGGTGTGATGCTGGCGCTCCCTGGCATCGATTTCCACGTCACCGACACCTATTTCGTGGTCGCGCACTTCCATTACGTGTTGTTCGGCACCATCGTGTTCGCGACGTTCTCCGGGATCTATTTCTGGTTTCCGAAGTTCACCGGCCGGTTCATGGACGAGGGGTTGGGGAAGCTACATTTCTGGACCACATTCCTCGGGTTCCACGGGACGTTCCTGGTGCAGCACTGGCTGGGCAACATGGGCATGCCCCGCCGCTACCCCGACTACCAGCCGTCGGACGGGTTCACCTTCCTGAACACGTTCTCCACCATTGCTGCCTTCGTGCTGGGCGCCTCCATGCTCGTCTTCGTGTGGAACCTGGTCCGCTCCTGGCGGTACGGCGAGGTGACCACCGCGGACGATCCGTGGGGGTATGGAAACGCGTTGGAGTGGGCGACGTCGTCGCCGCCGCCGCGGCACAACTTCACCGCACTGCCGCGGATCCGGTCCGAGCGGCCGGCGTTCGACCTGCACCATCCGTGGCTGGCCGAGCGGCTCCTCGCCGAGGCCGAGCACAGTCCGAAACGCGACTGGCAACCGATCACCAGGGAAGAGATCGACGCGTATCTCGCCGCCCAGGGAGTTCCCACCCACGAGTAGGCCGCACCCGGTCGGGCCGTCGAGGCACGCCGATCACTAACCGCTGTCACCGAACCGCTGTCACCGAACGGCGATCACGTCGATGCGGTGATCGGCGACTCCGGTCAGCCGAACCGCAGCACGCGACCCGTCGCTGAACCCGTCGATCGGGCCGTACACCCGCACCGGCGGCTCGTCGAGCAGGATCGTGGCGCGATCCTTCTCCGGCTCGATCTGCACGACGATTCCGGTGAGCACCTCCCCCACCCGCCCGGCGAGCAGGAATTGCGAAACCGCCTGCGTGCACGCATGTTCGAGCTGGCTCGTCAGACGTGCGGCGGCCGTCATGAACCCCGGCAGTTCCGGCAGCGCCAGACGCGCCCACTCCGGGACCGCCCGTCCCGCGTGGACGGCGAGGCAGACTTCCGTCGCGAACCGGTCGACTAGACGGCGTAGCGGAGCGGTGACGTGCGCGTAGGGCGCCGCCAGTCCCCCGTGCTCGTGCTGTTTCGGCACGATGCCGTCGAACGGTGTGTAATCCGCACCACGCAACAACTGGATCGCATCCTCGATGAACGCGGCCTCCCGCGGCTTCGACGCGTCCAATTCGCTGACCACGTCACCGGGCGGCACGTCGCGGGGCCACGGGATCGCGAACACCGCCGTGGCCCGACGCAGCGCCGCTACCTGGCTCGGCGTCGGCGGGGGCAGCGTGCGCAGGATCCCGATCCCCGCGCGCAGCATGATCTGCGCGGCACACATCCCCGTCAGCAGGCTGATCTGCGCGTTGTACTTCTCCACCGGCAGCGCGGCGCGCCGCTGCAGCGTCCAGTGTCCGCCCCCGTCGTGCACCACCTCGGCGTCGGGCAGGTCCAGGTCGATCGCGTGCCGCCGCCGGGCCGCCTGCAGCCGCAGCATCCCGACCTGCGGGAGCAGGGCGATCGACGGATGCAGCCGCCCGACGTTCGCGGCGGCCTGCGCGCCGGGGTAGTCGAGCCGGGCGCGCGACCGCACGATGCTGCGGCGCACGTCCACATGCACGGGCTCGCCGCTGGCGTCCAGCTCGATGGTCCACAGCACCGCCGGCCGGTCCGAGCCCGGCAGCAGCGACGCAGCACCCTCCGAGAGCACCGTCGGATACAGCGGCGTGCGAATGTCGGGGCTGTAGAGCGTCATGGCGCGCTGCCGGCTCTCCCGGTCGAGGGCACCACCCGGCGCCACGAACGCCGTCACGTCCGCGATCGCATACCGCACCCGGTAACCGTCGCCCGCGGACTCGATGTGCACAACTTGATCGAGATCCATCGCACCGGGCGGGTCGATCGTGACCAGCTCGACATCGCGGTCGTCCGCACGATCCGCGTATGACGCCGCCCCCGGCCACGCCCCTTCCATTCGATGCGCGGCCGCAGCGGCCACAGCGGCCACAGTGGCCTCGGCCTCCGCGTCCGGCGGGTAGTGCTCCGGGATCTGAAGCTCGGCACGGATCTTCGCGAAGTCGATGGCCGCGGCTCCGGCGCGGATCGAGGGTGCAAACACGATCTTCAAGCTAAGGACACGCATGTAAATAATATGAACGATCGGTGGGCGCGCGGGCTACCGTCT
>MKSW01000030.1 GCA_001897425.1 Actinobacteria bacterium 69-20 | reverse complement strand
TCAGACGGCCACGAAGGAGGCCGACAAGCCGCCTAAAAGATCTTGATCCACAGGTCTTGACAATTCCTCCTCGGTGGTGGAAAACGGGCTATATCCACCAAGGTGCTGCGCCACTGAGCATTCGTTTACTGGGATTCAACGTGACTGATCGCCGCGTACGTCACCACGCTCGATCTGCCGCGTCGGGTACTCGAAGCCCGACCCTGCGTTCATCTGCGACATCGGTATTCTCATGCCCCGATGGGGCGCCCGGCGAGTGCGCTAGTCGGCCTACGGCTGTGGTGAATGAATAGTTCTGCACTCGCCGCCGCATCACTGAAGGCAGCGGGGTCGTGCGTATTCGGTGGCGATCATGCAACACTTGAGTTGATCCAGGCGGGAGGTGGGTGTTATGACGACGAGTAGCGCGTCGGTACCTGGTGATCACGGCGTTGACCGGCGATCGATCGATGAACTGTTCGCGACCATCGCGCCGATTCGATCCGCAGACGACCTCGCCCACGATGGTGTTTTCGACGATGACGAGCTCGACGAGTTCCTTGCCGACCTGGCGAGCCTGCGCCACGGCGACGGTCGCTGACGCGTACGCCGGATCATTCTCGACACCGATGTCGCCTCGCTGAGTATCAAACGCAAGTTGCCGCCGGACTTGCTGCGCGAGTTGGTCGGTGCGAGCGTGACGATCTCTTTCGTGACGCTGGGCGAGTTGGTCAGATGGACGGTGATGCGCCGCTGGGGCAGCGCGCGTAAGGCTGAACTCGACGCGTGGCTCCTGGCGCGGCCACCGCTTCCCTACAGTGATGAAGTTGCGCACTGCTGGGGCGAGATCTCGGCACGCGCGGCGATGCGTGGCCGCCCACGACCGCAGAACGACACCTGGGTTGCCGCGTGCTGCCTCACCCAAGGCCTGCCACTCGCAACGCTGAACACGAGGGACTTCCGCGATTTCACCGAACACGAAGGCCTTCAGCTCGTCGGCTGAGCCCCCGTTGGCGCCCGATCGCAGGGCGAGCCAACGACAGTGGCGAGATCTCATCAGATGCGATTCGCGGGCCTGTCGCACCGTGGTGCCAGTCGTGATCATACGAGGTGGCTGACCTGCTGTTATGTGCGCCATCAGGGACTCGAACCCCGAACCCGCTGATTAAGAGTCAGCTGCTCTGCCAATTGAGCTAATGGCGCCTGACATCCCGGCCTCAAGCCCCCGGAGCCTCGTCCACTGTACAGCCTTGCTGGCCCAGACGAGAAACCGGGTGGTCGCCGAGCCTTCAGCCCACACGTGTGGTCGGCCGATATGGTGTTCGAGGTCGCGCGGCGGGGACGGTCGAGGAGATGAGTGTGCGCACAGTGGGGAGCATCGTTGCCCTCGCGGCCGCCGTCGTCCTGATCGCGAGCTGCGGTGTGGCGCCGCAGCAGTGGCAGCCTATCGACGCGGCTACCGCGTCATCCACGTCAAGTGGCGCGACATCCGCTGCGGTGCAGGAGACCTCGCCCGCCGATGCAAGGGCCGGTGACCTGTCGAGCGGGTCCGACGCCGGAACATCGTCATACTCGGTGTCGCCGTCCACGCCGGATTCCGCGTCGGGATCACCGAATATGACGCTGTTCTCGTCGCTGGCTCCCACCGCGACCGATACGCCACGAGCCAACCCGCCCGCCGCGTCCTCCGTCGTACCGGCCACCGAGATCGCCCGGGTGCTGGGCACTCTCGCGGTCAAGGGCCGCGCGCCCAAGACGGGATACACCCGAGCGCAGTTCGGCCCGGCCTGGTCGGACGACGTCACCGTCGACGGCGGCCACAACGGCTGCGACACCCGCAACGACATCCTGCGCCGCGACCTGACGGGCCTCGCCATCAAGGCCGACACGGGCGGTTGCACAGTGCTCACCGGCACCCTGCACGACGCCTACACCGGCAAGACCATCGCGTTTACGCGCGGCCAGGCGACCTCCGGCGCGGTGCAGATCGACCACGTGGTCGCGCTGCTCGACGCGTGGCAGAAAGGGGCGCAACAGCTTTCGGCCGCGCAGCGCCAGAACATGGCGAACGACCCGCTCAACCTGCAGGCCGTGGACGGTCCGACCAACGAGCAGAAAGGCGCGGGAGACGCGGCGACCTGGCTGCCGCCGAACAAGGCCTACCGCTGTACGTACGTGTCGCGCCAGATCGAGGTGAAGGCGAAGTACCACCTGTGGGTGACGCAAGCCGAGAAGGACGCGATTCTCCGCGTACTGGCGACCTGCGGCGCGGGTGTCCCGTCGACGGCGGCGGTGTCGTCCGTCTCCTCGAAACCGCCCATGACGACGTTCGCAGCCAAGCCGCCGACCGGCACCTTGAATCCGCCAGCGAGTACCGCGAAGCCGCCGGTAAGCACCGTCAAACCGCCGATGACGACGTCCGCGGCGAAGCCGCCGAGTACCACGGCCG
Organism: Actinobacteria bacterium 69-20; assembly: GCA_001897425.1. Taxonomy (GTDB): domain Bacteria; phylum Actinomycetota; class Actinomycetes; order Mycobacteriales; family Nakamurellaceae; genus Nakamurella. Next base: position 48,765 of record MKSW01000030.1, on the reverse strand, counting down.
CACCGAAACCCGTTGGCTGCCATCCGCTGTCGAGTGCTGGGAACTGTTACAAGCCAGGCCAGCTCTGCGCTAAAAGGGATCACGGTGTCACCGGCGTGGCCGGGTCCGGCAAGGCGATCAAATGCGTCGACGGCAACGGCACCTGGCGCTGGGTGGCTGCGTAACCGATCCAGCAAGGTCGCCCCGGGTCCTCGAATGCGCTACTCCGGATCCTCGATCGGCCGCCGTGGCCGGGCTGGTGGTGCGCTGCTGCGGGCCTTGGTCAGCAGATGCCAGGCGAGTCCGCCGACGATGCAGGCGACCGGCAGCTCGAGCGTGATGATCGACGCCGTCAGGAACGTGCCGATCGCCTCGACGGCACCGCCGAAGGATTCGGCGGCCAGGATCCCTGCCCCGATCCAGATCGCTATCGACGTTGCGATGCCGTAGCCGATTCCGATCAGGAACCGTTCCGCATAGGGCAGGGACGACGGGCGCCCACCGGACCGCGCCGCGGCCACGATGCCGAAGATCACCGCGCAGACCGCCCCGCCGATCGCGTGCACCGCAAGGAGGGAGCCCAGGCTGCTGCCGGGGTCCACGGTGTTCCGGCCGAGGTACAGCATCTCGGCGATCATCTGCAGCGCGCTCACGACCGTAACCGCGGCGACCGTCGCGGGCGCCCACCACCAGCGTGAGCGGTACACCGAGGTAACTATGAGTGCCTCCGATGTCCGGATCGGGTATTCCACGACAACATCGTCATACCCGAAAAACGGGGCGCTCGGCCGAACCCGCAACCTTCGATCGCGACGGGTATTCGGCGAAAGCGCCTTCAACCTCGGGTGCTCGGCTTCGCCTCCGACCCTCTCCTTGGCCTCGGCATACGAGCAAGCTCGTCTGCCCTCGGCCTTCGTCGGGGTGGATGACGGGGCTCGAACCCGCGACAACCGGCACCACAAGCCGGGACTCTACCAACTGAGCTACATCCACCATGGCCGCCTGCAGCGGACCCCCTCGCAAGGGATCACGTGACATCGTGACAGCCGGAACAAGAGTCTAGCCGATCGCGGCCGGTGCCGTGGCAACCTTCGTGGCGATCTCCATTGCCTGCCCCGCCGTGGGTCCCGGTTCGGGCACGAATATCGCCGCCCGGTAGTAGGCGAGCTCGCGGATCGACTCCTTGATGTCGGCCAGCGCCCGGTGCGCCATCCCTTTGGCCGGCTGCGACGAGTACACCGACGGGTACCAGCGGCGGGCGAGCTCCTTGATCGTGGAGACGTCGATCATCCGATAGTGCAGAAAGTCGTTGAATGCCGGCATGTCTCGCGCGATGAACCCGCGGTCGGTGGCGATCGAGTTCCCGGCGAGTGGCGCCTTCCCGGCCTCCGGCACATGCGCGCGCACATACGCCAGGACGGCGGCCTCGGCATCGGCCATCGTCACGGTCGACGCGCGGACCGCGTCGGTGAGGCCGGATTTGGCGTGCATGGCGCGCACCACGTCGGGCATGCGGTCGAGCGCCTCGTCCGGCGCGTGGATCACCAAATCGACGCCATCGCCGAGGACGTTGAGCTCGCCGTCGGTCACCAGCGCGGCGATCTCGATCAACGCGTCGCTCGCCGCGTCGAGGCCCGTCATCTCGCAGTCGACCCACACCAGTCTGTCTGTAGCCACGCCGCCTAGCCTATGGGGTCGCCCGGGCCGGGCCGGAGGGGCGCCCTCCGTCGGATCGTGCCGTGCCCCATGAGAACCATCGGGTATGACGTTGTTCTCGGCGATCCGCCGGCAACGATGTCCGGCGGCCGGGCACCCGCCTCACGCGTCGTAGTCGACCTCGACGGCTTCCGAGGTGCACACGGCCTGGCAGGTGAGGATGTAGCCGGCCTCGATCTCGTCCGGTTCCAGGGCGTAGTTCACCTCCATGTCCACGGTCCCGGACTTGAGCTTCGCGCGGCAGGTACCGCACACGCCGCCGGTGCAGGAGAACGGGGTGTCCGATCGAATCCGGAGCGCGGCGTCGAGGATCCGCTCGTCCGGGCCGCAGGTCAGGGTGGAGGTGCGGCCGGTGAGCGTCATGGTCACCGTGTGGCTGCCAGGTTTCAGGTCGGGAACGGGGGCGCTCGGCGCGGGCAATACGTCCCGGCGCAGCGCGCCGGTGGTGAACAGTTCGACGTGGATGTCGATCGGGTCGGTGCCGCGCGCGGTGAGGTGCGCGCGCACGTCCTGCACCAGGTCGACCGGGCCGCACAGGAACCATTCGTCGACGGTGGCCGGCTTGACCAGCCGGTCGAACAGCACGTCGAGCCGTTCGGGGTTCAGCCGGCCGGTGTGCATGGGGGAGAAGCGCTGCTCGCGGGAGAGCACATGGTGAACCGAGAACCGGTCCGGGAAGCGGTCTTTCAAGTCCGCGAGCTCGTCGACGAACATCACCTGGTCGGCCGAGCGGCTCGAGTACACCAGGGTGAAGGTAGCGCCCGGCGCGCCGGTGAGGACCGCGGTGGCCAGCGCCATCACCGGTGTGATGCCGGAGCCGGCCGCGACCGCTGCGATGTGGCTAGCAGCGTTCACATCGACGCGGGTGGTGAAGCTGCCCTGCGGCGTCATCACGTCGACGGTGTCGCTGACCTTCAGTTCCGAGTTGGCGAAGGTCGAGAAGATGCCGCCCGGCTCGACCTTCACGCCGATGTGCAGCTCGCCGTCGCCCATCGGGGCACACAGCGAGTACGAGCGGCGGATCTCCTTGCCGTCATGGTGCGCGCGCACCGCGATGTGCTGGCCGGGCAGGTAATCGAACTCGTCGGCCAGCGACTCCGGCACGGTGAAGACGACCTCGACGGCGTCGGCGGTGAGCCGGTTGATCGCGGCGACCTCGAGCGGATGGAATGCCAGGCGTCGGCGTCGGAGCAGGTGGGTCTGCGCGGGGGAGGTGGGGAGCGCGGTTGTCATATCGACCATCGTTTCGGAAGCGGCGCGATCGGCGGGGTTCGGTGGCTAATGGACCTTGAAGTATTCGAAGGGCTCCCGGCAGGCGCGGCAGCGGTAGAGGGCCTTGCAGCTCGTGGCGCCGAACCGTGAGAGCTGCTCCGTGTCGAGGGAGTGACAGAGCGGGCAGGCGACGGGCGCGGATTCCGCGGTGCGGTCGGTGGCGGCCGTCGCTGGGGGGGCAATGCCGTTGTCCCGCAGCGCTTGTCGCCCTTTCGGCGTGAGGTCGTCGGAGGACCAGGTGTCGCTGAGCACCTTCCGCACGGTCACGTCCAGGTACCCCGCGGCGCGCAGGTTTATGACGACGTCCTCGGCCATGGTGTTCATGGCGGGGCAGCCCGTGTACGTCGGCGTGATGGTGACCGTGATGGCGCCGCTGTCCGGGTCGACGTCGACGGCGCGCAGCACACCGAGGTTGGTGAGCGAGACCATGGGCAGCTCGGGATCCGGTACGCCGCCGGCGATCTCGGCAATGTGTTGGGCATCCGGCCCGGACAGACGCACCGGTGGGCGGCCGGCCGCGATGGGCGAGCGGAACGTCGCGGGTCGCGTCATGGCCGGCTCACCAACTCGCGCCGGGGAACTGCCGGGCCAGCACCTGCATCTCGGCGAGCAGGTGCCCGAGGTGTTCGCTCGGCCGGCCGTGCCGCCCGCCGCCCGCGGCCGGGGGGACGTCGGGCCTGGTGAGCGTGGCATCGGCGAGGATCGGGTCGATCAGGGCGTCGAACGGGCCGCGCAGCGCGGACGAGTCCACCGCGATACCAGCACTCGCCAGCTGCTGCTCGAGTTCGTCCGTGCGGAAGAGCTCGTCGACCAGCGGCCAGAGGTCGTCGATCGCCACCTGCATCCGCCGGTGCGACTCGTCCGTCCCGTCACCGAGCCGCAGCGTCCACATGCGCGCGTGCTCCAGGTGGTACGCGACCTCCTTGACGGCCTTCCGCGCGATCCCCGCGAGGGCTTCGTCGGCGGACTCGGACAGCCGCTCGTACAGCTCCCACTGGTAAGCGGCGACCACCAGCATCCGTCCGATGGTGGCGGCGAAATCGCCGCGCGGCAGGCACATCAGGTGCGCGCAGCGGAACTCGAGATCGCTGCGGAAGTAGGCGAGCTCGTCCTCGGTGCGGCCGGTCAGCGAGCCCGCGTAGCCGAGCAGCGCGCGGGCCTGGCCGAGCAGGTCCAGCCCGATGTTGGTGAGCGCCACGTCCTCTTCGAGTTCCGGCGCGTGAGAGACCCACTCGCCCATGCGTTGGGCGAGGACGAGCGCGTCGTCGCCGAGACGCAGCGCGTATTCCGCGATGTCGCGGCTGTCCGCCGCGGTTGGCGTCGCGTCCACCGCCGATGACGTGTTGTCCGTCGCAGGCCCGTTCGCCGCTTGTGGTGTCGCCGCTTGTTGTGTCGCCGCTTGTGATGTCACAGCCCCGGCACCCCCTCGCTCGCCGTGAAGAACGTCGGGTAGCGGTAGATCTTGTCGCCGGCCGGGTCGAACAGGGCGTCCTTCTCGTCCGGCGAGGAGGCCACCAGGTCGGCCGAGCGCACGACCCAGATCGACACACCCTCCGCGCGCCGGGTGTAGAGGTCGCGCGCGTTGGCGATGGCCATCGTCGCGTCCGCGGCGTGCAGCGAGCCGGCGTGGGTGTGCGAGAGCCCGCGGGACGGCCGGATGAAGACCTCCCACAGCGGCCAGGCCTTCTCCGGCACGACGCTGCGTGCCGGGGCTCCGCCGTCACCTATCGAACCGCTCATGCCGCCGACACCTCCTGCCGCGCAGCGTCTTTGGTCGCCTGCTTCGCCGCGTACGCGGACGCCGCATCCCGCACCCATGCCCCGTCCTCGTGTGCCCGCCGCCGGTGCGCCAGGCGCTGCGCGTTGCACTGTCCCTCGCCGCGCAACACGGCCTTGAACTCCGCCCAGTCCAGGTCGCCGTAGTCGTAGTGCCCGCGCTGCTCGTTCCAGCGCAGCCCGTCGTCCGGCAGTGTGAGCCCGAGCGCTTCGGCCTGCGGCACCAGCATGTCGACGAACCTTTGCCGCAGCTCGTCGTTCGAGAAACGTTTGATCTTCCACGCCATCGACTGCGCGGAGTGCGACGAGTCCGCATCGGGCGGGCCGAACATCATCAAAGACGGTGCGTACCAACGGTTCACGGCGTCCTGCGCCATTTCGTGCTGCGCCGTGGTGCCGCGGGAGAGCGTCAGCAGGATCTCGAAGCCCTGCCGCTGGTGGAACGACTCCTCCTTGCAGATCCGCACCATCGCCCGCGCGTACGGCCCGTAGGAGCAGCGGCACAGCGGCACCTGGTTCACGATCGCGGCGCCGTCCACCAGCCAGCCGATGGCGCCCATGTCCGCCCAGGTGGGGGTGGGGTAGTTGAAGATCGACGAATAGCGCGCGGTACCGGCGAGCAACGCGTCCGTCATCTCGGCGCGCGACGTGCCTAGGGTCTCCGCCGCCGAATACAGGTACAGCCCGTGCCCGGCTTCGTCCTGCACCTTCGCCATCAGGATCGCCTTGCGCATCAGCGACGGCGCCCGGGTGATCCAGTTGCCCTCCGGTTGCATGCCGATGATCTCCGAGTTTGCATGTTGGGACATCTGCCGTACCAACGTCTTTCGGTACGCATCGGGCATCGCGTCGCGCGGTTCGATGCGGCCGTCCGCGGCGATCACGGCATCGAACTCGGCGGATTCTGTGTCGCGTGCTGCGTCGCGTGCCGGGTCGGCTGCGGGCGCCCCGGCTGGCGTGGTGCTCTCCATCTGTTCGCCTCCGCGTTGAATAACCGACTCCTTAGTCGGTAATGTACCTGGGGATGCGACAGTTGGCCAGAAAAGTTCACCTGCTGGGACGGGGCGATCGAGTATGACGCTGTCGGGGACCATGGCCGGTCCGCCGGCAGAGCGCACCCCGCGCCGCGGTCGGCCGGGCCACGACCTGGCTGCTGTAGTCGCGGCGGGGATCGCCGTGTTCACCGAGCGCGGGTACGACGGCGCGACCATGGACGACCTCGCTGCCGCGCTCGGCATCGCGAAATCGTCGCTGTACCACCATGTCTCCGGCAAGGAGGAGATCCTGCAGCGGGCGCTGGATCGGGCGCTCGGGGCGCTGGAGGCGGTGTTCGACGAAGACGCGGGTGGTGCGGCCGTCAGCGCAGCGCCCGGCGGCTCGACCGCGAACGTCGTCATGGCCGTCGATCGGCTGGAACGGGTGGTGCGACGGTCGATCGCCACGTTGATCGCGGAGCTGCCGAGCGTCACGCTGCTGCTGCGGGTGCGCGGCAACAGTGCGGTAGAGCGTGCCGCCCTGGCCCGTCGACGCGCGATCGATGCGCGGTTCGCGGCCCTGGTGCGGCAGGCCGCCGCCGAAGGCGCGCTGCGCGACGACCTCGACCCCGCTCTCGTCGCACGGCTGGTATTCGGCACCGTCAACTCGATCGCCGAGTGGTACCGGCCCCGGGCCGTCGAGGCGCATGTCGACGGCGTGGCCGCTGTCGCGGATGCCGTGTGCGCCATGGTGTTCGGCGGGTTGCGCGCTTCGGCCGGGGCCCGCCCCGCTGGTTCTGCAGCGCCCCCGCAGTGACGGTTTGCTGCGAGTTGTCAGCTACCGGCCTACGCTCCGGTGTAGTGCCGCGGGAACGGGATGTGCGACGTGAAGGAGCGAGATGGTCGGTGAAATGGCCGTAGCGATGGCCAGGCCGATGACCTCGGCGCCGGAGACGGGCAGCGTCGCGAGCGGCCCGGCGACCGGTGCCGAAACGGGCGCTGGAACTGGCACCGGGATCGGCCCTGGGATCGGCACAGCCCTGGTGACCGGCGCCCGCGCCATGTTCGCCGCCGACGTCGCCTCCCGGACGCTCGGCATGGAGCTCGTCGCCGACGGACCCGGTACTGCGACCGTGCGGATGACGGTGCGGCCGGACATGTGCAACGGGCACGGCATCGCGCACGGGGGCTATGTCTTCCTGCTGGCCGATACCGCCTTCGCCTGCGCCTGCAACGAAGCCGGTTCGGTGACTGTTGGTGCGGGAGCGGACATCTCGTTCATCGCGCCTGGGCGCGCAGGCGATGAGCTCGCCGCCGTCGCGGCCCTGCGCAGCAAGCGCGGCAGATCCGGGATCTACGACGTGACCGTCACACGTGGCGCGGGCGCCGACGCCGAGGTGATCGCGGAGTTCCGCGGCCGGTCGCGCACCCTGCCGCCGCCTCCCACCGGTCACGCTGCGTCCGTCGATGACGCTGCGCCTTCCGATGAAGACGTTTCCGTCGACCACGCTCCGGCCGCCGATGGCGATGTTGCCGTCGATGACGCAGCTCCGGGAGGTGCGGCCTCGGATGGTGATGCGGCGTCCGGCCGGATCGACGGCGCGGGCCCGCCGGTCGCGTCATAGCAACCTGTTCCTGAGCAACCGCGCACCGTCGAAAGGATGTGCCCCATGACGACTCTCGGCCCGGCCCCGGCACCCGAACTGCTCGACGACGCGGAGAGGATGAGCCGCGACGAGCTCACCGACCTGCAGAACCGGCGTCTCGCCGATACCGTCGCCCGCTGTTATCAGAACGTGCCGCACTATCGCAAAGCGATGGATGCAGTCGGCATCGCGCCCGGGGACGTGACCGGTTTGGACCAGCTCGCCGCGCTGCCCTTCACCGGCAAGGCAGAGATGCGGCAGAACTACCCGTTCGGGATGTTCGCCGTGCCGCGCACGGAGGTGCGGCGGCTGCATGCCTCGTCCGGGACAACGGGCCGGCCGGTGATCGCGGGGTATACGGACGCGGACCTCGACATGTGGGCGGACCTGGTGGCGCGCTCGCTGCGAGCGGCGGGGGTGCGCGCCGGCGATCTCGTCCACAACGCCTACGGCTACGGTCTTTTCACCGGTGGGCTCGGCCTGCACGACGGCGCGGAGCGACTCGGGTGCACGGTGGTGCCGGTGTCCGGTGGCATGACGGCCCGGCAGGTGCAGCTCATCAACGACCTCGCACCGGACGTGATCTGCAGTACTCCGACGTACCTGCTCACCGTGCTGGACGGGTTCACCGACGCGGGCATCGACCCTCGCGCGTCCAGCCTGCACATCGCGGTGCTCGGCGCCGAGCCGTGGACCGACGCCATGCGCGACGACCTGGAGGAGCGCGCCGGGCTGCACGCGGTGAACATCTACGGGCTGACCGAGGTGATCGGCCCGGGCGTCGGCTGCGAGTGCGTGGAGACGAAGGACGGCATTACCATCTGGGAGGACCACTTCTACCCGGAGGTCATCGACCCGGTCACCGGGGTGCCGCTGCCCGACGGCGAGCTGGGCGAACTCGTCTTCACCTCGCTCACCAAACAGGCGATGCCGGTGCTCCGATACCGCACCAGGGATCTCACGCGCCTGCTGCCTGGAACCGCCCGGCCCATGCGCCGCATCGAGCGGATCTCGGGGCGCACGGACGACATGCTCATCATCCGCGGCGTCAACGTCTTCCCGACCCAGATCGAGGAACTGGTGGTGGCGACGCCGGGGCTGTCCCCGCACTTCATCCTGGAGCTCACCAGACCCGCCCGCATGGACCAGCTCACCATCAAGGTCGAAGCGAGCCAGGGGCTTTCCGACCGGGCGAACCGAGAATCCGTGGCGAACAGGCTCGTTCGCCAGATCAAGGAGAGAATCGGCGTCACCGCAACGGTTCTCGTGGTCGATCCGTCCACCCTGGAGCGTTCCGCCGGCAAGCTCCGCCGCGTCTACGACCTCCGGCAGTAGACCTCCGGCGGGCGCGGTGCGCCCGATGCGGCGTCCCTGGGTCGAACGGCCGCTACTGCTTGGCGACCATGGTGAGAACTGTGTAGGTGGCGACGGTTTCGCCTCGTTGGTTGGTGATGGTGGTGTGCCAGCGGACTTCGCCGTAGTCGTCGGTTTCGCGCGGGGTGATCTGGGCGGCGACGAGGGTGACGGTGATCTCGTCGCCTGGCTTGACGGGGGTGATGAAGCGCAGGTCCTCCAGGCCGGTGTTGGCGAGGACGGGGCCGGGGTCGGGGTCGACGAAGAGCCCGGCGGCCCAGGAGATCAGCATGTAGCCGTGTGCGACGCGGCCGCCGAACAGCGGATTGGCTTCGGCGGCCTCCTGGTTCATGTGGGCGTAGAACATGTCGCCGGTGGAGTGCGCGAACGCCTCGATGTCGTCCAGCGTCACCGGGCGCGGCCCGGCCTGCATGGCGTCGCCGATCCGCAAGCGGGACAACGGTTTCCGGAAGGGGTGTTCCCACGGAATATCGTCATGGGCGGTTTGTCGGGTGTGGATGGGTGCGCCGGGGACGTACCGGTCGGTGACGGCGGTGAGCAGGGTGGGTGACCCCTGGATGGCGGTGCGCTGCATGTGGTGCAGGACGCCGCGGATGCCGCCCATCTCCTCACCGCCGCCGGCGCGGCCGGGGCCGCCGTGCACCAGGTGGGGCAGGGGGGAGCCGTGCCCGGTGGATTCGGCGGCGTCGTCGCGGTCGAGCACAAGGATGCGACCGTGCCAGGGGGCCAAAGCCCGGGTGAGATGCCGTGCGCTGTCGGGGTTGTGGGTGATGATCGAGGCGACGAGGGAGCCGCGGCCGCGGGCGGCAAGTTCGGCGGCGTGGTCCAGGTCGCGGTAACCGATGAGGGTGGCGACGGGGCCGAACGCCTCGACACGGTGCGGGGCGTCGGCGTTGGCGGGGGAGGAGATCAGGATCGGCGGTAGGAACGCGCCGGTTTCGGCGTCGGCCCCGGTGACCGGGAAGCGGTCGATGTTGCCGATCGCGAGCTCACCGCGGTCGGCGATGAGTTCATGGACCCGGGAGAGGACCTCGTCGCGTTGTGCGGTGGAGACGAGCGCCCCCATCGTGACGCCGCCGGTGCGGGGGTCGCCGACGCGGACCTTCGCGGTGATGCGGTCCTGCGCGGCGTCGATGACGGCCTCCCGGAGCGCCTCCGGGACGAGGGCGCGGCGGATCGCGGTGCATTTCTGACCGGCCTTCGCCGTCATCTCGGTGACGAGGGCTTTCACGTAGAGGTCGAACTCGGCCGTGCCGGGGGTGGCGTCCGGGGCGAGGATCGAGCAGTTGAGCGAGTCCTGCTCGGCGGTGAATCGGGTACCCCGGACGATGATCGCGTCGTCGCGCCGCAGGGTTCGGGCGGTCGACGCGGATCCGGTGAACGCCACCAGGTCTCGCTCGTCGAGGTGATCCAGGATGCCGCGGGCCGGCCCGGTGAGCAGTTGCAGCGCGCCGGGCGGCAGGATCTTTGCCTCCAGGATGGCCCGCACCGTGGCCTCGGCGAGGAACGCACTGGCCGTGGCGGGTTTCACGATGGTGGGCAGGCCGGCGAGAAATGCGGGGGCGAGTTTTTCCAGCATGCCCCACACCGGGAAGTTGAACGCGTTGATCTGCACCGCGACACCGGGCAGCGAGGTGTAGATGTGCTGGCCGTAGAACGCGCCGGTCTTGCCGAGCTTCTCGGCCGGCCCGTCGAGATACACGGTGTCGTTGGGCATGTCGCGGCGACCCTTGGACCCGTAGGTGTACAGCACGCCGATGCCGCCGTCGATATCGATCCACGAATCGGACCGTGTCGCACCGGTCGCATAGGACAGCGGATACAGCGTGTCCTTGATCGACATCAGGTGCTGGGCCAGGGCTTTGAGCATCAATGCGCGCTGGTGGAAAGTCAGCTCGGCGAGTTCCCGATGGCCGACGGTGCGGCCGAAGTCAACCATCGAGGCGATGTCCAGTTCGCCGTCGGCGATCGTGGCGACCTCCCGGCCGGTGGCCGCGTCCAGCAGCGGCGTCTCCCGTCCACCGGGGGCGACCCAATGCCCGGCGATGAAACTGTGCAACGGCCGCGCCGGTGTTGCCTTAGCCGGCCCCGTCGGCTTTGTTCCCGCCGCCGCACCCGATGTCGTCGCACTCGATGTCGTCGCACTTGATGTCACCGCCATGGTGCCTCCCCACGATCCGGCGCCGGCGGCCGCCCGCCCGCGCTCCCATCGTCGAACCCTTACCTACGTGAGTCTGCCTACGACTCACGCCGGCCCGTCGCCGGCGCTCCAGTCGTAGAACCCGTGTCCAGTCTTACGCCCGAGCTCGCCGCGGGCCACCTTGTCGCGCAGCAGCCGGGGCGGGGCGAACCGGTCGCCGAGCCTTGAGGCGAGGTAGTCGGCGATGCCCAGCCGCACGTCGAGCCCGACCAGGTCGGTCAATTTCAGCGGCCCGATCGGGTGTTTGTAGCCGAGCACCATGGCCGCGTCGATGTCCTCCGGTGTGGCGACGCCCTCCTCGACCATCCGGATCGCCTCCAGCCCGAGCAGCACGCCCAGCCGGGACGATGCGAAACCGGGGGAGTCATTGATGGTGACGGCGGTCTTGCCCAAAACCTCGACGATCCGCCGGGCGCGGTCGACCGTCGCCGGCAAGGTTTCCCGCCCGACCACGACCTCCACCAGCTGCGATGCCGGAACGGGGTTGAAGAAGTGCAGGCCCAAAAACCGCTCCGGGGACGTGACGAAGCCCGCCAGCTCCGAGATCGACATCGAGGACGTGTTGCTCGCGATGATCGCCGACGGTTTCACCGCCGCCGAGATCGCCTGCAGCACCGAATGTTTCAACTCTCCGATCTCCGGGACCGCCTCGATCACCAGCCCGCAACCGGCCAGGCCGGCCACATCGGTGACGACCGTCAACCGGGCCGCGATCGTCTCCTCGTCCTCGACGGCCCTGCCCCGGGCGACCGAGCCGCGTATCGCGTGCATCACCCCGTCCCGGGCAGCAGCGACCCGAGCCGCATCGGCCTCGATCAACGTCATAGACGATCCGCAAACGAGGAAGGCGTGCGCGATACCGGACCCCATCCGCCCGCCACCGACCACACCCACGTGCCGCGGCATCTCAGGTTCCATGTGTTCCCCTCCCGCCCGAGACCTGCGACCGCACAGCGGTTCTAGGGTTTCTCGACGAGCATCGCCACGCCCTGGCCGACCCCGACACACAACGTGGCCAGCCCGCGGCGCAAGCCCTCGCGGTCCATCCGGCCCAGCAGCGTGATCAGGATCCGGGTCCCGGAGCAGCCCAGCGGATGGCCGAGCGCGATCGCCCCGCCATCGTTGTTCACGATCCCGGCATCCAACCCGAGACGCCGCATGCACGCCAGCGACTGGGTGGCGAACGCCTCGTTCAACTCGACCGCGCCGATGTCGCCGAGCGACCAACCGGAGCGCTTCAAGACCTTCTCGGTCGCCGGCACCGGGCCTAGGCCCATCACCGACGGCGCCACCCCCGCCGACGCCGACGCCACCACCCGCGCACGCGGCGCCAGGCCCAGCCGCTTGACGGCCGACTCGGAGGCCACCAGCACCGCCGCCGCCCCATCGTTGAGCGAGGACGCGTTCCCCGCCGTGACCACCCCGCCCGGCTTCACCACGCTCTTGAGCCCCGCCAGCACCTCGGCGCTGGTATCCCGGCGCGGACCCTCGTCGGTGTCAACCGCACGCACCCCGGCCTTCGTCGAAACCGGAACCGGCATGATCTCCGGCGCGAACAGCCCAGCATCGATCGCCGCCACCGCCCGCTGATGCGAGCGCAGCGCGAATGCGTCCGCATCCTGGCGGCTGATGTGATCGATCTCCGCGACCTTCTCCGCCGTCTGCGGCATCGAAAACGTCGCCTCACCACCGTCGATCTCCGCGAACCGCGGGTTCGTGAACCGCCAGCCGATCGACGTATCGAACATTGCACCCGGCTTCGCGTAAGGCTTCTCCGGCTTGGCCATCACCCACGGGGCGCGCGTCATCGACTCCACCCCGCCGGCGAGCACCAGATCCGCGTCCCCGGCCCGCACCATTGACGCCGCCGTCGCGACCGCCGTCAGGCCGGACGCGCACAGCCGGTTCACCGTCATACCCGGAACCGACACCGGGAACCCCGCCAGCAGCGACGCCATCCGCGCCACATTCCGGTTGTCCTCGCCCGCCTGATTCGCCGACCCGAACACCACCTCATCCAACTCACCAGGATCGGCCAGGCCCGCGCGATCCACCACCGCCCGCATCACCAACGCCGCCAAATCATCCGGCCGCACCGACGCCAACACCCCGCCATAGCGCCCGATCGGCGTCCGCACGCCCCCCACAATGAACGCGTGTCGCTGTGAGTCAGTCATGGTTCCTCCCGGACCGCAGGTGCCGCCGTGCCTCGCGCCGGTCACGCGCCTATCCTCATCGAACCCTACGGAGTGCCGGTTGCGCCGTGCCAGGCCGCCCTTCCGCCCCGCGGAATCGTCTGCCGCCCGGCGCCTATGACGGTGCGTCGCGGTGCTGGCGCCGTGAGCGGCGAACTAGCCTTCCTTGGACCAGGGCCGAGCGCTGCGCTGCCATCGGCCAGCCGGATACGCTCACGTCAAGATCGGCCGACAACCGGGCCGAACGTCACATGTGAGCATCGCGCCGAGCGGCGCAAGGGAGGCACCATCATGTCGCAGCCCAACGCACCCGGATCCGCAGCATCGGCCGGCCAGACCGGGTCGTCGGCCAACGCGGCCGCCGAGCGGATCGCGCACGGATACGATTCGGCGGCGCAAAGCGTCACGCTCGGCTCTGTGGTGATCGACGGATCAGTGGACCCGGCGGCGCTGGTGCGGATTCCGCTGGCGATGTTCAACAGACACGGGCTGGTGGCCGGGGCGACCGGCACCGGCAAGACCAAGACGTTGCAGGGGATCGCGGAGCAGCTCTCGGCTGCGGGGGTTCCCGTCCTGATACCTGACATCAAGGGCGACTTGTCCGGGCTGGCGACCCCTGGAACCGCCAGCGACGGGATCATGAAGCGGGCCGGCGACACCGGCGACGCCTGGGCTCCGCAGGCGTACCCCGTGGAGTTCCTGTGCCTCGCTGGGCAGGGGACCGGGGTTCCGGTACGCGCCACCATCGATTCGTTCGGCCCGATCCTCCTGTCGAAGGTCCTGGGCCTCAATGAAACTCAGGAGTCGACCCTCGGATTGATCTTTCACTGGGCAGATCAGCAGAACCTCCCCATGCTGGACATCAAGGATCTGCGTGAAGTGATCATGTACCTGACCGATGACGAGGGGAAGGCCGATCTCAAGGCGCTGGGCGGGGTTTCGTCAGCTACCGCCGGAGTGATCCTGCGCGCCGTGACGAACCTGGAGTCGCAGGGCGGGGATCAGTTCTTCGGCGAGCCCGAATTTGCCATCGACGATCTGATGCGCACCGATCCGTCCGGCCGTGGCGTGATCAGCCTGTTGGAGGTGTCGGGCCTGCAGAGCCGGCCGGCGCTGTACTCGACCTTCCTGATGTGGCTGTTGGCAGAGCTTTTCGAGCATCTGCCGGAAGTCGGGGATATCGACAAGCCGAAGCTCGTGTTCTTGTTCGACGAATCCCATCTGCTGTTCGCCGACGCATCGAAGGCATTCCGCGATGCGATAGTGCAGACCGTCAAGTTGATCCGGTCCAAGGGCGTCGGGGTCTTCTTCTGCTCCCAGCTACCCACCGACATCCCGGCGCCGGTGCTCTCGCAGCTCGGCGCGCGGGTCCAACATGCACTCAGGGCATTTACGCCGGCGGATCAACAGGCCCTGGCAATGACCGTGAAGACGTATCCGACCACGTCCGACTACGACCTCGCCACAGCGCTGACGAGTCTGGGCATCGGCGAGGCGATTGTGACGGTGCTCTCGGACAAGGGCGCACCGACGCCTGTGGCGTGGACCAGGATGCGCGCTCCCCGGTCACTGATGGACACGATCCCGCCGGACGCGATCTCCGCTGCGGTGGCCGTATCACCGTTGTCCGCCAAGTACGGCACTCCCATCGACCGGAACTCCGCCTACGAGATGCTCACTGCACGCCTGGCCCAACACCAGCCCGACGCGACCCCGGTGCCGGGGTCGCCGGTGCCGGGCGGGTACCCCGCACCCGGCTACGGGCTCCCCGGAGGTGACGACCTTCCCGGCGGCTATGCAGTTCCTGGGGGTTCGGGCCGGGCCGGTGCCGGCGCCGGGGCCATGCTCGGCGAGATCATGGGCAACACGGTGGTCAAGTCGTTCATGCGATCGATGGCTACCGCGGTCGGTGGCGCGCTCGGCAGGTCGATCTTCGGCACCCGTAGCAGGAGCACGCGTCGTCGCTGAGTGCGGCTTTTCCGGCATGGCTTGTGTGCGCCCGGCGGTGTCCTGGTTCGGGACATTGGAATGGGGTGTCTCGGGTCATCGGAATAGCGTGTTGCGGGTCATCGGAATGGGTTCGACCGCGCAGGCTGCGGCATGTCGAAACGTCGTCTTGTCATCGCTGCTGTCCTTGCTGGTTATTCTCAATCCGATGCTGCCCGCACCTCGTCTGGCTGCTTGCCTCCGGCGAAAATGACGTGTCCACCCCGGCGGAACTCTCCGCGCCCAATGTGCCCGCCGCCAGCCAACATCTCGCCAAGCTGCGCGCTGCTGGCATCGTCACCGTCCGGCGCGACGGACGGCGGCAGCTCTACCGAGTGGAGGACCCGCACATTCTGACCGTCATCGACCAGATGTTCTCGCACATCGCTCCCGACGGCACCCTCGCCGGCTCTCCGGACCGGCGCCGCCTGCCGCGCCTGCCGGGGTTTGAGCCCGTCGCTGCTGCCACCCGCCCATGACGACGTTCGCGGGCACCGCCCGTATGGCGATGTTTGAGATGATCCACGTACATGGTGCTGCTGGCAGCGTCCAGTCTCTGCGCTCGTGGACCTATGGCGGGCAGGTTATTCACCGCATGGCTACCGATCGGTACCGCCGTCTGGCGGCCCCCCCGGATCAGATTCGGCGCAGAGGGGCAACGTGAGTCTCCACCTCGAATCACCTGGATAGCCGGACGAAGAGGATTCTGACTCGTGGCGACGAATGATTTGGCGCCGTCGCCGAAGGACCACGCCGTTGCCGGCACCGCACACCAACCAGAATCAACTGCTCACGCGGCGGTCGACCGTGGGACTCACAGGGGGATTTCAGATAGGGCTTGCATTTGGTCTTTCAAGTACTCGCATTAATGCCGCTATGAGAGAAGCCGACTACAGCCGCACCGCCTTGCCTCGTCGACACGGTGTCTGCATACTTTCGCCATGTACCAAGAGCAGGCAGGTGACGGCGATGCGGTTGGCGTTACGCCAGCGACGCCCGACGAGACCCGCGCGGAATTGCTCGACCGTTCGCGTCGCACATTTGCCCCGATCGCGAAGCTGTTCGTGCAAAACCCGGACCGCGACGCCGACAATCGAAGTGGTCCTTTGAGTGTATTCGTTCGCAATGATGATTTTCGTGGATTGCGCGCGTTTCTGTTCCTGCATGCGATTACCAGCTCGGGCAGTTACGGCTGGAGCACCACGCTGCCGCTGGCGGTCTGGGCGCGCGCTTTCGGGGCGACGGAGACGGCAGATCCTCGTTCAGCCTCGAACGCGGCGACGAAGATCCTGACCCGCCTGGAAGAGCGACGGCTGATTGAGCGGCGGCGGAGCGGCCACCAGCGCAAGATCACCGTGACACTCTTGCGTCCGGACGGCTCCGGCGATGCCTATACACGCCCAGTTGGCGCAGGTGAGGACGACCGCTTCATCCGACTGAGCAACCGCTACTGGGCCGACGGGTGGCACAGCAGACTTGACCTGCCCGCCACCGCGATGTCGCTTGTCGCCTTGCAGGAGAGGCCCGGATTCGTACTGGCGGCCGAGCGGGTTCCCGAGTGGTACGGGTGGTCTCCGGACACGGTGCAGCGAGGGTTTGCCACGCTTGAGGGCCTCGGCGTGATCAAGGTGACCAAGCAGACCGTCAAGGCTCCGCTCACCGCAGCCGGCATCACCACCCGCAACGTGTACACCCTCACGGACGTGCTCAAGCCGCCGCGCCGCGGCAAGCGGCCACCAGTGCAGGCGAATGATCAACCGGAGTCGGGCGAGCCGACCGACGGTGATCAGCCATGACATCACACGTCTTTGTGGACGAGACCAAGGCCAAGCGCTACCTCGTTGCGGCAGCCCTCGTCGACGAGTCGCAGCTTCGCGACATTCGTCGCGTAATCAAGACCCTGCTATTGCCCGGGCAGCGTTCGGTCCATATGAAGGCGGAGGGCAAACCGCGCCGCCACAAGATCGCCGACGCGATCGCCGGTCTTGCCGGCCTGGGGGTTCGAACGACGATTTATGACGTGGGCACCGTGGCGGGCACCGACCTCGACCGCCGAGCGCTCGCAATCGGCGTGCTGGTGGGCGATATTGCAGCCATGCAGGTGGCGGCGCGGATCGTCTTCGACATGGATGTGACGTTGCTCAGCTTCGATCGACAGCACATGATCGAGGCAACCCGGGCATCGGCGGCGCGAGATCGCATCCGCTACGTGCACTTGCCTTTCGCCAGCGAACCCGCGCTGGCGATCCCTGATGTCGTCGCGTGGTGCTGGGCGCGCGGCGGCGAATGGCGGGAACGCATCCGCCCGATCGTCACGGATGTGCGGGTGCTGTGATCGACATGCCACCAAGAAGCGCGAAGCCCGAGCGCCACGGTCGTCCGGCCGGGTCTCGGGCTCACTTCCTGAAGCTCAACGCCCCAGGCAACTTGAGTGTAGATGACACTGTCGCTGCACGCCAGAGTACCCGTGAGGCATCACGGATAGCGCTGCGACGCACATGCGCCACGGTACCTAGGGAAGCCGCGAGTCGGTTGATACGTCGGACATTCGAGCAAGGGGGGAATCGGTGGCGCTGAAGAAGTCGGATCTGTACAGCTCACTGTGGGCAGGCGCGGACGAGCTCCGCGGCGGCATGGACGCAAGCCAGTACAAGGATTACGTCCTGACCTTGCTGTTCGTGAAGTACGTGTCGGACAAGGCCAAGGCCGACCGATTCGCGGACGTGGAGGTGCCCGAGGGCGGCTCGTTCGCCGATCTCGTCGCCCTGAAGGGCAAGCCGGATATCGGCGAGCAGGTCAACGTGGCTATCCGCCGGCTCGCGGACGCCAACGACCTGCAGGGCGTGATCAACAATGCCGACTTCGACGATCCGGACAAGCTCGGCAGGGGCAAGGAACTGGTCGACCGGCTGACCAAGCTGATCGGCATCTTCCAGGACCTCGACTTCACCGGCTCGCGCGCCGAGGGTGACGACCTGCTGGGTGACGCCTACGAGTACCTGATGCGGCACTTCGCCAGCGAATCGGGCAAGAGCAAGGGCCAGTTCTACACGCCCGCCGAGGTCTCGCGCGTTATGGCTGCGCTCATCGGCATCAAGCCGGACACTCCGAAGTCCGCGACTGTCTACGACCCGACCTGCGGCTCCGGTTCGCTGTTGCTCAAGGTCGCCGATGCCGCGCCCAACGGCCTGACGATCTACGGTCAGGAGAAGGACAACGCCACTCGCGCTCTCGCGGTGATGAACATGCACCTGCACGGCAACGGGACCGCGGACATCCGCCAGGGCGACACGATCACCAGTCCGCAGTTCCTGCGCGGTAGCGAGCTGCAAACGTTCGACTATCTGGTCGCCAATCCGCCGTTCAGCGTCAAGTCCTGGACGAACGGTCTGGAGAACGAATACGGGCGCTTCGACGGCTACGGCCGCCCGCCGGAGAAGAACGGCGACTACGCCTTCCTGCTGCACATGATCAAGTCCCTCAAGAGCACCGGCAAGGGCGCCGTGATCCTGCCGCACGGCGTGCTCTTCCGCGGCAACGCCGAGGCGACGATCCGCAAGGAACTGATCAAGCGCGGCTACATCAAGGGCATCATCGGCCTGCCCGCGAACCTGTTCTACGGCACCGGCATCCCGGCCTGCATCATCGTGCTCGACAAGGAGGACGCCCACGCGCGCACCGGCATCTTCATGGTCGACGCCAGTAAGGGCTTCGCGAAGGACGGCAATAAGAACCGGCTTCGACCGCGGGATATGCACCAGATCATCGACACGTTCGTCAACCAGAAGCAGATTGAGCGCTATTCGCGGATGGTGCCGGTCACCGAGATCGCCGACGCCAAGAACGACTACAACCTCAACATTCCGCGCTACATCGACAGCTCGGAGCCCGAGGACGTCCAGGACCTGCACGCCCACCTCAAAGGCGGCATCCCCCACCGTGATCTCGACGCACTCCAGCCGTATTGGGATGCCTTCCCGAGCCTGCGGGCCACCCTGTTCCAGCCGCTGCGCGACGGCTACTGCCGACTCACCGTCGACAAGCGCGCGATCCACACCGCGATCACCGGCTCCTTGGAGTACGAAGCTTTCGTGAGCAGCAGCATCGGTGCCGTCAAGCATTGGTGGAATACCCATGACGAACTGCTCCAAGGCATCACGAGCGCCACACGCCCGGCCGATCTGATCGCGGAACTGGGGGAGACTCTGCTCAAAGCGTTCCGCTCGCGCCCGCTCGTCGACGAGTACGGCGTCTACGAACAGCTCATGAGCTACTGGAATGACGTCATGCATGACGACGTCGCCATGATCATGATGGATGGTTGGGGCGGAGCGGCCAAGCCGCGCAAGACTATCGAGAACAAGGAGCGCAAGCTCTCCGAGACGCCCGATCTCGTGGTCGGTTCCGGTCGAGGCGCCAACAAGTGGAAGATGGATCTGATCCCTCCTGCGCTGATCGTGAGTCGGTACCTCGCGAGCGAGCAGGTCGAGGTTGACGCCCTGGTGGCTGCGGCCGAAGCCGCGGGCCAGGCGGTCGAGGAGTTCGTTGAGGAGAACAGCGGCGAGGACGGCTTGCTGGCCGACGCCATGGAGGATGAGAAGATCAACAAGGCGCTCGCCGCCGCGCGACACAGGGTCGCCCGACGGGAGGACCCGCGCGGTGACGAGGTGACGGCGCTCGCGAAGCTCGTTTTGCTGTATGACGCCGAAGCCACCGCCAAGAAGACCGCGAAGGACGCCCAAGCAATACTCGACGACGCGACCCTCAAGAAGTACGGCACGCTCACCACCGAAGATGTTCAAAGCCTCGTCATCGATGACAAGTGGGGCTGTCGCATGGTGACGGGCATCAGTGCCGAGATTTCCGCGCTGATCCACAAACTCGTGGAACGCCTGTCGGTGCTCGCGGACCGCTACGAAAAGACCATGGCCGACCTCGAAGCCGAAGTTGAGGCGCTCAGCGCGAAGGTAGCGGCGCATTTGGCTGCGATGGGGGTCGAAGCGTGATCGTCACTCTCGGCTCAGCCGGAGCCACGTATGGCGGCTTGACGGGCAAGTCAGGTAAGGACTTCGGGCACGGCCAAGGACGGTATGTGGCCTTCACAGAGGTCATGGCCGATGCGAGGTTGGTCGGGAATTCTCTTGAACGGGTGGACGTGCGCAAGGGTGAGCGACAGAACGAAGTCTCCCGCGGAGATGTTCTTTTCAACGGGTCGTCTGAGACGCCTGAAGAAGTTGCCCTTGGCGCAGTCGTCGACTTCGACGTCCCGCAAGGTGTATATTTGAATAGCTTTTGTTTCGGATACCGCCTGACACGTCCCGGATTGATTGACCCCACCTATCTGTCGTACTTCTTCCGATCCTCGGTTGGCCGCGAAATTGTGTCCGGACTGGCCCAAGGTTCGACCCGCTATAACATTGCAAAGGCCAAGTTGTTGCGAGTCCCGCTGTCTCTGCCCTCGTTCGAAGAGCAGAACGCGGCCGCGACAGCTCTGACACAAGTAGACGACCTCATCGCGCAGATTGCTCTGGTCATCGCCAAGAAGCGCGCGATCAAGCAGGGCATGATGCAGGAACTCCTCACCGGCCGCACCCGCCTGCCTGGATTCTCTGGCGAGTGGAGAGTTCGTCGGCTCGGTGAAGTGTTGAAGTTTCAAGTCGGGTATCCGTTTTCTTCCGGATATTTCACAGATGTTCCATCCGGGGTACGCTTGGTTAGGAATCGTGACCTGCGCGCCGAAGATGCTGTTGTCTACTATGCGGGCCCGTTTGCATCCGAGTACCTTCTCGCCGATAACGATATGTTGGTAGGGATGGACGGTGACTTTGAACCAGTGATTTGGCGTGGTGGGCGCGCGCTTTTGAACCAGCGAGTCGGAAGACTTCGGATGTCGACTGCGGCAAGCGACTCGTTCTTATCCCATGCCCTCGTCCGTCCGCTGAAGACTCTGGAGGGAGAGACCGGCGCAACCACGGTCAAGCACTTGTCTCACCAGGACGTTGAGAGCATCGCGATGCCGCTTCCGTCGCGTGACGAGCAAGACGCGATCGGTCGCGTGCTCGATGACGCGGAGGCCGAAGTCTTCTGTCTCGAAGCACGATTGACGGCCACCTGCGCCATCAAACGGGGCATGATGCAGGAACTTCTGACAGGTCGCACTCGGCTCGTGCCAACGGAGGCACCGGCATGAGCGGCTTGAACATTGAATGGGCGATCGACCAACTGAATCGGTTTATCGTGCTGGCGAAACCGGGCACGCAATCAGTCGATGCGCGCCCGATGGCACAAGCCGTTGTGATCGAAAAGATCTTTGATCGTGTGCTTCCGAATTGGCGCAGGGCCGCGCAAGCTGGGTCAACCTATGACCCCTGGTTTGCCTACAGATCGATGGCAGTGCGAGCAATCGAAGAGCTTGAACGCAAGGATGAGCTAAGTAAGAACCTCGGTGACAACGCCCCGACGATCTCCGCGTCATCGCTACACCCCTGGATTTGGGATGGCGCGAGGTCGCTCTGGCAGTCGGGGCACTACCGCTCGGCGGTGGAGGACGCTGCGAAGAAGGTCAACGCCGAGACGCAGAACAAGGTCGGTCGGCGCGACGTGAGCGAAACTGACCTGTTCAACCAGGCATTCACACTCGATCCCGCGAAACCGGGGAAGCCTCGCCTCCGCCGAATGCAGGACGACGGCAGCGACACCTGCCGATCCGTCCAGCGCGGTGCCATGACCTTCGCCGAGGGAATCTTCGCAGGCATCCGCAACCCGCTGAGCCACGAGACGGACCAAGAGTTGAGTGAGCAGCGAGCCCTGGAGTACCTGGCGGCACTGAGCGTCCTTGCCCGCTGGGTCGACGAATCGAAGGTCGAGAGGGCGGGAGCAGCATGAGCACCGTCGGGCAACCGGAGCGCAAGACGCAGGATCGCGTCGTCACTTTCCTCCAGGAGAGCCTCGGCTACGAGTACGGCGGCAACTGGGAGTACCGCGCGGACAACGGGAACATCGAGACCGCTTACCTGCTGGGCAACCTCACAGCGCGCGGCTACGACGAGGAGATCATCGGCAAAACGATCAATCAGCTCGCCAAGGCCGCCTCCGTGGGCGGCGCACGGACGCTGTACGAGGCGAACCACGAGATCTACGGCCTGCTCCGCTACGGGGTGAAGGTCAAGCGCGGCGTGGGCGACCAGTTCGAGACCGTCTGGCCGATCGACTGGGGCAATCCGGAGGCGAATCACTTCGTGGTCGCCGAGGAGGTGTCGATCGAAGGCTCGCACAACAAGCGTCCCGACGTCGTGCTCTACGTGAATGGCCTGGCACTTGCCGTCATCGAGTTCAAACGCTCCAAGGTCAGCGTCACCGAGGGAATCCGGCAGAACATCGGCAACCAGAGCGCCCACTTCATCCGGCCGTTCTTCGCAACCGTCCAGCTTCTGTTCGCCGGAAACGACGTCGAGGGGCTGCGCTACGGCGTCATCGAAACGCCAGAGAAGTATTGGCTGCAGTGGAAGGAGCCGAAGAGCAGCGGGGTCGGTGCCGACGTCACCGAGCCGCTGGACAGGGCGATCGAGCAGATGTGCTCGAAGCGCCGTCTCCTTGAGCTGATCCACGACTTCATGGTTTTCGACATGGGAGTGAAGAAGACGGCTCGTCACAACCAGTTCTTCGGTGTCAAGGCGGCGCAGGCGCGCATCGCGAAGCGCGAAGGCGGCATCATCTGGCACACCCAGGGCTCCGGCAAGAGCCTGACCATGGTGTGGCTCGCCAAGTGGATCCGAGAGCACCAGCCCGGGTCGCGCGTGCTGATCATCACCGACCGCACCGAGCTCGACGACCAGATCGAGGGCGTCTTCGACGGGGTCAACGAGGGCATCTACCGCACCACGTCCGGCGCCGACCTGCTCGCCCAGTTGAACAGGCACGATCCGTGGCTGATCTGCTCGCTGGTCCACAAATTCCGTGGCGGCGACGAGGACAAGGAGGTCGACCGGGACAGCGAGGAGTTCATCGCCGAGCTGCACTCGCGCGTCCCAGCCGGGTTCACCCTGAAAGGGAACCTGTTCATCTTCGTCGACGAGGCGCACCGCACGCAGTCCGGCAAGATGCATCGTGCCATGAAGGAGCTGCTTCCCGGGGCGATGTTCATCGGCTTCACCGGCACCCCTTTGCTCAAGGCCGACAAAGTGACCAGCATCGAGACGTTCGGCTCGTTCATCCACACCTACAAGTTCGACGAGGCGGTCGCCGACGGCGTGGTGCTCGACCTGCGCTACGAGGCACGCAACATCGACCAGGACCTGACCAGCCCCTCGAAGGTCGACAAGTGGTTCGAGGCCAAAACCAGGGGGCTGACGGACCTGAGCAAGGCAAGGCTGAAGAAGAAGTGGGGCACGATGCAGAAGATCGTGTCCGCCGAGCCGCGCGCGAGACAGATCGTCCAGGACATCCTGCTGGACATGGATACCGAGGCCCGGCTGGTAAGCGGCCGCGGTAACGCGATGCTGGTCGGGTCCAGCATCTACCAGGCCTGCAAGTTCTACGAGATGTTCGTGCACGCCGGCTTCGGCGGCAAGGTCGCCATCGTCACCAGCTACGTGCCGAACCCGAGCGACATCTCCAAGGAGGATTCCGGTGAGGGCGCCACCGAGAGGTTGCGGCAGTACGGCATCTACCGGCAGATGCTGGCGGAGTTCTTCGGGGTGCAGGCCGACGAGGCGGTCGGGCGGATCGAGGAGTTCGAGAAGGAGGTCAAGCGCCGCTTCGTCGAAGAGCCCGGCCAGATGCGCCTGCTCATCGTCGTCGACAAGCTGCTGACCGGCTTCGACGCACCGAGCGCCACCTACCTGTACATCGACAAGAAAATGCGCGACCACGGCCTGTTCCAGGCGATCTGCCGGGTCAACCGCCTCGACGGCGACGACAAGACCTACGGCTACATCATCGACTACCGGGACCTGTTCAACTCGCTCGAGACGGCCATCACCGACTACACCTCCGGCGCACTGGACGGCTACGCGGAGAAGGACGTCGAAGGCCTGCTCAAGAACCGCATCGAGCAGGGCCGCGTGGATCTGGAGGACGCGCTGGAGAAGATCCGCGCGCTCGTCGAGCCCGTTGCGCCGCCGAAAGGAACGTTGGAGTACCAGCACTACTTCGTCACCTCGGTACCCGGCGACACCGGGCAGATCAAGGCCCATGAGGCGAAGCGGCTCGCGCTGTATCAGGCCGTGTCTGGCCTGGTCCGTGCCTACACGGCGCTCGCCAACGACATGGACGCTGCCGGATATTCGACTGACAGGGCCGCCGCCATCAAGGCTGAGGTCGCCCACTTCGTTGCTGTCCGCGACGAAGTCGAGCTCGGCGCCGGCGAGAACCTCGACATGAAGCAGTTCGAGGCCGGCATGCGCACTCTGCTCGACACCTACATCCAGGCCGACCCGTCCGACGTGGTCGCCACGTTCGGCGAGGGGCTGGTGCACCTGATCGTCGAGCGCGGCGTGGGCGCCATTGACAGGCTGCCGCCGGGGATCCGCAAGAACCCGGAGGCCGCTGCTGCGACCATCGTCAACAACGTCCGCAAGACCATCGTCGACGAGCGAGCCCTCAACCCGCGCTACTACGACACGATGTCTGCGCTCCTGGATGCCCTGATCGAACAACGCCGCCAGGAGGCCATGGACTACGAGGCTTACCTGGAGAGGCTGATTGACCTGGCCGCGAAGGTAGGCAAGAAGGAATCCGACACGGTCTACCCGGAATGGGCGAAGAACGGCGCGCAGCGTGCGTTGGTCGACTTCGGTTTCCCTGACCCGAATCTCGCTGCCGTTGTCGACATGACGGTGATCCAGCAGAAGGAGCACGGCTGGGTGGGCAACCGCATGAAGGAGCGGAGACTGGCCCGCGCACTGTGGCAGGTGTTGCCGGCCAGCTTCGACCGCTTCGACGAGTTGTTCGAACTCGTGAAGGCCCGCGATGAGTACCGCTAACTCCTATCTCTCTGTCGCCGGGATCAGCATCGACGTCGTCTACAAGGACATCAAGAACCTTCACATCTCCGTCTATCCACCGGTGGGCCGTGTGCGAATAGCGGCACCGAAGCGCCTCGACGAGGACGCGATCCGGCTGGCCGTTGTCCAGCGCCTGCCGTGGATCAAGAAGCAGCGCGAGCAGTTGCGCGGCGCCGATCGCCAGACCCAGCGTCGCATGATCTCGGGCGAGACGCACTACGTCTGGGGCGAACGCCTGCGCCTCGACGCATCACGCCATGGGCGGGCACGTGTCGGTCTCGCCGGCAAGACGCTCTGGCTGACGACCCCAGCGGACTACGACGAGAACCAGCGGTGGGCCGTGCTCGACCGTTGGTACCGCACGCAGCTCAAGGACGCCGTGCCGCCGCTGCTCGACAAGTGGCAGCCAATCGTCGGTCGCGAGGCGGCTGCCGTCGTGGTGCGCCGGATGAAAACGAAATGGGGCACCTGCCAGGTGGTTTCGCGATCAATCTGGCTCAACCCCGAGCTTGCGAAGAAGAACCCGCGCTGCCTCGAATACATCGTGGTCCACGAACTGACCCACCTCATCGAACGCACCCACAACGAACGCTTCATCGAACTGATGGACCTGCACATGCCCGACTGGCGCGCCCGCCGCGACGAACTGAATGCAGCCCCGCTCGCCGAGGAGCAATGGGGGCCACATGGCTGAGCACGAGGGCCGCACGGCTGAACAGATTTCGGCGCGCGGGCTTCGAAAGATCGTGCTGCGGCAGCCGGAGTATTTGCCGATCACCGAGGCGCGCATACACCATTCCCGTCGACCATCTCGGACTGACGGGCACGACGCTCGCGGTGTGACCGCACCCTGCGGAACTCGGTCAATCCCCCGCATCGGCAAGGGCGTATTGCGAGCGCGCGAGCCAAGCGCGGACGGCCAGCACCCGAGCGTTGTCCTCGGGTGCGGACGAGACGCCGAGCTTCACGAAGATGGTCCGCAGGTGGGCGTCAACGGTGCGGCGGGAGATGACGAGCTGAGCGGCGATACCGGCGTTGCTGCGCCCCGAGGCGACCAGTCTCAGCACCTCCTCCTCGCGAACGGTCAACGGCTCCTGTCCCGGGGGCGTCCCGGCAATGCGCCGGTCCAGGATCTGTGGGTCGATCGCCGTGCCGCCGGCAGAGACGACCTGTACTCGGTCGAGGAAGCTCTCGGTGTCGAGCACCCGGTCCTTGACGAGGTATCCGAACCCCGGTGCCGGCTCCGTGAGAAGCGAACCGGCCACCGCAGGATCCACGACTTGGGTGAGCATCAGCACCGCGAGGGACGGGAAGCGGTCGCGCAGGTACTTCGCGGCGCGGGCGCCGTCATCGGTGTAGTCGGGTGGCATGCGGATATCGGCGATGAGCAGATCGGGGCGATGCCGGTTGACCTCGGCGATGAGCGAGCGGGCGTCCCCGACCTGCGCAACGACCGTGTGGCCGGCCCCCTCCAGGAGGCGCACGAGCCCGTCCCGAAGCAGGACCTGGTCTTCGGCGATCACGATGCGCATGACAGCACCGTTTCGACGACCGTGCCCCCGTTGGCGCCATCCCGCACCAGGAACGAGCCGCCGCCGGCGGACACTCGTTCGGACAGTTCCCGGAGGCCAGATCCCGCGCGCGGGTCGGCTCCGCCGCACCCATCATCGCGGACGGTGATCGCGACGCTCCCGCCGGACGGCCGGTCGATGCACACGCTGATGCGCTCCGCCCGCGCATGTTTGAGCGCGTTCGTCACGGCTTCTCCGATGACGAAGTAGGCCGTCGCTTCGGTCGCTGGTGTGAGGCGCTCCTCCGGCAGTTCGAGATGGACCATCGCGGCCACCGGGGCGAGCAGCAGACGCAGCGCCGGCCCGAGCCCCTCGGTAGTGAGGATCTCCGGGACGCTGCCACCGCCGAGGCTGCGCACGTCCTCCACGATCGAGCGGAGCGAACCCACGGTCTCGTCGACCAGCAGCCGGGCAGTTGGGTCAGCGAGTTCCTGCCCCGAGAGCTGCAGATTGAGGGCGAGGCCCAGCAGTCGCCCCTGCAGGCCGTCATGCAGATTCTGGGCCAGGCGGCGACGCTCCGCCTTCGCGGCGAGTTCCGCGCTGCGGGCGGCCCGCGCGGCGCTGGCCTCAAGCAGGGCAGGGCGCAGCAGCGCTGTGCAGTCGCCCAGCCTGCGCAACCGCTGAGCGGCGGGCGCCGACGCCGTCGACGCGACCACACTGGTCTCGCCACCGGCGTGCCGGGCGAGTACGACGCCTCGCCCGGGGTCGAATCTGTCGGAATCGGATGGCGCCCCGTCGGCGACGGAACCCTCAAGCACGAAGGCGACCGCCAGCTCCGGATCCCTCGCGACGCGGCGTAGCGCCTGCTGCGCGATCCCGCGCTGGTTTCCCTCGGCAATCCGGTCCAGAGCAGCCAGCTCGCGCCGCAGCGGCGATGCCGGATCCACCACCCGCCGTGTCCATGATCGCGCCTGCCACCACCCCGTGCCTGCGGCGAGGGCTACTCCGGCGCCGAGCAGGACCGACCAGCCCGGCGGTACGGAAAGGATCGATGAGACCAGTGCCGCGAGGCAGGCGACGAGCAGTGCGAACGCGGCCAGCAGCCCGTCGAGCACGGCGATCAGCGTCCGGGAGCGCAGCATCCAGGTATTCGTGGGCGCTACGGCACCGAGCGACAGGACGGCGCACAGGCTCGTGCTCAGCGAGAAGCCGGCCATGAGCGTGGACACCGACCAGTCCACACCGAGCCCAAATCCTTCGCCGAGCGCCCCGAGTGCGACGCACCAGATGATGAGCGCCGCAGGCACCATCGCCGCGAGCGCCGCGAGCACCGCCCGACTGCGCTCCTCACTCCCGGATCCACGCACCGCCGCCCAGGTGGCCACCGGCGCGATGAGCGCGGATCCGAACCACAGTGCGCTTCCGGCCAGGGCGAATCCCCCCGCTCCCGGAACGCTCGAATAGCCGAGCGCCCCGCACCCGATCATCGCGGCGGCGATGATCACGAAGGCGGCCTCCCAGCGCCGATGCCGCCGCGCGACCGCTGCCGTGGCGGCCAGGATCGGGATGACCTGGATCAGCAGCAGGGGCGGCACGTGGCCGGCGGTGCCCGCGATGGACGCCGCGGGATTCGAGGGGTACGCGGCGCCGACCGCCAGGACAACGGGATACGCGAGCACGCAGATGCCGAGCGCTCGGGTCGCGACGACGAGCGCACCTCCTCGGGCGTCCCTGCCCGCGACGACGAGGATCGCGGCTCCCGCCGCAGCCATGAGCACCCGTATCGTCGCGCCCAGCCGGAAGTCCGCCTGGGTCCACGGCAGCGTCAGCGACCAGATCAGCGCGACTGCGCCGATCGCGATGGGCGCGATGACATACGCCCGGCGCGTCCATCGCCGAGGTTCCATGACGTCATTGTGTCGTCGGCGGTGTCCGTGCGGAATAGGCGATCTCACCGATATGCGGAGTGGGTTCTGCTCAGTAGCCTCGGCAGGATCGACTACCCAGTTGCCCATCCCGAAGGAGGAGGCATGGCTTCCATTTCGACGACGACCTCGGCTGCGGTCCAGGCCACCACCCCGCGCGCCTGGCTTGTCCCCGGAGCGATGATCGCGGGCATCGGCGGGCCGCTCGTGCTCGCCGTGTGCAACACGCTGGTCAACTTCACTCCTGATTGGAGACGGGCCGAATCAACGGCGGACGGCGTCAACGCGACGATCGCCCATCCGGTTCTCGCGGAATTCATCATCGGCACCGGCATCGTCGCGGTACTGCTGATCGTTCCGGGCATCTGGGCCGTGGCCGCACGGCTCGCACCACGCACGCCGGTACTCGCCGCGATCGGCGGCTGGATGATGGCGACCGGCTACATCTGCGCGCTCGTGCTGTCCACCTCGTCGCTCACGGAGCAGAAGATCGCGCTCAGCGGGCTTGACCCCGAATCGTTCGGGAAGGCGTTCGACGCGCAGTGGCCGATGGGGCAGATCATGATCGGCGCGATCTTCGGCTTCGGCGCGCTGTGCGGCGGGATCGTGCTCGGGATAGCGATTCTCAGGCAGCGCGGCGGCATGCCGAAGTGGGCGGGGTGGCTGCTCCTGGCCGCAGAACCCGTGCGGATGGCCGGCCTTGGGTTGGGCATCCCGGTCGGCCCGCCGTTGGCGTCGCTCCTGATCCTGGCCGCCTTCGCCGGAGTGCTCTTCGCCTGGCCGGGCGTCGCCACCGCCGCAGCCGAACCGGCATGACCCGGCGGTTCGGGCCCGCATCCTGTCGAAGAACGAACGAGCACCGGTGCGCCCGGCAGTGTGCGACCCGGGGCCGCCGTGCTCGTGGGGTTGCACTCGGGGTAGCCGTGCTCGTGAGGTTGAACTCCGCGGCCGGCGGTGCCGATCGGCCCTCCGCATCCCTAACACGTCGGCGGCGAAGACCAGAGACGTCCCGTCCGGTTTACGCTGTGTGGGTCGCAGACGCGGTCGCAGTCCCGATTGCGATCGTCGGCGCTCGTAGCTCAGCTGGATAGAGCAGGGGACTTCTAATCCTCAGGTCGCAGGTTCGAATCCTGCCGGGCGCACACTGCGTCCCCGCGGGTTGGGTGCCCAGGGTGCGCTCCAGCGCACCCTGGGCACCCAACCCGACGAGCACGGCGACCATCGAGCGCAACGTTGCGAGCACGCCCACGCCCTCATAATGCCGAGGCTCCCCCCGGGGCGTCGATGTCCATCCGGGTGGCCGGTTTCGGTCCTGGATCGAACGCACGTAACCTCGTCTATGTGCCGGATCAGGATCGCAGCGCAGTTCCGGGCCTCGATGGCGAGGCCGTCATCGGGACCGCTGTGATGCCCGACGCGGCCGGGCCGGCGCCAGCCGCGAGCAACGTCATATTCGTCGGGGACTCGTCGGCGGATTCCGCCAGCATCGCGGACCCCGCCGGCACGCCGGAGCCCACCGGCGCAGCTGCGAACATCGTCATACCCGCCGAAAAAACTGGCCGCCGCTGGAGGGCCGGCGCCGTGGTCATCACGGCTGCGCTGGTCACGGCGTGCATCGCGGCCGCGCTCGCCGCGATAGTGCCTGCTAGACAAGAGATCCTGGGCTTGCCGGACGCGGGCGAGTTCACCCAACTCGCGTTGCCGGCCGTCACCGGCCTGTTCGACATGATGGCCGCGGTGACGATCGGCTGGCTGCTCGGCGCCGCGGCACTCGCACCGCCGCAGCGGTCCGGGATCGTGGATGTGGGCGGCTACCGGTGCTTGCGGGCGGCGTCGCTGGCGGCGATGGTGTGGGCGGCGTCCGCGGTCGCGCTGGTGCCGCTGATCGTCGCCGACGCGCTGGGCCGGCCGATCCTGCAATCCCTCGATGCGACCACCATGTCGACGGCGATCGGTGTGCTGGCCGACGCGAGGGGCGCGCTGATCGCCGGCGGCATCGCCGTGGTGATCGCGATCGCGGCCCGCGTGGTGATGCGGGTGACCTGGGCGTTCGTGCTGCTGGCGCTGGCGTTGTTCGCCCTGGTGCCGGTCGCCCTGGGCGGCCATGCGGGTATCTCGACCGACCACGACTTCGCCGTCGACAGCATGATCTACCACCTGTTCGGCGCGTCGCTGTGGATCGGCGGTCTTGTCGCCTTGATCGGGCTCGCGAAGCAGCATGTGCGGCATATCGAGGTCGTCGCGCGGCGGTACTCCACGCTCGCGCTGGTCGCGATCGTGGCGGTGGCCGCGTCCGGCGTGATCAACGCCAAACTGCGCGTGCCGGGGCCGTCGGAGATGTGGTCCACCGCCTACGGGCGCATGGTGGCGGCCAAGATCCTGCTCGTGCTGCTGCTCGGCGTCGTCGGATACCTGCACCGGCGCCGGACCCTGCCGCAGATCCGCGACAACGGCGACGCGAGACCACTGATCCGGCTCGCGGCCGTCGAAATCGTGATCATGGCGGTGACCGTCGGCGTCGCCGCGACGCTCAGTCGGACCGCTACGCCGCCGCTGCCCGGCATCGTTCCGTCCAATGAGGAATTGGTCCTCGGATTCGACCTGCCGGGCCCGCCCAGCATCCGGAACCTCACGCTGTTCTGGCGTTTCGACCTGATCGCGGGGACGGCGGCGGTGGCGGCAGCGGTGCTCTACCTCGTCGGGGTGTGGCGGCTGCGGCGTCGCGGCGACGCCTGGCCGGCCGGGCGCACGATCGCCTGGGTCTCGGGCTGTGCGGTACTGCTCTGGTCCACCTCGTCGGGCATGGGCGCCTACGGCCAGGCGGTGTTCTCGATGCACATGATCGAGCACATGCTACTGGCGATGCTGGTGCCGATCCTGCTGGCGCTGGGCGGCCCGGTGACGCTGCTCATGCGCGCACTGCCGGCGGCGGGGCGAGACGATCCGCCGGGGCTGCGCGAGGCGGTGGTCGGCTTCGTGCATTCGCCGTTCACCCGGTTCCTCACGCACCCCTTGGTCGCGCTGACGCTGTTCGTCGCCAGCTTCTACGGGCTGTATTTCACGGACCTGTTCGACGTGATGATCTCGTCGCATCCGGGGCACCTGTTCATGGAGATCCACTTCCTGCTGACGGGGTACCTGTTCTACTGGGTGGTGATCGGTGTCGACCCGTCGCCGCGGCAGCTCTCGTCGCCGGTGAAGTTGGCGGTCGTGCTGGCGTCGCTGCCGTTCCATGCCTTCTTCGGGCTGGCGTTGATGAGTTCGCATCACCTGCTCGGTGCCGACTTCTTCCAGCGGCTGGCGCTGCCGTGGGTGGGGAACCTCCTGGACAACCAGCAGCTTGGCGGCGGTATCGGCTGGGGTTTCACCGAGATCCCGCTGCTGATCGTGATGATCGCGCTGATGGCGCAGTGGGCGCGCAGCGACGAACGCACGTCACGGCAGTTGGACCGCCGCGCGGAGATCACGCACGACGCCGATCTCACTGCGTACAACGCAATGTTGGCGCGGATGGCGGAGCGGGATCAGGTCAACCAGCGTTAGCTGCTTGCTGGGGTGCGGCGTCGGCCGGGGGAGTCTGGGCGCGGACGTCGTCATATGCGGTTATTCGGGTTATTCGGGTTATTCGGGTTATCCCCCTGACCGATTTTCATCCACACGGTGAGTCGTCCCCCTTGTTCCCGTCGTATCGACCCGGGACCGTTGCGGGTGCGGATGGCGCGAGGCCACCCGCATCCGACGAGGAGGAGACGAGCATGTTCGACTCGGCTACGTTGACGATCTGCGGCAATGTGGTGGCCGACCCGAGGGTGACGGGTCTGGGAGACAATCCGGACCGCGTGTCGTTCCGTGTGATCGCCAACCGACGCAGACGAGATCCCCAGACGGGACAGTGGGTGTCGGCCGGTGAGTACGGCATGAACGTGGTGTGCTGGCGCAAACTCGCCCGCGGTGTCGCGCAGTGCATCCACAAGGGCGACCCGGTGCTGGTGATCGGCCGGATGTCCGAACGGCAGTACACCGGTTCCGACGGGCAGGTGCACTGGCATACGGAGGTCACGGCGGATTTCGTGGGCCCGGATCTGTCGCAGGGCATCGCCGGCCGGTTCACGCGATTCACGCAGCTCGACAGGCTCTCGGAGCGGGATCTCGCGGTCGGGGAAGCGGGAACCGGATCGGCGGACCTGACCGGGAGCGACGGGGCGAACGAAGCGGAAGAGCCCACCGACGAGATCGACTTCGCCGCGTCGGACGATTTTGTGCCGGCCGACGTGGACGCGTTCGAGGTGAGTGAGCCCGAACCGGCGGTGTTCTGACACCGGGTATGACGATGTTCTCGGGTGATGCCCTGCATGAACGGCGGGGCACCGCCCGAGCCGCTCTCGGCCGAGCTCCGTCGGGGATGCTGCGCGGGCGGATTGGGGACGGCGCGGGGTAGGGCACACTGGTAGCGGCCTCGGACCCCTGCCGAGCGCCGCCAGTGCCGTCAGCGAGAGGGAATGTCCGTGCCCGAGTTCATCTACACCATGAAGAAGGCCCGCAAGGCGGTCGGCGACAAGGTGATCCTCGACGACGTCACCATGATGTTCTATCCGGGCGCGAAGATCGGCGTGGTCGGACCGAACGGCGCCGGCAAGTCGACGATCCTGAAGATCATGGCGGGCCTCGATCAGCCGTCGAACGGCGAGGCGTACCTCACGCCGGGGTATTCGGTCGGCATCCTGCTGCAGGAACCGGAGCTCGAGGAGGACAAGACCGTCCTGGAGAACGTGCAGGGCGCGTTCGGCGACCTGTACGCCAAACTCGCGAGGTTCAACGCCATTGCTGAGCAGATGGCGACGGATTACTCGGACGAGCTGATGAACGAGATGGGCACGCTCCAGGAGGAGCTCGATCACGCCAACGCGTGGGATCTCGATTCCCAGCTCGACCAGGCGATGGACGCGCTGCGGTGCCCGCCGCCCGACATGCCGGTCTCGGTGCTGTCGGGCGGCGAGCGTCGCCGCGTCGCCCTGTGCCGGTTGCTGCTCTCCGCGCCCGATCTGCTGCTGCTCGACGAGCCGACCAACCACCTGGACGCGGAATCGGTGAACTGGCTCGAACAGTTCCTGCAGCAGTACGCAGGCGCGGTTCTCGCCGTGACGCACGACCGGTACTTCCTCGACAACGTCGCCGGCTGGATCGCCGAGGTCGATCGCGGCCGGTTGCT
This sequence comes from Actinobacteria bacterium 69-20, assembly GCA_001897425.1. GTDB lineage: Bacteria > Actinomycetota > Actinomycetes > Mycobacteriales > Nakamurellaceae > Nakamurella. The sequence goes on along the minus strand of MKSW01000030.1, from coordinate 14,998 downwards.
GCCGTACGAGGGTAACTACTCGACGTACCTGGAGAAGAAGGCCGAACGGCTGGAGGTCCAGGGCCGTAAGGACGTGAAGCTCGCCAAACGGCTGCAGTCCGAGTTGGCGTGGGTTCGGTCCGGCGCGAAGGCGCGGCAGGCGAAGTCGAAGGCCCGCCTGGCCCGTTACGAGGAGATGGCGGCCGAGGCCGAGAAGACGCGGAAGCTCGACTTCGAGGAGATCCAGATCCCGCCGGGCCCGCGGCTCGGCAGCGTCGTCGTCGAGGTCGACGGCCTGCGCAAGGGTTTCGGGGATCGGTTGCTGATCCATGACCTGTCGTTCACGCTGCCGCGCAACGGCATCGTCGGCGTGATCGGGCCGAACGGCGCCGGCAAGACGACGCTGTTCAAGACGATCGTCGGGCTGGAGGAACCCGATGCCGGGTCCGTGCGTGTGGGCGACACTGTCAAGCTCTCCTACGTCGATCAGGATCGGGCCGGCATCGATCCGACCAAGACCGTCTGGCAGGTCGTCTCGGACGGGCTGGACCACATTCACGTCGGGCACGTCGAAATGCCTTCGCGTGCTTACGTTTCCGCCTTCGGATTCAAGGGGCCGGACCAGCAGAAACCAGCCGGGGTGCTCTCCGGCGGTGAGCGGAACAGGCTCAACCTCGCGCTGACGCTCAAGGTCGGCGGGAATCTCATCCTGTTGGACGAGCCGACGAACGACCTGGACGTGGAAACCCTCGGATCGCTGGAGAACGCGCTGGAGCAGTTCCCGGGTTGTGCCGTGGTCATCTCCCACGACCGATGGTTTCTCGACCGCACGTGCACGCACATCCTGGCGTGGGAGGGGACCGACGAGGATCCCGCGCAGTGGTTCTTCTTCGAGGGGAACTTCTCCGATTACGAGAAGAACAAGGTCGAACGCCTCGGGATCGACGCCGCTCGGCCGCATCGGGTCGCGTATCGCAAATTGACCCGCGACTAGGGGGTTCGGCCGGTCGGCGATCGGCGGATACGCCGCGGCGAGACGGCCGTCACCCCGCGGCGGGGCGCACCGCCGGTGATCCACCGCCCGGCTAGGCTCGGGCCAGCAGAGGGTAACCGAGCGCGAGCGCCAGGGAGATGCGCGACATGACGGACTCAACCGTGTCATCCACACTGTCCGATACGGCACCGGGTGGGCAATCGGCCGTCGCCCAGGCCGTGGTGGCCAGCCCACCGGATGCGGCGTTGATAGATGCGTACTTCCGGCGGGTGGCGGTGGACGACCAGCCGCGTCGTGTCGAGGACATCACCGCGATGGTCGGGGCGCATCGCGAACTGGGCACCCGACGTCCGTCCGGCCACGCGGCGGTCCATATCTACAACCCGCCGTCCGGCGCGGACGGCTGGGGCGGAACGTCCACCGTGGTCGATGTCGTCACCGACGACATGCCCTATCTGGTGGACTCGTTGATCAGCGAACTCTCCGCCGCGGGCGTCACCGTGCATCGCGTGATCCACCCGATCCTCGCGGTGCGGCGCGATGCCGAGGGCACGCTCACCGACGTCGTCGGTGAATCCACGCCGCACGGTGACGCCGACGGCACGATACGTGAATCGTGGATGCATCTTCTGGTCGATCGCCTGTCCGACGCGAGCCGGGCCGAGGCCATGGAGAAGTCGTTGCATCTCGCGCTGTCGCAGGTACGGTGCGTCGTCGCGGATACCGCGGCGATGATCGCGCGCGCACGTGACGTCGCCGCCCAGATTCGCGGCACGCTCGCGGTTGGTGGCGACTCTGGTGCGTCGCCCGCCGGTGTCTCGTCGTCCGGTGCCTCGCCCTCCGCCGCCGGGAAAGCGGCAGATGTGGTCGATGCCTCCGAGGCTGCCGATCTGTTCGATTGGATGGCCGCCGGACACGTCCGTTTCCTCGGATACGAGCGCGATACGGCAGGCGACCTGGAGGCGCAGGACGGCGGTTCCCGCGAGCACGACGGTGCGGCGGTGCCGGCCAGGCTGGGATTGTTGCGCCTCGACGCCGGGCTGGGGCGGGACGATGCGGCCTGGGCCGCCGAGTCGGCTGACCAGAGCACATTGCTGACGCTGAGCCAGTACTGGCTCGGCAGCGCGGTCGGCCGCGAACGCCCGACCCTGTCCGTCTCGGTCGCCCCGGGTGGGCCAGGAGCGGGAGCAGGTCGGCATCGCTTCTGGGTGAGCTTGACGCCCCAGGCGGCGACGGCCGACCTTGCCGGAGTGCCGATACTGCGGCGCACGACGCAGGCGACGCTCGAGCGCCTCGGGGCGGCGCCGAACTCGTATTCGGGACAGCGCGCCATCGCGGCGCTCGCGGCGTATCCCCGGACCGAGTTGTTCTGGGCCGACGGCGAGCAGGTCCGGGAGGTTGTCGCCGCGCAACTCCAGCTGACCAGCAGACGCCGGCTGCGCGTGTTCCTGCAGCCCGACCCGCGGGGCCGGTTCGTGTCCGTGCTGGTCTTCGTGCCGCGCGACCGGTATACGACGGCGCATCGGCTCGCGATGCAACGGGCCCTCGTCGATGCACTCGGCGGAAGCGCGATCCGATATACCGCGCGGGTCGGCGATTCCCTGCTGGCGGCAGTCCATTTCACGGTGACGACCGACCGCGGGCGGCCCACCGAGGTCGACCTTCCCGCGCTCACGAGGACGTTGCGGGAGACCATCCGAACCTGGGAGGACAACCTCGTCACCGCCGTCGTCGGGGGTGAGGAAGACCTCGACACCGCCGGCGCACTGTCGCGGTATGCCGAGGCCTTCGACGAGGCGTACAAGGAGGATTACACGGTCCAGGACGCGATCGAGGACTTGAAGCGCCTCGACGCGATCCAGGACGAGGACGACCTCGTCATCACCATCGGCCGGCCGCCCGCTGGTTCGCCGGGTGACAGCCGCCTGAAGGTGTACGTCGCCGGCGCGTCCGTCACCCTGTCTCGCGCGATGCCCGTGCTGCAGAGCATGGGCGTGACAGTGATCGACGAACGGCCCTACGAGGTGCGGCGCACGGACGGAACCCCCTCGCACATCTACGATTTCGGCGTCGTCGTGCCGGAATCTCAGCGATCGTCCGGTGCCGCCCTGTCGGACATCAAGCGCCTGTTCGCCGACGCCTTCAGCGCGGTGTGGCACGGTTGGTGCGAGATCGACGGATTCAACGCGCTGGTGCTGGCTGCGCGGCTCGAGTGGCGTTCGGTGGCGGTGCTCAGGGCGTACGCGAAGTACCTGCGGCAGATCGGATCCGCTTACACGCAGGGCTATCTCGAACAGGTCCTGTGCGCCCACCCGACCATCACGGCCAACCTGGCGGACCTGTTCACGGCACGGTTCGACCCGTCGGTCCCCGATGCCGACCGTGACGACCGATGCGATGACCTCGTCGCGGCCATCACCGCCGAACTCGACGCGGTCACCAGCCTCGATGCCGATCGCATCCTGCGAACGTATCTGCACCTGATCGAGGCGACCGATCGGACGAACGCCTTCATCCCGCGCCGGGGCGGTTCGCAGACGCCGTACCTTGCGTTCAAGATCGACCCGCACCGGGTTCCCGGAGTTCCGAAACCCGTTCCCGCACACGAGGTCTGGGTGCATTCGCCGCGATTCGAAGGTGTGCACCTGCGCTTCGGCGCGGTGGCGCGCGGCGGGATCCGGTGGTCGGACCGGCCGGAGGACTTCCGGACGGAGGTGCTCGGGCTGGTCAAGGCGCAGGAGGTCAAGAACGCCATCATCGTGCCCGTGGGCGCGAAGGGCGGGTTCGTTCTCAAACAGCCACCGGCACCCACCGGTGATGCCGCGGTCGATCGCGACGCCCTGCAGGCCGAGGGGATCGCCTGCTATCGCACGTTCATGTCGTGCCTGCTGGATGTCACGGACAACCGTGTCGGCGGGCAGATCGTGCCCCCGGCGGATGTCGTTCGGCACGACGCGGAGGACCCGTACCTGGTAGTCGCGGCCGACAAGGGCACGGCATCCTTCTCCGACATCGCCAACTCGGTCGCGGGGGACTACGGGTATTGGCTCGGCGACGCCTTCGCGTCCGGAGGTAGCGCCGGGTACGACCACAAGGGCATGGGCATCACGGCACGCGGCGCCTGGGAGTCGGTGCGGCACCACTTCCGTGAACTCGGCATCGACGTGCAGAACGACCGGTTCACCTGCGTCGGTATCGGCGACATGTCCGGCGACGTCTTCGGTAACGGCATGCTGCGCAGTGAGCACATCCGTCTGGTGGCCGCGTTCGACCACCGCCACGTGTTCGTGGACCCCGATCCCGATCCGGCCATCGGATTCGCCGAACGCACGCGGCTCTTCGATCTGCCGCGGTCGTCGTGGGGCGACTACCGGGTCGAACTCATCTCGCCCGGTGGCGGAGTGTGGCCGCGCACGGCCAAGTCCATCCCGGTGTCGCCGCAGATGCGCGTGGCCTTGGGCCTCGGTGCCGGTGTCACAGCGCTGGCACCGTCCGAACTCATCCACGCGATCCTGCTGGCGCCGGTCGATCTGTTGTGGAACGGCGGGATCGGCACCTACGTGAAGGCGTCGACCGAGACCCACGCGCAGGTCGGCAACAAGGCCAACGACGCCGTGCGGGTCGACGGCCGGGATCTCCGCGTCAAGGTCGTGGGGGAGGGCGGCAACCTCGGCGTGACCCAGCTCGGGCGCATCGAGTTCGCGCGCGCCGGCGGAAAGATCAACACCGACGCGATCGACAACTCCGCGGGCGTCGATACCTCCGACCACGAGGTGAACATCAAGATCGCCCTGCAGCCGCTGATCTCGGACGGATCACTCGCCGAAGTTGATCGCAACATGTTGCTCGCCTCGATGACGGACGAGGTCGCCGACCTCGTGTTGGCCGACAACCGGGCACAGAACCGGCTGCTCGGCGTCTCCCGGCACCACGCCGGCCCGATGCTATCGGTGCATGCGCGGCAGATCGATGCGCTGGTGGAGGAAGGGCGTCTCGACCGGGCACTGGAGTTCCTGCCCAGCCCGCAGCAGATCGACGCGCGGATCGCTCTTGGCGAGGGTCTGACCTCGCCGGAGCTCTCGGTGCTCGTGGCATACACCAAGTCGAAGCTGGCGGCCGACATGCTGGCCAGCGACCTGCCGGAGAGCCCCGCGTACATCCATCGCCTGCCGGCGTACTTCCCGACGCAGATGCGGAGGAAGTTCGGCAGCGCGATCGCCGCGCACCCGCTGGCACGCGAGATCGTCACCACCATGACGGCCAACGAAGTCGTCAACGCGGCCGGAATCACCTACGCGTTCCGGCTGGGGGAGGAGATCGCGGCGTCGCCTGCCGATGCGATCCGGGCCTTCACGGTCGTCAGCACCGTGTTCGACCTGCCGACGCTGCTCACCGACATCAACGCCTCCGACCACGTCGTGCCCGCCGATTGCCAGGACCAGCTCACGCTGATGGCGCGCCGGGTGCTGGACCGGGCGGCGCGATGGTTCCTCTCACGTCGGCCGCAACCGCTCGACGTCCGAGCGGAGATCGATCGGTACGCGGAACCGGTCCAGGCCATCAGCCCGCGGATCGGCGCCCTTGTCTGCGGCGTCGAGGCGGAGAACGTGCGCCGCGACACCGACGATCTCGTCGCGAAGGGCGCGATACCCGACCTCGCGCGGCGGGTCGTGGAGAGCCTCTACGTGTTCTCCGCGCTGGACATCTTCGATGTCGCGGAGAGTTCGGGACGCGGCCTCATGGAGGTCGCCGAGCTGTACTACGCACTGTCCGCGCATCTCGACTTCGACGATCTGCTCACCGCCGTCACGAACCTGGAACGTGGCGACCGGTGGCACGCGCTGGCCAGGCAGGCGGTGCGTGACGATCTGTATCGCTCGATGTGGATGCTCACGGCCGACGTGCTGTCGACGACCTCCGCCGACACGGCGGCCGCGGTGAAGATCGCGCAGTGGGAGGAGCAGAACGTCTCGCGCCTGGCACGAGCCCGCGCGACCCTCGCCGAGATCGCGCGCGCAGGCGCCGGCGATCTGGCCGCGCTGTCGGTCGCGGCACGAGAATTTCGCGCCATGATCCGCTGACACGACCGGCACAACGTGGCGCGGCCGGTGTCGCGGCGTCGCAAGGATGTCGCATGGATGTCGCATGGATCAGGATGGGAACGTGACGGAGCGACTGCGGCCCAGTGGGCTGCGCTTTGAGACCGAGGTCCGGGTGCGATGGTCGGACCTCGACGCCTTCGGCCATGTCAACAATGCGCGCACGCTCACGCTGCTCGAAGAGGCCCGCGTCGACTGGTTGTTCATCGCCGCGGCCGACCACGGCGTCGACAAGCTGACCGACGGGATCGTCGTGGCCCGCGTCGCGGTCGACTATCGCCGCGCGATCGGGTTCGGGCCGCCGGTCACCGTGTCGATGTGGGTATCGGCGCTGGGATCCGCCTCCGTCACGATCGACTACGACGTGCGCGCAGACGGCCGGACAGCGGTGCTGGCCTCCACGGTGCTCGTGCCCGTCGACCCGGCGACGTTCCGCCCCCGGCGTCTCGATCCCGCAGAGCGCGCGTACCTCAAGCGGTTCGTCGGGAACCGCGTATGACGCTGTTCGCGCCGGCTACGCCGGCGGACCGCGATGTCGCCACCATGTTCGTCGGTCGCATCGCGCAGCTCGACCCGGCCGGGCTCGTCCGGCTGTTGGCCGACGGCCCGGCGGTCGCGTTGTGGGCGAAGGCGGGATTCGGTGTCCTGGCCACCAGGTCGGTGACCGGGAAGCTGGAGCCGTCGCCGTTGACCGTCTACGCCACTGATCTCGTGGGGGCGCTGGCCGTGTCGAGGGAGCGCGTCCTCGACCCGGGACGCGACGTGGGCGAGCGATGGCACGCCCAGCTCCCGCCGGCTGACGAGTGGGCCGATGCCGGGGTGCTGGACCCCGCGGGCATCGCGGACCAGGTGCGCGTCGGCCTCGAACGCGCGAGGGTCGCCGTCGAGCGCGAACGGGAGCACGAACTGGCCGCGGCGACGAAGGCGACCGTCCCGCCCGCATTGCTCGATTCGGTGCTGATGAGCGTGCCGAGTGCGGGCGAGCTGATCCCGATCTCGATGCGGATGCTGTTCGCCCTGTCCGGCATGGGTTTCGCCGACGGGGACGCCGGTGCGCCGGTGCGGGTCCGGACGACCGCGACATGGCTCCGGCTGGACGCCGAGGCCGGTTCGGTGGCGCGCCGCCGCATGGCGAATCTGCCATTGGCCTGACGCGTCATCGCGCCCGGGCTACGGCGCCCGGCCCGTCAGCCGCGCCGCGGCCGCGACGAGGTAGTCGTAGAAGACTGCGCGCTGCTCGGCGGTGAGTTCCTGGACCTCGAGCGCCTGGCGCATGGCCGCCAACCAGGCGTCATATTCGGCGCGCCCGAGGCGGAAGTGGCTATGCCGCAAGGCGAGTCGCGGGTTGCCGCGTTCGCGGGAATAGTCGCGCGGCCCGCCCCAGTACTGGACGAAGAACGCGGTGATCCGACGCCGCACCGTCGCCGCATGGGACATGGCGAACAGCGGCCGCAGCGTCGGATCGGCGATCGCGATCTCGTAGAACCGGTCGACGATCGTCTCGAACACCGGACGCCCGCCCACCTCGTCGTAGAACGACCGCGGCACGGTGCCGCGGGCCGTGGGTACGGGCTGTGTCACGCCGTCATTGTTTCAGCCCACCGGGCTGCCGACCGCTGCGACGGATCGGCTACCGTGAGCGTGTGAGCGTATGGGAAGTCATCGCGGTGTACGCGGTGCTGCCCGCGGCCATCGTCGCGTTCCTCGCGGTGGTGACGGTCGGCCGCGGTAGGCATCGCGCCAAGGTTCGCTACGAGCCGGGTAAACCCTGGCAGCACCCGGATCGCCTGTGGGCCGGGGTGACGCCCGTCGTCGCCGCTCCGGTGGTCGACCGGGTGGGTACGACTCGAGGAGGTGCCCATGCCGGCTGGTGAACTCGCGCGGCGCGACGGGGAACTCGTGCGTGTCGAGACCGGCGTCCTGGTCAGGCTGGTTCCGACCTGCGGGCCGGTCGGCAGCGATGAGGTCTTCGAACCGCACGAACTCAAGAAGCTGGACACGGTGATCGCCGTCGCGGAGCAGGCGAGCGGCCTGCGGTTCGCCGCCTATCTCGGCGATCTGGGCGAGGACAGCCGTGCCGCCGCCGAGGGGCTGCTCGATTCGTTCGGCGACGATGCGCCGTACACGGCGCTCGTCGCGATCTCACCCGGTCAGCGCCTGGTCGAGATCGTGACCGGCGAGGAGGCCGCGCTTCGCATCAGCGAGCGTGGCGCCCGCGCCGCCGTGCTGTCGGTCGTCGCTGCCTGCAGCGACGGCGATCTCCTCGGCGGCCTGACGAACAGCATCCGGATCCTGACCGACCACGCGGGCGAGGTCCCGGCGGCGCGGGTCTGACCCTGCTGCTGGATCCCGAGATACCGACCGCCCGCGAGAGACTCTCGCGGGCGGTCGCGTCTTTCTGGGGCGATGCCTAGGTGATCCGCACGGGCCGTGGTCTTCAGCCGCGGTCGGCGGCGCGGGCGGCCAGCGCGCGGCGAGTCCCGGCAAGACCCTCGCTCACCAGTCGGTGCAGCGCGGCCGGATGGTCGCCGGCTAGCCAGGTCTCCGCCGCTGTGGCGGTGTCGTCGGCTACCGCCCAGCGTGGGTACAGCCCCACGGCCACCTTCTGCGCCACCTCGCTGGACCGCCGGTGCCACACATCGGCCACCGCGTCGAAGTACTGCGGCACGAACGCCGCGAGAAGGTCGGCCTGTGCCGGATGGTTGAAGCCGCTGATCGCCGCATCCTGCAGCGCATTGGCCATGGTGTCGTCGCCGATCAAGCGGTCCCACATCTCCTGCTTCGCGGCCCGGGTCGGGCGCAGGGCCCTGACCTGCGTGGCGCGCCGCTCACCGGAGGCCGTCGCATCGGCCGTTGCCGCCGCGTCGATGTCGGCATCGCCCGCCGCGCCGTGGGCGACCAGTGCGCCCAAGAGCGTCCACCCGAGGTCGGCGTCGACCACCAACCCCGGCAGCGGGGCGGAGCCGTCCCGCCATCCGCGGATGATCGCCACCTCGTCGGCCGTCAACACGCTTGCCGCGAGCGCCGTCACATAGGAGAGCTGCGCGTCGCTGCCCGGCTCGGCGCCACGCGCGAGTTCCACGAGCCGTCGCGACACTGCCGGCCAGCCCGTCTCGGCGGCCCACGTGGGATCCGCGTAGGCGGCCACCGCCTGCCGCACCTGCGCGAGAACCCGCTGCACCACCCCGATCTCGGTCTCCGCGTGCACGCCCGCGAGGGCGAGGGTGACGAAGTCGCGTGCTCGCATCTGCGCGTCGCGCGTCATCTCCCACACCGCCGACCACACGAGCGTGCGGGGAAGGGAATCGGCGATGTCGCCGATGCGCCGCACGGCGGTGGCGAGCGAGTCCGGATCCAGGGTCAGCTTGCAGTACGTCAGATCGTCGTCGTTGACGAGCACCAACGCGCCGCGCGCGATCCCGACGAGCTCCGGGACATCGGTGAGCTCGCCGGCAACGTCCAACTCGACGCGATGCGTGCGGACGAGGGCCCCGGCCGGATCATCGTCATACACGCCGACGGCGAGCCGATGTGGACGCAACTCGCCGACACCCGGCGCGGCACCCGTCTGGCGGATCGCGAACGAGGTGAACAGGCCGTCGGGCCCGACCTCGAAGACCGGCTCCAGCCGGTTGATGCCGGTGGTCTGCAGCCACGACGCCGCCCAGGTGTCCATGTCACGCCCCGAGGCGGTCGACAGGTGCCGCATCAGGTCGGCGAGAGTGGCGTTGCCGTAGGCGTTCTCCGCGAAATAGCTGCGCAGGCCGGCGAGGAACTCGTCGAAGCCCACGTACGCGGCCAGCTGCTTGAGCACGCTCGCGCCCTTGGCGTAGGTGATGCCGTCGAAGTTCACCTCGACGGCCTCCAGGTCGACGATGTCCGCGGCGATGGGATGCGTCGACGGAAGCTGGTCCTGGTCGTAGGCCCACGACTTCTCGACGTTCGCGAACGTCGTCCACGCGGACCGGTACTCCGTGGCCGCGGTCTGCGCGACGACCGACGCCCAGGTCGCGAAGGACTCGTTCAGCCACAGGTCGTCCCACCAGCGCATCGTGACGAGGTCGCCGAACCACATGTGCGCCATTTCGTGCAGGATCGTCTCGCAGCGGCGCTCGTACAGGTACCGGGTGACCTTGGACCGGAACACGTACTCCTCTCGGAAGGTGACGGCGCCGGCGTTCTCCATCGCCCCGGCGTTGAACTCCGGGACGAAGAGCTGGTCGTACTTCCCGAACGGATACCGCACGCCGAAGATGCCGTGAAAGAAGTCGAATCCCTGCTTCGTCTCCGTGAAAAGCCGCTCCGCGTCGAGGAACTCGGCCAGCGACGCGCGGCAGAGGATCCCGAGATCGATGCCGTCATGGTGATCGCGTGCCACGTGGTAGGGACCGGCGACGAGCGCGGTGACGTAGGTGCTCATCCTCGCCGTCGTGGCGAACGCATGCCATCGCGCACCGTGTTCCAGCGGGGCGGCGTCCACCGGAGCGCCGTTCGTCACGACCTGCCAGTCGCCGGGCGCCGTCACCCGGAAGGTGAATGCCGCCTTGAGATCCGGCTGGTCGAAGCAGGCATACATCCGCTTCGCGTCCGCCGTCTCGAATTGCGTGTACAGATACACCGCGCCGTCGACCGGATCCACGAAACGGTGCAGGCCCTCGCCGGTGTTCATGTATGTGCCCACGGCCTCGACCACGAGAACGTTCTCGGCCGACAGATCGGGGAGCACCAGCCCGCCCTCGCCGGTCCAGCCGGACACGTCCAACGGTCGCCCGTTGAGGGTGGCCGACGTGACGGAGTCGCCGACGAAGTCGATCCACGTCGAGCGTCCGGGCTCGACAGCCGTGAAGGCGACCTCCGATCGCGTCCGGAACGTCGTGATGCCGGGGCCGCCTGCGCCGTCGGTCAGATCCAGGTCGATGGAGTAGCTGCGGATCGTCAGCAGCGCGGCGCGCTCCGCGGCCTGGACACGGGTCAGGTTGGGGGTCGATGGCACGGCGTCGTCCTTCCGGGGTAGCGGATGAGGGGCGTGGCAAGGCGCGTGGATGAGCGCCCGGGGCGGCCCGAGCACGTGACCCATGCCACGTTCGCGGCGCCGCTAGGAACAACCCTACGGCCTGCCCGGTTGATCCGGGCAGGGCCGGCGGCAGCCGGGCCATCAGGATGCAGGTCGGGAGGATTCATGGCCAATGTCATGGCCCAGGGGAATCACGATGGGGCGGGTGCCGGCGAGCGTTCGGCTGGCGGCGGACGGTCGGTTGCCGAGCTGTGGTTCGACCAGCTGTGTCCCTACTGCTGGGCGACGTCGCGCTGGTTGGTCGAGGTCGCGAAGGTGCGCGATATCGACATCCGTTGGCATGTGATGAGTCTCGGTGTGCTCAACGAGGACCAAGTGCCCGAGGAGGGGCTCGCCGAACACATGGAGAAAGACGTGTGGTGGATGCCGCGCGTGGCCATCGCCGCTGCCGCCAAGGCCGGTGAGGACATCCTCGGCCCGCTGTACGAAGCCATGGGCCGGCGCGTGCACGGCGAGGGCAACAAGGACATCGCGGCCGTCATCGACGAGTCGCTGGCCGAACTCGGACTGCCCCCCGAACTCGCCGACGCCGCGCGCACTACCGAATATGACGACGTCCTGCGAGCAAGCCATCACGCCGGGGTCGACCCGGTCGGCAAGGGTGTCGGGACTCCGATCATCCATGTGAACGGGGTGGCGTTCTTCGGCCCCGTCATCACCCGGATTCCGACGGGCGAGGAAGCCGGGCGTCTCTGGGACGCGACCGTCACGCTGGCGTCGTACCCCTACTTCTTCGAACTCAAGCGCGAACGTACCGAATCACCGCAGGTCGCGACGACTGCTTCGGGTGCGTGAGCGGGTTCGGTTCGCGCATGTCGCTGTTCGCGCCGCTGCATCGATGACGATGCGCGGCGGCGGTAAAGCGTTGGGCAAAACGCTGTGGGATGTGTCACTGTAGATACACACCGCGGCGCAGTTTCGTGACGCCCGAACCGAGGCTTCGCGGACCGCGTCCAGACACCCACGGAGGTGCCCGATGGCAGCGCCGCTCCATGAACAGCAATCTGATGCGCCCGTGGTCGGTGAGCCGCAAGGAGCCGGTAGCGTCACGCAGGTGACGCCGGTGGCCGAGCGCGCTACCAGCCCGTTCGGCGTGCCGCTGCCGCCCTACTTGCGGAGCGGCCCGGTGGTGGTCGGGGTGGACGAGGTCGCGGCGTGTCGCCGGCCGCTGCACGCGGCGGTGTTCCTCGCCCGGTCGTTGGGCCGGCCGATCGTGGCCGTGCACGTGCGCCGGCGCGCCGTTCCGCTCGTCGAGGGTTACGTGCCGATCCCCGAGGAGGTCGAACTCGACGACAACGCCGAGGAAGCGGTGGAGACGGCGCTGTCGGCGGATCTTGCCGCGAGCGGCGAGTTGACGAACGTCTCCTGGGAGCTCGTATCGACCAGCGGGGACGCGGCCGCCGAGCTCATCCGCATCGCGGAGGAACGCGATGCCGCATGTCTGGTGGTCGGCAAGCGACATAGCGGCTTCGCACAGTTCCTGCACAGGATCGCGAGCGGGTCGGTGTCCCACGCGGTGGTCTCCAGCCAAAAGTTTCCGGTCATGGTGGTGCCCTAGAACAGCGTCATGGGCGGCCGGGACGATGGGGGACACTAGGGACCATGCGTGTTTATCTGGCGAGCGATCATGCGGGTTTCGAGTTGAAGGCATTTCTGTTGCGGCGCCTGGCTGAACGTGGTTTCGAGACCGTTGACGTCGGGGCACATCACTACGATGCCGGCGACGATTACCCGGCATTCTGCATCGAGGCCGGCCGAAGGGTCGTCGCGGATCCCGGCAGCCTGGGCGTGGTGATCGGCGGTTCCGGCAACGGCGAGCAGATCGCCGCGAACAAGGTGCGCGGAGTGCGTGCCGCGCTCGCGTGGAACCCGGATACCGCGCGACTGGCGCGGGAGCACAACGACGCGAACGTGGTGGCGGTGGGCGCGCGGATGCACGACGAAGAGACCGCCGCGACTCTGGTCGAGCTGTTCCTCGCGACGCCCTTCTCGGGTGAGTCGAGACACGCGCGGCGGATCGCCCAGCTCGCCGATTACGAGGCTGATCCGGTCGCGCCCGTAGTGCCGTCCTGACGGTCGCGGCGCGTCCTCCGCGAGCCGCGCGCGCCCGTCGCGCTCGACCGTGCGCGCCGTGTGTCGGGCGTATCGGCCGCGGGTTCGCCCGGTGGTACGTAATAGCGCCGCACGATCACCAACTCGGCCTCGGCGGCGGCGATGTCGGCCGCCGAGGGACGGCCTACTTCACGTGCTCGCATGGCGACGACCGGGGGGAGCTGTGTGGCGCGGTTGCCGGCCAGTTGGCGCAGCGCGCGGTCCGAGCGTTGCGCGCGCTGCTCGTCTCGGGGTCGCGCCTCGAGGGGCCGTGTCTCAGGGGGCCAATCCGCGGAGGGTGCATTGACCGCCGACGGCGGGCCGGGTTTCTGGGTCGGCTGGGGTGGCTGGGCTGGCTGGGTCGGCTGGTCTAGGCCCGGCGGGCCGGTCGCTTCGGTTCGGACGGGTGTGTCGGGCGGGCCGGCATCCCGGCGTGCGGCGCGGCGGGTGCTGCGCCGATGCGTTGGCTGCGGCTCGTCCATGGTGGGTCAGCCCGCGGTCTGGCCGATCGCCGCGAGCATGTCGGCGAACCACGGTTCCGACGTGTCGAACGGTTTGCCGCCCGCGATCCGGTCGAACTCGATGGCGCGCAAGGTATTCGCGCGCTCGATATCGTGACCGATGACGCCGGGCTCGCCGCGCAGCGCGCAATCGACGGCGAGGTCCGTCATCGATTTGATCAGGCGAAGGTCCTCGGCGTTTGCGGCGGCGGATCGCGAGAAGTATCCGGACTTCTGCACCATGACCTTTTCGGCGCGCAGTCTCTCACCGAATTGTTTCGCGAACCAGGCGCCCGGATTGATCTCGTCGAGCCGGACATGCCCGAACGCGTCACGCGCGACCGGCTCCCCGGCGGCTTCGAGTTGGGCGACGATCTCCGTGGTACCGGCACCCTCGGAGAGGAAGATCGTGACGTTGCCGACGGTGTCCATGACGTTGTTGAGCCGCGTGGCCTCCGCGTCGAGGTCGATGTGGAGTTCCGGGATGTACACCGCGTGCACGTCCCAGGCCGCGCGCGTGAGCCCGATCTCCGGCAGCCAGCTGCGGGTGTCCAGCCAATCGCGGTAGGCCTTCGCGGTCGCCCCGGTGAGCCACCCGCAGCCGCGCCCCATCACTTCGTGCACAATCAGCATCCGGGTGCCCGAGTTGTGCTCCGCGACGATGTTGCGGGCGTAGATCGCGCCCTGCTCCGCGGCCGTGTAGGCGCCGAGCGTCTGCTTGATCGGTTTGACGTCGTTGTCGATGGTCTTGGGCAGCCCGACGACGGTGAGCGGGTAGTCGTGCCCGGCCAGGTAGGCCGCGAGATCGGCTGCGGTGGTGTTGGTGTCGTCGCCGCCGATCGTATGCAGGACATCCACCCCGTCGGCCGTGAGCTGGTTCGCAGCCACCTCGAGCGCGTTGTCACCCTCCTTGATCAGCCCACGTTTCACGAGATCCTTCGCGTTCGTGAGCTTCACGCGGGAATTACCGATGGGGGAGCCGCCGAACTCGTGCAGCAGGGCGGCATGACGCCGCACCGTGTCGGTGACGGTGATGCTGTCGCCGGCGAGGAGGCCCTGGTACCCGTGCCGGTAGGCGATGATCTCGATCGACGGGTCGAGTTCTGTGTACCGCTCGATGAGCCCGCCGATCGCCGAGGAGAGGCAGGGGGCGAACCCGCCGGCGGTCAGCAGGGCAACCTTGCGAACGGGCATCGTGATCTCTTCCTTGTCGTGGCGGTGCGGGATGGTGGGGCGGCGCGACGCCGGCGGGCGAACAACA
>MKSW01000029.1 GCA_001897425.1 Actinobacteria bacterium 69-20 | reverse complement strand
ATTGATGCATGTCGTCCCCCGACGCATCCCCCGCCCCGAAGCGGCTGTCACTCCCGCTCACCGCGCAGGACCTCGCTGAGCTCGAGGCCATCCGCGAGTCCGCGCAGCGCCGCGGCGCGCTCCCCGGAGACGTCCAGGAGAACGCGTCCGAGGCGGAGCTCGTGCACGCCGTCCTCCAGGCCGGCCTCGCCCGTGTCCGCGAGGCGATCGAGCTCGCCGCATACGGGGAACTGGCGGAGGACGAGGACTACCTCGCCTACCGGGCGATGCGCCGCGAGGCCGGCGAGAGCCAGCCCGGCGAATGAGCAACAGGTTCTTCCGCGGCCAGATCTGGGCGGCGACGCTGCCGGGACTGTCGGAGGAGGAGTTCTACCTCGTGATCTCCCAGAATCCGCGGAATCACGGGCTGGGAACGGCCCTCGTGGTGCGCATCACGTCGAAGGTCAAGCCCGATCTCGCCTCCATCGTCCGCATCCCCGCGGGGGAGCCGGTGCGCGGCCGCGTGCTCTGCGACGACATCGAGGAGATGCGGGATGCCGACGCCCACCGGCTCCTCGGCGCGTTCTCGCCGCTGACGATGCGCATGGTGTCGCGCGCCCTGCGGGTCGCGCTCGCGCTCGACTGACACGGCATCCGACCGCTCGCGCATCCGGCGTCGGGGACAGTCCTGAGCGTCCGACCTCGGCGGCGCAGTCGACGTGCACTTCGTCCATATCCGGCAACGGATGCCCGACATTCTGCGCAGTGTTTGGTGCTCCGTCGACAAGGGCTTTCGGTGAACCTCAGGATTTCCTCAAGAGGTTGCGACTTGTCCCCCATATGGTGGACAAGTGTCCCCCGCGCTGGTTACTGTAACTGAGGCTGAACACGAGAACTGGGGGCCGGAGAGGTGGGGACCTCGACCGGCAAGTCGGCACACTGAGTTGGGAGCTCGGTTGACGGCAGTGGAAGGCCACACTGGGGCGAATGCTTCAGGGGAACGGATGCCCTCGAGTGGCCCATTGGGGACTGGGCGACTCGAGGGCATCCTCAAGGGTTGCATCGCGGCCGGCTCCATCTGGGGAACGGAGCCTTTGGCCGAGCTGGGGACTCGACGTGCCACGAATTGTCACAACCGCATCAACCTTAACTGGTTGACCTGGGTATTTCGAGTATTCCTCGCCGCACAGCGTGCACAATGACCAGGATGCCGGGTTCGCACCGGCATCCTGGTCTTCCTCGTCGCTCAGATCA
>MKSW01000028.1 GCA_001897425.1 Actinobacteria bacterium 69-20 | reverse complement strand
CCCAAACCTATGGGAGACACGCCCTAGGTGGCGTTTAACCTGCCAGGAGCATTCCGGCACGACTGGCGCCGGTACCCACAGCCGACCGCGGTGCTCACGCAACAACTCGGCGCACGGCTCGTGGTCGGCGTCGTCCGCGTCGGCAGCAGCCAGCAGTACGCCGGTGTCGACGATGACGATCACAGGTCGCGAGCCGACCGGTCTCCGACGAGTTCCGCCTTGATCGCGCGATGCCGTCGGCCGAGATCACTGCGACCGGATCGTCCGACACCGATGAACGCCTCCAGCTCGTTGTCGGCGAGGCCTGCGGACAGGAGTTCGGCCGATAACGCATCGACGTCGACCCCGCGGCGGCGTGCCTCAACAGCGAGTCGGGCGGCCAGGTCTTCCGGCACGTGGAGGGTCGTTGACATACCTCCAAGTGTATGCCCCGTCACATACTTACCAGCAGGTCGCGCGCGGCGGCCCGGCCCTCGGCGAAAGCCCGCACGGCGTCGAGGTTCTCGGTTCTGCGGGCGCCGCCGATGACGCGGAACGGCGCACCGGCGCGACGCAGGTCCGCGGCCAGGCCGTCGTTCGGCAGCTGGCCGGCGGCCACCACGACGACGTCCGCGGCGATCGTCTCCGGCCCGCCCTCCGTGAGGATCTCGACCCCTTCGCCGGTGATCCGGCGGTAGCGCACGCCGGTGATCGTCCGTACTCCCGCGCGGCGCAATTCGCCGACCACGACCCAGCGCATGGTGCGGCCGAGGCCGGCGCCGATCTTGCCGGAGCGCCGCATCACCGTCACCGAACGTGGGGGCGCCTGCCCGGTCGGTGTGTCGGGCGCGGTGTCGAGCGCCGCATCGGGCGCCCCCCAGCAGTTGGCGCCGCCGGGATCCGGCAGTCGGTGATCGGCTGCGAACCGCGCGCGGGCGGCGCGGATTCGGCCCGGGTCGCCGTCGTCGAAATCGGGGGTGACGGCGCTCGGATGCGCGAGCAGGTGCGCCAGGTCGACGGCGATACCCCCGCCGCCGATGATCGCGACCCGCTCGCCGAGATCGTCTCGCCGTGCGAAGGCCTCCGGGTAGCTCAGCAAGGGAACGGATCCCGGTGCGCTCATTCCGGGTATCGACACGGTGCGCGGGTGAACCCCCGTCGCGAGCACCACCGCGTCGGCGCCGTCCAGGGCGGCGTCGCGGGCAGTGGCGTCGCCCGCGCCGATCGGGCGGCCGAGCGACACCGTCACGCCGAGCTCGCGCAACTGCTCCGCGTAGAAGTCGATGGTGCCGCCGTAGTCGTGCTTGCCGGGCACCAGTCGCGCGAGCCGGAACTGGCCGCCCAGTTCGGGTTCGGCCTCGAACAGGGTCACCTGCGCCCCGGCCAGCGCGAGTTCCCGGGCCGCGGCGAGGCCCGCGGGTCCACCGCCGATGACGACGTAGCGCGCGCCGGGCCGGGCCGTGGACGCCGGGCCGTCGGCCTCGAAGCCCGCGGAGGGATTGACCAGGCAGGAGACGCGCTCGCCGACCAGCGACCGGTCGATGCACGCCTGGTCGCAGCCGATGCAGATGTTGACGGTGCGGCCGGTCTGGGCCGCACGGATCAGGTTGGGGTCGGAAAGCCACGGCCGGGACATGGACACGAAGTCCGCCGCCCCGGCGGCGAGGATCTCCCGCGCCTGGCTCAGCCTGTTGATCCGATTGCCCGAGATCACCACCGTGGAAGCGGTGTGCGGGTCGGCAGACAGGGCGCGGCGGACGGAAGCGGCGAATGGGCTCCACACCCCGCCGGGCACCACGGCCTGCACGGTGGGCACGGCCGACTCGTGCCAACCGATGCCGATGTTCAACGCATCGGCCCCGCCTGCCGCGAGAGCTCGTGCCAGATCGAGGGTTTCGTCATGAGCGGTGGAGCCATCCATCAGGTCCGCGCCGGACATCCGATAGAGCACCGGGAAGTCCGGGCCGACCGACGCCCGCACCGCGGCGAGTACGGACAGCGGGAAGGCGCGTCGTCGGGCCGCGTCTCCGCCGTAGGCGTCGTCGCGCAGGTTGGTGAGCGGGGAGCAGAACTGGTTCAGCAGATAGCCTTCCGAGCCCATCAGCTCCACGGCGTCGAATCCGAGCGCCCGCGCCGTCGCGGCGGCACGGGCGAAATCCTCGATGGTCGCGGCGATCCCGGCCGCGTCGAGAACCTCGGGCGGTTCCGTACGGAAGCGGCTCGACATGACGGAAGAAGCGGCAGACGGCGCGACCGGCGGAGCGCCGAAGAACGATTTAGAGCCGTATCGCCCGGCGTGAAACAGTTGCAGCGCAACGAATCCGCCCGCGTCGTGCACCTCGCGCGCGATGTGGGCGAGGCCAGGGTGGCAGGCCGGGTCATTGACCATGCCGTAGTCCGCGCCGCCTGCCCCCGCCGGGCTCACGGCCCAGCCGCCGGTCACGATCAGCCCGGCGCCGCCGCGGGCCCGCGCCGCATAGAACGCTGCCGCCTGTCGACAGCCGGGTTCGCGCTCCACGCCGAGGTGCATCGACCCCATCACGATGCGATGCGGCAGACGCAGCGTGCCGATCCGGCCCGGCGTGAAGACCGCGTCAGGCATTCCGTCCGGTGCCCCCGCGGCGGCCCGCTCAGAGATCCCCTCAGCGGTCCCGTCACACATCCAGCGCCAGCTCCGGCCCGGCGTCCGAGTAGAACGGTGGCGCGACCACGGACAGGCCGCCGTCGACCACCAGCACCTGGCCGGTGATGTACTCCGAGGCGCGGGACAGCAGGAACAGCACGGCGTCGGAGACCTCCCGCACGGTGCCCATTCGGCCCTTCGGCACCTTCGCCAGCACGTCGTCCAGCGGGGGCATGCCGGGGACGTCATAGAAGTATTTCGACGAGTCGGATTCGATGATCCCGCCGTTGACGGCGTTCACATTGATGCCGTGCGGGGCGAACTCGACGGCCATGTACCGCACCCACGCCTCGATCGCCGCCTTGGCGGAACCGAGGTTCGCGTAGGTGGGGTAGGCGCGGGCGCTCCCGTAGCTGGACAGGGCCACGATGCGACCGCCACGGTCCATCAACGGCACGGCCCGCTGCGCGCCGAGCACGAACGCGCGCACGTTCATCGCGAAGGAGCGGTCGAGGTGGTGCGGGCCGAGGTCGAGGATCTTCTTGAACGAACTGGCCGCCGCGTTGGAGATGAAGAAGTCCAACCGGCCGAACTCCGCCGCGGCCGCGGCGAACAGCCGGTCGATGTCCTCCGGCTGCTCGACGTCGGCCTGCACGCAGATCCCGCTGCCGCCCATCGCCCGCACGTCGGCCAGGGTCTGCTCGGCCAGGTCCGCGTTCTTCTTATAGTTGATCACCACCGCCCCGCCGTCCGCGGCCAGCGAGAGTGCCAGCGAGCGGCCGATTCCCCGCGAGGCGCCGGTGATCAGCGTGACCGTTCCAGCGAACGGGCCGGTCGGCATGTCGGGGGAGCCGCCGAGGGGGCCGGCCGTGCCGTCGGCGGAGCCCGTCACCACGTCATCTCCGCGGCGTGCGCGAACAGATCGCGGGCGATCACCGTCTTCTGGATCTCGTTGGTGCCCTCCTCGAACCGTTGCGCCCGGGCGTCCCGGTACACCCGCTCGATCGGGCTGGACGACCAGTAGCCGAGGCCGCCGTGCACCTGCAGTGCCTTGTCCGTCACCCGGGTGAGCATGTCCACAGCCACCAGCTTCGCCATGGACGAGAGCACGGGTGCCCGGTCGCTGCCGGCCTCCCATTCGTGCGCCGCGTGTAGGACCAGCGCGCGGGCCGCTTCGATGTCCGCC
Source organism: Actinobacteria bacterium 69-20 (assembly GCA_001897425.1). Lineage (GTDB taxonomy): Bacteria > Actinomycetota > Actinomycetes > Mycobacteriales > Nakamurellaceae > Nakamurella. The sequence goes on along the minus strand of MKSW01000028.1, from coordinate 48,883 downwards.
GCGTTCTCGGCGAGCGCGAAGGAGATCGCCTGCCGCTGCGAGAGGGGCTTGCCGAACGTCACCCGCTGGGTGGCCCGGTGCACGGCGAGTTCCTGCGCCCGGCGGGCGAGGCCGACGCAGCTCATGGCCACCGAGATGCGGCTGGGCACCAGGAACCCGCCCAACGCGACCTGCAGCCCGTCGCCCGCCGCGCCGAGCCTGTTGGCTACCGGCACGGGCGCCCGGTCGAAGACCAGGTGGGCGTGGTCGGTGCCGTGCACGCCCATGGTCTCGGCCATGCTCTGCACGGCGACGCCGGGAACGTCCCGGGGCACCATCAGCGCAACGGTCCCGTCGGCGCCGAGAGTCCCTGCGACGCGCGCGAACAGCAGCCAGTAGTCGCAGTTCACGCCGAAGGTGATCATGTGCTTCTCGCCGGACAGGTAGTACGTGTCCCCATCGCGTTCGACGGAGCAGCGCAGGTCCGCGCCGGTGCCGGCGGTCGGTTCGGTCAACGTGAAGGCGACGCGGATATCGCCCGCCACCACCGGCAGCACGAAGCGGCGCCGCTGCTCCGCGGTGGCAAATTGATCGATGGCCCGCCAGATCCCGTTCACCACGTGCACGATCATGCGGATCGAGCCGTGCGACCTCGCGAACCACTCCATCAGCTCCAGGTACTTGCTGAACGGCACGCCCCGGCCCCCGTACTCGAGCGGCGCCGCCAGCGACAGGTATCCGCGAGACTTCAAGTCCGACCACAGGTCTGGCGGCACGGCCCCGTCGCGTTCGATCCGTTCGGCGTAGCGCTCGCCCGGCCCGGTGACGAAACCGCGGACGTCGGCGAGCATGTCTTTGAATGTAACCGGGTCTCCCGCACCGGACCCCGCCGGCGGGCTTTCTGCGGTCGCTGCGGTGGTCCCTGCGGTCGCTGCTGTGAGATGTCCGGCCGTCACCTGTCGAGCTCCTCCTCCGTCTGCGGGCGCAGTCCGCGCGCCCGTTCCCGCAATGCGAACTTCTGGATCTTGCCCGCCGCATTCCGGGGCATCCTGTCGATCACCTCGAGGCGTTCCGGCCAATAGTGCTTCGACACCTGGTGAGCGTCGAGCAGCTTCTGCATCCCCTGGAACGACAGGTCCGTGTGCGGTCGGAGCGCGACGAAGGCGCAGGCGCGTTCGCCGAGCCGATCGTCCGGCATGGCCACGATGGCCACGTCCTGCACCGCCGGATGGTCGTACAGGATCTGCTCGATCTCGGCGACGGGCACCTTCTCCCCGCCCCGGTTGATCACATCCTTCACCCGGCCGCTGATGCGGATATACCCGTCGGCGTCCAAGATGCCGAGATCACCGGTGCGGAAGAAACCGTCCGCGGTGAGGGCCGCGGCGGTCCAGTCCGGCCGATCCAGGTAGCCGGTGAAGAACGTCGGCCCGCGCAACTCGAAATTGCCCTCCGTACCCACAGGCAGGACGCGCCCCTCGTCATCGGTGATGCGCACGTCGATACCGCGCAGCGGCCGCCCGTCCGTGCCCCACACCTTCACCGGCTCGTCGCCCGGAGCGGACAGCGTGCCGAGGCAGGTTTCGGTGGTGCCCCAGGCGCCGCACACCGCCGTGCCCAGTTGCCGGGTGGCCCGTTCCGCGAGCCCGCGCGGCACGGCGGCACCGGTCGCGACGAAGATGCGCAGGTCGGTCGGCGGCCGGTCGCCGTCGCCCACCGCGGTCACCAGGTCGGCCAGGAACGGCGTCGCCGCCTGCACGAACGTGCATCGCGTCTCGCGCAGCACGCGCAGCGCGTGGGACCCGTTCCAGATGCCCTGGATCACCTGTCGTGAGCCGAGCACCAGCGCCAGCCACATCCCGTATAGGAAGCCCGTCTGGTGCGCGAGCGGGGACGGGATGTAGATGGCGTCCCGCGCCGACAGGCCCAGGTGCTCGGCCTCCATGAGCGCCGCGCGGGTCAGCGCCTCGAACCGGTGCAGGACACCCTTCGGCTCGCCGGACGTGCCAGAGGTGAACAGGAGCTGCGCCGTCATCTCCGCGGTGGGCCGACGTGACGCCAGCAGATCGGCATTGACCTCGGCGCCCGCCATCAACTCGGGGTAGCTGTGCCACACCACCGATCCGCCACCCCACAGCGGAGCGGCGATCTCCGCCGGCCCGGCCGTACCCGAATCAGAGTCCGCGTCCGACGCCGGGACCACGACCACGTGCTGCAGGGCCAGCGAGTCGCCGTCGTCCCCGCCAACGGACCCGGCAGCCGCCTCCGCGACCATCGCCGCCGTCTCCGTCACGTAGTTGCGCCCGCGGAACTCCTGCGGGATCACCAGCACCCGGGCCGCGGACCGGCGTAGGGCGAAAGAGACCTCACGCTGCCGGAAGATCGGCATCAGCGGGCAGCACACCGCGCCGATCTGCATGGTCGCCAGCGACACCACCACGAACTCGCACCAGTTCGGCAGTTGGTAGGCGACCCGCTCGCCCGGCTGCACCCCCAGCCCGAGCAGCGCGGACGCCAGCCGGTCGGCGCGCTCCACGATCTCCTGCCAGGTGTAGGAGCGCATCCGCCCGGGCCGCACGTCCACCAGCGCCACGTCGTGCGGCCGCTCCGTCGCCCAGCGGCGCACCCACTGGTCCGGGGTCCGACGCACATCGGAGATGCGCGCGGGCGACGGCCCGGCCCGGCGCCCCGCAGACGGAGCCGCCCCCGGCTGCACGGCCATGTCCAACCCGATCGTCGTCATCGCGTCCAGGAACTCGGGGTAGGAGATCCGGTAGGCGTTGGGGTAGGTGAGCGTGGTCCGCCCGATCGCGCGGGTGGCCGCCACCGCGAGCGACATGAGCACCCGGTGGTCGTTGAAGCTGGACACGTCCGCGCCGCGCAAACTCGGGACCCCGTGCACCACAAGGCGATCGCCCTGAAGTTCCAGATCGGCGCCCATCCGATTCAGCTGCAGCATCGCCGACGCGCGATCGGATTCCTTCAGCCGCACGTGGCTGATGTTCTCGAACACCGTGGTCCCGTCCGCGAACGCCGCCATCGCGGAGAGCACCGGGAGCAGATCGGGGATGTCCCGGCAGTCCATCGTGGTCGGCGCGAGCCGGGATCCGTCGTGCCGGGCGCGCACGGTCGCCTCAGGGCCGGCCGTCAGCGACAACCCCATGCGCTGCACGATGTCCAGCACGGCAGCCTCCGGATGGTCCGCGGCGTGCAGCGAGGGCAGGCCCTGGAACACGATGTCCGACGGGTGCAGCGCGGCCGTCGCGAACCCGAACGCCGCGGAGCCGAGATCCGGTGGCAGCTGGATGGTGGTGGGCACCGCCTGCTGGTCCGGCTCGATCTCGAAGCGCCGCCAATCCGCCGAATGCGCCACCGTCAGGCCGAATTTTCGCATCATGTCGACGGTGAGCTTCAGGTACGGGCGCTCGTTCGGCTCGTCATCGATCTCGATCACGGTCCGTCCGGTCGCGAACGGCGCCAGCAGCAGCAGGCCCGAGATCCATTGCGACAGCGAGCCCGAGATGTGCACCGTCCCGCCGGTCGGCCGCCCGGGCCGGACGCGTACCGGCGGGCAGCCGTCCGCCGAGTCCAGCCGCACGCCCATCTCGGTCAGCGCGCGGAGCAGGGGCGCGACCGGGCGGCGCCGGAAGTACTTCTGGCCGGTGACGGTGATCGGCGCGTCGGCCAGGCAGGCCAGCCCGAGGGTGAAATACAGCGTGCTCCCCGAACTGCCCGCGCTCACCACGTCACTGACCGGGTGGTAACCGCCACCGTCTATGACGAACCGATCGCCGCGGCGGACGACGCGCACACCGAGGCCGCGCAGCAGGTCGACCGTGTACGCCACATGTTTGGCCTGGGTGAGGCCGATGATGGTGCTGGTCCCCGGCGCCAGCGACGCCAGGATCAACGCGCGGTGGGCGTGGTACTTGGAATTGGGCACGCGCACGGTGCCGGACAGCGGCCTGCGGGTCCCCGTGATCGAAAGACGCATCCCGATCCTCCCGTCAGCGTGGCGGGCGGGTGTCGCGAAGACGCCGGGGCGCAGGAAGCGCCGCCCACCTCAGTGGCGATACGTCGGCGCGCTGGCCGCCGCCCCCGGCCCCTGCGGCCCGGATCTCGCGACCATGACGACGTGCGTCGGCGAAGTTCCGTACACAATTCAGTGTGCCTCCGGCGCATGATCTTGGCCACTTCACCCGTTCGTCGCACTCCACGGTGTCGGCCGCAGTGTCATCGGGTATGACGCGGTTCGCGGCCTGGCGGCCGGCCGCGAACCGCGTCATACCCGAAACAAGGTGACCCGCCGCCCGTCGGCAGCCGGGCCGGCCCGCGCCGACCACGAAAATCGGCCGGTACTATGGTTTTTCGTGACCGGTGTGCAGTTTCCGCAAGCGGAGCCGCGCCCCGCCCCGGCCACGCCGGCCCGCTCCCGTATCCCGGTCGCCGTGCGCCGGGTGCTGGGTTTTCTGCTCAGGGTGGTGCGCGCGCTCGGGCGGCATCTGCGCCGCGTCTTCTCCTCGCTGAGCGTGGGCGGCATGGCCGTCGGCCTGGTCTTCTTCTGCCTGTCGATGGCGCCGTCGCTGCTGCCGCGGGCCTGGTATCTGCAGGGCGTGGCGAGCGGTATTTGCACGGTGACGGGGTACGCCGTCGGCGTGATCGTCGGCTGGGCGCTGCGCAAATTCGGGTTCCGGCCGCTGGCCAAGCCCCATCGTCGGTGGATGGTCAAGCGGTCACTGATCGTGTCGGCGTGGGTGCTGATCCCGCTGTTCGGAGTGCTCGGCGCGGTCTGGCAGTACCAGGTGCGGGAGGTCACGCACACCAACCGGGACGACGCGAACTTCTACGCGCTGGTGCTGCTGATCGCGTTCGCGCTCAGCCGGGCGGTTCTCACCGGCGCACGTTCGCTGCGCTGGGTGACCCGCCGCATCGGCCGGTTCGGTGCGCGCTGGGTCCCGCTGCCGGTCGCCAAGCTCCTCGCGGCCGCGCTCGTAGCGTTCCTGCTCGTCACGACGTTGTCGAACGCGCTGCTGCCGGTGGTGAACAAGGTTGCCGGCGCATCGTTCTCGCTCACCGACAGCGGCACGGCGCCCGGTGCCCGGCCGCCGCAGACCATGGAGCGGTCCGGCTCGGCGGCGTCGCTCGTGCGCTGGACCGATCTCGGCAGGGAAGGCCGCACGTTCGTCTCGTCCGGCCCAACTGTCGCGCAGCTCAGCGCCTATCGCCAGGCGCCGGCCGTGCAGCCGATCCGGGTGTACGCCGGCACCGACTCCGCCCCGTCGTTGCGCGACGAGGCGAAGCTGGTGGTGGCCGAGCTTGACCGGACCGGCGCATTCAACCGCGCCGTGCTCGTGGTCGTCACCACCACCGGCCGCGGATGGGTCAACGAGGACGCGGCCGCCGCGATCGAGTACATGTGGGGCGGAAACACCGCGATCGCCGCCATGCAGTACTCGTTCCTGCCGAGCACCGTCGCATTCCTCACCGATCGGGACACGCCGACCGCGGCGGGAAAGGTCCTCTTCGACGCCGTGCACGCCGCGTGGGCGAAGCGGCCCGCTGATCAGCGGCCGAAGCTCATCGTCACCGGCGAGAGTCTCGGCGCCTACGGCAGCCAGGGCGCCTTCGGCTCACTGGCCGATGTCCAGACGCGGGCGGACGGGGCGGTGTGGGCCGGCACCCCCAATTTCACCTCGCTGTGGCGCACGCTGACCGACGACCGCTTAGCCGGCTCGCCGGAGCAGCGGCCGTCGATCGACGGGTGCGCGGCCGTGTGCTTCGTCACCGCGGCGGATGACTTGCCTGCGTCCGCCCGGCCGTCGGTCGTCTACCTGCAGCACGTCAACGACCCCATCGTGTGGTGGTCGCCGAGCCTGCTGTTCGACCGACCGGCCTGGCTCGCCGAGCCCGCGCTGCCGGGCCGCACCGTGGCCATGACGTGGATCCCGCTCGTCACGTTCTGGCAGGTGACCATGGACATCATCTTCTCCACCGACATGCCAGCCGGCAGCGGCCACACGTACACCCTGGATTACGCGAACGCCTTCGCCGCCGTTACCCAGCCCCCGGGCTGGACCCCGGCCGAGACGGCCCACCTGCGCGCCCTGCTCGCGACCCTCCCGAACGGCGAGTAGGCGACCGTTGGTGCACCACTGCCGTCACACACCGGGGTGTGCGTGTAACTGGGACATATCGGGCGGAATGCTGCTACATGCACGCGGCAGGCTGTCCGAACTGCCGGGGGCGCGTGCCCGGGCCGAAAATTCTGACAGGCTCGATCGTCGCCAGCCGCATGCGGAGTTCGTATCCATCCAGGCCCTCGATTTCTGGGCCGAGATCGACGGTCGCCAGCAGTTCGACTGCGGCCCCGTGCGCTAGGAAGATTCTCGGATCACCAGAGTGCACGGGAGTTTGATTCGCCGTGCCGGCGCGGTCGGATCGTCGATCCGGGCGTTGAGCAGATTCATCGCCGCCACGCCGATCTGCGCGTACGGCGGACTCACGGTTGTCATCGCCGGGGTCAGCAGCCTCGCGAGCAGGGTGTCGTCGCATCCGACCACGGCAATATCACCCGGCACACTGCGGCCCGCCGCGTGCAGGCCTGCAATGACGCCGCTGGCAACCATGTCGTCGTAAGCGACCACCGCGGTGGCATCGCCGTCGATGATGCGGCGCACGGAATCGAGGCCGGCCTCGAAGGTCGGCGCTCCCGCTCCCAGATCGATCAACCGCACCCGTCGCCCCTTGGCCCATCGAGTCAACGCATTGGCTCGTTGGGCGGCGGCCCACGATGCTGATGGGCCGCGTACCAGCGCGATAGTCTCGTGCCCCTCCGCGATGAGGTGCTCGCCGGCCTGCACAATCGCGTCCTCGTATTCGATGAGCACTGCGTCGTACCCCGTGATGGGCCGATTGATGAACACCACCGGCGTCCCGTCGACCGCCTGCGTCAGCGCACTCGTGGGCGCACGTGGCGATGCGACGATCACGCCGTCCACTTCCTCCGACAGGCCGGCAATGAGATCGGCCTCTTCGCCGGGTCGTTCGTCGCTGTTGACGATCAGCAGCGAACACCGTGCCGTTGTGGATGCGACGTGGTGCACCACCCGAAGCAACTCGGTGAAGAACGGGTTCGCCACGTCCGGCACGAGCAGGCCCAACCGGCCCAGCCGGCCCGTCGCGAGGCCGCGTGCCATCTTGTTGGGCCGGTAACCGATCTGCGTCGCTGCGGCGAGGATCCGTTCTCGCACAGCTGGTTTCACGAACTCAGGACGCGAAAGTGCGCGAGACACAGTCGAAGTCGACACGCCGCACTGTTGCGCCACCGTGTCCAGGGTGGGTCGCTTCAGCACCGATCACCGCCTTTCAGATAGCACGGGCATCCGAGTATTGCGCCACCGAGTTCAGCAACGCGTGGTCGGTACCGTCAGCCAGAAGCCCGATCGCCCCGATCTGGTCTCCCCCGTCGCGTGAGGTTTCCCTGCAAGCGCTTGCATCTGATGAGTATGCGAGTATTGTCTCCGTCAATGCAAGCGCTTGCAGGATGCGAAGGATCGCGAGGCCTCCGGAGACAGGATGCCGCGTGATGTGGCGTCGCGGGCGCGGAGCGGACTGCATTCTTGGCACGGCTGACCTGGTGATAGGCCCGCGCCGCACGCGCGACGGGAACAGCGTCACCACCCCTAAGGAGAAGAGGCTTCAATGTTGAGGAACATACGGAAACTCGTCGCGGGATCAGTGGCGCTTGCCCTGGTGATGACGGTGGCGGCGTGCTCGTCGGGTAGCTCGAGCGGCGATTCGTCCAAGGCCGTCACGGCGGACGAACTCAAGATGCCTTCCTCGCCGGTCACTTTGAATCTCGTGGACGTGGCCGGCGATATGCAGGTTGCTCAGCCGATGATCGAGGCGTACATGAAGAAGTTCCCTCAGTACCTCGCCAAGGTGAACTTCGATACCGGTGATGCCACACAGATCGTCAGCAAACTCAAGGCTCAGCAGGCGGCCGGCGCCAACCAGATCGACATCGTCCTGACCGGGAACGATGCGCTGGGCCTCGGTGTCAACGCCGGAGTCTTCCTGAAGCTGTATCCCGACTACCAGAAGCAGATCGGTGCAGCCGTCGACACCTACCAGCCCGGCGCGAAACAACTGTTCGACATGACAGACGGCTACGCGACCGTCAATGACTTCGGTGACTACGGGCCGCTGCTCGAGTTCATGCCGGGGACCGTGACGGATCCACCGACCACTGCCGACGCGCTGTTGGCCTGGGCGAAAGCGAACCCGGGGCAGTTCATGTATGCGCAGCCCGCGAATTCGGGACCCGGTCGCGCCTTTGTGCAGGGGCTCCCGTACATACTCGGCGACAAGGACCCCTCGGATCCGATCAACGGCTGGGACAAGACGTGGAGCTACCTCAAGGAATTGGGCCAGTACATCTCGTTCTACCCGTCTGGGACCACGGCAACGATGAAGGCTCTGGCGAACGGTTCCACAAAGATGGTGGCCACCACGACGGGTTGGGACATCAACGCGCGTGCTATCGGGACCGTTCCGGAAGGAGCCGACGTCGTCGCCCTTGACGGAACCTCCTGGATCATGGACTCGAGCTACATCACCGTGCCCAAGGGCGAGTCGGCGGACAAACTCGCCGTGATTCTGGACCTCATCAAGTGGATGCTTTCGCCCGAACAGCAAGCCAAGGCATATGACACGGGGTACATGTATCCAGGCCCGGCGGTGAAGGGTGTCACGCTCGATATGGCGCCGAAGGAGAGCCAGGACGTGATCCACAAGTACGGACGCACGTCGACATACGACGAACTCTTGCCCAAGTTCAAGGCAGTTCCGCCGCTGAGCAATGATGCGCTGGCCAAGATGTTCGACAAATGGGACAGGGAAATCGGCGGTCAGAAGCTCCAGAAGTAGGAATGGACTGTGTCAGCGTTGGCCTTCACAAAACTCGAGCTGGCAGCAGTCAGCCGACAGTTCAAGGGTGTGACCGCCCTCGCGGACTTCAGCCTGACCATTCGGAACGGTGAGTTCGTAGCTCTCTTGGGGCCGTCGGGGTGCGGCAAGTCCACGACGCTCAATTGTCTCGCAGGTCTGCTGCCGCTCACGGCGGGAGCGATCTATCTGGATGACGAGCGTGTGGACCTGCTGCCACCCGAGCGGCGGGGCTTCGGGATGGTGTTCCAGAACTATGCACTATTCCCACATATGTCGGTTCGGAAGAATATCGCGTTCGGTCTGCAGATGCAGCGGGTGTCGCGGCACGAGATCGTGCGGAAGGTGGACTGGGCACTCGACCTCATTCACCTGACCGAGCACGGTGATAAACGGCCGAACCAACTCTCCGGTGGGCAGCAGCAGCGTGTCGCGATAGCGCGAGCGATCGTGATGGAACCGAAGTTGGTTCTGATGGACGAGCCGCTGTCGAATCTCGACGCCAAATTGCGGCATGAGATGCGGACCGAACTCCGCCGGCTCCACCGGGAGCTCAACCTCACGACTGTCTATGTGACCCACGACCAGGAGGAGGCGCTATCGCTTGCCGACCGGCTCGTCGTTCTGCGGAACGGGCGCATGCAGCAGGCTGGCGCACCTGAAGAGGTGTACGCACGCCCGGCCAATGCCTTCGTCGCGGACTTCATGGGTTACCGGAACCAGCTGTCGATGGTGGCCGGGCCCGTGGAGGGCGATCCAACACTGACCCGACTCTCCGGCGGCGGAATCGAGCTTGTCGCCAACGGTACGGTGCGCGGTCAGGCCACCGTCGCCATTCGACCGGATGGCCTGACGCTCGGCAGGACGGGCGTCAATGACATTCCAGGTGTCGTACGAACGGTTGAATACCAGGGCCGTGATTACGAAATCGAAATCGAGGTGAACGAGACCACCTCCCTCTTCGCCAGGATCAACCAACGCGTGACCGCAGGCGACCAGGTGGTCGTCAACGTTCCGCGCGACCACGTGATGGTCTACGCGGCCGGGGCGGATCCCGAGGCCGACGAGAGTCGGCGCGACCCGATCCATGAGCGGGAGACCGTGTGAGCAGTATGGGCACGCTGGACCTCCCTCGCGTTCAGGCGCCGAGTGCGCAGCCCTCCTGGCGGCACCGGCTCCGAGACCGCGGAATCGATCGGCTCTTGTGGTTGGTGGCTCCCGCGTTCCTGTTCCTCGTGCTGCTGTTCATATACCCGTCCGTGTACGGGATCGTGTTGTCATTTCAGCCGATGGACCATTCCGGGTTCCTCGGGAACTACGTGCGCTTCTTTTTCGACCCATTCCTACGGGGCACGATTGGACACACCTTTTCCATTGCGCTCCCGGCCTCCATATTCAACGTCGTTGCCGCCATCCCGCTCGCGCTCGCGATGCGGCGACGGAAGCGCTCGCAACGAATCGTGAATGTCCTTCTTGTCACTCCGATCACGCTCGGTACGGTGCTCGTGGCCGAGGGGCTGTTGAACTACCTCGGCCCGCGCGGGTGGGTCAACCGCATCCTGATGGGTATCGGCCTGACAGATAAACCGCTACCGCTCCTGCACAACATGTGGGGAGTGATCATATCTCTCATTATCACCGGCTTTCCGTTCGCGTTCCTGCTCATCCTCTCCTATGTCTCTGGAATCAATCCAGCGATGGATGCTGCCGCGAGAACCCTGGGCGCCGGTGCGAGCCAGCGATTCTTCCGGATCACTCTGCCGCTTCTCAGCCCTGGTATCGCCAATACGTTCTGCCTCACGTTCGTATTGGCGTTTTCCGTCTTCCCGTCGGCGACGCTGCTCGGAAACCCGTCCGGCGACTCACATGTCCTCGCGGTCGCGGCGGCCAACGCCGCTTTTCAGCAATACGATTACCCGCTGGCCTCTGCTATCTCGGTCATCACGGCTGTGGTCGAACTCCTGATGATCGCGATCGTCCTGGGCCTTCGCAGTCGCCTCTACAGCGGCAGCACGGCGACCGGAAAGGGCTGAGTCATGGCCATGACCGGAACGCCGACCCGCCGGCGCCCGAGGCGCTCGCTACCGCGAGCCCTGCGATTCGTCCCTAGTTGGCTCTTCTGGATCGCCATCGCCTTCTTCGTCGTCAATCTCCTGGGTCTTGTGGGGACGGTTGTCGTCTCGTCCTTCGGAACCGAGTGGTTCGACAGCTGGCTGCCACAGGGGTGGACAACCCACTATTACGCGACAGCGTGGGGCTCCTTCCAACTGGCGGACGCTTTGATCGTGACGGTCGAAGTGGCGTTCGTCGTCGTGGCGGTCGGCCTTGTCCTGGGCACGCCTGCCGCGTATGTCCTGGCCAGAAAGCAGTTCCCAGGCAAGAAGTTGCTGATGCTCGGCTTCCTACTGCCGATCATGGTCCCGCCTATCACGTACGGGATTCCGCTCGCGACACTCCTGTACAAACTTCACTTCGGCGGCACCCTGACAGGCGTGATCATCGCGAACACTGTTCCCGCAGTGCCGTTCGTGATCCTGGTGCTCACCCCATTCGTCGAGCAGATCGACCCGAAGATCGAGTCAGCAGCCCGCATGTGCAGTGCGAATACCTGGCAGATATTTCGGAGGATCCTTGCGCCCCTCATGACACCGGGCTTGTTGGCGGCCGCGCTGTTGGTGCTGATACAGACTGTGGCATTGTTCGAATTGACCTTCTTGGTCTCGGGCCCGGGCTCGCAGACATTGATCGTCGACCTCTATTACGCCGTGTTCGCGTCCGGCATCCGACCCGAACAGGCGATCAGCGCGATGGCTGTCATCTACATGTTGACGACCCTCATCGTCCTCATCATCGCGCTCAGATACGTGAGCCCGACACAAATCGTTGCGCAAGCAAAGGGAAATGAGGAAGAAACTGATGCATGAGCCACTCCGGGAGTCGACCTACAAAGACCTCGCCGTCTCGATCTACGAAACGAACGAAGAACTCGGCGAAGCGGTCGCCGAGGTGTTCGCGGAGGCGGCGCGGCGCGAGCTGGCGCAGCGGGAGTCGATCGCGGTGATCCTTGCGACGGGCAACTCGCAGCTGAGCTTCGCGCGCGCGGTCGCCGCACGGGACGACATCGAGTGGTCGCGGATCACGGTGCTACACATGGACGAGTACCTGGGCATGGCCGCGGACCATCCGGCGAGCTTCCGCCGCTGGATGCACGAAAACATCGTCGATCGGGTGCACCCCAAGAGTTTTGAGGGGGTCGTGGGCGACCACGTGCCGATCGACGAAGAGCTCCGACGCTATTCGGAACTGCTGCGCGACCTTGACCCGGCCGTCACCGTCATGGGAATAGGGGAGAACGGACACCTCGCCTTCAATGACCCGCCGGCCGACTTCGACACCACCGATCTGGTCCGCATCGTCACCATGGACGACGTATCGCGCCGTCAGCAGGTCGGCGAGGGCCACTTCGCATCTATCGACGACATGCCCAGGCAGGCGCTGAGTCTCACCATCCCGGCGCTGCTGCACGCGCGCACCGTGCTGGTTGCCGTCCCGGAGGCGCGCAAGGCTGCGGCCGTGCGCGCCGCGTTGGAAGGGCCGATCAGCCCGGACTGTCCGGCGTCGATCTTGCAGAGCCAGCCACAGGCGCGGGTGTTCTTGGACCGGGACTCGGCGAAGGAGCTGTCTCCAGCGTGACGTCCGTGAACGTTGAACTCGGCATCACCGGACACGGCACCCGCCGCCGGCTCACGGTGGAAGCCTTCGATGCGCGCGCGCTCGCGGCCTTCGAAGGCACCGTCGAAGATGCCGCCGAGGCGGCTGGCGAACGCTACCGATTGACGGGGCCGCTGTCGGCGCACAATGCGGCGGCGGCGCGCGACGCGAATCTGTCGCTCCGCCCGCGTCCGATCGGCCTGCGCACCTCGGCCGGTACCGGAGATCGACTTGGGCTCGCCACTCCCGGGCATGTAGCCGCCTTCCGGGCCTACGGGCAAGGCGTTCAGCCGATTTTCGCGCAACAGTCGATTCGCGAGATGGACCGGCTGGGTCGAAGCCCGCAGCAGGTGCTGGACGACGCCACGTTCGGCTGCATCCAGGCCGGGTGGCACGGCGCCGTCGGGGCGGATGCCGATCACCTCAAGACGACCGCGGACATCGATCGTTGCCTCGAGGCTGGATTCACTCTATTCACCATCGATGTCGGCGACTTCGTCACCGCGCACGCAGGCACCCCCACTGAGCGCGATCTGGCAGGTCTGCCATGGGAGCAGCTGGAAGACAGCCTCCCCGCCGCGCGGCGACGCTATGCCGAGCTGCGAGTCGACGCCGGTACGTGCGAGATCGCCGTCAGCGACGCCGATCTCGCGCACGCCATGGCGAAATATGGGCGCGCCGTCGCCGAAGGCGCCGCGATGTACCGCCACCTCATGGACCGCGCGCGCCACGAGGTCGAGGTGGAGATCGCCGTCGACGAGACCGACGAGCCCACCACGGCGGCGGAACATCTCTACATCGCGACCGAACTGGCGCGGCTCGGTGTGCACTGGGTGAGCTTCGCGCCACGGCACCTCGGAACATTCGAGAAGGGCGTGGAATTCGCGGGCGACCGCGACGCGCTGTTCGCGAGCATTCGCACGCACGCCGGGATCGCTGCAGCGCTCGGTCCGTACAAGATCGGGATGCATTCCGGCTCGGACAAGTTCAGCATCTATGCAGGGGTGATGGAGGCGACCGGTGGGCTCGTGCATCTGAAGACGTCGGGCACCAGTTATCTGGTGGCCCTCGGCGTTGCGGCGCGGTTCGACCCTGCGCTGTTTCGCCGGATCTACGCCGCGAGCGTCAGCGCTTACCGCGCGGCGCGCGCGAGCTACTACGTGTCCGCCGATCTCAAATCCGTACCGGACCCGACTTCCGTTGCCGACAAGGACCTTCCATCACTGCTTGATACCCCCGCCACCCGCCAGATCCTGCATGTCGGATACGGTGCCGCACTGCGCACGGCGGCAGGTGCGGCGAGCCCGATCGACGTGGCGCTCCGGGAGGTGCTCACCGAGTATGACGACGCCTACAGTCAAGCCCTGGCGGACTACCTCGGGCGCCACCTGAGCCCATTCGCGAGCCGGCCATGAACGATAACGATCCCGCGCCATTCTTGACGGAGCTGTTCAGTCTCAAGGGGTTTCGCGCGGCAGTGATCGGCGGGACCGGTGTGCTGGGCGGCCGGTTCGTGGAGGTGCTGGCGGCGGCGGGCGCCGAGGTCGGGGTGCTCGGCCGGTCACGCGAGCGTGGCGAAGCGGCGGTGCGGCGGGTGCAGGATGCGGGCGGCGCCGCGTGGTTCTGCGCGGTGGACGTCGCCGACCGGACGTCGATCGAGCGGGCGGCGGCGGACGCCGAGAGCCGCGGCGGCATCGACATTCTCGTGAACGCCGCGGGTGTGAACTCCTCGACGCCGTTCGACGAACTCACCGACGACGAGTGGCAGCGGCTGCTCGACGTCAACCTGTCCTCGATGTTCAAAGCGGTGCAAGCGTTCTCGCCGCAGTTGCGCCGCCGGCCGGGCCGCGCCAGCGTCATCAACATCTCCTCGGCGTCGTCCGGGCCGCCGCTCTCTCGCGTGTTCGGTTACGGCGTCGCCAAGGCCGGCGTCAACAACCTCACCCAATACCTGGCGAGAGAGCTTGCGCCCGAAGGGGTTCGGGTCAATGCGATCGTCCCCGGCTTCTTCCCGGCGGAACAGAATCGGGCGTTGCTCAGCGAGGAGCGCATCGCGGACATTGTTCGCCACACGCCGATGCGTCGGTTGGGCGAGGCCAGCGAGCTGGACGGCGCGCTGCTGTGGCTCGCGTCGCCCCGCGCCTCCGGCTTCGTGACCGGCGCACTGATCCACGTCGACGGCGGGTTCTCCGCGATGACCATCTGACGAGAACATCGTCATATCAGTTGATTTCACGCCCAAGGAAGGAACGACCAGTGAAGATCGATCGCGCCGAGGTGATCGTGACCAGCCCGGACCGGAACTTTGTGACGCTGAAACTCACCACGGATGACGGCCTGACCGGTCTGGGCGACGCCACCGTGAACGGGCGTGAGCTCGCGGCTGTGAGCTACCTGCGCGATCATGTGGTGCCGCTGCTGATCGGACGGGATGCGCACCGGATCGAGGACACCTGGCAGTTCCTGTACCGCAGCGCGTATTGGCGGCGCGGGCCGATCACCATGGCGGCGATCGCGGCGGTGGATATGGCGCTGTGGGATCTGAAGGGGAAGGCGGCCGGCCTGCCGGTGTATCAGCTGCTGGGCGGCGCTTCGCGCAGCGGGCTGATGGCCTACGGGCACGCCTCCGGCAAGGAGCTGCCCGAGTTGTTTGATTCCATCCGGCATCACCAGGAGCTGGGCTATAGGTCGATCCGGGTTCAGACCGGCGTTCCCGGGTTGGAATCCATCTACGGCATCGCTTCCAACACGACGCTGCCCGGGAATGAAGGCGTCCGCTACGATTTCGAACCGGCGCAACGCGGAAACCTTCCGGCGCAAGAGGATTGGGACACGCCCTCCTACCTTCGGCACGTGCCCACTGTTTTCGAGGCGGTACGGAGTGAGTTCGGTCCAGAGCTGCCGCTGCTGCACGACGGGCATCACCGCATGACCCCGCTGCAGGCGGCGAAGCTCGGGAAGTCGCTGGAGCCGTACGACCTGTTCTGGCTGGAGGACTGCACCCCCGCCGAGAACCAGGAAGCGCTGAGACTCGTTCGCCAGCACACGATCACGCCGCTGGCAATCGGCGAGGTGTTCAACACGATCTGGGATTTCCAGGGTCTGATCAAGGAACAGCTCATCGACTACGTGCGCGCCGCGTCCACACATTTCGGCGGGATCACCACGCTGAAGAAGGTGATGGACTACGCGGCGCAGTACCAGATCAAGTCGGGATTCCATGGGCCGACGGACATCTCGCCGGTCGGGTTCGCCGCGCAGCTACATGTGGGTCTCGCCATCCACAACTTCGGCATCCAGGAATACATGCAGCACGGTGAGCGCACCAACCGCGTCTTCCAACAGTCGATGACGTTCACCGACGGCTACCTGCACCCGGGCGACAATCCCGGCCTGGGCGTCGATCTCGACACCGACGAGGCCGGCACATACCCCTACGTCACCGCCTACCTGCCCTACAACCGACTCCCCGACGGTACCATCCACGACTGGTGACGCAGGGACTCGCGGAGATAAAGATCGGGTATGACGGCGCTGGCGCTAACGGCGCCGGACCCGGATCGCGCTTGCTGTACTCCTTGTCGTCGTACCGTTGCCGTCCACCCTCCGTGACCAGCACTTCAAGCTCGCGCAGCAATTGCCGCATCTCCACGACCGCCCCTCGCGCGGGATGGCCCGGCCAGGTCACAGCGCGACGGCGTCGATGAGATCTCGGGACACGTTCGGCTTGTCGATGACGGCGTCGGAGAGCAGCGAAACGGGCGCGCCGAGCAGGTCTTCCGCGGCAGCGGAGAACGCCACCATATCGAGCATGTCCCGACCTTCGTCCACTCGGCCTCGTAGCCGGCCCATCGAGGCGAACCGAAGATCGTGGATGCCATGTTGACCGGCGAGCACAGCGAGTTCGTGGGCGTGCTGGCGAACGACCTCCTCGCTCGCCCCGCCCTCTTCGTTCGCCGCGGACGTCATGGATGTCATCATAACCGCCGCATGATCGCGCCGTCGGGCGTTCCCGCGACCGCGGGATTCACGCGACGCGGTGTCCATCCAGGCCCTCCGGCCGACCGCGCCCGTGCCCTACACGGCGTCCGCGCCGAGGGCGAACCAGAGCTCCATCCGGACGGTTGGATTGTCCAGGTCGCAGCGCAGGAGGGCGCTGGCCTTCCGTATCCGATAGCGCAGGGTGTTCCGGTGGATGCCCAGCGCGGCGGCCGCCGGGTCGTACTGGCCGTGATGCGCCAGCCAGGCGTGCAGGCTCTCGCGCAACGGCACCGACGACTGCTGCTCGTACCGCCGGAGCGGATCGAGCAGCCGGGCCGCGAATGCGGACGTCCGGTCGGCGTCGGCGACGGTCCAGAGCGAACCCGCGCCGGTCTCGTCGAAGGTTCGGCTCGCCGCGCCCGAGCGCACCGCGAAACGCAGCGCCTGCAACGCTTCTCGCGTGCCTCGGGGCGTCTCGTCCGGCGTCAGCGCCGTGCTCCACCCGCAGACCAGGCCCGGCTCGGTGAGCCCGGCGGCGTGGGCGTCCAGGTCCTCCCCGAGCACCACCAGCGATTCGCCGTCCGCCGAAGTCCACGGATACGCGAGCGCGGTGCCGAGGGTCTCGAGGTGGGCGTGCAGGGCGTCTAGCGCATCGGCCGGACCGGCGACGGCCACCACCCGTACGGCGGGCTGGTCGAACACCGGCCCGCCGAGGGCGGGCAGCAGCGGCGCGATGACGTCCGGGTGCGCCGCCAGCGATGCCATCAGCGTCGCCCGGGTTGCGCGGGCTCCACCCGAGTCGGGCTCCCGGCCCAGCGCGACCGAAAGCAGCGCCGCCGCAACGTTCGTCATCGAATGATGCGCGGTCGACGGCGGCGAAACCCGCCCGGTCACCAGGAATCCGTGTACCTGATCGGCGTCGCCGAGGGTCTGCACCGTGACGTGTTCGTTGGGTGTGGCGAGGGCGGCCGACGCGCGGTGCCCACTGCGCAGCCGGCCGAGCTCCGCCCGCCATCGGTTCTCCCGGTCCGAGATGCCGCCGGGCACCTCGTGCAGCACGCGCCCCGCGATGTCCGCGACGATCACCCACCCGTCCAGCAGCGCCGCGAGCCGCCGCGTCACCCCTTCCGGACCGTGTGTGACGGCCGCGCGCGTGATCGACTGTTGCGCGCGCAGGGCCTCGGCGAGTTCCCGCACCTCGGCCTGGATCCGCATGTCCGCGACAGCCTCGCCGATCGCGATGAACGGTGTCGGCTCGTCGACCACCACCAGCGGCAGTCCGGCCGCGCGGGCGCTGCGCACGAGCCGCGCCGGCACCGTCTGGTGTGCGAGGCCGACCCCGAAGCCGAGCCCGGCCACGCCCGCGGCGACCAGCCTCGCGACGTACGCATCGACACCGATGCGACCGGCCGGCAGCCGCATGCCGGTGGTGAGCACCAGCTCGCCGCCGCGCAGGTAGGGCGTCGGATCGACGAGTTCGCTCGTGGTCACCCACCGGATGGGCTCGGTGATCCGGTCCGTGCCCGCGCCGCTCAGCAGCGTCAGCCCGACGTCCGCGCGCTTCAGGAGCGCCGCCAGGCTCGCCGTCATCGCGTCCTCTCCGGATTCGCTGTGCACAAAGAACAACGTCATCAACGATATTGGATGGATCGCCAACGGAACCACGCGTGAAACGGGTCTAAATTCACACCATGAGCAGCGACGTCCAGAGTGACATCCACGGCGGCAGCGACACAGACAGCCACACAGCGAGCCACACCGATAGCCACGGGGGCCTCCTCGGCGGCCCGACCCTTCCCCAGCATC
This sequence comes from Actinobacteria bacterium 69-20, assembly GCA_001897425.1. GTDB lineage: Bacteria > Actinomycetota > Actinomycetes > Mycobacteriales > Nakamurellaceae > Nakamurella. The sequence goes on along the minus strand of MKSW01000028.1, from coordinate 30,460 downwards.
GTCACCTTGTGACGGAGATTCCGGGGCCGATCTCCCGCGCCCTGCACGAACGCAAGACCGCGTCCGTGTCCGGCGGGGTCAGCGTGGGGCTGCCCGCCTACATCGCCGCCGCCGGCGGGGGTGTGGTGGTCGACGTGGACGGCAACAGCCTCATCGATCTCGCCGCGGGCATCGCCGTCACCAGCGTCGGCAATGCCGCGCCGAAGGTCGCTGAAAAGGTGGCGCGCCAGGTGCACCAGTTCACCCATACCTGCTTCATGGTCGTTCCGTACGAGGGCTACGTCGAGGTCTGCGAACAGCTCGCTGAACTCACTCCCGGAAGCCATGCGAAGAAGTCGGTGCTGCTCAATTCCGGTGCCGAGGCCGTCGAGAACGCCGTCAAGATCGCGCGTGTCGCGACCGGGCGGAATGCGGTTGTCGTGTTCGACCACGCGTACCACGGCCGCACCAACCTCACCATGGCGATGACGGCGAAGAACGCGCCGTACAAGAACGGGTTCGGCCCGTTCGCCGGTGAGGTGTACCGGGCGCCGATGTCCTATCCGTTCCGCGAGCCGGTGCCGATCAAGGGCGCGGAAGCGGCCGAACGCGCCATCACGATGATCGAGAAGCAGGTCGGCGCAGAGAATCTCGCCGCGATCGTCATTGAACCCATTCAGGGCGAGGGTGGTTTCGTCGTCCCCGCGGAGGGCTTCCTGCCTGCACTTTCCGAATGGTGCACGAAGCACGGCGTGGTCTTCGTCGCGGACGAGATCCAGACCGGCTTCTGCCGCACCGGCGACTGGTTCGCGTGCGAGAACGAAGGCGTGGTACCCGATCTCATCACCACGGCGAAGGGGATCGCCGGCGGCTTGCCGCTCGCCGCGGTCACTGGCCGGGCGGAGATTATGGACGCCGTGCACCCCGGCGGCCTCGGTGGCACCTACGGCGGGAACCCCGTCGCCTGTGCCGCGGCGCTCGGCGCCATCGAGACCATGAAGGAGCTCGACCTCGCCGCCCGCGCACGGCATATCGGACAGATCATGAGCCGCCGGCTGCACGAGCTCGCCGAGCGCTACCCGTCGATCGGCGAGGTCCGCGGCCGCGGCGCCATGATGGCAATCGAGGTCGTCAAGCCCGGCACCATCACGCCCGACGCCGATCTCGCGGGCGCCGTCAACCGCATCTGTCACTCGGAGGGCGTGCTCACGTTGACCTGCGGCACGTTCGGCAACGTCTTCCGCTTCCTGCCGCCGCTCGTCATCGATGACGCCCTTCTCGAGGAGGGCCTGGCCGTGGTCGAGCAGGTATTCGCGGCCGCGGGCGCCCCGACGCGCCGGGAATCGGCGGTCGTCGGTTGACAGGGACGACGGGCGGGCGAAATCTGCTGTTGACGTAGCAGACCGGCACGATCCGGGTTCGCGCCGTTCGTGTGGCGCAGAACCGGCAGTGACGTCGAGCTAGCGACGTCGAGCTAGTGACGTCGACGAAGGTGACATCGAGAAAGGTGAGGGCTGTGGGTGTTTCAGCGGATCGGATCACGTCGGTGGTGGACTCGGTACCGAAGGGCCTGTTGATCGGCGGGCAGTGGATCGCGACATCGGGCGCCGTGCCGGTCGAGAACCCTGCCACCGGAGGCACTCTCGCGGAGGTCGCCGACGCCACCCCGGAACAGGGGATCCAGGCGCTGGATGCGGCCGTCGCGGCGGGCCCGGCCTGGGCCGCCACCGACCCGCGGGAACGCGGCGAGGTCCTGCGCCGTGCCTTCGAGATGTTGCATGCGCGGGCCGATGATTTCGCGCTGCTCATGACGCTGGAGATGGGCAAGCCGCTCGCCGAGGCGCGCGGCGAGGTGACCTATGGCGCCGAGTTCTTCCGCTGGTTCTCCGAGGAGGCGGTCCGCATCGCCGGCCGCTATTCGGTGGCGCCGTCCGGCGGCACGCGGCTGCTGACGATGAAGCAGCCGGTGGGTCCCGTCTACGCGATCACCCCGTGGAACTTCCCGCTCGCCATGGGCACCCGCAAGATCGGCCCGGCGCTTGCCGCCGGCTGCACCGTCGTCGTCAAACCGGCGGCCCAAACTCCGCTCACCACACTTGCTCTCGCGAAGGTGCTGCAGGAGGCAGGGGTGCCGGACGGCGTGGTCAACGTCATCACCACGTCCCACTCCGGTGCGGTGTCGCAGCCGATCATCGCCCACCCGAGACTCCGCAAGCTCACCTTCACCGGCTCCACTGAGGTCGGCCGCACGTTGATCCGCGAAGCTGCTGAGCGAGTGCTCAAGGTGTCGATGGAACTCGGCGGCAACGCACCGTTCCTCGTCTTCGATGACGCCGATCTCGACCGTGCGGTCGCCGGGGCCATGCTGGCCAAGATGCGGAACATCGGCGAGGCCTGCACGGCTGCCAACCGGTTCATCGTGCACGAGTCCGTGGCCGACGAGTTCGGCAAGCGGCTGGCCGAACGCATGGGCGCGCTGACGGTCGGCTCCGGCATCGACGACGGTGTGGACGTCGGCCCGCTGGTCGATTCCGCCGCTGTCGCCAAGGTTTCCGAACTCGTGACCGACGCCGTCGACGCCGGTGCCCGGGTGCTCACCGGCAACCGGGTGATCGACGGGCCCGGGCACTTCTACGCGCCGACGGTGCTGCACGACGTGCCGCCGACCGCGCGCATGTTCGCCGAGGAGATCTTCGGCCCGGTCGCGCCGATCACCACCTTCGCCACCGACGACGAAGCCATCGCGCTCGCCAACAACACCGAGTTCGGTTTGGTCTCTTACGCTTTCACCAAGGACCTCACCCGCGCGATCACCGTGGCCGAGCGGCTCGAGTCCGGCATGGTCGGCCTCAACCAGGGCATCGTGTCGAATCCGGCCGCGCCGTTCGGCGGCATCAAGTCCTCCGGCCTGGGCCGCGAGGGCGGCCCGGAGGGCATCGAAGAGTACCTGGAAACGAAGTACGTCGGCCTGGCCCTCTGAACGCGGTGTGAATGCAGCAGGCGAGTGTGCATAGAACCGGGCTAAAACGGACAGAATGCTGCAGCATTCACACCCTAGGCTCTTGCGTGCGGCCGCAAGGGAGTTCTCCCGCCACTATGACCCGTCGCGGTCGGACAGGCGCCGGTCAGGAAGGTCAGGAATCCAACGCCGCGCGGGCCACCTCGACGATCGCTTGCACCGCCGGAGCGGCGTCATCCCCGTATCTGGCGACGATATCGGCGTACGCGGCACGCTCCTCGTCATGGCGGCCGAGCTCGGCGAGCGTGCTCGCCTGGCCGAGCAGCGCCTTGGCTACGTATTCGGCGAGGATCGGGCTCGGATGGTCGCGGTACCTGTCGACGAGCTCCGTATAGGCCGAGACGGCCTGACCGTGGCTGCCCAGCTTCGAGAACGTGAGGCCGATGCCGAGCAGCGCCTGCGCCAGCTGCTCGCAGATGTCGGCGTCGGTCTCGGTGCCGAACGTGTCGACCAGATCGGTGTAGACCATGATCGCCTGCGCGTCACGGCCGGTTCGCGTGTGGTAGAGCGCGATTCCGCGGCGGGCCACCACCTCCAGCAGCCGCATGTTGTCGGCGCGCGCCAGGTCGTCATCCCGGAAGAAGAGTATCGATTCGAACGCGCGCAGCGCCCGCTGCGGCGTGCCCGACCCGAGCGCGCGCAGCCCCAGGCTGATGCGCTGCACCGGCGTGGTCGGGTGCTCGTGCAGCAGGTAGTCCCAGATCTGCCCGCCGATCGCGCCGCGGTCGATGTGGATGCGGGCGAACTCGCTGGACACCAGTCCGCCCGGCGTCATCCGCAGCAGAGCGCCGGTGCCCACGACGGTGTGGCACGCATACGCCAGCGATCCACGCCACTGGCGTTCGATCTCCGCCGGCGTCATGCGCAGGAACAGCCGCAGCTCGTCGCGGGGAAGCTGCGCGGGCATCAGCCGGTCCCACAGCAGCCGAGCGGTCTCTGCGCCGAGCGGTTCGCCGATGCCGGACCGGTCCCAATCAGCCACCAGGTCGACGAGCGTCCGGGTGGCCCATCCCGCGGCCGTGTAGTGATCGACCAGTTCGTGGTATCCGGAGAGGTATTCGCCGAGTCCGAGGCCCTGTTTGGTGGCCCGGGCGAGCGCCCAGGTGGCCGGGTCGGACTCGGCGCGCGGCCGGATCCACCGCGGCGTCGCCGGTAGCGCGATGGTTGTCGTGAGGCCGGCATCGTCGATCGTCGTGAACACGCCGGACAGGCTCGCACTGGCCAGCGGGAATCCCGCGCCGAGATCCTCGTCGCTGCGCGCGTTCTGGCCGCTGTCGACCAACCGCGCGCTGCCGGTGCGCTCCGGCGGGTCGAGAACCGTTCCGACGACGACGGTCTGCGGATGGTCCTCGAGCATCACCCGGAGCCGCTCGTGGCTGAGCGCGTTCGCCGGGTAGTCCTGCAGGTTGTCCATCCAGATCAACGCGGTCCCGGGGTGCAGCCGCTCCGGCAGGTCCAGGATCGACCGCGACGGCTTCGGCCGCAGCACGACGTGGTCGGCGAGCCCGGGGTGGGTGGGCAGCACCTCCGCGACGAGCCTCGACTTGCCCGCGGCCGACGGGCCACGCACCACGATGATCCGCGGCCCGGTCCCGGCGATCGCCCGATCGAGCGCGTCGGCGAGCGCCGTGCGTTCCGGCCGCATGACGAACGTGCCGTACGGCGCCTCGGGCCGGGCGACATCGGTTCGCGCAAGCCGTGTCCCGAACCAGCCCGCATCCGGGATGTCCGGCACCGCGATGGGCCGCCACGCCGCGTCCAGGCAGTCGTCGGTGACGAACTCGCGGAGCTCCGGGCCGTCCATGTTGAACACGACCGGCGCGGCGCCGACCGCCTCCAGCGCCTGTCGCAGTGCGTCGTTGCTCGCCGGGTCCGGCAGCGTGCTCACCTCGAAGCGTGTGCTCCGGCGGCCGCGGAGCTTTCCTATGACGATGCCCAGCACCATCGGCTGCGGTCCCTGTCGGAGGACCACTGCACCCGACATACCATGCCGCCACGCGGCTCTCGACAATTCGGAACGGTCGGTCTCGACGATGTGGTGGCCGCCGTCCGGATCGGGGACCAGCGTGCCGCGCGCGTCCTCCGGGGCGGCCAGCATCCAGGAAAGGCTGGACCCGCCGCGCCCGTCGGTGGCGCGCCCGGCCAGTCCGACGACGGTGACGTCGGGCACCGGATCCGCCGCCGGATACGCCAGCAGGTGCTCCTCGGACCGGCGGAGCAGGGTCTGCCACGTCACCCGTCCGCGTGCCCCGATGGACAGGATCGCAAGGTCGAGAGCAGCGTCATCCCAGACGATCTCGAACTCGAAGGACCGTTCCGGCGCCGCGCCGAGCACCACCTCGGCCTCGGGCGGCCCGCCACTCACGGCGGTGCCGTCACCGAGCAGCGCCGCGACCACGTGTCGAGCGGTGAGCACGCCGCTCCGGCCGATCGCCCAGCCGGTGCCCTTGCTGACGTGCAGCAGTCGGACCTTTGCCAGCCTGAGTGCCCATGCAGTTGAATCCGGCACAGCAGCCGAACCCGGCGCAGCAGACGCAGCAGACACAGCCGTCACGCCGACCTGTGCGCCCATGGCGCAAGCGTAATGGACCGGTTCCGTAATAGGCTCCCGGGAGACAACGGCTGACGTCCGGAAGGGTCCTGCGGCATATGGCGGAGGAGGAGCACGCTTCGAGGCTGGTCTCCCAGCTCCTGCGACGGGAGCGGTGGTTACTGGCTCTCGCGGCGGTGCGGTCCGAGCTGTTGTCGGGCGGAACCGTGGGCGACGCGCTGCAGCTGATCGCCGACCGGTCCGCGGCACTCACCGACGCGGACGGCGTCATCGTGCTGCTCGTCGACGGGAAGGGCCTGAAGGTCTGGGCCGCATCCGGGGCACGGGCGCAGGTGGCCACCGGGCCCACCTCCGGTGTCACGGTGCCGTTGTCGGATCCGTGGGTGGCGGCTGTGACGGACGCGCTGGGCGCCTACTCGGCGCACGAGTTCCCGGCGCCCCGGCAGCCGGAGCTCGCCGCTCTGTGGCGCGGGATCGACTCCGTGCTGATCGCCTCGATCCCGGCCGGGGTCGGCGACGGGGGGCTGGTGATCTGTCTGCGGGCGGCCGGCCGGGACCCGTTCCAACCGGATCAGCAGCCGGAGCTGGTCGGGCTCGCCGAGCAGGCGTCGATCGCGCTGGAGGTGGCCGATCGCCAGGAGCAGCGGCGACTGTACGAGCTCATGGCGGATCGCGAGCGCATTGCCCGCGATCTGCACGACCACGTCATCCAGCGGCTCTTCGCCGTGGGCCTGAGCCTGCAGAGCCAGGTGGCGAAGATCGAAGCAGGCCCCGCGCGGGATCGGGTGGATCAGGCGGTGCAGCAGATCGACGAGGCCATCGCGGATCTGCGGTCGTCCATCTTCAACCTGCGCAGCGTCCCCCACGACCAGCGCAAGAACCTGCGTCGTCGCCTCTCCGACATTGTGGCCGGCGTGGGCGATAGCGGGCCGCGCGTCACCTTGCGCTGCCACGGGCCGGTGGACACCATCGTGTCGCCGGAGTTGTCGGAGCACGCCGAGGCGGTGGTCCGTGAGGCCGTGAGCAACGCGGTCCGGCACTCCGGCGGCACATCGGTGACGGTGTCCGTGACGGCGTCGGACCGGCTCGACATCGAGATCACCGACAACGGCCGCGGCATCGAGAAAGACGTCACCCGAAGCGGTCTGGACAATCTGGCGAAACGCGCGGCCTCATGCGGCGGCAGTTTCGAGGCGGTCGGCGGGAAGGGCGGCACCACGGTGCGCTGGACGGCGCCGCTCCCCAGTTCCTAAAAGCGCCTCAAGAGTCTAAAGAGCCCGGAGACCCTAGAGACTCGACCCGCGCTTGTCGGCAAAGAGCTTGGTGGCGAGGATCGCCGCCTGGGTGCGATGTTCCACGCCGAGCTTCGCCAACAGGTGCGAGACGTAGTTCTTCACGGTCTTCTCCGCGAGGAACAGCCGATCGCCGATCTGCCGGTTGGTCAGCCCCTCGGCGATCAGCTCCAGCACCGCGCGCTCCTGTTCGGTGAGCGTCCGGAGCGGCTCGGCCTCCTCCTGCTCGGCCTGGATGCGGCGCATCACCGCAGCGGTGGAGCGCGCGTCGAGCAGGCTTCCGCCGGTTGCCACGGTGCGCACGGCCGACACGAGGTCGGAACCGCGCACCTGCTTGAGCACGAATCCGGAGGCGCCGGCCATGATCGCGCCGAACAGCGCATCGTCGTCATCGAAGGACGTGAGCATCAGGCATCTGAGCTCAGGCATCCGCGACCGCAGCTCCCGGCACAGCTCGACGCCGTTCCCGTCGGGCAGCCGCACGTCGAGCACCGCCACATCGGGGCGCACGGCCGGCACCCGCGTCAGCGCCTCGGCCACCGATCCCGCCTCGCCGACCACCTGCAGATCGTCCGATTCCAGCAGGTCTGCGATACCCCGCCGCACGACTTCGTGGTCGTCGACGAGAAACACCCGCACCATGGAGGCCTACTTTCCAGGGGATTGCACCACTATTCAAAGATCGGCGCGGTAGGCGCCGTTCCGTCATATTCCCATGCCATCGCATCCGACACCGATCCTGCAAGGGACTTTCGTCATCCGCGTATGACGCTGGTCGGGACCAAAGTCCTGCCGCCCGGGGATCAATGTCCCGGCGTATTGATGCCTTCTGCCCCGCGAAACCGCCCGATCACGCCGCAATGATTCAAGTTGCCGGGCAAGATCCGGCGGCGGACCGATCGCCCGCACAAGCGATTGACAGGATAGTTCCTCGACACGGCAAGGGGTGCAAGGACAATGCGCGCAGCAATGGACAAACTGGTGAGTTGGCTGGGGCTGGCTCTGGCGGCCGTCCTCCTGGTGGCCGGCATCCTGCTCAGCTGGGGACACAACTTCATCGGCACCGAGGTGCACGATCAGCTGGCCGCCCAGAAGATCTTCTTCCCGCCGGCCGACAGCAAGGCCGTGCAGGGCGATCAGTTCGCGCCGATGCGCCAGTACGGCGGGCAGCAGCTCACCACCGGCGCGCAGGCCGAGGTGTATGCGAACAACTTCATCGCCGTGCACCTGGAGGAGGTCGCCGGCGGCAAGACCTACGCCGAGCTGAGCACCCTGGCGCAGGCGAACCCGCAGGACACAAAGCTGGCCGGCCAGGTCGCGACCATGTTCAAGGGTGAGACCTTGCGTGGGCTGCTGCTCAACGCCTACGCGTTCGGGACCATGGGGACCATCGCGGGGATCGCCGCGATCGGTGCCTACGTGGCCGCAGGTGTGATGTTGATCCTCGCGCTGCTGGGATTCTGGCATGCAGGCCGGCAAGAGCCGACCCGCCCGCAGACGCGAGAGCGTGAGCACTCGCTGGCGTGATCCATCCACCGTACGGCGGCACCGCCCGGGTCGGTTCACCGATCCGGGCGGTGCTGTCTTTCCGGGAGGTCTGTTCCGGTAGGTCCGGCGCGTCGCGGATTGCAGTCGCCGAGTATGACGCTGTTCGCGCCGACTAACGTCGGCGATGTGGATCTCGGGATAGCGGGGCGAACCGCGCTGGTGTGTGCCTCCACGGCCGGATTGGGTCGGGCCACCGCGGAGGCGCTGGCCGCCGAAGGCGTGAACGTCGTCATATCCGGTCGGCGGGGGGATCTGGCGCGCGAGATCGCCACCGGGCTCCCCGGGGCGCACGCCGTGCCGTGCGATATCACCGCTGACGGTGCGGCCGAGTCTCTCGCCGCGGAGGCCAGGCGCCTTTCCGGTGCCGATATCGACATCCTGGTGCTCAACGGCCCCGGCCCGAAACCTGCTGCCGCCGCGGACATCTCGGCCGACGACACGCGGACCGCCGTGGAAACGTTGCTCATCTTCCAGCAGCGGCTCGTGCAGGCGGTGCTGCCCGGCATGTGCCGGCGCGGCTGGGGCCGGATCGTCGCGATCGGCTCGTACAGCGTCGTCGAGCCGCTGGCGAACCTGGCACTGTCCAACATCGGCCGTTCCGCGCTCGCCGCCTACTTGAAGACGCTCGCCACCGAGGTCGGCCCGGACGGCGTCACCGCCAACATGGTGCTGCCGGGGCGGATCGACACCGATCGGATCCGCGCGCTGGACGCGGCGCAGGCCGAGCGAGACGGGCGATCCGTTTCGGACGTGGCCGCCGCCAACGCGGCATCCGTTCCGCTGCGCCGTTACGGCACGCCCGCCGAGTTCGGTGCCGTCACCGCGTTCCTGTGTTCCGAGCAGGCCGCGTATATGACGGGTTCCGCGGTGCGCTGCGACGGCGGCGTCGTGCACCACCTGTAGGGGCCTCTCGGCGCCGCGAAGAACCGTGTGCCGCCGGTGACTGTGGAATGCGGCCGGCCATCCACGATGCCCGGGCGCGCTGCGCCAGCGTGCCCGGGCATCGCCCGCAAATCACCGGTATCAGGCCGACGGGCCCGTGCCGAGGATCACTGTGGCGTGGTGCGCCACGCCGTTCGGGTCGGACCAGCCGAGCGCCACGGACTGCCCTGGGTGGTAGGTGAGCATCTGCGTGCTCAGCTGCGCCGGGGACGTCACGGTGTGGCCGCCGATCGAGGTGATGACGTCGCCGATCTCCAGCCCGGCTGTCGCGCCTGCCCCGTCGGCGATCACGCCCGCGATCACGGCGCCCTGCGGGGTGGCCGTGCCCGGCTGCTGCCCGGGCAGTTGATTGCCCTGCTCGCCGGACTGCGTGCTGCTGGTGACCAGCACGCCCAGCGCCGCGGTGGGGCCGACGTGGATGGCGTCGGTGCCCTGCCCCGATTGGATCGTCTTCACCACCGACATCGCCGTGGCGATCGGGATCGCGTATCCCTCGTGCCCGCTATCGGTCGCGGCCTGACCCACGGACGCCGCGGTGTCCATGCCGATCACGGCTCCGGAGCTCGTCACGAGCGGACCGCCCGAGTCGCCGGATTGGATGTCCGCGTTCGTCTGGATCAGGCCGGTGAGATGTGCCGTGGTGCCGTACATCTCGTCGCCCACCGAGATGCTCTGGTTCAGCGCCGTGACGGAACCGCCTGCCGCGGACGGTGTTCCGCCGCTGCCACCGGCGTTGCCGACGCCGACGATCGCGTCACCCACCTGCACGGTGGACGAGTTGCCGATCGTCGCGGTGGTGAGCCCGGACGCTCCCTTCAGTTGCAGGAGGGCCATATCACCGGATGGGTCGTAGCCGACTACCGTTGCGCCGTAGGTCTTCCCGTTCCCGAGATCGGTGACCGAGATGCTCGTCGCGCCGTCGATCACGTGGTTGTTCGTCAGCACCTCGCCGTTCTTGGTGAGCACGATGCCGGTGCCGGCCCCGGCAACCTGCTGGTACTGGAACACGACGTTGATGTCGACCATGCCCGGCTCGACCTTGTTCCGGATCGCCGTGACGTTGCTCGGCGACCCCGGTGCGGAACTCACCGCGCCGGACCGCTGCTGACCATTCCCGAATCCGTTGCCGGAGCCATTCCCGGAACCGCTGCCCGATCCGTTACCCGACCCGTTGCCGAAGCCCGGGAACCCGCCGAAGTCCGGGAACTGGTCGTTCCCATCGGAATCGCCGTCCGAGTTGCCGGAACTTCCTGAGTTACCGGAATTGCCGGAGCTACCCGAGTTGCCTGAACTCCCCGAGTTACTCGAGCTCCCCGAGTTGCCGGAGCTGCCGTTCGAGCCGCCCGCCTGGCCGGTCGACGGCGCCGTCGCGGCACCGCCGCGCATGGCGATCGGCCCCGACGCAGCGACCGACGTGTCCGGCCAGAGTGCATGTCCCACACCGGCACCGACCGCGGCCGCGACGACCAGCGCGGCCGCCGACACGAGCGGAACGACCCAGCGCCGCTTGCGCGGCGGGGTCTGCCGGGGAGCCTGCCCGGTGGGCGGCGGGAGCGGAGGCTCGGCCTGCCGCCCGGGTTGCCATCCGCCGCTCGGACCGTGCTGCCAGCCCGGTTGCCAGGTTGATTGCCAGGTCGATTGCCAACCCGGCCCCCCGGCGAATTGCTGAGTGGGGTCGGGTTCCGCCGGAGACGTGGGGGCTTCGTCCGGGCGCTTATCGTCGCTCATCGTCATTCACCATCCCCGTGTGAGGGTTCGTTGTACGACCTCCACGCAAGACGCCGTGGGTGAGAAGGCCATGAGATGCACCTTCAATCTCGACGCGACTTTGCTCGCCTCGCCGCAGCGCTAATTGCGCGCAGCGTCGCTGATCAGGCCGATGACGATGGCGGTCCACCAGGCAGCCTGTGAGGTCGCCGCGGAGGCGTAGATGCGGCGGCGCAAGGTGAGCGGTGTGTGTGCGCGGTCGCGGCGCGCGACAGGCAGCGTCGCAAGCTGAGTCGACAGGCCCTGCGTCCACACACCGTTGACCACGACGATGAGGACTGCGCCGATCTTGATCCAGGTGTGGGCGGCTGTCAGATCGGGGTGCACGAGCGGCGCCGATGCGAGCAGGGCGACGATGCCCATCCAGATCAGCGGTGTCGCGGCGTCGACCAGGCGACGTACCTCGACGAGGTCGCGCCGCCCCGCCAGCCACAACAGGCCGTACCAGTCGACCACAGTCACGGCGCCGAAGCCGACGGTGAACCCGAGCAGGTGAATGACGATCCCGATGTGCAGCAGGGCGTGCGACGGCCGAAGCAGCGCGGCCAGTGCGACCGCTAGCGCCAACGCCAGCACCGCGGCCAGGTACGCGCTGGGGTAGGTTCGGCCGACGGTCGATTCACCGGCGGGCGGAACGGGATCCGCCGGTGTGCTGATGATCGGTAGCCGCGCCGTCGGCCGGCCGCGTTCCCCGGCATCCGTCCCCGGCACGGGAATACTCGACACCGGAATCTCGGCAGCGCGCGGGTTTCCCGGCCGGATTTCGGACCTTTCGGCCGGCGACGCGACGAACTCAGATCGGGGGCGTACCCAGCCGCGCAGCGTGGACGGGGCGATGGACAGGTCCGCTGCGACCCGGCCGACCGACTGGCCGTCACGCTGGACGCGCCGGATCGCCTCCACGCGAAGGGCGTCCGGGTACCGCACGGCGCATCCAATCCTCAACTGCAGGTCAGCGGATCCCGCCGGCGTCGCTGCCTGCCGTGAAATCCCATATCCGCGTCGAATCCCATGGAAAACAGCCATACCCCGATCACCGCATGTGCGGAACAATACCCGGAGAGGTCGCACGGTCCAGGGCGAAGCGGTATTCGCGCAGTTCTGCAGCCTGCCGTCGCGTCACGTACCGTGAGCGCACGCACGAGCATGACCCGGAGAGGCGGCGGAGCCGCAACGGGGCAGGCAGACGGCGACCGGAACGGAGTCGAACCATGGGCCGGCATGAAACGACGAACACGGGGCCGCGTCACACGCGGCGATGGCTCATCCCGGTAGGCACCGCCGCGGCGCTCCTCGGTCTCGCAGCGGCGGCCTGGGCTCTCACGAGGCCGGGGGCCGATAATGCCGGCGGGCCTGCGAACTCATCGATCTCGGTGTTGCCGACGCACTCGGAGCTGGCGGCTTCGACGCCGCCATCCGCATCCCCGACCATATCCTCGACGCAGCCGACGGGCGCCGCGACTACCAGCACTGCGCCGACCGGCAGCCCGGGCACCACACCCGCGGCCGTCGATGCGGTTTTCCCGCCCGACCAGCCAGCAACCACTGCCGGCGCGGCGCCATGCATCACCGTCCCCGTCGTCGCGTCGCTGGAGAACCAGGATCTGGTGAACGCCGAGGCAGCGGCCTACCGCAGCAAACCGCGCAACATCGATGGTAAGTGTGTGACGATCACCGTCACACCGCAACGGTCGGGGGTGGCCGCGACCAGCGCAGCCAGCGGATTCGCCACCACACCTGCCGCCCAGCGGCCGGTCGTGTGGCTACCGGATTCCCCCGTGTGGCGAGACGTGGCACGCGAAACGACAGCCGGACAACAGATCGTTCCGGCGGACAGCGTCGACGTCGCCCGAACGGCCATCGTGCTCGCGATGCCGCAGGCCATGGCCGACGCCCTCGGATGGTCCACAACCCCGCCCTACTGGCAGCAGGTCTTTGCCGCCGCCGCCGACCCGACCATGTGGGCCGACCACGGGCAGCCGCAGTGGGGGCCGTTCCGGTTCGGCAAGACGAGCCCGCTGGTGGCCACATCCGGCCTGATGAGCATGGCCGCGGAGTACCAGGCCGCGGCCGGCGCCACCTCGGTGACGGCCGCCTCGATCGCCAGTGGCGCGGTGGTGGACGCGGTCCGCCGCGACGAGCTGGGCGTCAGCCACTACATGGCCACCCCGGAGCATTTCCTGTGGCACGCCCGCCAGGCCGAGGACGCGGGAAACGTCGCGGACTTCCTGTCCGCCGTGATCGTCGACGAAAAGCTCGTGTGGGACTACAACCGCGGCCTGTCCAGCCGAGACGGAATCACCACCGTGCAGCAGGCGCCACCCGCGCACCCCTTGGTGCCCGTGTACCCGGCCGGCGGCAGCTACGAAGCCACCAGCACCGCCATCACCCTCACGGCGCCGTGGATCACCACCGCGCAACGCGCCGCCGCCGCCGATTTCGTCCGGTTCCTCGGCACCGCGTCCGGCCAGCAGGTGGTCCGCGACCGAGGTTTCCGCGATCTGCACGGAACGGCCGGGCAGGGCCCAGCCGCGCTCGGCCATTTCGCGGATCACGTCACTGCGGTGCCCGACCCGACGCCTGCGATCGTCTCCGCCATCCAGCAACAGTTCCCGACGGTGCGTAAAGCGGCTCGGGTGCTGTATCTGGTCGATGTGTCCGGATCCATGAGCGCCACGATCTCACCCGGTAGGACGAAGCTGGACGCCGCGCGCGACGCGGTCGTGGCATCGCTCGACTACCTCGGTCCGCGAGACAGCGTCGGCCTGGCCGCGTTCTCCAACTACCAGGACCAGGGAATGACGCCCGGCCTCGTCGCCCCGGTCGCCCCTCTGCAACAATCCCGTGCCGCGCTCACCAGCGCGTTGCAGAGGCTGAGGCCGATCTCGCAAACACCGCTCTACCGGGCGGTGTCCGCCTTCGAAGCCGAGATGGCGCGCGATTACCAGCCGGGCATGATCAACGCCATCGTGCTGCTCTCCGACGGGCACAACGACACCACCGATCCGACGACCCGCGCCGCCATGCTCGACGCCCTGACGAAACTGCACCACTCGTCGACGCCGGTGCTGGTCTTCTCGCTCGCCTACGGCGCCGATGCCGACACACCCACCCTCGAGGCCATCGCCAAACAAAGCGGCGCCCACTACTACGACGCCACCGATCCCACCACGATCGACGAGGTACTCGGCGACCTCGTCACCAGCTTCTAGACCAGCGCGCCGAGGCAGTAGCCGAGGGCGGCGGCGGCCAGTCCGCCGGCGGCGGGGATGACGATATTCGCTGCGGCATAGCGCAGTTCGCGTCCATCGGCGAGCTCATACGTCTGCAGCATCCACGTCGAGAACGTCGTGTATGCGCCGATCATTCCGGTGCCGACGATCAGGGACATCGGCGACGGCAACGCGGCCGACGTCACCAGGCCGAGCAGGAACGCGCCGGACAGGTTGACCACCAGCGTGCCGTACGGGAAGCGCGCGCCGAGCCGCGACTTCACAGCGCTGTCCACCACGAGCCGCAGCACCGCGCCGAGTCCGCCCGCCAGCGTCATGGCGATCCACGAGAACGTCGTCATAGCCGTCATTCCCGCTCTTCCCGGACGATGTTGACGACGCGGGTGACGACGTGCGCGGCAAGCAGGCCAGCCGCGAGGGATGCGGTGAGATACGTTGCCACCAAAGCGAACTCGCGATCGCGCAGCATCACGACGAGCTCCACTTGGACGGTGGAGAAGGTGGTGAGCCCGCCGCACAGACCGGTGCCGAGCAGCAGCCGGCGATAGGGAAGCCGCTCGTGCACGGTGAGCAGCACGGCCGCCAGCACCGCCACCCCGGCGACGTTCGCCGTGAACGTCGCCCAGGGCCACTGTCCGTGCACCGCCGGCCATCCCTGCGCGAGCAGCGCCCGCGCCAGTGTGCCTGCTGCGCCGCCGATGAAGACGGCCGCGAGTGCGCGGGGGTCGCGGGAGATCACCGGCCTATCGTCACACCCGTGAGCGTGTCGACCGGACGGCGCACCGGAAGCAGCGCGACGAGCCCCACCGCCAGCACCAGCAGGATCCCGACGATGCCGGCGCGGTTCGCGTGGAAGACGGCGACGAACGCGCCGAACAATGCTGGCGCCAGGAACGAGACGGCCCGCCCCGTGGTCGCGTACAGGCCGAACAGTTCGCCCTCGGCGCCGGGCCGCGCGAGCCGCGCCAGGAAGGTGCGCGAGGAGGACTGCGCCGGCCCGACGAACAGGCACAGGATCAGCCCGAAGATCCAGAACATCCCCTGCCCGGAGACGAAGAGCAGCACGACCCCGGCCGCCAGCATCCCGATCAGCGATACTGTGATCACGGTCTTCGGGCCGATCCGGTCGTCGAAGCGGCCCGCGGTGACGGCGCCGAGGGCCGACACGACATTCGCTGCCACACCGAAGATCAGCACGTCGCCGGGATTGAATCCGTAGACCTGGACGGCGAGCACGGCGCCGAAGGTGAAGACGCCGGCGAGCCCGTCCCGGAACAGCGCGCTCGCCAACAGGAAGTAGGCGGTGTGTCGCTCGGTGCGGATCAGCGCGCCGATGTCGCGGAACAACTTCCGGTACGACGCAAGGAATCCGAGCCGTGCCTCCGGCGGAACCCCTGGCACCTCAGGGACTTTCAGCAGCACCGGGATCGCGAAGACCGCCAGCCAGGCGGCGGCGAACAGCGCCACCACGCGGATGTTGAGCGACTCGTCGGTCGGCACCCCGAAGAGGGCCGAGTCCGAGATGAACCCGACGTAGCAGACGAGAAGCAGCACGATCCCGCCGAAATACCCCATCGACCATCCGAAACCCGAGACGCGGCCGATGTTCTCGGGCGTGGAGACCTGCCGCAGCATCGCGTTGTAGGAGACCCCGGCGAACTCCATCACCACCGAGCCGATGCCCATCAGGAGTAGGCCGAACCAGAGGTAGCTGTCGTGCGGCTTGACGAAGAACAACGCCGCGGTCGCGAGCACCGCGACACCGGTGAACGCGCCCAGCGACAGCCGCCGATGCCCGCCGGCGTCCGCCCGCTGGCCGGTGACCGGCGCGAGCACGGCGATGAAGAACCCGGCGATGCCGAGCGCGTACCCGAGCCAGGAGGAGGCCGCCGGGCAGGCACCGTCCTCGGTCAGCTGGCTCGGCGTGCACAGCCCCTTGCCGACGGAGTTGGTCAGGTACACCGAGAACACGAACGTCACGATGACGGCGTTGAACGCTGCGGAGCCCCAGTCCCATATCGCCCACGCCGCGACCTGGCCGCGCGTCGCGGGCACGGCGACCGGCGCAGTGGCCGGTGCGGATGGTGTGGATTCCGTCATGATCCGGAAGTCTACGGCGCGCCGTGACGAAAGTCCCTGCCTTTGCCGCGCGCCCGCCCGGTAGCGTCTTTTCCGTGAGCGAAGCCGAAGGGAGGCAGGCCCGTCGCGACGAAGTCGCAGGGCCGCCGAGCGGAGCGCCGAGCGATTCCCCCACTCGCTCCGCGAGCGGGAGGTACCCCCAATCCAGCACTGTGACTCGCAGCGTCTTCGTGGTGGCGGCCGAGGGCGCGTCGGTCAAATCGATCGTGGCGCTCGGCCTCGCCGATCTGCTCACCCGACAGGTGCGGCGGGTCGGCGTGTTTCGCCCCGTGACGCCGTCACCGGACGCGGATCTTGTGGTGGATCTGTTGCTCGCGCATCCGGCCATCGACCAGCGTCGCGAGACCGCCATCGGC
Organism: Actinobacteria bacterium 69-20; assembly: GCA_001897425.1. Taxonomy (GTDB): domain Bacteria; phylum Actinomycetota; class Actinomycetes; order Mycobacteriales; family Nakamurellaceae; genus Nakamurella. The sequence goes on along the minus strand of MKSW01000028.1, from coordinate 13,634 downwards.
GTCACCTATGACGACGTGCACCGCGATGCCGCGGCCGCGCACGCCGAGATCGTGCGGCGCTTCAACGAACTGTCCCGCGACTTCGACGCGCTCGTCGTGTTGGGCAGCGACTTCGCCGATGTGGCCACGCCCGGCGAACTGACCTTCAACGCCCGGGTGGCGGCCGACCTCGGATCCCCGGTGGTGCTGGTGATCTCGGGCCACGGGCGCGGCCCGCACGACGTGTGCGCGGTCGCCGACGTGGCCCTGGCGGAGCTCACGGCCGCCCATGCGCAGACGATCGCGATCATCGCCAACCGCGTCGATCCCGGATCCGAGGAGGCGGTGCGGGCGGGGCTCACGGCCTGGCTGTCCGCGAACCCGCGAGAGGCCCGGCCACGGGAGCCGCAGTCGCGAGAGTCGCTGCCGCGCATGCCGATCGGCGTCATCCCGGAGGTGCCGGTGCTGGTCGCCCCGCCGGTCTCCGCGCTGCTCGAGGCCTGCGACGCGACCCTGCTGCGCGGCAACCCGGACTGGTTGCGGCGGGAGTCCATGGGGTTCGTCGTCGCCGCGATGTCGTTGCCGAACGTGCTCACCAGGCTCCGCCCCGGCTGCACGGTGATTGCGCCGGGGGACCGGTCGGACCTGTTGCCCGGGCTGGTCCTGGCCCACCAGGCGGGCACCTACGGGCACCTGTCGGCGATCGTGCTCACCGGCGGGTATCTGCCGCCGGAGCCCATCCAGGCCCTGTTGGACGGGCTCGACCAGGAGCTGCCCATAGCGGTGTCGCGGCACGACACCTTCGCCACCGCAACGGCTCTCGCCGAGGTCCGCGGCCGGCTCACCGCCGATTCGGCCGTCAAGGTGGAGACCGCGTTGCGGGTGTTCGCGGATTCCATCGACGCCGAGGAGTTGCAAAGGGCTCTCGACGTCCCGGCCTCCGATGTGGTCACGCCGCTGATGTTCGGGTATCGGCTGATCGGGCGGGCCCGCTCGGCACGCCGCCGGATCGTTCTCCCGGAGAGCGGCGACGACCGCATCCTGCGCGCCACCGCCTCGCTGCTGCGCCTGGGCGTCGCGGACATCACGCTGCTCGGTGCCGAGGCCGCCGTCCGATCCCGGGCGTCCGCGCTCGGCCTGGACATCGCGGCCGCGCACGTGATCTCGGTGGACGATCCCGCGCTACGCGCCGAGTTCGCCGAGCGCTACGCGGTCCTGCGGGCGCACAAGGGTGTGACAGTAGCCCAGGCGAACGAGATCGTCGGCCAGCCCTCGTATTTCGGCACGATGATGGTGGCTCTCGGGTACGCAGACGGCATGGTGTCCGGTGCCGCGCACACCACGGCCGACACCGTCCGGCCCGCGTTCGAGATCATCCGCACCGCGCCCGGCACCTCGGTCGTCTCCAGCGTGTTCCTGATGTGCCTGGCGGACCGGGTGCTGGTGTACGGGGACTGTGCGGTGATCCCGGACCCGACGAGCGAGCAGTTGGCCGATATCGCGATCTCCGCCGCCGGGACGGCGCAGCAGTTCGGCATCGCCCCGCGTATCGCCATGCTGTCCTACTCGACCGGCACCTCGGGCAGCGGCGCGGACGTCGAGAAGGTGCGTATCGCAACGGATCTCGTCAGGTCCAGGCGGCCGGACCTCGCGGTCGACGGCCCGATGCAGTACGACGCCGCCGTCGACGCGACCGTGGCGGCGGCCAAGGCGCCGTCATCCCCGGTCGCCGGGCGCGCCACCGTGCTGATCTTCCCGGATCTCAATACCGGCAACAACACCTACAAGGCCGTGCAGCGCAGCGCCGGGGCGGTGGCGATCGGGCCGGTGCTGCAAGGGCTCGCCAAGCCGGTGAACGACCTGTCCCGCGGCGCGACCGTGGACGACATCGTCAATACGGTGGCCATTACCGCGATCCAGGCCCAGGGATAGCGGCGATGACGGCGTACGTACTGGTTCTCAATGCGGGCTCGTCCTCGCTCAAATACCAACTGCTGGAACCGGACTCGGGGCGCGTCGCCGTCAAGGGCATCGTCGAGCGCATAGGCAGTACCGGGGGCGGTACAGCCGGCGGCTCCATGGGAAACACCGCCGATTACGCCTCCGCCCTCGCCACGGCACGGGAGGAGATGTCGGTGGCCGGCTTCGATCCGCACGCCGTCGACCTGCGCGCGATAGGGCACCGCGTGGTGCACGGCGGGGAGCGGTTCCGGGAGCCGACGCTCATCACGCCTGACGTGCTGCAGACCATCCGGGACCTCATTCCCCTTGCGCCGCTGCACAATCCGGCGAACGCTGCCCTCATCGAGTGCACCATCGACGCCTTTCCTACCCTTCCGCAGGTCGCGGTCTTCGACACCGCCTTCTTCGCAGCGCTACCGGAGGTCGCCGCCACCTACGCCATCGATCGCGACCTGGCGCGGCAGTACGGGATCCGGCGATACGGATTTCACGGCATCAGCCACGACTACGTCTCGCGTGCCGCGGCCGCGTACCTGGGCCGGCCGTACGCCGAGCTTAGGCAGATCGTGCTGCACCTGGGCAACGGCGCCTCCGCCTCCGCCATCGCGGGCGGCCGACCCCTGGACACGTCTATGGGCCTCACCCCGCTCGAGGGCCTCGTGATGGGCAGCCGCGGCGGCGATGTCGACCCCGGCGTGCTGATCCATCTCATGCGTGCCGCGCACCTGGACGCCGACGGGCTGGAGGACCTGCTCAGCCGGCACTCCGGGATGAAGGGCCTGACCGGCACGGTCGACCTGCGCGACGTGCACCGCCAGATCGCGGCCGGCGGCGTCGATGCGCAACAGGCGGAATTGGCGCTCGACATCTACACCCGCCGGCTGCGCAAGTACATCGGCGCCTACCACGCGATCCTCGGGCGCCTCGACACCCTGATCTTCACCGCCGGGGTCGGCGAGAACGACTCGACCGTCCGGGCGCGGGCCACCGAAAACCTGACGGCGCTGGGCATCTCGATCGATCCCGAGCGCAACGCGGCTGGACCCGAGGCCTCCTCAGCGGCGGCCCGGATCATCTCGCCGGACGGGTCACCGGTCACCGTGCTCGTCGTCCCCACCAACGAGGAACTGGCCATTGCCCGGCAGGCCGCAGCGTTGATCGGCGGCTGATCGGTGGCTGATCGGTGCCTCGTCGGCGCCGCATCAGCGCAGGGCGCCAGAATAGAGCCATGACGCACGAACACGGTCCGGGCCATGCTGCTGCTCCGACAGCGACGGCCGCCGACTGGGACGCCCGCTACGCGGCCAGCGAACTCATCTGGGGTGCCGGCCCGAACCGCTTCGTCGCGCAGCACACCGCGGATCTGCCACCGGGCCGGGCCGTCGACATCGCGTGCGGCGAGGGCCGCAATGCCGTCTACCTCGCCGAGCGCGGCTGGCACGTCACCGGTGTGGACTTCTCCGCGAAGGCGCTCGAGAAGGCGCGGCAACTCGAAGCGGCAATGGCGCAGCAACACAGCGTCATACCCGTCACGTGGATCTGCGCGGACGCCCTGATATTCACGCCGGACCCGGTGGACCTCGCGATGATCGTCTACGCGCACCTGCCGGCGGCGGTGCGCCGGACCGTACTGAAGCGCGCGGCAGCGGCGCTGCGCCCCGGCGGGCGGATCCTGGTGATAGGCCACAACACACGCAATATCACCGACGGCACCGGAGGTCCGCAGAACCCCGAGATTCTCTACACCGCAACAGATATCATCGACGATCTGGGCAAGGTCGCGCCGGACATGCTGGTGGAGGTCGCCGCCGAGCCGCTGCGCGAGGTGCCCGGCGCGCCGCGCCCCGCGATCGACACGGTGGTGCTGGCCCGGCGGCCCTGACGCCAGCCCGTCACCTCGGTTCGCGCCCATGGCGTAGGCTGGATGGCCGCCACATTTGCCAGGAGGCCATCGAAGTTGGACCAGCCGTTGGACGGGCCGTTGGAGGCACGCAGCTCCGCGATCGAAGCCGAACAGAAGCACCTCGACCTGCTGTACCGGCTGCTCGACGCGGAGCGACGGCACGTGCAGGGTCAGAAGGACGCTGCGATGTTCGAGAACGACGGCACGCCATCGGGTCTGTTCACCCGGGACGCCCTGCAGTTCCGCTACGCACAGCAGCTGTCCATGCTCGCCGCCGCCGAAGACCGGCTGTGCTTCGGCCGGTTGGACCTCGAAGACGGACACGCCCTGCACATCGGGCGGATGGGGCTCGCCGACGATACCCCGGCGCGCGAGCAGGTCCTGATGGACTGGCGGGCGCCGATGGCCGCTCCGTTCTACACGGCGACCGCGCTCGACCCGCAGGATGTCGTGCGCCGCAGGCATATTCGCACCAGGAAGCGTCGTGTGACGGCAGTGTCCGACGAGTTCTTCAAGGCGGACGGCGCGATGCTCGACGAGTCCGTGGCCGATGTCGGGGTCGTCGGCGACGGCGCGCTCATCGAGGCGCTCAACGCACCGCGCACCGGGCGCATGGGCGACATCATCGAGACCATCCAGGCCGAGCAGGATGCGGTCATCCGTGCGGACCGCGCCGGTGTGCTCGTGGTGCAGGGCGGTCCGGGCACCGGGAAGACGGTCGTGGCGCTGCACCGCGCCGCGTACCTGCTCTACACCTTCCGCGAGCGGCTCGGCTCGCACGGTGTGTTGGTGATCGGCCCGAGCACCACATTCCTGCAGTACATCGGCCAGGTGCTGCCGTCGCTCGGCGAAACGTCCGTGGTGCTCGCGACGATCGGCACGCTGCTGCCCGGGATCGAGGCGACCGCCGAGGACGGCCCGCAGGCCGCCGCCCTCAAGGGCTCACTGCGCATGACGAAGATTCTCGACCACGCCGTACTGGATCGGCAGCGCGTGCCGGCCACCGCCCGGCGCGTGCCGTACGACCACGGCACGGTCGTGCTCGATCCGGACCTGCTGCGCCGGGCGCAGCGGCGCGCCTGGGCCTCCCGCCGACCGCACAACCGGGCGCGCAGCATCTTCGTACGCACCGTGCTGAACGGGCTGGCGAAACAGGTGGTCGAACGGCCCGGGGTGGCCTCGCTCGAGCCGGATGCGATACGGCCGGATCTGTCGGACGTCGTGCGAGACATGGCCGGTGACACGGTGATCCAGGCCGCGCTGGCCGACATCTGGCCGCTCGTCACCCCGCAGCGGCTGGTGCAGGACCTGTTCACCGACGCGGAGCGGCTGCGCCGTGCCGCACCCTCGTTGCACGCCGAACAGCGGGAGCTCCTGCTGCGGCCGGTCGGCAGCACGCTCACCACGTCCGACATCCCGCTCATCGACGAGGCGTGGGAGCTGCTGGGCGCGATCCCGGAATCGGACCGTGCTCGGCAGGCCGCGCTGGCCGAGGAGCTGACCTTCGCGCGAGATACCTTGCAGGCGTTGGGGTCCGAGGAGGCCGGGGTCAGCGACTCCGGCATCGGCTTCACCCTCAGCATGCTCACCGCAGAGGACATCGCCGCGCTGCACGACACGGCCGCGCCGCAGGGCAGCACCGCGGACCGCGCCGCCGCCGACCGGGAGTGGACCTACGGGCACGTGGTGGTGGACGAGGCGCAGGAGCTCTCGCCGATGGCGTGGCGGTCGATCTTCCGCCGCTGCCCGCTCAAATCGATGACGGTGGTCGGCGACACGGCCCAAACCTCCGACGCCGCAGGAACTTCCAACTGGGCGGCGGCGCTGGCCCCGCACGCGAGGGACCGCTGGCGGCTCGCCGAGCTCACCGTCAACTACCGCACCCCCGGCGAGATCATGGCGCTGGCCGCGCCCGTGCTCGCCGCCATCGATCCGGACCTCTCCCCGCCGTCATCGATCCGCAACACCGGCGTGCGACCGTGGGTCACGCGAGCCGACGGGGCCGGGCTCCGGGCCGCGGTGGCTGCGGCGGTCTCCGCCGAGGCGGAGACGATGCCGGCAGGCCAACTGGCCGTGCTGCACGCCGCCGGGCACGGCGATATTCTCGGCGCTGTCAAGGATCTCGTGCCCGAGGCGTCGGATCAGGCGGGCCCGGGGCGGCGCGTGGTGGTGCTGGACGTCAAGCAGGCCAAGGGGTTGGAGTTCGACCGGGTGATCCTCGTCGAACCGGCGGCCATCGTCGCCGCGGGCGTTCACGGGCTCGGCGACCTCTATGTCGCCATGACGCGGGCCACGCAACAACTGGGCATCGTGCACAGCGTCGCGCTGCCGGCCGAGATCAATCCGGCACTGCTGGAGCGCCGGGACTGATCGCCCCGATCCCGTCGCCCTGCATCAGGCGCTTGCGCCGCACATGCCGCACGTGCCACACGATGGCCACGCCGCCGGCGATCACCAACATGACGGCGCCGAACGCCGCCCACTTCCACGCCCCGTGCAGGCGCATCCACGCGGTGAGCGCGGCGAAACCGGCCGTCGCGTAGATGGCCGACCAGGCGGCGCACCCCGGCAGCATCGCGGCCGTGTAGCGGCCCCAGCGCATCCGGGTGAGCCCGGCCGCCGCGTTGACCATGGTCTGGAAGCCGACCGTCAGGAAGGACACGGTGACCACCGGAAGGCCCCAGCGATTCAGCGCGGCGACAGCCCTCGTCATTCGCGCACCGTCCAGTCGCCGACCGAGGCGGGTGTGGCGCGCGCCGGTCACGGCGCCGCGGCCCGCCCAGTACGTGGCCTGTGCCCGCAGCAGCACGATGCCGAAGAGCACGCCGAACGTGATGGCGAAACCTCGCCCCTCCAGCCAACTCGGCACGCTGCCTCCCTCTGTCCAGCTCAGAGCTTATCCGCGAACGTCGTCATCACCGTCATAGGAGCGACCGCCTCGAGGTGAACCGCCGCGACCGGCCGGACAGCGGGTCGGTGAACTCGAGGGTCGATGCCAGCAGCCGCAGCGGCCGGGAGAAATCACCCGGCCGGTGCTCCTGCAGCACCGGGTACAGCGGGTCGTTCACGATGGGGATGCCGAGGCGCGCGAGGTGCACCCGCAGCTGGTGCGTGCGGCCGGTGAGCGGCGTGAGCCGGTAGCGGCCGAGCACGCGGCCGTCGGGTGCGGTGAACGCGCTTTCGAGGTCGACGTGGGTGACGGCGTTCGCCTCGCCGGGTACCTCCACCGCCTGAATGCTGGTGCGGGGCTTGACGATTCGCGATCGGACCACGGTCGGAAGCCGTAGGTCACCGCGGATCGGCGCCAGGGCGAGGTAGGTCTTCGCGACCTCGCGCCGCTCGAACAGGAGCTGGTACGCGCCGCGCACCTCAGGCCGGACGGTGAGCAGCAGCACGCCGGCGGTGAGCCGGTCCAGGCGGTGCGCGGGGGACAACTGCGGCAGGCCGAGCTGCCGTCGCATCCGCACCACGACCGTCTGCACCACGTGCCGTCCGCGCGGCATGGTCGCCAGGAAATGCGGCTTGTCGACGACCACGATGTCGGAATCGGCGTACAGCACGTCGATCTCGCCCGGAACCGGCGCCTCGTCGGGCAGATCGCGGTACAGGTAGACGGTTTCGCCGCCGCGGTAGGGCGTCTCGGCGCCCACCACGCTGCCGTCGCCCAGCACCACCTCGCCGGCGGCCAACCGGCGGCGCACCTCCTCGGCGCCGTGCGTGCGCTCCAGCAGGAACGCCGCCACCGTGGGCCACGCTCCGCCTCGCGGCATGGTGAGCCGGGCCGCGGAGACGCCGTCGCGATCGGGCAGCGGGGGTGGGCTCTTCACACCTCTATGATCGCCGCCGCGGCGATAGCCGCAAAGATCGGCGCTGCGGTGATGGTCGGTGCCCGAACCGGCGCCGCCGCCGACGGTACGCGAAACGAACGCTAAATGGCCCAGATCGGGGCGCGTGCCGTACGCCGCTGCCGCTTATTGCCGTACATCTGCATATCCGCCTCGCGCACGGCGTCGAACACGTTGCCGCCGGGGTTCACGGTGCACACCCCCAGGCTCGCCGTCACGGTGTCCCGCGTCGACCGCAGGCCGGACAGCGCGGTGGCGAACGAGACGTACCTCGGATCCGCCGAGCCGAGCGCATGCGGCACCAGGATCGCGAACTCGTCCCCGCCCAGACGCACCGCCAGATCCACTCCACTGCAATGGTCGCGGATCACCGCGGCGCACCGGCGCAGCAGGTCGTCGCCGGCGTTGTGGCCGTAGCGGTCGTTGATGTCCTTCAGGCCGTCGACGTCGAGGGTCACGACGGAGAAGGTTCCGCCCGCGTCGACCGCCGCCTGCGCCTGCACGATGGCCTCGTCCCACGCCAGCCGGTTGCCGAGGCCGGTGAGCGGATCGGTGCGGGCGACGGCCGAGGCCTGTTTCGCGGCGGCGTGCAGCTCGTCATGCAGGATCGCGGTCCGCGCCACGACTGCCCCGGTCTCGACGATGTTCCGCGCGAGCCGTCGGCACCGCAGGGAGAAGTCGCGCGGGTTGGCCGAGGTGTGGATCAGCAGGAGATATCCGCCGACCGGTTCCGGCACGCGCGTGGCGAGCACGGGTCGTGTCTGCGGAAGCAGCTCGCGGAGCAGGCGCGACGGCGATGACGACGTGTCGTGGCAGCAGCACGGGTCGCGGCGCGGATTCGATTCGAGGTCGTCCATCACCCGGTGCCAGTCGGCGGCGGCGACGGTCTCGTCGCCCACCACGGTCAGGGTGCCGGACCCGTCGCGGAGTACGCCGATCTCACAGGACAATGCCTTGGTGGCGACCACGGTCAGGTGCCGCACGGCTGCATCGAGGCCGCAGTCGATGGGAGCGTCCATCAACTCGCGGACCGCCGTGAGCACCGCGAGTTCGTCGGCGAGCTGCTTCGACGGGTCGATCTCGGGGATCTCGGCGTCGACGAGTTGGGCCAGCCGCAACAGCTGGGCGTCGTCGGCGACGATCCGGTCGGTGGGGTTCCCCAGTGCGACGGCCACGTCGACGGAGACCCGCACCACCGCGCCGCCGGTGGCATCAATCTGCCCGAACAACCGCTCCGGTTCGGCGAACCGTTCCCGGTACACCTCGCCGACACGGCCAGGAATGCGGAGCGCGAGCGCGCCCTCGGTCTCGTCGAGGTTGATGATTCCCGCCCAGCCCTTGCCCCGGCCGAGGCCGCCTACATGCGCCCAGGTGTCGCGTCCGATCTGGCGGAAGACCAGGGCGTCGACCACGCCGCACGCCGCGGCGCTGTCGACGACGCTAGTTGCCGCACTGCCGACGACGCCAGTTGCCGCGCTGACGGCCGGGCCTTCCGCCGGGCGCGGTCGCGCGGGAATGCTGTCCCTCGCCGACGCGTGGACGGATAGCCCCATGTGTCCTGTCATCGGCACACCGCATCCGGACTTAAGCCGGCGCGGATATGGCGCCGCTGCTTGATGACTCGTTACCCGATCAGTCGCACTCCGGCGTACGCGAGTGCCGCGATCAGCACCCAGGAGGCGAGCCCCAGCAGGGCCGCGCGGCCGCCGGTGGTGAACAGCGTCTTCAGGTTCACGCTGGTCCCCAGCCCGAACAGCGCGGCCGCGAGCAGCACCGTCTCGCAGGTCTGCGCAACGTTCAACACACCCGCGAGCACCAGACCGGTCGACCGCACCGCGACCATCGCCAGGAAGCCCACGACGAACAGCGGAACGATCGGCGGTCGCTTCTCGCCGGGGGCCTGGTTCGTGCGCGCCGAACCCCTGCGCTGCCACAGGCTCATCCCCGCGACCAACGGCGCGAGCAAGACCACGCGGGTCAGCTTCACGATCACCGCCGGAGCCAGGGCCGCCTGCCCGATCACCGAGGCGGTGGCCACCACCTGGGCGACGTCATGCACGCTGGCGCCGACCCACGACCCGAAGGCCGCGTCCGACAGTCCGAGCGGCCCCTTGAGCAACGGCAGCACCACGATGGCGAGGCTGCCGCACATCGTCACCAGCGCGATGGCCGTCACCACCTCCTCCTCGCGGTTCTTCGTCACCCCGTCCATCGCGGCCACGGCGGACGCGCCGCAGATCGAGAACCCGGTCGCCACAAGAAGACTCGTCCCCTTGGACAGGCCCATTGCGCGGCCGAGCAGCTGTGTTCCGAAGAACGTGATGGTCACGATCACCACGACCATCGCCAGGCCGCGCCCGCCCAGGTGCAGCACGTCCCCGATCGCGAGCTTCAGGCCCAGCAGCACGATCCCGGCCCGCAGCAGCTTCTTCGCGGCATACCCCAGCCCCGGTTTCAGCACGGCCAGGTCCACCCCGACGTTGCCGAGGATGGCGCCGAGGATCACGGCGATCGTCAGCGGGCTCAGCGACGGCAGCGCGCGGTTCACCGCGAAGGCGACCGCGACGGCCCCGGCCGCGACGGCGAGCCCCGGGATCCGCGGCCGGATCGCGCCGAGCATCCGAGTATGACGACGTTCTTCCGCGAGCGTCTCCACCCGACCATTCACCTGAGCTTCCACCTGACCATGCACCTGCTGTTGATGCGCTTGAGTCGTAACATGACCCAGCCTCCTAGCCCGCGACGGGGTTGGGTAGTCGCCGATTGCCTGGCGCCGTCATAGGATCCGGCTATGACGGGGTTCGCGCCGCACCCGGATATCGGCTCCTTGGCGCTGCTGGCGAGCGTGGCCGAACGCGGCAGCCTCGGCAAGGCCGCCGCGGCGCACGGCATCAGCCAGCCGTCCGCCAGCGCGCGGATCGACGCGCTGGAGCGGCGGCTCGGCGTGCAGCTTCTGGTGAGGCGATCGACGGGGTCCGGGCTCACCGCGGCCGGCGAGCTCGTGGTCGGCTGGGCGGAGCCGGTCCTGCTGGCGATGGAAGAGCTCTCGCGCGGAGCGGAAGCCTTGCGCCGGAAGCGATCTGCCGAGCTTGCGGTCGCCGCGTCGCTGAGCATCGCCGAGTACGTGCTGCCGGAATGGCTGGCGCGCCTGCACGCCGAACATCCCGGCCTCGCCGTGAATCTGCGGGTCGCGAACTCGACCGATGTGATCGCGGCGGTGCAGGCCGGCTCCGTCCCGGTCGGGTTCGTAGAGGGACCGTCGATCCCGAAGGCGCTGGCCCGGATCGAGGTCGGCACCGATCGGCTCCTGGTCGTGGTCTCTCCGTCGCATCCATGGGCGCGGCGCCGGTCGCCGTTGTCGATGGCCGAGTTCTGCGCGACGCCGCTGCTGCTGCGTGAACCCGGATCGGGTACCCGGCAGGTATTGGAGCGCGCTGTCGGGGGAGCGGCGAACCTCGCCCCACCGGCGCTGCAACTTTCCACCACCACGGCGATCCGCACCGCGGCAGCGGCCGGTGCGGCACCGGCGGTGCTCTCGGAGCTCACGGTCCGCGGGGATCTCGCCGCCGGCCGGCTGGTGGCCGTGACGGTCGTCGGCCTGGTTCTGCGCCGCCGACTGCGTGCCGTATGGCTGCGCGGCACTCGGCCGGACGGCGCGGCCGCAGCCCTCATCCAGCTCGCCCGTGCCGATCGGTAGATACCCCTGGGGGTATGTTACGGTGGCCCTGTCGGCATGCCCGAGCAGAGACCCACAGCAGACCACAGAAGACCCACAGATCGAGGAGTCACCATGACGCAGACCATCACCGAGCCCAAGACACAGGCTGTGACAGAACCCAAGACGCAGAGCAGCACCGCCCCCTCGCCGCACGGCAAGGCCGTCCTGAAGGCCCTCAGCCCACTGCACCGCGAGCTGCGCCGGGCGATCCCGGACGTGTACAAAGGCTTCGGCGAGATGCACCATGCCGCGTTCGCTCCGGGCGAGCTGGAGACCAAGATCAAGGAGCTCATCGCGGTGGCGATCGCCGTGGTCGACGGCTGCGACGGCTGCATCGCCTCCCATGCCCAGGCCGCTGTCCGGGCCGGTGCCACCCGCCAGGAGGCGGCCGAGGCGATCGGCGTCACGTTCCTGATGAAGGGCGGCCCGGCGACCATCTACGGCCCGCGCGCCTACAGCGCCTTCTGCGAATTCGCCGACGCACTGGAGGCCGGCGAAGCTCCCGCGTAGCCGGAAGGCCCCGCGCCACCGGCAGATAGATGGCCATGTTCGCGAACATCCCGCCGGTCGGTCCGAGTCCGAGCAGCAGCGCCGAACCGACCACCGGCCCGAACAGGATCCCCAGCGACCGCGCCGTCGCGTTCAGCCGAACCGCGCTCTCCAGTTCGCCCCGCCCGACGAAGTCCTGCAGCATCAGCTGCTCGGCCGGCCCCCACAGCGCCCCCGCCATGCCATGCACCGTGAGCAGCACACACGCCAGCGGGATGGACAGCGTGCCGGTCGCGAACGCCAGCGCCCAGCCCAGCGACACCGTCATAAACATGATCTGCGCGACCTGGATTACCCGGCGGCAATCGAACCGGTCCGCCAGCGCCCCGGCGCCGTTGGCAACTGTCGGTCGACGCCGCTACATTCGATTCCCACTCGATAGCCCGCGAACGGGTGCGGGCTCACGGGAGCGGTTGCTCTAAACTCGGTTCAACAGCGGGAGCTTTGCGCGCAGCCCGGACGACGCGAGTTCGCTGCACAGCATCACGAACCCTAGTGCGTCGCGGGGTGTTTCGAAGGTTCCGCGCAGAGTGAACGAGCTGAGTCGTTCAATCGTCGGCATGAGAGCGCCGAGTTCGGCTGCGACAGGTGTCGGCATGTCGATCTCGAGCACGAGTGGGGCTTGGAGCGAGACCGGAGCGGCACCGCCGTCCGATACGCTCTCGAACGCGGCATTGCGGATGCGTTCGCACGCCGCCGCAGGAGAGAGCGAGTCAGCCGCAAAGTGTCCCACGGCCGTTTTGACCGTGACGGTCCGGATACCCGGGAACTGCGCAGCGGCGATCTCGCAGATGACGTTGTCTCCGGTGAGCACTCCAACCGGTACGCCGACCGCGGCTGCTTGCAGCCCGTTCAATTCGGCCTCGGAGGTCATCGCTCCGTTCAACCGAACTCCGACAAAGTGCGATGAATACGTGTGTGCCAGGACTCCATCGGCACCCGCTGGTGCGTGATAGCCGAGAAACATAGCGACATCGAACTCGCCGCTGATGCCCGCGCACATGCAGTCGAGTTTCGGTGCGCCGAACACCAGCCGGGCCCGTGGATCGAGTTCCTCATGGAGGAGGTTGTCCATCGTCCCGTGGCTGTCGTTGATGGTCACCGCATCAGCACCCGCTGCGAACGCTCCGCTCACCGCAGCATTTGCCTCCGCGGTCATCAAATGCTGGGCACGCAGGTACCCGTGCCCGCCGCGAACCACCTGGTCAAGCGTCGCAACGCCGGCGACGCCCTCCATGTCGATCGAAATGTATACCCGCATGAGGCTCCGATTCACTTGTGCAGGACTGAGCTGAGTCAAGCCGCTAGATGCTCTCGGGTCCGGTGGACGAGAACCCTCTGAAGGCGAGGCTGGGTCGGCCAGGTAACAGCGCGTAGGACGGGTACGGCCAGAAAGGCGTTGCCATCATATGGTGTGCCATCATACAGTGTACGGACGGAAGGCACCGTCGTGCACTCGCTACTCGGCGGGTTGACCCGCCGCCTAACCCGGGTCGAGCAACCAACTGAGGTAACGGCCCATGCATACAGAGGAGCAACACCAGGGCAAACGATCCTGCGGGCGTCCTTGCGCTCGCAACGTGCGGCCGACCAGATTCGTACAACAGCGATCGATCGTGAGATCGGAGCAATGATCGGAACCTGTGGATGGTTTCCGGTGGGGTGACGTCAGTGGGCG
>MKSW01000027.1 GCA_001897425.1 Actinobacteria bacterium 69-20 | reverse complement strand
GGTGCGCCCACTGACGTCACCCCACCGGAAACCATCCACAGGTTCCGATCATTGCTCACCACCGAGCACGGTGCGGGTGAACGGTCGCTTACGCACTGGGGTCAGGCAGTGTTGCGTAGTTGCGCGCCCGACGCGTTGATGTCCACAGTGAAATCCACGCCCAGGGCGGCCGAGAGCCTGATGAGCGTTGTCAGGGACGGTTCGTGTTCGGCCGCCTCGAGCCGCGCCACATGCGGTTGACGCATGCCCACTAGACGACCGAACGCGGTCTGGCTTAGCCCGTGCTCGGTCCGAAACTGCAGCACGCGGATCGCGATGTCGTTCGCGAACCGGGTGCGTTCGTATTCGGCCCGGTAACCAGGGTCGACGAGGTCACGCTCGTGGATCTCGTCGGCGGTTTCTAGTTCGGAAATCTTGACCATCGTCGTCACTCCTCAAGTTCACCTAGCCGGTCGATTGCCGCCCGGCACGCGCGCACGAACCCTTTCCGGTCGTGTAGCGCCTCGGGACCGATCGCTGCGATGACGAAGCGACCGCCGACCTGTCGATACAGTGCGCGGGTCGGGCTCCTACCCGCTCTCGGGCGGAGTTCGCGAAGCCTGTCCGTGCCCTGCACGGCACTACTGTGCGGATACCCGAGGTCCTGGCCGAGCACCTGGAGATTGTTCACCGCGTTATACAGGGCGCTCCGTTCACGGGCGTCCAACGCGTCACGCTCCGTCGCCGCATCCGGGAGGTACACAACCGTCCACACCTACTGAGGATACCACCCGTGGTATGGCCCAGGTCGACGGCCGGCCAGTAGGGATGCGTACCGCAGTCCGGTGCATATGCGCGCATATCCATCATCTTCGGCGTGTCCTCCGGGCGTGAGAAACCCGGTGTGGCGGCGTCTATAGCGTGAGCATCAGCGAAAATGACGCGGGCCTGGTCGGGCTGGTCGATCAGTTCTTCGTCGCGAGGCGATCCCGGAAGGACTCGCTAAACCCGGTCAAGGCCTACCGCAATCACCTGGCGATCGTGTGCGAGCACCTGGCCGCGGTCCGTGGCACGAGCGCCACACGCCCACGGCACGAATTGAACCGGAAAGCTCGGGAGCCGTGCGTGCGAAGTCGCCCGGAACTCTGCCGCGCACATATCGGCAGGTCAGGCACGGAGACAGCGAATTTGTGCAGGGGGCGGTAGTCACAGAAGGTTCGCCAATAGAGAATCAGCGGGTTCTGGGTTCGATTCCCTGATGGCGCACATCGAATCTGTATTGCGACTCTTGGCTGTGATGGCCGCGCACTACCGAAAGATCTTGCGGATCACCACGAATGCGACCAGGGCTCCCACGCCGACCACCGCCAGCTTGACCTTGGGGTTCGCCCAGATTGCCTGCGCCCGGCGTTTGCCCTCGTCGACGGCACGTTTGGGGTCGAGGCGCGTCGTCAGCTCGTCGACCGCCACGGCCAAACCGTCACGGGCACGCTCGATCTCGGCCTGGATCGTCTGCGCATCGCGAACCACGGAAACCTCCCGGTCGTAATGGCCATGTGCCGCGGCGACGGCGACAGGCTCTACCCTAACGCCATGAACACTCCCATTCCGGCCGAGGGCGACGCGGCCCCACCGTTCACCCTGAGCGATGCCGCGGGTCACGACGTCTCCCTGTCCGACTTCGCGGGCAGACCGGTGATCGTGTATTTCTATCCGGCGGCCATGACGCCTGGGTGCACCACCGAGGCCTGCGACTTCACGGCAGCGCGCGCAAGGTTTGACAGCGCGGGGCACACGGTGATCGGCATCTCCCCCGACCCGCCCGAGAAGCTCGCCCGTTTCGCGGAGAAGGAGAAGCTGGACGTGGTGCTGCTCTCCGACCCCGATCGGGCGGTGCTGCGCGCGTACGGCGCTTATGGCGAGAAGAAGAACTACGGGAAGGTCGTGCAGGGCGTGATCCGCTCGACGTTCGCGATCGACGGCTCCGGCCGAATTACGCGGGCCTGGCGGAACGTCAAGGCGACCGGTCACGTCGGGCGGGTGCTGGAAGGTCTGGGGATTGGGTGACGTCGGTCGGTCCTGGGGATCGGGCTACGGATCCGATCAAGGATCGGGTCGGAGATCCGGCGACCCACATCAGATAATCTGCATCGTGTAGTCGGCACAGCGGTAACGCCGCATCACCGGCTGCGCTGGGGCCGTAGCCCAATTGGCAGAGGCACACGGTTTAGGTCCGTGCCAGTGTGGGTTCGAGTCCCACCGGCCCCACGCGTTCGCGCGTCGGTTTCCGGGCGTGGTGACGTTCGCGTCCTTGGGCACTTATCGAGTAGCAGTTCGATCGCTCCTTGTAGCGCAGCACAGCCGACGGCGCCCTCCGTCATCCGGTGGACGCCGCCGACCAGCTCGTCGTCAATCACTCGGTATCCGGAAGCTTCGCGATATGGCCGTCCTTGAGCCACGCGGGCATCAGACGAGCCCCTCACAGACCGGGTAGTGACGCGTTCGCGCCACCAGACCGTCCCTGAGCAGACCATTGCCAATGGTGCGCGTCCATCTATACTATGGATCTACGTTGGAGGTGATTGGCGTGCTGACCCTCGCCGAACTCGTGGAGCCGTACGGGCTGACGGTCGACGAGTTCACCGATCAGCTGCGCGGCGAGCTTGCTGCGCACGTCCAGGCAGACCCGCGGGCACTGACCGCCGCCGAACGCGGGGTGCTGCAGTCGATCGGCGTCGCCCCAGCCGATCTCGATGCACCGCTCGCGGCCGGTGACGTCGTGACCACGGCCGCGCACGTGCTGGCGGCGACAGCCGACATGCTCACCACCGACGCCATGGCCCACGCCTTGGATCGGTCCGAGAGCCGGGTCCGCGGCGCGATCGCCGACGGCTCACTCGCCGCCGTACGCGTCGGGCGCACCTGGCGGCTACCTGCCTGGCAGATGGAAGCCGGCCGGCCGATCCCCCACCTGCGCAAGATCATCGTCGCCAAGCCCGACGATGTGAGCTGGGCTCTGGTCGGCCGCGTGATGACGTCTCCCACCGACGAGCTCTACGTGGACGGCCACGCCGTCAGCCCGCGGACATGGCTGCTCGACGGCGGTGACCCGCGGTCGGTCGTCTCCATCATCTCGATGCTGCTCGCCTGGTAATTGCGCAGCACATGGTGAAATTGCCGCGCACCCCACCCGATTCGCTCACCATCACCGAAGCCGACCTCACCGACTGGACGGGGCCGATGGTGCGGATCCACGGAACCGTCGGTGCCCATGCGCTGCCCTGGTGGCGGCTGCGCCACTACGGACCCCTGCCCACGCGGTTCGAGCCGCATCCAGCGCCGATCGGCCACCACCCCGACGCGGCTGTCATGTACGTGGCCGGCAGCTTCGACACCGCCCTCGCCGAAGTATTCCAAGCCACCCGCACCGTCTGGGCGGCAGCACCTCACCGGCCTTACCTCGCCGTTTGGCAACCGACGCGTGCCCTACGGCTCCTCGATGTCACCGGTACGTGGCTCCTCCGAAACGGCGCGCCTCACGCTCTGAACACGGGGCCGCACAACGTTTGTCGCGCTTGGGCGCGTGCCATCGCCGCGCACTCTGCTCGCGTCGACGGACTGCTCTACATCTCGTCGATGACGGGCGCCCCCGCGGCAGCGCTCTTCCTCCCCGCCGCCGACGCCTTCCCGGAAAGTCCACAGCTGTCCATGCCGCTCACCCACCCCGGACTTACCGGCGCGATCCGCGCCGCCGCCCGGCGAATCGGATACCCCGTGGCATGAGCGCGCTCTCGGCACGGCTGCGGAAGTCGTGCGTCGCGCGCGGCTCGGTGCGCATCCGTCCGAGATTGCGGTCATGCCGCTGCGCCCCGCAACCACGGACCCGCGTCAGTTCGACCCGGTACAAGACGCCATGCGATCTCTTTGGCGCCGTGACCCCGAATGTATGACATTCGTGTATTTTCGTGGACGTGACGTAAGCTGGTCCGAGCAGGCCATAGAACATCTTGCTCGCTCGAAGCGCTACCCAGGCGCAGTCGATATCCACCCGATGTGGACTGCCGAGGCAGTGGCTGACGAGGGCATGGTGGAGGTTGACCCCTACTGGGCATCGCGGATCAAGGCGCTGGCCATGATCGGCTACAGCCCGACCGGCGGCATGGTGCTGCTCGTGCTGGCATACCGCGACCTTCATGGCAGGTTGCACGGATTGACGGCGTGGCCGGCGACGGGGCGAGCGCTACGTGTCTATATGGAGAGGAACCAGCTATGAGCGAGACACTCGACCCACATCTTGCCGCGGAATTGTTCGCCCTCGCTGATGCCGCAGAGCAGGCCGCCGACGAAGATCCCGAGGCGGAGTTCCCGGCGGCAGCCGTGATCTCCCAGCCGAACCGCACCCGCATGCTCACGCTGCGACTGCGCCAATCCGAATACGACACCATCGAGCGGGCGGCGGAAGCGAAGCACCTTCCCGTCTCCGCACTTGCCCGTTCGCTGCTACTGGAACAACTCGAACACACTGCGTAGGCCGCGCGCCGCGCGCACCACAGTTCGACAGGCGAGTTATCGCCTCGGCATCCACAGCCACGTGCGAACGCCGCCCTACGAAGCGGTGCAGGCCATGTGCGCGTCATTGAGCGAGGGCGCCGACGCAGGAGTCGACGCGGCGGTCGGCACGTGTCATTGTCGGGAACCGTTGCGCACCAGCGAGTATGACGGCGCCTGACGCGAACCACTCGAGCCCGCTCGCGCTCTCGACACTCACGCCCGTGGCTCGGCGGACGCGCCCGCCCGGAACACTGCGGTGTCCAGCAACCGCGCGGATGACGCCGCCTACGCGAAGATCTCCGCCAGGGACGGCCAGGCGGCGGCGCGGCAGTAGACGGGAACCACGTCGATCGGCACATCCCGGTCGACAATGCGGCCGCCGGAACACTTCTCGCCGGTCCAAGCGTCGACCCAGTCTCCGGCGGGCAGGTACACCGGCCAGCGCCCGGCGCCCGGCCGAATCACGGGGGATATCAGCAGATCGTCGCCGAGCAGGTACTGGTGCGGGAACTCCCAGATCCGCGGGTCGGTCGGCCAGTCGAATAGCAGCGCACGCATCAAGGGCTTGCCGTCGTCGATGGCGGCACGGGCCTGCTCGACGAGGTAGGGCACCAACTGTTCTCGCACGAGCACCCATCGACGAAACTCGTCGACCACCGTGGCATCGCCGGTCTGCTCGGCGATGTTCCACGGGGTGCGGTCCCGTACCGGCCGCCGGTGGTGGTTGAACTCGGAGTGGTACTGCATGATCGGCATGAACGTGGAGGCTGCTGTCGCCCGCAGATACAGTTCCGCATCCGGCACCGGACCGGAGAATCCGGCGATATCCCAACCCCAGTAGACGATCCCGCACGCCGATGCCGTGACCCCCGCGGTGATGGAGGAGCGAAACGCTTCCCACGTGGAATCCTCGTCGCCCGCCCACACGATGCCGTGCGCCTGCGTCCCGGTGAATCCGGCGCGCGAGAAGGTGACCGGCGCCTTGCCCTCGTCGCGGAGCAGGTCGCCGAATGCGCGGGCGTACGCGACGGGGAAGAGGTTGTTCACCTCGTCGCCGCGGCCGGCGGCGAAGCTAAGGTCGTGTCCCCACGCGTGTTCACCGCCGTCGGTCTTGAAGCCGTCGATGTCGTACTCGCGCACCAGGTATCGCCGCTTGTCCGTCCACCAGGCGCGGGCGGTGGGGTCGGTGAGGTCCGGCATCAGCGCGCCCGGGAACCACCAGCCGCGATTGCGGTACGGGGTCCCGTCCGCCTCGCGGACCGCAAGGCCCCGTTCGGCCATCACCTGCGCGTCGGCGCGAGCCTGGCCGGTCACGTCCAGTTCCCTACCCTCGCTGGCATCGAGATCGGTGCGCTGCAAGGGAATCTGCCACAGGATCACCTTGATGCCGCGCGCGTGCAGCTCATCGATCATGGCCTTCGGGTCCGGCCACGCACCATCCGCCGCATACGTGAAGTCGGCCGCCACGTGCGGGCTGCCGTCGAGGTTCGCGGCGTAGCGAGCATCGCGGAACGCGGTGAACGTGCATTCGTCGCTCCAGGCCTCGATCACCACGGCGCCGACCGGGATCGACACATCGCGATGCGCATCCATCTGCTTCATCACGAGCTGCTGTGTGTTCCACTCGTTGCCCGAGGCCCACAGCCGGAACACCCAGTCCGGCAACATCTCTGCTCGACCGACATCGTCGCCGAACGCTGCCAGCACCTGCTGGGGAGGTCCGTCATAGGTCGCAACCGTCACCCGCGGCTCGCCGCCCAGGGCAACCTCCACCCAGATGCGATCCGGCTCGCTGCCGCCGACGTCGAACCAGCACCGGCGCGACGTCTCGACGTGGAAACCCCAGCCCGTGCCGCCCACCACGTGCGCGAACGGCATGGGGAGGTACGTCCGGCCGACGCGGCCCTGCGACTTGTACTGCTCGAACACCACCGAGTCCGGTGTGTGGCCCCGCTGGTCGAGGGCATCGAACCGCTCCCCGAACCCCACCACATGTTCGCCGGGTGCGAGCACCAGGGCGAAGCGAACCCTATCGGCCGCCCCGGGGCCGTCCGGGCCGCGCGCACGGCGCCAGCTCACCGACCCAGGCACCAGCTTGGCCGGCGCAATCCTCAGCTCCGCGCCCGCCGGCGGACCGGCCAGCCACTGCACGGGTTCCACCGTGAACCAGTCGGTCCCATCGCGGTGGCCGTCCGCGGTGACCGCGAGAAACCGGTACCGGTAACGAGTGCCGGGCTCAACGGGGATTGTCGTCTCCCAGGCGTCCCCGTGCACAGAACCTGCTTCCGCCTGCGCCTCGGCCAGGTGCCCCTCCCCGCCGATCGCTGCCAGCGCGCTAGCCGCGGCGCCGGCACGTACCAGCGCGATCCGCATCGGCTGCCGTCCGCGCGCGCTCTCCGCGACCCATTCACACACGACCTCGACGAGCGGCTCCGTCGCCACCACACCCAGCCACACCGGGTGTCCAACCTCCGGAACGACAGGCACCCGCTGGTCGGCCGTGGTGGCGTAGGGGTGCTCGGAGCCGTACGGCCGGTGCACCAGGAGCGCGCTATCCACCGTATTTCCAGCCGCGCGTCCCGCCTCGTGTCCGGTCACAACTCCTCCAGAAGACCGAGCGCGTCGCCGAGGATCAAATACATGCCGTGGCTCCACAGCAGCGGCGTGGCGACCGGCCCCCACCGGTCGATCCACTCCTGCCGGTGCGCGGGATGAAGCACATGGTCCGGCACCTGTTCGGGCAACTGCCCGTCCCGGTCGGCGGTGCCCGCCGCCCATCGCAGCTGTCGCCACGCGCCGTCCACATCGCCTGCGGCACAAAGGTTCCAGCCCAGCAGGCACGACAGCAGCGGCCACTGCCCGCCGCCGAAGAACACGTCCGCCCGGAAGCGGTGCACCCCTCCGCTGATGTTCAATTCACGGTCGACCCGGCCAAGCGTCGCCTTCGCGACGGCGCCACCCACCGGCACCAGCCCGAACGGCACGATCGCCGCCGGCAGCGACCCGTCGACCGCATCCGAGCCGATCCATTTCACCAACGATCGCGAGTTGTCCATCGCCTCGCGGACCGCGATATCCCGGACACGGCCGGCGGTTTCGTACGCGGCGCGCCGCCTGCCGGCGTCGAGTTCACCGAGGCCCGCCGCCGCCGCCAAACCGCCATACACGGCGGCCAGCGTCGAGGTATGACGCTGTTCGCGATGTTCCTCCCACCAGTCGTAGCAGGCCATCTCGCCGACGGCGCACAAGTAGTCGACGCAGACCTCGATGCCCACCACCCACTGGGCCAGGTTTCGTCCATGACGCCGCCCGTGTGTGGTCACCGACCACAACCAGGTGCCGTATCCGTCGGTCTGGAAATCCCACCATGGATCGGAGCCGTCGTCGCCGCGCAGCGTGAACCGGGTCGGCAACAGGAGTTCCGCTTCCGGCGCGGTACCGTCCGCGACGGATTGCGCGATACGCGCAACGCGGTCCGCTCGGTCGGCGAGCACTCCTGCCACCCAGTCATGGAACCTATCCGCCGACCCCGGTGCACCGGCACGTGACATGCCTTCTGCGGTAAAGGATCCGTCACGCAGCCACGCGTAGCCGCGATAGGCTGAGAAGGTAGGGCACGCCGGGTAGGCGCCGCGCACGTCCTGCAGGTCCGCGATGATGTCGCGGCTCACCCGGCCCAGCCGGATCAGGTCTCCCCGATCCGGCTGGGCCACGTCCTGATGCTCAACAGACAACGAACCGTCCGCCTTCAATCGTCACTCGATACCGTTGCGCTGCTATGGATTTCGCACGGCGCACTAGCCACCGAGCAGAGAGGTCACCGTCTTCTCGGCGGCCGGCAGCGAGTCCTCGATCTTGGTGTGCCCGGCGGCCGCACCGGTCAGCGCGTTGTCGATCGCGTCCTGCATCTCCTGCTGCCGCTCGATGGTCGGTGGCAGGACAGCGTTGTCCAGGGCATCGAACACTGCCTTGCGGTTCGCCGGCTTCGGCTGGTCCAGATAGGCGCCGAGTTTGGTGGCGTCGGAGATCGGCGGAAGCTCCCAGCCGCTCGCGAGCCGGGCGGTCACCATCGCGTCAGAGCTGGTGAGGAACTCCAGCCACTTCTGTGCCGCCGCAGCGTTCTTCGACGTCGCGCTCACCGCGACCGAGTTCGCGAACATGGCCGACGCCTTGTTCGTGTTTCCGGGCTCGACGGCGATGTCCCAGTTGAACGGAACGTCCTTGAGCGCCCCGAACATCCAGATGCCGGTGTGCCACATGGCCAGCTTGCCGGACTTGAACAGGTTCGTGTCGAAGTCCGGCGTGCCGGCGCCGTCGGCCGCCGTCGGCATGACGGTTCCCGACCTGTCGATCAGTTGGTGCGCAGCCGCGATCCCTTGCGGTGATGCAAAAGTGGCCGCGGTCTTGTCGGCGTTGAAGAACTGGCCGCCATTCTGCGCGAGCACCTTGTAGAACTCGTTGTACGAGATCGGCTGGTAGTCGCCCCACACGCCCTTCGCCTTGTCGGTGAGCTTCTTCGCCGCGGCGTTCTCGTCCGCCCACGTCCAATCGGCGTTCGGCGGCGCGACCCCGGCCTTGTCGAACAGATCCTTGTTGTAGAACAGCACCACGTCGGAGAACGACTCGGGAAGCGCAAATTGCTTGCCGCCCACGTTGAACGCGTCGATCAGGCTCTTCTTGTACGGAGCCGGGTCGACGTCCGATAGCGGCGCGAGCGCGCCGGACGCGGAGTACGAAACGAAGTGCTGGTAGTCGAGTTCGAACGCGTCGGCCGCCGTGCCGCCCGCGATCGCCGTCTGCAGCTTCGTGAAGTAGTCCGCGTACGGCAACGTCTGGACGGTGACCTTGATTCCGGGGTTGGCCGACTCGAACGCGTCGACGATCTTCTTCAGGTCCGCCTCGTGCCCGCCGTTGGACGAGAACTCCATGTACGTCACATCTCCGGTGACGGCGTCGGCCGGGGCATCGCTGCCGCTCGCGGCCGGCGAGGACTCCGAGGAAGATCCCGACGATTCCGAAGAGCTTTGTGACGACGATGACGATGTGTCCCCCGTTGGGCTCGACTGCGACGACGTGCCCGATTGGCTGGCCGACCCCTGAGCGCATGCGCCGAGCAGCAACGACAGCCCGCTGATCGCGGCCACGGCGAGGGTGGTTCTGGTGCGTTTCACAGCGTGGTTCCTTCCATTCGGACCGATGCGCCATGCATCGGGGTGATCATTTGATTCCGGTATGTGCGAGCCCGGCGACAATGTGCCGCTGGGCCAGGACGAACACCACGGCGATCGGCACGATGGACACCACCGAGCCGGCCATCACGACGTCCCAGGCGGTGGTGTACTCGCCGTGCAGCGCCGACAGGCCCAGCGGCAACGTCATGAGCTCGGGTGAGCGAATCACGACGAGCGGCCACAGGAACGAGTTCCAGCTCGCCATGAACGCAAGGATCGTCACCGTCGCGAGGCTCGGTTTGATCAGCGGCACAATCACTTTCGTGAAGATCCGCAGGTGGCTCGCGCCGTCGATCACGGCGGCCTCGTCGAGTTCCCGCGGCACGGCCTCGATCGCCTGCTTCAGCAGGAAGACGCCCAGCGCAGAGGCCATCGACGGCGCGAGCAGCGAGAAATAGGTGTCCTGCAGCGACAGCAGCTTCATCTCGATAAACAGCGGCACCACCAGCACCTGCAGCGGAACCATGAGAGTGGCGAGATAGGCGCCGAACACCACACTGCGGCCGCGAAAGCTGAGCCGCGCGAAGGCGTATCCGGCCATTGAGCCTGTGATCAGTTGCAGCGCAACGGATGCCATCGCGATCGCGAACGAGTTGATCACGATCCGCCACATCGGCAGCGTCGCGAACAGCGTGCGGTACGCGTTCAACGTCGGGTCCTTCACCAGCAGCGTCGGCCCGTTCGCCAGCGTCCCTTCGGGTGTGATCGACGTGATCACCGTCCACAGGAACGGGAACAGCATCACCGCGGCGCACGTGACGAGTGCCAGGTAGAGCAGCACCCGGCGCACCGTGATCCGGCGATGGGGCGCGCCCCGGAACATCGTCATACTCGATGGCCCAGGCGATGTCGCGACCAATCCGTCATGCATGGGTCACCCACCGGCGTTGCCCGGCCAGTTGCCCGGCGGTGATGGCGAGGATGACGACGAACAGGATCCACGACAGTGCGGCGGCGTCCCCGGCGCGGCCGTAGCGGAAGGTGAGGTTGTAGATCTGGCCCACCACCACCTGTGTCGCGCCCTGCGGCCCACCGCCCGTCATCACGAACACCTGGTCGAACACCTGCAGGCCGTTGATCAGCGAGATCACCACGACGAAGAAGGTGGACGGCGAGAGCATCGGCCAGGTGACGCGGCGGAAGCGTTGCCAGCCGGTCGCGCCGTCGACGGTCGCCGCCTCCTGCACGTCGCCCGGGATCGATTGCAGCCCGGCCAACATGATGATCATCACGAAGCCCAGGTCCTTCCACGCCGAGGCGAGGATGATCGACGGCATCGCCCAGTTCGGGTCGGTCCACCACCCCGGTTGACCGAGTCCGAGGGCGCCGAGAACGGTGTTCACCACCCCGTGCGCCGGGTTGAGCAGCCATTGCCAGACCAGCGCCACCACAACCCAACTCGTGATCACCGGGAGGAACACGGCGGCTCGGAAGAAGGAGCGCGCGACCAGCTTCTTGTCGAGCACGTAGGCGAGGGAGAGGCCGCCGATGTAGACCAGCGGCAGGTAGCCGACGATGTAGGCGCCGGTGTGCAGGAAATAGTCGAGCGTGGTCGGGTCGGTGAGCAGACGCCGGTAGTTGTTGAATGCGACGAAGGTGGGCGCCGAGATCAGGTTCCACTTCGTGAGGCTCACCCAGATCGACGCCAGCATCGGGATCACGGTGAACAGCAGCAGCGGAACGGCGCTGGGCAGCAGGAAGACGAGCACCCAGCCCGCGTTACGCCAGCCGGACCCGCGGCGGCCGGGACGCATCCGACGCGCGCCATGCGAGTGGAGACGGGTGTCTTCCTGCCTACTGTGGCGGTCGCCCCGCCCCGGATCTCGGTGCGCTGAAACGGTTATGACGTTGTTCGTGTCCGAGCCCCGTGCCGCCGCGAAGCTCGCTGGGGTTGGCGTCATGGCCGTGCTCCGGCCGTCGGCGATGCGTCCTTCTCGGCCGGGCGCTGCAGCCTGGCCCGAACCCACCGCCCCTGCTCGCCGCCGGCTCCGCTCGCATCGAACGGCGCGGACAACACCAGTGCGGCGGCGCCGAGCGCCCATTGGTAATCCGACCAGGTTTCCACCAGGAACGGCACGCCGCGGCGCGACGGCATCAGCCCGCTGCGGAACGAGGTCTCGAATCCGGGCTGCCAATAGGTCCACGCGTCGGTGCCCTCGCCGAGCAGCACCACCATCTCCGGGTCGAGCATCTGGACCACCCCGGACAGTGCCCGGCCGAGGGCGTCGCCGGCGTCGGTATAGATCCGCCGGGCGGCGTCGTTGCCCTGCCGGGCGGCTTCGAGAAGCTCTGCGCCGCCCTGTTTTCCGGCCAGCACCCCCCGCTCGTGGCCCTTCTGCACGAGCGCGGGCGCGCCGATCAGGGCTTCGAGGCAACCGCGCGAGCCGCATTCGCACACCGGCCCCGCGGGGTCGACGGACATGTGGCCGATCTCGCCTGCGCCGCCGTTCGCGCCGCGGCGCACGATCCCGTCGATGACGATGGCCGAGCCGACGCCGCGACCGATGGTCACGACGAGGTAGGTGTCGTGATCCTGCCCCGCACCGTAGAGCCGGTCGGCGACCGCGACGGCGTTGACGTCGTTCTCGACCAGCACGGGCAGGTGGAGCCGGGTGCGTAGGATCGCTCCGATCTGCGCATCCGACCAGTTCAGGGTCGGTGCGTCGACGATCCCGGAATCGCGCGAGTCGACCGAGCCGGGGACCGCGACCCCGACGCCGAGCAGGCGGCCGGGCAGCGCACCGATCACATCGGCGAGGCCCCGCGCGAGCTGGTCGAGGGAGTCGGGTCGCAGCGCCGCGAAGTCGATGGTGCGGGACGACTCGACCGTGCCGTCGAGACCGACCTGCACCACGGCGATGTGGTCGGCGGTCACCTTGACGCCGACGGCGGTCCCGGCGGAGCTGACGAGTTCGAGCAGCCGGGCCGGCCGGCCACCGCGGGAGGGAGCGAGATCATCGGTCTCCGCGATCATCTCGCGCGCGATCAGCAGCTTGCAGATCTGGGTGACGGTGGCCGAACTGACCTTCAGCGCACGCGCGAGGTCGGCTCGGGACATGGCACCGCGGGAGCCGAGCATGCCGAGGATCGAGGACTGGATCATCGTGTCCTGCATCGGCGCGGATTCGACGCTCATCGCTCCTCGCTTCGCGGTCGGCGTGATTGTTTATTAAGCGCTTTGTTTAGTAGTAAGTAAAGCACTGCGCGTGTAGCCGCGGAAGAGCCGTTACGAGATCGTGACCATCGCGGATGCCCGGACTCCGCGGCGCGATACGAAACCGGCACGGCGCTGCGCCACACAACGGGCCACACAATGGGTCGGGAGCCGAACCGGATGAGTGCGGCACATAGATGACGCGTTGTCAGATCTTCCGTGTAGCCTGCCGGGAACGCTGAAGGCGACCCTCAAAAAGGAACGCTGAAGAAGAGACGCGAACAGGAGGAACCGATGAGCGATTCCGCCATCGTTGCCGAGGGCCTGGTGAAGGGCTTCGGCAAGTCCGTGCGAGCGCTCGACGGGGTGTCGTTCGCGGTGCCGTCCGGCACGGTGCTCGGGCTGTTAGGCCCGAACGGCGCCGGCAAGACGACTGCGGTGAACGTGCTCACCACGCTGTTGCTGCCGGATGCCGGCCGGGCGTTCGTCGCCGACGTGGATGTCGTCAAGCATCCTGCAGCAGCGCGCCGCCGTTTCGGGTTGGCGGGCCAGTACCCCGCGGTGGACGAGATGCTGACCGGTATCGAGAACCTGACGCTCGTCGGCCGTTTGAACCATCTGTCCCCGCATGAGGCGCGGGCGCGCGGAGTCGAGTTGCTCGACCAGTTCGGGCTCACGGAGGCGGCACGACGCATCGCCAAGACGTATTCGGGAGGTATGCGTCGTCGGCTCGACCTTGCCGCCGCGCTCATCTGCCGGCCGCCGGTGCTGTTCCTGGACGAGCCCACCACGGGCCTCGACCCACGCAGTCGCATCGATCTATGGGGCGTGATCGACGAACTTAAGCAGGGCGGCACCACGCTGCTGCTGACGACGCAGTACCTGGAGGAGGCGGATCGACTCGCCGACCGGGTTGCCGTCGTCGATCACGGCCGGGTGATCGCCGAAGGCACGCCCGCGCAGCTCAAGGCGGAATTGGGCGGGGCTGTCGTCGAGATCCAGCTCGAGAACCCGGAGCACACGGGCCGGCTGCGGGAGGCCGTGGCCGGCCTCGGCGCCGGTGAGGCCAGCGTGAACGGTGACATCGCGACGGTTCCGGCCGAGGGCACCTCGACCCTCGTCGAGGTGGTGCGCGCGCTCGATGCGGCCGGTCTGGAGGCCCGGTCGCTGCAGCTCCGGGAACCGAGCCTGGACGACGTGTTCCTCGCACTGACCGGCCATGCCGCCGAGGAGGCCGCGCCGCCGGACGGTGCGCCCGGCGGCCCGGCCGCTGCTACCGATACCGCCGTCCGACGGGAAGTGCACTCATGACGCAACTGTCCGCGCCCCTGCCGCCGCTCGCGCTTCCCACCGGCGGCGCATGGTGGGCGTTACGCGACACCATGGCCATGGCCGGCCGCAACGTGCGCCGGCTCATGCGGCAGCCCGAGATGGTGATGTTCAACATCGTCTCGCCCATCATGTTCGTGCTGCTGTTCCGGTACGTGTTCGGCGGCGCGATCAGCGGCCTGAACGGGATCAACTACGTGAATTACCTGATCCCCGGCATCGCCGTGCAAACGGTCCTGTTCAGTGCAGGAGTGACCGGTTTCGCGCTTTCAGACGACCTGCAGAAGGGGTTCGTCAACCGGCTCAGATCCTTGCCGATGTCCCGCAGCGCGGTCTTCGGCGGCCGGGTCGTCGCCGACACCCTGAACAACGCGATCGGCCTGCTGGTACTCCTCGCCACCGGGTTCGTCGTGGGTTTCCGGCCGGCGAGCGTGTCGGGTCTGATCCTGGCGGGCCTGCTGCTGCTCCTGTTCGCGCTGGCGGTGAGCCTGGGGTATGCGCTGATCGGGCTCACCGTCCGAAGCCCGGACGCGGTGAACGCCGCGACGTTCCCGATCATCTTCCCGCTGACATTCGCGTCGTCGGCCTTCGTGCCGGTGGCCACCATGCCGGGGTGGCTGCAAGGGTTCGCGACGCACCAGCCGGTGAGCGTGGTGATCAACGCGGCACGGTCGTTGATCCTCGGCGACACGGCAACCGGCGCCCAGCGCGAGATGCTGCTGGCCGGTTCGACCACCGGATCGTTGGTGTGGCAGTCACTGGCCTGGACCGTGGGCATCGGCCTTCTCTTCGGCCTGCTGTGCACCCGGAAGTATCGCAACATCGGCCGGTAACGCGGTGGGGCGCCCCGCTCCACCGCGGCCTGGGTCTCGGGGAACGACGCGCCGACGAGTTGGGCGGATCGACGCCCGTTTGCCTATATTGGCCGCATGACGCAAATCTCGATCTAGCGCAGGCGCACCGGTTTCGACATCGCGTGGGGCATCCTGCTGATCATCGGCGGGCTGATCGTACTCGGGGACGTGGTCATCGCGACCGTGGTCACTGTCCTGTTCCTCGGGTGGATGGCGCTGATCACGGGCATCGTCGGCGTAGTCGCCTCGCTGTTCAAGATCGGCAAGGGCGGGGGCTTCTGGTCCACGCTGCTCACCGGTGCGCTGGTGGGCGTGCTCGGCCTGATGATCCTGCGGCACCCGGAGACCGGCGCCGGCGTGATCACCCTGATGGCCGGCATGGTCTTCCTGGTCGCCGGGATCGTCCGCCTGATCGCGGGCGTGCAACCCGTGCCGGGACGCTGGATGTTGGTCGTCAGCGGCATCGCCGGCATCGTCCTGGGCCTGATCGTGCTGTTCAACCCGGTGCAGGCGACGTTTACACTGCTGGGCGTCCTGCTCGGTATCAACCTGCTGGTGGACGGCGTGACGCTGATCCTCTGGGGCCGCGTGCATGTCGACGTGGCCTCTACCCCGGCCGGCTGAGCACCGAATCTCGGCCGCCTGACCTCCGCACCCCGGATCACTGCGCTTCACCGAGTATGACGGCGCCTGACGCGAATGACCTGAGCCCGCCCGCGCTCTCGATACTCATGCCGACGAGTCGGCGGACGTGCCCACTGGCTGGAGCGTCGCCACGCCCGCTAGGCCCATTCAGTCACCCGATTCGTTCCGACCTGCGGCGCGCACAGTATTCGACGAATTCTTCGGTGTTCAGCGGAGAATATTCCCATCCGAGCCGCTGAGACAGGCGAACGAGCTGTGGCGGCTCCACGGCTGCCTCGGCCAAGGCCTCCTCCAGCCCGAAGATGGTTCGCGTGTCCCCGTCCGCTTGAATCTGCCCGTTCGTCATGACTACGACGCGCCTAAAATGTTCGGCGCAGAAGTCCATGTCGTGGGTGATGACGATGACTGTGCGCCCGTCGGCGGCGAGCGTGTCCAGCACCGTCCCGACCATGTCGATACCGGCCGCGTCCTGCCCTGTCGTGGGTTCGTCGAGGACAACGATCGGGGTGTGCATCGCGAGGACCCCTGCCAACGCAACGCGCTTGCGTTCGCTGAGCGAGAGATGATGCGGGTGCGCGTTCCTCTGCTCGACGAGACCCACCGTCGCCAATGCCTGCTCGGCGCGCCGCGTCGTTTCCTCCGGCGCCACGCCGAGGTTCCGCGGCCCGAATTCGACATCGGCCTGAACGCTCCGGGCGAAGAGCTGTTCGTCGGGGTTCTGGAAGACGTATCCCACGCGCGCGGCCAGTTCCGCGATGTCATGGTCCGCCGTCAACCAGTCGCCGACGTGAACCGCCCCCACCGTCGGCTTCAAAATGCCGTTGAGATGACGCACCAACGTCGTCTTACCGGCGCCGTTCTGGCCGACGATCGCCACGCGTTCGCCGGGCTCAATCGCGAGTGAAACGCCGCGTATCGCTTCGACTCCGGCGGGATAGCGGTAGTGCACCTCCTCGAAACGCAGTGGCATGCCGGTCATCGCGCACCGCCGTCATCCGCGAAAACCGCGACCGCCTGCTCCAGGGACACCGGCAGGTGCTGCAACCCGGCCAGCAACCCCCGATCCTGGGCCGCGCGCGCGGCCCGCGTGTACCGCGTCGAGCCGATGTGCCACTCGGCCAATCGCGCGTCGGCGAGGATGTCGGTCGGGTCTCCGGCGGCGACGATCGACCGGTCGGCGAGCACGTACAGCGCATCCGCGTGCTGGTGCAGCAACTCGAGCTTGTGCTCGAAGATGACGACCGTGATCCCGGTGCCGCGCAGTGTCGACAGCACGTCGAACACCATTCGTGTGCCCGCCGGATCCAGTTGCGATGTCGGTTCATCCATCACGAGGACCGGTGTTCGAAGCACGATCATCGAGGCGATCGCGACGAGTTGCTGCTGGCCGCCGGATAACTCGTACGGGGAGCGATCGAGCAGCGGTCCGAGATTCAGCAGCTCGGCGACTTCGTCGACCCGGCCTTGCATTTCGGGCCGTGCGACACCGAAATTCTCCAAGCCGAACGCGATCTCCTCGCGAACCGTATAGCGGGCGCCCGAGATTTGGTTGAACGGATTCTGGATCACCAGCCCGACACGGGACACCGCCTCGGCCAGCGGCAGGTCGCCCATGCCTTGTCCGTCGACCGACACGGTCCCGCTCAACTCGCCGCCGTCGACAGCGGGGATGAAGCCCGCCATGATCTTCGCCAGCGTCGTCTTCCCCGCTCCCGACGCCCCGAGTATTCCGGCAATAGCTCCGCGACCGATGTCGAGGCTCACATTCTCCAGCACAGGACGAACAGCGTCCGGGTACGCATACGACACTCCGTCCAGCCGAATCACAATGCCCCCGTCGCGAACGGCACCACGATCACCGCGAGTGACACCGCAGGCATCACCCAGCGCGACACCCGCTGCACGCTCGAATCAGGCACCGGGACCAGTGATGTCCGTCGGGCCGTCGACCCGAATCCGCGCGCTTCCATGGCGGTCGATCTGTCTTCCACGTCCGTGAACATTCCGAGGATCAGCGGCCCGAGTAGCGGCATCATGATTTTGATCCGTCGCAGCGGGCTGCCCTTCACCGACAGTCCCCGGGCCTGCTGGGCGAGCAGGATCGCGTTCGCACGGTCGCGGAACGCCGGGATCAACTGCAGCGTCGAGCTGATGATGTAGCCGAACTTCGGTGACATCCCCCGCGCGGTGAGGGCGCTCATCAAGTCACCAGGATGGGTGGTGAGGACGAGCAGCACCGACGCGAGCACCAGGCACACGAGGCGCAGGCCGATGCCCAGCGCGAAGTGCAGGCCCTCGCTGGTGACCGTGAACACGCCCCAGCTGACGAGCGCTGTCTTCCCGCCGGGAAACGTCAAGCCCTGCACCACGAACAGGACGACGAGGATGGGCAGCAGTATCGTGGCGCTGATTCGGGACAGCGTCCTGCCGCATCGGGATATGACGGCGACCGGAATGATCGCGACAGCGAGGACGAGACCCGATACCCACCACACCGGCAGGGCGAAAACGATCACGATGACGCAGAGCATCGCAACCAATTTCGTCATGGGGTTGAGCCGATGTACCGGAGAGCCGCGGTCGACGTAGACGGTCGAGGACATTGCCGTCAGCCCTCGCGTGCTAAGGCGGTCTGCGCCGCCTTCGGCCCGGTCCGCCCGAAGACGCGATGCGCACGGGCGAACGGGAACCGCTGCAGGAATCGGGCAGGCAGCGCGATGAGCAGCAGCGCCACCACGGTGAAGGTGATCGCCTTGTCCACCGGGTCGGACAGCAGCCCCTGCAGCGTGGTTGCGCCCAGCAGGGATTGGCCCATCGCCTGGAACGCCCCGACGATCGCTCCTGCTCCGCCGCCGGTCGCGCCGCCGAACACGAACGCCGCGATCGGCGCGGACACCATGGCGGCGACCACGCCGGTGACGAGCCCGGCGAGGGGTGCGGTGTAGACACGCCGGAACATCCCCCACCGCGCCGCGGTACCGGCGAAGATGCCGATCACCACCTGCACGACCGCGAACGGCAACGCGATCGGGCTCAGCGTGAGACCCCAGATCACGTTGGTCAGGATGCCGGTCACCACGCCTGCCGCCGGCCCGGCCAGCACCGAGACGAGCACCGTGCCGATCGAATCCAGGTACACCGGTAGTCCGATGACCGAGACGATCTGTCCCACAACGATATTCAACGCGATCGCGACCGGGATCAGCGCCACGGTGGTCGTCGGCAACCGGTGGATCGACCCGACCGCGAGCAAGACGGCGCCGATCACGTAACCACCGATGGCTATCAGTGACGCGCGACCGGTGCTCGTGTGAGCGATCTCGGTCGGCCGCCAGACCACGAGATAGAGATAGGTCGCGACGACGATCAGCGCCCCGAGAATGACGAGTGCGATGTGACGGGCACGGCGAGAGTCGGCGCCGTTGGTCGAATGTGGCATCGCGGCCTCCTGTGGCCAGGTCACGGGTCGAGTGCGAACGAGAACGGAACGGCCGGCGCGGTCAGCCAACGGCGCGGGCATAGGGCCCGACGCGATCGATCAGCCGACGAAAGAATTCGGCCGGGTCGGTATTGATGACGACATCCACGTTCGGCGGCCGACCCCACATCCCGCGCCAGTCGGCGACCGTTTGGCCGCGAGTCAATGTCCCATCGATCTCGACATCCACGGTAGCCGCCATGAACTCGGCCAGACTCGCGTCCAGCGCGACGGCCGCCGCGAACGGATCGTGCATGTGTGCCAGGAATCCCTGGTCGTGGGACGCATGGAACTCCATGTAGAAGCGCACCGCGTCCGAAAGGTGCCGAACCACGCGATTCGATGCGGAGGATCGGGTGCCCGCCGGATCCTCGCGGCTGATGACCTCGGCGGGTACGCTTCCGGCCACTCGGGCGAGTTCGGCCACGTGCTCCGGCGTCATCTCGATGCGTTCGGTGACGTCCAGCGCGCAGATGATCGGACGCCGATCCGCGGGGAGCCCGGAGAACGCATCGAAGACGATCTTCGCCGCATCGGGGTCGACGGCGATGTTCCACTCGGTCGTCGGGCGGGTATTTCCCGCGTGATTGAACGCCCCGCCCATCACCACCAGCCGCTTGAGAAGACGCGGAAGCTCGGGGTCGAGCTTGATCGCGAGCGCAAGATTGGTGAGCGGGCCCGTGACCAACCCGGTGATCTCCCCCGGGCGGCTACGAGCCAGACTGCACCAGACCGCGGTCGCGTGGCGCGTCGACAGCGGCCGGTTCGGCGCCGGCAGTTCGGCGTATCCGATGCCCTGCGGACCGTGCGTTTCTTCCGTCGTCATCAACGGCTGGACGATCGGGACTTCGGCGCCGATCGCGACCTCCACGTCGCGGTAGGCGCAGAGGTCCAGCCAGGCCAGGTTATTGGTCGCCACTTGCCGAGCGGGCACATTTCCCGCCGTGCAGGTGATCGCCAGAATGTCCGCCTCTGGGCTCGCCATGAGATACAGCAAGGCCAGAGAATCATCGATGCCGGTATCGACGTCCACGATGAGCGGAATCGTGTCCGTAGGTGCCGATGGATCAGATATCACCGAAACTCCCCAGAGAGATGCCACGGCGGGGCGTGAGGCCGACGTGGCCTACCGCACCATAACAACGCCGGTTGGCGACCTTGGTGCAGAGCCGTGCAGGTCGCCGCCGGCCCCCGCGAAGCGTTATACATCCGTAACCGACCGAGTCTTGACAGCCGGTTCGACGCGCTATTGGATCGGTCTAGTAAACACGTAAGCCAGGGCGAGAAACGTCGTCCCCCGGCGCCTGCAGGTCACCAAACGGGCCGACACCGCCCAGCACGGAGAGGGATGCGCCCACGTGACAACAGCTGAAGAGGTCCGACCGCACACGGACTCGCGGACTGCCTTCGCGTGGGAGAGTGCCGTCGTCTACCAGGTGTACCTCCGGTCCTTCCGCGACGGAAACGGTGACGGCATCGGCGATCTTGCCGGCTTGACCGCAAGCCTGGACGAAATCGCGGACCTCGGTTGTGACGCGATCTGGCTGAACCCCTGCTACGTATCGCCGCAGCGTGATCACGGATACGACATCGCCGACTACACGGCGATCGATCCCAGCTACGGCACCATGGCCGAATTCGACGAGATGGTTCGGCGCGCCCACGATGTCGGACTACGCGTCCTGATGGACCTGGTCGCGAACCACTGCTCAGATCAGCACGAGTGGTTCCGGCGCGCTCTCACCAGCGAACCTGGCAGCGCCGAACGGGACCGATTCCTGTTCCGCGACGGCCGAGGCGAGGACGGGGACCGCCCGCCGAACAATTGGCTCAGTGTCTTCGGCGGCCCGGCGTGGACCCGGGAAGATCGGGCCGGCGGCGCGGGAAACCAGTGGTACCTGCACTCGTTCGACCCTGGCCAGCCGGACCTGAACTGGCGAAACCCCGCGGTGGCCCGCTACTTCGAGGACATCTTGCGCTTCTGGTTCGCCCGCGGGGTCGACGGGTTCCGGATCGATGTGGCACACGGACACATCAAGGCCGCGGGCCTGCCCGACCAGCCGATCGACGACGACGGCACGCGGGGACACAACGTCGCCATGTGGGATCAGCCGGAGGTGCACGACATCTACCGGTCGTGGCGACGCGTCGGCGACTCCTACCCGGAGCCGCGGTATTTCGTCGGCGAAATATGGGTGCCGTCCCCCGACCGGCTGGCCGCATACATCCGTCCGGACGAGCTCCATCAGGCGTTCTGGTTCGACCTGTTGGTCCAGCCGTGGAGCGCAGCGCACATGCGGGCCGCGATCAACCGAGGCCTCGCCACGGCCGGGCCTGCGCCAGCGTGGGCGCTGTCGAATCACGACGTGCACCGCGCGGTGACTCGCTACGGCCAGACCCAGATCCTTGACACACCGGACCCGTCGGACATGATCTCGGCGGCACGCCGGACCGGCCCGGTCGATGTCGATCTCGGGGTTCGCCGCGCCACTGCCGCCGCCGCACTCCTGCTGGCGCTGCCCGGCACGGCCTACCTGTATCAGGGCGAGGAGCTCGGGCTGCCGGAGGCCCTGGACCTGCCCGATGCTTCGCGGCAGGATCCGATCTGGCACCGGTCGAGCGGCGCGGAACTGGGCCGGGATGGCTGTCGCGTGCCGCTCCCATGGAGTGCACCCGGGCGCGCACTCGGCTTCAGCCCGCCGACCGCGGCGGCCGAACCGTGGTTGCCCCAGCCGCCCTGGTTCGCGCCCTTCGCACGCGACGCACAAAAACGAGATGAGAACTCCACGCTGGCCATCTACCGCCGACTGCTGACGGTTCGGCGGGACCTGTTCGCGGGAGCGGCGCACTTGCAGTGGATCGACGCCGATGACGGAGTCCTGGCGTTCCGCCGTGGCGATGCCTCCTGCGTCGTGAACATGGGCAGCACCGCATGTCTCATTCCCACCGAATGGAATCTCGGCGATCCCGTCGTGTGTACGGCCCAGCACACCGACGGACGGACGCTTTCGCCGGACAGTGCGGCCTGGTTCCGCCGATCGTGAACGACATCTCCACCCCGCCCATCGACGTCACGACGTCACCGACACAGTAGGGAGTAACGATGCACTGGAAAGCACGTACCGTGGGCGCCGTCGTGATGGCGGGGATCCTCGCCGTCACGGGCTGCGCCTCATCGACGAACGGCGCAGCCGGATCGTCGACGGCCAAGGACTCGAATTCGAGTAGCTCGCCCGCGGGCGGGAGCGGCTCGAGTAACCCCGGCAGCTCCAGCTCGGATGCGCCCGCCGAGCACGTCGACGTGACCGTGTGGCATTACTGGGACGGCGCCAACGCCGATACCTTCGACGCGATGGTCAAGGAGTACAACGCGTCGCAATCGAACGTCACCGTCACTACGTCGAATGTGCCGAACGCCGACTTCCTGACGAAACTGCGGGCCTCGGCCACGTCGAAGACGCTGCCCGACATCGCGATCGGCGACCTCGTGTGGGTCCCGCAGATCAACCAGATCGGCACGCTGGCCGACCTGTCCGGTCTGATGCCCGCCGACACGCTGAAGGACATCAACCCGGCGCTCACCTCGTTCGGAAAGATCGACGGGAAGCAGGTCTCGGTGCCCGTCTCGGCGAACAACCTCGCATACATGTACAACAAGACGTTGTTCAAACAGGCCGGACTCGACCCGGAGAAGCCGCCCACCACCTGGGCGGAACTCGAGGCCGACGCGAAGCAGATCCTGGCGAAGACCGGCAAGCCCGGATACGACCTGTTCACCCAGGCCGGCGACAACGGGGAGGGCCTGACGTGGAACTTCCAGGTCAACCTGTGGCAGGCCGGCGGCGAGTTCCTCACGCCGGACAACTCGGCGGCGGCGTTCAACACGCCGGCAGGTAAGAAGGCCGCGCAGTTCTGGATGGATCTGATCAACTCGGGAGCGAGCCCCTACGGCAAGTGGGGCGAGTTCGAGAAGGGTCAGGGCGGCTCCGCGCAGGAAGGCTCGTGGATGGTCGGAATCTGGGCACCGGACCCGCCGTTCGACTTCGGCGTCGCGAAGGCCCCGTACCCGGCAGACGGGAAACCGGCCACCAACCTCGGTGGCGAGCAGGCGATGGTGTTCAACAATTCGGATGCGAAAGCCAAGGCCGCCGCGGACTTCCTGACGTGGTTCCTGAACCCGACGCAGGTCACCAAGTGGAGCGAGGCCACCGGCATGCTCCCGGTGCTGAACTCGGTGGCCACCGGCAGCGACTACCTCGGCTGGGTCGATTCCAAGCAGCCGCGCCTTCGCCCGTTCGTCGAGCAGATGGCCGATGCGCACGCCCGCCCGAACACGCCGCTCTACCCGAAGATCTCCTTCGCGTTCGCGAAGGAGATGGAGAAGGCGTTCGCCGGCCAGGTGAGTGTCGACGCGGCACTCGCCAATGCCGAGAAGGCCGTCAACGCCGTCATCGCAGGCGGCTGACCGCGTGACGATCGCGTCCACAGCACGGCGGAACCGTCCGGGGACAGCGCCCTCGGGCGGTTCCGCCGTACGCGCGGGGCGTCCGCGCAGGTGGGACCGGGAGCAGACGCTCACCGCGTTCGTGTTCCTCGCCCCCGCGGCCGTCGTGCTCGGCGTGTTCGTGCTCTACCCGATCATCGACGCCGGGTATGTGAGCCTCACCTCGTGGAACGGATTCGCACCGACGAAACCGTTTGTGGGACTTGCGAACTACCTCCGCCTGGCGCACGACCCGGAGTTCTGGAACAGTCTCGCCGTCACCCTGGCCTACGCGGCCGGCGTGTGCGTGCTCTCCGTGGTGACCGGGCTCGCGATCGCGCTGCTGCTGGATGCGCCGCTGCGCGGACGCGGCTTCTACCGCACCGTCTATTTTCTGCCGGCTGTGACGTCGTCCGTGGCCGCGGCGATCGTGTGGAAATACATGCTCGACCCGGCCGGATTCGTCAATGCCCTGCTCGGCCAGGTCGGCATCGCGGGCCCGGACTGGTTGCAGCAGCGCTGGTTGGCGCTCGGCGCGCTCACCTTGCTGACCGTGTGGAAGAACATCGGGTTCAACGCGATCTTGTACCTGACGGCTCTGCAAGCCCTCCCGACCAGCGTCTACGAGGCAGCCCAATTGGACGGCGCATCCCTGTGGCAGCGCATCCGGTTCGTCACCGTGCCGCTGCTCGCCCCGATGACGTTCTTCGTCGTCATCCAGGCACTCATCACCAGCTTCCAGGCCTTCGATCTGGTCTACGTACTCACCGGCGGTGGGCCGCGCGGCGGAACCGACGTCCTGGGAATGTTCATGTACCGCACCGCGTTTCGCCTCGGCGACTTCGGATACGGCACCGCGATCGCGTTTGTGACGTTGATCCTGGTGCTGGGCATCACGCTCGTCCAGTGGCGCGCGAACGGTTCCGGCCGCGTCAACGGTTCCAGCAAGGAACGGCCATGACGGCGCGAACGATGTCGAGCCTGGCACGCCATCTCGTCCTGCTCGCGGGCGCGGCGTTCGTGATCGTGCCGTTCTTGTGGATGTTCACCACGTCCCTGCAGACGCGCGCCGAAACCTACACGAACACATCGGTTTTCCCCACGGCGTGGCATTGGGAGAACTACGCTCGCGCCTGGACAGCGGCGCCGTTCGGGCAGTACTACCTCAATAGCATCATCATGATGATCGGCATCGTCGCCGGCCATGTGGTGTGCGACGCGCTCGCCGCCTACGCGTTCGCACGCCTCGAGTTCCCGTTCCGGCGCAGCATTTTCGTCATCCTGCTGGCCGCTTTGATGGTGCCGACATTCGTGACGATCATCCCCGCCTACTCGATCGTCGCGGACCTCGGCTGGATCGACAGCTACGCCGCGCTGATCGTGCCACGTCTCGCCGACGTGTTCGGCATCATCCTGCTGCGCCAGTACTTCGTCTCCTTGCCCGCCGAACTCGACGACGCCGCCCGCATCGACGGGTGCAGCCGCGCCGGCGTGTTCTTCCGGATCGTCGCTCCCTTAAGCAAACCCGCGTTCGCCACCCTGGCGATCTTCAGCTTCCTGTTCGCCTGGAACGATTTCCTGTGGCCGTTGCTCGTCACCAATACGGACGGTTCGCGAACCATCCAGATCGGCCTGGCGGCATTCGTCGGCCGCTACGGGACGAGCTGGAACTACCTCATGGCCGGCACACTGACCGCAACGGTGCCCAGCATCGTCGTCTTCCTGTTCTGCCAGCGCGCCCTCGTGCGCGGAATCGCCACGACCGGACTGAAGGACTGACCGCGATGGCTGCACCCGAATGGTTGAAAGACGCCGTCTTCTACCAGATCTTTCCGGAGCGGTTCGCGAGCGGCGACCCGTCGCTCACGCCACCGGATGCCGAACCCTGGAACGCCGCGCCGACACGCGACAACTTCCTCGGCGGCGACCTGCAGGGAATCATCGACCACCTCGACCACATCCAGGGCCTCGGGGTCAACGCGCTGTACCTCACGCCGATCTTCGAGGCCCGCACCAACCATCGCTATGACGCGGTCGACTACTTCCGGATCGACCACCGGCTCGGCGATCTCGCGTCGTTCCGGCAGCTGCTGGATGCCTGCCACCGCCGAGGGATGCGGGTCGTCCTCGACGGGGTTTTCAACCATTGCGGCAACGGCCATGGGGCATTTCAAGACGTCGTCGCCCACGAGGCGAACTCGCCTTACGTGAATTGGTTCTTCACCGAGGATTTCCCCGTCCGAGCCGAGCCGGAGCCGAACTACCAGACCTGTTCCGGCTGCTACTACCTGCCCAAGTGGAACACGTACAACCCCGAGGTCCGCGCCCATCACCTCTCGGTCGCGCGCCATTGGATCGAGCAGGGCATCGACGGGTGGCGGCTCGACGTGCCGTATTTCGTGCCGACGAGCTTCTGGCGGCAGTTCCGGAAATGCGTCAAGGGCATCGACACCGATCTTTATATCGTGGCCGAGGAATGGCGCGATCCCGAGGAGTGGCTGCGCGGAGACACCGCCGACGGCACCATGAACTACTCGCTTCGCGACCTGATCCTGGGATTCACCGCCGACCGGACACGTGACGCGCAGCAGACCGCAGAAAGCTTGCGCCGGCTGAGCTCTCGAATTCCCGTCGATTATCGCCGCGGCATGCTCAACCTGCTCGGGAGCCACGACACGGAACGCGTGCTGACCCGGCACCAGGGCAACGACGACGCGACACTGCTGGCCTTCACCCTGATGTTCGCGTGCCAGGGCTCGCCGATGATCTACTACGGGGACGAGGTCGGGATGATCGGGGGCAACGACCCCGGCTGCCGCGCGGGTATGGAATGGGACGAGACCCGATGGTCTCGCGCGCTCATCGACGGCATTCGGGACCTCGGGCGAATGCGACAGGGCAGCGAGGCGCTACGAAGAGGAGACCAAGAGGTGTGGGCGCTGGATCCCGACACGCTGATGGTCGAACGGACCTTCGGCGGGCACACCGCCGTGGTCATCGCACATCGCGGGAACGGCGTCATACTCGATCCTTGGGCTCACCCGTCGCTGTCCCGACTCACGTCAGAGCCCATTCATGTCGCCGCGCACGGCAGCGCGATTCTGGGGGCTGTGTGATGGCGGCGCGCCGAACGACTATGAAGGATGTCGCCGAGCACGCGGGCGTCTCGAAATCGGCCGTCTCGCTCGCGTTCAACGACGCATCGAAACTCTCGGAAGACACCCTGCGCCGAATCCTTGCCGCTGCGGACGAACTCGGCTTCAGCCAGGATCCGACCGCTCGCATGCTGCGCACCAGGCGCACCGGGAGCCTCGGCCTCCTCCTCCCCCAACAGATCGGCAAAGTCTTCGAAAACCCTTACTACTCAATGTTTCTGCAAGGGGTCGGCCAGGTCTGCAACCGGGAGGGATACACGCTGCTGCTGGCCCCGCCGCTGCGCGGATCGATGCTCAAGACCATCCCCTACGCGGCCGTCGACGGTTTCATCGTCGCCGGGCTCGAATCCGACCGCGGCGAGGTCCAGGCGCTCCGCAAACGCGGGATCCCCTTCGTTCTCGTCGACAGCGAATGGCACGACGGGGTGCCTAGCGTCGATATCGAGGACGGCAGCGGCATCGCGGACGTCGTGGAACATCTGCTCGCCCACGGCCACCGACGCATCGCGTTCGCCGTCATCGAAACCGGGATCGACGGCGGATACCGACACTGGCGCGGACCCGTTCTGCGCCGCATGGAGGGTGCGATCAAGGGTCTCGCATCAGCGGGCCTCACACCCGACAGCGAGGAGGTGACCGTCGTCGAGGTACCGTGCACGCGCGCCGGGGGCGTCGACGCGTTCAAGGACTTGTGGTCGCGGCACGAACGGCCGACCGCGATAGTCGCGTTCAGCGATGTGATCGCCTACGGGATCCTCGACGCCGCGCGCGAGGCCGGCGTCGATATCCCGTCGCAACTGTCCGTCTCCGGATTCGACGACCTCGCTGAATCGAGTTGGACCACCCCGACCTTGACCACCATCCGCCAGCCGATCGCCACCAAGGGCCGGCTCGCCGCCGATTACCTCATCGAGGCCATCAACGGATCGGTCGAACCCGAGCCACGACAACAGCGCCTGAGCACCGCGCTGCTGCTGCGCGAATCGACCGGGCCGGTGCCGCCCGATCGGTGAACGGTCGCCCGGGAGGCGGTCGCGCACAAAGGGCGGCCGCCTCCCGGGCCGTGCGCCCCGGCCCCAGGCATACCTACATGCCACCGGCGCGCCGTCCGTCAGTCCGCCGGCGCACCGCCGACCACCGCGTTCTCCTCGGTCTCCTCCAGGATCTCCTGGACCCGCTCGCCGGGCAGCTTGCAGTACCAGGCGCAGGCCAGCACGATCACGGTCAGGATGATGTTGGCGATGATGCCGCCGTCGAACTTGTACACGCCGAGCTGGCCGGCGTGCACCGCCGAGGTGCCGGAGTAGTTGCCCAGGTAGCTCACCACGGTGATCCCCGCGAACCAGACGAGCACCCACCAGCCGTGCGCGAAGTCCAGTTTCGGGGCGCGATTCCTGCTGGCGTCGGCGATTTGGAAGATCCACAGCAGAATGTAGCCGATGACGATCGCGAGCATCATCTTCCACACCTGGTCCCAGCCCGCCCAGTACATGATCAGGTTCGTCGATAGCAGCGCCAACGGCGCGATGATCCACGCCCCGCCCTGGCGGTACCGGCGCTCCTGTTTCGGGATCTGCTTGCGGAACGTGAGCAGCGCGATGGAGCCGCTCCCGAAG
Source organism: Actinobacteria bacterium 69-20 (assembly GCA_001897425.1). Lineage (GTDB taxonomy): Bacteria > Actinomycetota > Actinomycetes > Mycobacteriales > Nakamurellaceae > Nakamurella. The sequence goes on along the minus strand of MKSW01000027.1, from coordinate 84,023 downwards.
GACAGCACCGTCAGCGAGGTCACGATGGAGACCAGCGCCTGCCAGCTGGGGAACGGCAGGAAGAAGATGCAGCCGACGATCCAGGCGAGGACCAGGCTCGGCCAGGGCACCCCATTGTCGTTGACATGAGCCAGGATTCGCGGCGCGTTCCGGTTGCGGCCCATCGCGTACGACATCCGGGCGGTGACGCTGGTGTAGATCAGGCCGGTGTCCGACGGCGAGATGATCGCGTCGGCATAGAGCAAGCCGGCCAGCCAGCCGAGTCCCAAGATCGATGCCACCACGGCCAGCGGACTGAACGTGGCAGAGGCCCCGCCGCTGGCAACCAGGTTGGACCCGATCTCGGCCCAGCCGCCCTTGGCGACGGCGGCCGACGGCACGGCGCCGATGAACGCGACCTGCAGCAGGATGTACAGGATTCCGCAGATGACGACCGAACCGATGACGGTGAGCGGCACATTCCGGCGAGGGTTGCGCGTCTCCCCGGCCAGCTCGATTCCCTGGCGCCATCCGAGGAACGAGAACGCAATGCCCGCAGCCGGTATCGCCTCGAACGCGCCCTTCAGGCCGTACGGGGTGAACCCGCTGCCGTTACTGGTGTGAATACCGAAGTTGACGCCGTGGAACGCGGTGACCAAGAGCGCGATGATCACCAGCACGATCATGGCGAGCTTCCACCAGACCAGCAGGTTGTTGATCCGGGCGAACCATCTGACGCCGAAATAGTTGACGATCACGAACACGGCCATGATGGCGATCGCGATGACCAGACCGGGCGCGGTGAGCGTCGCGTTCTTGTGCTCCATCCACGGCAGGTACGAGGTCGCGTAGGTCAGCACGGCCGAGACCTCGACCGACGCCACCGCGGCGCACGCGAGCCACGTCACCCAGCCCATCGAGAAGCTCGCGAACGAGCCCCAGGCGTAATGCGGGTAGCGGGCGACACCGCCGCTGCGCGGGAACATCACGCCGAGTTCCGCATAACTCAGCGCGATCAACAGGAACATGACGGTCGCGACGACCCAGGAGATGATCGCGGCCGGGCCGGCCTCCTTCGAGGCGTTCAACGAACTGAACAACCAACCGGACCCGATGATCGACCCGATCGCGGTGAAGAGCAGACCGACCGTGCCGAAGTCCTTCTTCAGACGATGGTCGTCACCAGCGACGACCTCGATCTCGTGGAAAGTAGTGGCCATTGTGCAGTGCCTCCTCGATAGCAACCCATGTCCTGCGCGTCGCGACGTGATCTCCACGTCGCGCGTGGCGCTGCGGAACACCGATCGGTCACTCATCAGGGCGCGGGCACTGAGCGGCGCGGGCACCGTCGAGGTGAGTGGCGGGAGGGGCATCCCGCACTCTGCCGTCCGAAACCCTTTCTGGCTCAGGGAAGACCGAAGCCCTCCGGCAACATTCGGCACAGCGACGAATGCGTGTGATAACGGAAGAATCCCCCGCACGCATGGGAACGGCTTGTGATTCTCATGAATGCCCGACCACCGGGCGCGCGGCCACGGCCGCCTTCGGCCACCACCGCGGACGGGCTACCCGATCCGGATCATCTTCCTGTTGACGAATTCGCCGATCCCGAACTTTCCGAGTTCGCGACCGAATCCGGACCGTTTCACGCCGCCGAACGGCAACTCGGCGGAATCCGCGCCCACCACGTTGATGAAGACCATGCCCGCATCCATGGCGTTCGCGACCCGCATCGCCTGATCCGGGTCGGTCGTGAACACATAGGATCCCAGCCCGAACGGCGTCGCGTTCGCCGTGGCGATCGCATCCTCCTCGGACGTCGCGCGATACACGCTGGCCACCGGCCCGAAGAACTCCTCGCGGTACGCGGCGTTACCCGGCTCGACCCCCGTCAGCACGGCCGGTCGGAAGAAGTTCCCGTCATGCCCGCCGCCGACGATGTTCGCGCCCGAGGCGACCGCGCGGTCCACCTGGTCGCCGAGCCGCGCCGTCGCCGTCGCCGAGGACAACGGCCCGAGCGCCGCGCCGTCCCGCGCCGGGTCGGCCGGCTTCGCGGCGGTCAGCGCGTCGGTGAACTTGTCGAGGAACTCGTCGTAGAGCGAATCGATGACGATGAATCGCTTAGCGGCATTACAGGACTGGCCGCTGTTGTCCAGGCGGGCGGCCACCGCCGACTCCACCGTCGCGTCCATATCGGCCGTGCTGAGCAGGATGAACGGGTCGGAGCCGCCGAGCTCCAGCACCACCTTCTTCAGGTTCCGCCCGGCGATCTCGGCGACGGCCGCCCCGGCCCGCTCCGATCCGGTCAGCGAGACGCCCTGCACGCGCGGATCCGCGATCACGCCCTCGATCTGCGCGTTCGTCGCGAAGATATTGACGTAGGCGCCGTCCGGGAATCCGGCGTCGCGGTAGATCTCGACCAGGGCGGTCGCAGACCGCGGGCACTGCGGCGCGTGCTTCAGCAGCACCGTATTGCCGATCACCAGGTTCGGGCCGGCGAACCGTGCCACCTGGTAGTAGGGGAAGTTCCACGGCATGATCCCGAGGATCACGCCCAGAGATTGGTACCGCACGAGCGCCGATCCGCTTCCCCCGCTGAGCTCGATCGCCTCGTCCGCGAGCAGCGACGGACCGTTGTCGGCGTAGTAGGAGTAGATGTCCGCGCAGAAGTCGATCTCGCCGAGCGCCTGATCCCGCGGCTTGCCCATCTCCGTGACGATGATGTCGGCCAGCTCCTCGCGGCGCTCGGAGTGCAGCTCGCCCACCCGCCGCACCAGTTCGGCGCGCTGGGCCGCCGTCGTCGAGCGCGACCAGGTGCGATGCGCGCCGTCCGCCGCCGCCAACGCCGCGTCAAGCTCCGCCGCACCGATCTCGGGGAACTCCTCGAGGAGTTCGCCCGTCGCCGGGTTGACCACCGCGAAACTGCTCATGGCTATCGCCCTTTCCCCCGCGGCATTCTCCGCGGATTTTGCCTTCGCTTATCGTGCCACAGCGCGTCATCGCGCACCCGGGTCGCTCGCCACCGTCGCCGATGCGCCTGCCGAATCGGGGGGAAACGAGTATGACGATGTTCGTGTCCATGCCGTGGCAGGGCCGTCATGCGCGGATTCCAGGCGTGGACAGCCCTGCCCCGGCGGACCGGCGGACTCCTTACTGAGCGTCCGTGGAGAATCCATACACGCACCCTCCCACGCCGATTCCGCACCGGATCCTGGTGTGGGGGAACATCAACTTTGACGCCGCTGCGGGTAGATGGTTTCTCCGCGGTGGAGCATGGCGACCAGCTGCTCGATCCGTCGGCGACGAGTCTCGGCCCGCTTGGCGGTATGGATGCGGTACAAGACGGCGTAGCGGTTCTGGCCGCTGAGGACCTCGAACATCGCCCGTGCGGCGGGATCGGCGCCCAGCGCGGCAGCGAGATCGTCCGGTACCGCGATGTTCGCCGGTCCGGCGTACGCCGCCTGCCAACGACCGTCGGCCTTCGCCCGTTCGATCGCGGCCAGCCCGGCCGGCTGCATGCGCACCTCAGCAATCAACCGCTCCGCGATCGCGACGTTGCGCTGCGACCATCCACTGCGCGGCCCGCGGGGCGTGAAGCGCTGCCGGTAGCTGCGCTCGTCGCCGCCACGGACCTGCCCGTCGATCCATCCGTAGCACAGCGCCTCCTCCAGCGCCTGGTCATATGTCAAGCTCGTGGGCTCGACGGCGCCCTTCTTCGCGAGGGTCAACCACACCCCGCGTTGATCAGCGTGATGCTCCCCCAGCCACGCTCGCCACGCTGCGGCCCCGTCGACGGTCAGCGGCGGTAGTTCGACTCCCACACCGGAATCCTGGCATGCTGCACCGGCAGCCTGCATTGTCGCCTGGGCGCCGCGGGTAATCCGGGAATTATCCCGTTCTCGCGGGCGGTGTCTGGGCGACGTGATCGGGTATGCGCTGCCCCTGGCCCTGCCGTGGCGGGGCCGTCAGACGTGCGGGGCGCGAATCCGGGCCAACCCCTTTCGCAGCAGGCCAACCGCGACGATCAACCACACCACCAGGGCGATCCAGAACATCACCAACGACACCGTTTCGAGGCTAGGGATACCGAGGTCGGTGCCGGTCGCGGCTGTCGCGGAGGCGTACATGCCGAGCGGAAACACCGCGGACCACCATGCACCGGCGAACCGCAGCGATCCGCTGTGCTGGTCGATGCGCCAGATCGCCGCATACAGCAAGAACGGGATCCACAGGCTCGCGACGACCCACGCGGCGAACGTCACGGGCGCGGCGACGATCGCCAGCGGGTGCAGCGGCGCGAAGGCGCGGGCCGCGCGGAGGATGTGATCACCGGCGAGCGTCACGATCGCCATGGCCCCCATCAGGATCCAACTGTCCGGGGTCACCGCGTCCGGCCGCAGCGGTGCCGACAGAGCGCGCCGGGCGATGAGCCAGGTGACCGCGACATAGAGCACGACCGCCAGCACCCACAGCAGCACCGCGAGCCACACCATGGCCGACCGACGCCCGGCGATGCCGAAGTCCGCCGCGGTCGTCGCTAGACCCGACGTTGCCACGCTGACGAGCAGCCAGGCGCCGCGCGCGTGGTCCCGCAGCTCGGCGTGCGGCCGGGAGCGCACGTCGCGGATGGCCAGCGGCATCAGTACGAGCCATCCGATCGCCGCGAGTACCGCAAGGATCCACAGTGCGACACGATCCGCGCGCCAGACGACCCCGAGCACGCAGGCCGCGGCAACGAAGGTGAACATGCGCAAGGCCGTGTCCGGATCGCGCGATTCCGCGATGAGGACGTCGCGGCGCGCGACGATCTTCAGTCCGAGCCCGACGGCCAGCACCACGAACACCGCGGACGCAATCACGGCGAGAACCGAGTCGATGAGCCGGTAGTGATGGTCGTCCGCCGCCACCGAGACGATGCCCGTGGCCATCACGATCGCGAAGACGTCGGCCGGGAGGTCGACGTCGAGCACGCGAGTGGGGGCCATGCCTTGATCTTCGCGCGCTACGGCGCGGCACCGCGACCTATCCGCCCGCGCGGGACGAATCGGTCAGTCGACGGCGGGGTCCGCCATGGTGGGTTCCGATCGGCGCGTACCGGCGCCTTGCGGCGCACCGTCGTGGATCGTCATCAACGGATCGAGCGACGACCGTGGGGTTCGCCGCGGATGCGACCCGGCGACCGAACCCGCGTGGATCACCACGCTCGCGCGCGCCGGAACGGCGTCCGGCCCGGTCGCGAGCAGCGCGACGCGATACGTCCCCCGTCGGGCGTAGCGGTGCTCACCGGTGACCGTGTACCACGGGGCCGGACGACCATCGACGGCCACACCCGCGGTGAGCGCACCCCGAGTCGCGACTCCGTCACCCCAGTCGATGACGACGCGAAGATGCTCGCCGGCGAAGCCAGGGGCGACGAGGGTGCCGAGCGCCCACGAGACTTGCCGCCGGTGCGCCCGAGCGGGCATCGCCACGAGGTCGAGCCGCCAGGGCGCGTCGACGGTCAGCCGCAGCGGTGTGCCCGTCAGGGCGAGCCGCGGGCCCTGGGCGGCAGCTCGGCGGTCGAAAGTGCCGCTGTCCTGTCCGGGCACCGCAGTGCTCGCGTGCGACCAGGCCCGTTCCGCAGCCACCAGCAACGCGCCGCTGAGCGCACCGCTCGCGTCCACGATCCGCGAGGCGTCGTCCGCGGAACCGGAGTCGGCCGACCTACCGGCGCCGGCGGGCACCCCGGGTTCCACGACGACGGTGATGAACCGTGCCGCGGCGTATTCCACGATGTCCGCGGGGGGCTCGCACACCCCGTCGGGGAGCTGCAGGCTCACCCTGTTGATCTTGTAGTCACTGATGCGGTCGACGATCGTGCGGAACACGCCGAGCGGAATGTCGCGGTTCGGAATGTCGCGACTCGGAATGTCGCGACTAGAAGTGTCACGGCACGTCAGGTCGATGCGGACGGTCCGCTCCGCGAGGCGGGGGTAGTCGATGATCGTCACGGCCGGCATCGTCCACGGCCCGGGCATTCGGTGATCGGCGGTGATCCACACGGGCAGCAATTGCCGAATGGTCTGTATGCCGTGGTTCAACCCCCGCAGCGACGGGGCCGTGAGACTGACTCCGGAGACGCCGGAGCACAGCACGTAGCCCTCGTCCCATCCCGCGGGAGGCAGGTCGTCGATCGGCGCGAGCGACAGGCTGATGTCGTCTCGGTAGGCGCGGCCGTCGCTGACCGACAGCCGGAACCCGGTCGCCGGTCGCAGCTGCTGCGCTAGCGCATCGGCAATCGGCCGCGCCTGCGCGGATCCCCAGTCGACGACGATGCGGGACCGTTCCGACAGCACGAACTGCCCCAGCCCGGGGGTGATGTCGGCCGGGACCGGCAACAGCCGATGGGGCGTGGCATGCCGTGCGCGATGCAGGCCGAACGCCGCCGGCGCGGGCTGCGGCGCCGAACGCGGATCTCCCGCCGCATCCACGGCGACCGGGGTGGACGACGCCTTCGGCAGTGCCGACGGTGCGGTATGCCCGGCGCTCTCCGCCGGGCGCGTCTTCGGGGTTTCGCCCCGCGACGGCCTGGGCACGATGCGGTGGAGGGACGCGACCCAACCCGCCTGCCGAAGCTCCTGGCCCGTGCTCCGGCGGTACCGCTCGGCCATCAGGTCGGACTGCGTCAGCAGGCCGACCACGCGGCCGTCCTGCACCACCGGCAGGGCGTCCACCGGATGCGCCAGGAAGCGCTCCAACGACTCGGCGAGGTATTCGTCCGGCCGCACCGGGTCGAGCGAACCGCTCGCGAGGTCCCCGGCGACGATGCCGGCACCCGGCGGCGAGGCAGCCTGATTCGCGGACGCGGCGACATGGTCGAGGGCTGCGGAGGTCACCGTTCCGAGGTAGCGGCCATCGACATCAGCGACGGCGATCGTGTCGATCCCCAAGTGCGCCAACATGTTCCGCGCCCGCTGCAGGTCGGCGTCCGATCGCACCCATTCCGGCCCGCGCATCACCTGTCGCGCGACCCTGGTCCGAAGCGCATCGACCGCCGTGCGGAACTCCACCCGGAATCCGCGATGCGACAGCTTCTCCGTCATCATGCGGTCGGAGAGCACGGCCTCGACAACCAGTTCTGCGAACCCGGCGCCGATCATGAGCGGGATCAACATGGTGTACTCGCCGGTGACTTCGGCCGCGAAGACGACCGCCGCGAAGACCGCCTTGGTGGCCGCACCGAAGGTCGCCCCCATGGCGACCAGTGCGAACGCGGCTGGGGAGACGTGCCAGCCCGGGAAGACGGCGTTGACGGCGTCGCCGAGGAGTGCGCCCATCGTGGCACCCACCAGGAACATGGGGGCGAGCGTGCCGCCGGACGTCTGCGATCCCAGGGCGATCAGCCACGACAGCAGTTTCGCGACAAGCAGCACGGCGAGCATGCCCGCGGTGAAGCGCCCGGCCAGCGTGTCGACAATCACCGAATAGCCCATCGAGAGGGTCCGCGGGACCGCGAGGCCGATGAGTGCGAATCCGAGGGCGCCGATCGCAGGCCACCAGAAGATGTTGATCGGTAGCCGCCGGAACGCCGCCTCCATGGCGAACAGGCCCTTGTTCAGCACGATCGCCATCACCCCGGAGGCGAGTCCCACGACCACGTACAACGGCAGATGCGCGAGGCTGACGTGCAGCTTCGTCGCAACCATGAACAGCGGCTCCGAGCCGAACGCCACCACATGGATGGCGGCGGCCACCCCGCTCGCGATGCACAGCGGGACGATGACCCGGAGCGACCGCTCGAAGAGCACCAGCTCGATCGCGAGGATCACCGCGGCAATGGGCGTGTTGAACGTCGCGGACATGCCGGCCGCCGCCCCCGTCGCGAGCATGATCTTGCGCTCCGCGGGCGACACGGACAAGAGCTGCCCGAGCAGGGAGCCGACGGATCCCCCGGTGACGATGATCGGGCCTTCCGCCCCGAACGGCCCGCCGGTACCGATGGTGACGGCAGCCGACAGCGGCTTGGCGATCGCGGCACGCGGACGGATCCGGCTGTCGCGTTCGAGGATGGCCTCCATCGATTCGGGGATGCCGTGGCCGCGGATCACCGGCGCCCAAGCGGCGAAGAGCGACACGATCAGCCCGCCGGCGACGGCGTACACGATCAGCCACGGCGTGGGGTGGTACCCGCGCAGCGACGGCAGGCTGAAGCCGACATCACCGAGCAGCGTGAGGTGCGTCATGAGGCTGATCAGCGTGAACAGGCCGACGGCCGCGCCGCCGCCGACGAGGCCGAGGACCACGGCGACCACCGAGAGGAGCCACATACGGCTGAGGGTCGTCTGGCCGCTGACCAACCGATCCCGAAGCACCCATGTCCTCCTCTGCAAACGCAACCTTTCTAGCCTATAGAGCCGAAAACGCGGCCCTGACCACCGCGGATGTGAGAAATGAGACGCGATCACGGTGATCCCGGAGGTATGGGCGGCCCCGTGCGGCCCGCCCGGACGACGGCGTAGCCTCCGGAACATGGCACCTCGGGAACCCCTCCTCCGGCACGGGGCAGCGCCCATCGTCATCGCGCATCGCGGGGCGTCCGCCGCCGCGCCGGAGAACACCATGGCGGCGTTCCGCAGGGGTTGGGCCGATGGCGCGCAATGGTCGGAGACCGATGTCCAGCCGACGCGCGACGGCGCCAGGGTTCTCATCCATGACGACGCGGTGGACCGCACCACCGACGGGAGAGGCGATGTCCGGTCGCACACCGCCACCGAGCTGGCCGCCCTCGACGCCGGGGCCTGGTTCGGCGCGTCGTTCGCCGGGGTGCGGATCCCGACGCTGGCCGAGTTGCTCGCCGAGATGACGGGCGAGCGAAGGCTTCTGCTCGAAATCAAGGGCGAACACACCGAGGACCAGGTCCGTGCCATCATCGCCGACATCGACGTCGCGGACGCGCGCGGGCGCGTGGTGCTGCAGTCCTTCGAGGTGCCGGCCCTTCGGCACGTGCGGGCGCTGCTGCCGGACGAGCCTGTCGGCCTTCTCGTCGAGACGATCGGCGCCGACCCGGTCGGCGACTGCAGGCGCCTCGGCGCGATCACCTACAACCCCAGTGTTCCGGACGTGCTGGCGGACCCCGGGCTCGTGGGCAGGCTTCATGCCGCCGGGATCGCCGTGATCCCGTGGACCGCCGACCGACCGGACGAATGGGCGGGGCTCACCGCGGCGGGGGTGGACGGGATCTTCACCAACCGGCCCGCCGAGCTGCTCGCCTGGCAGGCCGAGCAGGCACGCGGCACCGGTGACACCACCGGCACCGGCAGCACAACGAAAGCGCCTACACCGCAGTGAAACTGGCGACGCACTCCACGTGGTGCGTCTGCGGGAACGCGTCGAACGCTCGCAGCGCTGCCAGCCGATAGCCCACGCCGGCCAAGGTCGCCGCGTCACGGGCCAGGGCCGCCGGGTCGCACGCGACGTAGACGATCACGGTCGGCCAGCGCCTAGCAATGCCGCGGCACACCGCCTCGCCGGCGCCCGACCGCGGCGGATCCAGCACTACCGCCCCGACCCGGCCCGGCGCCTCGTCGGCCGCGCTGCGCAGGAACCGGTCCACCCGGGTCGAGACGGTCCGTGCCTGGGGCAGATCCGCCAGGTTCGTCGCGGCGAGATCGGAAGCGGCGCGGTCGGATTCCACGCTGAGTACCGAGCCCTCGGGGCCGACCAGGTCGGCGAGCATTGCCGCGAACAGGCCCACCCCGCCGTAGAGGTCCCACGCCGCGCCGCCCCACAGGTCCACGTGCGCCAGGGCGTCGTCGACCGCGCCGCACAGCACGGTGGCGGCCGACTCGTGCGCCTGCCAGAACCCCGTGTCCGCCACCGAGAACGACCGGTCGTAGGCGCGTTCGGTGAGAATCGTTGCGCCGTAGTCGCTATCGGCGCGATCGACGGAAGATCCCGCGACCCGGCGCCCGCCGGACAGGTACGCGACCGCCGGGTCCGCGCCCGCGCGCCGTGTCAACACCACCTCGTCGGCACTGGGCGGTAGGTCCAACGCATCGGCAGCTTCGGTCAGACCCGGCGCGGCGATGAGGCACGGCCGCGCCGCCGAGATCGGAACGACCTCGTGCGACCGGTACCGGCGCGGCCCCAGAACAGCGTCATACTCGGAAATCCCGGTGCCCGGCACGGACCGGCCGACGGCCCACCGAACGCGGCTTCGCCAGCCGAAGCCGTCCCCCGGCAGCGATTCGACGATGACGGGCATGTCGATCCCGGCGAGCCGCCGCAGCTGCTCGCGCACTACCGCCGCCTTGAGCTCCCGCTGCAGGTCGGCGCGAGCGTGCTGGAAATCGCACCCGCCGCACCCGCCCGGCCCGAAGTGGGCGCACGGTGGCACGACCCGGCGCGGATCGGCCCGCACGACCCGGATCGCCTCGCCGCGACAGAACGAGCCGGGGCGGGCCTCAGTGACGCGCACCACCGCGCGTTCGCCGGGCAAGGCGTACCGGACGAAGACCACGCGCCCATCCGCGCGGGCGACGCAGACGCCGCCGTGCGCCACCGGGCCGATGTCGAGTTCGAGCTCGTCGCCGACGTCCAGATCGACGCCCACCGGGGGCGGGACGCTCACCGGCGGCGTCGCAGGCGCGGATGCAACCCGTGGCTCGCCGGAGAGGGGCGCGCGCCGTACGCGCCGTCTCCGGTCCGGCCCCCGGCCGCCTGCCCGTCCGGGTGCTGGGCACCCATCGTCTGGCCGAACCAGCCGGTCCGCTCGGCGGTGTCCGCCCGCGCGGGTGCCCGACCGGGGCGCTGCGGGCCGCCGGACTTGGGCTCCGCGGCGTCCGCCGAGCCGAGCAGTTGCCACGGCACGCTGGTGACCATCACGCCGGGGGTGAACAGCAGCCGGCCCTTGAGCCGGAGCGCGGACTGGTTGTGCAGCAACTGCTCCCACCAGTGGCCGACCACGTATTCCGGGATGAAGACCGTGACCACGTCGCGCGGGGAATCGCTGCGGACCCGACGAACGTAGTCCAGGATCGGCCGCGTGATCTCCCGGAACGGCGAGTCGATGATCTTCAGCGGGACCGGGATCTGCCGGTCCTCCCACTCACGGGCCAGGGCGGTCGTGTCCTCGGGGTCCACATTGACGGTCACCGCCTCCAGCACGTCGGGGCGGGTCGCGCGGGCGTAGGCGAGCGCACGGAGGGCCGGCAGGTGCAACTTCGAGACCAGCACGATGCCGTGGATGCGGCTCGGCAGCACCAGGTCCTGCTCCGAACCGGCCAGTTCCCGCGCCACCCGCGCGTAGTGCCGGTGGATGCCCTTCATGGTGAAGAAGATGATCACCATCGCGAGGATCGCGATCCACGCCCCGGCCAGGAACTTCGTCAGCAGAACGATCACCAGAACCGTTCCGGTGCAGCAGAAACCGATCGCGTTGATGGTCTGTGCGCGTCGCATGCGAAGCCGGGCGGCGCGATCCTTCTCGGTCCGCAGCAGCCGCTGCCAATGCCGCAGCATGCCGCCCTGGGAACACGTGAACGACACGAACACGCCGACGATGTAGAGCTGGATCAGGCTGGAGACGTTCGCCTTGAACGCGATGATCAACACCAGCGCGATGCCGGCCAGGAACACGATGCCGTTGGAGTAGGCGAGCCGGTCGCCACGGGTGTGCAGCTGGCGCGGCAGGTATTGATGTTGCGCAAGGATCGAGCCCAGCACGGGGAAGCCGTTGAACGCGGTGTTGCAGGCCAGCATCAGGATGAGGCCCGTGGTGAACGAGACCACGTAGTAGCCGATGGGGAATCCGTCGAAAACCGCGCGCGCGATCTGCACCACCAGCGTGTTTTGGTTGTAGTCCGCCGGCGCGCCACCCAGCGTCACCCCGGGCCCGGCCAGGTGGACGTGGGTGATCACGGCCATGCCGACCAGGCCCATCAGCATGGTCACCGATAACACGCCCATGAGAGCGAGCGTGGTCGCCGCGTTCTTGGACTTCGGCTTGCGGAACGACGGCACACCGTTCGAGATGGCCTCGACGCCGGTGAGCGCAGCGGACCCCGACGAGAACGCGCGCAGCAGCAGGAACGCGAACGCGGCACCGCTGAAGGTCCCGGTCGCCTGGATGGTGAACCCGGCGCTCGGCGAGAGCTGCGTCATACCGAGGGCGAACTTGACGAGACCGGTGACGATCATGATGAGGATCGAGACGATGAACGCGTACACCGGGATCGCGAATGCCTTGCCAGACTCGCGGATGCCGCGCAGATTGAGCGCCGTCACCACGACGATGATCCCGACCGAGAACAGCACCGCGTGATCCCCGACGACGCCGACGGCCGACCCGATGTTCGCCACCCCCGACGCGGTGGACACCGCGACCGTCAAGATGTAGTCGACCATCAGCGCGCTGGACACCATCAGACCGAAGTTCGGGCCCAGGTTGGTGCTCGCGACCTCGTAGTCGCCGCCCCCGGAGGGGTAGGCGTGCACGTTCTGCCGATAGGACGCGACAACCACGAGCATGACGAACGCCACCAGGGCCGCGACCCACGGAGCCATGGTGACGGCGGACAGGCCGGCGACGGACAGGGTCGCGAAGACCTCCTCCGGCGCGTACGCGACGGAGGAGAGCGCGTCCGACGCGAACACCGGCAGCGCGATCCGCTTGGGCAGCAGCGTGTGCGACAGCTTGTCGCTGCGAAACGGCTGCCCGACCAGCAGTCGTTTGACGACCCTGGGGAGCTTCGGCGCTGTCCGTTTCGACACAACCGGATAGCCTACGACGAGCCGGCGCCGCTGGGGTACGCGCGGGCCGCGCCTCGCCGTGTGGCCACCGTTCGGCGCGGATCGCCGCGGGCGGTAGGTTGCGTGAGTACCGTCGAGGGGCGGTGCGCGGCGGCGAGGACATCCGGCACCGAGATGCCGTGCCACTACGCCGCACCGACCTGCGATGACGACATTCGGCCTTACACGACGCCGGAGAGGGACAACTCGCGATGCACATCGTGATCATGGGCTGTGGGCGTGTCGGATCGATGCTGGCCCGGCAGCTCTCGGACGCGGGACATTCCGTCGCGGTCATCGACCGCGACGCCGAGGCGTTCCGCAGGCTGGGACCGGAGTTCCGCGGAACCCAGGTACTGGGAATGGGTTTCGACCGGGACACGCTGACCAAGGCGCGGATCGCCGAGGCCCACGCGTTCGCCGCGGTGTCGTCCGGGGATAACTCGAACATCATCGCCGCGCGGGTGGCCCGCGAGCAGTTCGGCGTGGAGATCGTGGTCGCGCGTATCTATGACCAGAAGCGCGCTGCGGTCTACGAGCGGCTCGGCATCCCGACGGTGGCGACGGTGCCGTGGACGGCGGACCGGCTGCTGCGGGAGATCATCCCGGAGGGCGTGATCAGCGAATGGCGCGACCCGACCGGCCAGGTCGCGATCGCCGCAATCCCGTACCACCGCGAATGGATCGGCCGGCCCGTGCACCAGCTGGAACGCGCGCTCTCGGTGCACGTCGCGTCGATCATCCGGTTCGGCGAGGCGCTGCTTCCGGACGAGTCGAGCGTGATCCAGGACGGCGATATCGTCTACGCCGCCGTACTGTGCACGGATCTGGTGGCCGTCCCTGACCGGGCCGCCGCCCGCCCCGGTGAGGAGTCGGCATGAGGATCGCGATAGCGGGCGCCGGCTCTGTCGGGCTCATCACACTGCCCGAGCCAGCCGGCGCCACGCACACGGGAGAAACTGCATGAGGATCGCCATCGCAGGCGCCGGCTCTGTCGGGCGGTCGATCGCCGCGGAACTCGTGGACAACGGCCACCAGGTGATGCTGATCGACCGGTCGGCCGACGCGATCACCCCGGAGCTGATCGACGCGGCGGAATGGGTGCAGGCCGACGCCTGCGAACTCGCCTCCCTGGAGGAGGCGGGACTGCACACCTGCGATGTGGTGATCGCCTGCACCGGGGACGACAAGGTCAACCTGGTGCTGGCCCTGCTCGCGAAGACCGAGTTCGCCGTGAGCCGCGTGGTCGGCCGCGTCAACGACCCGCGCAATGAGTGGCTGTTCAACGAGTCGTGGGGCGTCGACGTCGCCGTCTCGACACCGCGCATCCTGGCCGCGCTGGTCGAGGAGGCCGTGACGGTCGGCGATCTGGTCCGGCTGTTCACCCTGCGACAGGGCCAGGCCAACCTGGTGGAGGTGACGCTGCCCTCGGGAGCCGCCATCTCCGGGAGCCCCGTCCGGGACCTGCGGTTGCCGCCGGATGCCGCGCTGGTCACGATCCTGCGCGGCGGCCGGGTGATCGTGCCGCAGGCGGACGAACCGTTGGAGGCGGGGGACGAATTGCTGCTCGTGGCAACGCCCGAGGTCGAGGACGAGGTGCGCCGCGCGCTCAGCTGACCGCACGCGGCAGGTCACACAGCGGGGGTCACACAGCCGGGGTCGATCAGCGCGGGTCGGTCGGGGCGGGGCGCCGTCTGCGCAGCAGATCCCGCACGCGAACACCGGACGCAGATCCGACGATGACGACGGTCGCGAGCGCGGCGATGACGAACAACGGATACCCCATCGCCAGCCGCGCACCGGCGAGCCAGCCCACCTGATCCGCCCCATACAGCCATTGCTGCACCACATATCGCAGCGCGAACACCGCGACCCACACCAGGGTGGCGGCATCGTAGCGGTACCGCAGACGGCGATCGGCGCGCCATGCGCGTCCCCGCCCGTTGAGCGACTCCCACGCCAGGCCGATGAGCGGCCAGCGCACGATCACGGACAGTGCGAGGGCGGCGCCGTAGAGCAGATACGTCCAGATCCCGAACAGGAAGTACCCGCGGGCGGACCCGACGCGGTAGGCGATGAAGGCGGCGATCCCCACCGCCACCAGGCCGCCGATGGCCTGGGTGACCGGTTTGTGCCGAACGAGCCGCGCGGCCGCGATGACGACCCCGGCGGCCAGCGCCGCGATGATCCCCGCGGTCAACCCCGCCATCACGTTGACAACGACGAAGACCACCACGGGAAGGCCGGAATCGACCATGCCCATCGGGCCGCCCATTTGGTCGAGCAGCGTAGGGCGACTCGCCGCTGCATCCTCCCCCGGCGACCCCGCCTCGGATGCTTCGACGGCGGCAGGCCGTTCGGCGCCGGGCGCGCGCCCGTCGGCAGGAGCGGTCGGCTCGTCATCCCAGGGGGGCGGCACGGGACCCACGGGAACACTGCCGGTGCCGGACGCGAGGGGGCGATGCCGACCCATCACACGCTCGTCGGCAAGAGTTGGTAGCGGGGGTTGTAGATCGCCTTGTGCCCGTCGCGCAGCGCGATGCGGCCGGTGGCTCGGACCGTGCGTCCGGCCTCGATCCCGGCGATCGTGCGCCTGCCCAGCCAGATCAGCTCGACGGCGTCGGTGCCGTCGTACAGCTCCGCGATCAACGCGGCGAGGCTGTCACACGGTTGCACCTGCACCATTCGCAGCTTCCCGAGGATCTCGGCCTTCTCGCCGACCCGGCAGCAGTCGGCGCGCATCGCGCCGCCCGCATCGGTCTCGGACGACAACGTGTCCGCCTCGAGCTCCCCCTCGTCGCTGGTCAGACGGCGCACCCAGCGTCCGAGTGGACTGCGCATGATCATGGTCTCCCCCGGTCCCGGATGGACATGCCGTCGATCCGACCCGCTGCGTCTCCGAGCCTAGCGTGACGACGCTCCGTCGTGCCTGCCGCCGTTCTGGTCACCGTCCGGTCACTGTCGCCGCAGAACCGCCGCGATGTCCGGCGGACGGTAATCCGGACCCTTGAGTATCTTGCCGTCCGCGCGGCGTACCGGACGACCATCGGCGCCGAGCTTCGTCATATTCGAGGCATGTACCTCGTCGAGCACACCGTCCAGGTCGATGCCGTAGACCAGCGCGGTGCCGTAGGCGACGTAGACGATGTCTGCCAGGGCGTCCGCGATACCGACGATATCGGCGTCGGTGGCCGCGGCGCGGAGCTCGGACACCTCCTCCTCGATGAGGCTCTGGCGAAGCTCGGCCTGGCCGTCGGAAAGTCCGGCCGACGGCGCGGACGCGACCGGCAGCTCATACGCCAGGTGGAAATCGCGGACCTGGCCGGCGATCCGGCTCCCTGGCCGCATCGCGCCCACCGTGTCCGCGGTGTCCGCGGTACCCACAGCGCCCGCCGTGTCGTCAGGCACAGTCCACGCAGACCGCCCGGCCGTCCTTCTCCGAGGCGAGCCGGCTCCGGTGCTGAACCAGGAAGCACACCGAGCAGGTGAATTCGTCGGCCTGCTTCGGGATCACGCTGACCGTCAGCTCCTCGCCGGACAGGTCTGCCCCGGGCAGTTCGAAACTTTCGGCGGTGTCGCCCTCGTCGACGTCGACCACCGAGGACTGCGCGTCGTTGCGACGCGATTTCAGCTCTTCGAGAGAGTCCTCGCTGACGTCGTCCGATTCGGTGCGGCGCGGGGCGTCGTAATCGGTTGCCATCGTCGTTCCTTTGTCTCGTCGTCATCAGTGCTGCAGAAGGCACATGCACATCGCGCGTCGTTCCGGCTCATGAGCGACCGCCGGAACCATGTACCGCGGATGCTCCGCTTCCTAACGCACGCGCGGATGTTTTTGTGCCCGGGTACGCCGATCACTCGGAGCGATGGTGCCGCAGGAGTGATACCGCGCGGCCAGCAGGCTAGCCGATACCCGCCGGGCGGCGAAAGGCGGGGGACGACTTCAGCGCATTGAACCGTGTCGTCGCGGCAAGCGCCTACGCTGGCACAGGACAACTGCCGCCCGGCCCGAACGGGGATAGGTGGCATCGGGCACAGCGTCGCAGCCACGCGCACGCCGCAGACAGGGAGGTCATCGACCGGTGAGCCCCGATTCAGCGCCACGGTACCGGCGCCGCACCCGCTGGCCGATCCTGGTGCTGCTGACGTTGCTGTTCGTCGCTGCCATCGTGATTTGGACCGAGGCCCTCAAGCCGGCACCCGCCGAAGCGACGGGATGCAACGAACCGGGCGCTCTCACCACGACATCGGTATCGACGCCGCGCAGTTCGGCAGGCACGACATCGCCCACCGGCGCGTCATCGACGGCATCGACGGCGAAGACGACCACAACGGGGACCACGAAGTCCGGCCGATCGACGACGATCTCCACGACTCTGGGCACCTTCACCGCAGACCAGACGCTCGCCGGCGTTCGCCCGGCGGACCCCGGGCAGGTGCCCGTTCGGGTGCTGAACGCGAGCACCGTCACGGGGCAGGCGAAGACCGTCACGGACGAACTTCGGGCGGCCGGTTTCGCGGAGGTCGGGCAACAGGAGAACGATCCCCTGTACCCCGCGGCGGATCTGCGTTGCTACGGCGAGATCCGGTACGGCTACGCGGGTCTCGCGGAAGCCCGGACCGTTCTGATCGTCGCGCCCTGCGCGCAGTTGGTCCTCGACGGCCGATCGGACAACAGCGTGGACCTCTCGCTCGGGGCGCGCTACCAGGTCGGGCCGATCTCCACACAGGTACAGCAGCGGCTCAACAACGCCAAGGACGCCGCCGCGCCGCCGCCGGTGATCGAGGGCCAGACGGTGTCCGTGCGCAGCCTGCCGCCGATCCCGCCGCTCCCGGATCGCAGCGGCTGCCCGGCCTGACACCGGCCGGACCCGCGACGCCCGGCCTGACACCCGCGAGACCCGCGACCCCCGCTCGCGGCACAGCACGACGTACCATCACCGCGGCACCGCCCCGACCGTACGGGTCGGCACCAGGAAAGGACCATCGTGACCCAGCGCAGCGACCACCCCCACCAGGCCCTCGGCATCGACATCGGCGGCACCGGAATCAAGTGCGCGGTGGTCGACCTGGACGACGGATCGCTGGCTTCGGAACGGTTCCGGCTCGACACTCCGCACCCCTCCACCCCGGATGCGGTGGCGAAGACGGTGGCCGACGTCGTGGGCAACGCGAACTACACGGGGCCGGTAGGTGTCACGTTCCCCGGCGTGGTGATGCATGGCACGGTGCGGACCTCCGCGAACATGGACTCCTCCTGGACCGGCACCTCGCTCTTCGACACGCTCTCACCGCTGCTGCCGGGGCCGGTTACCACCCTGAACGATGCCGATGCCGCCGGTCTCGCGGAGGTCCGGTTCGGGGCCGGCGAGGGCCGGGAAGGCCTCATCGTGATGGTCACCCTCGGTACCGGGATCGGCACCGCCCTCATCTATGACGGCGTCCTGGTGCCGAACGCGGAACTCGGGCACATCGAGGTGGACGGCCATGACGCCGAATCCCGCGCCTCCGCATCGGCGCGCGAGCGTCGGAACATGACGTGGGAGACGTGGGCCGGCAAGGTCCAGAAGTACCTGCGCCACTTGGAGAATGTGCTCTGGCCCGATCTGTTCATCATCGGCGGAGGCGTGTCGAAGCGGCCGGACAAGTGGTTCGACCTCATCGAGACACGAACGCCGAAGGTCATCGCGACACTGGTGAACAATGCCGGTATCGTAGGCGCTGCACTGGCGGCCGACATGTCGAAGAAGCGCTGATCGGGCCGCGGATGCGCTTCGGCGCCGTTACACTGGAACGGCCGCCATCCGGTCGGTCGATCGGGTCAGCACCATGAAACACCATCGAGCATCAGCGAATCAGTAACAGCGGGCCACACCGTCGGCCATCGCCCCTGCGGGGTCGGTGGCGTACGAAGGTCGGGCGGTATCCGGCAGCGAAAGGGCATCAGTGGCAGGGGCAGCAGCATCTTCCCGTTCGACGGCGACACGAACCACTCCGAGATCCCACAATCTCGCGGAGTCGCCGCAGGGTGACGGGGCC
This sequence comes from Actinobacteria bacterium 69-20, assembly GCA_001897425.1. Classification (GTDB taxonomy): domain Bacteria; phylum Actinomycetota; class Actinomycetes; order Mycobacteriales; family Nakamurellaceae; genus Nakamurella. Next base: position 65,240 of record MKSW01000027.1, on the reverse strand, counting down.
GCGGCAATACCGCTCGCAGCCGTCAAAGGCAAGGCGGCATCCCAGAAGTCGGGCTCGGCGGCCGGCGCGGCGAACGCTCCGGCTGCGGTGGATGCGGTGGATTCGGCGAAGCGCCCCGCTGCTCGCGGCTCCGCTGTGGCCGACAAGCCGAAGGCCGCCGCGAAGAAGTCGCCGGCAGCGAAGTCCGCCGCCGCCAAACCTCCCGCAGCGGCGGGCAGCGGCAAGTCCGCCACCGCGAAGTCCGCCGGCAGCACGTCCGCACGGGCCGAGACCAAGGCCGGCGCGAAGGGCCGCGCGACGGGCGATGTCGCAGACCTCGACGGTGCCGATCTGGACGAGACGGACCTGGGCGACGTCGATCTGGATCTGTCCGACGGCGATATCGACGCGGAGGAACCCGACACCGATCCCGCCGACGATGTGGTCGACGCCGTGGATGACGATGTGGTGGACGACGTCGATGCGGACGACGGGGAAGTCGCCCCGTCGGCGACCGGGCCTGCCGCCGCACAGAAGCCGAACGGCGCTGGGACCGGCACCGGGACCGGTGAAGACTTCACCTGGGACGACGACGAGGAGTCCGAGGCCCTCAAGCAGGCCCGCAAGGACGCCGAGCTCACGGCGTCCGCGGACTCGGTGCGCGCCTACCTCAAGCAGATCGGCAAGGTCGCGCTGCTCAACGCCGAGGAGGAGGTGAGCCTCGCCAAGCGCATCGAGGGCGGGCTGTACGCCGTCGAGCGCCTCCGCCAGATCGCCGAGATCGGCGAGAAGATCACCACCCAGCTGCGCCGCGACCTCAACTGGGTCAAACGCGACGGAGAGCGGGCGAAGAACCACCTCCTCGAGGCGAACCTGCGCCTGGTCGTCTCCCTCGCCAAGCGCTACACCGGCCGCGGCATGGCCTTCCTCGATCTGATCCAGGAGGGCAACCTCGGCCTGATCCGCGCGGTCGAGAAGTTCGACTACACCAAGGGTTACAAGTTCTCCACCTACGCCACCTGGTGGATCCGGCAGGCCATCACCCGCGCCATGGCCGACCAGGCCCGCACCATCCGCATCCCCGTGCACATGGTCGAGGTGATCAACAAGCTCGGCCGCATCCAGCGCGAGCTGCTGCAGGATCTCGGGCGCGAGCCGACGCCGGACGAGCTGGCCAAGGAAATGGACATCACCGCGGACAAGGTGCTGGAGATCCAGCAGTACGCCCGCGAGCCCATCAGCCTGGACCAGACCATCGGCGACGAGGGCGACTCGCAGCTCGGCGACTTCATCGAGGACTCCGAGGCCGTCGTGGCCGTGGACGCCGTCTCGTTCACCCTGCTACAGGACCAGCTGCAGTCGGTGCTGCAGACCCTCTCCGAGCGCGAGGCGGGCGTCGTGCGGCTGCGGTTCGGTCTCACCGACGGCCAGCCGCGCACCCTGGACGAGATCGGCCAGGTCTACGGGGTCACCCGCGAGCGGATCCGGCAGATCGAGTCCAAGACCATGTCCAAACTCCGCCACCCGTCCCGCTCCCAGGTGCTCCGCGACTATCTGGAGTAGATCGCCGCGTCGGCGTCGGCGGATCGAGTATGACGACGTGTCTGTCTGCGCGCCACCAGGATGGCTAGAGCCACCATCGCGGCACCCACGATGAGGAGCACCACCGCGGTCGCGAGGGTCGACTGGGTGTAGCGCTCGGCGACCATCGGAAGCACGATCACCGTCCCGATCGCGGCGACGATCAGCACCGGCAGGTCGCCGATCGCCACCCCGGCCGCGACGATCACCACGATCGGGATCACGCCCATCCACGAGGTGTCCCAACCCCCGGCCAGCACGATGCCACCGAGCGCGGCGCCGCCGGTGCCGAGGCCGAGCCCCCATCGCCGTTGCCCTCGTTGATGTTTCAGGGCCGCGGCGGCGGGACCCGCCTGCGCCGGCGGCGCCCATCGACCCCCGCCCGGCAACAGGCCACCGCGTGCGCAGGCGCCCCAGGCGATCGCGATCACGGCCATCGAGGCCCCGGCGAGGGCGTCGAACCGGCCGATGGTGATGTTGGTGGCCGCGACCCCCAGCAGTTCGAGCGCGACGAATGCCGCGATCTGCTGTGGGGCGGCGCGGTGGATCAACCAGAGCACGGCCGTGGCCACGAACAGCGGCGCGGAGACGAACAGCATCGAGCGGTCGCCGCTCCAGTGCGCGTGTTCGCCGATCACCGCGAGCAGCGCGAACAGGGCCGCGGGCGCGGTGAGCCACAGGGCCGCACGCATGCGCACGCCGACGGCCGCCCACGTCCGCGGCACCGAGGCGCCCGCAGCCAACAGCAGGACCGTGGCCGCCGCTGGGATCGCCAGGTGCGATCCGAACCCCAACCGATCCCAGTAGCCGGAGGCGACGATGGCGATCGCGGCGATGACCACCGCACCGCCCACGTATGCGAGTGCCTCGGCCGCGAGCGACATGACCGGCGCGGGCGCTGCCGGGGCCGCGGGGGCATGGTCCGGATCGCGCTCCCAGTCGGCGATCCGGCGGGCCTGGTCGTCCGTCATAAGGCCGGCGGCGACCCACCGGTCGAGTCCCGCCACCAGTAGGCCCTGCTCGCGGTCGGGAAGATCGCTGTCCATCGGAGCAGTATCCCGGCCGCGCCATGCCCGCGCCAGGGCCTTTCGTCGGTCCCTGCCTGGGCGCCGGACCGCTAGCCGGCGCAGGCGCTGGCCGCCTGGCACGCCGAGACGCCGATCCCCGACGAGGTTCGCCGCAGGGCGACAGCCGAGCTGGATGACGCCGATCTACAGGACCCGTCGGCGGTGTGACCGCCGGTACTACCATCGGGATCATGGTTGCTGTGAAGCGCTCGGTCGCGTTCGACCCCGAGGTTTGGAAGGAAGCTGAGGCTGCAGCCCGAAGGGAGCGAACCAGCCTGTCGGCACTGGTCAACGATGCGTTGGCCGAACATTTGGCGTTGCAGCGCGGGCTGCGTGCGATGGACCAGTGGCAGGCCGAGCATGGGGCATTCACCGACGATGAGTTAGCCGCCGCGGACGAGGCTCTCGACCGCGCCCTTCGAGCGGAAAGGTGATCGTCTACGACTCGAGGGCGCTCATCGCTGCCGAACGCGGCAAGCGGCCCCTGCTGGCGTTGCACACGCGCATGCTCCAGCGCCGTATCCGGCCCGTGGTACCCGCGCCGGTCCTTGCGCAGGTATGGCGAGGTGGTCCGCGGACCACGCTGTCCAGAGTCCTGGTCGGGTGCAGGATCGAGGAGGGCTTCACGGAGAGTGATGCTCGGCGCATCGGTACGTGGCTCGCCCGAACGGCGACCAGTGACGTGGTGGACGCCTACGTCGTCGCGGTCGCCAGCCGTGCCCCAGGCAGCGTCATCTACACCGACGACGTCGGGGATCTGGGTCGACTGGCCGACGTTGCCCACCCGCCACCCACAGTCCTGCCGGTTCCCAAAGGATCGTGACGCTCGAAGGCTACGCCCTGTCGCGCATGACGATCGTGCCGTGAATCGATGAGGCGACGGTGTGACGCGCAGCGTCAGTTCAATACGGGCACACGTCGATCGTCCGGCCGTCGCCTCTGGCCATTCAGCGGGGCCTGTCTCGGGCGCGTGGCGGGGAACCGCCAACCACGAGCCGGTCCGCCGACAGCTCGCCGCAGCGTGCTTCGGCCGCAACAATCCACACGACGAGCACGGCACCGATGATCGGTATGAAAACCGCGATGAGTACAGCGAACAACGCTCGACCGGGACGCAGCCTGCCCCGAAGCGCAGCAACGACAACGTAGACCACCGCTGCCAAGGCGAGCAGGCTCACCGCCGCGAAAATCAACATTTCGCCCCACGGCAGCGCTAGGACCGTGGGGCCATTCGCGCTGGCAACCATCGCGCCCATGTCCGTGATCATGCCGGCATGCGCGCCAATGGCCGAACCCGCCACGCTCATGAGCCGATCTGGTCGCTTCGTCTCGTAGCGCATTGCGCTACGCTTAAGCATGTGCCGGTCGATCTGTGGTGGGACGACGAGGACGCGGCTCACATCCGCAGCCGATCGCTTCGCTATCCGGGTGCGACCGATATCGAGCCGGATTGGACGATCGAAGCCGCTGCGGATCCGGGCAGCATTGTGCGCGACCCGGATCCGAAAAGCCGAGTCGCTTATGTCCGCTTGATCGGATATTCGAAGGCTGCAGGATTCGTCGTCACCGTGATCATCGATCCGGAGGATGCATCCGGCGTCACCGCGTGGAAGACCCGCGGCGCGGACCTCCGCGAGTATCTGGACAGGAAGGAGCAACGTCATGGCTGATACCGCAGATGCGCAGCGTGAGGCTCGGCAACGGCGACACGCGGCAATCCGGGACGAAGTCGCCGACGAGGAATCCGAAGCCGCGGAGGCGGAGGCAGCGGAAAACCGAGCGACACTCGACGTACCGATGCACCTGCGCATCGACAAGGAACTCGACGGCTACCTCCGCGAGCGCGCCACGCGAGAAGGAATCCCTGTCTCAGCCGTCGTACGGCAGATGCTGAGAGGAGCAGCTGAGCACCGGCCCACCGCCCTGTCTACGGCAGAGGTCGAAGCCATCGCACGGCGCGTCGCACGCGAAGAGCTGCAACGCCAGTAGCCGCGCACTCATTGAGGCGCTCTACCCTAGTTCGGTGTACCCATCCATAGCGCCGTATCGGCACGGCTTTCTGGATCGGCCAGATGGCAATGTCCTCTACTGGGAAGCCTCAGGCAGCCCTGCCGGCCGCCCGGCGCTCTACTTGCATGGCGGCCCGGGAAGTGGGCTGGGACAGGGGGCATACCGACGCAAGTTCAATCCCAATGGTTACCACATCATCGGCTTCGATCAGCGCGGCTGCGGGCGTAGCACACCGTGGTCGATCGATGCGCTGAACATGTTGGACACCAACACGATCCAAGCCCAAATCGAAGACATCGAAGCCCTTCGGCAGCACCTCGGCATCGAAAGGTGGCTGCTTCACGGCATCTCCTGGGGCAGTACCCTCGCCCTCGCGTACGCGCTCGAACACCCCGAACGATGCTCGGCGGTGGTGCTCATGGCCGTGACATCAGGCAGCCGAGAAGAGATCGACTGGATCACCGACAAGATCGGCTGGCTGTTCCCGGAGGTCTGGCACGATTTCGCACAGCACGCCGGCACGCTTAGACCCGCCGAAGGTTACGCAAAACTTCTACGCGACCCGGACCCGTCGGTCCGCGCCCGGGCGGCTGACCTCTGGGACCACTGGGAAACGATCCATGTGTCTCTAGGCCCATATCACGGAACCGAGCCACTGCACCCCGACCGGCGCCAACGCGAGAACTTCGCCACCCAGGTCACCCACTACTGGTCGCACGACTGCTTCCTACCCGGGCAACTACGCATCGTCGACCGCATCCACCAGCTCGAAGGCATCCCCGGGGTTCTGCTGCACGGTCGCCTCGACGTGAGCTGTCCAGCAGAAATACCGTGGCGGCTCTGGAAACGCTGGCCAGGCAGCACACTGCATATTGAAGAATCTGAAGGACACGGCGGCCCGATCCTGGCCGAACGCACGATCGAAGCCACTGACGCGCTGCGAGCGACGATCAGCATTCCAACAACCAGTTAACCAGCGGTGACGTCGCCGAGGCTCGCCGAACTACGTGCGGCCGCGAGTTCCTCAGCCGCGATTCGTGCGGCGGCTTCCTCACCGGGTGCCTGTTCAGGGGTGATACCGGCCCAGATGCGCTCGACGACGCCAGCCAGCCCCAGATGTTCGCGGAGCGCGTCTTCGAAGACCTCGTACTCGTGCTTCCCGGAGCGTGCGGCAGCAACCTTCGTCGCGCGCAACAGCGCGCCGTCGATATACACCGTCGTCTTCCTCCGTGCCATCAGTCGAACTTGACCGGAAGGCGGTGCAGTCGCTATCCGGCGAGATAGGAATCAAATATCTCGTCGAGGATCGCCGGCGCGATGGCCGCGTCGCGTGCTGCGGCGATCGAGCACAGCGCCACACCGGGCGCGACGAGCTGCCACCAGAGTCCCTCCACGAGCAGCACCTCGGCGCAGCCGTCGATCGCACCCGGGCTCACGTGGTGCCTGGCCGCTGCGCCCTCGGCGCAGTCGCGCACCCACTCCCAGCGGAACACGTCGGTGCATGACGGCGGCAGGTACGGCCGCCGAGCAGGCTCGAACCAGTGAAGAGAATCCGTCCACAGCGCCTTCGCGGCGCCGCGCAGCCCTGGACGGTCCGCGAGCGAGTTCCAGTCCGGCGGATCGATCATCTGCCGATGCCAATCCGCGGAATACCGCGGCCGGCCGTCCACATCCGCTGCGTCGAGCGGTCGCCCCCGCTGTGCCGAGGCCATCGCAGTGACTATGTCACGCCACCAAGACAGCCACTGGGCGGCCACCGCCCGCGCCGCTTCGGGACCGAGTAACCCCGAGCGGTCAGGGATTTCGCTCGCGAGCCGGGGCGGGGTTCCCTCGGCAGCTGTCGGCAGGTCAAGGGCATCGCGGATGTAGAGCGCAACGTGAAGACGTTCGTCGATGTCGTGGGCGAAACGCCACGATGCCGTGCCTGCCGTGTGCATCTGAGCCACCCGCCCGAGGTCCCTTGCCGACACCAGGAATCCTCGTTCGCCGTGGCACCGTCGACAACCCCTCGCCTCCCGCGTCACCGGGAGCCGATAGGTGCGAAACCCGGGATGGCGCGGCGGGGGGCAGGCGATCAGTGCATGAGTTGTTGTACCCTCTGGCGGGACACGCCAAGTACGGTGACGAGGCAAAGCTGTTGGCGGGCGGCCATTCGCTGCTGCCCATGATGAAGGTGAGGCCGGCTCCGCCCGGATTGCTCGTGAACGTCGGGCATCTGGACGAGTTGCGGTACCTTCGCCGGGAGGGCGTCGCGGTCGGGGCGCTGACCCGGCACTCCCACCTCGTCACCCCGACCTGGTGTGGCAATCCGCCCCCGCTGCTGGGCCTGGTGGCGTCCCACGTCGGCGACCCGCAGGCCGGCACCGCAGCACCATCGGCGGTTCCCTGGCGCACGCGGACCCGACTGCGGACATGAACGCCGACAAGGATTGTCGCCGGCACCTGACCAGGGTTCTCACCCGGCGGGCACTGGTCGCGGCCCAGCGGGGCTGAGCGGGCGGCGCGAACCCGGGCAACCGCAGACCCGCGGTGCCCGCCCTGCGCACCGTCACCCCTGGCGCGGCCGGTACCGGTGCTCCGGCCGCCCGGTAGACCCGTACTGCAGGCGCAGTTCGATCACGCCGTGCCGGGCGAGGTACACCAGGTAGCGCTGGGCCGTCGTGCGGCTGATCCCGACGGAATCCGCGACCTGGACCGCGGAGATATCCGGCGCGGCATGCCGAACCGCCTCCCGCACCAGCCGCATGGTGGATTCGGACTGCCCCTTCGGCGCCGGTGCGACGGTGGACCCGCCGAGCAGTGCGAACAGCGCGTCGATGTCCGACTGCTCCGCCGCCTGCGAGCCTTCGGTGGACAGGGCCGCGACCCGCCGGCGCAGATCGCGGTAGGCGCAAAGCCGTTCGTTCAACAACGCGAAGCCGAACGGCTTGGCAACGTAGCCGACCGCGCCCTGCCGCATGGCGCGGCGGACGCTCGCCAGGTCGCGCGCGGCCGACACCACGATGACGTCCGGCGGGGTCGGCACCTCATCCAGGCGTCGCATCACGTCCAGGCCGTGCTCGTCGGGCAGGTAGAGGTCCAGCAGCACCAGGTCCGGGCGGCGGTCCTGGACGGCCCGCAGCGTCTGCGCAGCGCTCTGGGCAACGCCGACCACCGTGAAACCCGTCACCGACTTCACGTAGCCCGCATGCACATCGGCAACCCGGAAGTCGTCGTCGACGACGAGTGTGCCGATCATGCCAGCAGATCCGCCGTCGAGCGGGCGGGCGGCAGCACCACCGTGAAGACGGTGCCGGCCGCCGGCTCGCCAGTCGCGTCGCCGACCGGTCCGGCCGGTGACGTGCGGCCGTCGGAGGCCGCAAGCCCGGTGACGGTGATGCTTCCACCCGCACCCACGACGGTCCGCCGCACGAGCGCCAGGCCAAGCCCGCGACGCCCCGGACCGGACGCCCGCTTCGTCGTGTAGCCGTCGACGAACACCCGTTGGCGGTCCTCGGGTGCGATGCCGGGCCCGGTGTCGCGGACCGACACCGTCACCCGCCGGTCCGCTTCGGTCCGGATGGACACCGCGACAGCGGGATCCTGCCCGGCCGTGCCCGATCCGCCCGCGGCGTCGATGGCGTTGTCCACCAGGTTGCCGACGACCGTGAGCAGCGCCCGCGGATCGGCGTCACCCGCCGCCAGCGCGGAGTCGTCGCTGATCGTCAAGGTGACCCCGCGCTCCGCGGCGATCACCGCCTTGGCGACGAGAAGGCCCACCAGTTGCGGGCTGTCGATGCGTTCCTGCAGCCGCTCGGCCAGACCCGCCTGCCTGCCGGACAACTCGCCTGCGTATTGCAGCGCCTCGTCGTAACGTCCCAGTTCCACCAGGCCGGCCAGCGCGTGCACCCGGTTGTCGAACTCGTGCTGCTGCGCGCGCAGCGCGTCGGTGAGCCCCCGAACGCTGTCGAGTTCGCGCACCAGTCCTTCCAGCTCGCTGCGGTCGGACAGCGTGATGACGGCACCCAGATCGCGGTCGGTGATCTTCACGGGCATCCGGTTGATCACCAGGCAGTGCTGCTCGGTGACGACGACCTGATCGGGACCCGGCTCGCGACCGGTGAGCACGTCGTTGAGGCGCCCGGGCGGCAGCAGGTCCGCCAGCGCGTGCCCGTAACCAGCGGTGGTCAGGCCCAGCAGGGCACTCGCCTCGTCGTTGACAAGGGTGACGACGCCCTTCCGGTCCACCGCGATCACCCCCTCGCGAATTCCGTGCAGCGTCGCCTCGCGCTCCTGCAGCAGGCGGGCGATGTCGTCCAGTTCCAGGCCGAAGGTGCGCCGCTTGAGGTGCCGGGCAAGCGCCCAGGAGGCGAGCGCTCCGACGGCCAGCGCTATTGCAAACCAGGCTGCGAACGAAAACAGGTGCTGGCGCAGCGCGCTGAGGACCGAGTCCTCCTTGATGCCGACGGAGATCTCGCCGACCATGGTGCCGTCCGGCCCGTACAGCGGGACGCGGGCGTTGGCCGAGCGACCCAGGCTTCCGTTGTCGATGCCCAGGTGCACCTTGCCGTCGGCGGCCACGATCGGCTCGGCGACCTGTTGGCCGATCAAGGATTGGATGGGGTGCGAATGCCGCACCCGGTTCATATCGATGACGACCACATAGGACGCGCCGGTCTGGTGTTGGGTGGTGGTGGCGAAGTCCTGGATCGTCGCCGCGCAACCGGGCGCTTCGTCCGCCATGCACCTGCGGATCGCCGGGACACCGGCAACCGTTTCGGCGATGGCCGCGGCCCGGGATTGGTAGTTCGCATCCAGGTAGCCGCTCTCCGCGCGCGCCAGCATCACGAACCCCACCGCCATCGTGACGGCCAGGATCACCAGTTGGGCCACGAAGATCTGGGTGGCGAGCTTGCGCCCGCGGCGCGGCCTGGTGCTCATGATGCGCCCATTGTCACGCCCGGCCCCCGGAGCGACAAGGGCTTCCGCCGCCAAAGGTCTGTGAGCAGAACGCGCAAAACCGCAATCTATGCGCGCAAGGAGATGCCATAGCCCCCGGCGCCATACCGTCGGTTCCCAACAGGCACCCAATCGCCAGGGAAGGAGGCCGCACCGTGGCCGAGACAACGCCGAACCCGACCGGACCCGGTACCGGGGCGCGCATCGAGATAACCGGGCTGACGAAGCGATTCCTCACCCCGAAGGGCGAGCCGTTCACCGCGATCCAGGACGTCACGTTCACCGTGCAACCGGGCGAGTTCGTCGCCATCGTCGGGCCTACCGGGTGCGGGAAGTCGACGACCCTCGGCCAGGTCTCGGGCCTGGATCGGCCGAGCGCCGGTTCGGTGACGGTCGGCGGACGTCCCGTCGATGGCGTCACCGCGGGCGTGAGCTTCATGTTCCAGGCCGACGCGCTGTTCCCGTGGAAGACGGTGCTGGGCAACGTCATGATCGGTCCGTCGTTGCACGGGATGTCGAAGCGGTCAGCCGTCGAACTGGCACGGGCCTGGCTGCGCCGGGTCGGCCTGGCGGGCTTCGAGGATCGCTACCCGCACCAGCTGTCCGGCGGCATGCGCAAGCGTGTCTCCATGGCGGCGGCGCTGATCAACGAGCCGCGGATCCTGTTGATGGACGAGCCGTTCGGCGCGCTGGACGTGCAGACCAAGGCGATCATGCAGACCGAGCTGCTGAGCCTGTGGGATCAGCTGCGGCCGTCGGTGCTGTTCATCACCCACGACCTGGACGAAGCGGTGGCCCTGGCGGACCGGGTGCTCATCATGACGAGCGGCCCCGGGACCATCAAGCGCAGCTTCGCCATCGACCTACCCCGGCCGCGCGGCGAGGTCCAGGAGATCCGGCACGAAGCGCATTTCCTGGAGCTGGAGAACGAGATCTGGGCGACACTCAAGGACGAGGTCGAGCGCGCCTACGCGCAGACGGCCAGCGCCGCATGAGCACCGCCATCGTGGGATCTGCCGCCTTCGCGGAGGCCGGCGACCCCGGCGCCGCCCTGCGGGAGGCTGCCCGGCGGGCCCGCCGCCGCCGGACCGGTCTGCTGTGGCTCTGCCGGGTGCTGGTGCCGGTGGTGGTGTTGGGCAGTTGGCAATGGCTCACCGAGATCGGTGTCGTCGACAAGTTCTTCTTCGGGCAGCCCTCCGGTGTGTGGCAGAGCCTGGTCGACCTGTTCACGCAGGGCACTGCATTCGGCTCCATCTGGACGAACCTCGGCGTCACCGTCACGGAGGCCGTCTACGGATTCCTGCTGGGGATGGCCAGCGGGATCGTGCTGGGCCTGCTGCTCGGCCAGAACCGTTTCCTGTCGGACGTTCTCAGCCCGTACATCAAGCTGCTCAACTCCATCCCGCGCATCATCCTGGGCTCGATCTTCATCGTCGCCTTCGGGTTGGGAACGTTCCCGAAGATGCTGCTCGCGGCGGTCCTGGTCTTCTTCATCGTCTTCTTCAACGCCTTCCAAGGGGTGCGGGAGGTGGACCCCAACCTGGTCGCCAACGTCAAGGTGCTGGGCGCCTCCCCGATGCAGGTGGCGCGTCACGTGACCATCCCGTCGGCGCTGACCTGGATCATCGCCAGCCTGCACACCGCTTTCGGGTTCGCGATCATCGGCGCGCTTGTCGCCGAAGTGCTGGGCGCCCAGCACGGCATCGGGCTGATCATCACCCAGGCGCAGGGACAGTTCGACATGGACACCGTCTTCGCCAGCATGCTGCTGGTCGGCGTCGTCACGTTGATCGCCGAATTCGTGCTCAGCCTGGTGGAGCGGCGGTTGCTGTCCTGGCGGCCGCCCAGCCGATCCGAGTCGCAGCCGACCTGATCCGCGCGATATCGGGCCGCGAAACCGGGCCGCGAACCCCGCGCGCTAACCCGACGCGCAAATCCGGTCCAGCACCGTCACCGTCGTCTCTACATCATCGAAACCGCAGTCCCCCCAACGAAAGGAATGGCACCATGGTCAAACGCGTCGCCTGGATCGCTGCGATCGGGGCGCTCACCCTCGGATTGTCGGCGTGCTCGAGCGGCGGTGCCGCCGCCGGATCGTCGAGCACCCCGGCCGGGAGCAGCACCGCCCAGCAGGGCACGTCGGCCTCGTCCGGCGCCGGGTCGTCCTCACCGGCCGCCGGAGCCTCCAGCCAGGCGGCGGGCGGCGGCGGGTCCAGCAGCGCGGCGGCGCCGCCGTCCGGGCCGCTGCCCACCGTCCGGCTGATGGTCGGCGGCATCGACAAGCAGATCTACCTGCCGTACCAGTTGGCGCAGAACCTGGGCTTCTACAAGAAGTACGGCGTGAACGTGGAACTGTCCACCGAACAGCAGGGCGGTGTGGGCGCGGAGGACGCGATGGCCTCCGGGCAGGTCGACATGGCCGGCGCCTGGTACATCCACGCCATCGACTTCCAGTCCAAGGGCAAGGATGTCATCGACGTCGTGCAACTGTCCGGCGCACCCGGCGAGCGGGAGATGTGCGGCAACGACAGCGGTGTGCATTCCACGGCCGACTTCAAGGGCAAGACCCTCGGCGTCACCGACCTCGGTTCCGGCACCGACGAACTCACCCAGTTCATGGCCTCGCAGCACAACATCACCCGCAAGGAATACACCCCCCTTGCGGTCGGTGCCGGCGCCACGGCGATTGCCGCGATCCAGCGCAAGACCGCGGCCTGCGTGATGACGACCCAGCCGACGGTGCTGGAGCTCGAGGCGCAGAAGCTCGCCTATCCGGCGATCGACCTGGCCACCGCCGCCGGCGCCACCGCCGCGCTGGGCGGCGACTGGCCGTCCGCATGCGTTCTGGCCCAGGCGAGTTGGGTGAAGGCGCACCCGACCGAGACGCAGGCCGTTGTCAACGCCCTCGTCGCGACGATGCACTGGATCGCGACCCACACCGCGGCGGACATCGCCAACGCCCTGCCCCCGCAGTTCGTCTCCAACAAAACGATCACCAAGGATCAGTACATCGCGGCGCTGACCACCGACAAGGGACAGTTCCTGCCGGACGGGATCATGCCCGCCGGCGGCGCGAAGACCGTGTACGACATGGAGAAGGTCATCGGCGTGGACGTCAGCAAGGTGGCCGTGGGCAACACGTTCACCAACGACTATGCCTTGAAGGCGAACCAGACCGAGGGCTTCACGGTGACGACGAAACCGGCCGGGGCCGACGGCTGAACCGCTAGGCACGTTCCGGCGTGGCCGGTACCGGTGGGGCTCCCGACCGGTACCGGCCACTGCCTGCGCCGCTTCGGGACCGAGTAACCCCGAGCGGTCAGGGATTTCGCTCGCGAGCCGGGGCGGGGTTCCCTCGGCAGCCGTCGGCAGGTCAAGGGCATCGCGGATGTAGAGCGCAACGTGAAGACGTTCGTCGATGTCGTGGGCGAAACGCCACGATGCCGTGCCTGCCGTATGCATCTGAGCCACCCGCCCGAGGTCCCTTGCCGACACCACGAATCCTCGTTCGCCGTGGAACCGTCGACAACCCCACGTCACCCTCGTTGACAGGAGCCGATGTGCGCGACATCTGCGACACCGCGACGAGGTAACAGCAGTGGCCGCTGGCTCGGCGATCAGATCGGCAGCCGGCGGACCCGAATCGTGCGATCGCCCAGCACAACGATTGCCCCGGCGGCGAGCTCGTCCGCCACCGCGTCGAGATTGGCGATGATCAGGCTCGCCTGTTGAACCGCTCGCCGATTCGCGACGCGGCGGATGAGTAACACCGATGGCCCGCTCAGGTGTCGCATAGCCAAGATCGCGCCAAAATCCGTGTCTGCGCTGACGAGTACGCAATCCCGATCAGCGGCAGCATCCAATACCTGGTCGTCGGGCGCGCTTTTCAGGCCAAGTTCGCGGACGTGGAGGACGTCGTGTCCGCGCCGCGCGAGCAGGTCGGCCAAAAGCGGTGAGAGATTCTCGTCGAGGAGGAACCTCATGCGGTCTGGCGCAACGGCAACTCGCGCTCGCGCACGGCCTCTGCCGCATAGCGCAGCGCTTCGGCTATGTCCGCGGCTTCAAGGTCGGGAAGTTCCGCGATGATCTCGTCGACGCTCATGCCGTCGGCGACCATCGCCACCACGGACGCCACCGGGATGCGCAACCCTCGCACACACGGCATTCCGCCCATCACTTCCGGGTCGGTGCTGATCCTTTCGAACGCCATGGCGTCATCGTATCTGCCGCATCGCCCCCGAGACCGCTTCCGCTGAGTTGGGTACGGCCCGTCATCGGCGTGACCAGTGGCCGAGGTGGGCGACGTCAGCGACACCGCGGCGAGGCCGGTGCAGCGACGCGGGCCGGTGGTCGGGGGCCGGGTAGCCGACTGAGACGACGCCGACCGGCGTGTATCCCCCAGGGACGCCGAACGCGTCGCGGAGCGCGCCGACGCGGTTGGTCGGAACGCCGAAGAAGCAGGCGCCGAGCCCTTGGTCGACCGCGTCGAGCAGCATCATGAGCGCGGTGAAGCCGGTGTCGATGTGCCAGTACGGCACCTGCCAGCGGGTGTCGATGTCGTCCTCGTGCTTATCCGGCTCGCCGTAACGGTCGGCGTATGCCTGACGGTGCGAGAAGCACACGACGAGCAGAGGCGCGCGGCGCATGCCAGCGAGCCACCGTCCGGCCGGGATCGCGGTCGATTGATCCGCCGACGCAAGGGCCGCAGGAGGTGCCGGAGGTTCCGGTGGCGCCTCATGCACGGCGGGAGTCGTTGCGGCCCAGAACGTCTCACGGTCCGCAGGGCTCTCCAGCACCAGGAACTCGGTGCCCTGGGTGAACCCGGCGCTCGGCGCCCGCTGCGCCGCGCGCAGCAGGCGATCACGGGCGGGCGCCGGAACCGGCCGGTCGGGGTCGTAGTTGCGCACCATCCGGCGCCGGGCGATCACGTCGGAAAACTCCACAATGGGCAGGCTAGGCCGATAGGGGTGACAGCGGCGTTACGCGGAGGGCGAAACCGGCGATAGCGACCGCCGAAGTCGGGCAGCATGAGAGGTGTCACGTTTCGGACGCGATTTGCGCTCGTGTGGGAACAACGCCCGCCTCGGCGGCGTCACATGAGATAGAACGTAACGACCGCCGAGACGGACAACGCAGGTGGCGCCACCGATCACGGTGGCGGTCAGACGGGAGGACGACCATGAACGCAACGATGACGAGCCCGATCACACTGACCGCCGCCGACCGATGCGACCGCTGCGGAGCCGCCGCGACAGTACGGGTCGTCCTCGCCGGCGGCGGCGAATTGCTGTTCTGTGGGCATCACGCGAACGAGCACCGGGCACGGCTCGAAGAGTTGGCCGCCGTGGTGCACGACCAACGCGACCACAACTGACATCCCACTGGCCGATCCACCGAAGCCACCACGGTCCTACCGTGCGCTAGAGCATGCCGAGCAGATGATCCCGGCGGTCCTCAAGGAGTTCGACGCCGGCCGCCGCAGACACCGGGCCGGGCACATCACGTCGCAAGCGTGAGTGGATGGCCGCATGGCTCTCACCGGTCCGCGCCGCGAGTCGGCCGACGAGTTGGTTCACCTCACGGCGGAGGTCCGCGGCCCTGCGCCACCCGACGCCGGTGGTCTCCACCGACACCGCGTCGTCGGTACCGGTGGCCGCCAGATGGTCCGCGCGGCCCGCGGCCACCCTGCGTCGCAGTTCGGAGTCCCGGCGCGCGAGCAGCACGGCGGTCTGCTCTGCAGTGAGCAGGCCGGGCAGGCCGAGAAACTCCTCGTCGTCCACCGTGAGCTCGTAACCCGTCGCCCCCGCGGTGGCGGTGACCGCCTGCCCGGACGCGAGCACGTGCGCGAATGATGCGTCGGAATCCAAGGTCTCGATGCCGAGGTTCGACCCCTGTTCGGCCGGCTCGGGCAGGTCCAACGGATCGAGCCCGTCCTCGTCCGCGCGCGCAGGCGGCATGACGACCGCGTTGCGTTCGGACTCCATCTCCGCCGCCAATGCCAACAGCGGCCGGACGGCCGGCAGGAACACGGTCGCCACCTCGCCGCGTCGGCGGGCACGGACCACCCGGCCCACGGCCTGGGCGAAGAAGAGCGGCGTTCGGTAGTTCGTCATCCACGCCAGGCAGGCGGCCCGCGGGATGTCGACGCCCTCCGAGATCATCCGGACGCAGACGGCCATGCGGGTCGCGGCATTGCGGAACCGCTCGATCTTCTTCGACGCCTTCGGATCGTCGGAGAGGATCAGCGCCGGCCGCTCACCCGTGATGGACCGCACCAGCTCGGCGTACGCGCGGGCGGAGTCCTGGTCGCTGGCCAGCAGCAGGCCGGCCGCGTCGGGCATGCCCGAGGCGCGCAGGTGGCTGATCCGCTCGTCCATCGCGGCGATGACGTGCGGTACCCAGCCGCCCTTCGGGTCCAGCGCCGTCTGCCAGGCCGCGGCCTCGACGGACTTCGTGCCGGCCTCGGACAGCGACGCGGCGATCACCTCGCCGGCGCTGTTCCGCCACCGGGAGACGCCCGTGTAGGCGGCGAACACGACCGGCCGGACGACCGTGTCGGCCAACGCTTCCCGGTAGCCGTAGGTGTAGTCGGCGAGGGAGGTGAGCATGTCGCCGTCGGCGTGCTCGGTGATGTCGTACCGGACGAACGGGATCCGTTCGTCGGCGCGGGTGCGAAACGGCGTGCCCGTCAAGCACAGTCGGCGCGACACCTCGTCGAACGCGTCGGCCACCGCGTTGCCCCAGCTCAGCCCGTCACCCGCGTGGTGGATCTCGTCCAGCACGACCAGCGTCTGCCGGGTGCGGCCGCGCGCCGCGTGGATCGCCGGCCGACCGGCGACCTGCGCGTAAGTGGTGACGTACCCGTCGGCGCCGTCCCGGACTGGGCCGTCGGCGTTGGTCATGGTCGGGTCGAGGGTGAGCCCACTGTGCGCGGCCGCGTCCGCCCACTGGGTCCGCAGATGGTCGGTCGGGCACACGACGGCGACGCGCTGCACCAGGCGGCGATCGAGGAGATGACGAGCCACGGCCAGCGCGAAGGTCGTCTTGCCGGCACCGGGTGTCGCCGTGACGAGGTAATCCTTGGGAAGGTCCTGCAGGTACCCGGTGATGGCGTCCGCTTGCCACGCGCGAAGCCTCGGCGGGGGTGTGTCACGCATTCCCGCCCCCGGTTCTTGCCGAACAATTTCCCGGCATATGCCCGGGCCCTTGCGATCCATGACGATGCGTCACGAAGCACCGCAGGGCAGATTACGCCATCGCCGGCAACCCCTCGGCCCATCCGGCCGATACCGCAGGTCGGTCCGGCGTGCCCGAACGATCACAAGTTCGTCGAATCCCGGGTGTCGGGCTGCGGCGGCCCAGGATCAGCAGGCATGCTTCTGGAGTGAGGAGAGCGCCGGGTGAGCCGCGCCACGCCCCTGCCGGGCGCGGCGCCGAGAATGAGGCGCACCCGCTCGCCGGCCCGGATCGCGGGAACAGCGGGAACGTTGTGAACGGCCGGAGCGGCGCGGACCGCGACAGCGGCGCGGAGCGCGCGAGCAACGCGGACGGCGGGAAGGCGCCGAGCGAGCCCCGTTCGCACGCGCACGCTCCCCCGCCGGTCGAGCCACCGCCGGCAGCGCTCTCACCCAAGGCAGCCCCGACCGGGCAGACCGGGCCCGGATCGGACGCGGCCACCGAGGATACGGCCGATACGGCAGGGCGCGACCACGAACAACGTCATACTCGGCAGGTATCGGCATTCCCGGGGCACCGCGACATCCTGCCGTGGCCCTATCCGGGACCGGGCACTCTCCCCGCCGTCCACACGACGCGGCGTCGGCCGCTGAAGGTGATCGGCCGGACGGTGTCGAAGGCGTGGTCGGATTCGCTGTTCCGATTGAGCGCCGAGGGCGCGTTCTGGTCGGCGCTGTCCACCGCCCCGCTGCTGCTGGCGCTGCTCGGCCTGGTCGGCTTCGTCGGCCGCTGGTTCGGCCCGGATGCGATCGATGCGGTCCAGAATCAGGTCCTGGTGGTGCTGCACGGCATCTTCTCGTCCGAGGTGGTCGACAACCTGCTATCGGCGAACGTCGGCGCGATGCTGCACAACGGACAGGCCGACCTGGTGTCAGTGGGCTTCTTCATCAGCTTGTGGGCGGGGTCGTCCGCGATCTCCGCGTTCGTCGAATCGATCACGATCGCCTACGGGCAGTACGAGGTGCGCCACCCGGTGAGCGAACGGCTCTTCGCCCTCGGCCTCTACCTGATCGCACTGATCACCGGGACGGTGACGCTGCCGCTGCTGGCGATCGGGCCGGAGGCGCTGACGAAGCTCTTCCCGCCGTCGATCCGGGAGCAGGCCAGCACGGTGATCACGGTCGCGTACTACCCGGGCATGGTCGCCGCGCTGGTGCTGCTGCTCACGACGCTGTACAAGGTGGCGCCGAGGCACAAGCACCCGTGGCGGCGCGGCATCCCCGGCGCTCTACTGGCGACGGCCGTGTTCGTGGTCGCGTCGTCGGGGCTGCGGATCTACGTGAGCTACGTCTACACGCACGGTCTGACGTACGGGGCGCTGGCCACGCCGATCACGTTCCTGCTGTTCTACTACATGATGTCGTTGGCGATCGTGCTCGGAGCGCAGTTCAACAACGCGACGCTCGAGTACTACCCGGCGCGGGTGACGCGGCGGGAACTGCGCAAGTGGCAGCGTTTCGAGCCGGCCGCCTCCGAGGGTGTCTCCGAGGGGGACCGATCCGACGGGGATCGATTCGCCGGTGATCGACCGGACGGCGACGGTTCCGATGAGGACCGGAGCCGCTGAGCGGTGACGCCGCGAGGTGATGCGACCTACTCGCCGGCGGGCAGCGACCGGTAGATCCGCTCGCAGTCCGGGCACACCGGCGAGCCCGGTTTCGGAGACTTGGTCACCGGGAAGACCTCGCCGCACAATGCGACGACAAAGGTTCCCATGACGGCGCTTTCGGCGATCTTGTTCTTCCGGACGTAGTGGAACATCTCCGGGGCGTTGTCCGTGGTCTTCTCGACCGGCTTCTCCAGAACGTCCGTCGACGGTGCCGTCATGTCGCGCCTCCTTGATGTCCCGAGCTTGATGTCCTGTGCCTAATGTCCCGAGCTTGTGATGTCTCAGCCTCACGAGATCTCCCCGCGGCCCATCAGCCGGTCTGTTGCCATGATGCCATCCGTTACCACAACCGGCCGCCCGGTGCGCTTTGTCCACACTCCTGCTGGCGCCACTCCTGGGCGTAGGCGGATTGTGGATAACTCACGCCGGCCCGATCCTGCCGCGCGCATGCTCTGCCGCATGACGATCGATGCCCATACGGCTTCCCAAGAACCCCTGCTCACCGAGCGCGACATGGTCACGCGCATCCGCGATCTGCTGGCACCGGCGTCCAACCCAGCCCAATTGTGGGTCCTGGTGCTGGACGGCGACGGGTACCAGACACCCATCCTGATCCCGATCGACGAACGCCCGGCGATGCCCGAACCGTCGCTCGTGGACGGGCTGGTCGCCGCGCTCGGCACGCTCATCGACGAGAACCTCGAGGGAGACGGCCAGGTGCTGTTCGTCGTCGAACGAAACGGTCCGTTCGGCCCGACGAACCAGGATCAGTGTTGGGCCGCGGCGTTGTCCGGCTCATGTTCCCGCGCGGGGCTCCGCCTCGCCGGCACGTTCCTGCTCAGCCCCGGCGGCGTGTCACCGATCGTGGCCTGAGAAGTACGCGCCGTCCGCGGACGGTCCCGCATTCCCTGATTGCGTGCCGTCGTCCGGCACCGCTTCGATGACGGGACGTGCGGGCCCGGGCAATGCGCGCTGGTTGTTCAGTGCCCCTCGCGGTGCCCGAATGGGCTTGCGCGCGGGGCCGTCATTCGCGATGAGAACCGCCATCCAGGGCAGCGGGATCGATATCAGGATGATGAGCACCGCCAGCCAGGGCGTGTGGTACAGGGCGGCCGCCGCGATGAGACACGGCACACGAAGCCCCATCATGATCACGTAACGGCGGCGCCGGGAGCGGAATTCGTCCTGGTAGGACGGCCGCGCCTCGGTGATGACGCTGACCTTCTCGTGCGCCGTCGCCGTGCCGTGCGTGCCGTCCGCCACCGGCGTTCCTCTCTCGCACTCATGCCCGTCCCGCACCATCGACGCTACTCTGCCCTGACACTCTGGCAGATACCCGGGAGACAGCCGGCCGATACGCTGCCACCGATGAGTACTCCCGCGCACCCGCTGACCGATCCGGCCGCCGTCGATCGGCTCGCCGCCGACCTGGCCGCCTGCGGGTACGACGCCGACCATGTCCCCGCGCTGCTGGGTGTCGACGCCCACAACGCGCTCGGGCGCGGGCAGCGGTGGCCGGCGCTGTACGTCACGGGTCGGGCCGCCGCCGACGGCTCGGCGCTGTCCACCGTGACGCGCCTGTTCCTGTTCGGCACGAGCGAGCCCGCGGATGCCGTGGCCGCGGCGCTGCCCTCGCTCGGTATTTCGGGCGGAATCGCTTGCGGCGCACTGGAAGTCGCCGACGCACGTGACGGGCGCGGCGCCCGCGGGACCGACAGCGACGATCGCGTCGGCAGCAACGGCGATGACGGCGCGAGTCGTCCGGGCGCCGCGTTGATCCGCGCCGCAGTGGATATCCGCCCGCACGCCGATGAGGAGCGTTCCTATCTGGTGGTGTCCGATTTCGACTCGGATTCTCGTCCCGGCCCGGTGCGCCGGGATCACGTGCTCGGTATCGGGGCCGCGTCGGTGACCTTGGCCCGCGCCGTCATCCGCCGGCCCGTCGACCGAGTCCTCGATCTCGGCACGGGGTGCGGGATCCAGGCGCTGCACTGCGATGCGCACGCCGGATCGGTCACGGCCACCGATACCAATCCCCGAGCCCTCGCGCTCGCCGGCGCCACGGCACGCCTCAACTCCCAACAGTGGGACCTGCGCGCGGGCTCGCTCTTCGAACCGGTGGCCGGCGAGCGGTTCGACCTGATCGTCTCCAATCCGCCGTTCGTGATCTCGTCCGGCACCCAGCGCTTCGAATACCGGGATTCCGGCCTGGCCGGCGACGAGCTCTGTCGACGTCTGGTGCTCGGCATCCCGGACCACCTCACGCCCGGTGGGACGGCCCAGATCCTGGCGAACTGGCTGATCCGCGGCGACGGCGATTGGCGGCTCGGCGTCGGCTCGTGGGTCGCGGCGACCGGGCTGGACGGCTGGGTGGTGCAGCGGGAGGTGGCGCCCCCGGCGCAGTACGTGGCGCTGTGGCTCCAGGACACCGGCGAGGCGTTCGAGGATGACGCGGCGGATCTCGCCGGCGAATGGCTTGACTACTTCGCGCGCGAGAACGTGACGGGCATCGGCATGGGGTCGATCACGCTCCGGCGGCCGGAACACTCCCGGGCGGGAACGCCGGACGTCATCTTCGACCAGCTGACCGGCGCCGGCGACGTACTCACCGGACCCGAGGTCGACGCGTTCCTCGCCCGCCGCGCGTATCTCGCCGGGGTGAGCGACGCCGATCTCCTCGACGTCCGGCTCTCACTCGCCGACACCGACATCCTGGAGCAGCGGCTGCTTCCCGGCCGGGACGGCTGGACGACCGTGCTTCGCATGCTGCACCGCCCCAGCGGGCCAGGCGCGAGCGTGCAACTGGACGAATGGGGTCAGGCACTCTTCGCGGGCTGTCGGGGGGACGTCACCCTGCGCACGCTGGTCGAACTGATGGCCGCCGCGCACGAACTCGACCCGACCGCGCTGGCGGCGGCGATCCTGCCGACCATCCGGACGGCGATCACCCGCGGGCTGCTGCATCCGGTCGACGGGATCGGCTGACAGCGATGCGCGTGGTGGCGACCCGGGTCACGTCCGCGAGCGTGACGGTAAGCGGGACCATCAAAGCAGAGATCCACGAGCCCGGTCTGCTGCTACTCGTCGGGGTGACGCGGTCCGACACCGCCGAGGGCGCCCGCGCCATGGCAGCGAAGCTGTACCAGCTCCGGATCCTTCGGGACGAAGAATCGTGTGCCACCACCGGCGCGCCCATCATCGTCGTGAGCCAATTCACGTTGTACGGCCGCACCGATAAGGGACGGCGCCCGAGCTGGTCGGATGCCGCACCCGGAGCCGTCGCCGAGCCGCTGATCAACGAGTTCGTGGCCGAACTCCGTCGTCTCGGGGCCCGCGTCGAGACCGGCGTCTTCGGCGCTCATATGGCCGTGGCCAGCGTGAATGACGGGCCGTTCACCGTCCTGCTGGAAGGTTGAGCCGGGTGCCGGCACCGGACAGAAAGTCACATGCCGTTCGCATGCCGGTCATATCGGCTGCCCGAACACGTGACCGATGGTGAACCCAGTGAGACCGTTCCCCGGGAGAGCGCATATGCAACCGGACCGCCGCGTGGGGCGTCTTGGGAACGAAATCACGTCGGCAGGCGTTTGAACATATGTCGCAAGGCAGCCACTGCCTTGAACGGCAGAGGCGATTGGAGGGAGCACGACATGGCAGCTTCCCAAACACTGGCAACACCGTTGGCGGCCCGCGATCCGGAGTCCGCTCACACGACGGCGTGGGCTGCGGCACGCGACATCGAAGATCTCGACGCGCAGGGACCGGCGGCCGATCTGGTTCGCGTGTATTTGAACGGCATCGGGCGGACGCAGCTGCTCACCGCCGAACAAGAGGTAAAACTCGCGAAGCGCATCGAGGCCGGTGTGTTCGCGCAGCACAAGCTGGAAACCGAGAAGCGCATCTCGCCGACTCGCCGCGCGGACCTCAAGGCGATCGTCCGCGATGGCAATCGCGCGCGTAGTCACCTGCTGGTGGCGAACCTGCGGTTGGTCGTGTCGCTGGCGAAGCGGTACACCGGCCGCGGCATGCCCCTTTTGGACCTCATCCAGGAAGGCAACCTCGGTCTGATCCGCGCCGTCGAGAAGTTCGACTACACCAAGGGCTTCAAATTCTCCACCTACGCGACATGGTGGATCCGGCAAGCGGTTTCGCGCGGCATGGCCGACCAGGCGCGGACCATCCGACTGCCGGTGCATCTGGTGGAGCAGGTGAACAAGCTGTCCCGGCTCAAGCGCGAGTTGCACCAGCAGCTGGGGCGGGACGCGACCCTCGACGAACTCGCCGAGGAGTCCGGCATCCCGTCGGACAAGATCGCCGACCTGCTGGACCACGCGCGTGACCCGGTGAGCCTCGACATGCCGGTGGGCACCGACGAGGAGGCGCCGCTCGGCGACTTCATCGAGGACACCGAGTCGGTCTCCGCCGAGTCGGAGGTCGTGGCCGGTTTCATGCATCGCGACATTGACCGGGTGCTAGGCACGTTGGACGAGCGGGAACGCGACGTGGTGCGCATGCGCTACGGGCTGCTCGACGGCCGCCCGCGGACTCTCGACGAGATCGGCCGTGCGTTCGGGATCTCCCGCGAGCGCGTCCGCCAGATCGAGCGCGATTCGATGGCGAAGCTGCGTTCCGACGATCGCTCCGAGGTGCTCCGGGAGTACGCGAGCTAGCAGTCGCGCGACGTGCGATCGAGTATGACGATGTTCTGATCCGTGGCGCCCACCGGAAACGGTGGGCGCCACGGCTCGTTGATGCGCCCGAGGTACCGACCGATGGGCGCCGGCCGCCGGCTATCGCAGGCGGCGGCGTTCATCGGGCGGTGCGGGCGGCGTGCCGATGCGGCCGGTGACACCGGTCACCGCGTATCCGGCGGCGGCGATCAGCACGGGTTGCAACTGCAAGAACCGGATCTCCGGAAGATCGTCGGCCAGCGCCGACAACCGCTGCGCCAGGTCGATGAGGGGCCGGCGGTCGACGGCGGGCGCGCCCCGATACCCGTCCAGCAGCGGCGCGGCACGGGGCGCGGCGATCAGCTCCGCCGCATCCTGATCCGTGAGCGGTACCGCGCGGTACGCGCGATCGTCGAACAATTCCGTTGCGACACCGCCGAGGCCGAACGAGACGAGTGCCCCGAAGGATGGGTCGGCCATCACGCCGAACACGGCCGACGCGATCCGGTCGGCGGCGTGAACCGCGCGCTGGACATAGACCTGCGGGCCGGTCGCTGCGGCCAACGCGGCGTAGGCGGCCGCGACGGACGACGGGTCGGCCAGATCCAATCGCACACCGATGCGGTCCTCCCGGTGGCGCAGCGATTCGTCAGAAGCCTTGAGCACCACCGGGAACCCGAGCTCCGTCGCCGCCGCGACCGCTTCGTCGCGCCCGCCGGCCAAGCTGAAGTCCGTTACCGGAATCCCGTAGCACCGCAGGATCTCGACCATCTCGGCGTCCGCCATCGGACGCTCGCCGGACGGCGGCACTATGGCGGCGACGAGCCGGCGCGCCGATGCCCGGTCGAGGTCGGCCAACGGCGCGACCACCCCGGGTGGCGTGCGCAACCACTCCGCATAGCGCGCCGCGGCGGCCAACGCCGCGACGGCGCGTTCCGGCGACCGGTAGCTCGGCACGGATCCGCGCGCCGCCGCCTCCACGCCGTCCGACACCGCCAGGTGTTCCGGGACGCCTTCCACCGCAAGGAACGTCGACAGCACCGGGATCTGCGCCCCGTGAACGGCCGATCGCAGCGCCTCCGCGTGCGCGGCGCCGTCGGTCGCCACCGGGGGGACGAAGACGACCAGCACGGCTCCCACGCCGGACCGGGCGGCCCCAGCCACGGCCTCAGCCACCGCCGCCGCCATGTCGTCGGGGCTCACCGACGCCCCGAGGTCGACGGGGGCTCCCCCGGCCACGGTGAGGCCGGCGTCCAAGCAGGCGTCGAACGCGAGCAGCCCGAGCGCCGTGGAATTGCCGATCACGGCGACAACGTCGCCGGCCGGGAGCGGCTGGCAGGCGAGCAGCAGCGCGACATCGAAGGCCTGGGACAACGTGTCGGTGCGGATCACGCCGGACTGGGCGAACAGCGACGCGACGGCTGCGTCCGAGATCGGAGAGACGTTGGCCTGCAATCCTTCCGGGAGCAGGGCATGGCGCCCCGACTTGACCGCGATCACCGGCTTCGAGCGGGCCAGTACCCGCGCGAGCCGGGCGAACTTGCGCGGATTGCCGAACGACTCCAGATACAGCAGCACGACCTCCGTACGGTCGTCCGTCTGCCAGAACTGAAGCAGGTCGTTACCGGACACATCCGCCCGGTTGCCGGCCGAGACGAACGAGGACAACCCGAGCCCTCGAGCCGCAGCGTCCGCGAGGATGGCAATGCCCAGCGCGCCCGACTGGCAGAAGAACCCGACCCGGCCGGCCGCCGGCACGACTGGCGCGAGCGTTGCATTGAGCCGCACCGCGGGGTCGGTGTTGGCCAGCCCGAGACAGTTCGGCCCGAGCACCCGCATCCCGGACGCTCGCGCCAACCGCACCAGCGTGTGCTGCGCCGTCGCGCCGTCCTCGCCGGCGTCCGCGAAGCCTGCCGAGACGACGACGAGCCCGTGCACGCCCTTCTGCCGGCAGGCCCGCATCACCTCTGCCACACCCGCGGCGGGCACCGCGACCACGGCGAGATCGACCGGATCCGGGATGCCCATGACGTCGGCGTACGCACGAACCCCTTGCACGGACAACGATTCGGGGTTCACCGGGTAGACCGGGCCGGCGAAGGAGCGCAGCAGGTTGACCAGCATCGCGTGCCCGATCTTCGCGGGATCGTTCGACGCCCCGATCACCGCCACCGAGCGCGGCGAGAGCAACCGCGCGATCGATCGCGCTTCGGCACGCTGTTCCCGGGCGATCAGCACCTCGCGCGAAGCCGCCGTCGGCGAGATGTCAAACGCGAGATCGACCACCCCCGACGCGTACTCCCGCTGGACGGCGTACCCGGCGTCGAGGAAGACCCGCAGCATCGCTTGGTTCTCGCTCAACACCTCCGCCGTGAACCGGCCGATCCCGCATTCCTGTGCGGCGGCCGCAAGGTGTTCGAGCAGGATCGACCCGAGCCCGCGCCCCTGCTGGTCGTCCTGCACCGCGAACGCCACCTCGGCGCTGCGAGCCGACGGCGCAGCGAGATCAGGCCGTGGCTGCGAAGCAGCAGGCCGATCGAGCGGAGCCGGAGCGAGCAATGCGGCACTGCCCGGATCGCCGGTCCCGGCATGGTAGGTGCCCGCCGCGACGATGTCGTCACCGTCGACCGCCACCAGGCACACCCGGGAGCGGTAGTCGACGTCGGTGAACAGCTTGAGCTGCGCGTCGGACAGTTCGCCAACCGCCGAGAAATAGCGCAGGTACCGGCTCCGGGAACTCATCCGGCGGTGCATGGCACGGATGGCGTCGCCATCGGCCGGGTCGTCGGCACATACCGGCCGCACCCGCATCACCGAACCGTCCAGGGTGAGGACGTCGGCCTCCCAGCGCGTCGGATACGGCGCGGAGACAGATCCGGACGCACCCGGACCGGGCCGGATCTCAGTCACGAGGATCGAACGGATCGAGCCCGTACAGCGGGAAGATCTCCTTGCGAACCTGCATGATCACCCGATCGACCGGCGTCGCGTCCTGTCCGTCCCACGGTTCGAAGCTTATTGGGCTGCCGCCGTTCTCGCTCATGTGGTGTGGCGCCGGCTCGGCCGGGCGGGCCGCCGTGGCGGCCGCGATCCATTCCTCGCCGATCGCCGTCGCGCCGTCCAGGTCGCGGTCCGAGACCAACGCCAGCAGATGTGTCCACGCGCGGGGCACGACGCGCACCACCGAATAGCCTCCCCCGCCGAGCGCGAGCCATCGCCCGCCGGCCGCGTCGCCGGCCAGGTCGCGCAGCGCGCGATAGGAGGCGACCTGCCCGTCGACGGTCAGATTCAGGTCCGCGAGCGGATCATCACGGTGCGAATCGGCGCCGTGCTGGGTCACCAGTACGTCCGGCCGGAACTCGCGCACCACCGCCGGGACCACCGCGGAAAAGGCCCGCAGCCACGCGGAATCGCCCGTGCCTGCGGGGAGCGGGATGTTGACCGCAGTTCCCGCCGCGGCGCCACGACCGGATTCCGTCACGAACCCGGTGCCCGGCCACAGCGACAGCGGGCTCTCGTGGAGGGAGACCGTGAGCACGCGCGGATCGTCGTAGAAGGCGCGTTGCACACCGTCGCCGTGGTGCACGTCGACATCGACGTAGGCGACCTTGTGCACTCCCTCGGCGAGCAGCGTCGCGATCGCCAACGCCGCGTCGTTGTAGATGCAGAATCCCGAGGCATGACCTGCCATCGCATGGTGCAGACCGCCGGCGATGTTGACGGCACGATCGACGTCCCGCCGCGCGATGGCGCGGGCAGCGGCGACGGACCCGCCCGCGATCAGCGCGGCCGCCTCGTGCATCCCGGGGAACACCGGGTTGTCATCGGTGCCCAATCCGTACCCGACACTGCCGTGGCCGACACCGCCGTACCCATCGGGCGCCGACGCTCGCCGCACCGCACCGATGTAGTCGGCGGAGTGCACCATGCCGAGCACCCGGTCGCTGGCCGGTTCCGGCGCAACCAGTTCGAGCCCAGTGGTGACGCCGAGCGACGCGGCCAGGCGCCACGTCAGTTCCCACCGCAGGGGGTGGAAGGGGTGCGCGTCGCCGAAGTCGTAACGCAGCATGCCCGGGTCCCAGATCAGCAGCGGCTGCGACATGCTGCGAGCGTATCCGGTCTGTGTCCTACCGCGTGCTCAGCCCGTCTCGACCGCGCGACCCAGCGCGCACCAGCCGGAGTACGAGCCCGGATACAGCGCGAGGTGCAGCCCGATGACCTCCGCGGCCAGGATCGCGGCGCACGCATTGACGCCCGATCCGCACGAGACCGCAGCCGGAATGGCGTCATGCACGCCGACCGCAGCAAACGCCCTGCGCAGATCACTCGGATCGGCCAGCCGGCCGTCGGCCGCGTGTATGGCGGCGAGCGGCAGGTTTATCGCGCCCGGGATGTGGCCGGCGATCGGGTCGACGGGCTCGACCTCGCCGCGGTAGCGCTCCGGCGCGCGCACATCCACCAGCACCGATCCCGCAGTGGAGCCGAGTGCCGCGGCTCCGTCGGCGTCGACGGTCGGCATCGCGCCGGGTCGCGTGACCGCGGTGCCGCCGCCGGGCTCGGCGCCGTCGCCCACGGCTACCGGCAGGCCCACCGCCCGCCAGGCCTCGAAACCGCCGTCGAGAACCCGCACATCGCGGTGCCCGGCCCACCGCAGCAGCCACCAGGCGCGGGCGCAGGCCGAGGCGTCACGCTGCCCGCACACCACCACGGCTGTCGCCGCGTCGATCCCGGCGCGCCGCAGCAGGCCGTCGAGCGTCGCGGGCCCGGGCAGCGGGTGGCGCCCGCCGATCCCCGGCGGCGCGGTGAGCTCTGCATCCAGGTCGACGAATACCGCCCCCGGAACGTGCCCGGCGCGGAAGGCGTCATGGTCGGATCCGGCCAGCGACCAGCGCACGTCGAGCACCACGGGCGGGGTGCTGGACCCCAGGGCGGCCGCGAGGGCCGCCGGCTCGACCAACGGGCCGCCGGGTGGGCCGCCCGGGGAATCGATGCGCGGGCCGTCGATTCGCGTGGCAGCCGCCGTGCCGAACTGTTCGCCCTCGGTCATGGCCCCATACTGTCAGCATCACGCCGGCCTCCTGTCGGCACCGGTCGGCCTGGGTCGGCACCGGGTCGGCCTGGTCTCGGCCGCGGACGGTGCCGGTAGCATCGGCGTCGAGCGACGGTACCTGCGTCCATCTCTGGCCCGTGCGCACACGACGGCGGGATTCCGGGCGGCACGGCATCGGACGGCAGTGTGCTGGACGATACTGCGCCGAACGGTACTACGGCGAACGGTACTGCGGCGAACGTTATGGGGAGGAACGCGGCGGTGAACGACCTCATCGACACCACGGAGATGTATCTGCGGACCATCTTCGAACTCGAGGAGGAGGGCATCGTTCCGTTGCGCGCCCGGATCGCCGAGCGCCTGGGGCAGAGCGGCCCGACCGTGAGCCAGACAGTGGCCCGCATGGAGCGCGACGGGCTCGTGCTGCTCACCGACGAACGGCACCTGGAGCTCACGGAGGCCGGCCGGGAGCGGGCGACCTCGGTGATGCGCAAGCACCGGCTCGCCGAGCGGCTGCTGCTGGACGTGATCGGGCTCGATTGGGCCGAGGTGCACGTCGAGGCGTGTCGGTGGGAGCACGTGATGAGCGATGCCGTCGAGCACCGGCTGACCGAGCTGCTCGGGCACCCGCGCACCTCCCCCTACGGCAATCCGATCCCCCCTCGTTCGGATGCGGCGCCGTCGGCGCACGCCGTGCCGCCCGCCGTCGACGACGCGATTCCGGCCGACGAGGCCGCCCGCCGCGGAGGCAGTTTCGCGGTGGCGCGCATCATCGAGGTGGTGCAGAACGAGCCGGACGTGATGGCGCTGCTGCAGTCGGTCGGTGCTCTGCCGGGGGCCGTTGTGACGTTCGCCTTCGCCGGCGATGACGTCGCGATCACCGGCGCGGGCCACACCGCGCGGGTGGCCGCGGACGTCGCGGCCGGCATCCGCGTCAACCCGGCGTGACCCGATTTCTGGAGACAGTCGCGGAGGCAGACCCGGGGACCGAGCGCAGCTGCCGGACGACCTGATCGACGATCTGCGAGGGGCCGGCCCCGACGTCGACGGTGATCGCGGACTCGTCCGGGTCCGGCGGTTCGAGTGCCGCGAGTTGCGAGTCGAGCAGCGACGAGGGCATGAAGTGGCCGTGCCGGGCTCCGATCCGGCGCGCTATGGTCGCCCGATCCCCCGCCAGGTAAACGAACACGACGCCCGGGCCGCGGAGGATGTCGCGGTACGCGCGCTTGAGCGCCGAGCAGGCGACGACGCCGCCCTGGCCCGACGCGCCATGGTCGGTGATCCAGGTGGCGATGGCGCGCAGCCACGGCCACCGGTCTTCGTCTGTGAGCGGGTGCCCCGACGCCATCTTGTCGATATTGGCCTGGGGGTGGAACTCGTCGCCGTCCGCGAAATCCCAGCCAAGCCGCGCCGCCAGAGAGCGCGCGATCGTCGTCTTCCCGACACCGGACACGCCCATCACCACCAGAACGGTGGATTGCCCGCTCCGCGCTTCGCTCACGGTGCCCATTGTTCGCTCAGCGCTTCGCTCACGGGACCGAGGTTACCGGTGGGGCACGCAGTAGCGTCGAAGGTGTGAGTACGGCGATCGTAGCGGCGGATGCCCTGACCCAAGGGGTGGCCGAGGCGGCGGCGCTACTCGCCGGGCGGCGCATGGTCGTCCTCACCGGCGCCGGCATTTCGACCGATTCAGGCATCCCCGACTATCGGGGTCCCGATTCGCCGCGGCACACGCCGATGACGATCGCGCAGTTCCGCTCCGGACCGGCCGCGCGGCAAAGGTACTGGGCCCGTAGCCATCTCGGGTGGGAACGCATGCGCCACGCCGAGCCGAACGGCGGCCATCGCGCCCTCGCCGAAATCCAGGCCGCAACCGGCTCGAACACCCTTATTACGCAGAACGTCGACGGACTGCACCAGGCCGCCGGCAGCA
This sequence comes from Actinobacteria bacterium 69-20, assembly GCA_001897425.1. Lineage (GTDB taxonomy): Bacteria > Actinomycetota > Actinomycetes > Mycobacteriales > Nakamurellaceae > Nakamurella. The sequence continues at coordinate 35,167 of MKSW01000027.1, read as the reverse complement.
GCCCGGTCATCGACCTGCACGGCCGCCTGGACACCGTGGTCTGCTTGACCTGCGGCGCGAAATCGTCGCGGGTCCAGCTGCAGCGGCGGCTCGCCGACCTGAATCCCGGATTCGGGTATGACGCTGTTCGCGGCGCTGCCGCCGTGCGGCCTGACGACACGGCCGCCGCGCGGCCGGATGACACAGCCACCATGCGTCCGGACGGTGATGCCGAGGTCGGCGACACGGGTTCGTTCGTGGTGGCCGACTGCCTGATCTGCGGCGGCGTGCTCAAGCCCGACGTGGTGTTCTTCGGCGAGAACGTGCCCGCGCGCACGGTTCGCGCGAGCTACGACGCGGTGGCCGGGGCCGAGGCGATGTTCGTGGCCGGCAGCTCGCTGACCGTGATGAGCGGCCTACGGTTCGTGAAACGCGCTGCGGCGCAGGGCATTCCGATCGTGATCGTCAACCGCGGCGCGACCCGCGGCGACGACCTCGCGACCCTGCGCGTGGACGCCGGGTGCACCCCGTTCCTGAGCGCGCTGGCCGCCGAACTCGGGTGAGGTGCCGCGCCGGGGTTGGCCGAGCGAAGCGAGGCGAGCAGCGTCATCGACGGCCCAGCGCATCGCGGAACGGCCGGGCCGAGCGGAGCGAGGCGAACGGCGTCATAAACGACTGCGCACGGCGGCGGCCGCGGCCACCAGATTCTCCAGGCTGGCCTTCACCTCCGGATACCCCCGGGTCTTCAGCCCGCAGTCCGGGTTCGCCCACACCCGGTCTCCGAAGGCGTCCGCGGCGATGGCGAGCTTCTCCGTCATCTCGGCGACACTCGGGACCCGCGGCGAGTGGATATCCCAGACACCGGGCCCGATCTCGTTCGGATAGCCGATGCGGCCGAGCTCCTGCACGATCTCCATCTTCGATCGCGCGGCCTCCAGGCTGATGACGTCCGCGTCCAGGTCGACGATCGCCGGCAGCACGTCGCCGAACTCGGCGTAGCACATGTGCGTATGGATCTGCGTCGCGTCGTCGACCCCCGAGGTGGCCAGCCGGAAGGCGTCGGTCGCCCACGTCAGGTACGCGGCGCGGCCGTCCGCACGCAGCGGCAGGGTCTCCCGCAGCGCGGGCTCGTCGACCTGGATCACGGTGGTGCCGGCGGCGACCAGGTCCGCTACCTCGTCGCGCAGGGCGAGGGCCACCTGCTTCGCCGTGTCCCCCAGCGGCTGGTCGTCCCGGACGAAGGACCACGCGAGCATGGTGACCGGCCCGGTCAGCATGCCCTTGACCGGCTTGGCGGTGCGTGATTGCGCGTACGAGATCCACTGCACCGTCATCGGTTTCGGCCGCGACACATCCCCGACGATGATCGGCGGCCGCACATACCGGGTGCCATAGGACTGCACCCAGCCCTCGTCGGTCGCGACGAACCCGGCGAGCTGCTCGCCGAAGTACTGCACCATGTCGTTGCGCTCTGGCTCGCCGTGTACGAGCACGTCCAGGCCGAGCCGCTCCTGCTCCGCGATCACCGCATCGATCTCGCGGCGCATGGCCTCGTCGTACTCGGCCTGCGTCATGCTGCCGCGGCGCAGCGCTGCGCGGGCATGACGCAGCTCCGTGGTCTGCGGGAACGATCCGATCGTGGTGGTGGGCAGGTTCGGCAGATTCAGCACCTCCCGCTGCGCGATACGTCGTGCCGCATAAGGATTGTCGCGGTGATAGTCCGCGTCGGTCAGCGCGGCGAGGCGCGCGCGAACGGCGGGGTCGGCGACCAGCGGGGAGGTGCGGCGGCTCTGCAACCTGCGGGCGTTGTCGGCGAGTTCCTCCGCGATCGCCTCCCGTCCGCCCGTCAGCGCCCGGCGCAGGGTGACGATCTCGCCGAGCTTCTGCTTGGCGAACGCGAACCAATAGGCGACCTGCGGGTCGAGGCGGGTCTCGAGGGCGACGTCCAGCGGAACGTGCAGCAACGAGCACGATGCAGACACGTCGACCTCGCCGGCCAGGCCGTGCAGGGTCGCCAGCGTGGCGAGCGCGGCCGTAAGGTCCGTCACCCAGATGTTGTGACCGTCGACCACGCCCGCCACCAGGCGCTTTCCGGGAATGCCGCCGCATGCGGCGAGCCCGTCCAGGTTGGCGCGGGCCGGGCCGACGAAATCCATGGCCAGGCCCTCGATGGCACTCGCCGCGAGCACCGGCAGCGCCTTGCCGAGCCGGTCGAAGTAGGAGGCGACGAGGATCTTCGGCCGGTCGATCAGCGAGGTGAGCACGGCGTATGCCGACGCGACGACGTCCAGAATCGGCTGCGGCTGGTCCGTGACGAGGCACGGTTCGTCCAACTGGACCCATTCGGCGCCCGCGGCGCGCAACTGGGCAAGGAGGTCGGCGTAGAGCGGCAGGATGTCCGTCAGCCGGTCGATCGGCGCGAAGCCGTCGGCGGGCCTGGTGGCGTCAGCAGCCTCTGTGGCCTCGGCGGCCTCGGCGGCCTCGGCAGGTTTGGCGAGCAGCAGGAAGCTGACCGGTCCGAGCACCACCGGTCGGGCGCGCAGGCCCGCCTCCCGGGCCTCCGCGAGTTCGGCGAGGAGCTTCGACGGGTCGAGGGCGAATGCGGTGGCCGGCCCGATCTCGGGGACCAGGTAGTGGTAGTTCGTGTCGAACCACTTCGTCATCTCCAACGGCTCGACCGCGGCGGTGCCGCGCGCCATCGCGAAATACCGGTCGAGCCGGCCGCGGTCGGTATCGCCGTCCGGCACGGCGTCGCGGTGCCGCTGTGGGATCGCGCCGAGCATCCACGCCGTGTCGAGAACGTGGTCGTAGAGCGAGAAGTCGCCGACCGGCACCTCGTCGATGCCGGCCGCGGCGAGTTCGGCTAGGCGCTGCCCGCGCAGCGTGCGCGCGGTGTCCAGCAGCGTGGGCGAGTCCGCTGCGCCCTTCCAATAGGCCTCGATCGCCTTCTTGAGTTCCCTGCCCGCGCCCTGCCGCGGGTAGCCGTACACCGTCGCTGTGGTCATGATGCTCCTTGCACGCACGAAGGACACGGAAAAGAGGTATGAAAGAACGGGGCTCGCGATAGCCTGCGCGTCCTGACCATGGGACCCAGCGCGTGGTGCGAAAACCTTCGTTGTTCACCCTATAACAGGGCGCTCGCGTGCGATCGGTCACGTGGTGCGGGCGCGGTGCAGCCTGGTGCCGGACTTGCCGGGCGGCGGGCGCGGTGAGGATTCCCGTCGGCCGGGCGTTGGCGCGCAACGGCTATCGCGTGTCGACTGACCGAGTTCGCCCGTGCCGTCCCATTTGTCGCACACTTCCGGCCGAAATTTGCTGCGACACACCAGGACACGTGCCCTGAACGCCGGGACGCGGGATGCGCCCCTGGTGCAGGGCGGTACAGTAATCACGAGCCGACTGCGGAGTGTAACCGCGTCGCGTCACGCACCGTGGGAACCGTTCTGCCTGTGCCGCGTCCGCATGTCGGCACACCCGTTCCGGCTGCGAAAGATTGATCATTGATGAAACCGACCGCGCGCGTGCTCGTGACCGCGTTCCTGTCCGTCCTCGCACTCGTGATCGCGGTCCCCGCCGCCGGAGCGGCCACGCCCCTCCCCCGTGCGGCGATGCCCGTCATAGACGCGGCTGCCGCGCCGCCCGCGGACCAGCAGACGATGGGCGGCGGCCTGTCGACCCTGGACAGCCCAGCCACCGACCCGGCTCGCACGGTCGGCCCGCTGGCCGTGCCGAATTCCGCTGCCGCGACCACCGCCATCAACACCAAGGGCGGCAACATGTTCGACACCTGCAAGGCGCCCGCGGTGTCGGATATGACGGCGTGGTTGGCCTCGCCCTATCGAACGGTCGGGATCTATGTCGGCGGCATCGCCCGCGGATGCCCGACGCAGGTGAACCTGACCCCGAGCTGGGTCACCTCGGTCACCAGCATGGGGTGGAACCTGGTTCCGATCTACGTGGGGCTGCAGGCACCGTGCAATGCTGCGAAGTACCCGTCGAAGGTCATGAGCCTGACCGCATCGACCGCGGCCGGCCAGGGTGCGGCCGCCGCCAAGGACGCGATCGTGCAGATGCGCTCGTTGGGCATCGGACAGAACGTCCCGATCTACTTCGACATGGAGTACTACAGCCCGTCCGACGGTCCGTGCTCCGCCGCGGTGAAGGCGTTCACCAACGCGTGGACGGCGAACCTGCACTCGCAGGGATGGCTGTCCGGCCTGTACGGCAGCTCCGAGTCGATGATCCGGCAGGCGCAACTCTGGACTGCGGCCGGCGGGTACGCGTCACCGGACAATGTCTGGTTCGCTCGCTGGAACGGTGTGCCGACCGCGGACGACACGGCATTGCCGGCCGACGCCTGGGCCGGTCACCGCATCCACCAGTTCACCGGCGGGCATCAGGAGACCTGGGGCGGTGTGACGATCAACATCGACTCGAGCTTCGTGCAGACGTTCGCCACGCCGCCGTCATACGCGAGCGCCCTCAACCCGCGCGTGGTGTGGGATTCGCGGACAGCCATCGTCGGTACGAACCCGGTAGCGCTGGGCGTGGGGGGCGTTGGCGGCGTGCCGCGCGACGCCACCGCCGCGATCCTGAATTTTGAGGTGATCGATCCGACCGCGAACGGCAGCCTCGTCGTGATGCCGTGGAAGAGCAACGTCAACACGTCCATGCAGCAGTTCAGCAAGGGCCAGTACATCTCCGCGACGGTCGTGGTGCCGCTCTCGGCCATGAACATCCAATTCCGGCTCACCGCGGGCAAGGCGCGGGTGGTCGTCAGCGCCGAGGGATACCTGTCCACCGCAACGGGCTACCAGATGACGGCGATGGCGCCCCGGCTCGTCTACGACTCGCGCACGGCGAAGATCACCACGAATCCGACCGCACTCGAGGTCGGCGGCAATGCCGGCGTGCCGCGCAACGCCACGGCGGCGATGCTGTCCATCCAGGTCGTGCACCCGACAGCGGCCGGCAGCCTCATCGTGAAGCCGTGGAAGAGCGGTTCCGTCATCGGCATGCAGCAGTTCGGCAAGGATCAGGCCATCTCGACCACGGTGCTGGTACCGCTCAGTGCCCGCAACATGGAGTTCCGGCTCACCGCGGGCAAGGCCCGGGTGATCGTGACCGCCGTCGGCTATCTGGCGCCGATCACCACTGTGCCGGGTACCGACTCCGGAGCCGGCACGACGGACACCGGCGGCGTCCCGACAACGGCCGACATTCCCGGGCAGGTCGTGGCGACCAGCCCGTCGCTGGCCTGGGATTCCCGGGTGAACGCGGTCGGCGCCGGCTGGATAGTGCCGGGCCTGCTCGGCGTGCCGGGCAACGCCGCCGCGGTCCTGGTCAACGTGCAGGTGGTGAACCCGTCGGCGGCCGGCAACCTGATCGTCGCGCCGAAGGGCAGCGGCTCGACCATCGGCGTGCAGCAATTCCGCAAGGGACAGACGGTGTCGACGCTGATGCTGGTGCCGCTGATCGACCGTGCGATCCAGTTGCGCGTCACCGCGGGCAACGCCCGGGTGATCGTGACCAACGTCGGTTACGTCACGTCCTGAGATACCCTGCGATGACGGCGGCGGCCGGCACAATCCGGCACAGCACGGAGCGCCGCGCCGGCCACCGCCGTCATCCGGTGCGCGACCTACGCCGTCGCGCGAGTCACCTGCACGCGCACGACCACACCGTCACCGACCAGACCGCGCGTGCCGTCGGGGCCGACCATGCGGCGTTGCAGCGTCACCGCCAACGTCTCCGCCTTGATCCTCTCGACGTGCGCGCCGGCCAGCTGCCACACGTCGTCGGGAGCATCCAGCACCACCGACACCCGGTCGGAGACGTCCAGGCCGGCATCCTTGCGGGCCTGCTGGATCACCCGGAGCAGGTCCGCGATCACGCCCTCACCGCGCAACTCGTCGGTGAGATCCGTGTCCAGATGCACGTAGCCGCCGGACCGCAGCAGCCCGACCGCGCCCGCCGCGTCACCCGAGGCAGCCAGCTCCAGGCTGTACTCGCCGTCGGCCAGTTCCACCCCGCCGCACGTCACGCAGCCGTCATCGGCGACCGACCAGTCCCCGGACTTCGCGGCGCGGATCACCTGCTGCACCGTCTTGCCCAGGCGCGGGCCGGCGGCGCGGGCGTTGACCGTCAACTGCCGAGAGACCCGGTCGTCGGCCTCGTCCAGCCCGGTCACGACCACCTGGCGGACGTTGACCTCGTCCGCCAATAGGCCGGAGAACTGTTGCAACGCCTCGGGTTCCGCCGTGGATATCGTCATATTCGCCAGCGGTTGACGCACCCGCAAGCCGCCCGCCTTCCGCAACGAGAGCGCCACCGACGCGACCTCGCGCACCTCATCCATGGCGGCCACCAGGGCGGGATCCGCGGGTAGGGCGCCCTGCCCTTCACCGCGCGCCGGCCAGTCGGTCAGGTGCACGCTGCGGCCGCCGGTCAGCCCCCGCCAGATCGTCTCGGTGGTCAGCGGGAGCAGCGGCGCCGCGACCCGGCAGACGACTTCCAGCACCGTGTGCAGTGTGTCGATCGCGGCCGCGTCACCGGCCCAGAACCGCTGCCGTGAGCGCCGGATGTACCAGTTGGTGAGCACCTCGAGATAACCGCGCAGCGATGCGCACGCACCGGCGAGGTCGTACGCGTCCATCTGCGCCGTCATCTGCGAAACCAAATCCGCGGTCTTGGCGAGGATGTAACGGTCCAGCACGTCCGGCGAATCCGTTCGCGTCACGCCGACCCGGCCGGGTTCTCCCGGCCCGCCCGCAGCGCCCGCGTACAGCGACAGGAAGTACCACGCATTCCACAGCGGCAGGATCGCCTGCCGCACACCCTCGCGGATCCCCTCCTCCGTGACGACGAGGTCGGCGCCACGCAACACCGGCGAGGCCTGCAGGAACCAGCGCATGGCGTCCGAGCCGTCGCGGGCGAACACCTCGGCGACATCGGGATAGTTGCGCCGGGACTTGGACATCTTCTGTCCGTCGTCACCCAGCACGATGCCGTGCGCCATGCAGGTGGTGAACGCCGGCCGGTCGAACAGGGCCGTCGCTAACACGTGCAACAGGTAGAACCAACCGCGGGTCTGCCCGTTGTACTCGACGATGAAGTCGCCCGGGTAGTGGTGGGCGAACCAATCGGTGTTTTCGAACGGGTAGTGCACCTGCGCGTAGGGCATCGACCCGGAGTCGAACCAGCAGTCGAGCACCTCCGGCACCCGGCGCATCGTGGAGCGTCCGGTCGGATCGTCCGGGTTGGGCCGGGTGAGCCGGTCGATGTACGGGCGGTGCAGATCGTTCGGCCGCACACCGAAGTCCCGTTCCAGCTCGTCCAGCGAGCCGTAGACGTCGACGCGCGGATGCGCGGGATCGTCGGACACCCACACCGGGATCGGCGAGCCCCAGAAGCGGTTCCGCGAGATGGACCAGTCGCGCGCGCCCTCCAGCCACTTACCGAACTGGCCGTCCCGGATGTGCGACGGCACCCAGGTGATCTGCTTGTTCAGCTCCACCATGCGATCGCGGAACGTCGTCACCGCGACGAACCAGCTGTTCACCGCCTTCTGCATGAGCGGCGTCTCGCACCGCCAGCAGTGCGGGTAGGAGTGCAGGTAGCTCTCGTCGCGGATCAGCCGCCCGGCCGCCCTCAGATCGCGGACGATCGGCCGGTTGGCGTCGAAGATCACCTGCCCGGCATAGGGCGGCACCTCCTCGGTGAAGCGGCCCTGCGCGTCCACGGGCTGCACGATCTCGATGCCCGCGGCATCGGTGACGACCTTGTCCTCCTCGCCGAACGCCGGGGCGATGTGCACCATGCCGGTGCCGTCCTCGGTCGTGACGTAGTCCGCGAGGAGCACCCGGTGTGCGTTCGGCCGCCCGAGGAAGAAGTCGAACGGCGGCGTGTAGGCCAGGCCCGCCAGTTCCGTTCCGAGGTATCTGTGTATGACGTTGTTCGCGGCCGCTTCCGCGTCCGGGAAGCCGAGATCCTTGGCGTAGACCGCGAGCCGGGCCTCGGCGAGCAGGTAGCGCTTCTCGTCCGGGGCCTGGACGGCGACGTAGGTCACCTCGGGGTGCACGGCGGCCGCGAGGTTGCTCGGCAGCGTCCACGGCGTGGTCGTCCAGACCAGGGCGCGCACGCCGTCGAGTTCGGCGCGCCGGTCGTCGCCCGGCACGGCGAGCGGTAGCGTCACCGTCACCGCCGGATCGGTCCGGTCCCGGTAGGTGTCGTCCATCTTCGTCTCGGTGGCGGACAACGGCGTCTCGCAGCGCATGCAGTACCACAGGACGCGGTACCCCTCGTAGATCAGGCCCTTGTCCCACAGGGTCTTGAACGCCCACATGACGGACTCCATGTAGGGCAGGTCCAGCGTCTTGTAGTCGTGGTCGAAGTCCACCCAGCGCGCCTGGCGGGTGACGTACTCGCGCCATTCGTCGGTGTACCGGAGCACCGAGGTCCGGCAGGCCTCGTTGAACGCGGCGATGCCCATCGCGTCGATCTCGCTCTTGTGCGTGATCCCCAGCTGGCGTTCGGCCTCCACCTCGGCGGGCAGGCCGTGCGTGTCCCAGCCGAATCGGCGCTCGACCCTCTTGCCGCGCATGGTCTGGTATCTCGGCACGGTGTCTTTGACGTAGCCGGTGAGCAGGTGCCCGTAGTGCGGGAGCCCGTTCGCGAACGGCGGGCCGTCGTAGAAAACGTATTCATTCGCGCCGTTCTCGCCTGCCGTGCGGTTCGCAACCGACGCGCGGAACGTGTCGTCGACGGCCCAATAGGCCAGGACATCCTTCTCCAGCGCGGGGAAATCCGGATGCGTCGTCGGCCGTTCGGCCCCTGCCAACGGATATGACGGCGCCGTGCTGCCGTCGGCGGTCGTACTCGATGTCGTCATCGCGGCGCTCCTCGTCCGTGCGTCCGGCCCGGCTCGCGCCGGGACCCGTGCGCCGCGGCTCAGGCCGGGCGCTGCAGGGACGAAGCGGGCCCGATGTCTTGGGCCGCCCCGCGGTACCACCCCGCTTATCCGCACCCGTCCACCGCAGTTCGCGGGTCCGGGCGCGGATCGCCTCGTTATCCGGCTATGACGGGCCGGACCCGTTCGGTTCTAGTAAGGCGCCCGCGAGGTGGGTGCCCGTTCTTCCGAATGGCTCGCCGGTGATCGCCGGGTCATCGCCGTACAACGTCGCCAGTGTAGTCGCGGCTGCGTGCTCGTCTGTTCACGACCGCACACCCAACTGCTCGGGCGCGACCGCAACGATCGCTTGCCTCGCGCAACTCGGCACTACTCGGCGGTGGCCGCCACCTCGGCGCCGTCGGTACCGGTCGTTTCGAGCTGCTGCAGCTGATCGGTGATCCAGACCTTGAGACGGCTGCGGTATTCGCGCTCGTAGGTGCGCAACGCGTCGATCTTGCTCTCCAGACTGGTGCGCTGCGCCGTGAGCTGACCCATCACTTCGGAGTACTTGCGCTGCGCCTCGCGATCGATGGCTTCGGCCTTGATCTGGCTATCCCGAACGGCGGCATCTGCCTTCGCGTTCGCACTCGCCACCATCGCATCGGACGAGCTCTTCGCCTCGCTGAGCATCCGCTCGGACTCGTTGCGGGCGTCGGCGAGCTGCGTTTCCGCTTGTGCGTTCGCCTCGGCGGTGACGCGATCGGCGGTCTGCTGTGCGAGGTCGAGAACCCGCACGGCTTGCGCACTCGTCTCGGAGGAGGTCGTGACGGGTGCGATGACCGGCTGTGGGGCGACCGGCGCTGGTGCCTGCGCTGGCGCCTGCGCCTGTGCTTGTGACTGTGCCTCCAGCTGCGCCTGCATCTGTTGCGCCGCAGCCTCGGCCTGCGCCTGGGCGGCCTGTGCCGCTGACGCGGACGCCTGCGCGTCGGCGAGATGCTGCCGCAGCTGGTCGTTCTCCGCGGTGAGACGAGTGACCTCCGCGTCGACGGCGCCGTCCCCCGCGGGCACCGCCGGCCCTGCGGGCACGCCCGCGGCGAGCTGCTGCTTGAGGTCGTTGTTCTCCTCGATCAGCTGGGTGAGCTCGGCCTCGACGATGTCGAGGAAGGCGTCCACCTCGTCTTCGTCGTAGCCGCGCTTGCCGATCGACGGCTTTTTGAACGCGACATTGTGGACATCGGCCGGGGTGAGCCGCATAGCTTCCTCCGTGGCGTGACGCGGGACGTGGACGAGCAGCTCACCGGAAGGCGAGCGGCCCCACCACTAGTTCCATCAGAATGTAGACGACGATCAACAACACAATAATGCTGAGGTCGAACCCTACTCCGCCCAACCGGACCATTGGGATCATGCGGCGCAGAAGTTTGACCGGCGGGTCGGTGGTCGAGTAAAGGACCTCCAGCGCGACTGCGGAGCCGCCGACCGGCCGCCACCGTCGCGCCAACACACGCACCATGTCGAAGACGATCCGGCCCAGCAGGGCCAGCCGGAACAACCACAGCGCGAGGAAGCACAGCTGCCAGAAGACGCTCACCTGTCCACTTCTACCTCACCGACCCGGGTCCCGGGTCGCTCCATCGGGTCCCCCGCTGGATGACCGACCGGACCATCCGTGGGGCCATCCCTCAGGAGCGGGCGTACGTGCCGGCGAACGCCCGTCGATCCTCAGCGGACATATCGGCATGCGGCGGAAGCAGCATGAACACGCGGGCCGTGACCTTGTCGATCGACCCGCGCAGCGCGAACGCCAGTCCGGCCGCGAAATCCACCACGCGCCTGGCATCGCTGTCGGACAGGTCGGTCATGTCCAAGATCACCGACGCGCCCTCGCGATATCGCTCACCGATGATCCGCGCCTCTCCGAAGCCCGTCAACTTCACGGTGAGCGGGCGGGCCGCCAGGCCAGGCTCTGTTGATTGCCGGGTCGACTGCCGGACCTCCCGGCGCACCTGCATCGCCAACGCGCCCTGCACGACCGGTTCCGAGAATCCGGAGCCGCGTTCCGCTCGCGGTAGTGTCTCCCGGGTCTCCCGCGCCTCCCGGGCCTCATGCGCGTCCCGGGTCGGGCGGACCTCCCGGCCTCGACGCATCGCGTACTCGGACGTGAAGGCCTCGTCGTACTCTTCCTCCGGGTAGTCATAATCCGCTGCCCGGGAGTCGTCCTCCGGAACCAGTCCGAGGAAGGCCCCCATTTTGCGCCACGAGCCCATCGGCCATTCCTTCCCTGCCGGCCGCGACGTGCGGCGTGACCGGAACCTTTCGGATAGTTGCTGTCACTGAGGCTATCGGCCGATCGCACCGATTCCGGCGCGACACACCCGGCCGATCCGCGGGTATTGCAGTCACCGTTCCCGGTCCCCTGTCCCCGCGGCCTCGGGAACACGGGAACACAGCGCCCGACGCTACAGCTTCATGAACGGAGGGACGTCGACCTCGTCGTCATCCTCGAGTACCGGGCGCGCGTGCGGGAGTGGCCCGCCGGCCATCGGCGAACTGGCCGACGGTGGCGTGGCGGCGGATGATTCAGTCAGTGCCCCGTCCGTCTCAGCCGCAGTGCCTGTCTCTGGGCCGGCGCCACGGTCCGGCAACGGCGGAAGCGAACTTCCCCGCGCGGGCCGGCCTCCCAGCTCCGCCGGTGCCGTCTCGGCCGCGAACGTGCGGCGCGGCGGCATCACAGACGGTGTCGAGTCGAACCCTGCCGCGATCACGGTGACGCGGACCTCATCGCCGAGCGAATCGTCGATCACCGTGCCGAAGATGATGTTGGCGTCCTCGTGGGCCGCCTCCTGCACCAGCGACGCGGCCTCGTTGATCTCGAACAGCCCGAGGTCGGAGCCGCCGGCCACGGACAGCAGCACCCCGTGCGCCCCGTTCATCGACGCCTCGAGCAGCGGGGAGTTGATCGCCTTCTGCGCGGCCTGCACCGCTCTGCCCTCGCCGCGCGCCGAGCCGATCCCCATCAGCGCCGTGCCGGCGCCGGACATCACGCTCTTGACGTCGGCGAAGTCCACGTTGATCAGCCCGGGAGTGGTGATGAGATCGGTGATGCCCTGAACGCCGTTGAGCAGCACCTCATCCGCGGACCGGAACGCGTCCATCAGCGAGACGCCGAGGTCGCCCAGCTGCAGCAGGCGGTCGTTCGGGATGACGATCAGCGTGTCGCATTCGGTGCGGAGTTCGGTGATGCCGTCCTCGGCCTGATTGCCGCGCCGCTTGCCCTCGAAGGCGAACGGGCGGGTGACGACGCCGATGGTCAGCGCACCGAGTTCTCGCGCGATCGACGCGACGACGGGAGCTCCGCCGGTGCCGGTTCCGCCCCCTTCGCCCGCGGTGACGAAGACCATGTCGGCGCCCTTGAGCACCTCCTCGATCTCCTCGCGATGGTCCTCGGCGGCCTTGCGCCCGACCTCGGGGTTCGCGCCGGCGCCGAGTCCCCGGGTGAGTTCGCGCCCGACGTCGAGCTTGACGTCCGCGTCGCTCATCAGCAGGGCCTGTGCGTCCGTGTTGATCGCAATGAACTCGACTCCGCGCAAGCCCACTTCGATCATCCGGTTGACCGCGTTCACCCCGCCGCCGCCGATGCCGACGACCTTGATGACGGCCAGGTAGTTGTGCGGAGGCGTCATGCGCTGTGCCCTTTCACTGCGGGCCCTTTCACTGCGAGCCCTTCGACTACGGGTTTTCCGCTCCGGCGGCATCGATCGACCCGGGCACCGTCGCTACCGGCGCCGCCCATCATGATCGGGTTCGCGGACGACGCGCAGCCGGGCCGATGGCACGAGCCACGGGGTCGGCGTGTCATGAACCCTCAACCTCCACCATACGGTTATAGTTATGTCAGGTACCGCTGTAGACGCAACGGTAGGGCGCCGCGCACGGCGCACCGCGGAGGCGCGCCGACACGCAAGAAATCCGCGGTTCTACTCCCGTGAATCTAGTCGCCGCGCACGGTAACGAGCGTCGGGTCGCTGATGTCGAACACGGTGCCCGGCCGTTCCAGGATCGCCGGCAGGACCGCGGTCTTCGTCGCCGCGTCGCTCGCGCTCCCCCAGATGACGGTGCGGCCGTCGCGGAGCCGCAACGTGATGTCGTACGCCGTGGGCGCCACGATGCTCTGGACCTGGGTGCGAAACGCGGCGGGCAGCGAGGACAGCACCGTCAGCGCGGCGGTCGTCGCCCGATCGTCCGGGCCGGGGGTCGCCAGTTCGATCGGCATCAGGTCGGCCGGCTGCGCATCGAGCTGGCGATAGGGCAGGCCGGTCGCGTCGAGCAGCCACCAGTGGCCGTTGGCCTCGGTCGTCGCGACCGCGATCCGTTCGGTGACGGTGATGCGTAAGGTGTTCGGCCACTGGCGCTGCACGGTGGCAGTGGCCACCGGCCCCAGCGTCAGGACGCGCTGGCGCACGGTCGCGAGGTCGATGCGGGCCAGCGGCAGGCCGACGGGCAGTACGACGGCACCGCGGACCGTTGCGGCAAGGTCGCCAGCACCGGGCCCGTCGACAGCAACAGTCTTGAGCCCGAGCACCGGGGAGGCCCAGACCACCGAGGCGCCGCCCACCACGACGAGTAGGAGAACTGCGACCAAGGCCTTCCGGATCCAGCCCCGCCGGGACCGCGTCATAGTCGTCACAGCCGCTGACTTCTCCGCGCTCACCGCCCGCGACGCGGACCGGCGCCTTGTTCGAGCCACCGCCCTCACCCCTCGCCGAACGTTTCGGCAGCACGAGAATCCAACTCGCGCAACAGCTCCGGTCCAACCATCGTCACATCTCCGGCGCCCATGGTGAGTACCAGGTCGCCAGGGCGCAGCAGCGCGGCGACGGCCTGCGGGGCGCGTGCCATGGACGCAACGTAGTGCACCTCGGCCGCCCCGTCCGGTATGGCGCGCGCGACCAGTTCACCCGTAATCCCCGGGCGCGGGTCCTCGCGCGCCCCGTAGACGTCCAGCACCACCGCCACGTCCGCCGCGGCCAGGGCCCGGCCGAACTCCGCCGCGAAGGTGACGGTGCGCGAATAGAGGTGCGGCTGGAAGACGACGACCACCCGACCCGGTCCCGCCACCGAGCGGGCCGCGGCGAGCGTCGCGGCGACCTCCGTGGGGTGGTGTGCGTAGTCGTCGTAGACGCGGATCGAACCGACGCGCCCGCGGTAGTCGAAGCGCCGGTGCACGCCCGTGTACGCCGCGAGGCCGCGGCGGATCGCCTGCAGATCGACGCCGAGTTCGATGCCGGTCGCCATTACGGCGGCGGCGTTCGCGAGCATGTGCTCGCCGGGGACGTCGATGGCGATGGTCAGCTGGGTGCCGTCCGGGAGGCGCAGATCCGCCGAGCCCGTGTGTCCGCTCAGTGCGGTCGCCCCGATCCGCACATCGGCCTGCGGTGATCGCCCGTAGGTGATCACGCGCCGGGCGTGCGCCGCGCCCGCCGCCGGGCTCTCGACCCCATCCAGCAGAGCCTGCACGCCGGTGTCGTCGATGCCGGCGACCAGGAAGCCGCCGGGACGGATCCTGTCGACGAACTGCGCGAAGACGGCCTCGTACGCCTCGGCGGTGCCGTGGAAGTCCAGGTGGTCCGGCTCGATCGTGGTGATCACTGCGCCGTGCGGCGCATAGGCGAGCAGGGAGCCGTCCGATTCGTCGGCCTCGGCGACGAAGATGTCCCCGGAACCGGCGTGCGCGCCGGACCCGGACTCGTTGAGTTCGCCGCCGATCGCGAAGGACGGGTCCAACCCGGCATGTTGCAGCGCGACCGTGAGCATGGAGGTGGTGGACGTCTTGCCGTGCGTACCGGCGATGCAGACGGCGCGGCTGCCGGCCATCAGGGCGGCGAGCGCGTCGGCCCGGCGCACGACGGGCAAGCCGCGGCGGCGCGCCTCGACGACCTCCGGATTGTCGGCGTGGATGGCGGTGGACACCACCACCGCGGTAGGCCCGTTCGGCAGGGCGTCCAGGTTCTCGGCGCGCTGGCCGACGCGGACCAGCGCTCCGCGGGCGCCGAGCCCGGTCAGGGCGTGCGAGGACTTCGCGTCCGAGCCGGACACCTCGGCGCCACGGTCGAGCAGCAGCGTCGCGATCGCGCTCATGCCCGCTCCCCCGGCGCCGACCAGGTGCGCCCGTCGGAGGTCTGCGCCGGACTCCGTCACGATGTCGATCACGATCGGGACCCTTCCGCTACGCCGGCACCGCGCGCGGCGTCCAGCACCATCTGGGCGACGGTGAGGTCGGCTCGCACCGATACCCCGCCGGCCGCTGCCGCGGACATCGCGGCGAACCGCTCACGGTCGCCCATGAGGCCGATCACGTCGCGACGGACGGCGTCGGCGGTGAAGTCGGCGTTGTCGATCAGCATGGCCGATCCGGCCGCGACCTGGGCGGCGGCGTTGAGCCGCTGTTCCCCGTTGCCGTGCGGCAGCGGGACGTAGACGGCGGGCAGCCCGACTGCCGCCACCTCGGCGACGGTCATGGCGCCCGATCGCGCCACGATCAGATCGACCGCGGCATAGGCAAGATCCATGCGGTCGATGTACGGCGTCAGCACATAGGGGGGCGCTGTTCTCGGTTGCGCTGTGTCTCTTGGCGCTGTGTCCACTGGTGCTGTGTCCACTGGTGAGACGACGTTCTTGGCGCCGTGGTGGTGCAGCACGCCGATGCCCGCGGCGGCGAAGTCCTCCGCGCAGGCGCGTACGGCGGTGTTGATGCGTTCAGCGCCCTGCGATCCGCCGGTCACCAGCACCGTGGGCGCGGCCGGGTCGAGCCCGAAGTATGCCCGCGCCTCCGCCCGCATCGCCGCGCGATCCAATCCGGAGATGCTGCGCCGCACCGGGTTTCCCGTGACGCGTGCGCCGCGCAGCCCGCTGCCGGCCACCGCCGCGGCGACAGCGACGGCGTACCGGGCCCCGATCTTGTTCGCGAGGCCCGCGCGCGCGTTCGCCTCATGGACCACGATCGGGATGTGCCGCCGGGCAGCGAGGTAGGCGGGCAGGCTGGCGTACCCGCCGAATCCGGCGACGACGTCGATACGCCTCTCCCGCAACACCTTTCGCGCCGCCCTCACCGCACGGCGCAGCCGCAGCGGCAGCCGCAGCAGATCCATCCCGGGCCTCCGCGGCAGCGGGACGGCGGGCACGGTGACCAGCTCGTACCCGCGCGCCGGCACCAGGGTGCCCTCCAGTCCGCGCGGCGATCCCATGACGAGAATGCCTGCGTCCGGCCGGATCTCGCGGATCGCATCGGCCACCGCCAGGGCCGGCTCGATGTGCCCGGCCGTCCCCCCGGTGGCGATCAGGATGCGCGGCGCGCCCGGTTCGCGATCGGCGTTGCCCGCTCCGGCCTCGCTCACGGTCGCACCGTGCGGCCTGGGCTCGGCCGGCCCCGACCGGATGGTACGGACCGGCGATCGCCCGGCACCGGGAAACCGAACGCGCGGCGCAGGCGGTAGGTCTTGTGCGCGGTCTTGCGTCGCGTCGTGCGGCTCGGCGGCGGGTATGACGCTGTTCCGGCCGGCGTCCGCCGGCCGATGGCCGGCATCGGCTCGCGCCCGGCCACAGCCGCACCCGACACCTGCGCGCGCGCCTTCGCGCGGCGTGCCCGCACCCGCTCGGCCCGTCGCGCGGCTCGCCGCGAGGACGGCCGGTCGACGCGGGACATCCCGATGCCGAGGAAGGCGGCGAGCCCCCGCGGGCCGACACCGTGCAGCGCGGCCGCGGCCTGTGGTTCTCGGCGCGCGAAGTTCGCGAGCAAGGCGAAGACCACCATGGTGATCACCAGAGACGTGCCACCGGAGGAGAACATGGGCAGCGGAATGCCGGTCACCGGCAGCAGGCCCGTCACATAGCCGATATTGACGGCGGCCTGCCCGACGAGCCACACGGTGCCGCCGGCCGCGGCGATCTTGACGAACGGGTCGACGTTCCGCCGCGCGATCCGCAGGCCGACATAGGCCAGCACCGCGAACAGCAGAATGACCGTGAGAGTGCCGATCAGACCGAGTTCCTCGCCGATGATGGCGAAGATGAAGTCCGAGTCCGCGTTCGGCAGCCGGCCCCACTTCATCTTGGACTGGCCGAGCCCGACGCCGAACAGCCCGCCACTGCCCATCGCGTAGAAGCCTTGGAACGACTGGTAAGTCGACGCGGGGTCGGCGACATCCGGGTGCAGCCACGCGGTGACGCGCGCCATCCGATACCCGGCCGACGTCGCCAAGAAGCCCAGGGCGAGCGCGCCGGCGGCGACGAGCCCGCCGAAGATCCACAGTTGCGCGCCCGCGAAGTACAGCACCGCCAGGAACACGATCGTCAAGGTGACGGTGGTGCCGAGGTCCGGTTGCAACATGACGAGCCCGACCATCAGCACGAAGACGGGCAGCACCGGGATGAGCAGGGACTTGAGCCGACGGTAGGGCGAGCGTACCGACGCCATCACGTGCGCGGACCACAGCAGCAGCGCGAGTTTGGCGACCTCACTGGGCTGGAACTGGAAGCTGTGCCCGATCGAGATCCAGCTGCGCGCGCCGAAATAGGTAGTGCCGATGCCCGGGATCAACACGGCCGCCAGCAGCGCGAGCGACACGATCACGGCCGTCGTCGACAGCGACCGGATGAGCCTGAGCGGCATCCGGATGACGATGACGAACGCGATCAGTCCGATGGCGGCGAACAGCGCCTGGTTGGTGAAGACCGCGAACGCGGAATCCGAGCGGTTGAACGCGGTGGCCGCGGATGACGAGAGCACCATGAGCAGCCCGAAGCCGAGCATCAGCGCGAAGACGGCGAGCACGAGGTGGAACGACGCCATCGGCCTATCCAGCCAGTCGGAGACCACGCGCCAGGGCACGGCCCGACCAGCCCAGCCGGCCCGAGCACGCACCGGTGCCCGCCGACGCGCATCGGCGGCAGCGGTCCCTGAACTGGTCGTCGAACCGGTCATCACTGAACTAGTGGTCACCGCGTCACCCTCCCGTCAGCGAGAGCCAGTCGGCGTAGAACAGGCCGACACCGACAGTCGCGGAGATCGCCGCGAGCAGCCAGAACCGCACCATGACCGTCGTCTCCTTCCACCCGCCCAGCTCGAAGTGGTGATGGAACGGCGCCATCCGGAACACCCGGACGTGGCGGGTACGGAAGACGACGATCTGGATGACGACGGACACCATCTCGACGACGAAGAGCCCGGCGATCACGACGAGCAGCAATTCCGTCCGGCTGAGGATGGACAGGCCGGCGATGAGTCCGCCGAGGGCCAGGGATCCGGTGTCCCCCATGATGATTCGCGCCGGGTGCGCGTTCCACCACAGGAACCCGACGCAGCCGCCGAGGGCGGCCGCCGCGACGACCGCGATGTCCAGCGGGTCGCGAACCGCGTAGCACCCGCCGACCGTGGCCTTGGTCAGGGCGCCGAAGCAGGAATGGCGCAATTGGAAGAAACCGATCACCACATAGGTGCCGAGCACCATCACCGAGGAACCGGCCGCCAGGCCGTCCAGCCCGTCGGTGAAGTTGACCGCGTTGGACCAGGCGGCGATCAGCAGCGCCGCGACGATGACGAACCCGACGGCGCCGAGCGGCAACCACGTCAGGTTGCGCGTGTAGGAGAAGTACGGCGAGCCCGGCGTCTGGTCGTTGGCATTGCGGAAGAACAAGCATCCGACGCCGAACGACACCGCGATGAAGGTCTGGCCGACGAACTTCATCTTCTTGTTCAGGCCGAGGTTGCGATGGCGGCGCACCTTGATGAAGTCGTCGAGGAACCCCACCAGCGCCAGTCCGGTGGTCAGGTACAACAGCAGCCATCCTGAGGCGGTGGGCCCGCCGCCGCCGAGCAGTGCCTGCACCGTGATGGCGACGCCGTACCCGGCCCACATGGCGACCACAATCGCCATCCCGCCCATGGTCGGGGTGCCGCGCTTCGTCAGGTGCGTCTTCGGCCCGTCCTCGCGGATCTCCTGACCGAACCCCTCGCGGGAGAAGTCGCGGATGAGCCGCGGAGTCAGCAGGATTGACACCAGCAGGCCGACGATCGCCGCTATCAGGATGATCTTCACGCGCGCCCCTCGCCATTCCAGGCCGAGCGGTGCGCGGCCGGCGCAGACGACAACGCGTCGATCAATCGCGCGGCGAGGCGCTCGAAGCCGACTGCGCGTGACGCCTTGACGAGCACCACGTCGGCCGGCTGCACCATGCCGGCCAGCAGGGCGACCGCGGTGTCGATGCCGCTGACCCACAGCGGGCGAAGGCCGCCGGCCTGTTCGAAGACGCGATCGGCCCCGTCGAAGATCGGCCGCGCCGCGTCGCCGACGGCCAGCACCTGCACGCCGCCGCGTTGGGCTTCTGCACCGATCCGCAGGTGTTCCTCAGCGGCCGCCGCACCGAGCTCGGCCATTTCGCCGAGCACCGCCCACCGGACGCCTGCCGCCTCGATCTGCACTAGCGCGTGCAGCGCGGCACGCACCGATTCGGGATTGGCGTTGTAGGCGTCGTTCACGACCGTGATGCCACCGGGAAGGTGAGTCACGGCCATCCGCCATTTCGATACCGGGCCGGCCGCGGACAGCGCGTCGGCGATCGCGGAGACGCCCACGCCGACGGCGCGGCCCACCGCCGCGGCCGCCACCGCATTGGGGACCTGGTGCTCGCCGACCACCGCGAGGGTGACCGGTGCGGCGCCTTCCGGTGTCACCAGACGGAAGGACGCACGCGCGGACGCGTCAAGATGAATGTCCGTGGCATACACGTCCGCTGGCACAGTTGCGGGCGATGCGACCGACGTGCGGACGACGGCGGCCGCGGTGCGGGAGGCCATCGCGGCGACACGGTCGTCGTCGGCGTTCAGGATCGCGACACCGCCGTCCGTCGCGCTGGGCAGCGCCTCGACGAGTTCGCCCTTCGCCCGCGCGATCGCGTCCCGGCTACCGAACTCGCCGAGGTGGGCCGAACCGACGTTGAGCACCGCGCCGATCCGCGGCGGTGCGATCTCGGCCAGCGCCGCGATGTGGCCGATGCCGCGCGCGGACAGTTCGAGCACCAGGAAGTCCGTATCCGCGTCCGCGCGGAGCACCGTGTACGGATGGCCGATCTCGTTGTTGAACGACTCCGGCGGGGCCACCACGGTGCCCGCCCGCGACAGCACCGCCGCGATCAGGTCCTTGGTCGACGTCTTTCCGACGGATCCGGTCACGGCGACCACCGTCAGGCCGTCGGCCACCAGGCGTCGGCAGACATGCCGCGCCAGCGCGGACAGGGCGGCCAGCACGGCGGCGGAACGGGGATCGAGCTGGTCGGCCGGCGCTGCCGACGCAGGTTGCGCCGCGGGCACAGCGGGCGCCACCAGGGTCGGAAGCTCCGGGACAGGCCGCGATCCGAGCACGGCCACCGCGCCCGCGCGGGCCGCGGCCGCCGCGAAATCGTGCCCGTCGACGTGCTCCCCGGCCAATGCCACGAAGAGGGCCCCGGGTGTGACCTTGCGCGAATCGAACTCGACGCCGGTCACCGTCATACTCGCTGCTCCGGCCGGCGCGTCGGCACCGATGACGGCGGCAACCTCGGCGAGCGTCATGGGGATCATGGCTGCCTCCCCGGCTGGGCGACGAGGTCGGTGAGCGCGGCCGCGAGCTCCTGCGTATCGGAGAACGGGTGGACGACGCCGTCGATCTCCTGCCCCTGCTCGTGGCCCTTGCCGGCGACGAGCACCACATCGCCGGGCCGCGCCGCGGCGACCGCTGCGCGGATCGCCTCCCGCCGGTCACCGATCTCGCGAATCTCGGATTCGGCGACATCGCTTGCACCGCTGAGGATCTGGGCGCGAATGACGGCAGGTTCCTCGGACCGCGGGTTGTCGTCGGTGACGATGACCAGATCCGCGCCACGGGCGGCAACGGCACCCATCACCGGTCGTTTCCCGTGATCACGGTCGCCCCCGGCGCCGACGACGGCGATGACCCGTCCCGCGCAGTGCTCTCGCACGGCGTCGAGCACCGCCGCCAACGCTGCGGGCTTGTGCGCGTAGTCCACGATCGCGAGGAACGGCTGGCCCACGTCGACCCGCTCCATCCGCCCCGGCACCTGGACGGCGGCCAATCCCGGCGCCGCAGCGGCCGGATCGACCCCGGCGGCCGCGACGCACGCGAGCGCGGTGACGGCGTTGGTGACGTTGAAGGCCCCGGGTAGCGAGATCTGCGCCTGAAGGTGCCGCCCAGCGGGTCCGGAGATAGTCATTTCCTGCACACCTGGCCGGCCCCGTTCGGCCCGGACGGTCCAATCGGCGACGCCATCGGGGAGCCCGGATACCGTCCGGGCGGCGGGACGAGCCGCGGCGAGCCGACGGCCGTAGTCGTCGTCGATGACGACGACCTCGGCGCGGGCCCGGCCGTCGAAGAGAAGCCGTTTCGCCGCGAAATAGCTCTCCATGTCGCCGTGGAAGTCGAGGTGGTCCTGCGACAGATTGGTGAAGGCGGCGACGGCGAATTCGACGCCCGCCACTCGCCCCAGCGCGAGCGCATGGCTGGAGACCTCCATGGCTACGGCGGTGGCGCCGCGCTGCACCATGACGGCGAACAGGGCCTGCAGGTCCGGCGCCTCGGGCGTGGTCAACGCGCTCGGCAGCGCCTGACCGTCGATCCGGGCGACGACGGTTCCGATCAACCCGGCGCGGCATCCGGCCGCGGCGAGCGCGGCCTCGATGAGATAGCAGCTGGTCGTCTTGCCCGATGTGCCCGTCACGCCGATGACGTCGAGTCGCCTGCTGGGGTAGTCGTAGATGCGCGCCGCAAGTGTGCCGAGCGTCGCCCGCGGCTCGTCGACGATCACCACCGGGGGCACGGTATCGAACTGCGGCAGCAGCGCGGCATAGCCCGCGGGATCGGTGACGATCGCCACCGCCCCGTCCGCGATGGCCCGTGCCGCAAACGAGGCTCCGTGCGCCGCACTGCCCGGCAGCGCCGCGAACACGTCACCGGGCCGGACCGACCCGGTACGCAGGCTGATGCCGCTGACCGCGACGTCCGCCGCTGACGGATCACTGCCCGCGACACTGCCCGCGGCACTGCCCGGGACGCTGACGGCGGCATCGACGAGCGCGGCGAGTTCGCGCAGCGGCACCGGGCGCAGGCCGACCGGCCGGGGCGGCGGCATGGAGGTGGCGGACACGATCTACTCGCCCAAGTTCGTGTACAGCTGATAGATCGGGGCCTTGCTCGTCGAGGGCGGAATGTCGAAGGCACGCAAGGCATATGCCGCGATGTTCTTGAACAACGGGGCGGCGACCCCGCCTCCTTCCGCGCCTCCCCGCGGGGCATCCAGCATCACCGCGATGACGAAGGCCGGGTGATCGGCCGGCACGATGCCGGCGAACGTTGCGGTGACCTTCGTCTGCGAGTAGCAGCCGCACGCGGGGTCGACCTGCTGGGCGGTCCCGGTCTTGCCTGCCACCTGGTATCCGTTGAGCGCCGCCGTCGGCGCGGTTCCGTGGTACATGATGTCGCCGCTCTGCACGGTACCGCGCAACATGTCGAGCAGGGTGTTCGCCGACTTCTCGGACAACTCGCGAACCGGTTTCCCGGACGTGACGGGGGTGGTCACCCCGTTCTTCGTGGTCGATGCGACGATCGACGGCGGAATCCGTACCCCGCCGTTGGCGATCCCCTGGTACATGTCCGCCATCTGCATGAGGGTGATCGAAAGGCCTTGGCCGATCGGCAGATTCGCGAAAGAGGTGGCGGACCACTGCGACTGCGGGGGGACCAGCCCGGCGGATTCGGCGGGGAGTTGGATGCCCGACTTCTGGCCGAGTCCGTACTTCTCGAGTTCCGCGGCGAACGCGTCCTGCCCCACCTGCTGCGCGACCATCAACGTGCCGACGTTGCTCGACTTCGCGATGATGCCGGTCGCCGTCATGCCCACCCGACTATGGGACCACGCATCGTGGATCGTGTGACCACCCATCCGGATGGAACCGGGCACGGCATAGTGCGTGGTGGGCGTGATCAACCCGCGTTCCAGCGCCGCGCCGAAGGTCACAGCTTTCATCACGGACCCCGGCTCGAACGGTGACGTGATGGCCATATTGCCGACCTCGGCGGGCGTCTTGCCCTGGTAGTAGCTCGCCATCGCGTACACATCCGGACCGGTGGCGCTGCGGATCAACGCCATCCCGCCCTTCGATCCGCTGCTCTCCACGGCGCTCCGCAGCATCTGCTGGACGGCGTACTGCAGGTCGGCGTCGATGGTCAGGGTGACATCGCCGCCGTCCACGGCCGCGACCTCGTCGCGCTGCGTGCCGGGAATGGGCCGGCCCATGGAGTCGATGTCCACGGTGCGCTGACCGTCGGTGCCCGATAGCAACGAGTCGTACTTGACCTCGACCCCGCCGGTCCCGTGGCCCTCCCAATTGGTCGTCCCGAGCAGGGACTGCAGGTCAGGACCCTCCGGGTATTGACGCAGGTCCTGGCGTTCGGTGGTGATCGGGCTGCGGCCCGTCGGTTTGATGGCAGTCAGGATCTCTTCGACGATGGCGTCGGCCTGGGCCGGCAGCAGGCCGCGCGCCAAGTAGACGTAGGTCGACTTGCCGTCCGTCAGCTTGGTGAAGACGTCGGCCGCGGTCACCTGGGGGGCGAGCGCCTTGCCGATGATGTCGGCGACCGTGTGCCGCTCGGCGTCGGAGGTGAACAGGGCGGGCCACGCGGCCAGCGCGCGGCCCTGGACGGTGAACGCCAACGGGGTGCCATGCCGGTCGTAGACGGTGCCGCGGCTGGCGGGCAGGTCGATCGTGCGGCCCTGCTGCTGCGCGGCCTTCGTCGCGTAGGTGGCGGCGTCGACGGCCTGGATGCGTACCAGTTGGGTGCCGGCGGCCCCGAACATGACGAGGACCACGGTGAGCGCCAGCCACGCGCGGCCCCGATGGCCGAGTCCGCGGATCGCGAGGCGTGGCCGCTTGCCGCCATGCCCCACCGCGGGACGGCCCACCGCTGCGGAGCGGCGACGATCGGACTCTGCTGCGGAACGGCGACGATGATCATCAGCCGCGAGAGCTGCCACGCGCCGCGTGGTACGGCCACGACGGGCAGCCACGGCTGGACGGCTCACCGGCCCGCCCCGGGGTGTGCATTCGCTGTGGCCGGTGCGGGCGTACCGATCAACGTCGCCTTCCCGTCGGTGCCGATCGTCATGATCGCCGCGTCACCCGCGGGCACCAGGCCCATCGCCTGGGCCTCCTGCGCCAGCCGCGGGGTCGCCCCGAGGTCGGCGATGGTGCGGCCCAGTTCCTCGATCTGCAAGCGCAGCTGCGCCGACGTCATGGTGGCTTGTTCGGTACGCATGCCGGATTCGTCCATCTTGGTATTGAGATAGAGCACCGAACCGACTCCCCCGCCGAGCACCGCGATGAGCGCCACCACGAAGGGCACGCGCAGCAGCGCCGCGCGCATGGGCCGGCCGGCGGCGGCCACCCGCGTCGGAACCGCGCCGCGCGACCGGACACGGCCGGACACGGCCGAGCGCCCCACCCGCGATCTCGTCGTCCGCCGCGCGGTGCGCTGATCCTGCTGGTGCGAGGTGGTCGTCATGGGCGGTGCTCCAGACGCTCGGCGGCGCGCAGGCGGGCGGAGGACGCACGCGGATTGCGCTCCGCCTCCTCATCGCTCGGACGCTCCGCGCCCTTGGTGATCCATCGGAAGGTGGGACCGTGTCCCTCGAGTTCTATCGGCAGTTCGAGCGGGGTGGTGGACGTCGTCATGGGCGCGATCGCGCGCTTGACGATGCGATCCTCCAGGGACTGATAGGAGAGCACCGCTATCCGGCCGCCCTCGGTAAGCACCGACATCGCGGCTGGAATCGCCCTGGACAGGG
This sequence comes from Actinobacteria bacterium 69-20, assembly GCA_001897425.1. Classification (GTDB taxonomy): domain Bacteria; phylum Actinomycetota; class Actinomycetes; order Mycobacteriales; family Nakamurellaceae; genus Nakamurella. The sequence continues at coordinate 10,407 of MKSW01000027.1, read as the reverse complement.
CTCCGAGCTCGTCGTTGACCTCGATGCGCAGGGCCTGGAAGGTGCGCTTGGCCGGATGCCCGCCGGTGCGCCGGGCGGCGGCCGGGATCGCGGAACGGATGAGGTCGACGAGTTCGCCGCTGGAGCGCAGCGGAGCCCGCTCGCGCCGCTGCACGATGGCCGCCGCGATGCGGCCGGCGAACCGCTCCTCGCCGTACACGCGCAGGATGCGCGCGAGGTCCGCCTTCGAGTAGGTCGCCAGCACGTCGGCGGCGGTGATCCCGGTTGTGGGGTCCATCCGCATGTCCAATGGCGCGTCGACCGCGTAGGCGAACCCGCGGTCGGCGCGGTCGAGTTGCATCGACGAAACGCCGAGGTCGAACAGCACCGCGTCGACATGGTCGCGCCCGCCGGGTGCCGCGGTCCTGACGACGGATCCGATGGCGTCGTACACGGCATGGACCGTGGTCAGCCGGTCGCCGAACCCGGCGGCGTCGATGCGGGCCCGGGCGTGGTCGAGCGCCTGAGGATCCCGATCGATGCCGATCACGTGTAGACGCGGATGCGCCGCCAGCAACGCAAGCGTGTGACCGCCGAGGCCGAGCGTGGCATCGACCAGCACCGGTTCGGGGCCGGACAGAGCCGGCGCGAGGATCTGCGCCACCCGCTCGGCGAGCACCGGAGTGTGGCGGTCTCCGCTTCCGTCGTCGCGGTCAGCACCGTCCGGGTGTGGCTCCGTCCCCATCGGTGCTCCCCTCGTCGTCCTGCGCCGGTGTGCGGCCGGCGCCGCTCCGTGCCGACGGGTCCTCACCCGCAGCGGTCCTGGCGCGGGGGAAGTCGCGTCAGGGCCGAGGCGGGTGCGGGCCGGCCGGCAGGGGGCGGTCACCGGTGAGCTCCGGCACCGGCGGTGGGCGCACTGCTCACGGGGTCTTCGCCGGTGCGCGTCGCGTTCCGGTTGATGTAGGTGGGCTCCTGGTCGGCCTCGTACTCGGCCCAGCGCTCCGCGTTCCAGATCTCCATCCGTTTGCCCTGACCGGTGAGGACGACGTCCTTGCCGAGTCCGGCATAGTCGCGCATCCGGCCGGTCAGCATGATGCGGCCCTGCGCGTCGAGCGACTGGAAGTCGCTGTTGGCCAACATGTATCGAGCGGGACCGATGCGCTGTGGGTCCGTCACCGGCGCGTTGATCGCCTCCTCGGCGAACGTGTCGAAGCCGTCCTGAGTGAAGACGTAAAGGCAGCGCATGTCGCCGCGCACCACCATCGCGCCGTCGACGAACGCCCCGCGGTATCGGGCGGGCAGGGTCAATCGGCCCTTGTCATCGAGGCGGGGCGTGAACGTGCCGTAGAAGCCACCGGCCACAGATCCCACCTCCCTCGCCGCGTGATGGACGGACCGCCGATCGGCCGACCCGTCGATCTGCAGAGGTTACCCCATTTCAGCCCACCTTGCCCCATATTCATGTTCATTTCACCCACTGACCATGTTTGTGGCGCCACCGCAGGCACCAACGAGGCAGAAGGCCACCGAAGTGCGGCACCCCGCGGCCGCGCTGCACTGGCAGACTGACAGGTACCGGACGCGTGCCGGGACCGGCTGGAAGGGGCGACTCGTGGCTCAGGACGTGACCGTGGGGCAGATCCCGACACCACTGATAGCCGAACCCATGAGCGCAGAAGCGGTGGCGCATCACGCGTCTCGGATCGGCGACGCGGTGGCCCGGGTGATCCTCGGCAAACCCGACGTCATCCGGCTCTCACTCGTCGCGCTGCTCGCGGAGGGCCACCTGCTGATCGAAGACGTGCCCGGGACCGGCAAGACGAGCCTGGCGAAGGCACTCGCACGCTGCGTGTCGGGGTCCGTGAGCCGGGTGCAGTTCACCCCCGACCTGATGCCGTCCGACGTCACCGGGGTGAGCGTCTACGACCGGAACACGGCCGAGTTCACCTTCCATCCCGGCCCGGTGTTCGCCAACATCCTCGTCGCGGACGAGATCAATCGCGCCTCACCGAAGACTCAGTCGGCGCTGCTCGAAGCAATGGAGGAGAGACAGGTCACGGTCGACGGCAGCACGTTGCCGCTGGCGCGCCCGTTCCTGGTGCTCGCGACCCAGAACCCGGTGGAGATGGAAGGTACCTATCCCCTGCCGGAGGCGCAACGCGATCGATTCTTCGCCCGGACCGCCATCGGCTACCCGGATCCCGCCAACGAGGTGGCCATGCTGGCCGACCGCGAGACGGTCGACCCGCTGCAGGAGATCGGCGAGGTCGTCGACCAGGCGATGGTCGCCGACATGATCGACGCGGTGAACCACATCCATATCGCACCGGCATTGCGCCAGTACATCGTGGCGATCGTCGGCGCGACCCGTGGGCTGCCGCAGATACGTCTCGGCTGTTCGCCGCGTGCCGCGCTGCACCTCAGCCGCGCGGCGAAGGCGGCCGCCGCGCTCGCCGGGCGCAATTATGTGGTCCCGGACGACATCCAGCACTTCGCCGTCCCCGTCCTGGCGCACCGGCTGCTGCTGACCGTGGAGGCGCACGCGGCGCACCGATCGGCTGCCTCGGTGATCGGCGAGATCATCGCGCACACCCGCGTGCCGCTAGGGCACGGCGGTTGATGTGGTAGCCGAGGTGTCGGCACCGGCGCGAGGCCGGTCACCGGAGCGGGGCGGCAGCGCCTCGCGCGGCGAACGCGGCAGCGCTTCGCGCGGCGAACGCGGGCTGACGACGCGCGGCCGGTGCATGGTCGCCGGCGGAGGCGCGGCGATCCTGTGTGCGCTGCTGCTCGACGAGCGAGACCTGCTGCGCGTGGGCATCCTGGCCGTCGCGTTGCCGATCGTCGCCCTGCTGCTCACCGTCGTGCTGCCGGCACCGATCAGGGCCGCGCACCGGGTCAGTCCACAGCGCCTCCAGCCCGGCGCGCTCGGGACCGTCGAGCTGTCGGTATCGAACGACGGGTCGCTGCGGACCCGGCCGATGATCGTCACCGATCCGGCGACCGAGGGCCTGACGGCCGGCGCGCGGTGCCTGATACCGCCGCTGCGCCGCGGCGCGACCGCCGTGGTCCGCTATCCGCTCGCCGCCACCCGGCGGGGCCGATTCGTGATCGGCTCGGTGACCGTCCGTGTCGCGGATCCCTTCGGCCTGAGCGCCACGCAACGAGTCGTGCCCTCGGAGGCGGAGGTGCTCGTCCTACCGACGGTGATCCCGCTGGCGTCCATGCCGTCCGCGCTCGGATCGCGCTCGGCGGCGGCCGGCGTGGAGGTCGCCGGCACCACGGGCGGCGAACCGGATGTGCGGGTTCGCCCGTACTCGGCGGGCGACGACATCCGCACCATCCATTGGCGCGCCTCCGCCCGCCGCGGCGATCTCGTGGTCCGCATGCGGGAGCCGGTCTCGCACGGCGGCGCCTGCGTCCTGCTGGACCACCGCGCTCGCGCCCACCGCGGATCCGGCCGGGATTCGAGCCTGGAGACGGCGGTCACGCTGGCGGCATCGGTGAGCGTCCATCTGCTCGCGAAGGACTATCAGATCAGCCTGGTCGGGCACGGCGGCGGCGTCATCGCGGCCGGGAACGATGTCGCCGACGACATTCTCGTGGGCCTCGCCGAACTCGAGCCGGACGACAACGACCGGATGGACGTCGCCTTCCCACCCACGGCGGGCCTTGCCATCGCCATCCTGGGGGCCCTCGACGCGCGCGACGCGCACCGGCTGGTCGCATCCCGGCCACGCGGCTGCCGCGGTGTCGCTGTAGTGATCGAAGCCGCCGATTGGGACCGCCGCGGCGGCGGGTCCGCTGAGGCGACGGCGGCAGTGCTGCGCGCCGGTGGCTGGCGGGCGGTCGTCGCGCACCGCGGCGACGACCTCGTGGCGGTGTGGCACGCGGCGAGCACTCGCGCGGATCTCCGCACCGCCGAGGTGTCATGACGACCGCCACGCGTGGCCCGCGCACGGCCGGCCGGACGGAGCCCGGCGGGCCGCCAGGCCCGCGAACGGCGTCATCGGCGTCGACACTGTCCGCGGCACCCACAGTCTTCGGCGCGCTCGCGGTGCTCGGCGGGGCGACCGCCCTGATGCCGCTGGTCGCAGGCGTGTCCTGGTTGCTGCCGGTGGCCGAGGTGGTGACCGTCGTCTGGCTGGTGGGCATCGGCGCGCGCCTGCTTCGGCTACGCCCGTGGATCGTGGAACTGTTCCAGCTCGCCGCCCTCGCTGTGGCGCTGACCAGCCTGTTCACCACGACCGGGATCGGCGGCGTGCTGCCGGGACCGGCGGCCGTGGACGAGGCCGTCGGCATGCTCGGGTCCGCGTGGGATCAGATCATGACGAGCGTCCCACCGGCGACGCCCACCGCGGAACTCGGCCTGTTCATCGCGCTTGCCGTCGGAGCGGTCGCACTCGTGGTCGATCTCTTGATCGCCGGCGCGAAAACCCCTGCGCTGGTGGCGCTTCCGCTGCTCGGCCTGTACGCCGTTCCCGCGTCGATCTACTCCGGGATGTTGCCGTGGTACGCCTTCGTGCTGCCCGCGGCCTGCTACGCGGCGCTGCTCGCGCTGTCCGGGCACCACGGCGTCCGCGCGCAGTCGCATGCGGCCGTCTCCTTGGGCGTCTCGACCGCCGTCATCGGGACGATCGCGATCGCTGCCTCGGTGGTGATCGCGGGCTCCGCCACCGGCATCGGCACGAACGGCCGGATCCCGCACACCAGCCACTCGGGCGGGCCGATCGGGCTGAGCCCCTGGGCGCTGCTCCGCGGACAGCTCACCGATGGCCGGCCGGAGGACGTACTGAACGTGACCGGCGTGAGCCAGCCGACGTACCTACGCACGTTCACCCTCGAGAAGTGGACCGACGACAAGGGTTTCGGATTCGGGCCGGTGTCCGCGGATGTGCCGGATTTCGACGGAACGGTTCCCGGAGCCGCGACCGGCGATGACGGCCCCACGGCGACGATCACCCCGCAGAACTACCGCGACAAGTACCTGCCCATGTATCCGGACGCGACGGCCGTCTCCGGCATCGGCACCGGCTGGAGCTACGACGAGAACCTGCAGACGGTTTTTCGTACGGATCCCACCGTGCCGGGCCCCTACACGGTGACCCTCGCGCCGGCCACAGCGACGGCGGCCGAGCTCCGGCAGGAGAACGTGCAGTCCGGGGGCCCGCTGACGCAGACCGGTGCCCTCCCCTCGCAGGTGACGAGCCTCGCGAATTCCATCACCGCGGGAACCACGAACCCGTTCGATGCGGTCGACGCCCTGCTGCACTACTTCACCAATCCGGCGAACGGCTTCACTTACTCGCTGTCCACGCCGCTCGGCAACTCCGGCAACGCGCTGGTCGATTTCCTCACGAACAAGAAGGGCTACTGCGAGCAGTACGCGGCGGCGATGGCGATCATGGTCCGGTCGCTCGGCATCCCGGCGCGCGTCGGCGTCGGCTTCACCCAGGGCGTGCGGCAGGCCGACGGCAGCTATGAGATCACGTCAAATGATGCGCACGCCTGGGTCGAAGTGAAGTTCGAAAAGTCCGGTTGGGTGATGTTCGACCCGACCCCGCTCGTCGACGGTCAGGGCGGACTTCAGGGGTTCGTCCCGGCGCCCAGCGGGGGGACCGGCGGCACGACGGGAACCACAGCGCCGACCGCGTCGAGTTCGGGCACGGCGGCGCCGACCACCACTCCCGCACCGATCGGTGCGCTGCCACATCAGGGACTGAAGATCCCGGACGCGAACACTTCGCCTGCGACCAGCTCGGCGACCGGGCCGCTCGGTGGCCACTTGTCAACCGTCCTGTTTGCTATCGCGGGTATGACGCTGTTCGTGCTGCTGCTCGCGGCGCCGACCATGCTCCGAAGGGCACGTCGCCGCAAGCGCCTAGCGCTCGCGGCGGGTCACCGGCTCGGGGCCGGGACGGCAGCGTGGCAGGAGATCCGCGACACGCTGATCGACCACGGCATCCGTCCCGGTGACGAGGAATCCGTGCGCGCGACGGCCAACAGACTCGCACGCATCGCGCACCTGCCGGCCACCGGGCGCGAGAAGCTCAAGGTGGTGATCAGCTGCGCCGAACAGGAGTGGTACGGGGCGGGCGCGGCCGGCCCGCAACCCGATCTGGCGCCGGGCGTGTTGACGGTGATCACCGCGCTGGATCGCACGCAGCCCCGGCGATGGCCGGACCGGGTCTGGCCGCGATCCCTCCGTGGGCGGCGTTAGCCGGGGGGATCAAGCACAGCGGGCGGCGTTAGCCGGGGGGATCAAACACAGCGCCGGCACCGAACCGTGCCGCGCAGTGTTACTGAGGTGCGCGGGGTTACTGATCGTCGAAGCGGCGGCGGAAGCGCTCTTCCATGCGGGTCGACAGCGGTGAGGACACCTTCCCCGGCTTCTTCGGTTTCGATCCGTCTGCGGCGCGGGCATAGGGGCGCGCATGCTCTCAGTACGTAACAATGGGGCCATGCCGACACAGATGCCGGTCGCCGGCGAACTCCTTACCTGGGCGCGGGAGCGATCCCGTACCCCTGTGGCGGCGCTCGCCAAGAAGTTCCCGAAGTTCCCGCAGTGGGAGCAGGGAACCGCGCATCCGACACTCAAACAGCTCGAGGGATTCGCGCAGACGACGCGCACGCCGGTCGGCTACTTTTTTCTGCCCCGGCCGCCTGCGCTGCCGCTGCCGATCCCGGACTTCCGTACCCGCAGGAATGACGAGATCCTCGAGCCGAGCCCCGACCTGTTGGAAACGATCTATGCCTGCCAGCAACGGCAGGAATGGTACCGCGCGTTCGCCGTCGCGACCGGCGAAGGAACGGTAGCTGCAGTCGCCACCGTGCCGCCCGGGGCGGACATCACGGAGACTGCATCTCGCATGCGTGCCGAGTTGCGATTCGAAACCACCCAGCGCGGCTCCAGCTGGGGCGAGGCATTCCGCTTCCTGGCGGACAACGCGGAAGATATCGGCGTCCTCGTCATGACCAGCGGCATCGTCGGCAGCAACACACACCGGGTCCTCGACCCGGACGAGTTCGGCGGGTTCAGCCTGGTCGACAACTATGCGCCGATCGTGTTCATCAACGGTGCCGATACCAAAGCCGCCCAGATCTTCACCTTGGCGCACGAATTGGCGCACATCTACTCAGGGCAGCAAGGAGTCGACGATTCCACCCCGCACGCTCACGCCAACACCGACGTGGAGCGCTGGTGCAGCGCGGTCGCCGGCGAGTTCCTGGTACCGGATGCGGAATTGGCGGCAGGGGACGCGATTGATCTCGGCCCCGAGGCTTTGGACGCGCTCGCCGCACGGTTCCGCGTCAGCACGCTCGCCATCCTGCTCCGACTGCGCGACACCGGGTTCGTCACCGGCGATCGGTTCCGAACCGCGTATGACGCCGAACTCGCTCGCGTCCGGCGCCTTGCTGCCGAGCGGAAGTCCAGCACCGGCGGAAACTACTACAACACTCAGCCGGCGCGTACCAGCAAGCGGTTCGCCCGCGCACTGATCTCCGACGTGCTCGAGGGCAACACCCTCTACCGCGATGCGTTCCGAATGCTCGGGCTGAAGAAACAATCCACGTTCGACAAGCTCGCCGAGCACCTTCAGGTCGGCTGATGGCGTACCTGCTGGACAGCAACGTGTTCATCGAGGCCAATAACCGCTACTACGCGTTCGATATCTGCCCAGGATTCTGGGGCTGGCTCCGCACGGCGCACGATGCGGGCCGGGTTTTCAGCATCGAAAGCGTTAAGCAAGAGCTGACCAGCCGGGATGACGATCTATCGACGTGGGTCGAGGCGTTGCCAGGTTCATTCTTCCTGCCGGTGACGGCGGCGGATATGCCCGGCTTGGCCACGGTCAGCACCCAGGTGACGACGATGGGGTACGAGCCCGCGGCCATCAACGACTTCCTCGCCGTCGCGGACTTCTTCCTCATCGCACAGGCCCAGGTGGCCGGGCACACCGTCATCACGCACGAGGTATTCGCCTCGTCAGCGAAGAAGATTAAAATCCCGAACGTCTGCATCCCGCTCCGCGTGCCGTTCATGACGCCGTTCGCTATGCTCCGTGCCGAACGCGCGCGTTTCGTTCTCAGCAATCCCTCTTGACGATTAGAGCAACGGCTCGATTTGGGCTGTGATCGGACGGCCGAGCGCGAGCGCCATCCCGCCCCAGCGCACCGCGCCATCTGATTCGCTTGTCCGACAGTGTCCATGCCCAAATTCCGCGATCTCACAGAGCGGCAGGTTAAGTCGCCGGTACCACCCTAATTGGCGTGCCCGTCCGGTAGGATTCGAGCGCCGCCCATACGACCTTCGATGCTCTCAGTCCGTCCATTCCATCGACCACCGGCACTCGTCGATCGATAGTGCAGGCGAGGAACTCCTGAATCATTGGCAGGTGCGCGGGTACTTCCCAGCCGAGCCAGGAGTACTTTTGCGGCCCACCGAAATGGGTGAGCCGCTGCCGCATCGGTTCGACGCCCGCGGTTCCGTCATCTCCCACGACGGAAAGGGCGAACCGATCTCGGGCTGGATAGTTCAACGGTTGGTTCCAACTACAGTCGATCGATCCGAATACCCCAGCTGCGTAGCTGACTATCAACAGCGCCGAAGTCTCTCCCGTAGCGAGGTCCGAAGTGACGATCCGGTTACCGACGGCGTACACTTCTTCCGGCTCGGATCCGAGGATCCACGAGTATGCATCAGCCAGATGAATCGCGTTGTCCATCATCGAGCCTTCCCCGACGACCGACTCGATGGCGAACCTCGATCCGTCGCGTACCGGTATCCGGCTTTGATTCACTCCGGAAAAAGCCCGAATTCGTCCCAAGTCGCCTCGGGCCACCAGGTCCCGCAGCTGCAATACCGTAGGGTCAAAGCGGACTGGCAATGCCGTCATCAAAGGGACCCGCGCCCGCTCGCAGGCGTCGATGATCGCTTCGGAATCTTCCGGGCCGGGACCCAGCGGCACCTCACACAGCACCGCCACACCGGCGGCCGCAGCGATATTAACAAGTCTTCTGCGGTAAGGGGTCTCAGCGCACACGAGCACCCCGTCCACCTCACTGGCCAGAGACTCGCCGCTCGGGAAGCAGGGCACATCGTTCGCGCTACCCCACCACGCAGCGCGCTCGGGATCTAGATCATATAGACCACGAACTTCGGCCCTTGCACGTCGCAGACTGTCGATATAGATGGAGGAATGCGGGTGGGCTACCCCAAGAAACCCGATCCGAACCATCAGTCCTCTCCCCCCGCGAGCCATACCGGCACACCAGTTCTCGCCGATTCCCGCGCCGCCTGGGCGATCCGGACGGCCGCTAACCCGTCCATCGCCGTCACGATCGGCTCTACCCGGCCGTCTAGAACATCGAGGAAATGACGGAGTTCCAACTCGAATGGATTTGCTCCAGAGGCGATATCACCTAGATGAGTGATTCCAAGGGGTTAGTGGTCGTAGGCGGTCAGGGATCGTAGGGTGGGTGCGCCGATTCGGTCGTTGTGCCAGATGGCGGCGGTCATGGCCAGGATGCGTTGCCAGACGCGCACGATGACGCCGCCGGGTGTGCGGCCGCCGTGGGCTTCGAGGTTGAGTTGGCCTTTGAGTGTGTCGTTGATCGACTCGATGACCTGGCGTAATGGCTTGAAGAATCGGGTGCCCGGTCGTTCGGTCTCGCCTTTGCGGGCCGGCCGGAGCAACTCGATGTTCGCGTCTGGCAGGGCGGCCTCGAACTGGTCGCCGAAGTAGTTCTTATCCGCGATCAGCAGCTGGCGTGGGGAACGGTCTGCCAGGCGCGGGTCTGCGAGGATATCGAGTAGCACCTGTCGTTCGTCGGCTTTCGCGCCGGTCAGGGCCGCCCCGATGGGTAGGCCGTGCAGCGTGCACACCAAATGCAGGCGCAAACCCCAAAAGTACCGGGAGTGGGAGGCACAGTAACCATACTCGGCGAACCCGGCCAACTCCGAGCGCAACGCTGCTTCGCGGGAGCGGGCGCACTCGACCGGGGTGGAATCGGCGATCCACACGTCGTCGGTGAAAACCGCCGTGTCACGGCCAAGCGCCCCGACCAGCCAACTGATTGTGCCGGACAGTGCGCGTAGCCGCTTGTTGTAGCCGGACTGGCCTGGCAGGTACGGAAACAGCTGCGCCATATGCGATTTCGCGTGCCGCAGCCACCGCCGCTCGCTGGTGAAACCCAAAAGTGCCTGCATGACCGCCAACGTGACCACCTCGGCATCGCTCACCCGCGGGACGAACCCCACGGCCGGCCGTGGCGGCGCGAATCGCGGATCGGTCTTCAGCAAATCATCGGTCGTGACGTACAGTGCCGTCACGAGGGTGTCCAGATCGGCGTCCACAGTTGGGCCTCCAGTGCTCGACGTTGGGTTAGCAACGCCGATTCTGGACACCCTCAACCATCACTTCAGGCAGG
>MKSW01000026.1:57997-60080 GCA_001897425.1 Actinobacteria bacterium 69-20 | reverse complement strand
TGATAGGCCGCGGGCCCATCCCTAGCCGAAAAACTTTGAACCGAGGAGGATGCCCTCCTCAGTTGTTATCCGGTATTAGCACCTGTTTCCAGGTGTTATTCCAGAGCTAGGGGCAGGTTGCCCACGTGTTACTCACCCGTTCGCCACTCGAGTACCCGCAAGCGGGCCTTTCCGTTCGACTTGCATGTGTTAAGCACGCCGCCAGCGTTCGTCCTGAGCCAGGATCAAACTCTCCGTTGATGTCTATTAACCGTGGCGATGCCTCCGCGAAGGAAGCAGCCGCCCGATTGACAAGAGGAGATGGACACCCACTCGCAAGTGAGGTGCCCGATCACTGGTCCATGTTGAGCTGGTTTGCTCGTTATGTACCAAAGGAATCCCACATCCGAAATAGGCCAATAAGGCCCGCCCCGGATGACGGGGTTAATTAAAGTTGGCACTGACTTTCGGTACGCTGTTGAGTTCTCAAGGAACGGACGCGCACCCTCCGCGGTCTCTCGACCGCCTTGGGGGCAACCCGATCTACGCTACTCGGTTCGGTTCGCGGTGTCAAACCGCCCGACCCGATCCCGTGCCGCATGAACCCTGTTCAGGGCATGCAGTACCCGCTCCGGTTGTCCCGGATTGAGCCGCTCGGGATTTGTCGCTCCGGCCCCGTGGGCCGCACTGAGCAACAGGTAGAACACTACGGTCGCCCAGTGTGAGTGTCAAATCCCCTGCTCACGCCGTTCGGACCCTCTATTGTGGCAGGTCACGCCGATTCTGGCCATAGCCCGGACGGGCGACCCCCTATCGCTGCTGCGGTGACCTCGACCACAGAACCAGCCGACATTTCAGCCGGACGTCACCTCAATGCCCGCGACGGTGCGCTTGCCGCGCCGCAGCAGCAAGTATGAGCCGAACAACAAGTCCGCGCGCGTCGGGACCAGCTCGGCGTCTTCGACGCGAACGTTGTTGAGATACGCCCCGCCCTCGGCGATCGCGCGACGCGCCTCCGACAGCGACGACACGAGCCCGGCAGCGTGCATCAGGTGCGCGATGTCCGGCAACGGCTCCGCCACTCGGGTAAGCCCGGCCTCCGACAACGCGGCGATCAGCGACTCCCTATCGGTCCCGGCCAGGTCGCCGCGACCGAACAGAGCACCCGCGGCCGCGATCGCCGCATCGGCGGCAGCGTCGCCGTGAACGAGCGCTGTGACGTCTCGGGCCAGCACCTGCTGCGCGCTGCGCAGATGCGGGCGCTCGGCGAGATCGGTTTCCAGTTCATCGATCTCGTCCTGCGTGCGGTCGGTGAGCACCTTGAGCAACATGATGACGGAGGCATCCTCGATATTTCGCCAGTACTGGTAGAACGCGTACGGCGACGTCATCTCCGGGGACAACCAGACCGCATTGCCCTCCGACTTCCCGAACTTCACCCCGCCGGAGTCCGTCAGCAGCGGGGTGACCAGGACGTGTGCCGTGCCGCCGTCGGCCTTCCTGATCAGGTCGACGCCGGCGGTCAGGTTGCCCCACTGGTCCTGGCCGCCGGTCTGCAGGGTGCAGCCGTACTCGCGGTATAGGTGCAGGAAGTCCAGCGCCTGCAGGATCTGGTAGGAGAACTCCGCGTAGCTGATGCCCTCGTCGCCGGCCAGCCGCGCGGCCACGATCTCCTTCTTGATCATCGTGCCCACCCGGAAGTGCTTGCCGATATCCCGCAGGAAGTCCAGCGCGCTCATCGGGCCGGTCCAGTCGAGGTTGTTGACCATCAGGGCCGGGTTCTCGCCGTCGAAGTCCAGGAACGGCCGGATCTGCCGCTGGATGCGCGAGACCCATTCCGCGGTCTGCTCTTTCGTCTTGAGCGCCCGCTCGGAGCTCGGCCGCGGATCGCCGATGAGGCCGGTCGACCCGCCGACCAGGCAGATCACCCGGTGGCCCGCGCGCTGCAGTCGCCGCAGCAGCACCAACTGCACCAGGTTGCCGAAGTGCAGGCTCGGCGCGGTCGGGTCGAAGCCGCAGTAGACCGTCACCGGCCCGGCGGCGAGTGCGCGCGCCAACGCATCGGCGTCCGTGGAGTGCGCCACCAGCCCGCGCCACTCCAACT
>MKSW01000026.1:0-57972 GCA_001897425.1 Actinobacteria bacterium 69-20 | reverse complement strand
GCCGCGACGATAGGTCGAGACAGTCGGCTCGTCGACTTCGTAGTAGCGCCACGGCGTTTCGTGTGCAGCGGCCACTCCGACGCGCGGCCCTGCCGCGATCTGCGGCCGCACCGCTCCGCCGGCGTGGACGGTGAACGGGCCGTTCGAGCCGCAGAGGTCGGCGCCGGAATTCGCCCCGGTCAGCAGCAGGCAGGAGGCGAGCCGCGCCGGGCCGCGCGCGAGATCGAGATCACCCGGCACGGTCCCCCGTGCGGACCGGCGCCGGTCCCGAGCAGCCGGAAGGTTGCCGACGACCGCCGCCGCCCGCATCAGCACCGCCGACGCCTCGCCATCGGACCCGGTGACGATGTTGGCGCACCAATGCATGCCGTAGACGAAATAGACGTACAGGAACCCGGGCGGGCCGAACATCACAGCGGTGCGGTCGGTGCGGCCCCGGTAGGCGTGCGAGGCCGGGTCCTGTTCGCCGTGGTAGGCCTCGGTCTCGGTGAGCCGCAGCAGGACCGGCTCGTCCGGCGCGCCTGGAACCGCGGACACGAGCACTCGGCCGATCAAGTCCCCGGCGACCTCGGTCGGTTCCCGCGCGAAGAACGACCGCGGTAGCCGCTCACCGATCTCCGTCATTGCGCTGTCACCACGCAGCCACCGCGTCGGTTCCCGTCACTGCACTGTCACTGCGCCATGGCCGCCCAGGCCCGGTCGGCGGCCACGCGCTCGGTCAACGCGGCCAGTTGTTCCGCGACGCGCACCGGCGCCGTGCCACCGATGCCGTCCCGGGACGCGAGCGACCCGGCGACAGTGAGCACCGCACGCACGCCCGGGTCCAGTGCCGGGTTGATGGACGCGAACTCGTCGTCGGTGAGTTCGTCCAGCTCGCGGCCGGTCGACTCGGCGAGCGCCACGCATCCGCCGGCGGCCTCGTGCGCCACCCGGAACGGCACACCGTGTTTCACCAGGTATTCGGCGATGTCCGTCGCGAGCGAGAAGCCCGCCCCGGCAAGGGATTCCATCCGGGCGGTCGCGAAGGACAGGGTCGCCGTCATGCCGGTGATCGCCGGCAGCACCAGCTCGAGCTGATCCACCGAGTCGATGAGCGGCTCCTTGTCCTCCTGAAGGTCGCGGTTGTAGGCCAGCGGCAGTCCCTTGAGCGTGGCGAGCAGCCCGGTGAGGTTGCCGATGATGCGGCCCGCCTTGCCGCGGGCGAGTTCCGCGATGTCCGGATTCTTCTTCTGCGGCATGATCGACGAGCCGGTGGCGAACGAGTCGTCCAGCTTCGCGAAGCCGAACTCGACGGTCGTGAAGATGACGACTTCCTCGGCCCAGCGCGAGATGTCGACCGCGAGCATGGCCAGGCAGAACGCCAGCTCCGCCGCGAAATCGCGAGAGGCGGTGCCGTCCATGGAGTTCGCCGCCGGGGCGTCGAGACCGAGTTCTGCGGCGACCGCCGCCGGATCCAGGTGCAGCGACGACCCGGCCAGCGCCCCGGAACCGTAGGGGGACACCGAACTCCGCCGGTCCCAATCGCGAATCCGGTCGATGTCCCGGGCCAGCGCCTGGGCGTGCGCGGCGAGGTGGTGCGCGAGCAGCACGGGCTGCGCGTGCTGAAAGTGGGTCCGGCCGGGCATCGGTGCGTTCGGGTGCGCGGCCGCCTGGTCGAGGAACGCCTGCTGCAGGTCCGTCACGGCGAGCGCGATCCGGCGGGCCGCGTCGCGCAGGTACAACCGGTACAGCGTCGCCACCTGGTCGTTGCGCGACCGGCCGGCGCGCAGCTTCCCGCCGAGGTCGGCGCCCGCGCGGTCGATCAGGCCGCGCTCCAAGGCGGTGTGCACGTCCTCGTCACCGTCCTGGGCGACGAACGCCCCGGAGGCGACGTCCGCGGCGAGGGCGTCGAGCGCCGCGTGCATGCGGGTGAGCTCGTCGTCGGTGAGCAGGCCGGCCGCGTGCAGCACATTCGCATGCGCTTTCGACGCCCGGATGTCGTACGGGGCGAGGATCCAGTCGAACTGGGTGGACTTGGACAGGGCCGCCATCGAGGGTGACGGCCCAGCCGAGAACCGGCCCCCCCACAGCGATGTCGGCCCGTCGGCCGGGGGCCTGGCGGCTTCGCCGCGAACATCGTCATACTCGGAACGCTCGGTCACCGATCCGCCTTGTCCATTCCAGTCCGTCCTTCTGGGGCACCAGCTCAGGCGCCGTCGCCGGCCGCGTACGCGGCGAGCCGCGCGCCGACCTGGGCGCCGGTGGTCCCCTCGGCAGCGACCAGCATCACGGTATCGTCGCCGGCGATCGTGCCGATCACCCCGTCCGGCGCGGCCCGGTCGATCGCGGAGGCCAGGAACTGCGCGGCGCCCGGCGGGGTGCGCAGAACGGCGATGTTGCCAGACGCGTCGTAGCCGAGCAGCAGGTCGCCGAGCAGCCGGGCGAGCCGCGAGGTGCCGCCCGACATCGGCCGCGGGTGACCGTCTTCGGGGATGACGTAGTTGCCGGCTCCGCCGTCGACGCCGCGCAGCTTGATCGCGCCCAGTTCCTCCAGGTCCCGGGAAAGGGTCGCCTGGGTGATGTCGATGCCCTCGGCGGCCAGCAGCGCGGCGAGCTCGGTCTGCGACCGGATCTCGCGGCCGGTGATGATGGCGGTGATCCGGCCCTGCCGGGCGGCCTTCGTCGGCGGCGCGGGCTTCTCGGACGGCGCGCGTGTTTCAGCCGGCGCGAGATTGCCTACCGACACAGCCCTTTCGATGGGCACGGTCTTGCCGGAGGTTCGAGCCTGGGACGACATGATCGGCTCCGATCAGACCCGCGCGGCTCGATCGAACAGGAAGGCCAGCAACGCCTTCTGCGCATGCAGGCGGTTCTCCGCCTCGTCCCACACGGCGCTCGCCGGCCCGTCGATCACCTCGTCGGTGATCTCCATGCCGCGGTGCGCGGGCAGGCAGTGCAGCACGATGGCCCCGTCGGCGGCCTGGCCGAGCAGCTCGTCGTTCACCTGGTAGGGGCGGAACGGGGTGTGCCGGTCCAGCCCGTCGTTCTCCTGGCCCATCGACGTCCAGGTGTCGGTCGCCAGCACGTCGGCACCGTCCGCCGCGGCCCGCGGGTCCGCGATGAGCTCGATGGAGCCGCCGGTCTCACCGGCGAGATTCTTTGCCGCGAGCAGGATGTCGGGGTGCGGGTCGAAGCCCGCCGGTGCCGCGATGCGGACGGACATGCCGGCGTTGGCGCCGCCCAGCATCAGCGAGTGGGCCATGTTGTTCGCACCGTCGCCGAAGTAGGTGAGGGTGAGACCGGCGAGCCGCCCCTTGCGTTCCCGGATCGTCTGCAGGTCCGCGAGCACCTGGCAGGGGTGGAACTCGTCGGTGAGCGCGTTGACGACGGGGATGGTGGCGGCCGACGCCATCGCGTCGATGCGGCGCTGGGCGAACGTGCGGAAGACGGCGGCGTCCGCGTACCGGGCGACGACGCGGACGGTGTCCTCGATGGTCTCCTCCCGCCCCATCTGCGAGGTGCGGCCGTCGACGATCACGCCCTGCCCGCCGAGCTGCCGGATGCCGATCTCGAAGGACAGCCGGGTGCGGGTGGAGTTCTTCTCGAACAGCACCACGACGGCCTTGCCGGCCAGCGGGGTCCCGGTGTTCGCGCCCGACTTGTAGGCGTCAGCCAGATCGAGGATCTCGGTGAGCTCGTCGGGGGTGATGTCGTCGTCACGCAGGAAATGGCGGATCATTCTCTTCTCTCCTCATCAGGGTTGATCACGAGCTGGGTGGGATTTGTTCCGGAAACCGCAACGTTTCCCACACAACAAGCGATCATCCAGGGGTGGCAGCGGCGGCGACTGCGTCGTCGAGGATGGCAGGGACGGCGGTGACGAACGTGTCGGCCTGCGCCTCGGTGAGGATGAGCGGTGGCGCGAGCCGCAGTACGTCGGCGCCGGCCGCGTTGGTGAGGAAGCCGGCCCGCGCGGCGGCGGCATTCGCCTGCGCCGCAACGGGTTCGGCGAGTTGGATGCCGATCAAAAGGCCGCGGCCGCGCACCTCGCGGATGAGCGGATGCGCGAGCGCCTCGATCGCACCGATGAGATGTTTGCCGAGCGCGTCGACGTGGTCGAGCAGCTTGTCGGCCTCGATGGTGTCCAGGACGGCGAGCGCCGCCGCGGCGCACACCGGGTTGCCGGCGAACGTGGATCCGTGCGAGCCGGGGGTGAGCAACTGCGCGGCCGCACCGTAGGCGACGAGCGCGCCCATCGGCAGGCCACCGCCCAGACCTTTGGCCAGCGTCATGACATCCGGTGTGATGCCGGCACTCTGGTGCGCGAACCAGGTTCCGGTGCGGCCGATGCCGGTCTGCACCTCGTCGAGGATGAGCAGCGCACCCGCCTGCTCGGTGATGCGGCGCACGTCCGCCAGGTACCCGTCCGGCGGCGTGACGACGCCCGCCTCCCCCTGGATCGGTTCGCAGATGAAGGCGGCGACACTCGCCGGATCTTTGTCGACGGCCGCGGCCAGCGCGCTCGCGTCCCCGTAGCGGACGAATTCGACGCCGGGCGGCATCGGCTCGAACGGGGCGCGTTTGGCGGGCTGCCCGGTCATCGCAAGCGCGCCCATGGTGCGCCCGTGGAACCCGTGCTCGGTGGCGATGATGCGCGGCCGGCCGGTGAGCCGGGCGATCTTGAACGCGGCCTCGTTCGACTCCGCCCCGGAGTTGGTGAAGAGCACCCGACCCGTAGCGCCTGCTCCGGAGATCTCCTGCAGCCGTTCCGCGAGTGCGATCACCGGCCGCGTCGCGAAGTAGTTGGAGACGTGCGGCAAGGTTGCGATCTGCTCGGTGACGGCGCGGACGATCGCCGGATGCGCGTAGCCGAGGGTGTTCACCGCGATCCCGCCGAGCAGGTCAAGGTACTCGTTGCCGTCGGCATCGGTCACCATCGCACCGGAGCCGGACACGAGTTCCAGCGCGGGTGTGGAAAAGTTGCCCATCAACGCGGCGGACCATTTACGGCCCGCGGCAGCATTGTTCGAGATCGCCTGCAGGCCCATCATACTCGTTCCATCTCCAGCTCCGGCACGACCATGGTGCCGATCCCTTGTCTCGTAACGATTTCGAGCAGCGTGGCATGCGCGCGCCGCCCATCGATGATGTGCGCGGCCGGCACTCCCCCGCGCACGGCACGCAGTGCGCCCTCCATCTTGGGGACCATGCCGGCCGACAAGGACGGCAACATTTCGCCGAGTGCGTCGGCGCTGATCCGGCTGATCAGCGAGGAGGCGTCCGGCCAGTTCGCGTACAGGCCTTCGACATCGGTGAGGATGACGAGTTTCGCGGCGCCGAGCGCGACGGCGATCGCGGCGGCGGCGGTGTCCGAGTTGATGTTGTGCACCACGCCCTGCGCGTCCGGCGCGACGGTCGCGATGACGGGAATCCTTCCGGCGCCGACGATGTCGAGAACGGCTGCCGGGTTGACGGATGCGACATCGCCGACCAGGCCGATGTCGGTGTCCACCCCGTCGACGACGACGGTGCGGCGGGTGGCGGTCAGCAGCTTTGCGTCCTCGCCGCTCATGCCGACGGCGAGCGGCCCGTGCTCGTTGATCAGGCCGACGAGTTCCCGGCCGACCTGACCGACGAGCACCATGCGCACGACGTCCATGGCCTCGGCCGTGGTGACGCGGAATCCGCCACGGAACTCGCCGGGAATGCCCAGCCGGCCGAGCATCTCGGAGATCTGCGGGCCGCCGCCGTGCACCACGACGGGGTGCAGACCGACGGTGCGCAGGAACACCATGTCCGCGGCGAAGGCGCGGCGCAGCTCCGGGTCGACCATGGCGTGCCCGCCGTACTTGACGACGACGACGGCGCCCGCGAACCGGCGCAACCACGGCAGCGCGCCGGCAAGCACCTCGGCGCGGGCGGTCGCGTCGGTGAGGTCCGCGGCGTCGCGGCGCTCGATGCCCGGTGCCGCTTGATGTTTCGCGGCAGTTGCGTTGGCTACGGCGGTTTCGCTCATGTCGAGGTTGCTCATGTCGAGTAGGCCGAGTTCTCTTCGACGTAGGCGTGCGACAGATCGTTGGTGCGGATCGTCGCGGTCCGGCTACCCGCATTCAGGTCGATGACGATGTGCACGCCGCGGCCGGTCAGATCCACCTTGCTGCGATCTTCGCCGGGGGCGCAATTGCGGCAGATCCACACGCCGTTGATCGCGACATCCAGTTGCTCCGCGTCGAACTCGGCCCGCGTGGTACCGACGGCGGCGACGATGCGGCCCCAGTTCGGGTCGCAGCCGAACAGAGCCGTCTTGACCAGGTTGTTGCGCGCCACGGCGCGGCCGACCTCGACGGCGTCGTCCTCGCTGGCCGCGTGGATCACTTCGATGACGATGTCCTTCGTCGATCCCTCCGCATCGGCCAGCAGGGCGTCGGCGAGGTGGTCGCAGACCATGGTCACGGCCTGGCCGAGCACATCCACGCCGGGCTCCATGCCGCTCGCGCCGGACGCGAGCAGGAGCACTGTGTCGTTCGTGGACATGGCGCCGTCCGAGTCGAGGCGGTCGAATGTGGTCCGCGTCGCCGCCTTCAAGGCGGTGTCGAGTTCGGCGGCCGTGGTGATGGCGTCGGTGGTGAGGACGACCAGCATGGTGGCGAGCCCTGGGGCGAGCATGCCGGCACCCTTGGCCATGCCGGCGACCGTGAACGTGGCGCCGCCGGGTCCGTTCGCCGTGATCGTCACCGTCTTCGGCACGGTGTCGGTCGTCATGATCGCGTAGGCCGCGTCCTCGCCGCCGCGGGCATCCAGCGCCTCGGCAGCCTTGTCCACGCCGGCGAGCAGCAGCGGCATGTTCAGCCGTTCGCCGATGAGCCCGGTGGAGCAGACGGCCACCCGCCCCGACTCGGTGCCGAGCGCCGCCGCGACGTATTCGGCCGTCGCGACGCAGTCCGCGTAGCCGGGGACACCGGTGCACGCATTCGCGCCTCCGGAGTTGAGGATCACGGCGTCGATCCGGCCGCCCGCCAGCACCTTCCGCGTCCACGTGACGGGAGCCGCGGCGACGCGGTTGGACGTGGTGACGCCGGCGGCGGCCCGGATCGGCCCGTCGTTGACGACCAGCGCCATGTCGGGTTTCCCGGACAGTTTGAGTCCGGCGGTGACGCCGGCAGCTCGGAATCCCGCGGCCGCGGTAACGCCGATGTTTTCGCGGGCCGGTGCCGTCATGGTGCGACTCCTGGGGAGGGGCAGGGCAAGGCAGGGGATGTCATGGGGCGACTCCGGCGATCGGGAGGCCGAGCGTCTCCGGGAGACCCACGGCGAGGTTGAAGCACTGCACCGCGGCGCCGGCGGTGCCCTTGGTGAGGTTGTCCTCGGCGGCGACCGCGACGACGCGACCGGCGGCGGCATCGAGCGCGACCTGCAGGACCACCGTATTCGCGCCGAGCGTCATCGCGGTGGACGGCCACTGCCCCTCCGGCAGCAGGTGCACGAAAGGCTCTGCGCCGTAGGCATTCTGGTAGGCGGCGCGAACCGCCTCGAGGTCGGTGCCCGGCCGGATCGGCGCACTCGCCGTGGCGAGGATTCCGCGCGGCATCGGCGCGAGCAGCGGCGTGAACGACACGGTGACGGGCACGCCGGCCGCCGCCGACAGGTTCTGCAGGATCTCCGGACCGTGCCGGTGCACGCCGCCCACCCCGTACGCCGACATCGCCCCCATGACCTCGCTGCCGAGCAGGTGCGGTTTCGCGGACTTGCCGGCGCCCGAGGTGCCGGACGCGGCCACCACCACGACGTCCGGCGCCACCAGCCCGGCGGCCAGCGCGGGCGCGATCGCGAGCGAGGAGACCGTCGGGTAGCAGCCGGGCACGGCGATCCGGGTGGCCCCGCGCAGCGCCGGCCGCAGCGCGCCGGGCCGGACACGCCCCGAGTCCGACCCCGGCAACTCCGGCAGCCCGTACGGCCACGCCCCGGGATGCTCGCCCCCGTAGAACCTCTGCCATGCGACGGGGTCCGTCAGCCGGTAATCGGCGCCGCAGTCGATGACGACGGTGCTTGCCGGGAGCCCGTCGGCGATCGCGTGGGATTGTCCGTGTGGGAGCGCGAGGAACACGGCGTCATACCCGGTAAGCACCTCGGCGGAGGTGGGTTCGAGGATTCGATCGACGAGCGGCAGCAGATGCGGCTGGTGGACGCCGAGCCGGTCGCCGGCGTTGGAATACGCTGTGACCGCGCCGATCTCGACCTCCGGGTGCGCGAGCAGCAGCCGAAGCAGTTCGCCGCCCGCGTATCCGGACGCGCCGGCGACGGCGACGCGAAACGTCATCGATCACTCCCCCGGGTCCGGCCCATCGGCGCTGATGCAACTTTATGCATGTATTCGCATGACTATACATCACGAGTTGGGCGGATGTCGACCGTCGGGCAGCGGGAACACCGGCGGAGCCGGGAAAAAACGCCGGGTCTCAGCGACCGTGGGAGCGGTACCGTACATCATCGAAAGTCCGCCATCGAAGACCAAGGAGACTGAGATGAGCGACATCACAAACTTGGAGCTGACCATCGTCACCGGTGGTGATGACCTGCGCGGTGACAGTTCCGCAACGGCCTACATCATCGTCGTGAACGGCGACCGGACCGAGGAGTACTCGACCCAACTCAAGTCCGAAACAGACTCCAGCTGGGGGAACGACAGCACGCACGGTCCTATCGTCTGGAACATGCCGCCCGGGGTGACGACCGACAATCTGTTCCGATTCGGTATCCGCCTGCACTCCCATGAGAACGCCACCGAGACCCCGGACAATTGGGACATCACCAGCGTGCTGGCCACCTACCCGGTCGACGGCGGCGGGCAGGCTGTGTTGATCGACCTGGCCGGCGGGCCGCTCGTCCGGTTGACCGGAAGCGAACCGTTCTGGGAGACCGACGTCACCTGACCGGCACGGTATGGGCCGCTGACGATTCGAATCCCGTTGCTGCGCATGGTGTTTTCCTGTCGAGCGCGGCCGGCGTGATTGCGGACGACGTCACCCGGCCAAGCCCCGACACGGTTTGTCGAGCGACCCAGTGGTGACGCGGCGATCGCAGAGATCGCCGTCATACCCGTCATTCGGTGTCGTCAACCGTCGGAGGCCCCATGACGCCGCTCATCGCCAGCACCGAGGTGGCGTGCCCGGCCGACGAGGCGTTCGCGTACGTGATCGACCCGCGCACGATGAGCGAGTGGCAGCGAAATGTCGTGCGCGGGCGGCTGCGCCGCCGGTCGCGCCGACGAGGTCGCCGCACGGTGATGACGCGGCCGGTCGTCGACCGCATGTTCCGCCTGGAACACCGCCTGCGCCACCAGGTTTCGAGCGTGCTCGTCGGTCAGCCGGTAGAACACCCGATTCCCGTCCTGCCGGCCCGCCACCGCCGCGGGCCGAACCGTCTGCGGTGTTATTGGGACCGGCGCACGCGAACAGTAGCCAATCGATCTTGATCGTCCCGTAGGCGGCGAACAGCACACTGCAGCCCGCGCGACGTGACCGTGCTGCTGGATCCGCAGTGTTCACTGCGCCCTGGGCTACGCAGGAACTGGGCATACGCGGCGATGTCCGAGTTGATGTGAACGCTGGCTGCGGTATTCGGGCTGCCGCTACGTCAGGCGGCGAAATTCGCTCGATCGCTACCTCACCCGGCCGGTGTCAACGCAGGTGTTCCTGTTGACGAGGACTTTCACAGCGTATAAGCTCCAATGACTATGTCAAATATGCCTGGTACGCTGCCCAACTGGGGCGATGCCCGACGCGAGGCGGCGCGCGAGCGGCTGCTTCGCGCGGCGTGGGAACTGGTCCGCGAGGATGGGCTTGCCGCGCTCACGCTGCGGCAACTGGCCAAACGGGCGGGCACCACGACCCCCACCGTCTACGCCTACTTCGACTCGAAGAACGCCATCTTCGACGCGATGTTCGGCCAGGCCGCGCAGGAATTCCTGGCGTGCAAACAAGCCCCCTATGACGTTGCCGACCCGATGCAGCGGCTACTGGTGGGCGTGCACCGTTTCTTCGAGTTCTGCGCCTCGGACGTCGCCCGCTACCAGTTGCTGTTCCAGCATCCGATCCCGGGCTTCGCCCCGTCGGCGGAGTCGTACGCGGCGGCGGTCGCAGCACTGGGCCACACCCGCGAGCAGCTCGCTGCCGTTGGTATCGGCGAACAGCGGCACCTGGACCTGTTCACCGCCCTGGTCACCGGTCTGGTCGACCAACAGATCTCCAACGATCCGGGCGGCGACCGCTGGATCCGGTTGGCCGACGAGGCGGTTCGCATGTTCGTCACTCATTGCACCTCGAAGGAGCCCACGCCATGGAAAGCACCGTCGACGAGATCGCGGAAGGCATCTACCGCATCTCCACGTTCGCCCCGCAGGTCGGCCCGAGCGGGCTGACGTTCAACCAGTTCCTGCTCGCGGACGAGGAGCCGCTGCTGTTCCACACCGGCCACCGGTCGATGTTCGCGAGTGTCCGGGCAGCCATCGATACGGTGCTGCCGGTCGAGCGCTTGCACTGGATCGCCTTCGGCCATGTCGAATCCGATGAGTGCGGCGCGGTGAACGAGTTCCTCGCGGTCGCGCCGCATGCCCAGGTCGCACACGGCGTTGCCGGCTGCCAGGTGTCGCTGAACGAGATGTGCGACCGCCCACCGCGCCCGCTGTCGGACGGAGAGGTCATCCCGCTGGGTCGGCTGCGGGTGCGGCACGTGGACACCCCGCACGTCCCGCACGGATGGGACGCACGCGTGCTGTACGAAGAGGTCACCTCCACGCTGCTGTGCGGTGACTTGTTCAGTCACCTCGGCAACGGCCCGGCACTGACCGAAGACGACATCTTGGGGCCTACCGAGCACATGGAGGACCTGTTCGGATACTCCTGCCTGGCTCCGTCGACACCCGTGACCGTCCAGCGCCTCGCCGAGTTCGCACCGCGCACGCTCGCACTCATGCACGGGTCGTCGTTCGCCGGCGACTGCAGCGCCGCACTGAACGCACTGGCCGGCTCCTACCGGGCCCGCACGGCCCGCGCGGCATAGGACGGTGACGTCATGGCATTGCCCGCGCAGCCTCGACTGCACCACATCGCCCTCACCGTCACCGACCTTGACGCCAGCGTCGCCTGGTACCAGCAGGTATTCGGCGTCCGCCGCGTGAACGAGGTTCCACATCCCGACGGCACCGCGCTCATCCTCGCCACCTCGGACAGAACGCTGATGTTCGCGCTGCACCGGCACGAAACTAACGGACACGAGACATTCCGCGAGACCCGTACCGGCCTGGACCATGTCGGCCTGTCCGTGCCGTCCCGCGCGGACCTCGAAGCCTGGCAGGATCATCTTCAGGCGTGCGGCGTCATGCGCGCCCACGCAGCATCACAGCCGCTCACGCAGTCACCGATCACCGACGCCCCGTATGCGTCGGTTCTCGTGTTCCGGGACCCCGACAACATCCAACTCGAACTCACCGCACCACCACCGTCATAACCCCACGCAATAACCCGACCCGCACCGGCCCAGGGTCGTCATCGGATATGACGTTGTTCCGTGCCGGTGCCTTGTCGCCCGGCCGAGGCTCTGCCGGGGGGGTGCCTGGCGGGGCGCGCCCTTACTCGATCAGACGGCAGCCTGAAAGCGGCGGAGTGCGCGGCGTTACGCTGCTGCGACCGCCGGGCGCGCCGCGACAACCTCCACGGTGGTTCCCTGCCAGACCCGCCCAGCGCCGCACGTGGTCAGAACCGCGCCGAGGCATCATGCGACGCACCGTAAGGCAATGGTCCGACATCGTGCGGTGCGTGCGCTGCGCCGAAGCCCGCGGTGGCTGCGGGGAGCCACCGTCGACCAGGCGGCTATGACGTGGGCGCGACGAAGAGGGGGACGAGCCGTTCGGCCTCGGTCAGCGATCCGTGGTGACCGATCAGCGCCAGCACCGAGGCGGCGCGCCTGGCCCTGACGGCGCTGCGCACCAACCATCTAGTCAGCCGATGACGACGGCGACAGGGTCAGCACACCGATACCGTCACGCGAATCCAGTCCACGATGTGGCCGAGCGCCCCGTCATTCGCCGCGAACGGCCCTGAACCGAACCGGATCACGCGCATACCTGCGTTCACCGCGGCGGCCACCCCGACCGCGGTGTCGTCAACCGCGATGGTCCGCTCAGGATCGGTGCCGATGATCTGGCAGGCGCGCAGGTAGACGGCCGGGTCGGGCTTCCCGGCGGCCACCTCGTCCGCCGCGACCAGCCCCCGGGTTCGACTCGTGATGTCGGCCGCGGCCATGCTGGCCTCCGCGATGATCCGCGTCGCGTTGGTGGCCACGGCGACAGGGACGTGCTCGGCGACCGCGTCCAACACAGCCAGGGCGCGGGGAACCGGCTGCACGTGCTGACGAAAGACAGCGGGAGCGGCGTCGTCGATCGCCGCCATCAACGCCGTCTCCCGGCCGGTGAGACCGGTGACCCGGGCGAGCTCCGTGGCAGCGACCAGCGGGGCGAGACCACCCAGGATCGGCTCGGAGCCGATGGCCACAGGGCGCCCACCGAGCCGTTCGACCGCGATCCGTTCGGCCAACGACCACCAGCGACCGGTGTCGACGAGCACGCCGTCCAGGTCGAACACGAGACCGTCACCGCAGATGGTTCGGCACGCGGAATCGGTGACGGCGATCATGACCCGGCCCCCACCGTGACGACCATATTGTCCTCGGCGACGAGGATAGGCCCGTCGAAGACCTCGGCCGCCTCGGCGGCTGCCGCATACGGATCGAACGCCGGCCAGACGTGCGTGATCAGGAGCCGCCGGACGCCGGCGCGCCGCGCCAATTCGCCCGCGTCCCGCGCCGTCATGTGCACACCCTCCGGGTAGTCGCCCGATCCGCTGAGCCAGCTGGCCTCGGAAACCAGGAGGTCGGCGTCGGTGGCGCAACGGACGAGCTCGTCGCAGAGCGCACTGTCACCCGTGTAGGCAAGCCGGTGGCCGGCTTGATCGGTGATCCGGACGGCAAGACTGGGGCGTGAGTGCCAGGCCTCGAACGCCTCGGCCTTGAAGCCGCCCAGGCCGAAGGACTGCTCGGCACTGACCGTAGTCGTGCGCACGACCACGTCCTGTTCGGCGAACGACCGGCGCAGCTGATGCACGACCTCGCAGGTGGACGTGTTGGCGAAGACGCGGACCACATCGGGCCGGTGCGCACCGAACGAGGTGTATTGCATGAGGCCGACGATGTCACCGACGTGATCATGATGACCATGACTCACGAAGATGTCCTGCAGCGCGGACAGTGGCACCCAACGCTGGATGTTGGCCAGCGATCCGCTACCCACGTCCAGCAAGACGACGTTCGTGCCCTCCCGCAAGAGGTAGCCAGAGCACGCCCTGGCTACCCCCTGGAAAGAGCCGGCAGAGCCGCAGACGATCAATTCCGTCACGAGGCCGGCAGGAACTTCGTAGAAAAGGCGGAATCCCAGGCGACACTCTTGTTGATCAGGTCCACGCTCGCCAACGCGTCGTACGTCTCCTTCCACCGCTGTGGATCCATGGCACCCATCGGCTTCGTCTGCATTCCCGCCATGATCTTCACGTCGAACATTGCAGCGTCCTTCGTGTAATCCGGATTCTTGCTCAGGATCATATCGACGCCGGGCCCTTCCTGGCCGTTCAGGAATTGATCCCATCCCTTCGCCACAGCCTTGACGACGACAGCCGCTTCATCAGGATGATCGCGCAGCCGATTCTCGGTGGTGAACAGTACCTGGGTGTACGGGTTGTAGCCCGACTTGCTGATCATCAGGAAATTTGCGTCAAATCCCTTCTGCTTGGCCGTGAACGCCTCGGCGCCGTACATGCACTGCAGAACCATATTCGGGTCTTCGTTCCAGTTGGCCATGGACACCGGCGGCATCTCGGCAGCGGTCTTGATGTTGTACTTCTTCTGAATGTACTTCCAGTAGGTGCCAGCGGGAGCGACCGACAGCTTCTTGCCGTTCAGATCCGCGAAGTCCTTCACATTCGCCGATGGGTGCGACATCAGGCACTGCTCGGACCCATCCAGCGGGGCGAAGATGCCGACGACCGGAATCCCCTGCGAACGGGCCATGTAGATATTGTCCGCCGCGGTCATGCCATAATCGGCGTCGCCGATCGCCACATTCGTGACGGTCTGGATCCCCGGCCCACCGGACTTCATCTCGATGGTGATGCCGTCGTCCTTGCCCAGGCCTTCGGCGGCCGCCTGCCAGTAACCGCCCTGCGACGCCTGCGGCAGCCAGTTCGCGATGATGCTCACCGAATGCGGCTCGACAGCGGGCTTCGAAGATGATTCGCTGGTAGTCTCACCGGACGTCGACTGCGCGGCATCGCCCGAGCTCTGCGACGAAGGCGACGACGCCGATGATTCTGAGGTCGATGGCGCTGGTGAACTGCTGCTCTCATTGCCATTGGTCGCGGACGAACACGCAACCATTGTCAGGGACAGCCCGAACGCTGCGGCAAAGACGCCGAAGCGGACGACCCTCGACGAACTTCTCGTCCTTTTCATGTTCATCTCCATGTTCTCTCTAGGATTGATAGTGACAATTCAGCGGCCTTGGTTCGGGCCTCCAACGCGGATCAGTCCGCGACCTCCTTCCGTGCTGATTCATGCCAATCCCGTAGAAGGCGGTAACCGAGATAGCTGACGATGGCGAAGAACGTCAGCCCGAGCAGGGTGGTCGCGAGTACGTAGGCATACAGTTGCGGCGTGTTCAGGACGGCCTCAGCCATGATGATCCGCACTCCGAGCCCGCCATAAGAGCCAGCCGTACCAATAACGAACTCGCCGAGAATCGTTCCGGTGACCGCAAGCCCGGCAGATACCCTAAGCCCGGCGATGATCGACGGGATGGCCGCGGGAAGTCGCAGGTGCCAGAACGTGGCAAGCCATCCGACATGCTGGAGTCGGAAAAGCTCCACCTGATTCCTGTCGGTGGATACCAGGCCCAGGTGTGTGTTGTTCAGGATCGGAAAGAATGCAATGGCGGCAGAGATGATCACGATCGAGGTCGAGTTGAATCCGAACCAGATGATGATGATCGGTGCGATCGCGATAATCGGTGTCACCTGCAAAATCACGGCCCACGGGTAGAGGCTCCGCTCCATGGCCTTGGACTCGGCCATGATCATCGCGAACAGCATGCCTCCGACGATCGACACCGCGTATCCGATCAGTGCTGAGACCAATGTGGTCCTTGCGGAAAGTAGGACACTGTCGCGGATCTCCCAACCGGTCTGTACCACGAGCAATGGTCCCGGAAGCAAATACGACTTACCCGCGAAAACGGTGTCCGCCAATACCGCCCATAGCCCGACAAATAGCAGGACGGCGAGTCCGGCGGGCCAGAATCGGACGATCCTTCGTCCTAGTGAGGGGTTGGCGCCTCGAGGTATCCGCCCTCCTCGGGCAGGTGTCGCAGGCGCGGGATTCGCGGTCGTAGCCATCACGCTGCCGCCCTTTCGAGTTCGATGGAGAGCTGCTCGACAAAGGAGACATATTCGCTGGTCAAGCGCACATCGGAATTACGCGGGTAAGGCAGCGTCACGGCGATCTCGGTCTGGATGCGACCGGGGCGAGCCGACATGACAACGACCCGACTGGCCAAGAAGATCGCCTCGTAGAGATTGTGTGTCACCAGGATCGCGGTGAAGGGTTGGTGGAACCAGATTCGCGCCAGCTCATCGTTGAGAGTCTTGCGGGTGATCTCATCCAGTGCTGAAAAGGGTTCGTCGAGGAGAAAGAGGTCCGGTTTCATCGCCAATGAACGTGCGAGCGACAAGCGCATTCTCATCCCACCGGACAAGGCACGCGGGTAGGCCTTCTCGAACCCGGCAAGGTTGACCAACGTCATCGCCTCGTGGGCGCGGCGTCGCGATTCGGCACGCGGCACACCGGACAGCCGGAGCAGCAGCTCAGCATTCCGCTCGGCGGTTCGCCATGGAAGGAGGGTGGGCTGCTGGAAGACGAATGCGGGCTGGACGCCGTCAGCCACCCGACAAACCCCGTCGGTCGGTGACGTCAGCCCGGCGATGGCGCGTAGCAATGTCGACTTGCCGCACCCGGAAGGACCGATCACGGCGACAATCTCCTTGTCGCGGACCGCGAGTGACACGTCTTTCAGCGCGTGCGTGCCGTCTGAGTAGATCTTGTTGACGTGGTCCACGGCGACGATGACCGGTGCTTCCCGGTCGCCCGATGAGGGGTCGTCAGCAACGAGGCCCGATGCGATTGCGGCTGTTTCTTCCATTCTCGCGCTCCTCCCACGGAGTACGCGCTGCGCCGATCAATGGCGGAAAGGAGGCACAGCGCTGATGTCGTCACCGGATGTCGAAGATGACCTCGACCCCGATCGACTCGCGCGTGCCCCTGGAGGCCGTAGCGCCGCCGATGCGGAGCCACGTACACGGGCTGAATCTCTGTGCGCTCTCTCCCGACCTTCAGTCGGCGAAGCGAACTGCCTGCATGTACTTGTATTACAACAGGCCAGTGGATCCGTGGCAAGGTTTATTTTTCGTGGGTCCACACCACGGGCTGCGGGCTACCCGGTCGAACCGGTGGCGCGTCAGGTGCCTGCGACGAGGAGCGGGACGAGCTGTTCGGCCTCGGTCAGCGATCCGTGATGGCCGATCAGCGCGAGCGATTTCTTATGCTGCAGGCCAGAATCGACGATGGCGAACGAGCCGCGGGCGGCGATCAGGACGTCGCCGATCCGGTCGGCCACCCTCGGCTCGGTCGGCCCGAACCATCCCTCGTCGATCGCCTCGGCACGGGTGCGCACCCAGGCACTATCGCCCACTGCGTCACGCATCCGGGTCGCCACCTCGTCGACCTGGCCGTATCGGCAATACAACTGGACCATGCGCGGCTCGCCGCCGAAGACCGCGATGTCGCGGCGGAGTTCCGGCCGGGAGGCCATGTCGAGGCGGCCGGCGTGCGGCACATCGACCATGCCGTGGTCCGCGGTGATCACCAGCAGGGTGTCGGGCGGGAGCCCCGCCGCGAGCCGCGCCAGCTGGGCGTCGGTGCCGCGCACCTCGGTCCGCCATTCGGCGCTGCGACAGCCGTGCTCGTGGCCGGCGGAATCGACGCCGCCCCAATACAGGTAGATAAGGGACCGGGTTTGTCGGTGCGCCGCGGCGATGGCCGCGTCGACCCGCGCTGAAAGCTCCTTCGCGCCGACGAATGTGCCGCCGCGGTGGGCGGCGACCGTGAGGCCGGAGCCGGCGAACTCCTCGGCACCGATGCGGCACACGTCGATACCGGCCGCGACGCAAAGGCCGAAGATCGTCGGCAGCGGCTGCCAATCGACGGGATCGGTGTACGGATCCCAGCGCAGCTGGTTGAGCAGCACGCCACGGATCGGGTCACGAATCTGGTACCCGACCATGCCGTGGCGGCCGGGTGGTTGCCCGGTGCCGAAGGAGCCCATCGAGGTGGCGGTGGTGGTCGGACATCCGACGCGGAGCGTGTCCGGGCAGCCGGCCGGGCGCGGCACCGATGTCAGACCGGTGAGGAAGGGGGCCTCGCAGCGGTCCGCGCTGTCAGGGCCGCCGGGGCCGGCGGCGTCGAGGAGGTCCGCACCCAGCCCGTCGACGATCACCACGCAGACGGACCGCACCTCGGGGAACGGCAACGCCGGCAGCCCCGTCGGTACGCCCAACGCCGCGGCGGCGCCGGGAAGGACGGCGCCCAAGGTGCCGATGCCGTACACGGGCACGACCGGCCGGTCCGATGTCGGCTCCACGCGTGACGGGGCGGGCCGCACCGACTCGATCATCCCCGAACAGTAGCGGCCGACAGGGCGCGGGCGAAGGCCACCGCCTCATCGAGCGCCTGCTCGCCGTCCGCCTCCGCGGAGACGCGCAGCGACAGGTCCTCCCCCGTGATCGAGCCGGAATAGCCGTGGTCGGCCTCGCAGTGCGGATCGCCGCAGGTGGCCGGTTCGAGGTCGATGCGGGACACCGCGCCCCAGCCGACCGTCAGCGTCAGGTCGCGGCCGAGGCTTCCGGCGCGATACTCGGCCGGGTCGGGGACGACGTGGGTGATCATGACCGGCCCGACCGATCGGAGCGCGATAGCCTCACTGGTGGCCACCGCATGTGCCTGGGCCGGCCGATCCGCGCCCGTAGGCACGGCGCCGGCGAGGGGATCGTCGTCGTCCGGCTCGTCGGCGTGATCGTCGGCGTGCACGAAGATGAGCCGGGTCGGCGTGATGGCGAGCACCGACAGATGCCGGCGCACGGTGTCCATATCGAATGTGGTCTCGGAATGGACGAGGTGCGCGGTGATCTCCTCGCCGGCCAGCGCGACCGAAAGCGTGTCCGCGACCAGGTCCGGGTAATAACCGGCCTTCTGGATGCGGCGGGACAGGTCGGGCGGGGTGGAAGAGCGCATGGACGTCATCGTGGCACCACCTCGAGCAGCGCGCCCGTCGGGTCGGCGCGCCGCGCGCACCACACCGGCCACCGCGCCACCCGCGGCCCGCCTGTTCGGCGGGCGAGTCGCCCCGACCTCACGCGCGCAATTCCGCACCGGTCCGGCGGGCCACCGCGGCGATCGCCGCGTCCCGGACCGTCGTCGCCTCGGCCGCGGTCAGCGTCCGGTCGGCGGCGCGCACCAGCAGGGAGAATGCCAGCGACTTCTTCCCGTCCGGGATCTGATCGCCCGTGTAGACGTCGAAAAGCCGCACGGATTCGACCATCTCGCCGCCTCCGTCGCGCAGCGCGGCGGTGACGGTGCCCGCATCAACCGCGGAATCGACGACGAGCGCGACGTCCAGGTGGACCGGCGGGAACGGGGAGACCGCGGGCGGTACCGGCGGCGCCGGCACCCCGAGGGCGCTCAGGTCCAGCTCCAGCGCGAGGGTCCGCGCCGGCAGTCCGACACGCTCCACGACGGCGGGGTGCAGCTCGCCGGCATGGCCGACGATCTCGCCGTCGGCCCGGATCGCGGCGCAGCGCCCCGGATGCCACGACGCATACTCCGCGCTCTCCAGCGTCACCGGGACACCGCAGACGTCGCCGATTCGCCGGGCGAGGCCGAGAACGTCGGCGGCCTCCGCCGGACGTCCGGGACCCCACCACCCGGCGCGTTCCCAGCGTCCGGTCGCGATGACCGCCACATGCATCGGCTGTGACGGCACGGCGGCGAAGAGCCGTTCGAGATCGGCTGGGGCGGGCCTTGTCTCGACGCCGAGCGCCGGCGCGATCGGCGCCCCGGGAGCCGGACGTACGACCTGGCCGATCTCGAACAGCGCGAGATCGCGTGCGCCGCGGGAGAGGTTCCGCAGCACTGTGGCCGCGAGCGCCGGGAGCAGGGTGGTGGCCATCAGCGGCCGGTCGACGTCCAGCGGATTCGCCAGCCGAACGGCGCTGCGACGCACGTCGTCGACCGGGAGACCGAACGCGTCCAGATCGGCGGCGCCCATGAACGGGAAGGACAGCACCTCGGTCAGTCCGGCGGCGGCGAGATCGGCGGCGACCCGGCGGCGGCGGCGTTGCGCCGGGGTCAGCCCGGTTCCGGCCGGCGCCGCCGGCAGGATCGGGATGATGGTGTCGTATCCCTCGAGCCGCGTGATCTCCTCGACGAGATCGGCCGGCCTGGTCAGGTCCGGTCGCCAGCTCGGCGGCGTCACGTCGAAGGCCCGCCCGGCCCCGGTCGCGGCACGGTCAGCCGCACCGTCCTCTGCCTGGTCTGCCACCCGGTCAACCACCCGGCAGCCGACCTGGGCGAGCCGGTGCGCGATGGTCTCCGGCGAGAAGTACCGGCCGGCCAGGCGCGCCGGCTCCGACGCGAGCATGGTGACCTGAGCGGGTTGCGGCACGGCGCCGGCGTCGGTCCGCCCGCCGAGCGCCCCGCCCGCGTACCGGACGAGCAGTTCGCCCGCCGCCTCGGCCGCGATTGCGGAGATCGCCGGGTCCACGGCCCGCTCGTAACGGCGCGCGGCCTCACTGGGCAGTCGGTGCCGGCGCACCGTCCGGGAGATCGACGGCGGATCCCAGCTCGCGGCTTCGATGACGACATCCGTGGTGGTGGGCGAGATCTCGCTCTCCTCGCCGCCCATGACGCCGGCGATCGACAGCGCCCTGGACCGGTCGGCGACCACGACGTCGTCGCCGGACAGGGTCCGGTCCGCGCCGTCCAGGGTGCGCAGCGCCTCCCCCGCGGTCGCTCGCCGCACGACGATGCCGCCGTCGAGCTTGGCGGCGTCGAAGGCGTGCAGTGGGTGGCCGAGCTCGATCATGACGTAGTTCGTCACGTCGACGGCGAGCGAGATCGACCGGACCCCGGCAGCGGCGAGCCGGCGCCGGATCCGCCACGGGCTCGGGGCGGCCGGGTCGACGCCGGTCGCCTCCAGGGCGACGAATCGCGCGCAGCGGGCCGCATCCAGGATCTGCACGTCCCGGCCCGGCCCGGCCTCGCGCAAAGGCCGGTCGGCGGGGTCGGTGTACGCCGCGTCGAAGGCGGCGGCCAGCTCCCGCGCCAGCCCGCGGATGGACAGGGCGTAGCCGCGATCGGGCGTGATCGAGAACTCGATGACCGCGCCGTTGTCGCGGTCGGACCCGATCAGCGGACGGGCATCGGTGCCGATCGGTGCGTCGCGGTCGAGGACCACGATGCCGTCATGGTCGTCACCGATGCCGAGCTCACGCGCCGAGCAGATCATGCCGTCGGAGATGTGGCCGTACGTCTTGCGGGCGGCGATCTCGAAGCCACCGGGCAGCACGGTGCCGGGGAGCGCGACGATCACCGCGTCGCCGACGGCGAAGTTCGTTGCCCCGCAGATGATGCCGCGGGGCTCGTCGCCGCCGTCCGGCCCGTTCCCGGGACCGAGGTCCACCCGGGTGAACCGGATCGGCTTCTTGAACTCGGTGAGTTCCTCGATGGCGAGCACGCGGCCGACGATCAGCGCGCCGACCGTCTCCGGCACCGTGTGCACCGCCTCGACCTCGAGCCCGACCCGGGTGTAGGCGTCGACGATCTCGGCGACCGTGAGCGACGCCGGCACATCGGCGTATTCGCGGATCCATTCCAGGGGTGCGCGCATCTCAGATCTCCGAGGAGAAGGCTGCCGTGAACCGCACATCGCCTTCGATCATGTCCCGCATGTCCGGGACGGAATGGCGGAACTGCAGGGTGCGCTCGATGCCCATGCCGAACGCGAAGCCGGTGTATTCGGCCGGGTCGAGCCCGCACGCGGTGAGCACGTTCGGGTCGACCATGCCGCAGCCGCCCCACTCGACCCACCCGGGGCCGCCCTTCTTGTCCGGGAAGTAGACGTCCATCTCGGCGCTCGGCTCGGTGAACGGGAAGAACGACGGCCGGAGCCTGGTCTTGGAGTCCGGGCCGAACATGGCGCGCGCCAAGTGGTCCAGCGTCCCCTTGAGGTGTTCCATGGTGAGTCCGCGATCGACCGCCAGCCCCTCCACCTGGTGGAAGACCGGCGTGTGGGTCGCATCGAGAGCATCATCCCGAAACACCCTGCCCGGACAGATCACGTAGATCGGCGGCGTCCGCTCGAGCATCGCCCGGATCTGCACTGGTGAGGTGTGCGTGCGCAGGACCAGCCCTGAGCCGGTCCGCGCGGGCGATCCGGAACCGGCTTCGCCCGGAGCAGCGTCATACTCGTTGGCACGCGACGCGACATACAGCGTGTCCTGCATCTCGCGCGCCGGATGATCGGGCGGGAAGTTGAGCGCGTCGAAGTTCAGCCATTCGGCCTCGACCTCCGGGCCTTCGGCGACACCCCAGCCCATGGCGGTGAAGACGTCGCAGATGCGGTCGGTGATCGCGCGGATCGGGTGCCGGCCGCCCGTCGGGTACCGGTCGGTGGGCAGCGTGACGTCGATGCGCTCGGTCGCCAGGACCGCCTGGTCGCGCTCGGCCCGGAGAACCTCCTCGCGCTCGGTCGCGGCAGCGGCGACGCGGGCGCGGGCGCCGCCCACCCGACGGCCGGCCGCGGCCTTGTCGTGCGGATCCAGTCCGGCGATCGCCCGGTTGGCCAGGGCGAGCGGGGACCTGTCGCCGGCGTGGTCACGGCGCACCGCCGCCAGCGCATCCAAGGATGCGGCCCCTTCGATAGCAGCCACCGCAGCGGCAGCCGCAGCCTCGACGGCGGCCTCGTCGGTCGGGTCGACGGGCGCGGATGACGTCATGTACAGCCTTTCGCAAGGAAAAGAGGGCCGTGGCGATTCTAGTGAAGGCACCTACCGGCGCCCGCAGTCGGTGCCGGGATCGAGGCGCAGCAGCCGGAGGCGCAGTGCGGCTGCCCGGAGCGAGCGCGACGAGGCCGCCGTTCTCCGGGGGTCGATCATCTAGGGTCAGCAGATGCCGACTCTGCCTTCGTGGCTCGCCGATTTCCTGCGCGGCCTCACGTCACCGCTGGCGCGTTCGGCGGGCCGCACCGGACGATCGCAGCCGGGGCACCGGTCCGGCCGGGCCGCTCCCCGACCGACCGCCCCCGACGAGGAGTTCGCGCAGCCGGGTCGGACCGGGCCGGACGCGACGGTCGAGATCGATTCGCACCGAATCGGTCCCGTCCGCATGACTTACCACCCCAACCACGACGGGGATCCGGATCCGGGCGAGATCGTATGGACCTGGGTTCCATTCGAGGAGAACGACGGGCGCGGTAAGGACCGGCCGGTGCTCGTGGTCGCGGCCGAGCCGGCCGGCACCGTACTCGCCGTCCAGTTGACCAGCCGGGACCATGACGGCGAGCGGGATTTCGTGCCGATCGGATCGGGCTCCTGGGATGGCGAGCACCGCCCGTCCTGGGTGAACATCGAACGGGTGCTGCGCGTCCACCCGAGCGGCATGCGGCGGGAGGCGGCCGCCCTGGACGGGTCGAACTATGCCCGCGTCGAGGCAGCCCTGCGCCAGCGCTACGGCTGGGGCTGAGTCCCCCGGGGCGCCACCTGCCCTGCTGGAGGGGTCGTGCGCCGGGGTATCGCCCGCGTCGCTATCCGCGCCGCTGGGCGGTGGCGGAGGCGTAGAGGCAGATCGCGGCGGCGGTCGCGAGGTTCAGCGACTCGGCTCGGCCGTGAATCGGCACCCGGATCGCGGCGTCGGCGGCGTCGATGACGGAGTTCGCGAGGCCGTGCGCCTCCGAACCGAACAGCCACGCGGTGGGCAGGTCGAGCAGCCCGCCGGCACTCGCGTCGTCCAGGTCAACCTGGCCCGCACCGCTCGTCGCCAGCACGGCGAGACCGGCGCCGGACAGCGCCACGACCAGCTCCGCCGGGTCGGCGGCCCGCAGCACCGGCAGGTGGAAGATGCTGCCGGCCGAGGCCCGCACCGCCTTCGGGCCCCACGGGTCGACCGCGTCCCCGGCAACGATGACGGCGTCCGCGCCGGCCGCGTCGGCGAGCCGGATGACGGTCCCGGTATTGCCGGGATCGGAGGTCTGCACGAGCACCGCGACGAGCCGCGGCGCCGCGGCCAGGACCGCGGTGAGCGGCCCGTCGCCCGCGGCGCGCAGCGCTCCCGTCGGCAGGGTGCAGCGGGCGGTCAACCCCTGCGGCGTGACCGCGTCGGAGATGTGCGCCGCGGCCCGGTCGGTGATCTCGGTGACGGTGATCCCGACATCGAAGGCTGCCCGAACGATCTGTGTGTTGCGGGCGGAACCCGTTGCGGTGACGTAGATCTCGCGCACGGTTCCAGGCTGCTCACGCTCGGCGGCGACCGCCTCGCGCACCGCTTGCGCCCCGTCGGCGAGGAACTCACCGACCTCGTAGCGCCGGGCGCGCCGCAGCAGCTTGTGGGCGGCCACGATCCGCCCCGAGCGGTCGGACAGCGCACCGCCGCGAATAGCGTCATCCTCGGATGCGCGCACAGACGGGCGCCCGGCCGACGGATCGTCGACCGGGCGTCCGCCGGGATTGCCTCGCGTGCTCAGGCTGCGTCCTGGGAGTCCTCGGAGCCTTCGGTGCCTTCGGAGCCGACGAGGGGCACAGCGGCGCGGGCGATCGTCACCAGCGCCGCGAACGCCGCTTCGTCGTGCACCGCGAGCTCGGCCAGCATCTTACGGTCGACCTCGACGCCGGCGATCTTGAGCCCCTGCACGAAACGGTTGTACGTCATGCCGTGGGCGCGGGCGGCGGCGTTGATGCGGGTGATCCACAGCTGCCGGAAATCGCCCTTGCGCGCCCGCCGGTCACGGTAGGCGTAGTTCAGCGAATGGAGCACCTGCTCCTTGGCCTTGCGGTACAGCCGCGAACGCTGCCCCCGGTAGCCGGCGGCGTGTTCCAGGATCTCGCGACGCTTCTTCTGGGCGCTGACCGCCCTCTTCACGCGTGCCACTTCGACACCTTGCTTTCATGAAAGGACTCGGCGTGCCATGGTCCGGCGCCGACCGGGTCGATGGGTGGGTCAGGTCAGATGCCGAGCATGCGCTTGACGCGCGGCACATCGTTGGCGGCGAGATCCCGCATGCCGGTCATCCGGCGGGTGACGCGAGACGGCTTCTTCTCCAGGTTGTGACGCTTGCCGGCGCCCTCGTGGGTGATCTTGCCGCTGCCGGTCACCCTGACCCGCTTGGAGATGCCGGAATGGGTTTTGTTCTTGGGCATCGGTGCTTCCTTCGTTCGTTCGTCATCGCCGCGCGCTGCTGCGCACGGCACTGCTGACGGCCTGCATCGATCTGCAAACCGTTTGCCGGGGTGTGCACGCCGCCGGGGCGGCGTGAACGGCGTCATGGTCGACCCGGGCCGGACAGCCCGGGCGGTGCGCTAGCTCGCGGCCGCGGCCGGCGCCGGTGGCTGCTTCGGTCGCGCCTGCCGGTGCGGGGCCAGCACCATGATCATGTTGCGGCCGTCCTGTTTCGGCGCGCTCTCGACGGTGCCGAGGTCGATCACATCGTCGGCGAGCCGCTGCAGCAGCCGGAAGCCGAGTTCGGGCCGGGACTGCTCGCGCCCGCGGAACATGATCGTCACCTTGACCTTGTCGCCCGCCTTGAGGAACCGCACCACGTGACCCTTCTTGGTCTCGTAATCGTGCGGGTCGATCTTCGGCCGCAGCTTCATCTCCTTGATGACGGTCTGCACCTGGTTCCGGCGCGCCTCGCGGGCCTTCTGCGCGGTCTCGTACTTGAACTTGCCGTAGTCCATGATCTTGGCGACCGGCGGGCGGGCGGTGGGCGCCACCTCGACCAGATCGAGATCCGCCTGCTCGGCCAGGTGCAGCGCCTCGCCGATCGACACGATGCCGACCTGCTCACCGGCGGCGCCGACGAGACGGACCTCGGGGACTCGGATCCTGTCGTTGATACGCGGTTCGTTGCTGATTGACGTCCTCCTACGGTCGCTGGCGGTCGCTTCCCAGCGCAGCAGGGCGGGTATGACGCTGTGTTGGTGCCGTGCACCCGCACCAACGACAAAGCCCCGCGGCGCAGGCACGCGGGGCCACAGGGTCGCGGTTGCCGGCTCTCGCACAGCAACGCTCGCCGATACGCGTATCGGCGGACCGGACCCGGCCGCCCTCTCGGCCGCGCGGGTGGGAGTGTGACTCCGCTTGCCTCCTCGCTCGACGCCGCGCAGTGCGCATGCCTCGACCGAGGTTGGTCGCAAGGGCTTATGTTACACGACCGCCGCTACACGACCGAGCCGGCCGGCCGCGGACGGGATCGACCCGGCAGGCCCGCAATGGGGCCTGCCGGAGTCGAGCCGTGGTCGAGCCGTGCGGCTTCCCGCGTCAGCGGTGCCGCGGTGTCACCGGTACGGCAGCGCCACCACGTCGGCCCGTTGCCCGCTCGCACCCTGCAGGTGCAGCACCAATGCCTTCGCGGTCGACTGGCCGCGCGGACGGGCACCCAACTGGAACGGGATCCTGGTGCCCGCACGGTCCAGATACAGCGGCGAATCGATAGCGATGTGCGGATGCACGGCATCGAACGACACCGGCCCGACCTCGTCGACCAGCCCGCCCGGGTCGTTCGAGTAGTCGCTCACGGTTCCCACGGTGTAGGTGATCGGGAACGATGACGCGTTGCTGGTGACGCCGATCGCGGCGGGGTCGACCGGAATCACCAGGACGTTGGTGTCGAAGACGTTGGTGTCCACGTCGCCGAGGTTGAAGTTGACGGGTTCCAGGTCCACGAGCGAGCCCGTCTTGAGGTCGAACAGGAACGCCAGCAGCACATCGGTGCCGGGGTAGTTCTGGACGTTGGCCTCGTAATCGGGAATACCGTCGCCCGTCGTGTCGATGTCCACGTACGGGACAACCGTGTTCCCGATCGTGGCCCAGTCCGCGTAGCTGGAGATGCCGAAGTACAGCCAGCCGTCGGCATACCCGCCGCTCTCCCCCTTCACCGCACCGGCGCCGACGTACTGCAGGTCGCCGGAACGGGCGGTCTCGTTCGCGGTGCAGCCGGTGAGCCGCTTCGCCGTGCACTTCGGGAGCCGCGGGCTGGTGGCGCCGAGGTCCATCACCGACACCAGCGAGTTGAATGCGGACGGCCCGCTGCCCTGGGCCACACCGCGGCCGGTGATGAGCAGCGACCGGGATCTCGCCGAGCCTCCCGTGTCGATCGTGCGGGTCTGCGACACCGGCTTGGCGGCGGCGTACACGGGCACCCGCAGCTGCCCGGCCACGGAGTTCTGCGGCGAGACCGTCAGCCAGCCGGAGGCGCCGGCGACGAACTGGCGCGGCAGGCCCACCTGATCGACAGCCATGGTCGGGTCGATGTCGCGCCGCAGTTGGGACGTGCGGATGGTCATCGTCACCGTCGCCGTGGTCGACGAGCCCGCCTTGATGCGCACCGTGGACGGCGAGACGGTGAACGTCACCCCCGGCTGATCCGTCGCGGACAGGTATCCCAGGGACGCCGTCGCGGGCGCGCTGCCGGTGTTGGCGACGACCACCCGCTGGGACATGACCACGGTCGGCCGGTTCGCGGGCGCTTCGACAGGCCCGAACGACACCGAGACACCACCCGGATTGTCCTTGGCATAGGCCAGGATCGTGTTGCCGACCGCCCCGGCGGCGTCGATGCGACCGGTACCGACACGCAGTGGGCCGTAAGCGATTCCACCGCCGTTCGGGCCGGTGTGCACGTCGTGGTTCGCGGTGTTCATGAGGTCGGCCTTGACCTGCTCCACGGTCCACGTCGGGTGCTTCGACACCACGAGGGCAGCGATCCCCGCGGCGTTGGGTGTTGCCATGGAGGTACCGGACAGGCTGACGCCGTCGGTGCCGGTACCCATGCCGGCCGAGAGGATGCTGTCGCCCGGTGCGGCGAGGTCCGGCTTGACGACGCCGAGGGACCCGTGGGTGCCGCGCGACGAGAACGAGCTGAGCATGTCCGTGAGCGACGAATCGATCAGGCTGCTCAGCGCGGCCGTGTCCGGGCCGAAGGCGACCTGCAGCCCGCTGCCGACCGTTGGCGCGAGCCGTGCGGTCTCGTCCGGGGTGAGCTGGAACACCGGAATATCGGGGCTTCCCAGGATACCGGCTCCGAAGGGGAACACGTCGCCAGTGAACACCGCGCCGATCCCGCCCGCCGCCTTGACGTTTGCCGCGCGCGCGGCCGACCCGCAACGCCGAGTCGCGTCGTTGGAATCCCAGGTGAGCCAGGCAACCTTGCCACTCACGGCGGCGGCGTCCGCCGACGACAGTGGATCGCACCCGTCCGTGTTGGTGCTATCGGAGAGCGCGACCACCTCACCGGCCACAGCGGGCTTATTCGCCCAGTCGTAGGCGGTGGAGACCTGTCCGAAGGCCGTGCCCTGCACAGAGGCGGGGGCGGTCACGGCCAGCTTGTTGAGCGGGACGTTGTCGTCCACGGAGCTGGCCACGGCCAGTGCCCGCACGGCATTGCCGGGCGCTCCGGCCGTGTCGGTGAGGTCGCCGTTGTTGCCCGCGGCGATCACCGGGAGCACACCGTGCTTGGCCAGGTTGTCGACGACGAGGTTCTCCGGATCGTCGACCGTGGCGTAGTCGGCGCCGAGCGAGAGGTTGACGATATCGAGGTGGTCGGCGAAGTTTCCGTCGCCGTTCGGGTCGAGTGCCCAGTCCAGGGCCGGGATCACCGCCTCGGTGTCGCCCGTGCAGCCGAACACCTTGAGTGCGTAGATCGACGCTCGCGGCGCCATCCCCGGTGGGATCTTCAGCGCGTTGAGCGCGGTGGAGTCCAGCCCCTGGTAGCTGCCGGTGAACGTGCTGCCGCCGGCGTTCACGCCGTACCCGGCGGCGATTCCGGCCACATGGCTGCCGTGCCCCTCGCAGTCGATCGGGTCCGCGTCGGGATGGGCCACCGGTTGGTAGTCGCTCGCCGTTGGGTCGGCGTTATAGGCGTCGCCGACGAAGTCGTAGCCTCCGGCGACCTTCGCCGCGGCCAGCGGCGTGAGGCCCGCCCGCCAGTTCGGGTCGGTGCTGTTGGTGTGGGCGGCGTTCCAGGCGTCAGCCGTTCCCGGCCCGCCGAAATCGGAGTGCGTGTAGTCGATTCCGGTGTCGATGACGCCGATGCGCACCCCTTGACCGACGTTGCCGGTGTTCTGCCACGTCGCGAGCACCTTCGTGAGCTCGGAGCCGTTCGCGCTGAGCGGATGCTTGCTCACGATCGGGTAGACCTGGACCACATCGGGCCGCTGGGCGATCGCCTCGACGGCCGTCATATCGGCGTCGATGGCCACGCCGGGGATCGCGTTGCCGACCTGGAAGAGCTCGGTCGCCTTGCGGTCG
The DNA here is from genome assembly GCA_001897425.1 of Actinobacteria bacterium 69-20. Taxonomy (GTDB): domain Bacteria; phylum Actinomycetota; class Actinomycetes; order Mycobacteriales; family Nakamurellaceae; genus Nakamurella. The sequence continues at coordinate 29,265 of MKSW01000026.1, read as the reverse complement.
ATGGCCTTCGCCCCGTTGAACACGTTCCCGGCCGCCGTCCGCGCCGCGCTACGCGCGGATTTCGCAGCGGCGACCTGGGCCGCAGCGGTCTTGCCGGCGGCCTCGGCATCGGCAGAGGCGTCCGCCGCGCCCGTCCCCGTCAGCTGGACGAAAACGCTGACCCGCCCGGACTTCCCGGCGAGATCCGGCGCGAGGCGCAGGCCGGTGGACGGCGCGGGCAGCGTCACGCTTCCCGGGGCTCGGACCGGCGCCGGCTGAGCGGCGTCCGTGGGAGCGGTGGCCGAAACAGCCGAGCCCGTCGGAGCAGGGCCGGCAGGCGGTGCGGCCCCGGCCGGTGTGGCAGCGATGGTCATCGCAAGACCGACGGCCACGACGGCCACCAATGCGAGCGAACCGGAGCGAGCGCGCGTGCGTGACATGGGCTCCCCTTTGCGTGAGGCGGAGCCTGGGCGGCGCAGAGCCACCCAAAGGCACCGTTCGGCACGGAGCGGTCGACATCTCCGCGTGATCGGAGAGGCTAATGTGACAAGTCGCCACAGTGCTAGGGGTTGGCGCGATCGTGTCCGGTTGCGGACGCCCGGGGACACCGGCTCACGCCCACGGCAGGTGTCCGGTCAGGCGCGGTCTGCTCGGCCCTTGTGGCGCCGCTTCGCGCCCTTGGCAGCCATGTCCCGGTCGATGATCTCGAGCCTGCCGAGCGGGCGGGCCGCCGCCGCGGCAGCCTCGGCCTGCAGCCGGCGGCGCACTCGTTCCGCGGCCTCCGGGGACAGGGTCGGCCGCGGCGGCGCGTACTTCGCGTGCAGTTCGCGCACCGCCTGGAGCGCATCGACCGCCCGTTGCCGGTCCATCGCCTGGATCGCGAGCAGCGGGTGGGTCTCGTCGTCGGCGAGCACGACCTGCGCCCAGTGCGCACCCGCGGGAAACGCGATCCTGATCACCACCGCCCACGGGAAATATGTTTCGCCGAGCACGTTGCGGACGGCGATGCCCTGTTCATCGGCCTTGAGGCGCGGCCGCGCCACCAGCATGATGCCGGCAGCGCCGGAGACACCGACGCTGATGAGGCCGACCTGGTCGAACGGCCTGAAGACGATCCCGTCCTGCGAGCCGCGCAGCATCAGGCCCAGCACGATCATGCTGCCGAGGACGACCGCGGCGGCGATCGCGCCGATAACGCTGATGCGCAGCGGGCGCACGACGAGGACGCCCGCCGGTGTCGGCTTGGCGCTCACCCCGCTCATCGGAAACCCATCGCCTTCGGCGCGCCGCGGAGGCTGCGCAGAATCAGCGCGGTCTGCAGCGCCGCCACCATGGCTTCGCCGCCCTTGTCCTCCACCGCTCCGGGGCCGCCGCTGCGGGCGACGGCCTGTTCGACGGTGTCGCAGGTGAGCACTCCGTTGCCGACGGGGGTTCCGGCGTCCAGCGCGACCCTGGTCAGCCCCTCGGTGACGGCCTGGCAGACGTACTCGAAATGCGGGGTGCCGCCGCGGATCACCGCTCCGAGCGCTACCACGGCGTCGTGGTCGGTGGCGAGTTGCGCTGCCACCACGGCGATCTCGACCGCGCCCGGTACCCGGACGACGGCGACATCGGCGAGGCCGGATGCGCGCGCCGCCCGCTGCGCCCCGTCGATCAATGCGTCGACGATGTCCCGGTGCCAGCTGGTGGCCACGATCGCGACGCGCAGGCCAGCGGCGCCGTCAACGGACAGATCGGGCTTGCCGTCCGCGCTCACGACGCCACCCCCGTTGCGGAACGGGCCCGGGCCACGAACAACGTCATGGTCGTCATATTCGATGCTCCCGTCGAACCCGGTGCCCCGTTCACGACGGATCTCCCATCGAACGCCGCGCCTCACCGAGCCCCTCGATGAGATGGCCCATGCGGTCGCGCTTGGTCTTGAGGTAACGGATGTTCTGCGGATTGACCGAGGCGGGCAGCGGCACCCGGCCGAGCACCTTGAGGCCGTACCCTTCGAGGCCGGCCCGCTTGGCGGGATTGTTGGTGAGCAGACGCATGGTGTGGACACCCAGGTCGACCAGGATCTGCGCGCCGGTGCCGTAGTCCCGCGCGTCGGCGGGCAGCCCCAGATCCAGGTTGGCGTCGAGCGTGTCGCGCCCGGCGTCCTGCAGCTGGTAGGCCTGCAGCTTGTGCATGAGCCCGATCCCGCGGCCCTCGTGACCGCGGATGTAGACGACCGCGCCGCGCCCCTCCTTGGCCACGGCCTCCAGCGACGCCTGCAATTGCGGGCCGCAGTCGCAGCGCAGCGAACCGAACACATCCCCGGTCAGGCATTCGGAGTGCATGCGGATGAGAACGTCCTCGCCGTCACCGATGTCGCCGTAGACGAACGCGATGTGCTCGCGCTGGTCGTAGCTGGAGGCGTATCCGATCGCGGTGAACTCCCCGCAGGCCAGCGGCACCCGCGCGGTGGCCACCCGCTCGACCAGCTTCTCCGACCGCCGCCGGTAGGCGATCAGGTCGGCGATGGTGATGATCTTCAGGTCGTGCTCCGCGGCGAATTCCTTCAGCTCGTCGGCGCGGGCCATGTCCGATGGATCGCGCTGGGACACGATCTCGCAGATCGCACCGGCCGGGGCAAGGCCCGCCAACGTCGCGAGGTCGACGGCCGCCTCCGTGTGGCCGGGCCGGCGCAGCACGCCGCCGTCTTTCGCGCGCAGCGGCACGACGTGCCCGGGCCGGGACAGGTCGGCCTCCCGCGTCGCCGGATCGGCGAGCAGGCGGATGGTCCGCGCGCGGTCGGTGGCCGAGATTCCGGTCGAAACCCCTTCGCGCGCATCGACTGTCACCGTGTAGGCAGTGCCGCGCCGATCCTGGTTGACGCGGAACATGGGCGGCAGGTCCAGCCGATCGGCATCGGCCGCGGTGAGCGGGACGCAGATGTATCCGGACGTGTAGCGCACCATGAACGCGACGAGCTCGGGCGTCGCCTTCTCGGCCGCGAAGACGAGATCGCCTTCGTTCTCCCGGTCTTCGTCATCGACGACGACGACGGCGCGCCCCGCCGCGATCTCGGCAATCGCGGATTCGATCGGGTCGAAACCGGCCGTGGTGCTCATCGAACCATCTCCCGGGCTTGCAGCAGCCGCTCGGCGTACTTCGCCATCACATCCACCTCAATGTTCACTGCTTCCCCCGGGTTCCGTCGGCCCATCGTTGTAGCGTCGCGCGTTGCCGGAATGATCCCCACCGTGAAGGTTGTCACCAGCTCACCGCCCGGGTCGCCCTCCGGATCGCCGTCGGTAACGGTGATCACCGTGAGCGAGATCCCGTCGACGGCAATGGCCCCCTTGGGGGCGATGTAGCGGCCGATCGTCGCTGGGACCGCCACGGTCACGTCGTCATACCCGGGATGGCTGGTACGCGCGACGACGACGCCCACGCCGTCGACGTGGCCCTGCACGATGTGCCCGCCGAGGCGGGTGGCAGGGGTGACGGAGCGTTCCAGGTTGACGCGAGTGCCCGGCGACCATGCCCTGGCGGTGGTGCGATTGAGCGTCTCGGCCATGAGTTCGGCCGTGAAGGAGTCGCCGGATGCGTCCACGACGGTGAGACAGACGCCGTCGACGGCGATCGAATCGCCATGCGCGACATCGGATGTCACTTTCGGGCTGCGGATCGTGACCCGCGCGTCGGTCGCCCCACCGTCGTCGCTGCCCGCGAACCGGACCGCGACGACCTCGCCGAGTTCCTCGACGATCCCGGTGAACATGGACTGCCCCTTCTCGACGCTGCGATCGGTCGACGCCACCTCCATCCTCCCCTATCGTTCGCGGGCCCGGTACCGCCCGGCTCGCTCGGCCCGCGCGCGCAGCGCCTCGATCGCTCGAGCGGGGTCCGCCGCCCCGTAGACGGCCGATCCGGCGACGAACGAGTCCGCGCCCGCCTCGGCTGCCTGTTCGATGGTGTCCGCGTTGATGCCGCCGTCCACCTGGACGATCACGGTGAGGTGGCCGGTGTCCACCATGGTCCGTGCGCGGCGGACCTTGTCCAGCATGTCGGCCATGAACTCCTGACCGCCGAATCCGGGCTCCACGGTCATGACGAGCAGCGTGTCGTAGCTGCGCAGCGCCTCGGTCCAGTCGTCCAGTGCGGTACCGGGTTTCAGCGATAGGCCGGCCTTCGCACCGGCGGCCCTGATGTCCATCGCGACGCTGATTGGTTCCCGCACCGCCTCCGCGTGCACGGTGACGTTGTAGGCGCCGGCCTCCGCGTAGCCCACCGCCCACCGGTCGGGGTCGTCGATCATCAGGTGGCAGTCGAGTGGGATGTCCGTGACGTTCTTGATCGCCTTGACGACCGGCAGGCCGATGGTCAGGTTCGGCACGAAGTGGTTGTCCATCACGTCGACGTGCAGCCAGTCCGCCCCGCGCGCCCGTTCGATGTCGGCCTGCAGGTTCGCGAAGTCGGCGGACAGGATGGACGGGGCGATTCTGGGCGCTGACGGCATCCTCCGACCCTATCGAGCGCGCACGTCGGATCGAGTATGACGTTGTTCTCGTGGTGGTGCCGTTCCGGCGGCCCTGGCCGTTCTCGCGGCCCCGGCCGTCACGACCCCCGCCGGAAGGCGCGCACCACGACCCGCGCACCGAGGACGAACCCGAACAGCAGGAAGATCGCGCCGATGAACGTGTTGAACGGCACACCGGTGACGATCGCCGGGCCGTTGCCGGCGACGACGAGGAGCACGCCGCCGATCACCAGCGCCGCGGTCAGGACCGCCAGGATGAGTTGCTGGACCAGCCGCGTCACGAAGACGCGATCCTTCGGGTCGGCCAGGATGCGCGCGTTCATGGTGAATCGCCCGGTCTCGAGCTGGTTCGTGATGTGATCGATCCGCCGCGGGAGGCGTTGCAGCATCGGAAGTATGGTCGCGATCTGCAGGCGGACCTGGTTGCGGACCCTGGCCGGGTCGAGGACATCCGAGAAGATCGCCCGGCTCTTCGCACGCGCGACGCCGATCATGTCGAATCCGGGCGCGAGCATGGAGAGCGACCCGTCGAGGGCGGCGAGTGCACGAAAGGCGGCGGCGATCGGCGCGGGGACGCCGAGCCGATGGCGGAGCACGAGGGGGAAGAGCTCGGCGAACATTCGGGCACCGCCGCCGATGCCCGTCCCGAAGCGCATGATCAACTGCCCGATGTCGCGCTCCAGGTCGCGATGGTCGAGGTCGTCCGGCACGACGAGCAGGTCGGTGAGGGCGGTGGTCGCGGCGGCCGAGTCCTGTTCGTCGACGGCCATCAGCACGCCGGCGAGCTGCAGCCGATCGCCCAGATCCAGCCGCCCGACCGCGCCGAAGTCGAGTAGCGCGAGGGTGTGGTCCGGCTGCACGAAGATGTTCCCCGGATGCAGATCGGCGTGGAAGACGCCTGTCACGATCACCTGGCGAAGCACCGCGTCGAGGAGCTGCGCCGCCATCGCGTGCCTTTGCGCATCGAGCACATCGCTGCCGTGGGCGAGCGTCGCGGACAGCGAGCGGCCGTCGAGGCGTTGCATCACGAGCACTCGCCGACCGGAGAGTTCCGGGTATCCCCTCGGAACGACCAGGTCCGGCGAGGAGGCCGACACCGCTTGCATATTGGCCAGTTCCACGCGGTAGTCGAGTTCCTCCGCCAGCGAGGCGGCGAATCCCTGGGCGATGTTCCGGACGCCCAGATCCGCGGCCCACGCGGCTCTTCGTTCGAGCATGCGAGCGAGCCGCATGACGATGTCGAGGTCGGCGGTGACCTGGGTCCGAGCTGCCGGCCGTTGGATCTTGACGACGACGTCCGTGCCGTCCGCGAGCCGGGCGGTATGTACCTGTCCCACAGATGCCGCAGCGATGGGTTCGCGGTCGATGCGGTCGAATGCGACGGTGAGCCGCGGACCGAGCTCCTCCTGTAGGACGCCCTCCACGGCCGCCCACGATTCGGCGGGCACATCGGTCTGCAACTGCGCGAGTTCCACAATGTATTCGGCGGGTAGGAGGTCGGGCCTGGTGGACAGCATCTGGCCGAGTTTCACGAACGTGACCCCGGCTTCGGTGAACGCCTGGCGCAGCGAGGCAGCGAGAACCGCGTTCGGCGGGGTATCGCGTGCACGCCGGCGGCCGATGTACGCTCCGAGCCCGTGCCGCGCGGCAATGCGCAGGATCTGGGTGTAGCGGACGCCACGGCGCGCGCCGGTAGGCAACGCGCGCAGCCACCTGAGCGGGTTCGGGATGGACCCGGTGGGGAGGACGGCCTCGAGGATCGCCAATGCGATGACCTCGGCCACCAGCACCCAGCAGATCACCAGGCCGATGATCAGGAACTCTGCGGCGCTGCTTGCCCGGTGGCCGACGACCGGCGCGAGGTGCAACGCGCGCAGAACTCCGTTGACGAGCGGGGTGATGCCGAAGTTCACACCGATGCTGAGCAGGAGGGTGCGCGGCCAGCCGACGGGTGCGTCGAGGAGCTTGCGGGCCAGGTAGCCGATGATCGCCGCGTTGAAGAGCGCTCCGCCCACGACGACCAGCCAGTCGACGAATCCGCCCACGTATCGGCTCCTCTCGTCGCCCGGTCGCACCGCGCTGATTTTCCAGTCTGCCGCCGAGACATGCCGCGATGAGTCCGCCGCGCCGTAGCGTTCGGGCGGACTGCTCCTGGTCAGCCGGTCCGGCGCAGCAGGGCGCAGAACATGGCGTCGGTGCCGTGCCGATGCGGCCACAGCTGCACGGTGGGGCCGGCGCCGAGATCCGGCACGCCCTGGAAGTACTCGCGCGCGTCGAGGAGTTCCAGCGATGCGGGACGGCGCGCAATGACGCCGGCCGTCTCGGCCAGATGCGGGGAGCAGGTGACATACGCGATGACGCCGCCGGGCCGCACCAGCCGGGCGGCGGACTCCAGCAGTTCGCGCTGCAGTTTCACCAGTGGGGCGACATCGGCCGCGGTTCGCCGCCAGCGGGCCTCGGGCCTGCGGCGCAGCGCTCCGAGTCCGGTGCACGGCGCGTCGAGCAGGACGCGATCGAAACTACCGGGCGGCAGGCCGGGATCGCGACCGTCCGCGGTATGCACCGTGACCGGTAGTCCGGCGGTCGTCTTCCGCACGAGATCGGCTCGGTGCTCGGCTGTCTCGACCGCATCGAGGGTGGCGCCGCGCTGCGCGGCGAGCGCGCCGAGCAGGGCGGCCTTGCCGCCGGGGCCGGCGGCAAGATCCAGCCACCTCGTATCGGGGCCGTCCACCCGGGCCGCGGCGAGCGCGACGGCGACCAGCTGCGAGCCCTCGTCCTGAACGGCTGCCGCGCCGCGCCGGACCGAGTCGAGGCGCGCCGGGTCCCCGCCGGCCAGGTACACCGCGAACGACGAGAACCGCCCGGGCTCGCCGCCCGACTCGGCGACCAGCGCGTCCCGTTCGATCCGCCCGGGCCGGGCCACCAGGTGGACCGCGGGCGGGGCCTGGTCCGCGTCGAGCAGGGCGGTCAGGTCTGCCAGATCCGGACCGCGTTCGCCCAGCGCGTCGGCGAACGCATCGGCGATCCACCGCGGGTGGGCCCTGTGCAGCGCGAGCCGTGCCAGCGGATCGCTGGACGCCGCCGGGGCGAGGCGTTCGACCCAACCGTCCAGGTCGCGTTCGGCGACGCGGCGGAGCACCGCATTGACGTACCCGGACGCTCGGGGACGGCTGCCGGCGCGCACCAGATCCACGGTCGCGGACACCGCGGCGTGCGGCGGGATCCGCGTGTGCAACAACTGATAGGCGCCCAGCCGCAGGGCGTCGAGGACGGCTCCGTCAAGTTCGGGCAATGGCTTGTCGCCGCAGACCGCGACGATCGCATCGAGCTGTCCCAGGGTGCGGCAGGAACCGTAGCCGAGCTCGGTGGCGAGCGCGGCGTCGCGACCGAAGAGGTGGCGATCGGCGAGGATCGCCGGCAGTGCCAGGTTCGCGTACGCGCCGCGCTCGCGGACCGCCGACAACAGGTCCAGGGCGGCGGCGCGGGCCGGATCGACGTCGGGCGGTCGGTCGGTCCGCGGGCGCGGACCGGGGCCGCGTCGATCGCCGGCTCCCCCTGCCGGCTGCCGGCCCCGGTCGCGCCCCCGTCCGCGATCGAGCCGGGGGCTGCGCGATGCGCCGCTCCGGCCCTGGCCGCCCGGGTAGCCGCTCTGGCGATCACTGCCCGATCCGTGGCCGCCCCGACCGGCACCGCTTCGATCAGTACCGCCCTGCCCGTCACGGCCCGGCGGCGGGTCCGCCGCGAACGGCGTCATACCCGTTCCCGGGCTCGATGCGGATCCGCGCGGTCGGGTTCGCCGAGCCGGTCGCCGGGATCGATCCGCGCCCCGCGCGCCCAGTCCGCGGCCGGCAGCGGCCGCTTTCCAGGTTGCTGCACGGTGGACAGCCGGACCGGGTCGGATGCCGTGCCCACCAACACGTCTCGCTTCCCCGCGGCGATCTCGCCGGGTGCGAGCGACACGGCCGCGTCGCGGACGACGGTGACCGGGCCGAGGCCGAGGCGGCCCCATCGCGACGCCGTCCAGGCGCCGGGCTCCGGGGTGACCGACCGGATCAACCGGTCGACGGCCAGCGCCGGGGCGCGGAAGTCGACGGCCGCGTCATCGACGGTGATCTTCGGCGCGTGGCTCACCCCGTCGGCCGATTGCAGCACGGCGGCGAGCGTTCCATCCGCGAGCCCGTCGAACGTGGCGACGAGCAGCCGCGCGCCGGAGTCGGCGAGCCGCGCGAGCAGGTCACCCGCGGTGTCGGTCGGCCGGATCGACTCGGTGACCGTGCCATAGACGGGTCCCGTGTCCAGGCCCTTCTCGATGAGGAAGGTGCTGGCCCCGGTGACGTCGTCGCCGGCGCGGATCGCGGCCTGCACCGGCGCGGCGCCGCGCCACGCGGGCAGCAGGGAGAAGTGCAGGTTGATCCAGCCGCGGGGCGGCATGGCCAGCAGGCGTTCCGGGATCAGCGCGCCGTAGGCGACGACCGCGACGGCCTCCACGTCCAGTGCGCGGAGCTGCGCGGCGAACTCCGCGGTGCGGATTGATGCCGGTTTGAGGAGGGCCAGCCCCGCGTCGGCGGCGGCGAGGGCGACGGGCGAGGGGGTGAGCGGCCCGCGGCGTCCGACATGCGCATCCGGGCGGGTGAGCACGGCAACGACGTCGTGCCGGGACTTGATGAGCGCGTGCAGCGACGGGACCGCGGTCTGCGGGGTACCGGCGAACAGCAACCTCATGCCGATGCCCCGTTTCTCGGTCGTCTGCTGGTGGCGCCGCGACGCACCCGAGCTGTTCCGGGTCGGGATGCGGCGAGCGTGGCCAGTTTACGGTTGGGGGCGCGCCGCCGTGACCGTGCCTGCAGCCGTGGCTCTGACCCTAATGCGCACTGCGAAGCGGGCCGTCCATGACGATCCGCACCTGCAGACGGGCGAGCCATCGATCGGAGTGGGCGGACGGCTGGATTCGGCGGTGCCACCGGATTGGCGGGCGGACGGCTCCCGGCGCGACACGGTCGTGTTGTCGATCCTGGCCGGCGAGTGACCGGCCGCGCGAGCCCGGCTGGCCGACCGAATCAGACGAGAGCGGCTGGTATGACGGTGATCTCGTAGGGAAGCCGGATCGTGAGCGGATCGCTGCCCTGTGCGTGGCCGACCTGGACGTAGGCGCCGTCTTGCAGATCCCATGCCGTGACGGATGGCTCCTTTGGGTCGATCACCCAGTAGGACGGCACGCCGGCGTCGGCGTACTTGGAGAACTTGAGCACCAGGTCCTTGCGCCGTGTGGAGGGCGAGAGCACCTCGACGGCGAGTTCCAGCCGATCGGTGAGGTTCTTGTAGCCGATCAGGTCCTTGCGCACGACGAGCACATCGGGCTGCAGCGAGGTACGCCGGTCCGGTTGCCAGTCCACCGGGGCGACGAACACCTCCATCTCGTCGGGACACGCCCGTTCCAGCAGCAGGAATATCCGCCCGATGGCCCGCTGATGAACGAGGATCGGCGCCGGGCTCACCAGCAGGATCCCGTCGAGGAGTTCGTACTGCAGGCCGTCGTCGGGGAGCTGCTCCAGGTCGTCGACCGTCCACTCGTGGGAATCACGCGGCATCACCGAGCGCGGCTTCTCCCAGTCCTCCGCGGATAGAACCTCGTCCTCCGCAGGCGGAGCCGACTGCACCGGATGTGTGGCCATGGTCGCCATGGTGCCTCCTTCCGGAACTGCTGTCACGGTTCGTCACGGGCAGATCCTGCTTCAACGGTCGGAGACAACCGGAAGTTGCCCACAACGCGCAGGTTAAAGAGTCGTACGCAGCGCTACTCGAACGCCGTCAGCCCAGTTCGACGGGATCGATCTCGATGCGCAGCGGTTCGCTGTCCTTGCGGGCCGAGCGGGCCGCCGCGAGTACGTGCAGTGCGGCGGCGAGCGCCTTACGATCCGCCGAGGGAACCCGGATCAGGGCGCGCACCCGCTCGACAGCGGAGGCCCGCTCGCCCGCGGGCGCATGCGCACCGCCCGCCGGGTCCGCACCGCCCTGGCGGGGCTGTCCGGCCCACACCGGCACCGGCCCGAGCACCTCCGCCGACGGCGGCAGTGCCAGCTCCGCGAGAGCCGCGCCGACCACCGGTTCGGCACCCTCCACGGAGGCCATCGCCACGGCCGGCGGGAAGCCGAGCTCCGTGCGCTGCGCCAGTTCCGTCTCCGCGGCCGATGCCGGGTCCCATCGAATGAGCCACTGAACCGCGGGCGTCGCGAGGTCCGTGCCGACGACGACCCGGCCGCCGGCCGCCGCCGGTCGGACGAGTGTCGCCGCGATCATCCATCGGCGCAGTGTCTCTTCGCCCGCCCGCAGGTCCGCCCGGCCGAGCATCAGCCGACCGTCCAGCAGCAGAGCCGCGCCGTAACCGCCGTCCGCCACCGGCTCGGCGCCGGGCGTCGCCACGACGACCGCGGGGCCAGCCGGGATCCGGTCCAGCACCTTCCCCCCGGCCGACGTGACCAACCGCGCACCCGGAAACGCCCGGCCAATCTCTTCCGCGGTCCGTGCGGCGCCGATCACTGTCGCCCGCAGCCGCTGCGACGCGCATGCCGGGCAGGCCCAACGCAGCGCCGCCACACCGCACCAGAGACACGCCAGCATTCGCGTGCCTGCCCGCACGGCCAGCGGCCCCGAGCACCGCCGGCAGCGGGCGGGGCGGCCGCAGTCGCCGCACGCCATACCCGGGAGGTAGCCGCGCCGCGGTACCTGGACCAGCACCGGCGCGCCGGAGTCCAGCGCCGCGCGCGCTGCGGCGAACGCCGCCGGGCTGAGCCGCGCGCCGGCTGCCGCCGAATCGGCCTGGGTCGCGTACTCGTCGCCGGCTGCCTCGATCCGCGGTATGCACCGCCGAACTTCGGCGCGCGTCGGCCCGATCGGCCGGGCCCAGCTGGAGCGAAGCAGCAGCTGCGCTTCCGCCGTGCGTGCGAAACCACCGATCACGAGCGCGGTCTGCTCCTGCGCGGACCGCATGGCCAGGACCTCGCGGGCATGCGGGTACGGCGCTCGGGGCTCCGCGTATAGATCGTCGCCGTCGTCGAATATCGCGACCAGGGCGAGATCCCGCACGGGGGCGAACGCCGCGGCCCGGGTGCCCGCGACGACGCGAGCGGACCCGCGGCTCACTGCCAGGAATCGTCGATACCGTTCCGCGGGGCCGAGATCCGCGCGCAGCACCGCGATGTCCGCGCGCGGGACCACGGACTCGAGTGCCGCTTCGAGCCGCGCCAGGTCCCGGGCGTCGGGCACCAACAGGAGCGCGCCGCGCCCACGCCGCCACACGACCCGCGCCGCCTCCGCGAACCGGAGCGCCCAATCCTCCCCCGGCAGCGCCTGCCAGACGGCGCGCGGCGCGCGTCCGTCATCGAGTGCCGCGAGGAACGCCCGCCCGGCGACATAGGCATCCCACCCGCCGCCGTCCTCGGAGATGACGCGCATGACGTTGTTCGTTTCTTCGCCTCCATCGGCAAGCCGCACGTCACCGGGGCCTGCGGCACCAGGCGCCGACACGGTGGAGGTACCCGTGGTGTTGCCTACTGCGGGATCACCGGCCGAGCCGCCGGAGCCATCGATACCGGCAGCCTTAGCCACCACCGTCGCGCGACCGCTACCGGCGGGGCCGCCCGCCGCGACGCCCTCGCGAACATCGGGAGCGCTGCGCACCGCGACGTCGGGCGCGAGCACGGCAGCGCCCCCGGCAGAGCTACCGGGGCCGTCGATATCGGCGGCCGCCGCATGTCCCGTCTCGGGAGCACTGCTGGCGGCGCCAGCGACGAGATCGGCTCCCCGCTCGGCCTCTTCGACACGGCCGTGCCGCGGCGGTACCGCCAGCCGCAGCACGTCGGCGAGCACGCCGGCATACCGGTCCGCCACGGCCCGGCACAGCCGCGCGACCTGTGCTGTGAGCACGACCTCGGGCGAGATGACCCGCTCGATCATGGCGAGCCCGCCGTCATGCTGCGACGCGTCCACGCGTTCGATCACGAACCCGTCCACCAACCGGCCGGCGAACCGGACCCGCACCCGGACGCCGGGCTGCGCCGCGTCGGAATCGGCCTCCGCCACGAGATAGTCGAACAACCGGTCGAGGTGCGCCAGCGGGACGTCGACCGCCACCCGGGCGACCGGCCGGTGCGCCGCGCGCTCGCGGATCACCCGCACGGTCGGAGGCGCGCGCCGAGGCGAGGCACGGCGGCGTGGGGTGGTCATGGGATGTGAATACCACGGAAGTCCGTCATACCCGGCAACCGTCACCCACTACCCGACCGGCGGCCGGCTCGTGGACGCGCCTACCCACAGGCGCGCCCCGATCCCAAATCCCAGCCTGCGACCCGAAACGCAGACACGCACAGCAACACAAGCGGGAGGAAAAGCGGCCCGCTACAACCCCAGCACACGCCGCAGGGCGCTCGCCCGGTCGGTCGCCTCCCACGGCAGGTCGATGTCCGTCCGGCCGAAATGCCCGTACGCGGCGGTCTGCGCGTAGATGGGCCGCTTCAGGTCGAGGTCGCGGATGATCGCGCCCGGGCGAAGGTCGAAGACCTGCCGGATCGCGTCGGCGATCTTGTCCGGATCGATCTGCTCGGTGCCGAACGTCTCCACGAAAAGGCCGACCGGGCGCGCTTTACCGATCGCGTACGCGACCTGCACCTCGATCCGCTCGGCCAACCCCGCCGCGACGGCGTTCTTCGCCACCCAGCGCATCGCGTAGGCCGCCGAGCGGTCCACCTTGGACGGATCCTTCCCGGAGAACGCGCCGCCGCCGTGCCGAGCCATCCCGCCGTAGGTGTCGACGATGATCTTCCGGCCGGTGAGCCCGGCGTCGCCCATCGGCCCGCCGATCACGAAGCGGCCCGTCGGGTTGACGTACAGATTGAAACCGCGCGTGTCGATGTCGAGGCCGGCGAGTTCCGGCTCGACGACGTGCGTGCGGATGTCCGGGGTAAGCATCGTGTCGAGATTGATGTCCTCGGCGTGCTGGGTGGAGACGACCACCGCGTCGAGCCGCAGCGCCTTGTCGCCGACGTATTCGATCGTCACCTGCGTCTTGCCGTCCGGGCGGAGGTACGGCACCTGACCGGACTTGCGAACAGTCGTGAGCCGCCGCGCCAGCCGGTGCGCCAGGGCGATCGGCAGCGGCATCAGCTCGGGCGTGTCCGAGCAGGCGTAGCCGAACATCAGGCCCTGATCGCCGGCACCCTGCCGTTCGATCTCGTCGTCGCCACCCGCGCCCGCCTGTCGCGACTCCCACGCCGCGTCGACGCCCTGTGCGATATCGGGCGACTGCGACCCGATCGCGACGTTCACACCGCAGGAGGCGCCATCGAAGCCCTTCGCGGACGAGTCGTAGCCGATGCCGAGCACCGTGTCGCGGACGATCGCCGGGATGTCGGCGTACGCCTGCGTGGTGACCTCGCCGGCCACGTGCACCTGCCCCGTGGTGACCATGGTCTCCACCGCGACTCGGCTCTCCGGGTCGTCCTTGATGAGCGCGTCGAGGATGCCGTCACTGATGGCGTCGCAGATCTTGTCCGGGTGACCCTCGGTGACCGACTCGGACGTGAACAGCCGTGCGCTCATCTGGTGAAATCCTTCCGCTGTGGCTCGCCCTGATCGTACGGGCCGCGCTACGCCGACGTGAGCCGATGCGCGACCACATCGCACACCGCGGCGGCGAGCAGGGCCTTCGGGCCGCGCGGTACCGCTTGTTCGGTGCCGTCGTCGCTCAGGATGGTCGCCGCGTTGTCGGCGCGGCCGAAGACCGCTCCGCCCGACACGTCGTTCACGACCAGCACATCACATCCCTTCCGCGCCAGCTTCGCGCGGCCGTACTCGGCGACCGTATGCGACGCGTCACCGGTTTCCGCCGCGAAACCGACGATGACGGGATGTGCTGCACGGTTCCGGCGCCGGACGAGTTCGGCGAGGATGTCCGCGTTCTCGGTGAGCTCCAGGGTGCGGGCCGCGTGCTCCGCACTCTTCTTGATCTTGCTGCCATGCCGGTCGGCGGGCCGGAAATCGGCGACCGCCGCCGCCATGATCACGGCATCGGCGCGGGCAGCCGCATCGAGAGTCGCCCGCCGCAGTTCCTCGGCGGTGCCCACCTCGCTCATACTGACTCCCGGCGGAACGGAGAGCGCCGTGTTCGCAGCCAGCAATGTGACGTCCGCTCCGCGGGCGGCGGCGACGAGCGCGAGCGCGAAGCCCTGGCGGCCGGAGGACCGATTGCCGAGGAACCGGACGGGGTCCAGCGGTTCGCGGGTGCCGCCCGCCGTCACCACGATGCGGCGGCCGACGAGATCGCGGGGCAGCGCATCGGGCCGGTGCAGCAGCAGCTCGGTGACCTGGGCGAGGTGCTCCGGGTCGGGCAGTCTGCCGGCGCCGCTATCCGCGCCGGTGAGTCGTCCCACCGCCGGGTCGAGCACGACGACACCTCGGGATCGCAGGGTTTCGACATTCAGGGCGGTCGCGGGGTGGGTCCACATTTCGGTGTGCATGGCAGGCGCCATGAGCACCGGCACGCGGGTGACGAGCAGCGTCGCGGTGAGCAGGTCGTCCGCGCGACCGGTCGCGGCGCGTGCGAGCAGATCGGCGGTCGCCGGGGCGATCACTACGAGGTCGGCGTGTTGGCCGGTGGAGACGTGGGCGACCGACGGAACATCGGCGAACACGTCGGTGTACACCGGGCGGCCGGAGAGCGCCTCGAAGGTCGCCGCTCCGACGAATCGCAGCGCATGCTCGGTGGGAACGACGGTGACGTCGGCCGCGATTCCGTCATCGGACTTCAGCCGGCGCAGCAACTCACACGCCTTGTACGCCGCTATCCCCCCGCCGACGCCCAGCACCACCCGGGGCGACGAGGATGTGGGCTGCATGGGCTGTGTTCGATCGGGCGCGACCGGGCGGGATCAGTCGCCTTCGGTGTGTTCGAGCAGGTTCGCGTTGATCTCGCGCAGCGCGATCGACAGCGGCTTCTCGCGCGGCAGCGGGTCGACCAGCGGGCCGACGTACTCGAGCAGGCCCTCGGACAGCTGCGAGTAGTAGTCGTTGATCTGCCGAGCGCGCTTGGCCGCGAACACCGCCAACGCGTACTTGGAGCTGGTCTTGGCCAGCAACTCGTCGATGGGCGGGTAGGTGATCCCGGCCTCGGCGATCTGGGCGGGCGTCGGGGCGGCGGTTTCCATCATTTCTCGATTCTGTGTCGGCACGATTCTGCGCCGCGCTTCCGCGGGGACCGACCCGGCCACCGCGACGCGCCGCACACTGGCCCTATCCACCCGGAGCGGTCGGCCGTCATGCAGCCATCAATGCTACCAAGGCGTCGACCGCGTCGGCGACCGTCGTATTGACGACCGTGCAATCGAACTCGCCCTCGGCGGCCAGCTCGGCATCGGCCGCCGCGAGTCGCGCCGTCAGCGCCGGATCGTCCTCCGTGCCACGGCCCGTCAAGCGGCGGACCAACTCGGCCCGCGACGGAGGCGCCAGGAACACGAGCACGGCCTCGGCACCGAGCCCGGGGGCCTGTCGCACCTGGCGGGCACCCTGGAGCTCGATCTCCAGCAGGACGTCGGTGCCGGCGGCGAGCCGCTCCGCCACCGGTTCGCGCGGCGTGCCGTAACCGTGGCCCGCGTAGGTGGCGTGTTCGAGCAGCTCACCGCCTTTCACCATGCGGTCGTAGGTCCGCTGGTCGACGAAGTGGTACTCCACGCCGTTCCGCTCCCCCGGCCGAGGCGGCCGGGTCGTGACGGAGACCGAGAACCACAGGTCGGGCCGCGCCCGACGCAATGCCGCGAGCACGGTCGACTTGCCGACCCCGGACGGCCCGCACACCACGTACAGCCGTCCGCGCCTTCCCGGTACGTCCGACGCCGACTCGCTGCGTCCCGACACGGCGGTCCGCCGAACCGGCGGTCAGTACCCGAACTCGTCCAGGAGGGCCTTGCGCTGACGCTCGCCGAGGCCGCGGATGCGGCGGCTGGGGGCAATCTCGAACTGCTCCATGAGCTGCGCGGCACGCACCTTGCCCACACCGGGCAGGGATTCCAGCAGCGCGGACACCTTGAGCTTGGCCAGCGCCTCGTCCTTCTCGGCGTCGGCGAGTACCTGCTTGATCGAGGTCCCGCCTCGCTTGAGACGCTCCTTCAGTTCCGCGCGGACCCGGCGTGCGGCCGCGGCCTTCTCCAGGGCTGCAGTGCGCTGTTCGGGTGTCAGTTGCGGCAATGCCACGTCGGCCTCACTTCAAGTTGTAGCGGGTATATGTTTTCGGGCTTCGGCGAGGTGGCGACCTCGCAGCGATGACACAAAGGCGCGAAGCCCCTGCTGTTCCGCCGTGCCGCGGTCGTCCGCCAACCGGACCGCACTGAACCTACCGAGGCGGCGCGCGGGCAGCAAACCCCACCCCCGTGATCCATCACACCATAGGCGGCGCGGTCACGATCGCATCCGGCCGATCAGGCCGGTGTCGTACCGCCCGGACCGATACTCCGAGTTCACGAGCAGTTCCCGGTGGAACGCCAGGTTGGACTTCGGGCCGACGATGGTGAACCCGTCGACCGCCGCCGCGGCCTTCTCCAGGGCCTCGGCGCGACTCGGCGCGTACACGACGAGTTTGGCCATCAGCGAGTCGTAGAACGGTGTGACGGTGTTCCCGGCGCGGTAGCCGGAATCGACGCGGACGCCCTCCCCCACAGGCTCCACCCACTCGGTGATGACGCCGGGCCCCGGCAGGAACCGCTTCGGATCCTCGGCATTGATGCGCAGTTCGATGGCGTGCCCGCGCGGTGCGAGCGCCGCCGGGTCGAACCCGGGTTCCTCGCCGGCCGCGACGCGCAGTTGCTCCGCGACGAGGTCGATCCCCAGCACCGCCTCGGTGATAGGGTGCTCGACCTGGAGGCGGGTATTCATCTCGAGGAAGTAGAAGTCCTTCGTCGCGGGGTCCAGCAGGAACTCGACGGTGCCGGCTCCCCGGTAGCCGACCGCGGCGCCCGCGGCCGACGCGGCCGCGAGCATGCGCTGCCGTAACTCGTCGTCGACGGCAGGCGACGGCGTCTCCTCGGCAACCTTCTGGTGCCGGCGCTGCACGGAACAGTCCCGCTCGCCGAGCGCGATCACCCGGCCGTCGGCGAGCCCGAGGATCTGCACCTCGACATGCCGCACCGTGCGGAAGAAGCGTTCCACGAACACGCTCGGGTCGCCGAAGGTGCGTTCGGCGAAGGACACGACGGTGTCGAACTGCTTGGCGAGCATGGTTTCGTCATCGGCGATCGCCATGCCCATGCCGCCGCCCCCGGCCGCCGCCTTGACTATCACTGGATACCCGATCCGCGCGGCCGCCGCCGCCGCGTCGGCCATGTCGACCAGGGGCTCCTTCGTGCCGGGTGACACCGGGACGCCCGCCTCTTCCATCATGTTCCGTGCGGCGATCTTGTCGCCCATGGCGGTGATGGCCTGCGGCCAGGGTCCGACCCAGATGCGGTCCGCGTTCATGACGGCTCGGGCGAAGCCGGCGTTCTCCGACAGGAATCCGTAGCCGGGGTGGATGGCGGCGGCACGCGTGGCCTGCGCCGCGCGAAGGATGGCGTCCACGTTCCGATACGAATCGGCGGGGTTAGCCGGGCCGATCAGGACGGCCTCGTCCGCTTCGGCGACGAACGGCAGGTCCGCGTCGGCTTCCGAGTAGACGGCGATGCCGCGCAGACCCATCTCCCGGGCCGTCCGCAGGACGCGCCGCGCGATCTCTCCCCGGTTGGCGACCAACAGCGAATCGAACATGAGATCCCTTTCCCGATCTGCCGAACCGTGCCGTCATCCTCGCAGGGAGCGCGCAATGGGCCGGCACCCGGTCGGCCCCTCGGCCCGCCTGCACGAACTCCGGGCGGCATCGGCTCGGGCCGTCATAAACCGTCGGTCGCGCGGAACACGGTGGCCGGACCCGAGACGGTCACGCCCCGGTCGCGCGCCGCGATCCAGACCGATTGACCGCGGGGTACGGCAAGTCGCCCGCCGTCTGCCGCCTCGACGACGGCGTCGCCCTCGGTGACCAGCAGCACCTGCGGGCCGGGGTGCGTCACTTCGTGCGGACGCTCGTCGAGTTGCAGGCGGGACAGCCTGAATTCGGGCGCCGGACTGGGGTAGACGACTTCACCCTGCGGCGCCGCCTGCCCGCCGAGGATCTCGACGGGCCCCGGGGTGAAATCGAGGACCCGCATCAGCTCGGGAACGTCAACGTGCTTGGGGGTGAGCCCGCCGCGAAGCACGTTGTCCGAGTTCCCCATGATCTCGATCCCGGTGCCGGACAGGTACGCGTGCAGGTTGCCGCTGTGCAGGTACAGCGCCTGGCCGGGCTGCAGCGTGACCCGGTTCAGCATGAGTGAGGCGAGGACGCCGGCGTCGCCGGGGTACCGCTCGGCAAGTTCGAGCGCGGTGCGGTACTGCGTCACATGCGGACTGACGCCCTCGCGCACCCGGGCCACGCAGGCGGCGAGGACCGCGTCCAGCAGGCTGGACATCGCGTTCGGGGGAATGGTAATGAGCGTGGAGAACAGCGCCCGGGTCCCCTCGGCATCGCGTTGCCCGGCGAGTAGCGCGAGGTAGTGGTCCAGACCCGCGACGTCCAACCCGCGGAGCACGTCCACGGCGTGGGCGGGATCGGCGAACCCGCACAGCGCGTGGAATTCGGTGAGCGCGCAGATCAGCTCGGGTTTGGCCCACGGGTCCGTGTAGTTGCGGCTCGGGTCGCTGCGGGCGATCCCGGCCGCCTCCTCGGCGTCGAACCCGCGCCGCGCGAGCTCTGCCGATGGGTGCGCCTGCAGCGACAGCGGCTCGGCCGCGGCCAGCACCTTGAGCAGGAAGGGGAATCGGCCGTCGAATTTACCGGCCACCGCCTCACCCAGCATCCCGTCCGGATCCGCGACGACCGCGTCCAGCAGCGAGACGTCGCCGGCTGTGCCGACGAGAACCGAGGGATCGTCCGGGTGGGCGCCCATCCACAGCTCGGCCTGCGGATGCGCGGAGGGGCATGGCGCGCCGGTCAACTCCGCGATGGCGGTCCGTGAGCCCCAGGCGTACGGCCGGATCCGGTTCCGCATCAGCTCCATGCTGGCCCGGTCCGATCTTCGTGTTCGGCTTCTTCGGCGTCCGGAGCGGCATCCGCTTCGTCGAGGAGCAGCACCGGGATCCCATCCCGCACCGGGTAGGCCCGGCCGCATTCGGAACAGGTCAAAAACGGAGCGTCGGGGTCGCCTTCGCGGCCGACGATCAGCGGTGCGTGGTGGTCGGCAGGACACGCGAGCACCGCCAACAGCTGCTCGTCGAGGTGAATCGCCATGTGCCGTCCTCTCAGTGATCCGCGCAGGCACCGAATCCGCCTTCGACCGTACTGCCCCGCGCCGTTTCACTCGACCTATCCCGCTCGACCCATCTCACTCGACCCGGCGCTGCGCCCGCGTCGATCAGACCTTCGATGCCGCGGGCCACCGCGATCGCCGCCCGCGCGGAGCGGGTGTCGCGTTCTGTCGGGGATCTGTTTGGGAAGCGTCCGGGACCTAGTCCTCGGGGAATCGGAGTACCCGAAGATGGCCGCGCCGGCCCGTCACCACCGCCGGGCCGGGCTCGGGTGCACGTTCCGCGCGTCCCGCCTCCCGGACCGCGTCCGCGAGCGCCTCAAGATCGTCGGGCCCAGGCTCCGGTTCGGAGAATCCCGTCGCGGGCCGGACCACATCCCAGCCGCGTGGCGCCGTCAGGCCGGCTGCGTGGTCGGCGCACAGATCGTAGGAATGCGGCTCCGCGGACCGCGCCAACGGCCCGACCACGGCGGTGCAGTCCGCGTAGGCGAACGTCAGCGTCGCAACGGCCGGATGGGCGCACCCGGTCCGGGAGCATCGGCGCACACTTGTCACGGCCCGGAGCGTAGCCCGCGCGTCGCTGGCCGTGCTGGCGGCGCGCCGATCCGCGCAACCGGCGAATGAACCGACGGACGAGACGAAGAGACACAGAAGAGGCAGGGCGCAATCCGGTCGACGCCCCGCTCGTAGACTGGCGGCATCATGGCCAGAACGCACGGAACTCGCGCCGACGTCGCCGCGCCGACGGACACGCCCGAGCCGACACGCACGGCGGCCGACCGGGCGCCCGGGCCGCGTCACAGGACCGCTCGCGACCGCCGCGGACGTGGGCCGCGGACGCCGCTGCTGCCCGCCCAGGTGCCGGGATTCCGCACCCGCGCAGAGCTTTTCGACCAGTTGGTGATGGAGGCCGTCACCGACCTGGAGCCGCGCTGGCCGGAGAAGCTCTCCGCCATCGAGTTCGCCGTCGACGACGTTCCCGCGCTGCCGGACGGCCCGGTGCTCTCGTCGAGCGACGTCGTCGTAGATGACGGAGTTCCGCTGGCACGCTTCTTCCCACCGGGAGTGGACGCGCGCGGCCGTGCCACCAAGGCACGCATCGTCGTCTACCGCCGGCCGGTTGAAATGCGCGCGCCCTCGCAGATCGATCTGGCGGATCTGGTAGCAGACGTCCTCACCGAGCAGATCAGCGCCGTGCTCGGCGAGGGCATTGACTAGGGCGCTGAATAGAGCCCTACCCGGCCATCCGCTTGAGGCGGCGCCGTTCCCGTTCGGACAGACCGCCCCAGATGCCGAACCGTTCGTCGTGTTCCAGCGCATAGGCGAGGCACTCGGCCCGAACCGGGCAGACCTCGCAGATCTTCTTCGCCTCACGGGTCGACCCGCCCTTCTCCGGGAAGAAGGCCTCAGGGTCCGTTTGGGCGCACAGCGCACGCTCTTGCCACCGCGTATCCGAAGTGCCATAGGTGCCGAGGATCGCGGCCGCGATCTCGCGCATGCGCGGGTCTTCTTGCCCGGTGGCCATGGCCACTCCTTTCCGTGCGACTCCCACCCTGCCGATCGGGCAACCTCCCACACGTTGCGTCACCTGTTGGCAACACACCGCTCCCGGCCGGTTCGGCAAATCACATGGATGTGATTACACAGGTGTGTCCTGCCCTGCGTCAACCCCGAGTCGTGTGGTAATGCAGCCGAGGCGGCACCCGGCCCGCCCGGCACAGCGCCCGACCCACCTGCCGGGTATGCCGTCGAGGGCAGGGCAGACTGGTATCCCGTGGCACATCCTCGCTCCGGTTCGTGGATCTTCCCGGCCGTCTGCGCGGCCACCGCGGTCGGTGCCGCGCTCGCGCAACGCGGCGCGACCCCCATCGGCGTCTGGGTCTTTGTCACCGTCCTGGGCGGCTGGGTGATCACGCTGTGCCTGCACGAGTTCGCGCACGCGGCGTTGGCGCTGGCCGGCGGTGACACGTCCGTCCGAGAGCGCGGGTACCTCACCCTCAACCCGACCCGCTATATGGACTCCGCGAACAGCTTCGTGATCCCGATCCTGCTGCTCGCGATCGGCGGCATCCCGTTGCCCGGCGGCGCGGTGCTCGTGCAGCCGGGCCGGCTCCGGCACCGCTGGTGGTCATCGGTGGTCGCGGCCGGCGGCCCGGCGACCAACATCCTGGCGGGCATCGTGCTGGCGATCCTCGCCGCGCCGTTCGACTCGGCGATGGGCGCCGCCCTGTCGTTCCTGGCGCTGCTGCAGTTCGTCGCCGGGATACTGAACCTGTTGCCGGTCCCCGGTTTCGACGGCTACGGGATCCTGGCGCCGTACCTGTCGCCGCGGATCACGCAGGCCCTCGCGCGCACTCGCGTATGGCTGCCGCTGGCCGCCTTCGCCGTCATATTCGCCGTCCCCGGTGTGATGCGTGCGCTGTTCGCCGCGGGGTACCGGCTCCTCGGGCTGGCCGGCGGGAACACGCTCGCCGCCGGTGTCGGCGCCGGCCTGTTCCAGTTCTGGCGGTGACCGCGTGCCAGCCGGCCGCCCGAAATCTGACAGGATCGTCACGTGAAGATCACAGTGGTCGCCGGTGGCGTCGGCGGGGCCAGATTCCTGTTGGGGGTCAAGGCATTCCTGGGATGGGATCCGGTGGGTCCGGCGCCGTCGGATGCGGATGACGAGATCACCGCGATCGTCAACACCGCGGACGACATCCGCCTGCACAACCTGCACGTGAGCCCCGACCTGGACTCCTGCCTGTACGCGACGGCCGGCATCGCCGATGCCGAACGAGGGTGGGGCCGCGCCGACGAAACCTGGACCGTCTCGGCCGAGCTGAAGGATTACGGCGCGGAAGCGCCCTGGTTCGCGCTCGGCGACAAGGACATCGCCACACACCTGATGCGCACGCGCATGCTCGACGCGGGATTCCCGCTGTCGGCCGTCACCGAGGCGCTCTGCGCGCATTGGAAACCGGGCGTCCGCCTGCTGCCGATGACGGACGACCGCGTCGAGACTCACGTCGTGGTAGCCGATCCGGATCACGTCGCCAGTGCCGTTGGTGGCGGCGACGAGTATGACGATGTTCCGGGCGATGGCCCGAGCCTCGATCCGCGCACCGTGATCGGCAGCGCCGACGAGCCACCGCTCGTCGCCATTCACTTCCAGGAATGGTGGATCAAACATCAGGCCGCGCTGCAGCCGCTGGCGATCACGCCCATCGGCGCGGATCTT
The DNA here is from genome assembly GCA_001897425.1 of Actinobacteria bacterium 69-20. Lineage (GTDB taxonomy): Bacteria > Actinomycetota > Actinomycetes > Mycobacteriales > Nakamurellaceae > Nakamurella. Next base: position 6,197 of record MKSW01000026.1, on the reverse strand, counting down.
GCGTCGCCCGCGCCCGGTGTGGTCGACGCGATCGAGACCGCGGACGTGATCCTCATCGCCCCGTCGAACCCCGTCGTCTCGGTCGGCACGGTGCTCGCGGTCGGCGGGATCCGGGAGGCCCTGGGCGCGGCCCGGGCGCCGGTGGTCGGCGTGTCCCCGATCATCGCCGGGCATCCGGTGCGCGGTCACGCGGACGCGTGCCTGCGAGCGATCGGCGTCGACTGCTCGGCCCAGGGGGTGGCGACGCACTACGGCGCACGGACGGCCGGCGGCCTGCTCGACGCGTTCCTGATCGCCGACGGCGACGAGGCGGCCGTCGAGGGGATGCGCATCGGCCACGCCCCGCTGATGATGCGCGATCCGCAGGCGACGGCGCGGATGGTCGCCGCCGCGCTGGATCTGGTCGATGTCCGCCGGTGACGAGCGGCCGCACCGCCATGCCACGGGACGCTCCCCCGCCGCCGACGGGTTGGCGATCATCCCGATCCATGGTCTGCCCGATGTGCGACCCGGCGACGACCTCGCCGAGCTGATCCACGCCGCGGCCGGCGACGCGATCGTCGACGGAGACGTGCTCGTGGTGACGTCGAAGGTCGTCTCGAAGGCCGAGGGCCGGCTCGTCGCCGCGCCCACCGACCCGATGCGGCGCGACGCCTTCCGGCGGGATCTGATCGACCGGGAGACCGTTCGCCTGGTCGCCCAGATCGGCCGGACGAAGATCGTGGAGAACCGGCTCGGCATCGTCGCCGCGGCGGCCGGCGTCGACGGCTCGAACGTGCACGCGGACGAGATCGCCCTGCTACCAACGGATCCGGATGCGTCTGCGGCATCGATGGTCGGGGCCTTCGCGGTATATGGGCGCCGGATCGGTGTGATCATCACCGACACACAGGGCCGGGCGTGGCGCAACGGAGTGACCGATGTGGCCATCGGCGCGGCCGGGATCGGCGTGCTGGACGATCACCGCGGTGGCGTCGACGAGTTCGGCAACGAACTCGTCGTCACGCAGGTGGCGGTCGGTGACGAGGTGGCCGCTGCGGCGGACCTGGTCAAGGGGAAGCTCGCGGGGGTGCCGGTGGCGATCGTCCGGGGGTTGGACGCGCCGGGGCTGGGCTCGATGAGGCCGGATACGACGGGGCTGGGCTCGGTGGGGCCGGACTCATCCGCGCCGGGCGCGCCGGATCATGGTGCGCCGGATCACAGCACACAGGATCACAGCACACAGGATCACGGCCGCCTGCGCGGCGGCGGGCGATCGCTCATTCGGGAGGCGGGAAGCGATCTGTTCCGGCTCGGCACCGACCTGGCGATCGAACTCGGTCGACGCGACGCGCTGGCCGAGGTCCCGGCAGGACACCGGGCGCTCGCGGACGATGCCCGAACCGTGCTCACGGCGTGGCAGGCCCCGACGCACGCTCAGGCGGCGCTGCGGGATGCGTTCCTCGCCTTGCTCGCGGCCCGGCCCGACGCCACGTCACGCAGTTGCGTGCCGGGGCATCTCACCGCCTCGGTGATCGTGCTCTCGGCAGATCGCCGTCATACGCTGCTCACGCTGCATCCGCGGGTCGGACAGTGGGTGCAACTCGGCGGACACTGCGAGAGCCGGGACGGCACCCTCGCCGCGGCGGCGAGCCGCGAGGCGGGCGAGGAGTCCGGAATCGCCGGCATGGAGCTGGATCCGGTGCCCGTGGCGCTCGACGTGCACCCGATCACCTGCTCGCTCGGAGTGGCAACCCGGCATTTTGATGTGCGGTTCGTGGCCATCGCCCCGGACGGGGCGCTGCCGGTGCGGTCGGCGGAATCGACGGATCTGCGTTTCTGGCCCGTCGACGGGCTGCCGGACGGCGCCGCCGCAGACGGTCTGACCGAGGCCGTCCGTCTCGCGCTGACCCGTGTGACGGCCCGCACGGCCGGCCGCTAAACGTCGTCTAGACGTCCGCCGAGAACCGCACCGAGCCGTCCGGGATGCGGACCTGAGGCCAGACCCTGATCCCGCCGATGAGTTCGCACCGCGCACCGACCCGGACTCCGTCGCCGATCACGGCGTCGGTGACCACGGCGCCCGCCCCGATCACCGCTTCCCGCCCGACCACGGAACGCACCACCTGGGCCCCTGGCGCTATCTCGGCGCCGTCGAGGAGCACCGATCCGTCGACACGCGCGCCCTCACCGACGACCGCGCCCGGCCCGATGGTCGATCCGCCCTCGACCACCGACTCCGGATGCACGACCGCGCCCGGCAGCGTCAGCGCCACCCCGACCGCGCCGGGCAAGGCGGCGGTCGGCGCCAGACCCTGGACCAGGTCCGCCGACCCCCGCACGAAGGCTGCTGGTGTGCCGAGATCCAGCCAATACGAGGCGTCGACGTACCCGTGGAGGTGCGCTCCCGCGGCGAGCAATCCCGGGAAGGTCTCCCGCTCCACCGACACCACCCGGCCGGCCGGAATAGCCTCCAGCACGGACCGCTCGAAGACGTAGCAACCGGCGTTGATCTGGTCCGTCGGCGGATCGTCCGACTTCTCCACGAATGCGGTGACCCGACCGAAGAGGTCTGTCGGCACCGATCCGAACCGCCGCGGGTCGGGGACACGAACGAGATGCAACGTGACGTCGGCCGCAGCCTCGCGATGGGTCCGCCACAGCGCGCCGAGATCGACCCCGGAAAGGATGTCACCGTTGAAGATCATCGCGGTGGACCCGCGCAGCCGATCGGCGACGTTCCGGATCGCGCCGCCGGTTCCCAGCGGCGTCTCCTCCACCACGTAGTCGATCTCGATCCCGAACCGCGACCCGTCACCGAAATACTCCTGGAACGTTTCCGCGCGGTAGGACGTGCCGAGCACGACGTGGTTCAGGCCGGCCGCACGGATCCTGGAGAGCAGGTGTGCCAGGAACGGCACCCCCGCCGTCGGCAGCATCGGCTTGGCAGTGGACAGCGTGAGCGGCCGCAGCCGGGTCCCTTGTCCGCCGACCAGGACCACGGCGTCGGTGTCCGCCAGCGGCTGCGCACCAGGCGTCCCGCGGTTCGCGCCGGTAGCCACCGGGCCTCCCCTCCGTCCCCCAGCCGAGCGGACGTCGCGATGTCTCGTCACGCCGTCACACAGTGTCACGTCACACTTGACGCAGTGTTGCGCTTTATCAGATCACGCCCCGAGCCGCGGTACCGGCACCGGGCTGAGACAAACCCGGGCAGCGGGCCGAGGCGCGATACGCCCTGACGAGATACGCACTGCCGGGATACGCGCCACCGACATACGCACTGCCGAAAGGCCTCCGGAACGTACGCTGTCTCCGGGAGCCGCACGTGACGTCTGCGGTCGCGCGGCAACCTCGGTCGCGCGTCGCGCGTCAACTGACTAATTGCCCATTGACAGCCCATCGACACGATCCGATCGACACAGCCAGATCAGCAAGAGCACCGAGGACATCACCGTGAACCATGACCGCAGATCACCCGACGGTGACGACCCGCGATACGGGCACTGGGAGCAGCGGCCGTCCGGGTATCACGGGCGCGGCCGCGATTTTTCCGACAGTGATGCAGACAACGAGACCCGCATGCTCGGGCGGGCCGCGGGCGGGCGGCACAGCGAATGGTCCGATGTCGGCCGGGAGGGCTGGGCCGACCAGGGGCGCGGCGATCCGCAGGGCGCCGGGCAGCGCTGGGCCGAGCAGAGCTGGGCGGAGCACGGGGGTGGATCGCACGCCGCGCCCCCTGGGCGCTCGGGGCAGCCGTACGGGGACACCGGCGCGCCGCCGCGAACGGCGTCATACTCGTCGCGATACCAGCCGAGCTATCAAGCCGGATATCAACCCGGTTACCAACCCCGCCGCACCGAGCAGCCACGGCGGCGCGCATCCGGCGGACTCATCGTCGGCAGAATCGTCACGAGCCTGGTCGCCATCGTCCTGCTCGCGATTTCGGGTTTCGCCTGGGCGACCGTCGGCAGCACACCGCACAACGCGTCGGACGCCACCAAGCAGGCGGGCACCGTCGGTGTCGTGCCGCAGACCACCACCGACGCCGCGGGCAACGTGGTCAAGGTCGGCGGCACCGGGATGAACATCCTCATCGTGGGGTCCGACGCGCGCACCGACGCCAACGGCAACCCCCTGTCGGCGGCCGAGCTCAAGGCCGTCAGCACGCAACTCGACGGCGGCGGCGTGTCCACCGACACGATCATGATCGTCCACGTGCCGGGCAACGGCGAGAAGGCCACGGCCATCTCTATCCCGCGTGATTCCTGGATCCCCGCGTCGGTCACCCAGGCTCCGGGCGTCGTCGGCCCGTACTCGGACGGAACCGAAGGCCCCTACAAGCCGAACAAGATCAACTCGTTCTACGGGACGGCCAAGGCGTACGAGCAGCAATACCTGGTGAGCAAGGGCGTCACCGACAAGGCCGAGCTGGAACGCCGCTCGAACGAGGCCGGCCGCACGATGTTGATCAAGGTGCTGCAGCAGTTCACCGGGATCAAGATCGACCACTACGCCGAGGTCAACCTGATCAGCTTCTACCTGCTGTCGAAGGCGGTCGGCGGCGTGCCGGTGTGCCTCGTCAAGGCGACCAAGGACCGCCAATCGGGCGCGGACTTCCCGGCCGGTCACTTCGAGGTCGAGGGTTCCTCAGCGCTGTCCTTCGTCCGGCAGCGGCACGGATTGCCGGGCGGCGATCTCGACCGGATCAAGCGTCAGCAGATGTTCCTGGCCAGCGCCGCGAACAAGATCCTGTCGGTCGGCACGCTCACGTCGCCGAGCAAGCTGTCGGCCCTCATCGACGCGGCCGACCGGAGCGTCGTCCTGGACAGCGGGTTCAACCTGCTCAGCTTCGCCCAGCAGATGATCGGGCTCACCAGCGGCAAGATCACCTTCACCACGGTCCCGACGCACGGCGATCAGCCGGGCGTGAACACATCGGCGCTCAAGGTCGATCCGACCGAGGTGCGCGCACTGTTCGCGAAGCTGATGACGGATTCGGGCGCGTCGTCGTCATCGGCCGCCCCCGCGCCGCACACCTCCGTGGCGCCGTCCAGCGTGACCGTCGACGTGCTGAACGGCACGGAAACCTCGGGCATGGCCGCGATGGTAGGCGCCAAGGTCGCCGCCGCCGGTTTCCAGCGCGGACAGCTGTCGGATTACCCGGGCGTCACCCCGGACAACCAGCAGAAGCAGACAACGGTGCGCTACCCGGCCGGTGGCGAAGCCGCAGCGACGGAGGTGCTGAAAGCGATCGGCGTCGGCAAGGCCGTCTCGGACGACTCGATCGCCGCCGGTCATGTGACGGTAGTGGTGGGCACCGACATGCCGGTCCACCCGATCTCGTCGACAGGTGCCGACGCACCGAGCAGCGTCCCGGCAGCCACGTCAGCTGCCTCGTCCGCTGCACAGTCCTCGGCCAAGTCGGGCGATGTGATCAGCGCCGCGGACGCCGGCTGCATCAACTAACGCCTCGTGTCGGCCCTGCCGGAACCCGAAGATCGTTCGGGTCGGTGGTCCGAACCGCGTATGACGCTGTTCGCCGCTCACGCGGGCCGGCTCCCGTTCGGCAGTTCCCGGCGCCGGCGAACGTGGTCCGGCCGAAGCTCACCGCAAGGAGCTTTGGTTGTCCGACAGGTAGACTCGACGGAGCCAAAATCCCGGACGAGGCGCACCGTACCCGGCCCTGCAAAGACGGTGTACGGGAGCGTGCGTCGTGGCATGGGTCGTGCTGGTGGCATCGGGTGTATTCGAGTCGGTGTGGGCGGTCGCACTGGGCAGGTCGGCAGGGTTCACCAGATTGTGGCCGACCGTCATCTTCGCGGTCGCTCTGGTGGTCAGCATGGGCGGGCTGTCGATCGCGATGAAAACCCTGCCCACCGGCACGTCCTATGCAGAGTGGGTCTCGATCGGCGCGGCGTTGACGGTCGGCTACTCGATGCTCACCGGTGACGAAAGCGTTTCTGTCGTCAAGGTCGTACTCCTACTCGGCCTAGTGGGCTGCGTCGTCGGCTTGAAACTCGCCCACTGAGCGGATCCGCCGGCGGAGAAACGACGACGCTGCCGCACCAGTCAACTCGGCCGGCAGCAGGCACGGGCGGGGATCAACGAAGGGCGGGCACTCGATGAGGGCGAGGCCGCTCGGATTGCGATCGGCGAGGCGTTTGTCGTAGGGGCCTGCGCGTAAATTACATGAACGTTATTTGGGTGTCAGGGTGTAG
>MKSW01000025.1 GCA_001897425.1 Actinobacteria bacterium 69-20 | reverse complement strand
ACGCGCGAGACCCAGCCACAGAAAAATCTGCGCCCGCCACAGCGGACACCCGAGCCCTACGATGCTGACCAGGATCTCGGGTCGATGCCCATCTGCCGGATGTTCGGGTCAGTTGAGGCTTCGCAGCGTTACGACTGGGAAGGAACCCAGAACCGACAAAGAAGGCAAAGTCCACTACGACAACATCAAAGATCATCTGCTCGTCTGTGATGCGATATCCCGCCATCGGTTCGATTTTGATCCAACGCTCATCGCCGAGCCTCGGCAAAGGTGATTGGGAGCCCGTGGGCGAGGTCCGAGGGTTCTCACGTGCAGCACGGCGCCACACTCCCGCCGCGGGTAGACATGATCCCAACGGCGCGCACCCAGCGCGCGGTCAGGAGTGGGCATCATGGAGATCTCCGACGCGGTCATCGTCGTCACCGGCGCATCGTCCGGGATCGGCGAGGCCATCGCCCGGGCGGCGGCGCGCGCGGGTGCCACGCTGGTGCTGCTCGCCCGTCGCGAGGATCGGATCCGGAGCCTCGCCGCGGAGCTGCCCGGGGCGATCGCGCTCCCGTGCGACGTGACGGACGACGGGCAGGTGTCCGGGGCCATCCGCTCGGCCGTCAATGAATTCGGGCGCGTCGACGTGCTCGTCAACAACGCGGGCCAGGGCCTGCACCTGCCGCTCGACGAGGTCGATCCGGCGGACTTCCGCGCGATCCTCGAACTCAACCTGGTCGCTCCGCTCGTCGCGATGCAGGCGGTAATTCCGATGATGCGCACGCAGGGCCGGGGGAGCATCGTCAACATCAGCTCGGGCACCACGCTGACGGTGCTGCCCGGGGCCGGCGCCTATGCCGCGTCGAAGGCGGGGCTGAACATGCTCTCGGCCGTCGCACGGAAGGAGCTCGCGGCCGATGGCATCACCGTGTCAACCGTGTACCCCTACATCACGGCGACGGAGTTCCACCAATCCCTGCGCGCCGGTGCTCGCCGCACGGCACCCGGCCGGCCGATCCCGACGGCCGACACGGCCGAGCATGTCGCGGACGTGATCCTGGACGTCATCAGGTCCGGGGCGGAAGAGGCACGTCTCACACCCGACGGATTCGCCGGGCGCTGAGCAGCTGCGCACGGTCAGCCCGCCCGATGCGCGAGCCGCATCGTCCCTGCGTCAGCTTGTTTGAAATGGCGAAATAGGGTCGGTATCAACCACTCTCGCTCGACGGGAAGGGTCCGGCGTCGTCCGGCAACCATGCCGCGTCCGTCACGGGTCTCCACCGCCTATGATGCTGTTCGCTCCCGCGAATGCTTCGCAGCGCCACGGCCCGGTAGGCACCGGCCACCGCAAGACCGCTCACCACCAGGACGAGCGCGGCGGCGACACCGTCGAGCCACCAATGATTCCCGGTCACTATGACCACGAACAGCGTCATCCCCGCATGTATCGGGCCGGTCACCCGCCACCGTCCGGCGGCCACGCGCCACACGTACCAGCCGACGGCGAGTGCCCACGCCACATGCACCGACGGCATGGCGGACAACTCGTCCGCGCCGACGCCGCCCCCGTAGACCGACTGCCCGTACAAGACCGCGGTGTCCACGATGCCGGGAGTGAGTCGGGGCGGCGCGACCGGCACGAGCTGGATCGCCAGACAGAGGAACGTGGTGAGCGCGAGCACGGTGCGGGCGCGGGCGTAGTCGGCGCGGTGCCGCACGAACAGCCAAATGAGCAGCGCGATCGTGGCCGGGAAATGCACCACCGCGTAGTAGATGTTCGCGCCCTGGGTGAGGGCTGAAGACCACAACACCAGGTGCTGCATCGCAGCCTCGCTGGGCAGGCCGATCGTGGATTGGGCGTGGTCGATCCAAGCGGCGCGCGCGAAGGCTCCCGCCGTATCGCCGCGGGAGAGCCCGCCGACCGCCTGCCACAGCGCGTACAGGCCGATGACCACGGCGGCCTCCCGCAGGAACGCCCCGGTCGCCTGCATCCGGCGCGACTCCCGCCCGCCAGCGAGAACCGTCGCCCCGACCCCGGCGACCGCGCAGGCACCCGCAATGCCGAGCGCGTAGTCCCAGGGCAGTGCCAACGCCATGATGGACAACTATGCCGCAATCGGCCGAGCGCGTTTCGGCGCGGGGCGGCGTCGATGGTAGGAAAGGCGTATGACGAGCACCCTTGACGACGCCGCCCCTCCGGACACCGCGGAGGCCGAGGCCGTCCAGTTCTGCAGCGAGCTGATCCGTATCCCCTCGGTGAACACCGGTGATCCGGCCACCATCGGCGACGGCGAGGCGCGGGCCGCGAAGTACATCCAGCAGAAGCTGGAGGAGGTCGGCTACCGGACCGAGTACGTGGAATCCGCGCCGGGCCGGGGCAATGTGGTCTGCCGGCTCGCGGGCGCGGACCCGTCGCGCGGGGCGCTGCTGATCCACGGGCATGTGGACGTGGTGCCGGCCGATCCGGCGGAGTGGCAGGTCGACCCGTTCTCCGGCGCCATCCAGGACGGCTACGTGTGGGGTCGCGGCGCGGTCGACATGAAGGACATGGTGGCGATGACGCTCGCCGTCGCGCGGGACCTGAAGCGGCGCGGCGTCGTGCCGCCACGCGACCTGATCTTCGCGTTCGTCTCCGACGAGGAGGCCGGCGGATTCCACGGCGCGCTGTGGTTGGTGCAGAACCATCCGGAATGGTTCGCCGGAGCCACCGAGGCGATCAGCGAGGTGGGCGGATTCTCGGTGACACTGGAGGGGGACCGGCGCGCCTACCCGGTCGCGGCGGCGGAGAAGGGCATCGCCTGGGCGACGCTCACCGCTCACGGCACGGCCGGCCACGGGTCGATGGCCAACAGCGACAACGCGATCACCCGTCTCGCCGAGGCCGTGGCGCGCCTCGGGCGGCACGAGTTCCCGCTGCACCGGACGGCAACAGTGGATGCGTTCTTCGCGGCGGTGACGGAGCTCACCGGCCTGGAGTTCCCGGCGGACGACCTCGAAGGGGCGGTCCGAAAGCTGGGGCCGTTCTCCCGGCTGGTGCTCGCCACGCTCCGAAACACCGCGAACCCCACCATGCTGAACGCCGGATACAAGGCCAACGTGATCCCGTCGGTGGCGCAGGCGACGGTCGATTGCCGCGTTCTGCCGGGCGCCGAGGCGGATTTTAAGGCGCAGGTTGCCGAGATCGTCGGTGACGGCATCGATATCGACTGGGTGGAGGCCCCGCCGCTGGAATACCCGTTCGAAGGCCCGCTGGTCGACGCGATGGCGGCGGCGCTACGGGCGGAGGATCCAGAGGGCCGGCCGATCCCGTATGTGCTCTCCGGCGGCACCGACAACAAGGCGTTCGCGGAACTCGGCATCGCCGGCTATGGATTCTCGCCGCTGCGGCTGCCGCCCGACCTGGACTTCTCCGCTCTGTTCCACGGGGTTGACGAGCGCGTCCCGGTCGACGCGCTGCACTTCGGCACGCGGGTGCTGTCCCGGCTGCTGCAAAATTGCTGAATGCCGCTGGACATCACTGAACGCCGCCGCGTGCGGCCGAGTCGTGGCGGCACCGCCCGGGCTAGATATCAAAGGCACAGCGCCGGCGCGGGCGACGGGCCGGGGGATCGCCTGCGGCGCAACGTGACTCGCCGCGACCCGTCCGGGTAGCGCAGCACGTGCGCGAGTTCCCAGCCGGTGAACTCGGCGCGGACCGAGAGCATCACGGCCGCGGCCGACCGGGAGGTGCCGCCGTCGATCCGCAGCGGGCAATATTCGTACTCGTCGCGTGTCCACTGCCAAGACCCGGCATCTTCCACTGTCATCGTGTGCTCCTCCGGGTCGCAAGGTGCGTCATATTCGGTCAGTCTGCCCGATCACGGTCCCCGGTGCACCCGTGCGGCGACCCCGCGCGTCGCCCGCGGCGAGCAGCGAGACCAGCCGGGTGCGGCGGGGCGTAGCGCCCGAGTAGCGCACCGCGCGGGCCAGCAGCGGACCGGCCGCGTGCACCACGGACAGGTGCCGCCGCGCCCGGGTCAACGCCGTGTACACCAAGGGGCGCGACAGCATCCGGCCCGCGTCCGGTGGGAGAACGACGACCACGGCAGGCCACTCGGACCCCTGCGCGCGGTGCACCGTGATGGCCCAGCCGTGCAGCAGATCGCCGAGTGCCTTGCCCGAGATCTCCGCCTCGCCGGAGGGGAACGCGACGAGCAGGGACTTGCCGGCGGCATCGACGACCGTGCCGACCTCCCCGTTGGCATACCCGTTGGGCTCGGCCTCGAAGTGGTTGGCGGTGGCCACGACCCGGTCGCCGACATCGAAGCCGCGCACCGTCCCGCCGGACCTGGAGCCGGGGTTGAGCACCGCCTTCAGCGCCTGGTTCAGCGCCTTGGTCCCGGCAGCGCCCGCATGGATCGGGGTGATCACCTGGATCTGGTCCGCCGGCAGGTCGAACACCCGCGGGATCGAGTCGGTGACCAGCTGCACTACGCGCGTCCGCGCCGCCGCGGAGCCGTCGGCAGGCACGATCACCACCTCACGATCGGCGCTGTCCGGGGCGACCAGATCGCCCTCACGAACGGCGGTGGCGAGCCGCGCGATGGCGCCGCCCTCGGCCTGCCGGTACAGCGTCGAGAGTTCGGTGGTGGGGAACATTCCGGACTCGAGGACGTCGCCGAGAACGCGGCCGGCGCCGATCGAGGGCAGCTGCGCCGGGTCGCCGACGATCAGCAGGTGCGCGCCGTCCGGGATGGCGCCGAGCAGCGCCGCAGCGAGCTCCACGTCCACCATCGACGCCTCGTCCACCACCAGCATGTCGGCGTCGAGCCGGTTGTCGGCGTCGTACTCGAAGGTGCTGCCGCGCCCGCCGGCGGCCGGCCGGGCGCCGAGCAGCCGGTGGATCGTCATGGCGCTCACGGAATCGCCGGCGCCGTCTTCCTGCTGGTCTCCCGACTGGTCTCCGGATGCCGCCGCGATTCCGGCTTCCGAGAGGAGTTCGGCGAGCCGCTTCGCCGCCCGGCCGGTCGGCGCGGCGAGCGCGACCGTCACCCCGGCGCGGCGGCAGCGGCGCACGACCGAGGTCACCGTGCGCGACTTGCCGGTCCCGGGGCCGCCGGTCAGCACGGAGACACCGTGCTCCCACGCCGCGGCGACGGCTCCGCGCTGCACCGCATCCAGACCGTTGTCACCGCGCACATCGCCCTGAGCACCGGAAGTGTCGGAAGCGCCGGCGCCGCCGGGGCTCGCAGCGGACGCCAACGGCCGCGCGCTCGCGACCAGCCGACGGAGATGACGGGCGATGGCGTCCTCCGCATCGGCGAGAGTGCGCCGCGCCACCCACGGCTCCGCCGAGCCCGCTGGATCTCCGACACGCCGGGCCAGTCCCGCATCGACCGCGGCATCCACCGCCGCGCCCATCGCGGCCGCGGCGTCCGCACCGTCTGCCACGCCGTAGAGGCGCAGCGCCTCGGCGATCGTCGGAATGGGGCAGGCAGTGTGCCCGCTGCGCGCCTCGCGGCCGAGCGCCCAGTCCACCAGGGCCCGGGTGCGTCGCGGATCGTCGGCGCGCACATCGGGCTGGATGCTTCGCGCCAGCCGGTCCGCATCCGGGATCGAGGCGTCCGGCAGCGCGAGGAGCTGCCACGGATCGGCGGCGAGCGCGGCGGCGGCGTCATCGCCCAGGGCGTCGGCGAGCCGCCAGGCCCAACGAGCCGGAAACCCGTGCGGCACCAGCAGCATCGCGAGGTCGTACAGCGGCGCTGCCGCGATCCACGCGCTGTAGAGCCGCCGCGCGCGCTTGTCTGTAACGCCCGGGAGGTCGGCCAGGCCTGCCTCGGTGACCTTCGCCGGGTGGTCGATGCCGGCCTCCGCGAGCTGGGCGGCGACGGCGGGGCCGACGCCCGGCCACAGCCCGGATGCGCAGAACTCCGCGAAGACCGAGGTCGCGTGCGATCCCGTAGGCGTATCGGACCGCGAAACCCTCGATGACGCAGCACGATTCACGACTCGCACGGTAGCGTGCCGGCCGGACACGCCGTCGGGGTTGTGCACAGCACCGCTCGCGGGCGCGCTGCGTTCCCGAGCGTGGTGCGGACGAGAACTACGTCATACCAGTGAATACAAGGCACCAACCGCCGGCCGCGGGGGAGCGCTGCCGACGCAACCGACCCGGCGCGCCGTCATACGCGGATCGACTCAGCGGCCCGGCCCGCTGACGTCGTCGAGCGCGCGCCGGATCTCGGCGGGCAGGGTGACGTCTTCGGCCGCGAGGCCGCCGAGCAGCTGCGCCGCGTCCCGCGCCCCGATGATGGCGCTGGCCACCCCCGGGCGGTCCCGGACCCACGCGCAGGCGACCGCGAGCGGGGAGGTGCCGAGCCCATCGGCGGCCGTGGCCACCGCCTCCACGATTCGTGCCGCGGCCTCGGTGCGATGGTGGCCCACGTATTTCTCGAAATGAGCCGAGGCGCCCCGCGAGTCGGCGGGCGTCCCGTGCCGGTACTTGCCGGTCAGCACGCCGCGTCCGAGCGGTGCCCAGGCCAGTAGGCCCATGCTGAACGTGGCCGCCGCGGGCAGGATCGAATCCTCCGGCCCGCGGGCGACCAGCGAATACTCCGCCTCGACCGCGACCAACGGCACCCCGGTCGCGCGCAGGTGCGCCGCCTCGGTAGCCAGCTGCCAGCCGGTGTGCCCGGACACACCGGCATAGGCCGCGCGGCCCGAATCGACGGCCGCCTGCAACGCGGAGCAGGTCTCCTCGAACGGAACCGCGGCGTCGAACCCGTGCACCAGCCACAGATCGACCGTGTCGGTTCCGAGCCGCCGCAGCGAGGCGTCGAGTGCGGTGAGCAGCCGTCCGCGCCCGCTCACCCCGACGGTGGTGGTCGCCAGCACGACCGACGAGCGCGGCACCACATCCGGGATCAGCGTTCCGAGGATCGATTCGGCGTCACCATCGCCGTAGATGTTCGCGGTATCGATGAGCGTGCCACCGGCGCCGACGAACGCCTCCAGCTGCGCGGCCGCCTCGTCCGCATCGGTGTCCCGCCCCCAGGTCATGGTGCCCAGCCCGAGGCGGGAGACTTCGAGGCCGCTGCGACCGACTCGACGTTGTTCCATAGGGGAGAACTTACGTGGCCGGCCATGCGGCGGGCGGCGCGGCCGGCGGCTACCGTGGACGTGTCCCGATGCGACAGCGACGATCGGTGCGCCAGTGCTGGCGGTGCGCCTCGCGATGTGTTCCGAAAGGGTGGTGACCGATGCGGCTCGGCCTGTCGCTGCCGTTGGTGTCCACCGCGAGCGCGTTGCGGGATCAGGTGTCGCTCGCGGTCGCTGCCGATGCCCTCGGATATGACGCCGTGTGGGTGCCGGAGGCGTACGGGGCGGACGCGGTCAGCGTGCTGGCGACCATCGCGGCCCGCACCGAGCGGATAGACATCGGCTCCGCGGTGCTGCAGATCCCGGCGCGCACCCCCGCGCTGACCGCAATGACCGCGACCGGACTCGATGCGTTGTCGGGCGGTCGGTTCCGGCTCGGCCTGGGGGTGTCCGGGCCGCAGGTCTCCGAGGGCTGGCACGGCGTCCGGTTCGCGGATCCGATCGGCCGCATCGCCGAGTACGTCGGCATCGTGCGGGACGCGCTCGCGCGCCGCCGGGTGCGCGCGGACGGGAAGCACTTCACCCTGCCGCTGCCGGACGGCCCGGGCAAATCGCTGGTGCTGGCCTTCCAACCGGAGCGGCCGCACCTACCGCTGTATCTGGCGGCCGTCGGCCCGCGGAACCTGGAGCTGGTGGGGCGGCTCGCGGACGGCTGGCTGGGCATCTTCTTCGACACGCAGGACGGCGCGGGACAGATCCGCGCGATCGCCGAAGCCGCGGCGGCGGCGGGCCGCGACGCGTCCGCGATCGACACGGCGGTGCAGGTGCCGCTGTCCTTCGATGACGACGTTCGGCGCGCCGAGGCGCGCCTGCGCCCGTACGCGGCGCTGTACATCGGCGGGATGGGCTCGAAGAAGGCGAACTACTACCACGAGATCGCCGCCCGCATGGGGTACGAGGCGGAGGCGGACCTGGTGCAGGAGCGATTCCTGGCCCGCGATTACTCCGGCGCGGCGCAGGCCGTGCCGAGCGAGTTCCTGCAGCGGACCTGCCTGCTCGGCGACGACGCCACCGTGGCAGCCGGGCTGCGCCGATTGGCGGCGGCAGGGGTGCGGTCGGTGAACATCAACCCGGTAGGTCTACCGCTCGCCGACCAGATCGAGGCGCTGCGGAACGTCGTCGTCCTCGCACGCCGGGAGGCGCTCGTTTCATGAACACGCCACACGGCGGCCCGGCCGGGCCCGACGGCGGGCACCGCTACCCGGCGACGCTGATACTGCTGCGGCACGGCCGATCGACCGCCAACAGCGCCGGCATTCTCGCCGGCCGGTCGGCCGGCGTCGACGTGGATGCGACCGGGGCGGAGCAGGCGGCCACGCTGGTCGACCGCCTCGCCGGGTGCCGGATCGCTCGCATCGTCTCGTCGCCGCTGCTGCGCTGCCGCAGCACGGTCGCGCCGCTGGCGGCGTCGCTCGGGTTGGCGGTGACCATCGACGAACGGCTCGCGGAGGTCGACTACGGCGACTGGACCGGGCGGCCGCTGAGCGAGTTGGCGCAGGAGCCGCTGTGGCGGACGGTGCAGACGCACCCGTCGGCCGCGGTCTTCCCGAACGGTGAGGCGTTGGCGGCGGTTTCGGCGCGGGCGGTCGCCGCCGCACGTGCGCACGCGGCGGTCACCGGGGAGACCGGCGCGGTCCTGATCTGCTCGCACGGCGACGTGATCGCCTCGATCCTGGCCGATGCACTCGGCATGCACCTGGACCTGTTCCAGCGCCTGGTCGTTAGCCCGGCATCGGTATCGGTGATCCGATACACGCCGCTGCGCACCTTCGTGGAGCGGATCAACGACACCGGCACGCTGGCCGGTCTCGGCGCGCCGCCCGTGGCACCGCCGTCGACGCCGGCGTCGACGCCGCCGGCGACCATGCCGATGACGGAGCCCGCGCCCCACGTGTCCGCAGATGGGTCCGGTGCTGCACCTGCTGCGGAATCTATTGCGGTCCCAGGCGACCCGGCGAACGCCGCGACGGACGGGGTCTTCGGCGCGGCAAACGACGGCATGTTGGGCGGCGATCCCGGCGTCCGCATCTGACCGTCCGCATCTGACACACAGACGCGACCGAGTCCCTTCGCAGGATCGGTGACCTAGACTCGACGGTGCCATGTCTCGACAGGTCTATATCTTCCGCTCGCCCGAGCGATTCCTCGCCGGAACGATCGGGCAGCCCGGCGAGCGCGAGTTCTACGTGCAGGCCGTGGACGGAACGCGCGTCATCTCCGTCGCGTGCGAGAAACAGCAGGTCGCGATACTCGCCGACCGGCTCGGGCTGTTGATCGCCGAGGTCGGTAAACGATTCGGGGCGGTGCCGGGGGAGATCGGCGGGAAGGTTCAACTCGAGGGGACCTTGGCGACACCGGTGGATGCGGAGTTCCGCGTGGGCACCATGGGTCTCGCGTGGGACGGCGCCGGATCGCAGGTAATCGTCGAGCTTCTCGCGCTGACCGACGAGGAGGTCGGCGAGGACGTCGTCCTCGAGGATCGTGAGGACGCGCCCGACGCGCTGCGGGTCTTCCTGACGCTCGCCGAGGCTCAGGATTTCGCGAAGCATGCGCAGAGCATCGTGGCAGCGGGCCGGCCGCCGTGCCCGCTGTGCGGAAACCCGCTCGACCCGTCCGGCCACATCTGCCCGCGGCTGAACGGATATCACCGCGGTGCGCGCGCCTGAAACGTCGGCCCCGGCTCCGCCATTCCATCCGCCTATGACGACGATTCGTGGTGGGGCGGAGATCGGCGACGTCTTACGGCGCGGCGAGCTCGTGCCGGACGGTGTGCTGGTCGATTCGTCGAACCGTGCCTTGGTCGGCAGCGTGACGCGGGGTGGCATCACGGTGCGCTGCGTCTACAAGCCGATCCGGGGTGAGCGGCCGCTCTGGGACTTCCCGGACGGCACCCTCGCCGCGCGCGAGGTGGCGGCCTCGCTGGTGGCCCAGACCGCCGGCTGGGACTGCGTGCCCGCCACCGTGTTCCGGGACGGTCCGCTCGGGCCGGGCATGGTGCAGGAGTGGATCGCGGATGCCGCGCCCGATCGAGTCGCGGACCTGCTGCCCGCCGCCGACGTCCCGGACTCGTGGCTACCGGTGCTCGCGGCGCGCGACGAGGCCGGCCGCCGCCTGCTCGTTGCGCATGCGGACGAGCCGGCCCTCGCCACGCTCGCCGCGTTCGATCTGGCGGTGAACAACGCGGATCGGAAGGCCTCACACATCCTGGCCACCGCGGACGGACGGATCCGCGGCGTGGACCATGGCCTGACGTTCCACCAGGAGCCGAAACTGCGCACAATCCTGTGGGGCTGGGCCGGCCGGCCGCTGCCGGCGAACGCCGTCGACGGGTTGCGGCGCTTGGCGGATGCCATGGATGCCTCGGACGCAGACCTGGCGGTGTCGCTGTCGAAGTCCCTCTCGGCGCTGATCTCGGACGCGGAGATCGCGGCCCTGCGGACACGGATCAGGCGCCTGCTCGCCGAACCGGTCTTTCCGCTTCCGCCGACG
This sequence comes from Actinobacteria bacterium 69-20, assembly GCA_001897425.1. Classification (GTDB taxonomy): domain Bacteria; phylum Actinomycetota; class Actinomycetes; order Mycobacteriales; family Nakamurellaceae; genus Nakamurella. The sequence goes on along the minus strand of MKSW01000025.1, from coordinate 49,409 downwards.
GACCGCACGGCGATCCCCTGGCCGCCGCTGTGAGCCCCGACGCGGGAACCGACGTGAGCGCCGATGTGGGCGCGGACGTAAGCCCAGACGGTTCCGCCGAGCCCGCTTTCCGGTGGACGTCGATAGCGGCGGTCTCGGCGGGGGCCGGGACCTCACTCGGCGGCGCCGCGCGCGTCCTCGGCTCGACCGCCCGCGCGCTCCTGCTCGACGCCGCCGCCGCTGCCGACACCGCGCTGCGCCGCCCGGCATCGGCCATCCCGGCGAATCGCCGGTCGTTCACCCTGCCCGTCCGAGTGCTGATCCTCTCCGACGAGAACGGCCGCCCACTGACCACGCCCGACGCCGTGGCGCCATCCTTGGAGAATGCGGACCGGGCGCTGCGAACGGGCGCCTCGGTTCGCCTGCGGATCACCGGCGTCGACACGATCGACGAGCCCGCGCCCGCCGCCGCGCTCGACCCGCGATCGAACCGACGCCTGCTGCTGGACGACATCCGCGGCCACACGGCCTTTCTCCGACGACATCTCGCGCGGCGCCCCGCTCTGTCCGTGGTCGGCGACCCCGTCACCGTCGTCGTGGTTCGCACGATCGCCGGACGAACCACGGGCTGCTCGCTGGGGATGTCCGCCGACTGGGTCATCTGCCAGGCAAACCTTTTCGACGCCAGCAGTCCGCGCACCTATGACGAGACGGTGCTCGCGCACGAGCTCGGCCACGCGCTGAACCTGCCGCACCACCACAACCGCAGCAACCTGATGTTCCCGGTCTCGTCACCGCCGGACGACGTCCGGGGCACCGCGCTCCACCCCTGGCAACGCGCCGTCCTGCACGTCAACCGGCACCTCGTCCCCCCGTCGTGATCTTGACGCCGACGCGTGCCGATAGGCTGGTCGGCGTGCAGGCTTGGTCTCCTCCGGCGATTCCACCGTTCACCCGACCGCTGCCGGATCTCGCCCTGTTCGACACCTCCACCCGTGCGGTGCGCACGACGGCGCCGGGGCCGACAGCGCGCATGTACGTCTGCGGAATCACGCCCTACGACGCGACGCACATCGGCCATGCCGCGACCTACCTCGCATTTGACCTCGTGCACCGGTACTGGCTCGCCGCCGGGCGCGCGGTCGACTACGTCCAGAACGTGACCGATGTCGACGATCCGCTGCTCGAACGGGCGCAGCGGGACGGCATCGATTGGCGCGACCTGGCCGCCGAACAGATCCAACTGTTCCGATCGGATATGACGGAGCTGCGGGTCGTCCCGCCGACGCACTACGTCGGCGCGGTGGAAGCCGTCGGCGAAGTGGTCGATGCCGTGGACAAGCTGCTGGCCTCCGGCGCCGCCTACCGCGTGGACGACGACACCTACCCGGACGTGTACTTCGACATTCGCACGACCGGCCGCTTCGGCTACGAGTCGAGTTACGACGAACCGACCATGCTGCGCCTGTCGGCCGAACGCGGCGGGGATCCGTCGCGGCCGGGCAAACGGCAGCCGCTGGACCCCCTGCTATGGCGCCTGGCGCGGCCGGGCGAGCCAGCGTGGGACGCGCCGATGGGACGCGGCCGGCCCGGCTGGCACATCGAATGCGCGGCGATCGCCGTCAACCGCCTCGGGCCTCAGATCGACGTGCAGGGCGGCGGTTCCGACCTGATCTTCCCGCACCACGAATGCTCCGCGGCGCACGCCGAGGCATGGACCGGGCGGTATCCGTTCGCCGGCCACTACGTGCACGCCGGAATGATGGAGCAGGGCGGCGAGAAGATGTCGAAATCTCTCGGCAACCTCGCGTTCGTCTCGAAGCTGGTGGCCGGCGGCGCCGACCCGACCGCGATCCGGGTGGCGCTGCTCGCGGCGCACTACCGCAGCGACCGGCCATGGTCGGACGATCTGCTGGCGCGGGCCGCGGCCCGATTGGGGCGGTGGCGTGCGGCCGCTGCCCGGCTTGGAGCGGCGCCGGAAACGGAGATGACGACGTTCGTGGCCGCGCTCGCGGATGACCTCGATACGCCACAGGCGCTGTCCGTCCTCGACGACTGGGCCGGTGACGACTCGCTGGCCGGGGCGGAGATGGCGCGCACGGTAGACGCCCTGTTGGGCATCGACCTCGTGTGACCGGTCGCTGAGCGCGCAGCGTCTGTCGCGTGCGGCGGGCTCAGCGAGCGCTGCCCGGCTTCGGCCGGCGACGCCGCAGGTACCGCTGGAACTCCTCGGCGATCGTGTCGCCGGACATCGGTTCGATCGCCACGGCCTCGTCGTCACGCTCCTGCAGTGCCCGCACGTAGTCGCTGATCTCCGAGTCCTCGGCCGCGAGCTGCGTGACTTGCTCCACCCACTCGTCCGCTTGCTCGGGAAGACCGCCGACCGGAACCTCGATGTCCAGCGCCTCCTCGACGGTACGCAGCAGCGCCAGCGTGACCTTCGGCGACGGCGGATCCGACACATAATGCGGCACGGCGGCCCACAGGGTGATCGCCGGAATACCGGCGGCCACCGCGGCGACCTGCACGGCCGAGGTGATGCCGGTCGGGCCCTCGTAGCTGGACGCGGCGAGCCCGAGCCGATCCGCGGTCGGTGCATCGTGGGCCGACCCGGTGATCTGGATCGGCGTGGTGTGGGCGACGTCGGCGAGGAGCGCGCCGAGGGTCACGATCATCGAGACGTCCGCGCTCAGGGCTACATCGATGAGCGCACGACAGTAGGTGCGCCACGCGAAACTCGGCTCAATCCCGTGCACCAACAGCACGTCATGGGGGGCGTGGGGGAGGTAGCAGGCGGTGATCCGCGTGGTCGGCCAGGAGAAGTCTCGCGTCACGCCGTCACGGATCGTCACCACCGGGCGGCTGACCTGGAAATCGTAGAAGCGTTCCGGATCGAATTCCGCGAACTCCTCGGCATCCCAGGTGAGGCTCAGATGCTCGACGGCCGCACTCGCCGCATCGGCCGCATCGTTCCAGCCCTCGAACGCCGCGACCATCACGGGATCGCGCAGGGGGCGCTCACGCATCACGGTGTAAGCCTACGTGGGGCGCCCACTACCCTGGTCAGGTGACCGACCGCCAGATCAACGCATCACCGCACTCCGGAACCGACACGTCATCGCTGCTCGACGCGATGGCCCTACGCGTGATCGTGGCGGACGGGGCGATGGGCACCATGCTTCAGGCGGCCGATCCCAGCCTCGACGATTTCGCCGGTTTCGAGGGCTGCAACGAGATCCTGAACGTCACCCGGCCCGAACTCGTCGCGTCGGTGCACCGCGCGTACCTCGACGCCGGCGTCGACGCCATCGAGACGAACACGTTCGGCGCCAATCTGGCGAACCTCGGCGAATACGGCATTTCGAACCGTATTGCCGAGTTGGCCCGGGCCGGGGCCGAGATCGCCCGGCGCGCCGCCGACGAGTACGCGACGCCCGCCTCGCCGAGGTTCGTGCTGGGGTCGGTCGGTCCCGGCACCAAGCTCCCGACGCTCGGGCACACGACCTTCGCCGCGCTGCGCGACGCCTATGCCGAGCAGGTGGCCGGGATGCTCGACGGCGGCATCGACGCCGTCCTCGTCGAGACGAGCCAGGATCTGCTGCAGGCGAAGTCGGCGGTGATCGGCGCGAAGCGCGCCATGACGGCGAGCGGCCGGCGTGTTCCGGTGTTCGTACATGTCACAGTGGAGACCACCGGGACGATGTTGCTCGGCAGCGAGATCGGCGCCGCGCTCACCGCCCTGGAAGGGCTCGGGATCGATTCGATCGGTCTGAACTGCGCGACGGGGCCCGCCGAGATGAGCGAGCATCTGCGGTACCTGTCGCGTCATGCCCGCATCGGGGTCTCCGTCATGCCGAACGCCGGGCTGCCCGAACTCGGGCCGAACGGCGCCGTCTATCCGCTCACCCCGGACGAACTGGCCGAGGCGCTCGCCGGGTTCGTGACGGAGTTCGGCACGCGGCTCGTCGGCGGTTGCTGCGGTACCACCCCGGAGCACCTCGCGGCGGTGGTGCAGGCGGTGCAGGCGGCGTCACCGGCGGTCCGGCAGGCGCAGCCCGAACCGGGCATCTCCTCGCTGTACCAGCCGGTGTCGTTCGATCAGGACGCCTCGTTCCTGATGATCGGGGAACGCACGAACTCCAACGGCTCCAAGGCGTTTCGTGAGGCGATGCTGTCCGGATCATGGGACGACTGCATCGAGATTGCCAAGGCGCAGACCCGCGAGGGCGCACACCTGCTCGACCTCTGCGTCGACTACGTGGGCCGTGACGGCGCGCTGGACATGGCCGAACTCGCCGGGCGGATGGCGACGGCCTCCACATTGCCGATCATGCTCGATTCCACCGAGCCGCCGGTGATCCGAGCGGGCCTGGAGCGGCTTGGCGGCCGCTGCATCATCAACTCCGTCAACTTCGAGGACGGCGACGGACCGGAGTCGCGATTCGGCACGGTGATGCCGATGGTGGTGGAGCACGGCGCGGCCGTGGTGGCGCTGACCATCGACGAGCAGGGGCAGGCACGGACGCGGGACCACAAGGTGGCGATCGCAGAGCGGCTGATCGACGAGCTCACCGGCGGGTGGGGGCTCACCGAGAGCGACATCGTCATCGACTGTTTGACGTTCCCGATCGCCACCGGCCAGAAGGAGACGCGACGCGACGGCATCGAGACGATCGAGGCCATCCGGGAGATCAAGCGGCGGCACCCGAGTGTCCATACGACACTGGGCATCTCGAACATCTCGTTCGGGCTCAACCCGGCCGCCCGGCAGGTGCTCAACTCGGTGTTCCTGGCGGAATGCGTCGCGGCTGGGTTGGATTCGGCGATCGTGCACCCGTCGAAGATCCTGCCGATGGCGCAGATCCCGGAACGCCAGCGCACCGCCGCGCTGGATCTCGTCTACGACCGGCGCCGCGAGGGCTACGACCCGCTGGCCGAGATCCTGACCCTGTTCGAGGGAGCCACCGCCGCGAGCAGCCGGGCGAACCGCACCGCGGAGCTCGCCGCGCTACCACTCGACGAGCGCCTGCAGCGGCGCATCGTCGACGGCGAACGGACGGGACTCGAAGCCGATCTCGACGAGGCGCTGCGAACGCGGCCGGCGCTGACGATCATCAACGACACGCTGCTCGCCGGCATGAAGACGGTGGGGGAGTTGTTCGGCGCCGGCAAGATGCAACTGCCGTTCGTGCTCACCTCCGCGGAGGTGATGAAGGCCGCTGTCGCGTACCTCGAACCACACATGGAACGGACCGAGAGTAACGGCGGGTCGATGAGCAAGGGCTCGATCGTGCTCGCCACGGTGAAGGGCGACGTGCACGACATCGGCAAGAACCTGGTCGACATCATCCTGTCGAACAACGGCTACACGGTGAAGAACATCGGCATCAAGCAGCCCATCACGGCGATCCTGGATGCCGCGGACGAGGCGCACGCGGACGCCATCGGCATGTCCGGGCTGCTCGTCAAGTCCACCGTCGTGATGCGCGACAACCTCGCCGAGATCAACTCACGCGGACTCGCCGATCGGTACCCGGTGCTGCTCGGCGGCGCGGCGCTCACCCGCGCCTACGTCGAGAACGATCTCGCGGACCTGTTCGAGGGCGACGTCAGCTACGCGCGGGACGCGTTCGAGGGGCTGCGCCTGATGGACCGCGTCATGACGAAGAAGAAGGGGCTGGTCTCCGGCACGGACACCGCCGCCGACGCGGCCGAACGGGCCAAGGCCGCCGAGCGACGCGCCCGGCACGAGCGGTCCGCGCGGATCGCGGCGCAGCGCAAGGCGAGCGAGATCCCGGCGGAGGTCCCGGCCCGGTCGGCGACGACGACCGACAACCCGATTCCCAAGCCGCCGTTCTGGGGGCAGCGGGTGATCAAGGGCATCCCGCAGGCGGACTTCGCTGCTCTGCTGGACGAACGTGCTCTCTTCCTCGGCCAGTGGGGCCTGCGCGGGCAGCGCGGCGGCGACGGCCCGTCCTACGAGGAGCTGGTCGAGTCCGAGGGCAGGCCGAGGCTGCGTGCCTGGTTGGAACGCCTCGCGACCGAGAAGATCTTGCGCGCGGCGGTGTCCTACGGCTATTTCCCGTGCGTGTCCGAGGGTGATTCGTTGATCGTGCTGGCCGAACCAGACCCCGCGGCCCCCGAGGTGGCGCGCTTCACCTTCCCGCGGCAGCAGCGCGACAAGCACCTGTGCCTCGCCGACTATTTCCGCCCGCGGGAGAGCGGCGAGGTGGACGTGGTCGCGTTCCAATTGGTGACGATGGGTTCGGAGATCTCGAGGTTCACGGCGAACCTGTTCGCCGGCAACGCCTATCGCGACTATCTGGAGGCGCACGGGCTGTCGGTGCAGTTGACGGAGGCGCTGGCCGAGTACTGGCACCAGCGGATCCGCGCTGAGCTCCGCTTCGCGGACGGCGGCGCCGTGGGCGACGCGGACGCCCCGAACGTGGCCCGATTCTTCGATCTGGACTACCGCGGCTGCCGATACTCGTTCGGATATCCCGCCTGTCCGGACGTCGCCGAACAGCAGAAGATGGTGCCCCTGCTCAAGCCGGAGTCGATCGGCGTGGAGCTGTCCGAGGAGTTCCAGTGGCATCCGGAGCAGTCGACCGCGGCGGTGGTCGCGCACCACCCCGAGGCCACCTACTTCGCGGCACGATGAGCACGGATATGGCGCCCTTGCAGGCTGTCCTGTTCGATATGGACGGCACCCTGATCGACTCCGAGAAGCTGTGGAGCATAGGGCTTGTCGAGGTCGCCGACGAACTCGGCGGCAGCCTGTCCGCCGAGACACGGGCGTCCATGGTCGGCAAGGATCTGGTCAGCTCGGTCCGCATGCTGATGGCGGACCTGGGTGTGACGGGCGAGCCGGCGGTGGTCCAGCGGCTGCTGGTCTCGGCCATGGCCCGAGAGTTCGCCAACGCCCTGGAGTGGCGCCCGGGCGCGGAAGACCTGCTGAAGGCGGTGCGCGCCGCGGGGTTGCGCACCGGCCTGGTGACGTCCACCCATCGGAATCTCACGTCGGTGGCGCTGGAGACCATCGGCCGGGACAATTTCGACATCATCGTCTGCGGTGACGATGTCGCGCACACGAAGCCCCACCCGGAGCCGTACCGCAAGGCGCTGCGCGAACTCGATGTCACGGCGGACGCGACGGTAGCCATCGAGGACTCCCCGGCGGGCTCCACGTCGGCGCGCACCGCCGGCATCGCGACACTCGTAGTGCCGCTGGAAGTCCCGGTCGAACCCGCGCCGCTTCTCACTATCCGGCCGAGCCTGGTCGGCGTGACCGTCGCGGATCTCCAAGCCCTGTTGCTCGGACGGTAGGAGTAGATCAGGACCGCCGGCGCGATCCCGGCACCGGTTCACTTCATTGAACTTCGCCGACCACGGCGGCGCAGCGGGCCGGCATCGTGACCGCAGGCCCGGCATTGTCGATGTGCACGCCGGGCGTCGTCGCCAGCAGGACCTCCCGTCCACCACTGCTGCCGGAACGGGGGAGCGGGACGGTCCGCGGCTCATCGGCCAGGTTCGCGACGATCACGAGCCCGGCCCGGTCGACGACGATCCACCGATCCGCCTCGTCGATCTCTACTCGTGCCCGGCGCAGGCGGGGGTCCGTCAGCTCGGGCCGTGTCCGGCGCAGCGCGATCAGCCGCCGGTAGAGCTCCCACATCGCGACATGGTCGGGCGCGCCAAGTTCGGCCCAGTCGAGTCGCGACCGTTCGAAGGTGGCCGGATCCTGCGGGTCCGGCACCGCCGCGAGATTCCAGTCGTGCCGGTCGAACTCGGCAAGGCGGCCCTGCCGGGTGCGCTCCCCGAGGTCGGCCTCCGGATGAGAGGTGAAGAATTGCCACGGAGTGCTGGCGCCCCATTCCTCGCCCATGAACAGCATGGGCGTGAACGGCGACGTGAGCAGCAGCACGGCCGCGATCGCCTGTGCGGCAGCGTCGGCCTGTGCGGCCAGCCGGTCGCCGGTTGCCCGATTGCCGATCTGGTCGTGGTTCTGGATGCTTGCCACGAGCCGCCAGGCCGGGGTGACGTCGGTCCGGATCGGCCGGCCGTGATGCCGGCCGCGGAAGCTGGAGTAGCTCCCGTCGTGGAAGAAGCCGCCGGTGAGTACCTTGGCCAACGCGGCCAGCGGCGCGAAATCCGCGTAGTAGCCGGAGGTCTCGTCGGTCACCGCCACGTGTACCGCGTGATGGACATCGTCGTTCCAGGCCGCAGTGAGCCCCGATCCGCCCGCCTCCCGCGCTGTGAAGAGCGCCGGATCGTTCAGGTCCGATTCCGCGATCAGAGACAGCGGCCTGCCCAGATGGGCCGACAGCGCATCGGTCTCGATCGCGAGCTCCTCCAGGATCGGCACGGCGCGCGTATCCCGCAAGGCGTGCACCGCGTCCAGTCGCAGCCCGTCGACGTGGTAGTCCGCGAACCACATGTGCGCGTTATCCAGGATGTAGCGGCGCACCTCGTCGGACCCGGGCCCGTCCAGGTTCACTGCGGCGCCCCAGGTATTGGCGGCATCGTCGCGCAGGTAGGGGCCGAACTCGGGCAGATAATTGCCCGACGGTCCGAGGTGGTTGTAGACCACGTCCTGGATCACGCCCAGCCCCCGCGCGTGGCAGGCGTCGACGAATCGCTGGTAGGCCGCAGGGCCGCCGTAGGGCTCGTGCACCGCGAACCACAGCACCCCGTCGTACCCCCAGCCCCGCGGTCCGTTGAAGGCGCCTGCCGGCAGCAGTTCGACGAAGTCCACGCCGAGATCGACGAGATGGTCCAGCTTCTCGCTCGCCGCGTCCAACGTGCCGCCCTGCGTGAACGTCCCGATGTGCAGTTCGTAGATCACCGCGCCGGCGAGTTGCCGCCCGGTCCAGGAGCCGTCGCCCCAGACGTGCCGAGCAGGGTCGAAGGTGCGGGACGGGCCGTGCACGCCGCGCGGCTGACGCCTCGACCGTGGGTCGGGGCGCACCGGCCCGCCGTCGATCGCGAAGCCGTAGTCGACATCGTCGTCGCCGCAGTCGATCTCGACAGACCACCAGCCGTCGGCGGATCGCTCCATCGGGACCTTGTCGGTGTCAGTGCCGCTGCCAGTGGCGAGGTCGACCCGGTGCGCCCGCGGCGCCCACACCCGGAATCGTCGCATGCCGTTCACGGTACGGGCGGCCCGTCAGGCTCGCAGCAGCAGCGCGACGGGGTACCGGTCCAGGACCTCCGCGACATCGAGGATGACGGAGTTCCCAGGCCGGGCTCTCGCCCCGAACTCGTTGCCCGTCAATGCATCCCGCCACTGCCCGGCCGGTAGTGAGATGGTGGTACCGGCCCAGCCGCCGCGCTCGGCGAGGCCGACCGGCAGCCTGGTGGCGAGCGTCACCGCACCGCCCCGGTCGAACGCCACGAGGTGATCGGCGGCAGGGCCGGCCGGCGTGATCGCGCGGTAGTCGGTGAATAGCTCCGGCTGGTCCCGCCGGGCTCGTAGCGCGCGGGATGTCACCAGAAGCTTGACGGCGCCCGTGGTGTCGATCGGCGGCAGCCAGCCGTCGTCGAGCCGGGCGAGCATCTCTGCGGCACCACCGTCGGCGAATGCGTCGAACGGGCGCCGGTTGTCCGGATCCACCAGGTCGTTGCGCCACAATTCGGTTCCGCGATACACGTCCGGCACACCGGGGACGGTGAGCTGGATCAGCTTCGCCGCCAGCGAGTTCGACCATCCGGCGGGTCGGATGCGGTCGGCGAACGCGGCGAGCTCCACCGCGATGACGCCGTCCTCGAAGCAGGCGTCGACAAGGCGGTGGAGCGCCTCCTCGAATCGGGCGTCGGGATCGATCCATCCGGTGGAGTCGCTCGCCTCCCGGGCAGCCTTCTCCGCATAGGCGTGCAGGCGCTCCGCTTCGATGGGCCAAGCGCCCACCGCCGTCTGGAACAGCAGGTTGGCCAGCGCGCCGTCGGGGAAGTCCAGCCGGCCGACCCAGCTTTGGACGGCCTGCCCCCAGTCGTCGGCAACCTCGGCCAACACGTCGATCCGCGCGCGCACATCTTCGCCACGCTTGGTGTCGTGGGTGGACAGCGTCGTCATGCCGTCCGGCCAGGCCGCCAGGCGGAACCGTTGCGCCGCATGGAACTCCGCGGGTGCCACCGAGAAGATCGACGGGTCGCCGCCCACCTCGGTCAGCGAGGTCAGGCGCGGGTAGCGGTAGAAGGCGCAGTCCTCGACTCCCTTCGCCATCACCGCACCCGATGTCTGCTGGAACCGGGCGGCGAACTCGGAGTCCGGTTCCGACGCGCACAGCCCGACCAGCGCGAGCGTCTCCGACAGGTCAGGGCGGCGGGCCTGCGCTTCGGCGAGCGCGGTTGCGAGGTGGTGCGCGCCGGTCGGCAGGTATGTGCGGTAGACGGGGAAGCAGGCCGACAGCTCCGCGATCGCGTCGATCACCTGATCCGTGGGACTCGCGCGGGGCACCATCCGTGCCAGCCGGCGGACCTCGGAGCCCAGAATCCCGTCCGCCACCGCGCGTTTCGTGCCGTGCACTAGATCCGCCCAACCCACGGCCGCTCCGGCGTCGCTCGCGGTACCGGTGCCGCGAAGCTGGGCGTCAAGCCTGTCCAGCGCGGTACTGTATTGCTCGCTCCGCGCTCCGCTCATCGGGCCTGCGACTTCGTCGCGACGGCCCTGATTCGCTGCGGCGTCGCACGCGGTCAGCCCGGCCGGGTCGACCAGCAGCCGATCGATGAGCGCCAGGGTGTCGTACCCGGTCGTGCCGGCGCAACCCCAATCGGCCGGCAGATCCTCACCGGGTTCGAGGATCTTCTCCACCACCGTGTAGCACCCGCCCGAGAGTTCCGCGAGATCCCGGAGGTAACCCGCGGGATCCTTCAGCCCATCGGGGTGATCCACGCGCAGCCCGTCCACCCAGCCCGATTCGATCCAGTGCCGGATCTCCGCGTGGGAGCCGGCGAACACGCCCGGCTTCTCGACCCGCACCGCCGCCAGCGAACTCACCGCGAAGAATCGGCGGTAGTTGAGGTCGGTGTCGGCGAGCCGGAAGTTCACCAGCCGGTAGTGCTGCCGCTCGTGCACCTGCTGCGGGGTGTCACCGTCCCGGACGCTGCCCGGCGCGAGCGGGAAGACGTGCTCGTAGTAGTGCAGCCGTCCATCGACCACGCGCAGCGCGGCCAGTTCGTCGGGCCCGTCCCCGAGGACGGGCAGCAGTACCTTGTCTCCACCTGCGGCCCAATCGATGTCGAAGGCGACCGCATGCCGCGAACGCCGCCCATAAGTGAGCACATCGCACCACCACACCGATTCCAGCGCCCGGGCGACGCCGACGTGATTCGGGACAATGTCGACGAGCATGCCCATGCCGGCGCCGTGCGCGGCGTCCGCGAGAGCTCGCAGGCCGGCCTGCCCGCCGCGCGCCGCGTCGGTACGGGAATGGTCCACCACGTCGTATCCGTGATCGGACCCGGACGCCGCCTGCAACAGCGGCGAGCAGTACACCCAGTCCACGCCGAGGCGACGCAGGTAGTCGACCCAGCCGGCCGCGTCATGAAGCGTGAAGGCCGGCGTGATCTGCAACCGGTACGTCGACCGCGGCACCGATCCGGGCGGCGGCCGGTCGGACAGCGCATCGGCTACGAACAGCGTCATATCCGTTTCTGTGCCTATCGGAAACTGCGAGCCCATCGGAAACTGCGAGCCCATTCAATCCTCCGCCCCTGCCGATCCGACGCCCGTCAGCGGTCTCCGTTCCCGACGCCGAACGCCGCGCTGGGCGGCACGTCCGGCACGACCGCTGCCGGTGGCTCCTCGGGTTCGCCGGCCGGTTCACCCGTCGCGGCCTGCAGCACGACGGTGCTGCGCGCGGTCACGGTGAGCGCCGTCTGCGCCGCGTGCACCTGCGCCGCCACGTCGATGCCCGAGGTGTCGATGACGACGTTCCACGCCGCGCCGTACTCCTCCGGCGGGAGGGCGAACTCGAGGTCCTCATGGTGAGCGTTGAACAGCAGCAGGAACGAGTCGTCAACGATCGGCCGGCCTCGCTCGTCGGTGCCCCGGATCCCACGGCCGTTGAGAAAGACGGCGATCGACCGGACGAAATCCGAGTCCCAGTCCGCGCGCGTCATGACATCCCCGGACGGCGTCATCCAGACAATGTCGGGCAACGGCTCGCCCTCGCCGCGGGCGGCCGGCCGGCCGTCGAAGAAGCGCCGACGCCGGAACGTCGGATGATGCCGACGCAACCGGGCCACCGCGGCGGTGAACTCGATGAGGTTCGCGTCGGCGCCACCCCAGTCCACCCACGTCAGCGGGGAATCCTGGCAATACGCGTTGTTGTTGCCCTGCTGCGTGCGCCCGAGCTCGTCGCCGTGCGAGATCATCGGAACGCCTTGGCTCAGCAGCAATGTCGCGATGAAGTTGCGCTGCTGCCGCGCTCTGAGGGCCGTGACCTCCGGATCGTGGGTCGGCCCCTCGACGCCGCAGTTCCATGACCGGTTGTCGTCGGTGCCGTCGCGGCCGTCCTCACCGTTCGCCTCGTTGTGCTTGTCGTTGTAGGACACCAGATCCTTGAGGGTGAACCCGTCGTGCGCCGTGACGAAGTTGATCGATGCCACCGGACGGCGCCCGTCCTGCTCGTACAGATCGGCGGAGCCGGTGAGTCGCGCCGCGAACTCGCCGAGCGTGGCCGGCTGCCCGCGCCAGAAGTCCCGGACGGTGTCCCGGTACTTGCCGTTCCACTCCGTCCAGCGCGGCGGGAAATTGCCGACCTGGTACCCGCCGGGGCCGACATCCCACGGCTCGGCGATGAGCTTGACCTGGCTGACTTCCGGATCCTGCTGGACGAGATCGAAGAAGCTGGAGAGCCGGTCCACGTCGTAGAACTCTCGCGCCAGCGTCGCGGCGAGATCGAATCGGAACCCGTCCACGTGCATATCCGTGATCCAGTAACGCAGCGAGTCCATCAGCAGTTGCAGCGCGTGTGGCGATCGGGCGTTCAGGGAGTTCCCGGTCCCGGTGTAATCCCGGTAGTAGCGCGGGTCGTCGTCCATCAGCCGGTAGTAGGCGGCGTTGTCGATGCCGCGGAAGGAGAGCGTCGGACCGAGTTCATTGCCCTCGGCGGTGTGGTTGTAGACGACGTCGAGGATCACCTCGATGCCGGCGCTGTGCAGCGTCTTGACCATGGACTTGAACTCCTGCACCTGGCTTCCGAGCGCCCCCGATGCCGAGTACGCGTGATGCGGGGCGAAGAAGCCGATGGTGTTGTAGCCCCAGTAGTTGGTCAGTCCCGCATCCAGCAAATGCTGGTCGCTGACGAACTCGTGCACCGGCATCAGCTCGACGGCCGTCACGCCGAGGCGCGTGAGATGGTCCACGATGGCCGGGTGCGCGAGACCGGCGTACGTGCCGCGAATCTCGTCCGGCAGGTCCGGGTGCCGCGCGGTCAGCCCCTTGACGTGGGCCTCGTAGATGACGGTGTCGTGGTACCACGTGCGGGGCCGGGCCTCGCCGCTCCAGTCGAAGTACGGGTTGATGACCACGCCCTTGACCATGTGCGGTGCGGAGTCCGTGGTCTCGATGCCGCTCGCTTCGCCGGCCGCGTCCGGATAGCCGGGCGGGTAGGAGAACAACGCCGGGTTCCAGTCGAGAACGCCGTCGACCGCCTTCGCGTACGGGTCGAGCAACAGCTTCGCCGGGTTGCAGCGCAGCCCGCGTGCGGGGTCGTACGGCCCGTGCACGCGGTACCCATACCGCTGCCCCGGCTGCACGGACGGCAGGTAGCAGTGCCAGACATAGCCGTCCATCTCGGGCAGGGTAACCCGCGTCTCGGTGCCGTCCGCATCGAACAGGCACAGTTCGACACGCTCGGCCACCTCGCTGAACAGCGAGAAGTTCGTTCCGGAGCCGTCGAACGTCGCGCCCAACGGATACGCCTGCCCGGGCCAGATCTCCACCTATTCCCCCGTCCTGGCGCATACGGTGCGGCGCCACTGTCGGGCCACTGCTGAGCCACTCCCGGGCGCCCGCGCCTGATTCACCCTAACGACCGGCGTATCGCCCCGGACAGCGTCATGGGCGGCGTCATAGGTGCGCGACCGCGCTGAACTACCCTGCAGATGTGCCCGACCCGACCACGTACCGACCGGCACCGGGGAGCATCCCGACCTCACCCGGTGTCTACAGGTTCCGGGATCCCGATGGCCGGGTGATCTATGTCGGCAAGGCGAAAAGCCTTCGCCAGCGCCTGAATTCGTATTTCGCCGACCTGTCCGGCCTGCACCCACGGACCGCGCAGATGGTGACCACCGCGGCGTCGGTGGAATGGACCGTGGTCGGCACCGAGGTCGAGGCGCTGCAACTCGAGTTCAATTGGATCAAGGAATTCGATCCGCGGTTCAACGTGAAGTTCCGGGACGACAAGTCGTATCCGGAACTCGCGGTCACGGTGGGGGAGCAGTTCCCGCGGCTGCAGGTGACGCGTGGGCCGCACAAGAAGGGCGTCAAGTACTTCGGGCCGTATGCGCACGCGTGGGCCATCCGGGAGACGCTCGACCTGCTGCTGCGCGTCTTCCCGGCGCGGACGTGTTCGGCGGCCGTGTTCCGCCGGGCGCAGCGCACCGGCCGGCCGTGCCTGTTGGCGTACATCGGAAAGTGCTCCGCGCCGTGTGTCGGATGGGTCTCCGAGGAGCAGCACCGGAAGATCGTCGACGACTTCTGCGAGTTCATGTCCGGCCGGACGAAACCGCTCATCAGACGTCTCGAGCGGGAGATGGCCGAGGCGTCCGACGCCCTCGATTTCGAACGGGCCGCGCGGCTGCGGGACGACTTGTCCGCGGTGCACCGCGCCATGGAGAAGCAAGCCGTGGTGCTCTCCGACGGGACGAACGCGGATGTGGTCGGCGTGGTGGGCGATGAGCTCGAGGCGGCCGTCCACGTGTTCCACGTGCGCGACGGGCGGGTGCGCGGACAGCGTGGGTGGATCGTGGAGATCCCGGTCGACGACGCGCCGGAGGATTCACCAGCGGACGCGCCCGGGGACCATACCGGTGACCGGCCGGGGGACACCGACGGCCAGGCGGCCCCGCTGCTAGCCCCGGGCGCGGCGTTGGACGAGGGCCGCCTCGGCACCATCGTGGAGGGCTTCCTGACGCAGTTCTACGGGGGGCGGGCAGCCGACGACGGCGCCACGGCGGTGCCGCACGACATCCTGGTGCCGACCCTGCCGCCGCAGGCGGAGGAGGTCCGCGCCTGGCTGTCGGCGCTGCGGGGATCGAACGTCCGGTTGCGCGTGCCACAGCGTGGCGACAAGCGTGCACTCGCCGAAACGGTCACCCGCAACGCAGCCGAGATGCTGCGCCAGCACCGGCTGCGGCGCGCCTCCGACCTCACCGCCCGGTCCGCCGCGCTGGACGAGATCGCGGACACGCTCGGCATGGACGCGAGCCCGCTCCGCATCGAATGCATCGACATCTCGCACGTACAGGGCACGAACGTGGTCGCGTCGCTGGTGGTCTTCGAGGACGCGCTGCCGAAACGTAGCGACTACCGGCATTTCGCGATCCGCGAGCATCCCGGCGACGATGTCGCGTCGATCGCGGAGGTGGTGCGCCGCCGATTGACCCACGGTGCCGGCGGGCGCGCGGAGCTGCAGCCCACCGCGGGCATCAACCCGGAGACCGGCCGGCCCCGCCGGTTCGCGTACCCGCCGCAGCTCCTCGTCGTGGACGGCGGGGCCCCGCAGGTCAACGCGGCCGCCGCCGTGCTGACCGACCTCGGCATCACCGACATCACGGTGTGCGGCCTCGCCAAACGGCTGGAGGAGGTATGGCTGCCCGGCCAGGACGACCCGGTGATTTTCCCCCGGTCGAGCGAGGCGCTGTATCTGTTGCAGCGCCTGCGCGACGAGGCGCACCGGTTCGCCATCACCTACCACCGGTCGAAACGATCCACGGCGATGACGGCCTCCGCGCTCGACGCCATCCCCGGCCTCGGGTCGGTGCGTCGCCAGGCCCTGATGAAGCAGTTCGGGTCGGTCGCGAAGATCCGTGCGGCCACCGCCGACGAGATCGCGGCGGTCCCCGGCATCGGCGTCCGGACGGCCGAGACGATCGTCGCGGCCTTGGCCGAAGCACGGTAGTCGCCCGCATCACCGGCCGGTAGCGGCCCCGGTCGCGAAGCTGGCAGGATCACAGGGGTGACCGCTGAGCCCCCCACCGACCCGCCGACCGGCGGCGCCGCGCCCCTCCCCGGCATCGAAGTTGCCGTGATATCCGGACTTTCGGGCGCTGGTCGGTCCACGGCGGCGAAGTGTCTCGAGGATCTCGGTTGGTTCGTGGTGGACAACCTGCCCGCCGAACTCATCGGCACCATGGTCGATCTCGGCACGCGCGCCGGCGGCGCGGTCAATCGGATCGCCGTGGTTCTCGACGTACGAGCCCGGGTGTTCACCGCCGATCTGGCCGGAGTCATCAAATCCCTCGACGCCCGCGGATATCGACCGCGGGTGCTCTACTTGGATGCCAGTGACGAGGCCCTCATCCGACGGTACGAGGCGAACCGGCGGGCACACCCGCTGCAGGGCGAGGGTCGCCTTGTCGACGGTCTCGCCGCCGAGCGGAAACTGCTGGGGCCGCTGCGGCACGAGGCCGATCTGGTGATCGACACGAGCGATCTGTCCGTGCACGAATTGCGCGATCGCATCATCGAGGCCTTCCCGCATGTCCGCCCGACTGCGTCGATGACGATCCTTTCCTTCGGATTCAAATACGGGCTGCCGCTCGACGCGGACCTCGTCGTCGACATGCGATTCCTGCCGAATCCCTACTGGGTGCCCGAGCTCCGCAAACTGGACGGGACGGACCATGCGGTGTCCGACTACGTCCTGACCCGACCGGGGGCGCGCGAATTCATCGACCGGTATCTGGACCTGCTGGCTTTGATCGGCGACGGGTACGAGCGGGAGGGTAAGCGCTACCTCACGCTGGCGATCGGTTGCACCGGCGGAAAGCACCGGAGCGTCGCCGTCGCCGAGGAGATCGGCCGGCGGCTGGGTGGACGCGGGCGCACCGTCAAGGTCGTCCACCGCGACCTGGGGCGGGAATGACCGGCCTGCCGGCGCAGTCCGCGCCGTTGATGACGCGACCTGACACCGCTTCCGCCCACAGGGCCAAGGTTGTCACGATCGGCGGCGGGCACGGGCTGTTCGTCATGCTGACGGCGCTGCGCGGTCTCGATGTGGACATCACGGCGGTGGTCACCGTGGCCGACGACGGCGGCTCCTCGGGCCGCCTACGGCGTGACGTGCCGGGGATCCTGCCGCCCGGCGATCTGCGCATGGCGCTGGCGGCGCTGGCCGGGGACGACGCGGACGCGGACCTGCTCGGGCGCACCTTCCAGCATCGGTTCAGCGGGCAGGGCGCGCTCACCGGCCACCCCGTCGGCAATATCGTGCTCGTGGGGCTGTCGCAGGTTCTCGGCGATCCCGTCGCGGCGCTGGACGCCGCGGCTCGGCTGCTGCACGCGCGCGGCCGCGTGCTGCCCATGGCGTGCCAGCCGCTCGATCTCATAGCCGACGTCACGGGCCTGGACGAGGACCCCGCCGCCGTGCGCCAGATCCGCGGTCAGGTCGCTGTTGCGGCCACACCGGGGGACGTGCAATCGGTGCGGCTCACACCCGCGGACGTCCCGGCCTGCCCCGAGGCGCTGGCGGCGATCGCGGCGGCGGACCTGATCACCCTGGGGCCGGGTTCGTGGTTCACCAGTGTGCTGCCGCATCTGCTGGTCCCGGAGCTGGGCGCGGCCATCGCCTCCGCCCGGGCGCACCGGCTGGTCGTCCTCAACCTGGCGCCGCAGCCCGGTGAGACCGAGGGGTTCTCGCCCGAACAGCATCTCGACGTGCTCAGGGTGCACGCCCCGGGGCTGACCATCGACACCGTGCTCGCCGACCGCAGGGCCGTTGCGCTGCCGCAACGCCTGACCTCCGCGGCGAAGCGGCTCGGTGCCCGACTGCTCCTCGAGGACATCGCCGACGGCACGAGCCCGCGGCACCATGCGCCCTCGCTGTCCGCGGTGTTGGGCAGTGTGCTCGCCGGGTTCGGCGATTATCAGCCGGGCCGCAGCATTCCGAGCCTCCCGGTCGGCGCCCCGACACAATGACCGATCACGAGTGGCCCCCGGGCAAGTGGCCCCTAGACAGGAGCGTGGCAGATCCATGGCGATGACCGGTGACGTGAAGGATGAACTCTGCAGGGTTCCGATCGCGAAGGCCTCCGCGCGCAAGGCCGAGATCGCGACGATCCTCCGATTCGCCGGCGGCCTGCACATCGTCGCCGGCCGGGTGGTGGTCGAGGCGGAACTCGATCATGCGCCCACGGCCCAGCGGGTGCGGCGCGATATCGGGGAGCTGTACGGGCAGGCCGCGATGTTGCAGTCCGTCGCACCGACCGGGCTGCGGAAGAGCACGCACTACCTGGTCCGGGTGGTCGCCGGCGGCGACACGCTCGCCCGCCAGACAGGCCTGCTGGATCAGCGCGGCAGGCCGGTACGCGGGCTGCCGCCGCAGATCGTCGCCGGCTCGGTGGTCGACGCCGAGGCCGCGTGGCGCGGCGCGTTCCTGGCGCACGGATCGCTCACCGAGCCGGGGCGTTCGGTCGCGCTCGAGGTCACCTGCCCGGGCCCGGAGGCCGCACTGGCACTGGTGGGCGCCGCCCGCCGTCTCGGAGTGGCCGCGAAGGCCCGGGAGGTGCGCGGCGCGGATCGGGTGGTGATCCGGGACGGCGACGCCATCGCGACGCTACTCGGCCGGATGGGTGCCAGCCGCTCGGTGGTCACCTGGCAGGACCGTCGGGAGCACCGGGAGGTGCGGGCCACCGCCAACCGCCTCGCCAACTTCGATGACGCCAACCTGCGCCGGTCGGCGCGCGCGGCGGTCGCCGCGGCTGCTCGGGTGAGTCGCGCGCTGGACATCCTCGGTGATGGCGCCCCCGAACACCTGGCCGAGGCCGGACGCCTGCGCATCGCCCATGGGCAGGTCTCCCTCGAAGAACTCGGCCAGCTCGCCGATCCGCCGATGACGAAGGACGCCATCGCCGGGCGCATCCGACGCCTGCTGACGATCGCCGATCGGCGTGCACGCCAACTGGGGTTGCCGGGCACCGAGTCCGCGGTGACCCCCGAGATGCTCGACATGTGACGCCTGTCTCCGCTGGTCGCGCTATCGGCTTTGTCACAGGGTGACGGTGCTGTATCGATACAGCTCAGTCCGGTTAGGATAGCGCTGAATGGCCCGCGAAACGCCGCCGTGGCGGCACGGCGAACCACTACCACGCAAGGAGACCTGAGCTGTGACTGTTCGCATCGGAGTCAACGGATTCGGCCGCATCGGCCGCAACTTCTGGCGGGCGCTGGCGGCGTCCGGATACGATCTCGAGATCGTCGCGGTCAACGACCTCACCGACACCAAGACCCTCGCCCACCTGCTCAAGTACGACAGCGTGCTCGGCAGCCTGCCCAATACCGTCACCGCGGGCGAGGGAAAGATCACGATCGACGGCCACGACATCGCGGTGCTGTCCGAGAAGGATCCTGCCGCGCTGCCGTGGAGCAACTACGGGGTCGACCTGGTAGTGGAGTCGACCGGCCACTTCACTCAGGCCGAGGCCGCGCGCGGGCACCTAAACGGCGGCGCGAAGAAGGTCATCATCTCGGCGCCGGCGAAGGGTGAGGACCTGACCGTCGTCATGGGCGTCAACGACTCCGCCTATGACGGCAGCCAGACGATCCTGTCCTGCGCCTCCTGCACGACGAACTGCGTCGCCCCCATGGCGAAGGTGCTCAACGATTCGTTCGGCATCGTCAAGGGCCTGATGACGACGATCCACGCCTACACGAACGACCAGCGGATCCTCGACTTCCCGCACAAGGACCTGCGCCGCGCACGGGCCGCGGCCGTCAACATCATCCCGACCACCACCGGCGCCGCGAAGGCTACCGCGCTGGTGCTCCCGGAGCTGGCCGGCAAGCTGCACGGCTACGCCCTGCGTGTGCCCGTGCCGGACGGCTCGGTCACCGATCTGACCGCGGAGTTGGCGAAGAACGTGACCGTCGATGACGTCAACGACGCGTTCCGCGCCGCCGCGGAATCCGGCCCGCTGTCGAAGTACCTGACCTACTCGACCGACCCGATCGTGTCCTCCGACATCGTCGGCGCCCCGGCCTCGTGCACCTTCGACGCGCCGCTGACGATGACGCTCGGCGACAACATGGTCAAGATCGTCGGCTGGTACGACAACGAGTGGGGGTACTCGAACCGTCTGGCGGACTTCGCGAAGCTCGTCGCTGCTTCCCTGTAACCGCGTCTCCCTGGCGCTGCCTCCCTGTCAGACGCCCCGGACCGGCACCGCACGCCGGTGACGGACCGCGACAGTCGCGGCCCGTCACCGGCGCGAGTCGCCCGTCCGCCCCATCCGCTTCGCGAGAGGATTCCCGTGCAGACCCTCGATGACCTGCTCGCCACCGGCGTCACCGGCCGGACGGTGCTGGTCCGTTCGGACCTGAACGTCCCGCTCGATCGGTCCGGCGCCACCCCGGTGATCACCGACGACGGGCGGATTCGGGCGAGCGTGCCAACTATCAAGGCACTGACCGACGGCGGCGCCCATGTGGTGGTGATGGCACATCTGGGCCGTCCCAAAGGCGCGCCCGATCCGACGCTGTCCCTCGAACCCGTGGCGAAGCGGCTGTGCGAACTGCTGGGCAAGACGGTCTTCCTCGCTAAGAACCTGGACGACGTCCGACAGGCCGTGGCGCAGATGGACGGCCTCAACCCGGTCACGCTCCTGGAGAACGTCCGGTTCGACGCGCGCGAGACGAGCAAGGACGCGGCGGAACGCGCCGCCCTCGCCGATGAACTCGTCGCGTCGGTCGGTGCCGACGCGGCGTTCGTGTCCGACGGGTTCGGCGTGGTCCACCGCAAGCAGGCGTCCGTCTACGACGTCGCGCAGCGGCTGCCGCACTACGCCGGCTATCTGGTCACGGCCGAGACCGCGGTGCTCCGCAAGCTCACCGGCGACCCGGACCGTCCATATGTCGTCGTTCTCGGCGGCGCCAAGGTGTCCGACAAACTCGGCGTCATCACCGCACTGCTGGCCAAGGTCGACACGCTGCTGATCGGCGGCGGGATGGCCTACACGTTCCTGGCGGCCCAGGGCCACGGGGTGGGCGGCTCGCTGCTGCAGGCGGACCAGATCGACACCTGTCGCGAGCTGCTGGCACAACACGCGAAGAAGATCGTCCTGCCCCGGGACATCGTCATCGCCGATGGTTTCTCGGCGGATGCCGCCACGCGGGTCGTCGCGGCGACCGAGATCCCCGACGGCTGGCAGGGTCTGGACATCGGCCCGGCGACCCGGGAGGCGTTCGCGGCGGTGATCGCGAACGCGCGGACGATCTTCTGGAACGGACCGGTCGGCGTGTTCGAGATGGCGCCGTTCGCGGAGGGGACGCGCGCGGTCGCGCAGGCGATCGCCGACAGCTCGGCCTTCTCCGTGGTCGGCGGCGGTGATTCGGCGGCGGCCGTCCGGCAACTCGGCATCGACGAAGCCGGATTCAGCCACATCTCGACCGGCGGAGGTGCGTCGCTGGAGTTCCTCGAAGGTGCCGAACTGCCCGGCATCACCGTCTTGGAGAACTGACATGGCCGCCAAGAACCAGAGCGGCGCAGCGGCGCGCAAGCTGCTCATCGCCGGCAACTGGAAGATGAACCTGAACCATCTCGAGGCGATTGCGCTGGTGCAGAAGATCGCCTTCACCTTGCCGGAGAAGTACCTCGCCCGGGTCGAGGTCGCGGTGCTTCCGCCGTTCACGGATCTGCGGTCGGTGCAGACACTGGTGGACGGCGACAAGCTCGAGATCGCCTACGGCGCACAGGATCTGTCCGTGCACGACTCGGGTGCCTACACCGGCGAGGTATCCGGGGCGATGTTGGCGAAGCTCGGCTGCACGTACGTCACGGTCGGTCACTCGGAGCGGCGCCAGTACCACGACGAGACCGATGACGTGGTCGCCGCCAAGGTGACGGCGGCGCTTCGCAACGGGCTGCGCCCGATCCTGTGCGTGGGGGAGGGGCTGGACGTCCGCGAGGCCGCGCGCCATTGCGAGCACGCCACCGCCCAGCTGCGCGTGGCGCTCGCGTCGGTCGGCGCCGACGATGCCGAGAACGTGGTGCTGGCGTACGAGCCGGTGTGGGCGATCGGGACGGGCCGGGTGGCGACCCCGGCGGACGCCCAGGAGGTCTGCGCCGCGCTGCGGCAGACGTTGATCGACCTATACGGGCCGAAGACGGCCGCGGCGATCCGGATCCTGTACGGCGGCTCGGTCAAGTCGAGCAACGTCGCCGAGATCATGGCGCAGCCCGATGTGGACGGCGCGCTGGTCGGCGGGGCGTCCCTGGACGGCACCGAGTTCGCGACGCTGGCGGCCAACGCGGTCGGCATCCTCGCGTAACAGGGTAAACTGCCTGTCGAACCGCCCTTCAAGACCCTCACTCCAGACAACGCACGCGCAAAGGCCGCCTCTCCATGTCACTGTTTCTCGATATCGTGCTGGTGATCACCAGCCTGGCCCTGATGGCGCTGATCCTGTTGCACAAGGGAAAGGGTGGCGGGCTCACCTCGCTGTTCGGCGGGGGTATGCAGTCCACCCTCTCCGGGTCGAGCGTGGTGGAGAAAAACCTGGATCGCATCACGCTGTTCGTGGCGCTGATCTGGCTCGTCTGCATCTTCGGCGTGGGCCTGATGATCAAGGTCGGGGCATAGCAGTTCAGGGCACAGCGGACCGGGGCCCCTCCGGCGGTGCAGGCAGGTACTACAGGTACTTCAGCATTCGCGTGTTACCGAGCGTGTTCGGCTTGACATAGGGCAGATCGAGGAACTCGGCGACGCCCGCATCGTAGGACCGGCGAAGTTCGGCGAAGCCCTCGGGCGACAGCCCGAGCTCCGAGATCGGTTCGAACCCTAGGCCGGCGAAGAAGCTCACCTCGAACGTCAGCACGAACAGCCGGGCGATGCCGAGCCGCTGCGCCTCCGCGATCACCGCGCGGCAGAGCGCGCCACCGATGCCGCGGCCACGCAGCTCCGGATTGGTGGCCACCGTCCGGATCTCGCCCAGGTCCTCCCACAGCACATGCAGCGCGCCGCATCCCTGCACCTCGCCGTCGACCTCGGCGACCCAGAACTCCGTGACGTCCTCGAACAGGTTCGCCAGCGACTTCTCCAGCAGGATCGGCCCCGCGTAGCAGTCGACCAGTTCCTTGACGCGGCGAACGTCGGCCACCCGGGCGCGCCGGACCACGATGGAATCGCTGCCGGCGGGGGATGGCGTCATGTTCGATCAGCGTAATCACCGCCGGATCGCTTCCGGCAACAGGCTCCCTGCGCCGCTGCCGGTTCGGTGCCGACTACCCTTGGGGGATGCCGACCCCTTCGCGCAGTGCCATGCGACGCGTTCGCGACGAAGCGCCGCGTGCCGGGGCCGATCGCGCCGTTCGGCCGCGAGGAGATGACTCCAGCCGCACGCCTGCACGCTCGGAGGGCTCCGCATGACGTCGCCCAGTCACCTGCCCGGCCGCCTGACGTTGGTCAATCTGCCGAACATGCTGACGATCCTCCGGTTGATCCTGGTTCCGGTCTTCCTGCTGGCACTCTTCGCGGGGGGCGGGCACGTTCCGGCGGCACGGTGGGTGGCCGGGGGCATCTTCGCGGTCGCCGCCATCACCGATAGGTATGACGGGCGGATCGCACGGCGCCGCGGGCAGGTCACCGACTTCGGCAAGATCGCCGATCCGATCGCGGACAAGGCACTGATCGGCTCCGCGCTGGTCGGCCTCGCGTTGCTCGGCGAGATCTATTGGTGGATTACGGTTGTCATTCTCACCCGGGAGATCGGGATCACGCTGCTGCGATTGGCGGTGATCCGGTACGGAGTGATCGCGGCGAGCCCGGGCGGCAAGGTCAAGACCCTCGTGCAGATCGTCGCGATCGGGCTGTACGTGCTGCCTCTCGCCTCGCTGCCACTACCGCATTCCGCCATCGATTGGGGGCGCGGCATCCTGATGGCGGCCGCGATCATCCTGACGATCGCGACGGGCCTGGACTACCTCGCCCGCGCCGGCGCGCTGGTCAGCCGGGCGCGGCGGGCCGGGCGCTCCGACCGGACATGAGCGGCAGCGCGGTGCATGGCACCGGTGCGGGGCTGTGCCCGCTGCTCGGCCTCGACCTGCAGCGGATGACGGCGCTGATCGAGGCCCTTGCCGCGCGCCGGTGGACGGTGGCCGCCGCGGAATCCCTGACCGCCGGGCTGTTGACCGCGGCGTTGACCGAAGTGCCCGGCTCGTCTGCCGTGCTCCGCGGTGGAATCGTCTGCTATGCAACAGATCTCAAATCCACCCTGGTGGGCGTCGACCCGGGTCTGCTGGAGTGTGTGGGGCCCGTCGATCCGGACGTCGCGCGCCAAC
This sequence comes from Actinobacteria bacterium 69-20, assembly GCA_001897425.1. Classification (GTDB taxonomy): domain Bacteria; phylum Actinomycetota; class Actinomycetes; order Mycobacteriales; family Nakamurellaceae; genus Nakamurella. The sequence continues at coordinate 24,927 of MKSW01000025.1, read as the reverse complement.
TGGCGACCGGCATCCGCGATCGTTGCGCGGCGCGGATCGGCATTGGGCTGACCGGCGTCGCCGGCCCCACGTCCCAGGGGGGACAGCCGCCGGGCACGGTCTTCGTCGGTCTCGCGTCGCCGGCCGGCTCGACGGTCCGCCGGCTGAGCGTGGCACCCGTGACGCGCTTCGACGTCCGGGCGGCGGCGGTGCGCTGCGCCGTCGAGGAACTCGAACGCTTGGTTGGTGAAGGAACTGTCCGCGGATGACGGTATGCCGAGCCCGGCGCGACACGACTGGGACCTGACCGGGACCTGACTGCGACATGGCAGCGACATGCCGAGCCCGGCGCGACACGACGGTGCCGGGAACAATCACCCCACCGCAAGCGTTTCGAGTACGGTGGGCGAACGGGCATGACCGTCGGACCCAGCGGGTACCGTAGAACCAGAAGGCTCGGCGCGAGTCATCAGGAGGGGCGAGATGCTGCTGCGCGACGCACTGGGTGGGACGCTGCGGCATGCCCGCGTGGGCCAGAACCGGACGCTGCGCGATGTGTCTACCGCGGCGAACGTGTCTCTCGGCTACCTCTCGGAGGTTGAGCGCGGCCGCAAGGAGGCATCCAGCGAGTTACTCGCGGCGATCTGTGTGGCCCTCGACCTCGATGTCTCGGATGTGCTCGACTCCGCCAGCGTCACCATGCGGCATGGGCGCGCGATGCCCGACGCCGCGGTCCGCTCCGGTGCGAACGACCTGCGCATCGTCATGCCGTACCGACGGACGCCGTCCGCGCCGTCCGTCGTCTGACGAACCGGTCGCGCGGCGCGGCGCGGCGCGCGAGACAACGGCTGGCGCCTCAGTTGGCCGTGTGCGCGTCGCCGCCCGGCCGGCGCTCATAGCGCACCCACGCGAACCCGTCCTGCGCTTCGCGACGGACTTCCGTCCACTCGGCCCAGTCGACCGGTGGGAAGAAGACGTCTCCCGGCAGTTCCGCGTCGATCTCCGTCAGCTCCAAGGCGTCTGCTCGCCCGATCAACTCGGCGTAGATCTCACCACCACCGAAGACGAAGACGTCGGTATCGCCGGTGTCCGCGACGATCGCCGCCAGCGCCGCATCCAACTCCGCACCGGCGTCATGCACGACGGTCACCCCGTCGGCTGCCCAGTCGGCCCGTCGGGTGAGGACCACGGTGCGCCGTCCCGGCAGCGGCCGGCCGATCGCGTCGAAGTTCTTCCGCCCCATCACCAGCGTGTGCCCCATGGTCAGCGCCTTGAGCCGGCGCAGATCTGCGGAGTTGCGCCAGGCGAGGTCGCCGTCGGCGCCGATCACACCGTTGGCGGCGACCGCCGCGACCACCGTCATGGTCGGCCGTGCCGTCATGATCGGGCGTGACGAGCGCGTCATACGGCGATCGGCGCCTTGATCGCGGGATACGGGTCATAGCCCGTCAACGTGAAATCGTCATAAACGAAACCGTCGATATCGCGCACCCCGTCCGCCAGCTCCATCCGGGGCAGCGCGCGCGGCGTGCGGCTGAGCTGCAACCGCGCTTGGTCCAGATGGTTGAGGTAGAGGTGCGCGTCGCCGAACGTGTGCACGAACTCACCCGGCTCGAGGCCCGTCACCTTCGCCACCATCATCGTGAGCAGCGCGTAGGACGCGATGTTGAACGGCACACCCAGGAAAACGTCCGCGCTCCGCTGATACAGCTGGCAGGACAGTCGGCCGTCCGCGACGTAGAACTGGAACAACGTGTGGCAGGGCGGCAGCGCCATATCCGCCACCTCCGCGACGTTCCACGCCGACACGATGTGCCGCCGCGAGTCGGGCTTCGTCCGGATCGACTCGATCACCGCCGCGATCTGGTCGATGTGCCGCCCGTCCGGCGCCGGCCACGACCGCCACTGATGCCCGTACACCGGCCCGAGATCCCCGTCGGCGTCGGCCCACTCGTCCCAGATCGTCACGCCCCGTTCTTGCAGCCAGTGCACGTTGGTCGAGCCGGACAGGAACCACAGCAGCTCGACAATCACCGACCGCATGTGCAGCTTCTTCGTCGTCACCACCGGGAAGCCGTCGGCCAGGTCGAAGCGCATCTGGTGCCCGAAGATCGACAATGTGCCAGTGCCCGTCCGGTCGGACTTTCGGTGCCCGCCTTGGAGGATGCGGTCGAGGAGATCGAGGTACTGCTGCATACGCCGACAGTAGCGGCAGGGGGCGACAGCGGTCACCGGCGGACCGGGCTCGCGCCGCCTACCGCTCAGTTCGTTAACTGGAACAATTCCATTTTATGCCGTATCATTCGGGTATGACGACGTCCGCCGCCGAACGCGATCTGCGGGGCGCGGCCGTGCGTGTCACCAAGCAGCGGGTGGCGGTTCTGGATGCCGTGCGCCGGCATCCCCATGCCGATGCGGACACCATCATCGCCGACGTGCGCGGGGAGCTGGGTCGTGTCTCGACCCAGGCCGTTTACGACGTGCTGCACGCACTGGACGAGATGGGGCTGGTTCGTCGCGTGGCGCCGGCGGGATCGCCCGCTCGCTACGACCCGCGCGTGGGGGACAACCACCACCACCTGGTCTGTCGGCGGTGCGGCCGGATGGTCGACGTCGACTGCGCCACGGGCGCCGCCCCATGCCTGGAACCCGTTGCTGCCCAAGGCTTTTCGGTCACCGAGGCCGAAGTCATCTTCTGGGGCTATTGCCCGGATTGCCAATCGAAGGGGCCGGCACCCGCCGGCTAGTGCTTCACCATGATCGAAGGAGATACCCAGCCATGACGACCACCGACACCCCCTCGACCACGGGCTCCGGCGCGCCGGCGCCCTCCGATCGCAACTCCTTGACCATGGGGCCGAACGGCCCGCTGCTGCTGCACGATGTTCATTTCCTTGAGCAGATGGCGCATTTCAACCGTGAGCGGGTGCCGGAGCGCAGCCCGCATGCCAAGGGCGGCGGCGCCTTCGGCGAACTCGAGGTGACGGCGGACGTGTCGCGATTCACCAAGGCCGCGCTGTTCCAGCCCGGCGCGAAAACCCCCATGCTGGCCCGGTTCTCGACCGTGGCGGGGGAGCAGGGCAGCCCCGACACCTGGCGGGACGTGCGCGGTTTCGCGCTTAAGTTCTACACGACCGAGGGCAACTACGACATCGTCGGCAACAACACGCCGATCTTCTTCCTGCGCGACCCGATCAAGTTCCCGCACTTCATCCGCAGCCAGAAGCGCACCCCGGACTCGGGCCTGCGCTCGGCGCAGATGCAGTGGGACTTCTGGACCTTGAACCCCGAGTCCGCGCACCAGGTCACCTACCTGATGGGCGAGCGCGGGCTGCCGAAGTCGTGGCGGCACATGAACGGGTACGGTTCGCACACCTTCATGTGGGTCAATGCGGCCGGCGAGAAGTTCTGGGTGAAGTATCACTTCCACACGCAGCAGGGCATGGCGTTCCTCAGCAACGAGGAGGCCGCCCGGCTGGCCGGTTCGGACGCCGACTACCACCGGCGCGACCTCTTCGACGCGATCGCTAGGGGCGAGTTCCCGAGCTGGAAGGTGTCCGTCCAGGTGATGCCGTACGCCGAGGCGGCGACCTACCGGTTCAACCCGTTCGATCTCACCAAGACCTGGCCGCACACGGACTACCCGCTGATCGAGGTCGGCCGGTTCACGTTGAACAGGAACCCGGAGAACTTCTTCGCGCAGATCGAGCAGGCCGCGTTCTCCCCGGGGAATACGGTGCCCGGCATCGGCCTCTCGCCCGACAAGATGCTGCTGGGCCGCTCCTTCGCCTACAACGACGCGCAGCGCAACCGGATCGGCACCAACTTCCACCAGCTTCCGGTGAACAAGCCCCTCGTTCCGGTGAACACCTACATGTTCGACGGGCAGATGACGTACGAGCACTCCGGGTCGCAGGCCGTCTACGCGCCGAACTCGGCCGGCCGACCGTACGCCGACGGCCCGGCCGCGCCGGAGGAGACGTGGGAGACCGACCCGGAGATGGTGCGGGCCGCCTACACGCTGCACGCCGAGGACGACGACTTCGGTCAGGCCGGAACATTGGTCCGCGAGGTGTTCAACGAGGCGCAACGCGCCGCGTTGGTGGCGCAGGTCTCCGGTGCCCTGGCCGGTGTGCGAGGCGAGGTGCGCGAGCGAGCGTTCGGCTACTGGAAATCGGTCGATCGGGCTGTCGGCGAGAACATCGAGTCCGCGGTGCGCGCCGCGCGCTGATTCCTTAGTGCGTTCCTTGGCGTGGCTGAGTCGCCCCTGTTCGCTGGGGGGACCCGGAGTGACTCAGCTACGCCACCAGGTGTCGACGGGCATCACTGGGAGCGCCCGCTTATGCCGCGTGGCGCGATACAGCTGCTCGATGCGGGCCGCCGAGGCTGCGGGCACGTCCCGGCCTTCGAGGTAGTCGTCGATGTCGCGGTAGCTCACGCCGAGCGCGACTTCGTCCGGCTGGCCCGGGTTGTCGTCCTCCAGATCGGCCGTCGGCACCTTCTGCCACAACGCGTCCGGCGCGCCGAGATGCCGCAACAGCGCCGCGCCCTGGCGCTTGTTCAGTCCGGACAGCGGAGTGACATCCACCGCTCCGTCGCCGAACTTCGTATAGAAGCCCGTCACGGCCTCGGCCGCGTGGTCGGTTCCCGCGACGATCAGCCCGAGTTGGCCGGCCAGCGCGTACTGGGCCACCATCCGCATGCGCGCCTTGACGTTGCCGCGGACGAAATCGCTCAGCCCCGGAACATCGTCATACTCGCCGAGCATGCCGCGTGTGACGTCTGTGCACATCGTGTCGGACCCGGCCTTGATATCGACGGTCACCACCTTGTCCGGTTCGATGAACGCCAGCGCCGTCCGGGCGTCGCCCTCGTCGGCCTGGACGCCGTACGGCAGACGCATCGCGACGAAGGTCACCTCGCGGCCCGCGGCCCTACTGCGCTGCACCGCCAGCTGGCACAGGCGGCCGGCGAGCGAGCTGTCCTGGCCGCCGCTGACGCCGAGCACATACCCGCGTGCACCGGTCGCACCGAGATAGTCGACGAGGAAACCTACCCGGTGCTCGATCTCCGCGGCCGGATCTACGGACTCGCGCACGGACAGGGCGGCGATGATCTCGCGCTGCAACTCGCTCACAGCCGAGAGCCTACTGAGGAGGCCCGATCCGCCTGCTGCGGATGCCATGATGTGAGGAGCATGCATGATGCGTCAGAGTGTCAGATTCTTCTGGACTTCCGGTCCGCGATGCGCTTTGATCGGCGGGCAACGGCAGCGAGACATCAGCGAGAGATCAGGGGTGCACCATGAGTAGTGTTCGAGTACTGGTCGGCACCCGCAAGGGCGCATTCGTCCTGACATCCGACGGGACACGCAAAGACTGGAAGGTCGACGGCCCGTTCTTCAACGGATGGGAGATCTTCCATGTGGCCGGGTCGCCAGCCGATCCGAACCGGCTGTGGGCGTCGCAGTCCACGAGTTGGTTCGGCCAGCAGGTGCAGCGATCCGACGACGGCGGGGCGAGCTGGCAGCCGGTCGGCAACGAGTTCGGCTACGTCGGCGATCCCGGCGATCATCTGTGGTATGACGGCACGCCGAAACCGTGGAAGTTCACCCGGGTCTGGCATTTTGAGCCGTCGCTCACCGATCCGGAGGTGGTGTGGGCCGGTGTCGAGGACGCCGCGCTCTTCCGGTCCGGCGACGGCGGTGCGTCGTGGCAGGAGCTGCCCGCGTTGCGGGAGGTCCGGGGCCACGAGTGGATGCCCGGAGCTGGCGGTCTCGGCCTGCACACCCTCGTGCTGGACCACGCCGATCCGCAGCGGATGTTCGCGGCGATCTCGGCGGCCGGGGTCTTCCGCACCGACGACGGCGGCGAGAGTTGGCGCGCGATCAACAAGGGTCTGCGCTCCGGGCATCTTCCGGACCAGGATGCCGAGATCGGCCATTGCGTGCATCGGATCGCGATGCATCCGGAGCGGCCGTCGACGCTGTACATGCAGAAACATTGGGACGTGATGCGCACCGACGACGCCGGCGAGAACTGGTACGAGGTCAGCGGGGATCTGCCCACCGACTTCGGGTTCGCCGTGCAGGTGCACGCGCACGAGCCGGAGACCGTGTACGTGGTGCCGATCACCAGCGACGAGTTCCACGTGGCGTTTGAGGGCAAGTTGCGCGTGTACCGCAGCCGCAGCGGCGGCGGCGAATGGGAGCCCCTGACAACTGGTCTGCCGCAACGGGATTGCTACGTGGACGTGTTGCGCGACGCCATGGCCGTCGACTCGCTGGAGTCCTGCGGTGTCTATTTCGGCACCACCGGCGGGCAGGTGTACGCGTCGGCGGATTCGGGGAATACCTGGCAGCCGATCGTCCGCGACCTGCCGTCGGTGCTCTCCGTCGAGGTGCAGACCCTGCCATGAGTGCGGACGCGATTGGCACCGAGGTGACCGGGTATGACGCTGTTCCCGGCCCGGTCACCGTTCGGGTGGCGCTGCCCGGTCATCTGCGGGCCCTGGCGAACGTGCCGGGGGAGCTGCTGGTCAAGGCATCCGCGCCGGTGACGATCGGCTCGGTGCTGGACGCCGTGGAGCGCGAGTGCCCGGTGCTGCGCGGCGCGATCCGGGACCACGGCGCCGGCGCGCGGCGGCCCTATGTCCGGCTGTTCGCCTGCGAGGAAGACCTGTCCTTCGACGGGTGGGACGCGCCGGTGCCTCCGCCGGTCGTCGAAGGCCGCGAGCCGCTACTCGTGGTCGGCTCGATCTCCGGGGGCTGATTCTCGGGCGCTGATTTTCGGGGACTGCTTTTCGGTGGCGAGATGCCCTGCGGATCAGGAGATCTCGGCTGGGAGGAGCCGGAATCGCTCGATCGCCGCGGCGGTGCGGAGCTGCGCGTCGAACACCGCTAACTCGTCGCACCCCGGGTCCGCATCGCGAGCGGCGACCGCCGACGCGAGCTGCACCGCGCCGTAGGCCCGCAGCCCGTGCACCGCGCTCAGGCGTGCCGCAGTGTCTAGCACGGCAGGTGCCGTCGTCACGGCCACGAAGCGCGGCGCCGTTGTGTGCGTCCCGAAATAGTCGGCCTCGAATTCCGCGACGAGAACTGACGCAGCGTCGGAGTCCAGTTCCCCTGTCCGGCTTTTACGCCACATCGCTGCCGGCACTTCCACCCGGGCAAGCACGCTCACGAGCATGCCCGGCAACCGGCGGATCTCTCGATACCCCGGCTCGTCGGCGTACAACTTCACCAAGGCCGACGAATCCGCGAAGACGCTCACCCGCGTCCGTCGGACACGATGTCGGCGAGGGTTCGTCCGGCGCCCGCGGCTGCGCGCGCCGCGTCGAGCCGGGCTCTGGTGGGTCTTCCGGCTCGGCGCGGTTGCGGCGGTTCGAGAAGGCCTGCCGACGCCAGGCGCTCCCGCAAACGGTCGATCTCGGATCCGGCGAGGTCCGGATCGGTTGCGGCACCGAGCACGCGGACGGCGTATTCGTTCATGCTGAATCCGCGGGAACGGGCCACGGTGCGGACTCGATCCAGCAGGTCATCCGGGATCCTGACGGTCAGCTGCCCCATGGCTCAAGATTAGCAGGCATGAATGCATTCATGCCTGCATGAGTAGCGTGCGGCGGCGGGCGGCCATGGTGTCGGTGCTTGCGCCGGTGGCCGAGGGGCGTGAGCCGCTGCTCCTGGTCGGCTCGATCTCCGGGGGGTAAGCGCGCGGACTCCGCCGATCGAGCGTGAATGTCGGAGAGGGCGCCTATGGTGGCGGGCATGACCGACGCACACAGCAGCCCCGAACCCGACAACCACAACGGCACCGACACCGACCCGATCGACCGAATCGCCGTGATCCGCGCCGAGGCGCAGCGTTTCGCCGATGTGCTGGCAGACACGGCGCCGGACGCGCACTGCCCGACCTGCCCGGAATGGACGGCCGCGGATCTGCTCTGGCATCTCACCGAGGTGCACACCTTCTGGGCGCGCATCCTCGGCGGGAACGTGACCTCGGACGAGGATGCCGATGCCGTGGACAAGGCCGCTCCCGAGCGGCCCGGCACGATGGCGGAGATGCTGCCCGTTCGCGCCCACGCGACCGAGAGTCTTCTGGCGCAGTTGCAGGCACTGGACGACGCTGCGCCGCGCTGGACGTGGTGGCCGGCGGATCAGACCGTGGGATTCACCCGTCGCATGCAGACCTACGAGGCGACGATGCACCGCGTGGACGCGGAACTCGCTGGAGGCGTTGCCGTTTCGCCCATCGACGCAGCCGTCGCCGCAGGGGCGGTCGACCACTGCGTGGACGTGATGTGGGGCTGGTTGCCCGACTGGGCGGTGTACGAGCCGCTCACCGTCGCCGGGATCCTGGCCACGGACTCGGACTACCGCTGCGTGGTGGAGGTGGGGCACTGGACCGGCACCGGGCCGGAGTCCGGCACCGCGTTCGATATGTGGCGCGCCGTGCGAGCCCAGCCGGACGCCACCGCCGCCGTGACGGTGACCGGACCGCTGCAGGACCTCGCACTGTGGGCCTGGACCCGCGGCGGTGACGTGCAGATCGACGGAGACCCGGCTGGCGTGGCCGCTGTGCAGGCCCTCATCGACCAGGGCATTAAATAGGGGCTGCTGGGCGGCACGTGGTGGATCGGCAGGACCCATCGTGGCCGTTGCTAGGGGTACATTGGGGGTATGCCCAAGGTCAGCATCTACATCCCGGACGCGATGTACGACGAGATGCGCCGCCGCGAGTTGCCGCTCTCACAGCTGGCGCAGCGCGCGTTCGCCGAGGCACTCTCCGCGGACGAGAACTCGTCGTGGATCGCCGCCGCGCGGCGCCGCCCGGTCCGTTCGGACGCGGTGGGCGCCATCGGTACGGAGGAGCTGATGTCCGACGTTGACGAGGAGTTCGGGGCGTGATCGTGCTGGATGCGTCGGCGCTCGTGGACGTGGTCGCCGACCGCCCGGCGAAAGATGCGGTGCTGGCGCAGATGGAGGGTGAGCACATCATCGCGCCGGGGCACCAGCTCGCCGAAGTGAGCTCCGCGGTGATCCGCCTGCTCCGCGCCGACGAACTCAGCGCTGTGCAGGCGCGGCGCGCCCTGGCCGATGCGGCTGCCCTCGTTCAAGAGGTCGTCCCGACCGATCACGATCAGCTGCGGCGCGCGTTCGAGCTTCGCGATTCGATCAGGGTTCTGGATGGGCTGTACGTGGCACTCGCCGAGAGGCACCGCTGCCGGCTCGTCACCACCGACGGCCGGCTCGCCCGCGCGAAGCCACCGTGCGACGTGACCTTCGTCGAAGTCCCTTAGCCCGATGAAACAGCCCGACGAGCGGGCCTGCGGCGCCGCGCGCTCGGACATCGCGATACCCGGTGATCACGCGGTCGGTGGCGCTCAGCCTTCGTCGAGGTAGCGCTGAATCAGGCTGAGTTCGGCGGGGGAGAGGCGATCGGACACCGTGCGGGCCTGGTGCCAGTACGGATAGAGCAGCGGGATCGCCGACACGGCGTCAAGGGCGGCGACCTCGTCCGGCGCGAGCACCAGGTCGGCGGCCGCGAGGTTGTCCGCGAGCTGTTCACCGGTGCGCGCGCCGATGATCACGGAGGTCACGGCGGGACGCTGCAAGAGCCACGCCAACGCCACCTGTGCGGCCGAAACACCGTGTGCGGCAGCGATTTCCACGAGCGCATCGACGATCGCGTAGAGCTTGCCCTCGTCCTCGACCGGTGGCTCGGTCCAGCCGGCAAAGCGCCGGGTCCCGTCCGGCGGTGCCTCACCGCGCCGGTACTTGCCGGTGAGCAGCCCGCCCGCGAGCGGGCTCCACACCAGTACGCCGAGCCCCTGGTCCAGCGCGGCCGGCAGGAGTTCGTACTCCGCGTCCCGCGCCTGCAGCGAGTAGTGGATCTGCTGGCTGGCGAACCGGGCGAGTCCGGCACGGTCGGAGACGCCGAGCGCCTTCATCAGCTGCCACGCCGCATGGTTGGAGACGCCGATGTAGCGCACCTTGCCGGCGCGAACGAGATCGTCGAGCGCACCAAGCGTTTCGTCGAGCGGCGTCCGGCCGTCCCACTCGTGCACCTGGTACAGGTCGATGTGGTCGGTGCCCAGGCGCTTGAGGCTCGCCTCGCATTCGCGGATGACGGAGTATCGGGACAAGCCCTGTTCGTTGGGGCCGTCGCCCATGCGCATTCGGACCTTGGTCGCGATCAGTACCTCGTCGCGCCGGCCGCCGAGCGCCTCGCCCAGGATCTCCTCGGACAGGCCTGTGGAATACGAGTTCGCCGTGTCGAACAACGTGACGCCGGCATCGAGGCACATGTCCACTTGCCGTGTCGCCTCGTCGATACCTGCCGACCCCACCATGCTCGCCCAGCCGACGCCGCCGAACGTCATCGTGCCCATGGTCAGCGCCGAGACCCGCAGCCCCGACCGTCCCAGATACCGGTATTCCACCGCAGCGACCTCCTTCACTCTCCGCGCTCCGTCGCGCGGCGCTACGATGATCAGTCAACCATCGACCGAAGACGGTCGATCGCCAGGACTCCCGGGCACCGTTTCGCCGCTACGGCGGCGAGCTTCGTCATCGGGCGATGCAGACGCACCCGGCGCCGCACGAGCTGCGGTATTGCGGACATAACCGACCCCTGTGCGCTGTGCCGTCGCCGTGCTGGTCTTGATCGCAATATCGCTCGCAGATTGCGCGCGTATCACCCGCGATACATTGCGACCATGAATAACGCGCATGAAGTCAGTGTCCGCGACCTCCGAAACCACGGCGGGCGGGTGCTGGACCGAGTGGCGCGAGGTGAGAGTGTCACGGTGACGAAGGACGGCAGTCCCGTTGCCGAACTTCGCCCGCTTCGCCGGAGAAGTCTCGTCCCGGCCGAACTCATCGCACGGGCGAGGCAGCTACCAGCCGTCGACGCTGACCGGCTACGGCGCGATATCGATGCCGTAGTGGATCAACGGTGGTGAGGCACGCGAAGGGTATCCTCGACACTTCGGCAGTGCTTCGCCTGGGGGAGTTGAGCGAAGGCGATCTGCCCGACGAGGCTGTGATCACCACTGTGACTTTGGCGGAACTGACCGTGGGGCCGCTCGTGACCGACGACCTCGCGACCCGCGCGGCACGACAGGCCCAGTTGCAGAACGCCGAGACGAATTACGGCGACCCACTGCCGTTCGACACCGCGGCGGCTCAAGCTTTCGGCCACGTAGCCAGTGGCCAACGAGCGGGTGGACGAAAACCGAAAGCCCGGGCGTTCGACGCGTTAATCGCTGCGACGGCGATGGCGGCTGGGCTGCCCGTCTATACCTTCAACGCCGCTGGCTTCGACGGAATCGACGACCTCGAGGTCGTCGCGTTGCCGCCGCCAGAAGACGCGTCCAGGTCCTGACACGCGGGCGAGAGATCTGGCCCGGACATTGTCTGGGTAACTCCTGTTCTTGCAATACGCAGCCAGTTACCTGCATAATGATTGGCGTGAACGGGGAGCGGGTGGCCCAGGACGCGGTGTTCCGCGCCCTGGCTGACCGCACCCGCCGGCAACTGCTGGACCGCCTGCGGGAGCGCAACGGCCAGACGCTGGGGGAGATGTGTGCCGACCTGCACATGGCGCGGCAGTCCGTCACCCAGCACCTCGACATCCTGGTGCGCGCCAACCTCGTCACCGCCGTCCGGCGGGGGCGCACGCGGCTGCACTACCTCAACCCGGTTCCGATCCAGCAGATCGACCGGCGTTGGATATCCGGTTTCGACAAGCCCCGATTGACTGCACTGCAGGCGATCAAGGATCACGCAGAGGAAGATGCCATGACCACCGAGTCCACTGAATCCACCAGGGCCACCATCCCCACCTACGTCTACGTCACCTACATCCGCGCGACGCCGGAGCAGGTGTGGCGTGCGCTAACCGACGCCGACCTGACAGCCCGGTACTGGGGCCATGCAAATGTCTCCGATTGGCAGCCCGGTTCGGCCTGGGAGCATCGGAGGGCCGACGGATCCGGCACCGTCGATGTCACCGGGAGGGTTCTGCAGGCCACGCCCCCAACCCTTTTGGTGATGACCTTCGAGGATTCCCCGGCCGAGGTCGGCCGGCGGGAGGCCTCCGTCGTCACGTTCCGGATAGAGCGACATCAGGACATCGTGAGGTTGACCGTCACTCACGAGAATCTGCCCAATGTCGAGATGCTGGAAGGAATCTCCAGCGGTTGGCCCGCCGTCCTGGCCAACCTCAAGTCGCTGCTCGAGACGGGGGAGACCCTACCGCAGGCTCCCTGGGAGATGGAATTTGGCCACTGACACCTTCGTCGTCGGCACCCTGCCGACACCGGAATCTCGAACCGGGAAATCTCGCCCCAGCACCCTCGAAGCCTACTGGAGACAAGGACTGCGTCATCGTGGATACCGCACAACTTCGCCGCGCTATCGACTCGCTGCTGGATGCCGCCGACGTGGTCACCAACGCCGGCGACCGCAGAACCCCACCGCCGCCGGGTGAATGGGATGCCGACCAGATCCTGGCCCACGTCAGCATGGTGAACGCGATGACCATCGCGACCGCCTACGCGGTGGCCTCCGGGTGCAGTCCCACGTGTGACAACCGGATCGCCCAGGACACGTGGACCATCGGCCGCACCATCGACCGTGCCGGAGGCACGGCAGGATTGGTGGCGCGGATCCGGGGGCAATGCGACGCGCTGGGTGCGCTTGGCCGCCCCGTTCTCGGCGACAGCGATCTCGACACGCCGATCCCGACGCTGCTGGTGTCGAAGGGCACGCTCTTGGTCGATATGCAGATTCCGTTGCGAGAGTTGATCGCAGGTTTGGCAGAGCAGGAGATCCCCGGCCACACACGGCAGCTGCTCGCGCTGGTGGAGACGAATCCTGGCAGCGGCTCGGCCAGCATCCCGCACAGCGTGTGACGACCCCGGAGCCTGCGGCGGCCAGGTCGGCGGTGACGAAGCAGTCGTTGCGTTCGATGCCGGAGGAGTCGAGGACGATCACCAGTCGCACTAGGCAGTGTCTCGTACCGTGTACTGTGCGGTCCGCAGGATCCACGACGGCCCGGGCGTGGTGGATCCGGAAGGGCTACGAGGATGTCGAAGCGACCGAATCGGTGATGGCCACAACGACCTGCTCTTCGTGCTTGGCGGCACGCTCCTATTGAATCTGGCGCAACGTGACCCGCCGTCGTCCCACGTGCTAAGCGGGCTTGGAAACAGCCTGTCAATGCGAACGCGTCGTACATCTGCAGGACTGTGCATGTGGGTGGGTGCGTCGGTGTGGGCGGAGACTTGAGGTCGGCGAACTGATGGTTAAGGACCTCGTCTGGATTTGCACGGAGTTGTCCTGACCAGTTGCGAGTGACGAAACACATCGCGAACGCATGCACCACGTCGCCATTCGGGTAGTGCAGCGTGTGCACACGCGGGTCGGACAGGCTGCCGAACGACACCAGGTCCTCACGGGTCACGCGAAGCCCGGATTCCTGGGCAAGCTCGTGGATCGCAGCGCCGGTAAAGTCCTCGCCCGGTTCACACGAGCCCGCCGGGAGCCCCCACATCGTTGATGAGTGCCCGTGCTATCTCTCGAGCGTAGTAGGCGGTCAGCCATTTCCGAGATCAACGGCGTGCTTAGGTCGTGATCGGCCGATCGATACCTGAATGGGATTGTTGATGAGCTGTCGGTAACGCGGCCGCGGGTACTCGACCACTTCGCCGGCCAATAGCGCTGCAAGCCCCCAGGTTGTTCTGCAGCCGAGCTTGAATGGTGACGATTTTGACGTATGAGGTGCGGACGGGCTGGCATCCCGCTGTCGTGTGGCATACGGGACGCCAGCCCGGTCGGCTTGCTTTCGTCAGTTCTCGTTGCCGTCGTTCGTGAGTACATCCGGCTGCGGGCGGTCTTTATTGTGCTTGCGTGTCGCCCGCGGAGTGCAAAAATCCGATGATGGACCCGCTCGACGTGACCGCGCTTCAAGCGCTATCAAGGCAGGACTCCACGTACGGTGCGGTCGGCGTGCTCCACGACGGCCCGGATCTCCAAGCGTGGTGGATCTGGAAGGACCATGAGGAGGTCGAACCGACCGAGTCGGTGATGGATCACGACGACCTGCTGTTCGTGGTTCGCGGCACGCTCCGATTGGAGCTGGAGGATCGTGATCCCGTCATCGTCCGGGCGGGGGAGCTGTTCGTCATCCCGGCAGGCACGCCGTTCCGGGGCTACCGCTGGCCGCGAGATGGCGAGCCCTGCCTGTTCCTTGCAGTCACGGCGGCGGGCGCAACCTTCACCCGCCGGTAAGCGCGCACGGACGACGAGTGCGGGGCATTGCATGTACTGAATATAGTACGTACAGTGGCGATATGACGGCAGCGGAGGCGATCGAGGAGCTACTGGCTCGCGGCCTGACGAAATCGGAACTCGCGGCGTGCTCGGGAATCTCGCGGTCGCTCCTGGACGGTTACTTGAGTGGCCGGATCCAGCCGTCCGTTGCGCAATTGGCCCGACTCGGCGCGAGTGTCGGCCTGCAACTGGACCTGGCGTGGTCGTCGGCGGTTCCGGAGAGGGTTCCGGTTTGGGCGCGGCCGAACGACGCGATGCACGCGACGCCGTTGACGGTCCGGCAACGTGCCGAGGTGCTGGAGCGGGTGGTCGACATGGGAATGGCCCTGCCGCGGCGGCAGCAGCGGGCGTTGAGATTTCCGCCGTTCAGGACGATCCGCGCCGGGGGAGCGCGATGAGTGGCCCGATCGTCCTCGAACGGACGATCGCCGTCCACCACCGGCTGCGGGATGCCGGAATCCCGAATGCGGTCGGCGGCGCACTGGCGCTGGCCTACCACGTCGATGATCCGCGGGCGACACAGGACATCGATATCAACGTGTGGGTGCCGGGCGACCGTGCGTCGGATGTGCTCGACGCCCTACCTGCCGACGTGCCCTGGACCGACGAGACCCTGGCCGTGATTGCGCGCGACGAGCAGGTACGCATCTTTTGGCCCGTCGCCTCGCAGGTGCCGATCCCGTTGGATCTGTTCTTCGCATCCGATGAGTTGCACCGCGTCGCGGCGCAGCGGTGTCTGACCGTGCCCATGCTCAAGACGTCGGTGGAGATACTGTCCGCGACGGACCTGGCGGTCTTCAAGGCGCTGTTCGATCGCCCGAAGGACTGGCCGGACATTCTGGCTTTGCGGGACGCGCACGATTCGACGCTCGACCTGGCGGAGGCGATTCGCTGGGTGACCGATCTCGTGGGCGCCGACGATGATCGCGTCCGCAAGCTCGGCGATCTGTGTCGGCACACCGCCGGGTAGGTGTGTCCTGCTACGAGGCGCCGCGCTCGTCGCCCTCCGATTCCCAGAAGCGACCTGCCGCGTGATGGCGAGCAGGGCAGCGGCGAGCCGGAGAGCGAATGTTCGCCATTTTGTCGTAAGTTGACATAATGTACATTATCGGCGAACGTTCCCGAACCTTGGACCTAAGGTTGACGGTGAGTATTTGGGCCCTGGTCGGTAGTCGGCGGAACCGCGACGCCCGACGATCACCGTTGCGCTGCTACATCTCCGTGAGACGGCTCGATGCGCGGACCGGGTGCGGAAATTCCGGCGACGCCGACATCAAGCAGGAACCGCCGGCGGCACTGGCGAACGCTGGCTCAGCCCAGAACGGGACCGACCCGACGTCGACGCACTCAACGTCCTCCAGGCGTCACTCAAGCAACCGACCCGTTCAACCACACCCCGAACCTCATGTTGAGGCTCAGACTTGTTCCCTTAAATCGTCACGGTGACGCATTAATACAATCACCGGGTCACGCGTCAACAGCCGCCACATAGCGCGCCAGGTGCTGGCCGGTCAGCGTGGAGCCGTCCGCGACGAGTTCGGCAGGCGTTCCTTCGAAGACGATGCGTCCGCCGTCGCTGCCGGCGCCCGGTCCCAGATCGATGATCCAGTCGGCATGCGCCATGACGGCCTGGTGATGTTCGATGACGATCACCGACGTACCCGCGTCCACCAACCGGTCCAGTAGACCCAGCAGGTGCCGCACATCCGCCAGGTGCAGACCGATGGTCGGCTCGTCGAGGACGTAGACGCTCGCCTTGTCGGCGATCTGGGCGGCGAGCCGCAAGCGTTGTCGTTCCCCGCCAGACAGGGTGGTCAGCGGCTGTCCCAGGTTGACATAACTCAACCCCACATCTGCCAGCCGTCGCAGGATCTTCGTGGCCGCCGGCAGTTTGGTCGCCGAGGCCGCGAAGAACACCGAAGCCTCGGCGACGGACATCGCCAGCACCTCGCTGATGTCCTTGTCCCCGAACCGGTACTCCAGGACCGAGGCCTCGAACCGCTTGCCCTCACAGTCCTCGCAGACGGTCTCCACCGTGGCCATCACGCCGAGGTCGGTGTAGATCACGCCGGCGCCCTGACACGTCGGGCAGGCGCCCTCGGAGTTCGAGCTGAACAGCGCGGGCTTCACCCCGTTCGCGTCCGCGAAGGCCTTCCGGATCGGATCGAGCAGGCCGGTGTACGTCGCGGGGTTGCTGCGCCGAGAGCCCCGAATCGCGCTCTGGTCGATGGCGACCACGCCGTCACGCCCGGCGACCGATCCGTGGATCAGGGAGCTCTTGCCGGATCCCGCCACGCCGGTCACCACGCAGAGCACGCCGAGCGGGATGTCGACGTCGACACTACGCAGATTGTGAGTCGTTGCGTCGCGGACCGGGATCACACCGGTCGACGACCGGACCGACGGCTTCAAGGCCGCCCGATCGCGCAGTGAATTGCCGGTCGCGGTGCCGCTGGTGGCCAGTGCACCAACCGACCCCTCAAAAACGACCTCGCCGCCATCAGCCCCGGCGCCGGGCCCGAGATCGATGACGTGATCCGCGATCTCGATGATCTCCGGCCGGTGCTCGACCACCAGCACCGTATTCCCCTTGTCCCGCATCCGTTGCAGCACCACGTTCAGCCGGGCGATGTCGTGCGGGTGCAGGCCTGCGGACGGCTCGTCGAAGACGTAGCTGATGTCCGTCAACGCCGAACCGAGATGGCGCACCATCTTCGCGCGTTGGGCCTCTCCCCCGGATAGCGTCATCGACGGACGATCGAGGGACAGATAGCCGAGCCCGATCGCGACGAAGGAGTCGAGCAAATGCTGCAGGCCGGCGACCAACGGGCCGACCGAGGCGTCGTCCACCGTCCGGAGCCACGCGGCGAGGGCATCGATCTGCATGGCGCACACGTCGGCGATGTTCCTGCCTTCGATGCGGCAGGTCAGCGTCTCCGCGGCCAGCCGGGTGCCGCCG
Source organism: Actinobacteria bacterium 69-20 (assembly GCA_001897425.1). Lineage (GTDB taxonomy): Bacteria > Actinomycetota > Actinomycetes > Mycobacteriales > Nakamurellaceae > Nakamurella. Next base: position 7,651 of record MKSW01000025.1, on the reverse strand, counting down.
CAGTCCGGGCACGGGGCAAAGGCGATGGCGCGCTCCACGAACGCCCGGATATGCGGTTGCAGTGATTCGATGTCCTTGGACAGCATGGACTTTCGGATCTTGGGGATCAGCCCCTCGTAGGTGAGGTTGATGCCGTCGACCTTGATCTTCGTCGGCTCCTGGTGCAGCAGGGCGTGCAATTCCTTCTGCGTGAAGTCGCGTATCGGCTTGTCCGGGTCGAAGAAGCCGGAGCCGCGGAAGATCCGCCCGTACCAGCCGTCCATGCTGTAGCCGGGCACCGTCAGCGCGCCCTGGTTCAGCGACTTGTCCGCGTCGTAGAGTGCCGTCACGTCGAAGTCCGAGACCGACCCCATGCCCTCGCAACGCGGGCACATGCCGCCGTGGTACACGGCCTTCCGCACCACGGTCTTCACGCCCTTGGAATCCGTCATGATGCCGCTGGCGACGCGGCGCGGCACGTTGAACGAGAAGGCCGTCGGCGGCCCGATGTACGGCGTCCCCAGCCGGCTGAACAGGATCCGGAGCATGGCGTTCGCGTCGGTCACCGTGCCGACGGTGGAGCGCGGGTTCGCGCCCATGCGTTCCTGATCCACGATGATCGCCGGGGTCAACCCCTCCAGGAGGTCGACGTCCGGGCGCGCGAGCGTAGGCATGAAACCCTGCAGAAACGCGCTATAGGTCTCGTTGATCATGCGCTGGGATTCGGCCGCGATGGTGTCGAAGACCAGCGACGTCTTGCCCGAGCCGGAGACCCCAGTGAACACCGTCAGCCGCCGCTTGGGGATCTCGACGGCCACGTCCTTCAGGTTGTTCACCCGCGCGCCGACCACGCGGATCACGTCATGGCCGTCGGCCGCCGCGCACGCCGCCGCTCCCGCCACCGCGCCGCTCGAAACCGTCACGCCTGCTGGATCCGGATCAGATTGCCCGACGGGTCACGGAAAGCGCAGTCGCGGATACCGTAGGGCTGATCGGTCGGCTCCTGCACCACCTCCGCGCCGGCAGCCTGCACCGCGTCAAAAGTGGCATCGACATTGGCGGTCGCCATGTTGATGCTCGCGAACGTGCCCTTGGCCATCATCTCGGCGATCATGGTCCGTTCGGCCTCGGTGAGGCCCGGCGTGGCCTGCGGCGGATACAGCACGATCGAGGTGTCCGGTTGAGCGGGCGGGCCGACGGTGATCCACCGCATTCCTTGGTAGCCGACGTCGTTGCGCACCTCGAAACCGAGCGTGTCACGGTAGAAGGCGGTGGCCGCGTCCGGATCGGTCTGCGGGATCATGACGCTGTGAATGGCGAGGTCCATGCCGATCAGGCTATCGACAACCCACGCGCCGGCGCTTCTCGATTCCTGACCGATTTACCAACCGGTTTCCCGGCGGTTTTCCCGGTCGATGTCCTGACCGGTTTGGTGACCTGTTTCGCCACGCAAGCCGGCATCCCGCGGGTCGCCGCCGCCTCGGCTCGCCGGTAGGCGCTGGGCGACACCCCGACCAGCTCGGTGAACCGCGTGCTGAATGTGCCGAGCGACGAGCAGCCGACCGCGAAGCAGACCTCGGTGACGGTCAGATCGCCGCGGCGCAGCAGCGCCATTGCCCGTTCGATGCGCCGCGTCATCAGGTACTGGTAGGGCGGCTCCCCGTAGGCCCGCCGAAACTCGCGGGACAGGTGCCCGGCGGACAGATGGGCGTCCCGGGCCAGCGCCTCGACGTCGAGCGGCTGGTCGAAGTCGCGATCGATCCGGTCGCGCACTCTGCGCAACACGGCGAGATCACGTAGCCGCTGCTGATCCGTTGTCGCGCTTGCCATCCCGACAATCCTGCCACGCCGGCCAACGCTTCGCACACGAGTATGACGGCGCAGCTCGCCACCCAACCGCGCCCTGCTCGGCGCGCCCGCGGTGTCCTACCGTTCGCGGCGCATGGCGATCTGGATGGCGAAGACCTGCTTGCGCAATGCATCCGCGACGGCGCGCGACCCGTCGAAGCGAACCACCACCCGGGTATCGCGAGCGCTGGCGCCGATGCGGACGATCGCGACGGTGCCGCGGATGTCGAACGACTGCCCGTTCACGCCGAACTCGCAGCGCACCGGCGTGCCCACCGCGATGCGGGGGTCGTCGGTCGCCACGGGCATCGCACACTGCGTCGCCACCTCGCTGAGGTCGACCAGTTGGCCGTGCAGTGTCCGATCGGGATCAACCGCGGCGCCCAGCCCCGGCTCCGTCTCGTCGTCGACCGGCTCCAGCGCGATCCGGCCGACGACCGGCACCCTGACGTAATCTCGCCGCTGCTCGGACCATCCGTCACCGGTGACGGCGAGATGCCAGAGCCGGATGTGGTTGTCGACCGACGTGCCCGCCAGCTCGACCGGGAGCACATGTATGCCCGTCGAGAGGGTCCACACCAGCTCCAACTCCATGCCCTCGGGGTATTCGAGGGCGGCGCGCAGGTCGGCCGGACGCGCGACGGCGATCATGTCGTCATCGACGTCTTCCACGCGGCTGGAATACACCAGCCCGTCCGCGTCGCGCAGGACGACCGGGTCACCGATCGATGGACGGCCGTCCACCGCGCACCACCGCTCTCACGTCACACCGGCCGTGTGCCACATGACTGACGCCGCACGTCATCCGCCATCCGCGACCGCCGTCGACACCGTCATCGACACGGGAGTAGGCAACTCCACTGTCCGGCTGACCGTGCAGAGTCGATCGTGGGACTTGCGGACGGCGTCCGGGAGTACCGCGCGCGCGGCGTCCCCGGCGTCACCGGGCGGGAACACCAGGTCGAAGACCACCGATATGTCCTCGAGGTGGCTTCCCCCGCCCCCGCGCGCCGACGTGGCGGACACGGTCACCTCGAAGGAGTCCGGTTGAGCGCGGCGGCCCGTGATCAGGTCGACGTCGATCCCGCTGCACCCGCCGATCGCGGCGAGCAGCAACTCGACCGGAGTGAAGGCGTCGTCATCCCCGCTCCCGAACGACACCTCGCCCCCGCGGGCGTTGCGCGCCACGAATGCGCCCGGGCCCGTTCGCCGTATCGTCACGGATCGTTCTCGCCCCGAATTCGCCATGACAGCAACTGTGCCAGGTTCCCTCTAGAACGCCGCTGAAGCCGCGCGGGTGTTTCCCACCGAGGTGCCGGTGATGCGCCGAGCGGGGCGATCTGGCACCCTGATCCGGTGCGCGATATCGCAGTCTTTTCCGGCAGCGCCCACCCCGAGCTGGCCGGCGAAGTATGTTCCGAGCTCGGCGTGCCGCTGCTGCCGGTCCGGGTACAACGTTTCGCCAACGACTGCCTCGAGGTGCAACTGCAGGCCAATTGCCGGGAGCGCGACGTCTTCCTGATCCAGCCGCTCGTCAAGCCGGTGCAGGAGAACCTGGTCGAGCTGCTGCTGATGGTCGATGCGGCGCGCGGAGCGTCGGCGGCCCGCACTACCGTTGTGCTCCCCCACTACGCCTACGCGCGCAGCGACAAGAAGGACGCGCCACGCATCTCCATCGGCGGACGCCTGATGGCCGACTTGATGGTCGCGGCGGGCGCCAGCCGGGTGCTGACCATGACGCTGCACTCCCCCCAGGTGCACGGCTTCTTCTCGGTCCCGGTGGACCACCTGCACGCGCTCCGTGAGTTGGCCACACACTTTGCGTCGCACGACCTCTCGAATACCACGGTCGTCTCCCCCGACCTCGGGAACGCGAAAGAGGCCGCCGCGTTCGCCCGCATGCTCGGCACCGAGGTCGCCGCCGGCGCGAAGGAGCGCACGCCCGGTGACAAGGTGACGATCAGCTCGGTGATCGGACACGTGACGGGGCGTGACGTGATCGTCCTGGATGACGAGATCGCCAAGGGGTCAACCATTCTCGAACTGATCAGGGTGTTGCGCGATGCCGGCGTGCGTAGCATCCGGGTTGCCTGCACGCACGGGCTCTTCGCCGATGGCGCCGTACAGCGGATCGGCGGCCAACCGGACGTGCTGGAAATCGTCTGCACCAACACCGTGCCCATCGCGGATGCGGACCGGCACGAGAAACTGACCGTGCTGTCGGTGGCGCCCGCGATCGCGGAGGCCATGCGCCGCATCCATGACGGCGAATCCGTCAGCGCGCTGTTCGATTCCTCGAAGCCGGTCACCGGCAAGGGCCTGTTCTAGAGGCCCGCTCAGCGGATATGTTCTGCCGCCCGGGCAAGGGCGAGCAACGTCCCGACGAGTTCCGTCAGCTCCTCGCGCGAGGCCGATTCGGCCAACGCGGTGGCGACATCCTCTGCGGCGCAAGAAACCTGGTAGAGCCGGTCGGCCAAGTCGTCACGTTGCGCCACGGACAGCACCACTGAGTCGAGCGGAAGTTCCCGACGCGACAGCGCATGGCGATCCTCGTACGCGCGCTGCCGACAGGACTGGCCGCAATATCTGCGCCGCCTGCCGACGCCGTCCTGATCGGGCAGATGCTGCCCACACCACTCGCATCGCTCCGAAGACCGCCGCCGGGTCGGCTTCGCCTGATCGTTCCGTTCTACGGAGATGACGCTGTTCGCTGCCGCCCCGCCAGACGCCGTTCTGTGCCCCATGATGCCCGCCAGCGTACGTGGTCGGTTCCAGATTGCGTGTGGGGAGGCCCGGGCTCCTGCCCGACGCCGACCACGCGCCGGATCTGCGAGACTCGGGCGGTGACATTCCTGGACGGGCCTCGGCCGCGCGCCTTCGCGCATCGCGGCTGGCATACCGGCGACCTCGCCGGATGCGAGAACTCGCTCGCCGCGTTCCGCCGGGCCGTCGATGAAGGATTCCGCTACATCGAGACCGATGTTCAGGTGACGGCGGACGGGGTGCTCGTCGCGTTCCATGACGACGTACTGGACCGCGCGACCGACGGCCACGGCCCCGTCGCCGAGCTCACCTACCGCGAGATACGGCGCGCCCGCATCGGCGGCCGGGAGCCGATCCCGACGTTGGCCGAGGTGCTCGAGGCATGCCCCGGCACCCGGTTCAACATCGACCCTAAGGCGGATGCGGCGGTGCACCCGCTGCTGGCTCTGCTGCGTGACGCCGGCGCGACGGACCGCGTATGCGTGGCGTCGTTCTCCGACCAGCGCATCGAGGCCGTGCGGCAGATCGCGGGCTCGGCGGTCGTCACGTCGCTGAGCCAGCGCGATGTGACGTCCCTCGTCCTTCGCTCGAAGGCAGGCATCCCCGCGCGTCGCACCGCGGCAGTCGCGGCACAGGTCCCCGTGCGGCATCGCCACGTGCGCGTCGTCACGCCACGCATGATCCGTGCGGCACGCCGCGCCTCGATCGAGGTGCACGTGTGGACGATCGACGATCCGGCGGCCATGAACCGGCTGCTGGACATGGGCGTGGACGGGATCATGACCGATCGGCCCGACATCCTGCGCGAAGTGCTACAGCGCCGGGGCCAGTGGCAGTAGCGGGAACTGCGCCCAGCCGCTCCCAGCCCGTGCACGCCCGCGCCCAGCCGCGCCGCGCGCCACCTTTACCCACGCCGCGCCGGAAACTCGGGGCGCAACGTGGGTAAAGGTGGCGCGCAGTCGGGCGGCCGGACCCCGTAAAGTGCCCGTCGTGGATAGTGCGGATGCGGCCGGTCGCCGCGTGCCCGGATCGGGCTCCGGACCGGGCACCGCACCCGGCAGCGCCCAGGTCGGCACGGCCTCGACCGGCACCGAGCACAGCAGTGCTGATCGCGCCTCGGCCCTGTCCGCGGTCCCGGCCGCCGGTTCCAGGCGCGGCATGCCGCCCACCGGATGCGTCAAGTTCTTCTACGGGCCGATGGACTGCGGCAAGTCGACGCTCGCCCTGCAACTCGACCACAACCATTCCCGGCAGGGTCGCCGGGGCCTGTTGCTCACCCGGCTGGACCGTTCGCGCACCGGCCAGATCTCGTCGCGCATGGGCCTGAGCCGCGCCGCCGTCGAGGCCGACGACGATCTGGACATCGCCGAACTGGTACGGGCGTGTTGGGCGGCGGGACGGCGCGTCGACTACGTGATCGTCGACGAGGCGCAGTTCTTCACCCCGGCCCAAATCGAGCAACTCACTCAACTGGCCGACGACGTGCAGGTGGACGTGTACGCGTTCGGGATCGCGACGGACTTCCGCGGGCGGATGTTCCCGGGCTCCACGCGCCTGTTCGAACTGGCCGACGAGTCGATCCCGCTGCAGGTCGAGGTGTTGTGTTGGTGCGGGCGACCCGCGCGCTTCAACGCGCGCGTGGTGGACGGTGTGGTGGCCCGCGAGGGCGCCCAAGTCGTCGTTGCCGATACCGCAACGGGCACCGCCGAGGTGCGGTACCAGGTGCTGTGCCGCGCGCACCATCGCTCGGGGGATCTCGGACCCGATTCGGGTGAGGGCACGATTCCGCTGGTCCCAGCCACGTGATGCGGGCGCCTTGATGCCGGCTCCGTGATACGGCCCCGTGGTGGACTGTCCGGGCAGGTACAGCCGATTGTGGACAACCTCGGCGAGATGCGGCGATTCGGGTTAGAGTCGACCCGCTGACCGCCACCCGACGGGGGTACCGATGACCGGCACGAGCGCACCGACTCCACCGCGTGCTCCCGGTCGCCGGTGCGTGGTAGGGCATCGGCCGGGCCGTGTGCGCACCGCAGGCCTCACTCTCGCCGCCGCGATGCTCGCTCTGGGTGCCGCGGCCTGTTCGAAGTCGGATGGTGTTGCCCCGCAGACGATCTCGGCTCATACGACGGCCTCGTCGACCGTGCCCACCACTGGCACGTCCGGGTCGGGCGGCTCCGGCTCCCCCACCGCTTCCGGCGGCGACTCGACCGGCCCGTCAGGCACCGATGCAACAGGCTCGACGTCCGGGTCCGGTTCGGCATCCACCACGCCGGACATGACGGGTATGACGCTGTCCTCGACCTCGCTCCTGCCGACCACCGGTACCCCGACCAGCCCCGTGCTGCCCCCGCAGACCAGCATCAGCCTCGCCAGTTCGCTCATGGTGACCATGACGGTCGCACCCGGCGTCGACACCACCGGAATCGACATCGAAGGCGCCAAAGCGGCCTACTACTCGTTCGTGAACCTCTCTGATCAGATCGTTCACGATCCTACACAGCAGTGGGAATCCGAAATTCGCAAATACGCGGTTGAGCCTGCGGTGACCGATGCACTTGACGAGATCAACAATATGCGCAAACAGAATGTGCGATCTATCGGGCATACAAAATACAGCGCTACGCTTATTTCGGTTGGGCTGAATGAAGTCAATTTGCGTATCTGCACAGATTCGAGTGGCCTGGATACAGTCAATCGAAGCACTGGCCAGTCAGTCAAAGCCGATCAGCACGGAAATCACCCACAGTCTGCATCGATGGTACGAAATGATTCAGGAACATGGTTCCTCCGCGAGATACACGGCTTTCCTGGAGTAACATGTTAAGCCGCGCAATTGCGGGCGTCGCACTCGTAATGGGACTCCTACTCTTTGGCGCACTGCCTGCCCACGCAGGATGGTCATATTCGTGCCGTGGCGTGTTCGACGTCACCTGCAATTGGGTGCTAACAAATAAAGGCGCCCAGCCGGTGGTTCCGCCTTCGCAGCAGGTGTGGCGGCCGGCGGGGGTGGTGGAGCCGGATCCGTGTCTGTATCGGCAGATCATGAGTCAGCCGGCGC
>MKSW01000024.1 GCA_001897425.1 Actinobacteria bacterium 69-20 | reverse complement strand
TCATACACAGACGGTAGCCCGCGCGCCCACCGATCGTTCATATTATTTACATGCGTGTCCTAGGTCATGTTGACGTCTCACCGCCCGCCGCGGGCCCGGTACTCCCCCGCGTCATAAAGCAGCCGCAGCGACACGATCCTGCCGTCGGCGATCCGGAAGAACTCGGCGAAACGCACCGTGCCACCGGGCAGCTGGGCGTCGTATAGGGCCGACGCTTGATCGCCGGCCCGAACCTGCTGCAGTACGGTCATGCCGCGCATCGCCTCCGCGAACCGGGCCACACCCTGGATGAAACCCTCCGCGCCGATGCGCCGACCGGCGATCGGACCCTCGAACTCGAGGTCCGCAGCCAGGATCTCGCGCAGGCGATCGGCGTCGAACGAGGCGGCTCCGTCTTTCAATGTCTCGTAGTAGCTGTCCACGAGCCGAGCGGTCGTGTCGGTCATGTGCGTTCTCCTTTTTCCGGTGGGCAGGTCGTGCAGCACCGCGTGCCGGCCCCGCATCCCATACAGACACCAACGACGGGAGAAACGGAACGGCCTACGCAGCCGTCACCGTCCGGCACGGCTGCCATGATGATCCAGTGAGCAACACCGCCCGCGCCCACGCGGGCGACGAGAAGCACTTCGCGAGCCTCGTCGGCCCCTACCGCCGCGAACTGCATCTGCACTGCTACCGGATGCTCGGCTCCGTCACCGATGCCGACGACGTACTGCAAGACACGATGCTCGCCGCCTGGCAGGGCCTGGACCGGTTCGCCGGTCGCGCCGCGCTGCGAACCTGGCTCTACCGCATCGCCACGAACCGCTGCCTGAACGCGATCCGCGACGGCAAACGCCGGCCACCCGCGGCACCCGTGCCCCCGTTCGAACCGCCCACACCGTCACGCCGCGGCGAGGTCACCTGGTTGCAGCCTTACCCGGACGCCTGGCTGGATCCACGTCCCGCACACACCCACGACCCCGCGGAACACCTGCACACCCGCGAAAGCATCGAACTGACCTTCATCACCGCCCTGCAGAGGCTCCCGCCACGCCAGGCTTCGGCCGTCATCCTCGGTGACGTCCTCGACTTCCACCCGGGCGAGATCGCCGCCATGCTCGGGGTCACCCCGACCGCCGTCAAAGGACTCCTGCAACGCGGCCGGACCGCCCTCGCCCGGCAAGAACCGCACGCGGCCGGGAACGTCACGGAGGCGTCATCGCGACACGAGGCCGCCCTCGCTCGCCGGTTCGCCGAGGCCTTCACGCGCGACGACATCGACTGTGTCGTCGCGCTTCTCACCGACGACGCGTGGCTTGCCATGCCGCCCGCCCCGCACCTCTACCACGGGCGGGCCGCGATCGCCGAGTTCCTGCACGCGAGCGCCGACGCCCGCCGAGGACGTCACTTCGAGCTGCGACCCACCTCAGCCAACACGCAGCCCGCGTTCATCTCGTCGCTGTCCGGCGAGCCCACTGGCGTCCTCGTCCTCACCGTCACCGGCCGCCAGATCAGCAGGGTGACACACTTCCTCGACCCGCAACTGCCGGCATTGTTCGACCGACTCACAGCCGGTATCGCACTCGAGCACACCGAATCCGAAACCACCGCCGCCGGCCGGTCTGACGTTGGACGTAGCGCCCACCTGCCACCGACCCTTGACTGACGATGGTTTGACTTGGACCATGGTCCGGGTTGCAGGCTTGTCGTCATGAGCTTCAACGAGATCCTTTCCGAGGTGCCGGTGCCGGCCTTGGCGGTGGGCACCATGTACTTCGGTACTACCGTGCCAGCCGCCGATGCGCACCGAGTCCTAGACGAGGCATTCGAGCAAGGTGCCCGGTTCTTCGACACCGCCAACAACTATGCGTTCTGGACCGATGGAGGCACCGGCGACGAGTCCGAGAACTGCCTCGGGGCGTGGCTTGCCCACCGAGGCGCCGGGGTGCGCGACCGGATAGTCCTGGCCAGTAAGGTGGGTGCTCGTCCCGTACCAGGCGGCACCGACCTGACGGCAACGCTAGGCCTGTCGCCGGCGGCCATCCGCAACCAGGTCACCGACAGCCTGCGCCGGCTACGCACGAACCACCTGGACGTGTTGTACACCCACACCGACGACCACGCGGTGCCGCTGGCCGAGACCCTGGGCACCCTGGCCGGCCTGCAGCAGGAGGGGCTGATCCGTATCTTCGCGGCCAGCAATCTGACCGTCGGCCGACTCGACGAGGCCATTGCCGCCGGCGCCACGCTCGGGATGAGCTACCAGGGGTTGCAGCAACGGTTCACCTACCTCGTCCCAGACTCGTCCGCGGACCTGACACCCCACGTCCTGCTCGACCAGCCGATCGTGCAGGGCTGCGCCGATGCCGGAATGACGATGCTGGGCTATTCGCCGCTGCTGTCCGGCGCCTATACGCGCACCGACCGGCCGCTGCCCGACGGTTACCACACCACGACCACCAGGCCCGCTCTAGAGCAGTTGCGCGCGGTGTCCGTCCAGGCCGGCCTGGATGCCGGGCAAACCGTACTCGCCTGGATGAGCCAACGTCCGCACCCCGTCATCCCGGTCGTGGGCGTCTCCCGCCCGGAGCACGTCCGCTCCGCGGTCCGGGCCGTCACCTCCGTGCTTTCCGCCGAACACCTTGCCCGCCTCGACGCGGCACGGACCGGATCGTGAACCAACCACCGCTCCCGGTCGGTCGGGTCACCAAGCTTTTGGGCATCAGCGCCGACACGCTGCGCTACTACGAACGCCGCGGCATCTTGCCGCCACCGGCTCGCACCAGCAGTGGCCGGCGGGTATACGGCGAAGCGGACCTGCACCTGATCGAGGTGCTGCTGCACCTGCGTCGCACCGGCATGCCGCTGGCCCAGATCGCGGAGTTCACCGAGTATGTTGCCCGGGACCCGCACGGGGTGCCCGAACGTCTCGCGATGCTGAACGATCACCGAGCCCTTGTTGCCCAACGGATCGCCCAGTTGGAAAACTCGCTCACCGTCATCGACCAGAAGATCGCCGACTACACCCAACGCATAACAAGTCCGGAATCCACACGCCTATAGCACGATCCCGGAGGCGAAGCAGGTGGAGGTGAGAAAGAGGCCCCGTTGCGGGAGAGTGCGTGACGATGAACGATGGGGTACGCCGTCATCTACGATCGGTTGCCGATCCCCGGCTGGGACATCACGACTGGTCAGATTTTCCGGACTCACGCGATGCATCGGCGGCAAGCTTGCGCAGCTCGGGTAGGGCGAGGAGATCTTTCTGGCGGTCCGCCTGGGTCCTGCTGACGATGATGTCCGCGAGGGCGGCGACTCGGATCGTCATGCCTCCGACGTGGCGCTGGCTGGCGTGGCGGACCAGGTCGTCGTAGCCGGCGGGGAAGCCGTCCGGTGCGAAGGTCAGGTCGAGGTCGCCGTGAATGGTTCGGAGGTTGAGCATCTTGACGCCGCGCAGAGCTTCGGCGTTGGTATCGGACGGCAAGCCGTCCGCAAGTTCGTCGACGCGGATTCCAGCATGAAGATCGCGCAATGCGGCGACCAGCCGGGTCAGATTATCGGCGTCGGTGGCGGGCGCGACGTCAATGTCTCTCGTCGGGCGGGCCGCGCCGTGCAGGTTCGCCGCATAGCCCCCGACCAGGGCGTAGTTGACGTGGCGCCCGTCGAGTGCTTCCAGGATTGCGGTCGGGTCGAACTCGGCTCCGGTCATGAGGCGCGCAGGCTGGCCAGGAAGTCGTCTTGGATTCGGTCGCGTGCCTCCCGTTGCTGCGCGGTCAGCCCAGCTTCAGTCGCGTCCAGCACGTCGTCGTGGTCGTCATAGGGAGCCAGGCGAACCCGCATTTCCAAGTCGACAGCGGCCAAGATGCGGCATAACACCGGCCAGGACGGCTGGCGCGCTCCCGATTCGATCTTTGCGATGGTCGTGTACGGAACACCGGCGGCGGCCGCGAGTTCTCGCTGAGTGAGTCGCTTGTCCTCGCGGGCGAGCTTCAGCATCGCGCCGGCGAACCCCTCTACCGCTCTCCTGGTGGTCGGCCCCATCGTTGCCATACCCCTATGCTACCCGATCAGGTAGCAACACGGCCTCGTCGGCGTCAGCGGCGATACTGTCGCCGACCGACATTGCAGCCGATACACGCGGGTGGCCATCGTCCGATGCAGTAGCGCGGCTGGAATGTCGCCCACTCTCAGAGTCCGTAGGCCTCGAGGAGGCGTAGCCATATTTCGCTGACGGTGGGGTAGGCGGGCACGGCGTGCCAGAGGCGTTCCAGTGGGACCTCGCCGACGATCGCGATCGTCGCGGAGTGGATCAGTTCACCCACGTCGGGACCGACCAGGGTCGCGCCGACGATCACCCGGCGGGCGGTGTCGACGATGATGCGGGCGTGTCCGGTGTAGCCGTCCGCGCGCAGCGCGGCGCCCGCGACCGATCCGATCTCGTAATCGACGGCGCGGGTGTCGAGTCCGTCGGCCGCTGCCTGAGCCTGGGTGCGTCCGACGGTGGCGACCTGTGGGTCGGTGAACACGACGGCGGGGGCGGCGAGCCGATCAGCGGTCGCGGCGTGCGCGGACCAGTCCGTGGTGTCGATAGGTTGGCCGTGGGCGGCGGCGACGATCGCATCCCCGCACAGCCGCGCCTGGTATTTTCCCTGGTGGGTGAACAGGTGCCGGCCGTTCACATCGCCGACCGCATATAGCCATCCGTCGTCGACCCCGGCCACCCGGCAGGTGTCGTCGACCGGTAACCACGCCGCCTCCGACAGGCCGAACGCGTCGAGGCCGAGGCCGTCCAGGCGCGGGCGACGGCCGGTCGACACCAACAGCACCTGCGCGCCCAGATCCCCGCCGGTGGTGAAGACGGTGGTCGGCCCGTCCCCGTCGCGACCGACGGCGGTGACCCGGGTTCCGGTGCGTACGTCCACGCCGCGGTCGCGCAGCGCGGCCTCGACGAGTTCCCCGGCGAACGCCTCCATGTTCGGCAGCAGCCGGTCGGCCGCCTCGACGATGCTCACGTGCGCGCCGAGTGCCGCGTAGGCGGTCGCCAGTTCGCAGCCGGCTGCGCCGCCGCCGAGGACGATCATCGACGCGGGAATCTCCTGGGCGGAGGTGGCTTCGCGGGTGGTCCAGGGTCGCGCGTCGGCCAGCCCGTCGATCGGCGGTAGGGCGGGCACGCTGCCGGTACACACGGCCACGGCGTGCCGGGCCGTCAGGTCGCGATCACCCTCGGCGCCGGTGACGAGCACCCGCCGCGGGCCGGTGACGCGGCCGCGACCGCGGACGACGTCGATCCCGCGGGATCGCGCCCACTCGACCTGCCCCGTGTCGGACCAGTGTGCGGCGAACGCGTCCCGCCGGCGCAACGTGGCCGCCGCATCCACTCCGCCGGTGACCGCGCCCGCGGCGCCGGGTATCGCGCGGGCCGCGGCCAGCGCTTCCGGTCCGCGCAACAGCACCTTACTGGGCATGCACGCCCAGTACGAACAGTCCCCGCCGATCAGTTCGGCCTCGACCATCACAGCGGTCAACCCGCCGCGAACCGCGCGGTCGGCCACGTTCTCTCCGGTTGACCCTGCCCCGATCACCACCACGTCGTAGGCATCACCCATACACCCCACCGAACCGCGCCTCGGCCGATAGGGCAACCCGACGGCTGCGTTGCGGACACGAGCCGCGTATGACGCTGTTCGCCGCTCACGCGGGCTGGCCCCGGTCGACAACTCGCGGCGCCGGCTCGCCGGCAGTGTTCTCAGAAGAGGTTCTGCTGGCGGACTTGCGTCCACCTGGGGCGTGTCAACCCGCAATCGGGCGATGGGCGACGTCGGTGTGGCGCCAGAATAGGCCCTGTGACGTGGCCGGCGATCGAGGCGATCAGAACGGAGCGGCTCTATCTGGAGCCGTTGCGCGTCGCGCATGCCGAGGCCATGGTGGGCGTGCTCTCCGCACCGGCGCTCTACGAGTTCACCGGCGGCTGTGCGCCCACGGTGGCGCAGTTGCGGCGGCGCTACCAGGCCCAGGCGGTTGGTCATTCCGGCGACCAACGGCAGTGGTGGTTGAACTGGATCGTGGCCGAGGTCGATTCCGGCAGGCCTGTCGGCTACGTGCAAGCGACGGTCGAATGCGTAGACGACGTCATGGAAGCGGATCTGGCCTGGGTGATCCAGCCGGGATCTCAGCGTCGAGGTTTCGCCACGGAAGCGACCAGGGGCATGACGGACTGGTTGGTGACGGTCGGCGTCGAGCGATTCGCCGCATACATCCACCCGACGCACCACGCCTCAGCGTCCGTGGCGCGCGCGTTGGGCATGCTGCCGAGCGATGTCGTCGAAGACGGCGAGATCCGCTGGGAATCGAACCGAGAGCCCGCCACCAACCGCGTATGACGCTGTTCGCCGCTGACGCGGGGACGGCATGCCGCGCCGGCCCACGCCGGGTGGCGGCTCCAGGATCTGAACGAGTCGTGAACTCGTCGGTCAGGAACGCCGCGACATGTACTCCCGTTTGTCCACCGACACCGACCCAGCCTGAAGCGGCCCACCTCCGGATGCTCGAGTGACGATCTGCGATCTTGCTGGCGACGACGTTTCGGCGGCACATCGTCACCGCGGCGGGATCGACGTGCGGCGCATGCCCGCCCCGCACGGAATTTCAAGTCCGTTGGGTCCTATGCCGGGCGTTTGGCATCAATCACATCGAGAGTGTGTAGTGCTGCAGCCAGAGTACGGCGCACCTCGGCCAGATCGGGCTGATCCGACTGTTCTTCGTCGAGCCGTTCGAGGACCCAGCGTCGCATCAACGTCGACGGCTGTTCGCCGAATCGCGCGGCAACGTCTTTCAGCTCGGCCAACCGGTCTACCGGCATCCGCACCGTGTAGACATGGTTCGTGATGCCGGCCGATCTGGCCCGATGCATGCGCGATGGCGGTTCGGCCTGCCGCGCCTCGGCTTCTGCCGCTTCCTGGGCCAACGTATCCCGAATACTCGTCATGGTTCCTCCTCATACCGGCGACGGTCGGCGTCGTTGGCGTCCATCGCTGTTGCTCCCCACCAGCGCCCGGCAGGCGGGTGATCCTTCGGCGCCACGATCACCTTCAACAACCGGCCTCGCCCGCCCGCGCTGCGAGATGGTGCGCTGGCCGACCAGCCCAGCACCTTTACCGTGAGCCCGGAGTGGCTTCCAGCCGAGCCGACCAACCTGCGCGGGTCGGCGAGCGTTTCGGTAGCCCATTCCGGCTCCACATCGAATTCGTCCGGACGCCCCAGCCGTGCGCTCCGCTGACGCAGATGTTCGACAGCCTCCGACCAATCGACTTCCGCAAAAACCAACTCCCCATACGGCACGCCGTCGTAGGTGTCCTCGCCAGCGTGCGCACCCACAACGTAACACGAGTGTGTTACGCACTGAAGGGAGTAGCTCAACCTGGATGGGGATCCGTGCGAGTCGGGTTGCGGGAGCGCGCCACGAACCGCGTATGACGCTGTTCGCCGCTGACGCGGGGACGGCATGCCGCGCCGGCCCACGCCGGGTGGCGGCTCCGGAGATCTGAACGAGTCGTGAACCATCGAGGTTCGACACTGGTAAGCGTGACCGGCAACGCGACTCGCAACCTGCCATCGGACGCACGAGGCGACTCGCCTTGGGCACGGCGGCTGGCCCAACCGGGCTGGCTGCTGTTGCCGCTGCGCGGATTCCTCGGTGTCACCTTCGTGTACGCGGGTTTGCAGAAGCTGGCCAACCCCGGCTTCTTCGACCCGCACAACCCCATCTCGATCGCCGCGCAGATGCGAGATTTCCAGCACACGAGCCCGATCGGCCCGCTGGTGGCGCTGGTCGCGCACGCCCCCACGCTGGTCGGCGTGATGATCGCGCTCGGCGAACTCGCGGTCGGCGTGGGTGTGCTGATCGGCCTGTACACGAAGGCGGCGGCGGTCGCCGGGGCGCTGCTGGCGCTCAGCTTCTTCCTGACCGTGTCCTGGTCGACCACCCCTTACTACTACGGCGCCGACATCGTGTTCGCCTTCGCCTGGCTCACGATCGCGGGCTTCGGCGACCAGGGCGTCTTCAGCCTGCAGACATGGCTCCGTGGCCGAGAAGCCGCCCGCTCCCTAGCTGCCGGCGCACACGGCCGGCCGCAGACGAGTCGCGGGTATCACGGGCGAGAGTCGGTCCGCGGCCGCTCCGCAGACAGCACGCCGGAATTCGGCGCCCGCCGTGCCGCCGCGTTGACCGCGGGAGCGGTCCTGGTGCTCGGCGGCATCACGGCCGCCCTCGGCCGGGCCGTCGGCGGCACCCACAACGTCGCGGACACCACGCCGGCACCACGCACGCCCGGAGCGGCGAACCCGCCGACCTCCCCGTCGACCTCGACGAGTGGGATCGCGCCCGTCGGGGACGACGAGTCGCCCGCCACCCAGGCGCCTGCGACGCCCACGACCAACCCCGCACCGACTTCCGGGCCGACCGGCGCACCGACCAGCCAGGCGCCACGCACGACGGCGACGCCGACCAAGCTTCCCGGGACGCCGGTCGCCACGGTCGCCGAACTGCCTGCCGGACAGGGGAAGCCCTTCACGGACCCCGCCACCGGGGACCCGGCCTGGCTCGTGCACACCACCGGCAACCAGTTCGTCGCGTTCGACGCCGTGTGCAGCCACGCCGGATGCACGGTCGACTACAACCCCGGTGCCGGCCAGTTCGTCTGCCCGTGCCACGGCGGAATGTTCGACGCCAGAACCGGCGCCGTCCTCGGCGGACCGCCACCCACGCCGCTGCGCCCCATTCCGTTGAAGGTGATCAACGGCCAACTCCGCGTGATGGCATGAGCTTCCACACAACAGCCCGTGGAGCGGGCAGCGACGCCGGCCGCGTCGGAGTCGAAGGCAACGCTCGGCTGACCGCGGTCAATGGCACTCTGCTCGTGGTGCTGCTCGCGGTTGAAGGGATCACGATCCTCGCCGTCCGGCAGATGATCACCCTGCACGTCTATCTGGGGCTGCTCCTGGTGGGGCCGGTGCTGCTGAAAACCGGCAGCACCGGCTACCGGTTCATCCGCTACTACACCCACGCCGCCCCGTACGCGCGCAAAGGTCCGCCGCACCCGATCCTGCGGATCCTGGGTCCGGTCGTCATCCTCGGGAGCCTCGCGGTGCTCGGCACCGGGATCGGACTGGTGTTCACCGGACCCGACCACGCCGAGCCGCTACTCACCCTGCACAAGGCCAGCTTCATCGTCTGGTTCGCCGTCACCACCGTCCACGTGCTCGGTCACGCGATCGCCGCGGGGCGTACCACCTGGCGGGAACTACGAGACCCGAGTGCCACGCCGGCCGCGCGGGGCCGGCGCTGGCGCGCGGCCGCGATCGCCGCGGCGCTCATCGCCGGCGTCGGACTCGCCACGGCTCTGACACCCGCCGCGCACGCCTGGACCACCCGCCCGGCCGACGGCATGGACGACGGCATGGACGACTCGTCCGCCGCGCGCACCGCGTACGATCCGGCCCGGACGAACGAGATCATCCTGCAGACCGCAGCGACCAACGGCGCAGACCGCGCGATCTGGGTTGCGGTGTACCCCGGATCATGAGCGACATCGCCGCCCCGATCACCCGGCGACCCGAACGGCCGGGGCGCGCGACGGTCGCCACCGCCGCAGCATCGGTGACCCGCTGGGCCTGCAAACTCGCCGGTCACGCAGGCCAGGTACTCCCCGGCCGCGTGGCATTGCGGATCAACCCGGCGTATCTCGCCGAGCTGTCGTCGAATCGCACCATCGCATTGGTCTCCGGCACGAACGGGAAGACGACGACCACCGCGATGCTCGCCGCCGCGCTGCGGCCGCACGGCCCCGTGGCCTCCAACGCGTCCGGTGCCAACATGCTCGGCGGCCTCGCCACCGCGCTACTGGACAGTCACGCGGGGCGAGCAGCGCTCGAGGTGGATGAGCAGTACCTGCCGTCCGCGATGCGCGAGATCCGGCCGGCGGCCGTGCTGCTGTTGAATCTGTCGCGAGACCAGCTGGATCGCGTCGGCGAAACCCGCGCCACGGCGCAGCGATGGCGCGAGACGGTCGCCGGCAGCGACGCCGCGATCATCGCGAACGCCGACGACCCGCTCGTGTGCTGGACGGCCGAGCGCCACCCGCGGGTCACCTGGGTCGCCGCCGGCAGGGTCTGGGGCCCCGACGGATCCATCTGCCCGTGGTGCATCCACCCGCTCGACACGGCCGCCGGCCCTGGCACCGCCTCCGGCGGCTGGCGCTGCGGCCACTGCGGAGCAACCCGCCCGGACCCGGACTGGACGATCACCCCGACAGAGCCGCACGGCAACGCGTCCCTGCGCGGCCCGCACCATGCGGCGCTGCCGCTGCGACCCGCGCTGCCCGGCGCCGTCAACCTCGGCAACGCCGCGATGGCGATCGCCGCGGCAGCAACGTTGAATGTGCCTGCACCGCAAGCACTCCGCGCCGCATGCGAGATCGACGAGGTGTCCGGGCGGTACGCCACCGCCCATGACGATGGCCGCACCGTCTGGCTCCTGCTCGCGAAGAACCCCGCAGGCTGGGCGGCAACACTGGACCTGATCGCCGACCGCGACGATCCGGTGATCATCTCCATCAACGCCGCCCAAGCCGACGGCCATGACACCTCGTGGCTATACGACGTCCCATTCGAACAACTCCGCGCTCGACTCGTCATCGCCACCGGAGCGCGCGCCGATGATGTCGGCGTCCGACTCGGGTACGCGGACGTTCCGCACCGGACGGTTCACGCCGGCATCCGCCAGGTGTTGCGCGAACTTCCGACCGGCACGATCACGCTGATCGGGGACTACACCAGCTTCCGCGACGCACGGACCGCACTGGGGGCGCGGCTCACCAGCGTGCCGGCAACCACCCCCGGCGCCGTCGAGGACACCCGCGACCATGCCGCATGAATCCGCCCTCTCGATCGCCGTGCTGCTGCCCGACCTGCTCGGAACCTACGGCGACATCGGCAACGCGCACGTGCTGGCGCAGCGAGCGCGCTGGCGCGGCATACCGGCGACCATCGTCCAGGTGACCTCCGACCGGTCGATCCCGTCCGGATGCGACATCTACCTACTCGGCGGCGCAGAAGACACCGCGCAAGAGCGCGCCACGCGACTCCTCGACACCGACGGGTTTTCCGCCGTCATCGACGCTGCTGCCCCCGTGCTGGCCGTGTGCGCGGGAATGCAGATCCTCGGCAGGTCCACCACCGACGCGCACGGCACCGTCCATCCGGGCCTGGGCGTGCTCGACCTCGTGACCGTGCCCGGCAGGCGCCGCGCCATCGGCCACGTCACAACCCGCGCCGACCCGGCGTTAGGTCTGCCCGACGCGAAACTCCTCGGATTCGAGAACCACCGCGGGCGAACGCACCGCGCCGCCTCGCTACCACCCCTCGGCACTGTCGCCACCGGCACCGGAAACGGCGACGGGACGGACGGGGCGGCGGCCGGCAACGTGATCGGAACCTACCTGCACGGCCCGGTCCTCGCACTCAATCCATCTCTGGCCGACCACATCCTCGGCCAAGCCGTAGGCCGGCCCCTGGCGCCCCTGGCCGAACCGATCGAGGAACTGGCCCGGCTGCGCAGCAGCGCACGGACACGGCGCCGACCACGCCGCTGAGACCGCACCGCCCGCCGCACCGGCTCACTATCCCTGGCTGACGACGGGTTCGACGAGCCGAGCCAGGGTTTCGACGAGCTGCTGACCGGCGCCGAGCGAGGGCTGGTGCTGGGTGAGCACGGCGATGAGAATGTGCTGCTCGTGTTCAGTCACGATCCCCACGCTGGTCACCACCCAGCGACCACCATCCGTTTCGCCGGGCCCGTTGTCGTCCTGCACCGGCAGCCAGCCGTTCTTGTTCACGAACGTGTCGCCGGGACCGGCAATAACGCCGATGCCCCACCGCTGATCGGATTCGATGTGGCTCATCAGGCCGAGCACGAAACTGCGCGATCGGGCGTCGAGCGGCCCACCGGGCAGCAGCGCCCGCGCCATCGCAAGACAGTCTTGGCCGCCGGTCGTGGTGAACGTCGGGTCGGTGCGGCCCGCGACCGTGTGCGTCATGCCGAGCTGCTGGATAGTCCGGGTCAGGCCACTGCGACCGCCCATGTCCAGGAAGAGCCGGTAACCCGCCACGTTGTCGCTGTTCTCGATGGCGCGGGTCGCGTCCGCGATCTCACCGGCGGTCAGCCAGGCGCCGGTCCGCTGACGCTCCAGCAGCAAGCCTTCGAGGACGAGAAGCTTGTAGGCGCTGGCGGTCCACATTCCTTGGGCCGCCCCGAAGCTGTACCGCCGGCCGGTCGCCGTGTTCACCGCGGCCACCGAGATGCTCCCTGCGGGCTCGTGTTTCGCGATGTCGCGCATGCGGGCCGTCACCTGATCGCTGATCTGCTGCGGGCTCGCGGTGCGCTCCGCGGGCGCACTCTGCGCTGGCGGGGGTGACGATGTGGCGGACGGAGGACGGCTGGCAGTCACCGGCCGGCTCGTCGACGCGACGCCGCCCTCCGTCGACGTGGCGCTTCCATCCACCGACGTCCGGACCGTCGATGACGGGGACTGCACGACTCGCGTGGGCGGTGCGTCCACCGGGTTCGGCACCGTCGCGTCGCTACAGGAGCCCACGATCCACAGCATCGCCGCCGCCCACGCGAGCAGCCACACTCTCACCCCTCGGCGAACCATCACTCGGCCATTGTCCCTGCGGTCGGATCGGAGCAGCCGGCCGCCGAGCCGGTGCGGGCGGGCGGCGGTGCCATGATGCGTCAGCGCCCGGGCGGGATCGTGTCCAGCAACGAATGGGGCGGCACGAGGTCGATCCCGTCCGGATTGTTCAGGGAGCCCGCGGCGGCGCCGGGCCTGCCGGTGATCCCGTACTGCCACACGACCTTGTCCGTGGCCGGATCGATGACGACGACCCGATCATTGTAGTCGTCGTTGACGATGACGTCACCGTTCGGCAGCGGCAGCGCCAGCGACGGGTGGTTGAGCGCGTCGGCGCCGGTGCCGCGAAAACGCCACAGCGCGGTGCCTGCCCTGTTGAAGATCACCACCTGGCCGGGTGAGGAGTAGTCGGCGGTCAGGTACCGGCCGGGGCTGATCTCGTTGGTGTCCGACGGGTAGGCCACCCCCGGCGGATGCGCCGACCAGGACACGTGCCCGTCGAGCGAGAGCTCGTCCACCCAGTCCCCGTCGATCTCGGTGACCAGGAAGTGCCCGTCGCGCATCGGGAAGGCGCCGTTCGGAGCGCCCCATCGGGTTGGGGGCTGGTGCAGGCACCACCGCGTGGTCCGGCCGAAAACCGTCTCGGGTGCGTGCGTGCCCGGAGCGATCCGCAGCAGCCGGCAGTTCTTGATGTCGGCGAGCAGGATCGACCCGTCCGTCAGCATCATCGCGTCGTCGGGGTTGCTCAGCCGATTCGGACCCGACCCCGGCGCGCCGGGACGGCCGTACCGGTAGACGATCCGGTGCGTGGCGATGTCGATCAGGCTGATGACGGCGCGGTCCTCCTGGGTGGCCAGGATGTGACGGCCGTCCGGGGTGAAGAACGCGTCGTCGGGCAGGCGGAACGTCTGGCCGGGGGCGAGGTCGCCCGGCCGCGGGAACTGCCAGCGGATCCGGCCCTGCGGGTCGACCACGATCAGCCGGCTGTTCGACCTGTCCGCGATCAACACCATCCCCGGCAGCACCGACGGGTCCGAGCCCGCGCGCAGGTGTCCGGCCGTGCCGCCCGGCAACGGCGCCATCCACGGAATTGCCGGGGCTCCCGCGGGTGCGGGCGTGGCGTGCGCGGGACTGTCGGTGGTGCGTGTGGCGCTGGACCGTGTGCCGATGCTGCTAGACGTTTGTGGCGAGGTCGGCGGCCCGTCCGGTGGCGCGCTGTTGAGCGCGGGGGGAGCCGGTGACGTCGAGGGCTGACCCGAACCGGCCGGGCTGCACGCGGCGACCGTCAGCACCACTGCTGTCGCGACGGCCGCCACGAATTGACCCCGACCTGACCGATTCACCAGGTTCGCCCTCTGTTCCGACCCGCCCGGTCGCGTCTGCCGGCGGGCTCGGTGCAGGTTGACGGTGCACATTGACCCTGCCCAATCTACGCGGGGCCACCGTTCGGCTCGGCCGGACGCCGCCGGCTCGCATCCCCGTGCCAACGCCGACCCCGACTGCCGTCGCCCACCGGAATAGGAGGCCGCCCGGGTGGCCGATGCGAACCGCGTATGACGCTGCTCGCCGCTCACGCGGTCGGGCCTCGACCGAAAACCCACCGTCGACTGGGAGTCCTGCAGAGAAATGGGCACCCCCGACTCTGCAGGACTCCCAGTCGACGGAAAGAAGGCGGGCGGATCTCAGGGCGAGGTGCTGGGCGCCGGGCTTGTCGACGGTGCCGGGGAGGTCGGAGCGGTCGGGTTGCTCGGCAGACGACCCGGCCGAGACCCCGACCCCGACCGAGGCCCCGGCCTGACGCCGGACCCGAACCACGGTTCGCGCCCGGGCAGCAGCGCACTGCCTCGCAGGATGCCCTCGTGGCGTTCCGCGTGCAGGTGCAGATACCCGGACGTGGCGGCGATGCCCCAGCCCGCGCCGACCCCGCCACCGAAGAACACCACCGCGATCCCCGCCGCGATGAGCCAGGTCGCGACGCGGCGCCGCGGATTGATCCAGCGGGTGCGGGGCGGCCGGGCGACGGGCGCGAAGGCGTCACTCGACGACATGGGCGGCATGCCGGGCCCCGTCGGTCCGGGCGGCATAGCCGACCCGCCCCATCCCACCGCCCCCTGGGGCATGGGCGGGACCTGTTGCCCCGGTGGCACTTGTCCCAGTGGCATCGGCCCCGGGGGCATTCCCGGCCATACCGATCCGGGCGGCATGACCGGTCCGGGCGGGACGGGCCCAGCGGTTCCGCCACGGGGCTCTCCGGAACTCGCGGCGCCGGCGCCCGGCGGCTCGGTGCCCTGCGCTGTGGTGCCCTGCGCTGCGGTTTCCTGAGCACCGGCCACGGGTGGCACCACCGGCGCCGCCGGCGCTCCCTCCCCCGCCTCCGGCGGCACGGCGCCCGCCTGCGGTGGTCCGGCCGGTCCGGAGGCTCCGGGCTCATTGGGTCTGTCGGGCTCGGCGGGCTCGCCAGTGGTTGGACCCTGCGTGGTGTCGGACATCGTGTTCTCCTTGGTTGAGGCTTGATGCCCACGATGCCGATCGCAGCTTAACGGCGGTCTCGGAGAACCTCTGAGTTCGGTGAGACGTGGTCGTGCAGGGTCAGCGTGACGACCAGTCCCCCGCCCGGACGTGCGGCCGCGGCGACGGTCCCGCCGTGCCGAGCCGCCACGTCGCGGACGATCGCGAGGCCCAGGCCGGACCCCGGCAGGCTGCGCGAGGTATCGCTGCGGTGGAACCGGTCGAAGATCGCGGCGAGCTCATCGGCCGGGACACCGGGCCCACGATCGCTGACCCGGATCACCCCGTCGGCCACGTCCACCTCTATGGGGGACGTGCCGCCGGCATCGAACTTGACGGCGTTCTCCAACAAGTTTCCCACCGCCCGCTCGACCGCGCCGCGTTGCACGATTCGTTGGGATTCGTCGGCGGTGACGGTGATCTCGCGGCCGGAGCGCCGCCGCACGCGCTCGGCCACCTTCTCAACCGGCTGGGCGAGAACGGTGCGCTGCGCGGGTTCACCCGAGTACGTGTCGGTCGCCAGTTCGACGAGCTCGTTGACCAGCGCCGTCAGCTCCTGGAGTTCGCCGTCGACATCGTCGAGCAGGCGCTGCCGGTCGGCATCCGAGAGCTGCTCGTAACGGCGCATCACCCGGGCGTTCGTGCGCAGGCTGGTGATCGGGGTGCGAAGCTCATGCCCGGCGTCTTCAACGAGGCGGCGCTGCGCGTCCCGGGACTGGCCGAGCTCGGCCAGCATGGTTCGCATCGAGGTCGCGAGACGGGCGACCTCGTCCTTGCCGGTGGTCGCGATGGGAACCGCCAGATCGCCGGTGAGCGCGACGGTCTCGGCCGCATCCGACAGCGTCGCCAGCCGCCGGGTGATCTGCCGCGCGATCCACCACCCGACGAGCCCGGCGAGCACCATGACGCCGATACCGATCAGCACGGTGTTGACGGCGACGCGCGCCAGCACGCGCACGGCATCGGCCAGGTTACGTCCGACCACGACGGCCCCGCGGCCCTGGCCGAGGGCCAGCGTGTAGATGCGGTACCTCTCGCCGCCGGACACCCGCACGTCGAACCGCCCGATCCCGGCGCGGGGGCTCGCGGCGAGCTGCCGTTGCGTGTCGTTGACCGACAGCGCCTGCGCGGGACCCCTGAGGACCGTGACCGCGCCGCCGGGATCAATCCGCTGCGCCAACGACACGGCCGGATCGTCCCCGTCGTGGTGATCATCGGGCGAATGAAGTTCCGCGCCCGGGGCACCCGTGGGAAAGCCACCGCCGGCCGCGAGCGTGGCGGCCGCCGACATGAGCGCGCCATTCACCTCGGCGTTGAACGCCGACACGGTCGCCGAGTAGGAGATCCCGCCGACCAGGCCGATCGCCACGGCGACCAGGGCGACGAACGCGATCACCAACCGGCGACGCAGCGTCATCGCGGGCATTCGCCGCCACCAGCGCAGCGGCGCCCGACCGCGCGTCGCGGGGGTCTCATCGTCCATTGCCGCGCCCGTACCCGTTCCCGACCGGCTGTCCGGGCCAGCGGCCCGGCTCATGGCTCATCGAGGCGGTAGCCGACACCGCGGACCGTGCGGATCAGGTCCGGGGCACCGGCGGCATCGAGTTTCCGGCGCAGGTAGCTGATGTAGACGGCGAGGTTGTTGGAGTCGGGGCCGAAGTCGTATTGCCAGATCCGGTCGTAGATCACCGAATGGGTGAGCACCTGACCGCGGTTGCGCACGAGCAACTCCAGCAGATCGAACTCCGTCTTGGACAGCGTCATCTCCGTCGATCCCCACCAGGTGCGACGAGCGGTGGGATCCACGCGCAACAGACCCATCGTGAGGTCGGCCGCATCGGGATCGGCCGCCGCGACAGAGAACTGGCTGCGACGCACCAGCGCGCGGAGCCGTGCCATCAGCTCGTCCAGATCGAACGGTTTCGGCAGGTAGTCGTCCGCACCGGCGTCGAGCCCGGCGACCCGCGCGTCGACCGACACCCGTGCCGTGAGCATCAGGATCGGCGTCGTGACCCCTTCCGCCCGAAGCAGCCGGGTCACCCCGAGGCCGTCGATGGTGGGCATGCCGACGTCCAGCACGATCACGTCCACATCGGGCCCGCGGGCGGCCACCGCGGCCTGAACCCCGTCGGCGGCCAGCGTCACGCGATAACCCTCGAGTGTCAGCGCGCGCTGAAGCGATTCGCGGATCGCCCGGTCGTCGTCGGCGATGACGACGTGCGGAGTCATGGGCGGGCCAACCCCGCGGTCCCGTGCGGTGTCGTCGGTGCGTCCATGCGGGGGCCTCCGGTCTCGCGTGCAGGGTCCACCGATTGTGGCACCGCGAGCAGCGCCGGCATACCCGCCGAGCCCATGACGGCGCCGGTGTCCGTGACGAGCAGGCACTCGTACCCCGGCGGCAGCGACCAGCCGGGCGCGGCGGACCCCGCTGCGACGAACGCTGTCGCGAACACGTCCGCCCACACCAGGTCCGGGCCGACGACCGTCGCCTGGACGATCCCCGCCGCTGCCGCGCCCGTCCGCGGATCGACGATGTGCGCGCCGCGGTGCGCGCCGCCGGACGTCGCGATCGCGCAGTCGGCCACGTCGACGACGGCCATGACGCTGTTCGTGTCCGCAGGATCCTCGATGCCGACACGCCACGGGGGGCGGCCTCGGTCGCTGTGCAGTGCGATGTCCCCGCCGGCATTCAAGTACCAGTCGACGCCCGGCAGATCGAGGTGCCGAGCGGCGCGCGCCGCGGCCCACCCCTTGACGATGCCCGACGGGTCGAGGCGGCCGGCATAGCAGACATCGAACGCTCCGGCGGTGCGCCGCCGCGCCTCCTCCGCCAGGTCGAGCACCTCGCGGACGGCGGGATCCGCGGCGTCGACGCCGATCTCGCCGCGCGCGATGCGGCTGATGTCGCTGTCGTCGCGATAGGTGGAGAAGACGTGGTCGGCCGTCCGCAGATCGTCCCAGACCCGTTGCACGGCACGAGCTTCCGTGGCCCGATCAACGATGCCGCGAAGATGGATCGAGATCGGCAGCCCCATGATCATCTCGGTATAGGAACGCCGGGAGGGCGCTGCGCCCGGTGCGCCGTCGGTGCTCGGGCGCCGGTTCGAGCCCCGGTCCACGGGCGCGACGCTCGTCATGGTCGTGATCCGCTCACCGCACGAAGTGCGCGACGTCGAGCGCCGACTGCAGCGACGCGACGAACCCCTCGGAGGTGTAGGTGGCGCCGCTGACGGCGTCGATCTGCGAACTCTGCGCGGAGAGCACCTCGCTCTGCAGCTGCGGCAGGGCCATCGCGTTGATCTCCTGGCTGCGCCGCTCCTCGGACGGCTGCTGTATCGCGGTCACATTGGTGATGCGGCCCGCGGCCACCGTCACCTGCACCTGGACGGGGCCGTACGGCGTCCCTTCCACGGCGCCATCGGCGACGGTGGGGCTCGTCGCTGTGCTCTGCGACGACGTGGTGGTGCTCGGCGTCTGCGCCGCGGACGTCGCGGACTTCGACGGCGACTGTGACTGGGACGGTGACTGGGCAGCCGCGGCGCTCGCGGCGTTCCCGGCGCTTCCGGAGGCCGAACCGGGATTCGGGCCCTGGCCCGAGGTGGTCCCGGACCCGGCGGCCGCCGCCCCCGAGACGATGTGCGCGGGATTCGCGGGCTGCGCCACCGCCCCCACGCCGAGGCTGGTCCGGTAGCTGAACAGCAGCACCAGCGCCGCGACGGTGCTCATGATGGCGAGGGTGATGCGTCGCATGACGCGCTCCTTTCGTGCGTTCGGTCCCGCGGTGGCCGTGCCGGGTATTTCTCCCGGGTGCGACCGGTGCGGGCTAGTCGGGTGTGCGGTGTCGGGCTCCGCGGCCCTGGTGCGGGCGCGGCCCTTTCATCCGGCACCGTCATCCGGCACTGTCACCCGGCGAAGTCCTCCTGGTGCACCGCCGAGGGGTCGACGTGCAGGGTGCCGAGCGTCCGCCGGACCGCGGCCATCCAGTCCCGGGGTCCGCACAAGTAGATGGATCGATCCGCGATGTCCGGCACGAGGCTCAGTAGGTACCGGGCCGGATTCACCGGGTGCGGCGTGGCCGGTAACCAACTCCCGGACGGGCCTCGCGGGCCGACGAGCCGGCCCACGCCGATGCCGTACCGCGCCGCCAGCTCATCCCATTCGGCGGCGAACATGGCCTCCGGCGGTGCGGATACGCGGTGCAGGACGACAACGGACGGCCGCAGGCGCCCGCCCGGGCCGTCGGTGGGCGGCTCGGTGGCGATGTGCTCGGCCAGGCCGCGCAGCGGCGTGATGCCCACCCCCGCCGCGATCAGCAGCACGTCGCGATGCAGGCGGCGGTCGGCCGTGAGCGACCCGTAGGGCCCTTCGATCAGCACTCGGGTGCCGGGCCGCAGCCGGGCGAGCCGCGGGCCCTCGTCCCCGGCGGTGCGCATGGTGATGCGCAGCCGGTTGCGGTCGGGAAGCGCGGAGACGGAGTACGGATGGGCGCGCATCCAGCCCGGCCCGGTGAGGAATCGCCACTGGAAGTACTGCCCGGGCTTCGGCTTCAGCCAGACCATCTGGCGTCCGCGGATCACGACCGACTGCACGCCGGGGGCTTCCTCGATCACCCGCTCGACGACCAGTTGATGGAGGAGGCTCCGCCCGATCGGGAGCGCAAGCCGGAAGAAGACGATCGCGCCCGCGGCGAGCCCCCAGAGCGTCCACCAGAAGATCGTCATGGCCGGCGAGGACAGGAAGTCGGCCCCGGTCCACAGCTCATGCGGCAGCACCAGGGCGACGCCGACGTATGCGTAGAGGTGCAGCAGATGCCACGACTCATATCGCATCCGGCGGCGGGCGGCGCGCAACGACGTGGCCACGACCACGAGCAGCGCTACGGTGCCTGCGACCGCCAGCAGCATCCCCGGGTAGTTCACGATGAGATACCACGTCTGCGCCAAGAACGTCAGGTGACCGGCCTGGGTGTAACCGATCGTGATGAGCACGATGTGCGCCATCATCAGGTAGAACGAGGTCTCGCCCACCAGGCGGTGCCGTCGGGTGAGCACGTCCTGCCCCCACGCGCGTTCCACGAACGGGATGCGGGCCATCAGCAGAACCTGGAGGAGCAGCAGGTCGGCCGCGATCAGTCCGGTCAGCCGGCCGAACGTCATGGCGGCACCGCCGGGCGCCGAGAGCGCGCCGATCCCGCCGTTCGCGAACCACATCGCCACGAGGATGACGACTGTCGAGATCGCGAACACGCCGGCGATGTCGGACATCCACGCGATGCGTCGACGCGCGCCCTTCCCGTAAAGACGCTGCCCGTATGGACGCTGCCCGAACTGCCCCTGTGTGGGGGCGGATCGAGCCGGGGCGGTGGCGACCATCGAGACCTCGCTTCAGTGCGCACCGCGACCAGGCCGGACACGGCTTTCTACGTCACATGCTGCAGGTCGAGTCTCAGAGAACCGTTAATGAATCCTTCCAAGACGATCGGTCTGTGGCTCATCCGAGTGACGAGCACCCCGGCTGCGGGCGCCCGGACGGCGCGGTCGAGAACAGCGTCATACCCGGGAATAGGCGCAGGCGACGGCCGTTGCGGTCGCTGCCGACGCTCAGGCCGGGCGGGCGGCGAGGAATCGCAGCGCTGCCGCGTACCCCTCCACTCCGAGGCCGGCGATCACCCCGGTGGCGACGGCCGAGATCACCGAGTGGTGACGGAACTCCTCACGAGTGTGCACGTTCGAGATGTGCACCTCGACGAGGTCGGCGGTGCGCTGCGCCACCGCGTCCCGCAGCGCGATCGAGTAGTGCGACCACGCAGCCGGGTTGAGCACGACGGGAATGACGTCATCGGCCGCGGCATGCAGCCAGCGGACCATCGTGGCCTCCTCGTCCGTCTGCCGTACCTCGACGGCCAGGCCGAGGTCCGCGCCGAGCGCGACGAGGGAATCCGCCAGCGCGGAATGTGTGGTGGCGCCGTAGATATCGGGCTCGCGGGCACCGAGACGGCCGAGGTTCACGCCGTTGAGCACCCACACCCGGCGCGGCTCGCCGGAACGGCGTGTGTTGTCGGTGCGCACCGGGAAACCGGCCGCCCTGGTCGGCTCGATCGTCATGACGCCCTCCGTCCTGTGCCGGTGTGCCGCCGTCTCGCAACCGTCCCGCGGGCCGGCGTTACCGCGAGTTCATGGCGGCATAAGCCTCCGCGAGCAGGTGCCGGCTCGGGTTCTCGATGCGGCCCGGCCGAGCCAGCGCGTCCAGCGTCACGAACCGTAACAGCCCGCCCCGGGCCTTCTTGTCCGCGCCCATGTAGCCGGCGAGTTCGTCCAGGGCGCCAGGGTCGTACGTGGTGGGCAGGCCGAGGGCGCGCAGCACGGTACGGTGCCGCTCGGCGGTCGCGGCGTCGAGGCGCCCCGCCGCCCTGGCGAGTTCGGCGACGAAGACCATGCCGACGGCCACCGCATGCCCGTGCCGCCACCGAAAGTGCTCACGCTTCTCGATCGCGTGGCCGAGAGTGTGCCCGTAGTTGAGGATCTCACGCAGCGAGGACTCCCTCAGGTCCGCGGCCACCACCTCGGCCTTGACGGCGACGCCGCGCCTGATCAGTTCCGCGAGCTGCGAGGATGACGCCACTGTCGCCGCACCCGGATCCGCTTCGATGATGCGCAGGATCTCCGGGTCGGCGATGAACCCGCACTTCACCACCTCGGCCAGACCGGCGAGCAGCTCGGCCGGCGGGAGTGTCGCGAGCGCGTCGAGATCGGCAATCACCGCGGCGGGCTCGTAGAACGCGCCGACCATGTTCTTTCCCGCGTCGATGTTGATGCCCGTCTTGCCGCCCACCGCCGCGTCGACCATGCCGAGCACCGTGGTCGGCACCTGCACCAGGCCCACACCGCGCATGTAGGTCGCCGCGACGAAACCCGCGAGGTCCGTGGCCGTTCCGCCGCCCAGGCCGATCACCACGCAGGCCCGGTCGAGGCCGGCTGCGGCACAGGCCGACCAGCACTCCTGAAGCACCGCAGCGGTTTTCGCGCTCTCCGCGTCGGGCACGGTCTGCGTGTGGACGGTGACCCCGGAGTCGCGGATGGCGGCCGCCAGGGCGTTCGCCCGCTCGGCGATACCCGCGGGGTGCAGGATCATGGCCCCGGTGGCGCCGCTCACGGCCGCGATCAGCCGGTCGGTCAGGCCGTGGCCGATCACCACGTCATAGGGGGAGGCGGTTGCCACCCGGACGGTGACCGGGGCGCTCGGTCCCGCCGTCACGCGGCGAGCCCGAGGTCGGCGACGATGCGGTCCACGACCTCGTCCACGGTGAGGGTGTCGGTGTCGATCTCGACCGTGGCGACCTCGCGGTACACCGGCAGCCGTTTGTCCAGCAGCGCCTTGAAGGTGGCCCGCGGGTTGACGCCGACGAACATCGGCCGCTGATCGGAGATTCCGGTGCGCTTGACGCCGACGGGCATCGAGATCGACAGGAACACCACCCGCCGACCACCCAGGTTCGCGCGGGTGCGTTCGTCCATGACGGCGCCGCCGCCGAGGGCGAGGATGCCGGTGTGTTCGGCGAGCGCGGTCGCTACGGCATCGTGCTCCAGGGCGCGGAATGTCGCTTCGCCGGACTGCGTGAAGATCTCTGCGACGGTTCGGCCGGCGACGCGCTCCACATCGGCGTCCGTGTCCCGCACGGGGAGCCCGGTTCGTGCGCCGAGAGCCGTTGCGACCGTTGTCTTCCCGGCGCCGGGCGGCCCGATCAGCACGACCACCGGGCCACCGGCCGGCCCCGGCTGGACCTTCGGCTCGACCGCCTCGACCGCTGGTTCACCCATGGAGTACCACCCCGGCGGTCGACACCGGCCCCGCTGCGGACGCCGGCGCCGGCGAGACCCGCCGCGCCGCGAGCGCGTCGAGATATCCCCGCACGTTGCGGGCCGTCTCCCCCACCGAGTCGCCGCCGAACTTCTCCAGTACCGCGTCCGCGACGACGAGCGCCACCATCGCCTCGGCCACCACGCCGGCCGCCGGCACCGCACAGACGTCGCTCCGCTGGTTGATGGCGACGGCCGGCTCACCGGTCGCGATGTCCACGGTGGCCAGCGCGCGGGGCACCGTCGAGATGGGCTTCATCGCTGCCCGGACGCGCAGTATCTCGCCGTTCGTCATCCCGCCCTCGAGGCCACCGGCCCGATTCGATCGGCGTGTGACATACCCGTCCGGCGCATCGATCTCGTCATGGGCGGCCGAGCCGCGCCGCCGCGCGGTGGCGAACCCGTCGCCGACCTCCACGCCCTTGATCGCCTGGATCCCCATCAGCGCGGCGGCGAGCCGCGCGTCCAGCCGGCGGTCGCCGTGCACGTACGAGCCGAGCCCCGGCGGCAGGCCGTAGACGAGTACCTCCACGACGCCGCCCAGCGTGTCGCCGTCCTGCTTGGCCGCATCGACCTCGGCGACCATGGCCGCGGTCGATTCGGGGCCGAGCGCCCGAACCGGCGACTCGTCGATCGCGCGCAGATCCGCGGGCGTGGGCAGCGGTCCGTCGGCCGCGTCGGCCGTCCCGAGCGCCACCACGTGGGACAGCACCTCGGCACCCAGCACCTGGTGCAGGAAGCCGCGCGCGATCGCGCCGAGCGCCACCCGTGATGCCGTCTCCCGGGCCGACGCCCGCTCGAGAACCGGCCTGGCGTCATCGAAGTCGTACTTCCACATGCCGGTGAGGTCCGCATGTCCGGGGCGCGGCCGGGAGAGCGGCGCATTGCGCGCGAGGCTCTCGATCTCGGCGTCGTCCACCGGATCCGCGGACATGATCTTTTCCCACTTGGGCCATTCGGTGTTGCCGATCTCGACGGCGATCGGGCCGCCGAGGCTCAAGCCATGGCGCACGCCGCCGAGCAGCGTCACCTGGTCCTTCTCGAACTTCATGCGCGCGCCGCGCCCGTAGCCGAGCCGCCGGCGGGCGAGGTGCCCGGCGATGTCTTCCGTGGTGACGGCGACCCCGGCGGGCAGCCCCTCCAGAACGGCGACCAAGGCGGGACCGTGCGACTCCCCGGCGGTTATCCAGCGCAACACACCCGCCATCCTCCCACGGGGCGAGGCGCGTCGAACTCAACCCCTGCCCGCGTCCGTGCCCGCCCGGCTTTCTCGCGTCTGCGCCGGCGCCGAGGTCAGTGCGCGTCCTCCCAGGCCTGGTACGACTCGTGCACCACCCGCATCACGTCATCGACGTCGTCGGTCACATGGATCAGGTTCATGTCCTGCGGCGAGATGTTGCCGGAGCCGAGGACCGAGCTCTGGATCCATTCGACCAGGCCGCCCCAGTACGCCGACCCGTAGAGGACCACCGGGAACTTCGTCACCTTCTTCGTCTGCACCAGCGTCAGCGCCTCGGTCAGCTCGTCCAGCGTGCCGAACCCACCGGGGAGGCAGATCAGCGCCTGCGAGTACTTGACGAACATCATCTTGCGGGCGAAGAAGTACCGGAACGTCATACCCACGTCGAGGTAATCGTTCAACTTCTCCTCGAACTGCAGCTCGATGCCCAGTCCCACAGACAGCCCGCCGGCCTCCTGCGCGCCGCGGTTCGCCGCCTCCATGCTGCCGGGGCCGCCTCCGGTGATCACGGCGAAGCCCGCTCGTGCGAGCGCCTCGCCGATGCGCCGCCCGTCCTGGTACGCCTGCGAATCGCGGGGCGTGCGTGCGCTGCCCCACACCGTGACCGCGCGCGGCAGATCCGCGAGGGTGTGGAAACCCTCGATGAACTCCGCCTGGATGCGCTGCACACGCCACGGATCGGTATGCACCCATTCCCGCGGGCCGCGCGAGTCGAGCAGCCGCTCGTCGGCCGTGATCCGCAGGGCCTCCTTGCTGCGCTGAACGGCCGCCCACCGCTCCTCGTCGGTCGCCGGCCGATGGAAGCGCCCCTGCAGCAGCGAGTCGTCGTAATCGCGCCGGTGCGACTGGTGCCGCTGCCCGTCGCCGGACGGTCTCCCGCCATCGTGGTTATGGCTCACCGCGCCCATCCTTCGCTCGGACACCCATCACACAGGACCCTAGACGGCACGCCGTCACCTGTGGCGGACGCGTGCCACGACGCGGCGCGCCTGGCCGGATCCGCCGGGCACCCGCGACCGTCGAGCCGCTATCCGCCGACGAAGGTCCGCAGCACCTGCGTCATCTCCCGCACCTGGGTCGCCGAGACATACTCGCCCGGCGTGTGCGCCAGCCCCGGATCGCCCGGCCCGAAATTCACCGCCGGAATGCCCAGCGCCGCGAAACGTGCCACGTCCGTCCACCCGTATTTCGCGACCGCGACACCGCCTGCCGCCGCGACGAACTCGGCCGCAGCGGGCGCCGAGAGCCCAGGCCGGGCCGCCGGCGCCGCATCCGTCACGACGACGTCGAATCCGTCGAACACCTCCCGCACATGCGCTTCGGCGTCGGCGAGTTCACGGTCCGGCGCGAACCGGAAGTTCAGCCGGACAACGCACTCGTCGGGTATGACGTTGTTCGCGATCCCGGCCCCGATCGCCACGGCGTTCAGCCCCTCCCGGTACTCGCACCCGTCGACGTCGACCGTGCGCGGCCGGTAGTCGACCAGCCGCGCCAGGATCGGGGCCGCGCGGTGGATCGCGTTGTCTCCGAGCCAGGAGCGGGCCGCATGCGCCCGCGTGCCACGGATGGTGACGGTGAACGACAGGGTCCCCTGGCAGCCCGCCTCGACGCGGCCGTCCGTCGGCTCGGCGAGGATCGCCAGATCGCCGGCCAGCCAGTCCGGAAGTTCGCGCTGCACGTGCGTCAGCCCGTTGCGGGCGTACTCGACCTCCTCGCATTCGTAGAACACGAGGGTGAGGTCCCTGGACGGCTCGGGGACGGTCGCGGCGACGTGCAGCAGCATCGCGTCGCCGGCCTTCATATCCGTTGCGCCGCAACCGTATAGCGCGTCGCCGACCCACCGAGACGGAACGTTGTCAGCGGTGGGAACGGTGTCGATGTGTCCGGCGAGCACGACGCGCCCACCGCGGCCGAGGTGGGTACGCGCCAGCACCGTGTTCTCGATCCGCGCGATCTCGAACCGCCCCAGTGCGCCCAGCGCGCGCTCGATCGCGTCGGCCAGCGCCGCCTCGTCACCGGAGACCGACGCCACGTCGATGAGCGCGGCGGCGACGCGCGCCGGGTCGTCGGACAGCGCGAGGTCGGCGAACAGCGTCATAAACGTCATTCTCGCAATGCGCCCGCCCGGCACCCACGTCACCCCGCGCGCTGCCGGTCCCCTGCGCGGGAGAATGCGGCGGCGTCGGGGTTGCTGTGACGAGTATGACGACGTTCGCCCGCGCAGGCGCGGGGACGGGCCGTGCTCGGGGACGGACAGGCGTACGGTGGCGCCGCGCCCCTACCATGGCCGTCATGCGCCGCAGCCGGATCGTCGTCATCGCCGCTGCCGCGGTCGTCCTCGTCGCGGGCGCCACGACGACCGGGGTCCTGCTGCTGCGCGGCCCGGGGCCCGAGTGCACCGTGCCGCGACCGGCGACCGGCACGTCGGCCAGCACGGCAACGGACAGCACGGGGACAGACACAGCATCGCAGCCCGCCGGGCCGCTCACGCTGGACGCCGTGCAACTGCAGCACGCATCCACCATCAACGCGGTCGGCATGGCGCGGGGCCTTCCCGAACGAGCCCGGATCATCGCGATCGCGACCGCCTGGCAGGAGTCGAACCTGCGGAACCTCGATCACGGCGACCTGGACTCTCTGGGGCTGTTCCAGCAGCGCCACAGCCAGGGCTGGGGCGATCCGGCCGAGCTGATGGACCCGGTGTACGCCGCCGGGCAGTTCTACGACCACCTCGTGAAAGTCCCCGGATGGCAAGAGATGTCGCTCACCAAGGCCGCACAGGCGGTGCAGCGGTCGGGCTTTCCGGACGCGTACGCGAAATGGGAGCCGGATGCGACGGCGCTCGCCGAACAACTCGGTGGGACGGTCCCGGTGGCGCTCACCTGCCGGGCCGGCGCGCTGGCCTCGACCGCGGCAGCGCCTGCCCGGGCCGCCGTGCCCGGACTCGGCGGCGCGACGCCGGGCCTGGCAGGCCTCGTCGAAGCCGCGCAAGCCGAGATGACCGGGCTGACCGTGGTCTCGGTCTCGCACGACGGCGACACGGCCACGATCGACGTCGCGCTACCGAACACCGGCGCCGCCGACGCGGGCCGGGCGCTCGCCGCGTGGACCGTCGCCCATGCCACGTCGATGCACGTCGCCACCGTCCAGGTCCTGGACCAGCAGTGGCGTGCACACGCCTGGCGGACGGGCCTGCCGGACCCGCTCCCCGCCGGCCAGGTGACGATCGCGCTCGCCCCGTAGCGTGCACGCCTGACCCAAGGATGCTCGGGACCAACGGCCCTGGCCCGGCGCCGACACGCCCGGAGACACTGAAGGTGCCCCCGCACCGACGAGGAACGGAACGACAATGAGCGCCGCGAACCTTGCCCTGGTCAAGCCCGGCACATCCATCAAGGCGGTGATGCGCACTCCCGTCGCCACCGTGACCACGGACGCCTCGCTGGCCGACGTCGTCGAAATCCTCGCGAGCAACGAGATCGGTGCGGTCGCCGTCATCCGTCGCGGCGTCGTCATCGGCGTGATATCCGAGCGGGACATCGTCGCCCAGGTCGCGATGCACGTCGATTTCGATGTGACGACGGCGGGGGACGTGATGAGCACCGATCTGTTGACGGTCGGGGCAACCGAGACGATCATCTCCGCCGCCGAGCGGGCCAATGCGGCCCTGGTGCGGCATCTCCCGGTGGTGGACGACCACGGCGCGCCAGTCGGCTTCGTGTCCGTTCGTGATCTGCTCACGGTGCTGATCGCAGCGACGGCGACGGACGCGGACGCCGCATCCGGATCCTGATCGGGCGCCGCGCCCGGAACCTCATCGTCCGCTGGTTATCCTGACCTGCGTGATCGATATCGCTCCAATCACGTGCGGCGCTTCGGCTCTCGGCTTGGCCACCGTCGCATCGGACGGCTCCGTGCTCGACGTCTGGTACCCGTCAGCGCGCCTCGCCACAAACCCCGAGCGGCACGCGGATAGCGATCAACCGGATGACGAACCAGCGCCGCGCGGCGCCATTCACGGCGCCCTTCACAGCACCCTTTACGAAGCCCTGCGCGCCGCGGAGCGCGAGGATCCGATCCGGAACGTGCGGACGGTGGTCACCGATACGCGGATCGACTCGCTGGCAGACCCACCCGCCACCGTCGAGGACGCCTACCTGCGCCTGCATCTGCTCTCGACGCGGTTGGTGATGCCCAGGTCCATCAGCCTCGACGGGATCTTCGCGGTGCTGCCCATCAACGCGTGGACCTCCCTCGGGGCGGTACAGCCGGACGACGTCGCCGCGGCCCGCCTGCGCGCGCGGGCGGCGGGCATCCCGCTCGAAGTACACGGCGTGGACCGCTTTCCGCGCATGACGGACTATGTGGTGCCGGCCGGCGTGCGCATCGCCGACGCCGACCGGGTCCGGCTCGGCGCGTACCTGTCTCCCGGCACCGTGGTGATGCACGAGGGGTTCTGCAACTACAACGCCGGAACCCTCGGCGCGTCGATGGTCGAGGGCCGCATCTCGCAGGGGGTGGTGGTCGGCGACGGCAGCGACATCGGCGGCGGCGCATCGATCATGGGCACACTCTCGGGCGGCGGCACGGTGCAGGTGACGATCGGCGAGCGGTGCCTGATCGGCGCGAACGCCGGCGTCGGGATCCCGCTGGGCGACGATTGCGTCATCGAGGCCGGCCTGTACGTCACGGCCGGCACGAAGGTCGCCCTGTTGGCCGACGGCGATCGGACCGTGCTGGCGGCGCGCGACCTGGCCGGAGTCTCGGGGCTGCTCTTCCGCCGGCACTCACTCAGCGGCGAGGTGCAGGCGGTGCCGCACACCGGCAGCTGGGCCGGGCTCAACGCCGCCCTGCACGCCGCGACCTGATCCCCCGCGCGGGCGGTGCTAGTGCGCCAGCCGCGCGGCGACCGCCGCCACGCGCTCATCGGTAGCCGTCAGCGCGACGCGAACGTACCGAGCGCCAGCCGGCCCGTAGAACGTGCCGGGCGCCACCAGGATGCCGCGGGCCGCGAGGTACGCCACCGAATCGAGCGCCGCCTCCCCGCGGGTGCACCACAGGTACAGCCCCGCTGCCGAGTGCTCGATCGTGAACCCGGCGCGGCCCAGCGCGGCGGTGAGCGCGTCCCGGCGCGCGGCGTAGCGGCTGCGTTGCGCCATCACCGGCGCATCGTCGGTGAGCGCGGCGACACCGGCCGCCTGGACCGGCCCCGGCACGATGAGCCCGAGGTGCCTGCGCAGCGCCGTGAGCCGTGCCACCAGCGCAGGATCGCCGGACACGAAGCCCAGCCGGTATCCGGCGAGGTTGGACCGTTTGGACAACGAATGCACCGCGAGCAGCCCGGTGTGATCCCCCCCGGAGACCTCGGCGTCCAGGATCGACTGCGGCGTCACATCCCAGCCGAGATCGATGTAGCACTCGTCGGAGGCGACGATCACGCCGCGCGCCCGCGCCCAAGCCACCACCCGCGCCATCTCCGCGGACGACAGCACGGCACCGGTCGGGTTCGACGGCGAGTTCAGCCAGATCATCGAGACCGGCTTCTTCGCACCAAGATTCCCGGCACCAAGATTCCCGGCACCAAGATTCCCCGCACCGAGATTCGCGGTCACGAGATCCGCCGCGTCGCCGCGCACCAGCGTGGCGCCCGCCATCCGCACGCCCACCTCGTACGTCGGGTACGCGAGCTCCGGGATCACCACCGTGTCGCCGGCGCCCAGCCCGAGTTGTCCCGGCAGCGACGCCACGAGTTCCTTCGACCCGATCGTCGGCAGCACATTCGCCGGCTCCACCGAGACGCCGTGCGCGCGTGCCAACCACGCCGCGTAAGCGCCGCGCAATTCCCGGGTGCCGGCCACCTGCGGGTACCCCGGCGAGTCCGAGCCGTCGGCGAGTGCGGTGCGCACAGCGACGGGCACCCTATCCACCGGCGACCCCACGGACAGGTCGATGAGGCCGTCGGGGTGCCGCGCCGCGAGATCCTTGTATTCGGCGATGGTGTCCCACGGGAACGAGGGGAGCGTCTCGGCCGGTGTCGCATGCGCTGGAGGCTGTGCCACGGTGATCAACGAAAGTCCTTCACATCGGGTATGACGCTGTTCGCGGCGCCGCCGGTGCGCCGGTTCCGGGCGCGTGTGCCGTTCACGATCGTCACATCCCTGCCATCAGGTCCGTCGCCCCCGGAGGTACCGGCGGTCCGGACAGCATTCGAAAGTACTCGACGGGTAGCAATGGTTGCGCCTTGAGGTTGGTGAGCGCAAACCCGTCCACCGATCCGGCCCACACCGTGAGCTGGGTGGCGTGCGCCGCCATGGCCGCGCGACGGGCCGCGGCCCACGGGCCGACGGGAATCCCGATGTCCCACTCAGCCTCGCCGACGAG
Source organism: Actinobacteria bacterium 69-20 (assembly GCA_001897425.1). Classification (GTDB taxonomy): domain Bacteria; phylum Actinomycetota; class Actinomycetes; order Mycobacteriales; family Nakamurellaceae; genus Nakamurella. The sequence goes on along the minus strand of MKSW01000024.1, from coordinate 31,642 downwards.
GGTGCCGAGCTCATCGAGCGCCGGCCGCTCGAAGACTTCGGGAAGCGGCCCCGCCCACAGCCTTTCGAGCGCGTCGCGCACCGCCGCGCGGGGCCGCACCACCTCCAGCAGCCGGCAGGCCGGGACCGCGCGAGCGACATAGTGGGCGAAGGCTGCCACGGTGACGTCATGCGCCGCGATGTGGTCGGGGTGGCCATAACCGCCCGTCGCGTCGTAGCTGAGCACCGCGCGCGGCCGCAGTTCGTCGAGCACGTGCGCCAACGCGGCCACCGCCTCGCCGTGGCGCGGTCCTCCGGTCTGCGCACCGATGAATGCCCGCGGATGCGCGGCCGACGGCTCGCCGGCCATCCCGGAATCGCGGAAGCACCCGAGGCCGCCGAGCATCCGCCGATCGCCGATGCCCATCGCCCGGCAGGCCCGTTCGAGTTCGGCCAGCCGGTACCCGCCGAGTTGATCGGCGTGGTCGGCGTCCAGCCCGCCGCACCTGCCGTACATCAGCTCGCCCTGTTCGCCGAGCGTGGCCGTGACCAGCGTGACGGGCACACCGATCGCCGCATACCGGGCGAGGGTCGCCCCCATGGTGATCGACTCGTCGTCGGGATGGGCGTGCACGGCGACGATCCCGCCCGCTCTTGTCGTCACATCGATGCCCCTGCCACGACTCCCGCCGGAGAACAGCACCGCCGCTCAGCCGGAGAAGACCTCGTAGTCCTTCTCGTCCTCGTTCAGACCGACCCCGGCCGCGATGATCGCGTCGCGCTGGGCACGGCGCTCGGCCTGCTCCTGCGGGTCCGGCACCGGCACGGCAGCCAACAGTCGTTGGGTGTACGGGTCGATGGGGTCGCCGAGAATCTGTGCCGTGGTACCCATCTCGGCCAGCTCGCCGTGGTGCATCACCGCGATCCGACGGGCCAGGATCTCCACCACCGCAAGATCGTGCGTCACGAACAGGCAGGCGAATCCGGCCTCCCGCTGCAGCTCCTGGAAGAGCTCCAGCACGGTCGCCTGCACCGACACGTCGAGCGCCGAGGTCGGTTCGTCCGCGATCAGCAGCTTCGGGTTCAGCGCCAGCGCCCGCGCGATACCGACGCGTTGCCGCTGCCCGCCGGACAGCTCGTGCGGGTACCGGTTCCGCATGGACCTGGACAGCTTGACCTGGTCGAGCAGCGCCTCGACCCGCCGGGAGAGCTCCGCCCCGCGGGCGATCTTGTGCAGAAGCAGCGGCTCGCCGATCGACTCGCCGATCGGCAGGCGCGGGTTGAGCGACGACCCGGGGTCCTGGAAGACGATCGACAGCCCTCGACGCATCTGCCGCAGCGCCCCGCCGTGGGCGCCGACGATATTGGTGCCCAGCACCGTCGCCGTGCCCTCCACGAACGGGAGCAGCCCTACCAGCGCGCGCCCGATCGTGGTCTTGCCGGAGCCGGACTCGCCGACCAGGCCGACCACCTCGCCGACGCCGATCTGCAGGTCGAAGCCGGAGACCGCGCGGAAGGCCGGCGTGCGGCCGCGCCGCGGGTATTCCACCGCCACCCCTGCCAGGTCCACCACCAGGTCGGTCGCCGCCGGCGGTTCGGCGCGTCGCCGCGGGTCGACCTTCGCCGGCGCGCCGAACTCGTCGGGCGCCAGCGCGCGTTCCGCGAGTTCCAGCGTGGCGCCGCCGGCCGTCGCCGCGCCGAGGTGCGGCACCGCGTCCAGCAGCTGCTGGGTGTACGGGTGCTGCGGCCGGTGGAAGATCTGATCGGCCGTGCCGGCTTCCACCAGCTTGCCGTCCTTCATCACCAGGATCCGGTCGGCCATGTCGGCGACCACGCCCATGTCGTGCGTGATCAGGATGATGGATGCGTCGATGCGCTCCTTCAGATCCCGCATCAGTTTCAGGATCTCCGCCTGCACGGTCACGTCGAGCGCCGTGGTCGGCTCGTCGGCGAGCAGGATCTTCGGATCGCAGGCCAGCGATTGGGCGATCATCGCGCGCTGCCGCTGCCCACCGGAGAGCTGGTGCGGGTAGGAGTCGACACGCCGTTCCGGGTCCGGGATCTCGACCATGCGCAGTAGTTCGATCGCTCGCGCGCGGGCGGCCCTCGGTGCCATCGACGTGTGTGTGCGCAGCATTTCGGCGATCTGGAACCCGATGGTGTACACCGGGTTCAGCGCCGTCATCGGCTCCTGGAAGATCACCGCGATGTCCTCGCCGCGCAGGTGTCGCAGCACCCGCTCCGGCGCACCGACCACCTGCCGGTCACCCAGTTTGATCGAGCCGCGCACGTGCGAGTTGCTCGGCAGCAAGCCCATCAGGCTCATCGCCACGGTCGACTTGCCCGAGCCGGACTCGCCGACGATCGCCAGCACTTCACCGGCTGCCAGCGTGAAGGAGGCGCCCTCCACGGCCGGGTACCAGGTGCCGTCCACCCAGAAGTCGATCGAGAGGTCATCGACGCGCAGCACCGGGCCGCCCGGTTGCCGCGTCGTCGCTGCGGCAGCCATCGTTGAACTCATGCGCGGTACCGTCCTGTCGTCATCCGCTGCGATGCCATGATGGCGCCATGACTTCTGCGTCCGGCACATCGGTGTTCCGGCCCCTGTTCGGGCGGGTCCTGGCGGGCTCGATCGTCGGACTGTGCCTGTTCGCTCTCGTCGTGTCCCTCGTCCATGACGGAGTGTCCGCGGTGTGGACTGTCGGACCGTGGTTGGCTCTGGTGGCACTCGCCGTCTGGGCCAGCTACTGGCAGCCGCAGGTGGCGGTCGACGATGCCGGCGTGCATGTGGTGAACGTGTTGCGCACCATCGATCTGCCGTGGCCGGCGATCCAGCGCATCGACACGAAGTGGGCGCTCACCCTCATCACGGCATACGGGAAGTACACCGCGTGGGCGGCACCGGCCCCGGGCGGCATCGCCACCGCCCGCGCCGTCAGCCGCGGGTCGACGAAGGGGCTGCCCGAGTCCAGCTACGGGCCGGGCGGGTCGATCCGACCCGGAGACGTGCCGACCAGCCCGTCCGGTGCCGCGGCCGCCGCGGTGCGCCGGCGCTGGGAGGAGCTCCGCGACGCCGGGCACCTCGACGATCCGCGCCTGGAGTTCGAGCGGGTTCCGGTGCGCTGGCATTGGCCGGTGATCGTCGCCGCACCCGTGCTCGTCCTGATCGGCGTGCTGACCGCGGCCATGGCATAAGAGCGGGCCTGAGAATAGGTCTGAGCGCGGGCCGAGCACGGCCGGCAACGTCGCGCACCTCACGAGGCGGTCACCCCGCCCGGGGCCTGACCGTCGGCCTCCACCATCGGCCCCTCGACGGTCGGCTTGCGCAGGTCCCGGGCCTTGGGGATGCGGCGCTGGCGCGGATCGAAGGCGTCCCGCAGGCCGTCGCCGACGAAGTTCAGGCACAGCACGATCAGGATGATGAACACGCCCGGCCAGATGAACAGCCACGGCTGCCCGGACAGCATCGCCGTTTGGTACTCCGAGATCAGCGATCCGAGCGACACGTCAGGGTATTGGATACCGAAGCCGAGGAAGGAGAGCGCAGCCTCGGCGAGGATGCCACCGGACATCACCAGCGTCATATTGACCACGATGACGCCGATCGCGTTCGGCAGGATGTGCTTGAAGATGATGCGCATGTCGGAGGCGCCGGCCACCTTCGCCGCATCCACGAACTCACGCTCGCGCAACGACAGGAACTCGGCTCGCACCAGCCGGGCCAGTCCCGTCCAGGACAGCAGCCCCAGACAGGTACCCACGATCAACACCCCGTGCGCCCCGAACACGAAACCGAGCACCGCCGTCACCAGAATGATCGGCAGCGTGATCATCAGGTCGGTGAACCGCATGATCACCGACTCGATCCAGCCCCGGTAGTACCCGGCGACCGCGCCGAGCACGGTGCCGATCACGGTGGTGAGCACGCCCATGATGAGGATCACGACGAGCGTCTGCTGGATACCGCGCATCACCCGGGCGAAGTTGTCGTAGCCCAGCTGATCCGCGCCGAACGGGAACTCGCCCAACGCAAACGTGAACCCGCGCCCGGAAAAGAGCGGCCAGGCCAACGTCGGGGCCTGATTCGGCTGCGCGACCAGCGTGGTGGCGTAGCTCCACTTCCACCAGTGCGGGATCGGCCCCCAGCCGATGCTCGTCGACGCCAGGATCACGACCAGGACCAACGCCACCAGCGAGACGACCGCGGCCCGGTGGTGCATGAACCGGCGCCAGACGATCTGCCCCTGGGAGAGCCCCTCGACCTCCTTCGCCCGGAAGTCGCGCTCCTCCCGGAACTCCGTCATATCCGGCTCGGCGATCCCGGCGTCGTCCGCCATCTCCGAGACGCCGATCAGTTCTTCCGCGCCGCCCATCTCGGTGATCTCGCCCGAGTATCCGTCCGCCATCACTTCACCCGGATCCTGGGATCGAGCGCGCCGTACGCGATGTCGGCGAGCAGGTTGGCGAGCACCGCGATCACCGCCGCGACGACAAAGAACGCCATGACGGGATTCGGGTCGGTCTGTACGAGCCCGTCCTGGAACAGCTTGCCCATCGCCTTCCAGCCGAAGACGGTCTCCGTCAGCACCGCACCCGCAATCAGTCCGGCGATGTCGAAGGACACCACCGTCGCCAGCGGAATGAGTGCGTTGCGGAACGCGTGCCGCATCACCACGGTCCGCTCGGTCAGCCCCTTGGACCGGGCGGTGCGGATGTAATCCTGGTTCAGCACCTCGAGCATCGACGCCCGCGCGAACCGCGAGTGCGTCGCCAGCGAGATGAGCATCAGCGTGACGGTCGGCAGCAGCAGATGGGTGAAGACGTCGGTCGTCTGGATCCAGAAGTCGCCTTTGAGCAGCGGCGTCGCCGGCAGCGTCAGCTTGATCGGGCGCCCGTTGATCTGCGGGTTCGTTACGTAGGAGTGCCACGCCCGCATCATGCGGTCGGTGAAGATGATGAATGACGTGGTGACGGCCGTGATCGCGCCGGTGCGGGCGGACAGGCCCTTGTCGTCCCCGCCGTAGAGGTAGCCGATGACGATGCCCACCACGATCGCGATGAGGAGCAGCAGCATCAGCTTCCAGAATGTGAAGCCTTGGTAGAAGTAGTACTGCAGTGGATACCACAACGCGGCGCCGACGGCGACCGTCGTCATCGACGTGAGCAGCGCCTTGCGGTTGCGTAGGCCGGCAGTCAGCACGGTGACGCCGAGGCCCATCGCCGCGGAGATGACGATGATCAGCACGATGCCGAGGCTGGGATTGAGCAGCCAGTGCGTGACGGTGATGTAGTACATCGCGCCGAAGGTGACGACGGCCGTCACCCCGCCCGTAATGAGCCGCCGGTAGAGCTGGCCGCCGAACAGCGAGTAGGCGATGACGCCCATCAGCAGCGCGACGATGATGATCGCCCGCCACGAGAAGGCGCCATGGTCCTGCTGCAGGAAGTCGTTGAACCGGATGCCGAGGCCGTCCTTGAGGATCACGCCGAACCAGAAGACCGGCAGCGAGAAGAACAGGAACGCGAAGAACGTCACGACATAGTCGAGGCCGGAGTACTGCCGAAGCGCCGTGATGATGCCGATCGAGATCCCGATCAGGATGGCGGCGACCGTCGCCGCGGTGATGAGCCGCAGTGAGATGAGCAGCGCGTTGGCCAGGTCGACGTTCACCGAGTTCCCGGTGATCGAGCTGCCGAAGTCGCATTGGCCGACCAGGCAGCCCAGCACGCCCTTGAGCCACAGGAAGAAACGGACAATGAAGTTCTGATCCAGGTGCAGCGCCGTGATGATCGTCAGTTTCGCCTGCTCCCGCGCCTGCGGTTGCTGGATGGCAGCGGCCTTTGCGAGCGGGTCCCCGGCGTGCGCTACCAGGAAGAACGCGATGAACGATGCGCCGATGGTGATGAAAAACGCCGCGATCACGCGACGGACGATGAAGGTCAACACTGGTGTGGCCCGCTCCTTTACCAGCCGCGCGACGGGATGAATCTACCGCCTGTCAGGCCGGCAGTAGACCACCCGGAAATTCGCTGAACGAACCCTATGCAGCGGTGCCGGGCCTGCCCGAAGGCGGACCCGGCACCACCGGCCGGGTCACGACCCGGCGCCCGGTGGCAGGGAGATCCCCTTGCCACCGGGCGCCGGACGCGAGATCAGCTCGCGGTCTTCCACTCCCAGTAGTTCCACAGGAAGGTCGGCGACAGCGGTGCGTCACCGACGCCCGTCACCGTCGTCGAGTTGTAGCCGACGATGTCCGGGAACTGGAACAGCAGCGTCCCGAACCCGTCTGCCCACATCGCCTTCTCGGCGGTGACCATGTCCGCCATCTGCTTGGTGGCATCCGGCTGCGAATTCAGGTCGTCCATGGCCTTGTTGACCACGTCGCTGCAGTAGTGACCGAAGTTGTTCTGGCCCCAGTCGTCGCTGCCCATCTTGCACAGATAGTTCGGCGGGTTCTGGCCGACGCCCGTCGAGGTGGCCTGCCACGCGAAGAGCGAGGCGTCGTAGATCGCCGTGTTCTGCAGTTGCGATGACCACTTCGCGTTCTTGCCGTCGATCACCTGGAAACCGGCCTTCGCACCGGACGCCGCAATCAGCTGGTACTCCTGCGCGCGCCGCGGGTTGTTGTCCGCGTACATCAGCCGCACCTTGACCGGGGTCTTGACGCCCGCCTTGGCCAGCAGGTCCTTGGCCTTCGCGATGGCCGCATCGCTACCGGCATCCGTGTAGAAGTCCGACCCGTTCTCCTTGATCATCTCGTCGTAGCCGGGCTGGCCGGGGAACAGCATGAACGACTGCCGCAGCACGGCGTTCTGGTTCAGCGGCTTGATCAGCGTGTTGACGATGCTCTGCCGCGGGATCGTCAGCAGGAACGCCTGACGCACCTGCTGTGCCTTCGCCGCATCGCCGCCATACGTCGCCGGATCGAACGGACCCTTGTTGTCGAAGACGAGGTCGACGTGCTCGTAGGTCGCCCCGTCGATGGCGATCGGCTTGACGCCCTGGTCGGCCAGCTTCTCCAGGCCCGTCTTCACGTCCGGCGTGGCCTGCGGGTTGATGATGTCCAGGTCGCCGTTCTGCAGCGACTGCACCGCCGCGGTCGGATCCGGCGCGTACGTCCACACGATGGTCTTGACCTGCGGCTTCGGACCCCAGTTGTAGTCCGGGTTGGCGGTGAAGGTCATGTACTGATCCTTCTTCCAATCCGTGAGCGTGTAGGCGCCGTTGCCCACCGCGATCGAAGGATCGGACGGCATCTGGGTCGTGTCGAAGCCGGTATTCCAGAAGTCTGCCACCGCCTTCAACTGCGCCTGCTGGTCCGCCGGAGCGCTCTTGGCCTTGTTCTGCGTGGCCTGCAGAAGCTTGACGAGGTCGGCGGTCGCCTTGGTCGCGTCAGTCTCCTTGAGCGCATGCATGGCCACCACGTGCGCCGGCACGCCCACGCCGATGTTCACGTCGTAGTCGACGAAGAACTTCGAATAGGTGAACGTGATCGACTGGCCGTCATCGCTGATCTTCGGGAACTCGGTGATGAATCCCGAGCCAGGGCTGGACGCGTCGAACGCGATTCCGGTGGTGGGCTTGAGGTTGCCGTTGTCGTCGTACTGGACCTCGGCGGTGTTGTACTCGCCCGAATCCGACGCCCAGTTGAGCAACACGTCGGCGGCGGTGACCGGCACGCCGTCCGACCACTTCACGCCGCTGTTGATCTTGTAGGTGACGGTCAACGGGTCGAGCGAGTCGAGGGTGCAGGTGCCGAAGCTGTCGTTGTTGATCAGCTCGTTCTTGTCGTTGTAGTAGAACAGGCCCGGCCCGCTCATGAGGTACACCACGTTCGCGTTGTACGTCGAGTTGCCGTGGCCGCTGAGGTTGTTGAGCGACTCCGCGAGCTGGTTGTAGCCGGCCTTGACGGTGCCGGTCGGCGCGCCAGAGGGTTGATCGTAAGGGCCGTGCGGTTTGCCGCACGCAGAGCCGCCGACTTCGCCGACCCCGGCTGCCGGCTTGGTCTCCGACGTGGACGTCCCGGAGCTGCTGGAAGAGCTCGATCCACTCGATGAGCTGCTCGATTGGCTCTGCGAGCTGCTCGACGACCCCGAACCGGTATCGCTGGCCTGCCCTGGCGAGCTACCGCAGGCGGCGAGCACCATGGCCGACGCTGCGATGAGCGACGTCACGGCAACGACGCGCGTTCTCCTCATTAACGAACCCTCCTTGTGGGTGTACACGACAGTCGTGCCCGAAGCCCCATCGACCTCGAGCCCGCCACGGCACGTCGTGACGCGCCGCCGGCCCTGTCCAGTGGTAGTCACTGTAAGGCACTTCTCATGTTCCTTGGCCATAGCTCTGATGCGTTCGTCACCAAAGCGTGACCGAGTGGACACTACCGCAGCGTTGCCCAGTGGATCGGCCCGACGGGTGTACACACCGCACAGCGGCTGTTCCGGTGTCCGCGCCTCGTGCCCGGCGATGCGCGACAAATCCGGATATGACGCCGTTCCGCGCGTAAGCACTGTTCCGCAAAAACGTGCCCGCACGGGCACGAACAGCGCTGTGCCAGGTTCCTGCGACCGCAGTCGGATCGGTGCCCAGCCCCATCGTCCGGATGCTCGGCTGGATCTTCGACAGTGCCCACCGGGCTTCGCCCGCGAACAGCGTCATACCCGGCGGGAAGGACGATCCGGAACCGTTCAGCGCGCGGAGCGCGAGCGGATCTTCGCCCGATCGGACGCGGTGAGCACCACCTTGCGGATGCGCGCGTTGGCGGGCGTCACCTCAACGCACTCGTCGTCGGCGCAGAACTCCAGGGCCTGCTCCAGGCTGAGCGAACGCGGCGGCACCAGGTGCACGAGCTCGTCACCGGTGGAGGAGCGCATGTTGGTGAGCTTCTTCTCCTTGGTGATGTTGACGTCCATGTCGTCCGCGCGGGAGTTCTCGCCGACGATCATGCCCTCGTAGACCTCGGTGGTCGGCGGCACGAAGAGCGTGCCGCGCTCCTGCAGGTTGAACATGGCGTACGCCGTCGCCTTGCCGGCGCGGTCCGCGACCAGCGAGCCGGTGGGGCGAGATCGCATGGGGCCGGCCCATTCTCGATACCCGTCGAAGACGTGGTGGGCGATTCCGGTGCCGCGGGTGTCGGTGAGGAAGTCGGTGCGGAAGCCGATCAGCCCGCGGGACGGCACGGTGAACTCCATGCGCACCCAACCGGAGCCGTGGTTGGACATCTGCTCCATGCGGCCCTTGCGGACGGCGAGGAGTTGCGTGACGGCGCCCAGGAACTCCTCCGGGACGTCGACGGTGAGCCGCTCGTACGGCTCGTGCCTCTTCCCGTCCACCAGGTGGGTGACCACCTGCGGCTTGCCGACGGTGAGCTCGAAGCCCTCGCGGCGCATAGTCTCCACCAGGATCGCGAGCGCGAGTTCGCCGCGGCCCTGCACCTCCCAGGTGTCCGGGCGCTCGGTGGGCAGCACCCGCAGCGAGACGTTGCCGACGAGTTCGGTGTCGAGGCGGTTCTTCACCAGCCGCGCGGTGAGCTTGCTGCCGCCGTCCCGGCCGGCGAGCGGGGAGGTGTTGATGCCGATGGTCATGGACAACGCCGGTTCGTCGACGTGGATCGTCTCCAACGGATGCGGATCCTCCGGGTCGGCGAGGGTCTCGCCGATGGTGATGTCGTCGATCCCGGCCACCGCGATGAGGTCGCCGGGGCCGGCCTGCTCGACCGGGACCCGTTCCAGGGCTTCGGTCATGAGCAGTTCGGAGATCTTGGTGCGTTGGACGGTGCCGTCGCGCTTGCACCAGGCGACCTGCTGGCCCTTCCGAATGGTGCCCTCGTGCACCCGGCACAGCGCGATCCGGCCGAGGAAGGGTGACGCGTCGATGTTCGTGACCCTGGCCTGCAGCGGCGCGCCCTCGGTGTAGGTGTGCGCGGGGATCGTCTGCATGAGGGTGTCGAACAGCGGATCGAGGTTCTCGCCGTCCGGGACGTGGCCATCCGCCGGCTTGCTGAGGCTGGCCTTGCCGGCCTTGGCGGAGCAGTACACGATCGGGAATTCGATCTGCTCGTCGTCCGCGTCGAGATCCAGGAAAAGGGCGTAGGTCTCGTCGATCACCTCGTCGATGCGGGCGTCGGCGCGGTCGGTCTTGTTGATCACCAGGACGACCGGCAGCTTGGCCTGCAGGGTCTTGCGGAGGACGAAGCGGGTCTGCGGCAGGGGGCCCTCGGAGGCGTCGACCAGGAGCACGACGCCGTCGACCATGAGTAGGGCGCGTTCGACCTCGCCGCCGAAGTCGGCGTGGCCGGGGGTGTCGACGATGTTGATGATCGTTCGGCCGCTTGCGGTCTCGCGGTGCACGGCGGTGTTCTTGGCGAGGATCGTGATGCCCTTCTCGCGCTCCAGATCGCCGGAGTCCATGACGCGCTCGGCGACGTCCTGGTTCGCGCGGAAGGCGCCGGACTGCCAGAGCATGGCGTCGACGAGGGTGGTCTTGCCGTGGTCTACGTGCGCGACGATGGCCACGTTGCGCAGGTCGTCGCGCGTGGGCACGTGCGGATACCCCATTTCGTTCGAGCGATGGCGGCCCAGCCCGGCCGCGTGGGAGGCGGCAGGCCTGGCCGGGTTCCGGTACCGGCGACGGCCGGGTCGGGTATGACGGCGCTCCGCGCGCTTCGCGCGCTGAAGTCCGAACCGGTCAAGTTTACGCGCGCCGCGGCCCGCCCTCTTACCAGTGTGAGTAAAACCGAGACATTCCGGACAGGATGCTGCTAGATACACACCGTCGTTCTTGGGGGTGTGAGTAAAACTGGGACATTCCGGACAGATTGCTGCAGGATGCACACCCAAATGAGGGCGGGCGGGGTTCAGGGTCGGGCGCGGCGGCGGGGTCAGGGCCGGGCCGCGCGGGTCAGAGCACCTTCGAGAGAAAGTCCTGCGTGCGGCGGTGCTGCGGGTTCGCAATCACCTCGCGGGGGTCGCCGGTCTCCACCACCAGACCCGCGTCCATGAACGTCAGCGTGTCGGCGACCTCGCGGGCAAAGCCGATCTCGTGCGTCACCACCACCATCGTCATGCCGGCATTCGCCAGGTCTCGCATCGCGTCGAGCACCTCGCCGACCATCTCCGGGTCGAGGGCGGATGTCGGCTCGTCGAAGAGCATGAGCTTCGGGTCCATCGCCAGCGCCCGCGCGATCGCGACCCGCTGCTGCTGACCACCGGAGAGCTGCGACGGGTAGTACGTCGCCCGGTCGGCCAAGCCCACCCGCTCCAGCAGGGCCATGCCCTTCGCGCGGGCGTCCGACCGGGATCGGCGCAGCACCTGGACCTGCGCCTCCATGATGTTGCCGATCGCCGTCATGTGCGGGAACAGGTTGAACTGCTGGAACACCATGCCGATGTGCCGGCGCCGCTCGGCCACTTCCCGGTCGCGCAGCTCGTAGAGCTTCTCGCCGCGCTGCCGGTAGCCCACCAGCACGCCGTCCACCGACAGCCGGCCGCCGTTGATCTTTTCCAGGTGGTTGATGCAGCGCAGGAACGTGGTCTTGCCGGAGCCGGACGGCCCCAGGAGCACCGCCACCTGGCCGGGCATCACCGCCATGTCGATGCCCTTCAGCACCTCCAGGTGCCCGAAGGACTTGTGCACGGCCTCGGCCAGCACCATCGGCACGGGCCCACCGCCCGGGATCACGATCCGATCGCCGCCCACGGGTTCGGGCGAGCCGTTCGCGGGATACGTCATGGTCGGGTCTGCTGACATCATGCCGGTCCCATCGTCGCCAGCCGCCGCTTCGCACGTTGTTGCCGGGAACCGGCCACCCCGCGCCCGAAATGCCGCTCCAGGTAGAACTGGCCGACCGACAGGATCGTCGTCACCACGAGGTACCACATGCTGGCGACCATCAGCAGCGGGATCATCTGGTAGTTCGAGTTATAGATGTTCTGCGCGGTGGTGAACAACTCCGGCACTGCCACGAACGCAAGCAACGACGTTGTCTTGAGCATGGAAATCACCTCGTTGCCGGTCGGCGGCACGATGATCCGCATCGCTTGCGGCAGAACGATCCGGCGCATCAGCATGGTCCGTCGCATCCCCAACGCCTCGGCAGCTTCGGTCTGCCCCTTGCCGACAGAGAGAATGCCGGAGCGCACGATCTCGGCCATATAGGCGGCCTCGTTCAGCCCCAACGCGAGAACCGCAGCGAAGATCACCGGGATCAGCTCATTCACGTCGAAGAAGAGGAACTGCGGCCCGAACGGGATACCCAGGCTCAGATACCGGTAGAGCTGAGCGAGGTAAGCCCAGAACACCAACTGCACGAGCACCGGTGTACCCCGGAAGAACCAGATGTACAGCCATGCCACGGTTTTCACCACGGGGTTGGGTGACATCCTCATCACAGCCAGCACGATGCCGAGCGCGATGCCGATCGCCATGGCAGCGCCGGTGATCCACACCGTCCGCAGTAACCCCTGAAAGATTGCGTCGGTGAACACATACTTGGCGAAGGTGTGCCAAAGCCACTTGGGGTTGGTGATCAGGCTGTTCGCCGCCATGGCGGCCAGCAGCAGCAGGATCGCCACCGCCGCCCACCGGCCCGGGTGACGGACCGGGACTGCCTTGATCGGCAGTCCGCGGTCCGTCTCCGCTTGTTCGATAGTCGACATACGTTCCGCTCCGATCGATCGCGGCCGGCGCGGCCGGGCTCGGGTGAGTGAAGCCGGATCAGTGAACCCCGGTCACCACAGCCGGGACCCTCATCTCGCGCCCGTGTTCCGGGCCACCGGTGTCAGTACAGCGCCTTGTTCACCTCGGCGGTCTTGATGCCGGCATCCGCCAGACCCCAGTTGGCGAGGATCTTGTCGTAATCCCCGTCGTCCATCAGCTTCTGCAGCGCCTTCTGGATGGCCGTCGTCAGCTCCGGCGGGTTCTTCGGGATGGCGATACCGTACGGCGCCACGCCGACGTCCTTGCCGACCTTTTCGAACTTGTCGACGGTGACCTTGACGGCGTACTCCGCGACGGGCGTATCCGCCAGGTAGGCATCGAGCCGGCCCGAGGCGAGCGCCACGTTCACGTCGTTCTGCGTCGGGTAGCCGGAGGCCTGCACGGCGGGCTTGCCCGCGCCGGAGCAGGTCTTCACCACGGAGTCGTCCACATCGGCCTTGGTGAGCATGTCCTGCTCGGTGGTGCCGTTCTCCGCACCGACCTTCTTACCGCACAGGTCCGCGAGCGAGTTGATGTTCTCCGGGTTGCCCTTGGCGACCACGATCGAGACACCCGCGTTCAGGTAGGTGACGAAGTTGACCTGCTCCTCACGCTTCTTGGTGTCGGTGAACGACGACATGGACAGGTTGTAGCGGCCCGCGTTGATGCCGGCCAGGATGCCGTCGAAGCCGGTATTCACCCACTGCGTCTTCAGCCCCAGCAACTGCGCGATCGCGTTGCCGAGATCGACATCCATGCCGATCGGATCGCCCTGGCCGTTGAGCAGGAACTCGTTCGGCGCGTAGGACGCGTCGGTGGCGATGGTGAGCGTTCCCTTGCCGGAGATGCTCGCGGGCACGAGCGCGGCGAGTGTGTCGTCCTTGGACAGATTCAGGTTGAGCGGCTGCGGCTGCTCCGCGGACCCTCCGCTCGAACTCGATTCCGACGAAGAGCTCGAGGATGTCTCGCTCGACGACGAGCTGGAGGAGGTCTCGCTCGACGACGAGCTCGACGACGACTGCTGCGAGCTCGACGACGATGAGTTGGCCGCCTCCGGATTCTGGGTACTGGCACCACAGGCTGCGACCATGCTGGCCACCGCGACTGCGGCGACCAGAGTCGTGACACGCGTGAAGCGCGACATCAGCGACGTCCTTTCTTGACGCATTGACGAACCGGCAGGGCTCGGCGCGCCGAAGCGGCGAAACCGCGCCCTGATGACCCTGCCTTGGCGACAGGTCTCAGTTGATCGTGGCATAGGACGCCACGCGGCGCGCAGTCACGATTCGGTCACGGCACCGCCCAGCCGTCCCTCACCGTCGCGCAGCGCATCGACATCGCCGACACCGCCGGAAGCGCCAATATCGGCCAGCAGCCGTCGAAGCTCGGGCACCAACTGCCGATCCGCGGGCACCCAGTCGAGCGCGCCCAGATCGTCCGGCCCGACCCAGCGCAGCGAGTCGTGAACCGAGTATGACGCTGTTCCCGATCGCACTTCCGCCCGGTAGGCATGCAGTTCGAGCGGCCGTCCCGCCGGAGTCGTCCCCAGCGTGATCGCCGGACCCACCCGCACTCCGACCTCCGCGACAATACCCAGCTCTTCAGCGAGTTCCCTTGCCAGGGCCGAGGTCTCGGACTCCCCCGGATCGACCTTGCCACCGGGGAGTTCCCACTTGCCGGCCAGGTCCGGAGGCGAGGTCCGCCTGGCCACGAGCAGTCGGCCGCCGGCCGTCACCGCACCGGCGACCACGACGTCTGCGGCCGGCTCTGGATCCGGGTTCGGGGTAGAGCCGGCGCCCGGTTCCGCGGCCCGCTCCGCGGAGGCATGACGCGCCGCCGGGAGCCCGACCCGCGCGGTCTGCGACGGATCGAAGCGCAGCCGGATATCCTGCCCCACCTCCAGATCGCTCCCGGCGGCCGCGACGGCGGGGAACGCGGTTTCGGCGAGAACAGCGTCATGGGCGGCGGTCTCGCCTCCGGCTACGCGAGCATCGATGCGCACAGTGAGCACCTGCCGCTCTGGTCCCGGCACCGCGGACAGGACGGTCGCCGCGATCGTCCCGGCCGGGTCTACCACGAGCGTGGCCGGCCGCAGCCCGACCTGCTCGGCCCGACCTGGAACCGCACCGACCGCTGTCCTGGTGACGCACCGCCCGCCCACGTCCTCGGGCCACCCGGGGATCACGGCGCCGCAGCCGAGAAACCGCGCCGCCTCGGCGTCCCGCGGCGCCTGCCACACCTGTTGCGGCGCACCCGTTTGCACGATCCGTCCGCTGCGCATCAGCGCGATCCGGTCGGCGACGGCGAACGCCTCACCCTGGTCGTGCGTCACGAAGATGGCGGTGGTTCCCGTCGCGGCGAGCACCGTCTTCAGGTCGACCAGCAGCTGGTCGCGAAGGGCGCGATCGAGCGCGGCGAGGGGCTCGTCCAGCAGCAGAAGCAGCGGACGCGGAGCGAGCGCCCTGGCGAGGGCGACGCGTTGTGCCTCGCCCCCGGACAGGGTGACGACCCGGCGATCCTGGTAGCCGGCGAGGCCGACCATTGCCAGCAGTTCCGCGACGCGATCCGGCGCGTCGGGCCGGCCGCGGAGCCCGTAGCCCACGTTCCCGGCGACGGTGCGGTGCGGGAACAGCACTCCGTCCTGGAACATGAGACCGAACCGCCTGCGGTGCAACGGGATTCGCGCCAGGTCGACGTCGTCCCACAGCACGGAGCCACCAACCGGCGGTTCGATCCCGGCCACCGCCCGAAGCAATGTGGACTTGCCACACCCGGACGGGCCGAGGAGGGCGAGCACGCTGCCGTCGGCGACATCGAGCGTGACCGCATCGACGGCCGCGACCGGCCCGAACCGCACCGTGAGGTTCCGTACGTGAAGCACCTAGAACCCCCCGATCCCGGATCCGTTCGCTGATCCGTTGCCACAGCGATCCGCTGTCAGATCGACGAGCAGCACCACTATCCCGCAGGCGGCCGCGAGGATCACCCCGGCCGCGAGGGCCATTCCGGTGTTCACCGGGCCGGGGCGGGAGATCAGCCGCCCGATGACCACGGGAAGGGTCACCGTCTCGGGTCGCGCCACGAAGGAGGTCGCCCCGAACTCGCCGAACCCGGTGGCCAGCGCGAACGCGAACGCGCCGACCAGCGCTCTGGCCGCGATCGGGACATCGACGCTCGCCCACACCCGCACCGGCCCGGCACCGAGCAGCGCCGCCGCCTGGCGGAGCCGGTCGTCGGCGGCCCGCAGCACGGGCAGCACCATGCGGACGACGAGCGGTGTCGCGACCATCGCCTGCGCGATCGGCACCAGCAGCGCCGACGACCGAAAGTCCAACGGGGGCTTATCAAGTGCGATGAGGAATCCGAAGCCCACCGTCACCGCGCTGACGCCGAGCGGCAGCATCATGATCGCGTCCAGCGCCGCCGTCGCCCGGCGCGCGACGCGGCTCCGCGAACGGCGGGTGAGCACCACGGACAGCATCACCCCGACCGTGGTGGCGATGCCGCCGGCGATCAGGGCCGACCGCAGCGAATTGCCCAACGCCGCGACGCCGGAGATGAGCAGGGCGTTGCCCTCGCCCACACCGGCCAGATTGCGATAGTTGCTGAGGCCCCAGCCGGTGGGGGTGGCCAGCGAGCGCGTGACCAGGATGGCGATGGGCAGGACGATCAGCACCATCGCGGCGGCGGTCACGGCGATCGCGGGCAGGTCGGCGCGCCGGATCCTCCGGACGGTATCGATCGCGCCGCGCAGGCGCAGTGCCGTCTCGGTCCGCTGCCGAAGCCATGCCGCGACCACGAGAACGGCTGCCACCAACAGGATCTGCAGGATGGACAGCACGGCGGCGGTGGCCAGATCGCCGACTTGCGCGGTCTGCCGGTAGATCTCGGTCTCGATCGTGTTCCAGTGCCCGCCGCCCATCACCAGGATGATGCCGAAACTGGTGGCGCAGAACAGGAACACCATCAACGCCGCCGACGCGATCGCCGGCGTCAGCGCCGGAAGGGTGACGGTGAGAAACGCCCGCACCGGTCCGGCGCCGAGGCCCCGCGCCGCGAGGACCGGCCGATCGTCCAGGTGCGCCCACGCCGCACCGACCGTGCGGACCACCACCGTGTAGTTGAAGAACACGTGCGCGGCGAGGATCGCGGCGACCGACCCACCCCACCCCCAGGACCCGAGCCACCCGTGCGGCGCGAACAGCGTGTTGAACGCGAGCCCCACCACCACCGTCGGCAGCACGAACGGGACCGTGGCCAGCGCCCGGACCACGGTCCGCCCTCGAAAGTCCCTGCGGTACAACAGGAACGCACCAGGAACGCCCAGGGCAAGGGACAGCACCGCCGACGCCGCCGCCTGCGCAACCGTGAACACGATGATGCGCTGGAAACGGGCGCGGCCGAGCACGCCGCCGAAGGCGCCCAGGTCCCAGCCCGTCGCCGAATGCAACCCGAGCCCGATGATGGAGGCGACCGGATAGAGGAAGAAGACGGCGAGCGCGAGGGCGGGGACGGCCGCGATGGCGATCAGACCGGCGCGGCGCCCGGCGGTGCCCACCCGGTACGCGCGGTACGCGTGGTGGGCGACGAGCGCCGTCCCCCTCATCCCTGCATGAGGTCGGTCCACGCGGAGATCCACTGGGATCGGTTCGCGTCGATGTCCGCCGTGCTGAGCGTCTCCGGATGCGGCGCGATCGGCGCGAACTTCGCCCAGTCGGACGGCAGCGGCACGGACTTGTCCACCGGATACATGTACATCTGCGCCGGAATCTGCGCCTGGAAGTCCGCGGAGAGCAGGAAGTCGATCACGGTGCCGGCGGCGCCCGGATTCTTCGTGCCGGCGAGCACCCCGGCGTATTCGATCTGCCGGAAGCAGGTGTTCAGCAGCGCACCGGTCGGCGAGGTCGTGTCACCGGCCTTCGCCTCGCTCGGCGGGGACGAGGCATAGGAGACCACCAGCGGCCGATCGCCCTTCCCGGTGGATCCGGAGAAGTCGACCGTGTAGGCCTCGGTCCACCCCGAGTCGATCTTGATCCCGTTGGCCTTCAACGACTTCCAGTAGGCCTGCCAACCGCCGGTTCCGAAATGCGCGATGGTGCCGAGCAGGAACGCGAGCCCCGGCGAAGACGTCGACGGATCCTCCGCGACGAACAGGTTCTTATACGCAGGCTTGGTGAGGTCTTCGAACGTCGTCGGCTCGGCGAGGTGGTGTGCCGTGAAGTATCGGTGATCGACGTTCACGCACACGTCGCCGTAGTCGGTGGCGGTGAGCCGGTGTTCCGGATCGATCGCGTACGTGTCCGCGCCCTTCGGGACGAGGGACGAGGTGTACGGCTCGAGGATGCCCGCGGCGAGCGCCTTGCCGGCGAATGTGTTGTCGATCCCATAGACCACGTCACCCAGTGGATTCCCCTTGGTGACGATCAGCTTGCTCACCATCTCGCCGACGTCGCCCTCGGTGAGGATCTTGACGGTGATGCCGGAGTTCTTCTCGAACCGGTCGAGCACGGCGGGATCCACCGCGAACGAGTCGTCGGTGATGAGGGTGACGGTAGCGTGCTGGGCCGGACTTGCGCCGGAGCCGGAGCCGGAACCCGTACCGGAGGACGAGATTCCACTGGCCGACCCGCCCGTCCCGGCTGTGGATCCACCGGTAGCCGCCCCGCACGAGGACAGCGTCATACCCGTCACCGCGGCGAGCGCGACGGCCAGCAGCGCCGCCCACGGAAATCCGACGAGGCGACGGCGGCGTTTCGCGTGTGCGGAGGTGAGATTCATTCGTGTGCCCCTTCTCTCGGGCACGGGAAGAACCGATGAGAGGACGTCCCTTCGCCGGCATGATCCGGATCAGGTTCGACGGTCCAGGGCTCCGTGCCCTGCTCTCAGTCCGGCGCACCGGACTCCCGTGTCGGTATCGAGTCTACGACACCTCGGTTCCGTCGTGCGGGTGATCGGCCCGGGTGATCGGCCCGGGTCATCGGCCTGGGTGATCGACGCAGCAGGCCGGCTCACCTGCTCGCCGCCCCGCCTTCCGGGTATGACGATGTTCTCGCCGGTGCGATGCCCGCGACGATCGGCGTCACATCGGACGGGATCCTGACGAGCGCGATCAACGCTCCGCTGTCCGTCGGCATCTTCGTGCTGCCGTTGACGACCTCGATGGTGCCGGCACCGCGCATGACGAACATGACGACGGCGTCATCCCCGTAGCGGGCGTAGAAGTCGTCGAGGGTGAACTCGGGTGCCAGGTCGACCCGGCTGACGGTCATGCCGCTGGCGACCCGCTCGGCCATCTCGGCCCGAGAAACCCACGGCGCGAACGCGAATCGCGCCGATAGGTGTCTGGCGATGTCGCGGCGTTCGACCTCGGTCCCGGTCGCGTAACCGTCGCGCCGAAGCTGATAGGTGTTGGCCTCACCGAACACCCGAGCGAATTGACGGGCCGCCGTCGCGTTCACCTCGTCCTCCGGGGTGCATGCGATGAAGTAGCCGAGCCCGGACACGTCCAGGTCCTTCACCGCGAACTCGGAGAGGATGTTGGCCGTAACGGTCGCGAGCCCTGCCCGGCGGGCGGGCGCGAGGGTCGCGCTGTTGCGCGCCACGAGGAGCACCGGGATGCCCATCGCGCGGAGCAGCACGGCGGCGTCGACGACCCAGCTGTGGACGCCGGCGAACAGCACGCCCTGCGGGTTCGCCGACGCCAAGCCCAGCCGCTCCGCCAGACGGTTGACGCCGATGCCGTACAGCGCCACCGTGCAGACGATCACGACGAAGACGAGGGGCACCATCTTCGCCGCCTGGTCGGCCAGCATCGCAAGATCCTGCGACCGCGCGAGCAGCGCGTCCCGGTCGTGCCCGGCCGCCTGTCCGGCCTGGGCGGACAGTGCCGTCGACGCCTGGCCGAAGCCCAGCGCGAAGATGCTGGTGACGGCCGCGGCCACCACTCCGCGCGGCGCCATGCCCACCAAGAGGATGCGTTCGCGTCTGGTCACCTTCGCGCCGGCGAGGCCGATCAGCACGCTCGCCGGGCGGACGACGATCACCAACGCGGCCAAGAACATGAGGGCCGTCGGGAGCACATCGACAAGTTGCGCGGGCGTCACCCGTCCGGCCAGCACGATGAAGAGCGCACCGACGAACAGCACCTGCAGGTGTTCCGAGAACTCGGCGACCTGCTCGAGGCGCAGCTTCGGCCGATTGCCGAGGTAGATGCCCAGCAACGTGACGGTGAGCAGACCGCTTTGCGGCTGCAGGACGTCCGAGAGCTCCAATGCCCCGACGGCGGCCGCGAGGAAGACGACGCCATGGAGGAAATCCGGAATCGCGCGGCGCCGCATCAGGGCTTCCAAGGTGACGCCGACCACGCCCGCGATCACGACGGCGATGACGACGGTCTTCACCAGTGCCGTGATCACGCTGGTGACCGCGGCCTCGGCCTCGCCCGCCGTGACGGCCTGGAACACGAGCAGTGCCAGCACCGCGCCGATCGGATCGACGACGACGGCCTCCCAGCGCAGCAGCGACGCGACTCGGCGGGTGGGCCGAAGCGATCGCAGGATCGGGTTGATCACGGTCGGGCCGGTGACCACGAGGATGGCGCCGATCAGCAGAGCCACCCGGATATCGAAGCCGAGCAGCCAGGCCGACGTCGTGATGAGCGCCCCCGCGATGAGGACCGTCACACTGGTGAGCCGGCGCACGGGCCGCCCGAGGCCGCGGACCTGCTGCAATCGCAGCCCCATGCTGCCCTCGAACAGGATGACGCCGACCAGGATTCCGACGCCGTCGAACAGGATCTGGTGGCCGAGAACGTTCTCGGCGCGAACCACCTGGCCGATGCCGAAACCGACGATCAGGAGCAGCAGGATCGAGGGCACCCGAAGCCGCCACGCGATCCACTGGCACGCCACGCTGACCGCGATGACGAGCGCGACATACGCGCCGGGCTTCATGGCGCCGAGCGCGTGCAGCAGGTCTGCGGCGGATCGCGGCACGTCGCTCAGCCGCGGCTGTGCGTGCAGCGCATCGAACGGGGCCGCGGAAAACACCCCTTCTACCATTCCAGCCCGTGCGGCCTTCGCGCAAACCGCCCGTTGCGGGGCCGGAGTCAGCGCCGAACGTGGTCGATGGCGTCTCTGAGTACAGCGAGAAGTTGCAGGGCACGATCCGGCCTGGCGTTGTGCCCCATCAGGCCGATCCGCCAGACCGTGGCCGCGTATTTGCCGACACCGCCACCGATCTCGACGTTGTGAACATCGAGCAGATATCGCCGGACGGCCGCGGAATCGACGTCGGCGGGCACCTTCACGGTGGTGAGCTCGGGCAGCCGATGCCCTTCCGCCGCGAAGAGCTCCAGCCCCATCTCCTGCAGACCCTCGGCGAAGATGCGACCGGCCTCGGCATGTCGCGCGTACACGTTCTCCAGCCCCTCGGCGAGGATCGCCTGCAATGCGGCGTTCAGGCTGGACACCATCGACGTCGGCGCGGTGTGGTGATAGGTCCGCTGCTGCTTGTGCGAGGCCTCGCCGACATACCCGCCCAGCAACCCGAGATCGAGATACCACGAGCGCGGGTGCTCCACGCGGCGGGCGAAGGCCCGGTCGTTGATGGTGAACGGCGCTAGGCCGGGCGCGACGCCGAGGCACTTCTGGCTGCCCGCGTAGGCGACGTCCACGCCCCACTCGTCGCAGGGCGTGGGGATGCCGCCGATGGATGTCACCATGTCGGCGAGAAGCAGTGCGTCGCCTTTGATCTCGCCCAGCGCAGCAATATCCGACGCCACGCCCGTGGACGTTTCGGCATGCACCGCCGCGATGATGGCCGGGTTGGAGTGCGCCTTTTTCATGCGCTCCGGGTCGATCGGTGTGCCCCACTCGTGGTCGACGCGCACCACGGTCGCGCCGCAGCGCGCCGCGACATCGCACATACGCTCGCCGAACAGCCCGTTCACACCCACGACCACCACGTCGCCGTCGTGCACGGTGTTGACGAAAGCGGCCTCCATCCCGCCGGAGCCCGTTGCCGACAGTGGCAGGGTGCGCCGGTTGTCCGTCGCGAAGACCGCCTTCAGCCCGTCGCAGGCGGAGTCCATGGTGGCCAGGAACTCCGGGTCGAGGTGCCCGAGCAGCGGGGCGGCGAAGGCGGCGGCCGCTTCCGGATATTGGTTGGAGGGTCCTGGGCCAAAGAGGTGTCGATCACGCATGGGTCTGCCTACGCTCGGGGTCGATGTCACGGACATGATCACAGCGGTGTGGATCATGCATATTGTCCGACCCTAGTACTCCGTCATAGACGATCGGCGGCACCGGACCGCTGCAGCATGCGATCGCGATGTGGGCCTAGGCTGGCAACACCGCTCCGGGCGCACCACCCGCCGGACCGACCCTGACCGACATGGAACGGACCTCGAGGACGACATGACCGACCACACCCTGTCCATCGACGACATCGCCGCGCTGCGGAAGGATTTCGCCGCGAACCCGGTCTATCGGATCGCGCAGAACGCCGTCACGAAGACCACCATCGACGACATCGCGCTGGATCGGGAGATCGTCACGCGTATCGATTCGTCGATGTCCCTGCGGCTGGACGACTGGGCGGTGACCGACCAGAAGAAGTCGGGTCGCTGCTGGATGTTTGCCGGACTGAACCTATTGCGCGCGGGCACGATGACAAAGCTCGGCACCACCGACTTCGAGTTCTCGCAGAACTATGTGCTGTTCTTCGACAAGATCGAGCGCGTCAACTACTACCTCGACGCGATCATCGCGACGGCCGACGCGGATGACGATGACCGGACCGTGGCCTTCCTGCACGATTCGCTCATGGGCGACGGCGGACAGTGGAACATGTTCGTCTCGTTGGTGAAGAAGCACGGGCTGGTGCCGAAATCGGCCATGCCGGAGACGGAATCGTCATCCTCTACAGCGAAGATGAACGCGTCGCTGCGCGCGATCCTGCATCAGGGGGCGAAGGCGCTGCGCGAGGCGGGGTCCGCCGAGGCGCGAGCGTCCATCCGGGCCGACGTGATCGCGACCTGCTACCGCATCCTGGCGATTCACCTCGGCACGCCGCCGGAGTCGTTCACCTGGCAGTGGACGGACAAGGACAAGAAGTTCCATCGGGACGGGGAGCTCACCCCGCTGCAGTTCGCCGAGCGCTACGTGACGGTCGACCTGGACGACTACGTGTGCCTGGTCGACGACCCGCGCGCGTCCAGCCCGCGCGGCCGCACGTTCACGGTTGACTACCTGGGAAACATCGTCGGCGAGCGCGTCACGTACCTGAACGTCGAGCCGTCGGTCCTGAAATCGGCTGCGGTGGCGGCGATCTCCTCCGGCGAGCCGGTGTGGTTCGGCTGCGACGTCGGCCAGCAGATGCAGCGCGAGTCCGGCGTGTGGGACGCCCGCCTGTACGACTACGGCGCGGTCTACGACACCGAGTTCACGCTGGACAAGGCAGCCCGCCTCGGCTATCACGAGACGCAGATGACGCACGCGATGCTGTTCACCGGCGTCGACGTGTATGACGATGTTCCCCGCCGTTGGCGGGTGGAGAACAGCTGGGGCGACGAACACGGCGCCAAGGGCTTCTACACGATGAACGACTCGTGGTTCGACGAGTACGTCTTCGAGATCGCGGCCCGGAAGAGCGACCTGCCCGCCGAACTCGTCGCGGCGCTGGACGCCGAGCCGATCGTGCTGCCGGCCTGGGATCCGATGGGAGCGCTCGCGCGGTAGGCGCCGATTTACGCCGGCGGCGCGAACGGATTGGTGACGCGCACGCCGCCATAGTCCTGGCCGTCCGCCAGATCTTCAGAGAGAACCTCTCTACAGCCGACCGCGCGTGCCGCCTCAAGGATCGCAGCATCCCAGTAGGAGATCTGAAACCGGTTCTTGGTGACCAGCGCGGATCGAACGACCCGATAGGTGAGCGCCTGAATTGGATAGCGCGCCATCGATTCGATGAACGTGGCGGCCTGGTCGTGGGTCAGCCTGCCGGTCCGCGTCGGCCTGGTCGCTTGCACGTAGAACTCGCCGAGCACCTGCGCGGATAGAGCAAGGTCGCGGCTGTCGAACAGCTCCTCCGCGACTGCGCGTTGTCGCGCTTCCGCCGGGTCCGTCGACACCGCGTACAGCAATACGTTGGTGTCAACGAAGCGCGGCACGATCGTGCACCTCGTCGCGGGTCAACCGGCCGGTGGCGGTGAACCGATGAACCTCGGCACTGACCCTGCGCTGCAACTCGCGCAGCCGCGCGAATTCGGACTCGTCGTCCGACGACAGGCTCCGCAGGTACCCCGTGACGAGAGCGCTGACCGAACTTCCGCTTTCGGCGGCTCGGATACGCGCTCGCCGGTACACCTCGTCAGGCACCGACACCGTCACATTCTTCACAGTTTCACAATAGTACAGTTTCACAGTTCCGTCGACGTCTGTGCGGCCCCGTCAGCCACCGTGCTTTCGCTGAGTTCGCCGCCCGGGTCTGCGCCGGCGACGAGTTCGCCTGCGGTCAGCACGCGCGGAGTCGCTTCGAGCCCGGCGAAGGTGGGCAGCACCTTCGACTCGTCCAGCGCCGCGAGTTTGCGCGCGGACGGCAGTACCTGGCGCTCCAGCGAGCCGACGAACTTGTTGTAGTCGTTGACGCTGGCGGTGATCGAGCGGCCCAGCTTGTCGATGTGCCCGGCCATGGTGGCGATCCTGGCGTAGAGCTCGCGGCTCAGATCGAACAGTCGCTTGGCGTCCTCGGTGAGCACCTCCTGCTGCCAGGTGTAGGCCACTGATTTCAGGACCGACCACAGTGTGACGGGCGAGGCGAGCGCCACCCGCTTGCCGAACGCGAACTCCATGAGCCCGGGGTCGGCGTGCATAGCGGCCGACACCAACGATTCGCTCGGAATGAACGCGATCACGAACTCGGGGGACGCGTCCAACCCGTTCCAGTAGGTCTTGCCGCTGAGCGTCTGCACGTGCCCGCGCAGTGCCTTGACGTGGTCGTCCAGCAGCGCCTTCCGGCGAGCGGCATCCGCTCCTTCGGCGTTCTCGGAGATCGCGCTCGCCTCGAGGTAGGAGTTGAACGGAACCTTCGCGTCCACCGCGATCGCCTTGCCGCCGGGCAGGTGCACGATCATGTCCGGCCGGCCGGCGCCTGCATCGGAGTTGATGGCGGATTGCTGCTCGAAGTCCACCCGGTCGATCAGCCCGGCTGCCTCCACCACTCGACGCAGTTGGGTCTCCCCCCACACCCCCCGGATGTTGTTCGAGTTCAGCGCGCTGGCAAGGGATTCCGCGGTGCGCCGCAACCGCTCCTCGGACGCCGTTGCGGACCGCAGTTGTTCGGACAGCTCCCCGTGCTGCCGCGTGCGTTGCTGTTCGAGTTCGGTCACCTTCGTCTGCATGGTCTGCAAGGTCTCGCGAACCGGGGCGAGCGCCTGGAGCACCTTGCTCTCGGCCTGGTCGCGTTCGGTCTGCGCGCGGGCATCGGAGCGCTGCCGCTCCACCAGCTCGCGGTACTGCTCCTGCTGGACGCGCGCCTGCTCCCGCAGCGATTCCACGGTCGCGGCCGCTGAAGCGAGCTGCGCCTGCAATTCTGCGCGAGCGGCCGCCTCGGCGGTCTGCAGTTCCGCCCGCGCGGCGCCTTCCGACGCGCGCAGCTCGGCCAGTGCGGCCTCGTGTCTGGCGGCGAGCACCTCGGGGCTCTCACTGCCCGCACCGGGCCCGGTATCGCGAGCAGCGTCATATCCGCGGCGGCGGGCGATCGCGACGAGCACACCCAACGTCACCCCGACGGCGAGTCCGATGAGCAACCCGACGATGAGTGCACCGGTGGTATCCATGCGTCCCAGCATGACAGGCATCACCGACAGTGCCCGCAAGACCGGCAGCGGCACGGCCACCAGACCGCGCCGTCCGGGCCCCGCGCAGCGCGATCCCAACCGGGCCCACCAACGTGTCGTGAGCCTCTTCATATTCACGGTCAGTCGTGGATATTCGCCGCTACTGTATTGACATGCCGCTTGCTCCCACCGCCACCCTCGGCGACCTGGTGACCGAAGACTCCCGCCGCAGCCGAATCCTGGAGCGATTCGGCCTGGACTACTGCTGCAACGGCGCCGACACGTTGGCCGACGCCACGGCCGCCGCCGGGCTGGACGTGGAGGTCGTGATCGCGGCGCTCGACCTCCCTGCGGCGGCCCCGGCCGCGGAACACGGCCCGACGACCAACGCGGACCTGGCGCACGACATCGTCGACACCCACCACGCGTACATGTGGGAGGAGATGCCGCGGCTCGCGGCACTCGTCGAGAAGGTGTACCGCGTGCACGGCGAACGGCATCCGGAGTTGGCGCGCGTCCACGATGCATTCGTCGAGGCCGTCGCGGCGTTGGAACCGCATATGACGACGGAGGAGCGTTCGGTCTTCCCGACCATCGCCAAACTCGAGAAGGGCCAGGCAGCAACACTTTCCGCATCGTTGCCGGAATCGATCGACCGGCTGGTCGCGGAGCACCGGGTGGTCGGCGACCTGTTCCACGAGATCAGGGCGCTGACCAACGGCTACACGTGGCCTGCCGACGGCTGCAACTCCTACAAGATGATGCTCGAAGGCCTACAGGAGATGGAACTCGACCTGCACGAGCACATCCACAAGGAGAACAACGTCCTGTTCCCGCAAGCGCTGAGGCTCGTCCAGGCGTAGCCGAGGCGCGCTGGGCCGGCGCGGGTAGCAAATCGCCGCGCCCGCATCACGCTCCGCCAGGTCGGCCCTGCGCTACGGCAGGCACAGACAGAACGGGTGGCCTGCCGGGTCGAGGAACACCCGGAACGTCGTCCCAGGCTGGTGTTCGTGCTTGGTGGCGCCGAGCGCGAGGACCGCCTCCTCACCGGCGTCGAGGTCGTCGACATCGACATCGATGTGCATCTGCTGCGGCACCAACTGGCCGGGCCACTGCGGCGGCGTGTAATCCGGGACCTGTTGGAACGCGATGAGCGCGCCGTAGTCCGCGCGGATGTCCGCCCAACCTCCATCCGCGTCCACAGTGACCTTCCAATCGAGCAGCGCGCCGTAGAACGCTGCGAGCGCGGCAGCATCCGGGCAGTCCAGAACGGTAACGGGAAAGCGTGCGATAGCCATGGCCGGCAGCGTACCGGGCCGGTCCGACAGCGCCCCTCACCTGGGCAGATCGATCGCAGATGACGTTGTTCGCGCGCTTCGCGCGACTGGCCCGACCTGCGCACGCCCTACCCCGCTGAGCCCCGCTCGGCCAAGGCCGCAAGACGTTCCAGGGACGCCGCGAGTCGGTCGGGCGTGGTGCTGCGCGCCCGCTCGAACCTGCCCGGGTCGGTGAGTCCTGTCCAGTCATAGGTGTGCGTGACGAGCGTGCCGCCGTCGGCAACCGGCTGAAGCTCCCATCGCCACAGCTGTCCGAGCGGCGCCCCGCCCGGTTCAGCGGGCTTCCAGGCGATGAGCTCGCCCTCCGCGAACTCCACCACGTGGTTCTCGCGCACCCGACCGCTGGTGTTCGTCATCACGAAGACGTCACCCACCGCGCGCACGCGCTGTCCGTCGGCTGCCCGCGCGAGATTGTCGTTGCCGTCCCACCGCGGCTGGTTGGCCGGGTCGGCGATCAACTCGAAGATCACGCCCGCGGGGGCTGCGATCGTCCGCTGGGCCTTCGCCACCCGTGGCGCATCACCCGGAATATCGTCATCGGAGATTGTCATTCCCCTATACAAGCACCGGCGCCGTCCGGCGGACTGAGTATGACGTCGTTCGGCCCGGCAGTCATGCAGGAATGAGTGTGACGGCCTCCGGCAGCGCCGCCGCCAAAGCTTCGTCCAATGTCGCCAAACGAGCGTCTGGCTGCGCCGAGGCCAACGACGCCAGATACGCGTCCGTCACCTGGCGATGCCCACGGATGTGACCGAGACCCGCGTCCGCGTAGGAAACGGAATCTGGCCAGAAGACATATCCGGGACGGCGGCCGACGAGACGAAGCGTGCGCTGCGCGTCGGCCGCAGCACCACCCATACGCACCACGAACCGTACGAGAGCGCCCTCGACAACGGGGCAGATCGCGAAGCTGCTGACGCCTGCAGCCCATGCCGAGGCACGTCGATGGTGCATGTGCTCCTTCGCGGTCAGCGCGATGAGGACGTTGGCATCCAGCAGAAACGTCGTCATTCCTCGTCCAGCATCGCCGCGACATCCGCATCCGTCACGACGCGACCGAAGCTCATCACCGGGAATCCGGATTCGATGTCGATCTCGATGGTGAGTGGACCGTCGGTCTGCGCGAGCCCGCGCGCGGCGAGATCGACGATGGTGGCAGATAACGACTGTCCGCGCTCCGCCGCGAGCTCCTCAGCCCGGCGCCGCATGATTGGTGGCAGGTCGACGGTGGTCCGCATAGCTGCATCATACCTGAATCAGGTATGCATCGGACTCGGGTAGCGGGCCGGACCCGCATGACGACGTCATCGACGGATCATCCAACCTCGAGGGGCTGGATCGCCTCGATCGCTGTCCGGTCGCGACTCTCCATTCGCAGGTCGTAATGGCTCTGCAGGTTCATCCAGAACTCCTCCGACGTTCCGAAGTACCGCGCAAGACGAATCGCTGTGTCGGCAGTGATGCCCCGCTTACCGTGCACGATCTCGTTGATGCGCCGCGGCGGCACGCCGATCGCGACCGCAAGCTTGTTCTGCGTAATGCCGAACCCCTCAATGAAGTCCTCCATCAGGACCTCACCGGGGTGAATCGGAGACAACTTCTCCGCGTTCTCAGACATGGTCACTTCCCAGCGGTAGTCAACGATCTCGACCCGGCAGCGCCGCCGAGCACGTCACCTCGCGCGCTCATCGCGGCAGCGCGAGGAAGTCCCGGAGCCAGCGATCGACCTCGCGCATCGTCGCGGTGTCCACGATGCCTGCGGTGTCGAAAAGCCGCTCCCGCGTGACGGTTCGGGGTTGCTCGGTCATCGCATACGTCGGCGACCCAAGCGCCAGACCCGACCCACGCAGCAGCACATGATTCGGCCATCCGCGGTCGGTCGTCGTCGCTGGCACGACGACGGCCAACGAGTCCGCCTGCTGCAGGTAGAGGTCGCTCGCGACCACGAGCACGAGGCGGCGTCCAGACTGCTCGCGCCCGCGCACCGGATCGAGTTCGGCCCACACCACCGCGCCACGCCGGAGGTCAGTCGACATCGCGCCCGTCGCCCAGCGCCACATCCCATTGATGAAATTCGTCCCAGTACCCCTGGTCGGCTCCGTGGACCGCGCGGCCGAATGCTTCCATGCGCCTGCGGCGCTCGTAACCGTCGAGCAACCCCTCGATCAGACCCGCGGCCGTCAACCCGCGCTCCCGCGCGTCACGATTGATGCGGTCGCGAAGCTCGACCGGCACCTTGATCGTCGTTGCCATGACGTGAGTATACCTTCAGGTATACCAGCCGAGTAGTCCGTACACCGTGTTGGAGCGCTCCGCCCGTCGACGGGAAAGGAGCCCGCCGGTCACTCCGTCCACGGGTTGACAACCGGAACGCCCATCGGCTCGAAGTCGCCGACATTGCGAGTGGCGACGGTGAGCCCGTGCACGAGCGCGGTGGCGGCAATGTACGCGTCGCGCTCGGGCCGGGGGTCGGGCACCTGTAGCGCAGCAGCCCGTCGCGCGACGTCGCGGCCCACGCCGAGCGTGCGCTTCTCGAACGCATCAAGCACGCCGATCTCGAACCAACGGCGCAGCATCTTTCCCTGCAGCTCGTCCCGGCGCTCGACCCGCAGGATCCCGAGCTCCACCTCGAAAACGGTGATCGCGCTCAGAAACTGCGCCTCCGCATCCAGCGCCGCACCCCATGAGGCGACGCCCTCATCGATTCGCCCGGGTCGCTTGCGAAGCTCATTGACGACGTTGGTGTCGAGCAGGAAGTTCACAGGTCCGCAGCCCGCGGAAGAGCCCGCGACACCACGGGTTCGAAATCAATGTCCTCGTCCATCTGGAGCACATCGAGCAGGTTCCGTCGTTCGCGCATCTCGTTGTAGTCGACGAACGACAGCAACACATACGCCGGCTCGCCCCGGTCGGTGATCACGACCGGCCCCTGGTCCGCCGCCCGCTTCGCCGCGCTCACGTCGCGGTTGAACTCACGCGCACTGATCGTCGTCATGGGCCATCACCTCCAAGTAGGTACGTACCTACGTTATGTTCCTGCAGTCCGTTCTGGCAATGAACTTCACATGATCAGACACGGCATGCCTTCGCCCCAGAGGTCGGTCTCCTCCATCGGGTCACAGGTGCCGAGCAGGATCCATCCGCAGATGCAGGATACGGATCACGTCGGCGCGGCCCGTCCGCGCCACGTAGAAGACCGCGTGGCTGCCGATTGCCAACGAGGCTTCGCCCTTGTCACTACGCTTCAACCATGTCTACCTGGCGATATGTCGTATCCCGCTCGCCGGGAGAAAACGCCGGCGAGTTCGCATGGGAGATCCGCGAGCTATACCCGTCGGACGACGGAACCTTCGGCTACACAGCGGATCCGGTCAGTCCATTCGGCGAGTCGCTCGATGAACTTCTCCGCGACGTCGACCACATGCGTTCCGACGCGGACCTCGAGATCCTCGATCTCACTGTCGAGCCGCCGCGGTTGATCCCTCGATCTAAACCGACGGAGCAGTCTTCGTAGCCGAGTTCGCTGATCGAACTGCGCCGTCGCAGCTACACATTGAACCGGAACTCGACGACATCGCCGTCGTGCATGACGTAGTCCTTGCCCTCCATGCGCACCTTGCCGGCCGCCTTCGCGACATGCATCGAGCCCGCCGCGAGAAGGTCGTCATACGAGACGATCTCGGCCTTGATGAAGCCGCGCTCGAAGTCGGGCGGGTCACGCCTGAAGCAGTCCCAGCGGGATGACATGAACCCCACTGGGCAGCGTGTAGGCATACTCGGTCCCGGTGACGACTGCGAGGTAGGCAGGCTGCCCCGTCCGGTGCACGTCCACGCGCTCATCACGCAGGGTGAGGAGATGGCGCTCGGCATCCGCAAGCTTCGCCGATCCCAACTTCACTTCGACCGCGCCCCACTTCCCGTCGGGGTACTCCACAATGGCGTCGATCTCCAGCCCAGTGTTGTCCCGATAGTGATACACGCGGCCGAATTCCGCGCCCGCCAACACTCGAAGGTCTCGCACCACCATCGATTCGAAGACCTGGCCGAAGAACTCCGGGTCGCGCGCCAGTCGCTCCGCGCCGATGCCTAGCGCAGCACAGGCCAACGCAGGGTCGGCCAAGTGCAGCTTGGGCGACGTCCGCAGGCGAGATCGGGACCTCAGCGCGACACTCCATGCCGGCAGTTCCTCCACAGCGAATACGCGGCGCAGAGCATCCATGTAGATGGCGACCGTCTTGGGATCGGTACTGCTCCCGTCACCGGATACGTCTGTCGCCAGACTCTGCAGTGTCGCTTCACTCGAGACATTGCGTGCGATCGACTCCAGCAACCGGCGCACGCGCGTCGGGTCGTGCCGAACGCCGGTGGCGGCAGGCACTTCCGTACCGCATAGATCGTCGACGTAGGCACGATTGAATGCGATCGCGGCACGGGTCGCTGCTGTGAGCAGCGCGGGCCAACCTCCTATGACTGCGCTCTCGGCCAAGGCTTGGTACGTGAGAGCACAGGCGCCGCTCACCATCGCACCCGGGGCCAGCCCGGCAAGCGAAATCCCGTCCGATAATTGTCGGCTCTCCGCCAAAGCCATCGGTCGCATGCGAAGCCGCGCGAGCCTCCCCGCGCCGGAGTGCCGGGTAACGTCATCGGTCGGGGTGGCCGATCCAGCGAGGATGAACTGCCCACACGCTCGGCGGTCATCGATTTCGTGGCGTATGACGTTCCACAGACTGGGTGCGAGCTGCCACTCGTCCACTAGGGCGTGTCTCCCATAGGTTTGGGGAGGTTCGCGGCAGGC
>MKSW01000023.1:63694-100595 GCA_001897425.1 Actinobacteria bacterium 69-20 | reverse complement strand
TCAACCATCACTTCAGGCAGGCGCGCCGAACACCCACCCCTTGGAATCACTCATCTAGTCCAGTAGAGATCTCCTCGCTACCCCGATGCAATCTGATGGTCACCGGAGCGGTGTCGTCGGAACAGAAGCCAATCACCCCCGTCGAGCCTGTGATCTCGACGATCTCCCGAAAGACTGGCGCCGGGTTGGACCACGAGCCTTCGACGTGCGAGATTGCCCCGCTCCGATGCGTCAGCACGGTTATCGCGTGTCCATCGCCACCAGACGTGGATTTCGAGTACACAGACGCCACTTCCCCGGCGATCCACCGCGCGTAGTCGAGGTCGTGGATCATCAGGTCGAACTCGATCCCGCCTGACTTCGCTGGGTCCGCAAACCAGCTGCCTTGGGCCCGCTTTGGCGCGAAGGACAGCCGGGACAATCGGACCACCGCCGGCACACCGATACCGCCCACGCTGACTACATCACGTATGGCCGCGTATTCGCGGCCGAATCGAAGCACGTGGGCAACGAACAGCGGGATACCTGCGGCGGCGAAGGTTTCCACCAGGCCCACGCCCTCTGCGCTGTCTAGGACGAGGGGCTTCTCGCAAATCGTCGGTTTGCCCGCTGCAGCCGCAGCACGGGCGAACACTGCATGCAGGTGCGTAGGCGTGCATACGTCTACGACATCGACGGCGTCCAGGAACGCGGCCAAGTCTGTAAATCTCCGTGCCGGTACCGATGCGAGGCTGTCGTCCGACTGCTCGCAACGTAGTAGAACGGCGGTAAGATCTACGTTCAGAGAAAGCCACGCCGCGGCGTGTATAGAGGCCATGAAACCCGACCCGATGATCCCAACCTTGCGGTTCTTCATTCGAATTCTCTCCTGCCCCGATGGCCCGTTCTTTGGATGGCACCACCGATACCGTTAGCGCAAGTAGATGCGCTCCGGGTCGAGCTCTTCACGGAGGATGCGCAGTTCCTCCACGGTTGGCAGCGGGTCCTCGACAATGTCCCCTGCGACCGCCAGCGGCCAGCCGGTCGTCGCCACCACATCATCAACGGTCGTTCCGCGCGCCACGGCTGTGAGGATGAGTTCACCTCGATCGGCGGCCCAGCGCAGAGTGCCCTTCGGCGTGATCAGAGTGCTCACTCCTCGACCAGACGCCTGGGTACTGCCGCCCTGCTTTCCAGCACGAGCTGGCGATGGGGTCGTGCAGAAGTCGAGGTGGGATACCAGGCTCCGGGGAGAGTGCATCCTGATGACCACGAAAACTTCTCGGGCGTGGGCCATCACCTCGATAGCGCCTCCAGAACCGGGCAGACGGGTCTGGGGCTGCTGGTAATCTCCACCGATCAGTGTGGAGTTCAGATTGCCCTGCCGGTCGATCTGCGCCGCGCCGAGGAAGCCGACATCGATTCGGCTGCCCTGGATCAGGTACCCGAACAACTGCGGCATCCCAACCACGCACTCGGCACCGGTGACCAGCAATGAGTCGGAAATGCTGGTGGGCACTCGATCGGGATGTGGGCCAACAACCCCTGACTCGTAAACGATCTCGAGTCCTGGCTCGTATAGCCGTTGAGCCAGCGAGATGGCCAACGTTGGCACGCCGTGCCCGGCGAACACGGTCCGCCGTCCGACAAGCAGCCGTGCGGCGGCAATCACCAGGCGCTCGGCGTCAGTGACACCGCGGGCGCCGGTACTCACGACACCACCAGGCCTGGTCCAGCCGCGGAAACCGGCTGGCGGCTTCCATAGTCGACGGACCCCGAAGGTGCTGGCACGACTCGCAACCTGTCCAGCGCGGCACCTATCCGCTGTAGGTAGGCCGCATGATCCGGCAGCTCGTACACGTTGTCGCGCAGCCATTTCGGCACGGCCTGCTCATCGCGGGCGTTTTCTGACCAGCGCCGGAAAAACGCGTCGTCCCGATCGTAAAATCCTTGGACCGAGCAGGGGTAGGCGCCGCCGGGGCACGGCACGACGGCGCTGACAATCTGCGCGGGAATGATCGTGCGATTCGGGTCCGCCCGGATCACCGCGTCGTCGACGATCTCCTCCACGGTCACGATGACGGCCTTCCCGGCGAACGCCACCTCCTGCTGAACGCCGAGAATCCCCCAGGCCTGCACGTTGCCGGCGCGATCGGCGCGCTGGGCGTGCACGACAGAAACATCGGGCCGCAGCGCAGGGACGACACAAATCTCGTCGCCGCTAAATGGGTCCGTCACCGAGGCGATCAGCGGGTTGACCTGCCGGAGATCGCCGTCGTCGTACGACCTGATCGGGTAGAACGGCAGCCCAGCGGCACCGGCGATGTAGCGCGCGATCATGCCGCCGTGGCTGAACTCCTGCAGCTCGACCTTGACCGTGCTGCGACCTTCCAGAGCGCGGCGAAGCTCGTGCAATGAGCCGCCCGAGCTGTTGCCCAGAAAAGAGGTGATCAGCCCGCGGAGGCATCCGGCGGCGAGCAGTTGATCGATCATCATGTCGCACGACATCCGACATATGGTCAGGTCGGCGATGCGTTGTCGGATGATTTCGTGCGCGGCGGCCATCGGGACGAGATGACCGAAGCCCTCCAGGGCGACACGCGATCCCGGCCGGACGTATCTTGCGATCGCGTCCGGCAGGGTGCTGACCTTGTCGCGTGGCCGCCTGGAGTCGACGGCCCGCCCGGCCCGGGCCGGCCCGCCGATCATCTACCCGGCGGCTTTTCGCAGCAACTCGGCGCCCGCATCGACGATCCTTTCGGCCGTGCCGGGCTCGTACCGAGCCATGCCGACCTCGTAGCCGTCGTGATCGAAGGCCTGCCGGCTTGGCACATAGCCGATCATGCCGTTGGTATACCCGCACACCAGAAGATGGCCGACTTCTGCCCGATGGCGAATACCCTCGCCGATCTCTAGGAACGGTTCGGCGGGCAGGCCGATCAGCGCCAGCGACGTGCCGAACCCCACGCCGGAGATCTGCACCGTGTCGGACACCTCGTCGGCTGACCCGTTTGCGCGCCAGTGGGGTGATCCGGTCATGGCCGAGTAGCGCTCCGCGTGCAGCGCCGCGAGCCTGGCCGAGCCGTCGGCGGCCTTCGCCGTCTCGGCGCGTACGGCCCGCTCCGCCCGGGAAATCTCTTCGTCGATCTCGGCGACGGTTCGGGCGGCTCTCCGGCGCAGCGTCGCTGCCTGGGTGCCGTACCACAGTGGGCCGGAAACCAGGTCGCCTGCCAGCGGGGCCGGCGGCGCGTCAACGTCGTCTCCGATGCTTAAGTTGACCGAGCGGCGGGTGAGCGTGACGCCCACGCCGTCGAACACCTGCCGGGCTGCGGTCGATCCGAGCACGGAGCCGATACGTGTCGCCTCGGCCGTCGTGTGGTCGATCCACACCGGGTTGATTGCGCCGCAGCAGCCTTGCAAGTAGCCGGCCGTCGCACCGGTGGCGTTTTCGACGAACGACACCGCCGCCCCAGGAAAGTCCGGTGAAATGGCCAGGTTGTCCGCCTCGAGCACCGTCGCGTGGCAGGCGTAGTTCATCAGGACACCGATCGCCTTCCGATCGGCGGCGGCCTCCGCGATGATCGTGCGCAGGCTGGTCTCGATCGGACCCGCGGGATCCCTGCGGTTCAGGCTGATGCCGCGCAGTTCCGCCGTGGAGATGCGGACGGTGGCGGGCTCGGCCGTCGTCGAGGCGACCTGAACGGCGTCACCTACCCGCTTCGCCACGAACTGCACATAGTCGCCGTCGGCTTCGCGGGTCAGGTTCGCCGGGCCGCTGTGCGTGTGTGTCGCGGCCAGCAGCACGGCGCCGGGCGGGATGCCGATCCGTGTCGATATCTCGCGTCGGACCGCTTCCACGATGTCCGCGGTCACGTACAGCAGGTCGCAGGTGACGAGGCACGCCCTCGTGCTGCCGTCGTCGAAGACGAACGCTGTGCAGCACAGCGGCGCGGCCACCCGGTCGGAGACGCCGTGCCGGGCACCGTAGCCGCCAAGCGGCACCCCGACTTCAGGTGTGATGTCCGCCCGGCCCGCACCCACCCGATACTGGGCTGGCACCACCTCAAGATGCCGCGCCGATTCTGCGCCGTGCACCATTTCCTTGTCTCCTGTCTTTCGCCGTCCCGGTGGCTATTCCCCGTCGCCGGGATACTCGCGCAGCCACTTGCCGCCGCGCATTACGGCCCGCACCGAATGATCCGGGCCGAGTGCGACGAGGTCCGCGGGGAAACCGGGGCGGATCCTGCCGAGCCGGTGATCCAGCCCCAACCGCGCCGCGGCGTTGGTGGCCGAGACCTTCGCCAGCTCGACCGGGCCGGCTCCGGTGAACTCGGCGTAGTTCCGGACGGCGTCGCCCATGGTCAGGCACGACCCGGCGAGGGTGTCCGTTCCGCTCAGCCACACCCGGCCGGCACGCACCTCGACGGCACGGCCTTCCGACCGGTAGCTGCCGTCCGGCTGGCCGGCCCAGCTCACCGCGTCGGTGACCAGCACGGGCCGATCGGCGCCCACCAGCTCGCGCAGCATTCGGATGTAGACGGGGTGCACGTGCAGCCCGTCGCAGATGACCTCACAGTTGACTCTTCGTGAGGTGATCGCCTGGAACACCGCCGGGTCGCGGTGCGTCGGCGGGCGCATCCCGTTGAAGGTGTGGGTCAGACAGGTGCCGCCCGCGGTCGCCGCCGCGTCGAACATGTCGCCGGTGGCGTCGGTGTGCCCGATGGACACCGCGACCCCGGCCGAGGTGAACCATCCGATCGCCGCCATCCCGTTCGGCACTTCCGGCGCGACCGTCGCCACCTTGACCGATCCGCGGCCGCGGGAAACGATCTCGGCGACGTCGCTTTTCTCCGGCACCCTGATCAGGGCGGGGTCGTGAGCGCCCTTGCGGGTCACCGAGATGAACGGCCCCTCCAGGTAAGTGCCCAGGATCCGTGCCGCCTGGCTTTCGTCGAGATCCCGGCTGGGCAGGTCGGCCAGGGCGGCAACATTGGTACAGATGTCCGCCCAGGGTGCGGTGGACAACCCGGCCAAAAGCGACGTGGTGCCGTGCCGCGCATGGAACGCGGCTGCCCGCAGCGCGTCATCCGGACCCGTATCGAAGCCGAATCCGCCGCCGCCGTGGACGTGCACATCAATGAACCCCGGCATGAGGTGACAACGGTCGATGTCCACCACGTACGCAGCTGGCAGCTGCGTCGGCGGAACGCCGGAACCCACCTGCGCGATGACTCCGTCCTGGATCAAGACCCAGCCGTCGTCGAGGACTTGGTCGTCCAGCACCACCCGGGCATTTCGGATCAGCTGATGTCCCTGCACTGTTCCGTCTCCTTCGTCGATCGGTTCCTCTCGGCCAGCACGAGTGCCCCGGCCAGGACGGCGTCGCCGCCGAGTTCGGCGCCGACGAAGCTCGACGGGTCGCGTGACCGGTCACAGGTTCCGGCCACCTGCAGCACGTCGGCGGCGAACGCCGCGTTTTTCATCAGCCCGCCGCCGAACACCACCAGGGCAGGGTCGAACACGGCGCAGATCGCCTGTACGCCGACGGCGAGGTGCGTGAGCGCGTCGTGGATCATCTCCTGGCAGTCACCGTCGCCGGCGTACGCCGCCTCGACGACGTCGCGACCGGTGATGACCGAAGGGTCGAGGGATGCCAGGCCGGGTGCGCCGCCGGCCGATGCCGCCTGCGCTGCCGCCTGGGCCAGGGCACGGCCCGAAAAGTAGGCCTCCAGACAGCCTCGCCGTCCGCAGCCGCACTGCCGGCCGTCGGGGACGACCGTCATGTGTCCGACCTCGCCGGCGCGGCGGGTGGCGCCCCGCATCAGCCGGCCGCCTACGATCGCGCCCATACCGACCCCGGTGGACAGCGACAGGTATGCGACGTCGCGATGCCCGCGGGCCGCGCCGCGCGCATGTTCGCCGAGAACACCGCAGTTCGCGTCGTCCTCGAGGATCACCCGCGCCGCGCCGAGGCGCCGCTGGAGCTCCTCGGCGAGCGGGAAGTCGACCAGCGGAACGTTCGCCGAGTGGATCACCCGCTGTTCGTCACGGTCGATCCAGCCGGGGACGGCGGCGACGATCACGCCGGCGGGTCGGGGGTTCCAGCCGAGCCCGAGCGACATGTCGACGATCAGGTCGACCAGGTGGCGTGCCGATTGCACGTCGCGCATCGTTTCGACGCGTTTCCGCTCGGCGATCCCGCTGTCGCGTGCCACGGCCATCTCCAGCTTGCTTCCGCCGATGTCGATGAGCAGGATCGGCTCGGTCTGACCGTGCGGGGCGCGCAGGTGCCCCCACGTCGTTGTCATACGTTCGCGCTCACGAGCACCTCGACCGGAAGGTGCCTGTCGGCAAGGGTGCGGACCACCGCGACGTTCAGCGCCTGCGCCAGCAGGCAGAACGACAGGGACGACGTCGCGCCGAACGCGTGGTTGACCCTGGGATCGGACAGTACGGCGTCGCCGAGCGGGCAGCAGTTGTCCACGACCACGTCGGCGACGTCGAGAAGCCGCTTTCCCGACGGGTGGCGTGAGGCGACCGCCTGCGAGTGGGCGACGGAGGTGAACGCCGCAGTGAACGCGCCCAGGTCCCGGCACCGCAATGCGAGTTCCACGGCGGCGCCGTTCCGGCCGGAATTGGATGCGATGAGCACGATGTCGCCGTTTGCGATCCCGTAGTGGCGGATGAGCTCGGCCCCGTTGGCGGGATCCCGTTCGGGCTCCGAGTCGCGCATCTGCATGCCGAACGGCCGTTTCTGCGGATCCAGGTCCGTCAGGTGCATGATCTGGCACAGGCGCAGCCCGCCGGCCCGGCTGTAGAGCTCCATGGCGAACATGTCGGCGTGCCCGGCGCCGAACGCGAACACCTGATGGCCGTCCGCCGTGGCCTCAACGATGCGCTCCGCAAGGTCGACGAGTGTATCGGCGGCCTGCTGGACGGCGCGCATTGCCGGGGCGTTGATCTTGCGGGCCGCCTCGATCACCGCCTCGTGCGTGTTTGCGCCGGCCGATGCGGGACTGTCCATGAATTGTTCCTTTCGAGTGGTCACAGGGTGGGATGCCGATTCCGGGCGGCGGGGCCGCGGGTGTCACGTAGATGCGCCGAGCGTTGATCGCAGCAGCTGACGCTGGGAGACGATGAACAGGGTCATGACCGGCAGGCTCACGATCACGATCGCGGCGGACATGGTGGTCCACGCGCTGGTGTTCGACCCGTAGAACTGGTACACGCCCCTGGTCACGGGGAAAAGGTCGGCGCTGGCGAGGAACACGATCGGACCGATGATGTCGTTCCAGACGCCGAGCAGCGAGTACAAAAATACGATCACGATGCTCGGCCAGGCCAGCGGCAGGACAATGCGTGCCAGGAAGCCGAGGTAGCTCGATCCGTCTAGCAGCGCCGCATGGTCCAGTTCCTCCGGAATGCCTGCGACGAACGCAGTCAGCAGGAGCACGCCGAGCGGCAAGCCCATTTCCAGGTGTAGGACGATGTACCCGATTCGGTTGTCGAACAAGTGCATGCGCTGTGCCTGGACGAACAGCGGTATCACCGGGATCGGCAGGCACATGCCAATCACGAACGAGATGTAGATCCAGCGGTGCCAGCGGACCAGGCGGCGCGCGACGGGGTACGCGATGAGCAGGCTCAGCACCGTGGAGATCGCGGCCGCGGCCACCGAGTAGATGACGGTGTTCATCAGCTGCTGGCCCAGGTCGCCTTGCGTCCATGCCGCCGAGTAGTTCGACACGGTAGGTCCCTGCGACAGGGACATCGGGTCTCTGATGAACTGCGTCGGGGTTTGGAATGAGATCATCAGCACGTATGCCAGCGGGATGCCGAACAGCAGCGTGATGAGCACACCGGTCGATATCCGGCTGACCCTGTGCGCTGTCCGCGTCGTCATGCTCACGTCTGCTCCCCCCTTCAGCCCAGGATCCGGCGCTCGCGCCCGCGCAGCAGCGCCGCCACGGGCAAGGCCAGGATGACGGTAATGACGAACAGGACGGTGGTCACCGCGGCGCCGTATCCGAGGTCGGCGGTCGCCCCGAACGCGCTGTTGAAGGCGAGCATTCCTAGGGTGTTCGTCCCGTACTGCCCGTCGGTGAGCACATAGATGAGGTTGTAGGTGGTGACCGACCCGATCACGGCGAACAGGATGTTGACCGTGACGGACGGTGCCATCAGCGGCCAGGTGATCTTGTGGAACCGCTTCCATGCGTTCACCCCGTCCAGTGCGGCGGCCTCGTAGATGGACGCCGGGATGGCCTTCAGCCCGCCGATGAACAGCACCGTGGTGAACCCGAGGTTCTGCCAGACCTGGACGGTGATCACCAGCGGCATCGCGAGGCTGTCCGACCCGAAGAACGCCGACTGCACGCCGAAGAAACCGAAGACGCTGGTCGCCGGCCCGCCGGCCGGGTCGAAAAGCAGCAGCCAGATGAGCCCGACCACGGTGACGCCCAGCACGATCGGAACGAAGCAGAGCACACGCAACACGGCGGCGCTTCTGGAATCTCCCTGCATGCGGTGCGCGAGCATCAACCCGATGGCGTTCTGGATGACGGTCACTCCGACGACGAAGATGACCGTGGCTTTGAGGCTGTCCATGAAACCGGGCAGCTGGGTCGTTGCCATGGCCACATAGTTCGACCATCCAGTGAAGCTCGTGCCGGTGCCGGGCAGCGACGTGTAGTCGGTGAACGAGATGAGGATGTTCGCGGCGGTCGGCAGCACCCCGAACGCCGCGAACACGGCAAGCCCGAGAAACAGGCCGATGTACATGCTTGCTCGGGACGGCGCCGACCACAGTCGGCCCGCCTGGTGGCTTCGGCGGCGCGCGCCGGATCGGCCGGTCTGTAGTTGTGTGCGGCGCGGGCCAGTGCCGACGCGCCGGCTGGTCTGGATGGCGATGAGTTGCCGCCCCCTTTCGCTTCCTGGTTCGCCGCCCCGCCGCCGATCGGTCATCGGCGGCGGGGCGGCGGACGGTTCAGGACGTGGTGCAGCTGCCCTGGTACTTCTTCGCGGCGTCGGCCGGGCTCGACTTGCCCGCGATCACGTCCACCTGCACCTCGGGGAAGTTCGCCGGCTGGCAGTAAAAG
The DNA here is from genome assembly GCA_001897425.1 of Actinobacteria bacterium 69-20. GTDB lineage: Bacteria > Actinomycetota > Actinomycetes > Mycobacteriales > Nakamurellaceae > Nakamurella. Next base: position 91,518 of record MKSW01000023.1, on the reverse strand, counting down.
CCCTGTTTCGCCGACAACACGGGGAACACAATGTCCGTACTGGTCCCCTTACCGAAGGTGTCACCGAGCACTTTCGCGGCGAAACTGTCGTAGGTGCCGCCGTTCTGGCTTGGCGAGATTCCCGTCATGTTGACGTATTCCTGATAGATCTCCGGCTGGGAGAAGAACTCCAGGTACTTCAGCGCGGCGTCCTTGTGCGGGGCATCCTTAAGCACCTCGAACGTCAGGTCGTTCGACAGCAGCGACTTGTTCAGCGACGGGTCGTCGCTTCCCGGCAGCGGGAAACTTCCGACGTCCATCTTCGGGTTGGCCTGCTGGACGCTGGCCAGGTCCCAGGAGCCATCGAGCAGCATGGCGGCCTTGCCCGCCGCGAACGCGCCCGGCATGCCCTGCCACGAGACGCCTGTGTAGCCGGGTTCAAGGTAGCTGCCGATCTTCGCCTCCTTGGTCATCACGTCGACGAAGTTCGGGCTGTCCCACTTCTCGGCCCCGGTTTCGAGGGCCTTGGCAAGGTTTCCGCCTTGGACTTTCGGAAGCCAGATTGATGCCATCAGCGGCTCGGTGAGGAACTGCTGCACATAGCCGTCCGCGCCGCCACCGGTACCCAGCCACAGCGGGGTCACGCCGTTCTGTTTGAGGGTGTCCAGCACCTTGACGAAGTCGGTGTAGGTGCGCGGCGCCGTCAGGTTGTATTTCGCGAACACCGCCTTGTCGTAGAACACCATCCACTGGTACACGCCGGTGAGCACGCCGTAGATCTGCCCGTTGTACGTCTCCGAGGCGAGCGCGTCTTTCGTGTAGTTCTTGATCCACGGTTGGTCGGTGAGCGGCTCGAGCAGCCCGCTGGTCGCCCAGAACTGCTCCGGAGTCATGTTGTCCCGGGTGGGGTTGTTCGGCAGCGGCTGGAACGGGAAGTTGGTCGTGATGATGTCCGCGCTGTGCGACGTCACCGTCGTTTGCAGCATCGTGGCGTACGAGCCGGTCGTGTTCGCGGCCAGCTGGTAGTCCACCTTGATGTTCGGGTATTTCGCCTCGAACTGGCTGTTGATCTTCTTCAGGGCGTCATTCGCCGGCGGGTTCACCCAGTTGATGATCTTGACGGTGGTCGGCGCGCCGCTGTCGCCGCCGGCCGCGGACGTGCCGGGCTGGGTCGCGCCGCTTCCGCCGGAATCCGGCGCGGCGCTGCCGGTCGTAGAGCTGCCCGCGGACCCGCTGCCGCCATTGCTCGACGAGCCGCAGCCAGCCGCGAGCATCGCCAGGATGGCGGCCATGCCCGTGATCGTTGCGTACAACCTTCGCTTCGCCATATTGCGCTCCTTCGTAGTCGTGGTGGTCCCGCCCGGTGTCGATCAGGCACGGACGGGCAGTGCCGTTGCCAATGCGATGGCGGCTGCGCCGAAGACACCGGCGCGGTCGGCCATCTGTGACAGTTCGACGATGACGTGCGCACGTCGGGCCTGAAGGACTCGACGTTGGGTGGCGGCCTCGATCTGCCGCCGCAACCCCTCACCTCCCTGGATTGCGTGTCCGTGCAGGATGAATCGCTGGATGCACAGCGTCTGCGCCAGGTTCGCCAGGCCGATGCCGATGTTTTCGGCGTACTGCTCCAGGAGCCGTGCGGCGTCTTTTTGACCGGCCTGGGCGAGAGCGGTCAGCCGGGCGATCGTGATGCTTGTGGCGTCTTTTAGGCCGGCATCGGCGGCGGCTTGGCGCACCCATCCGGTTGCGGCGATGGTTTCCCAGCATCCGCGCAGTCCGCAGTTGCATACGGCGCCGAACCGGTCGACGCAGGTGTGCCCGACCTCGGTGGACAGTCCCGCCGGGCCGCGGATGATCGTTCCGTCGATGACGATGCCGGCGCCGATTCCGAAGCCGGTCTGGATGGTGGCGAACGACGCATGGCCGCGGCCGCCGCCGAAGAACTGCTCGCCGAGGGCAGAGCCGTGCGAGTCGTCGTCGACCACCGCCGTGACGCCGGTGCCGGCCGAGATGGCCTCGGACAGGTGTGTTCCGACCAGGGCCGGAAGTTGCGGGCAGCTCGTGATCTCGCCCGTGGTGTGGTCGGCCACGCCCGGGACGGACACCCCGATCTTGACAAGTTCCCCGCGGAAATCCTTCGCAGTCTCGCGGAGCAATGTCACCACGGCGCGGTCGATGTTTTCCACGTCGACGTCCGGGTCGAGGTCGGAAACGTTTCTCGCCAGGATGTCCCCGCGGGCGTTGACGACCGCCACGTCGATCTCATCTCGGCTGATGGCGATCGCACCGCACGGCGCCGCACGGCTGCCGAACCACAGGGGTGTCGCCGGCCGACCGCGGGCGCCATCGGGTGCGGGTTCCCGCTCTTCGAGGACGTTCAGCGTCATCAGCCGCTTGGTGATCGCACCGATGGTGCTGCGACGCACCCCCGATATCTCCGCCAGCTGGGCGCGGGAAAGCGGCCCGTTCTCGCGCAGCGTTCGAAGGATTCTGGCGGTGTTGAGTTCGCGGACATGTTGGGTCGACAGGATGACGGTGGGGACGCCGTTCCCCGCCGGACCGGGCTCGTAGCGCCGCGCGATTCCGCGAACCGCACGGCTGCGGTCGGCGGTCACGGGCGGCGCCCCGCGCTCTGCCCGGTTCCGGCCCGGCACGGCACGCACCGATCGCCTGCCGTTGCACGGGTCGCGCACCCCGGCTGGCTTCCGGCCCGGCCTCGCAGACTCCGGGAATTTGTACACGGCGAAGACATATTGGCAAGCTAGGCGCGGTCCGCGGCGGTGTCAAGGGGTTTCGGGCACGTGTGTGGGATCGGATGCGGCCGTGTCCTTGCTGCGGGCGGGGCGGCGGCGTGTGGTTCCAGCCCGGGCGGTCGTGTCGTAGTGTCGCCGCTGGGTCATCCAGTGCCCGCGGCGGGCGGAGGGATTTCCACCGGCCGGCGTTCAATGCCCCGACGCCCCTGCTTATGAACCGGCGACTGCGGGCACGACGGCGAGGAGTTGCGGTGCGATTCGAAGGCAAGGTAGCCATCGTTACCGGCGCGGCGCAGGGTATCGGCGCCGCAACCGCACGGCTGCTGGCCCGGCAGGGCGCCGCGGTGGCCGTCGTCGACCTGACCAGAAGACGCGCGGAGCCGGTTGCCGCGGAAATCCATCGGGCGGGCGGGCGGGCCGTAGCGCTCGACGCCGATGTTTCCGACGAGCGGAACGTCAATGACATGGTCAACGCCGTCGTTGACACGCTCGGCGGGGTGCACATCCTGGTGAACAACGCCGGGATCACCCGTGACGACCTGCTGTTCCGGATGTCGCGTGCCAGCTGGGACGACGTCATCGCCACGAACCTGACCGGCATGTTCCTGTGCTGTCGCGCCGCCACCGGGCGGATGGTGGCGCAGAGGTACGGGCGGATCGTCAATCTGTCCAGCCGCTCCGCGCTCGGCTCGCGCGGACAGGTCAACTACGCCGCGGCGAAGGCCGGAGTGCAGGGCCTGACCGCGACGCTGGCCGTCGAACTCGGACAGTTCGACATCACGGTGAATGCGGTGGCCCCCGGCTATGTCGCCACCGCGATGACGGACGCGTCCGCGGCGAGGGTCGGGCACACCGTCGAGGAACATCGGGAACTTGCCGCCGCACGGATTCCGCTGCGCAGGGTGGGCCGGCCCGACGAGGTTGCGGCCGTCATTGCGTTTCTGGCCAGCGATGAGGCGTCGTACATCTCGGGGCAAACACTGTACGTCAACGGCGGCGCTCGGTGAGAGCCGAGCGCCGTCAGCGAATGTCGAACAAGGCCTGATTCACGTCGATGCGGGCCAGGATCTGGTCAAAGCTAGGCGGTTGGTCAGTGCCATAGGACAGACCGGACACGGCCTCGTCGTGACACATTCGTAGCTCAACAAGGAGCGGGCAACCCGGATCCGCAGCGATCGCGATGGACGAGCTCGACACCCCGACTTCCCGACTTTTGTCAGATCGATGCCCATTTCGGGTGCGGCTAATTTTCGCTAGCGCCTGGGTTAGGTCGTCGTCATGCATCGAGTCGTAGATCACTGAACCACGAGCGCGAAACCCGGCCCGCCCGGACCGTTCTCGAAAACATCCTAGCCAACCGAGGCGCCCCCCGCCCACGCGCTGCAATCCAGCCTCACGCGCCAGTGAATCGGTGATCGACAACTCATTGTAGGCCGCCAGACTCAGCCAGCCCAACCGATGGGAGTAGCCGGGGGGATCAAGCACAGCGGGCGGCGTTAGCCGGGGGAATCAGGCACCACGCCGACACCGAATCGTGCCGCGCGGTGTGCAGTGTTACTGAGGTGCGCGGGGTTACTGATCGTCGAAGCGGCGGCGGAAGCGCTCTTCCATGCGGGTCGACAGCGGTGAGGACACCTTCCCCGGCTTCTTCGGGTCGGCCATCGCGCGCCCGCCCGGCAGGCCGTAGACGAACAGCCCGACGCCACCCACCATGATCACGAACCCGACGACGGACACGGCAACGCCCACCGCCAACAGGCTCTGCGCCGCGATCACACCGACCACGAGCGCCACCAGGCCGATGACGAACAGTCCTACGGAGAGAATCGGCCGCCGCCGTCGGATACGTGCGGGGTCCACGTTGGATGCGAATTTCGGGTCGTCTTCGAAAAGCGCCTGCTCGATGGCATCAAGCATTCGCTGTTCATGCTCGGAGAGCGCCATGGCCTCCTCCTGTCGGCGACCGGTTCCCGTGGGCCGATTGCACCGATCCGCCCGGCCGAACCGTGGTTCCCCCTAAGGATACGAGGTCTTCCGTTCGCTTACCAGCGCCCCTGGTGAGCGCACCGGCGCCGGCGGACGTGCCGCTATCGGCGTGGGGATTCGGGGGGCGAGATCAGCGAAGCGGGGCGGGGTGCGGCAGGCCCGAACCGGTCGACGATCGCATCGAGGGCCCGTTGCGTGGCCCGCGACCCCGGCCGGATGCCGCCGTCGTCCAGGGTGAGCTGCTCGGCCACGGCGTCGGCGCGGACCAGGTTCTCCAGCCGGACGCCGAGAAGCCGGACCGGCCGCTCCCCGGCCGGCAGCCGCTGCCATCCGCGGACGGCCAACGCGTACGCCTGCCGATCGGTGTCCACCGGCGACGCGGCCGTTTCGGACCGCGTGACGGTGGTGAAGTCGTCGTATCGAGCCTTGAGAACGACGGTCCGGGCAGCGAATCCCGCGCGTCTGGCGCGCCGCGCGGCGGTGCCGGCGAGTTCCAGCAGCGCCCGTTCGACGGCCCCCTCACCGACCAGGCTCTCGGCGAACGTCTGCTCGGCGCCGATCGACACCTCGGTGGTGTCCGGCGTGACGCGCCGGTCGCCACGGCCTCGCGCCAACTCGTGCAGGGACCGGGCGGCCGCCGGACCGAGGATGTGCGCCAGGGTCGCAACGTCGGCGTCGGCCACATCGCCGACCGAGGCGAATCCGCAGGACCGCAGCCGATCCGCGGTCTTCGGCCCCACCCCCCACAGGGCACCGACCGGTAACGGCCGCAGGGTCGGCAGAACCTCCGCGGGCGGGACGATGAGCAGGCCGTCCGGTTTTGCCAGCGACGAGGCGAGTTTCGCCATGAACTTGGTCGCGGCCGCGCCGACCGTCGCCGTCAGCGAAAGCTCGTCACGCACCCGGTCGCGGATGAGTGTCGCGATCCGGCCCGGCCGACCCAGCCGCCGGGTGGCGCCCGACACGTCGAGGAACGCCTCGTCGACCGACACCGGTTCGAGGACCGGCGTGATCTGGCCGAGCAGCCCCATCAACGCCGCGGACGCCGTGTGGTAGGCCGCGTGATCGGGCGGGACGACGACGATACCCGGACACCGGGACATCGCCTGGGCGGTCGGCATCGCGGACCGAACACCGAACGCTCGCGCTTCATACGTCGCGGAGAGCACGACGCCGCGTCCGCCGGTGCCGGCGACCATCATGGGGCGGCCGCGCAATGTCGGATCGCGCCGCAGCTCCACCGCGGCGAAGAACGCGTCCATGTCGACATGCAGTACGACGCAACGGGAATCGTCGACCGCGCCGACATCCGCCGTCACACGGCGGCCGGCCGCTTGTTGGCCCACCGATCACCTCGTTCGTCCCGGCCGCCCTGCCGTCATGCCCTCGCCGCTCGACCCCGCCGCCGCAATCCCGCCGCTAGACACCACCGCCGCCCGACGTCGGGCCAATGCCAGGGCCAGCCTTCACCACGGCCTGGCCCGCGCCCGGCGGTCCGTTCAGCGCGCCGGGCTCAGTCCCACGCCGTGCAGGTCGCCGGCGATCTGGCCGAGTACCGGGTGCGCGCCCAGCCGCTCCTCCAGCTCCGCGATTTCGGGTTCGTCGCCCGGCCGCGCCCGGCTGCCGGAGAGCGCCGCGACGACGCCGACGCCCCGCACTGATTCCACCACGACACCAGCCCGTTCCATCAGCGCGCGCAGCGACGGGACATCGTAGCGACGATCATCGCCGGGACCCGCCGCGAGCATCGCCAGCGCCGACGCGTACCGCCCGCCCAGAGCCTCGCCGAGCACGGCCGAGAGCCGGCCCGGCACCAGGACGGACAGGTGCCCGCCCACCCGCAGCACGGCCGCGGCGGCGGCCAGTGACCGTTCCGGGTCGTCGACATCCTGGACGACGTGGTGATACAGCACCAGGTCGGCACTGGCCGGCGGCAGCACGGCGTCCAACTGGTCGGCATCGGCCTGCAGCGCGGTGATGCGGTCCGACACACCCGCCTCGTCTGCCCGCCTGGCGAGGCTCGCGAGCGCGTCCGTCGACGCGTCGACCACCACCACCCGGCAGCCGGCCAGCGCCAGCGGGACCGCTCGCGTGCCACTGCCGCCGCCGATGTCCACCACATCGGCCGTGGGGGTCGCCGCGACGATCCGTGCCAGCGCCCGACCGACCAGATCCGTCGGATGAGGGTCCATCATGCCTGCTTTCGTCGCGCCACCGGAGCAAGCCTAACGGGCCGCATCAACCGGCACGCCGCTCTGACAATGCCGCGTCGACCAGGTCGAGAAACGCCGCCGCCGCGCGCACCATATCGTCTGCCTCGCGCGCCGATACCGGCACCGCGACGCCGGCGTTGATCGCCTGCCGGGTGCGGGACGCCGCCGCGAAGTAGGCGGCCCATTCGGCCAGTTCCGGCGCGACCCGCGGGATGAGGTCCCAGACACTGGCGCGGGCCGCGCGACGCGGCCGGGCGCGAGCCGCCAACACCGCCGCGGCACCCCGGAGCGCAGCGAGGTGCGCCTCCGCGAACCGATCCCGTGCGCCGTCCGCACCGATGGCACGGCCGAGCACCCGCCCCGCATCGGCCATCAGATCGTGGCAGGAGCGCGGCAGCGGCGCCGGCCGGGCACGGCGCACCCCGGGCTCGACGGTGCGGACCGGACCGGCCGCACCGCCGTCATGCAGCGGCGCTCGGGGCATAGTCGTGAACAGGGTCGCCGGTGCCGCCGCGGGCATGGTGATGGATGTCGTCATATCAGTTTCTCCTCCTCAGTTACCGAACTTACGTTCGATAGTACGACGAGGCTCGGACAACCCGCCCCACCAGGCATTTCACCGGCCGCGCGGCGTTCATGGTCTGATAGAGCAATGAGTTCCGCTACCGACGACGTGGCTCGCGCGCTGGCGGACGCCGGCGTCGCCGGGCAGATCCGAACGCTGGATTCCTCGGCTCGCACCGCGGCCCTGGCGGCCGAGCAGCTCGGCGTGCCGGTCGGCGCCATCGCCAACAGCCTCGTCTTCGACGCCGACGGCGACCCTCTGCTCGTGATGACGTCCGGCGCGCACCGCGTCGACACGATCCTCTTGGCCCAAACGCTGGGCAAGCAGTCGATCAAGCGGGCGGACGCGGACTTCGTCCGGCAGCACACGGGGCAGGTGATCGGCGGCGTGGCGCCCGTCGGGCATCCGTCGCAGCTGCGCACCGTCGTGGACACCGCGCTCGCGAACTATCCCACGCTGTGGGCCGCCGGCGGTCACCCGCACGCCGTGTTCCCCACCACCTACGCCGAGCTCGTCCGGATCACGTCCGGCGCGGAGCTCCCGGTCGCGCGGGACTAGACGAGCCGTGCCGCCGGCCGAGCTCGGTCCGGAGCAATTCGCGGACGCGCTGCCCGAACTGATCGACATCTACGCGACCGCGATGCACTACTCGGCGCAGACCTGCCGTGCACGCATGCCGCTGTGGCTCGACCACTCACGCCGCGCCGGTTTCCGATGCGTCGTCACCCTCGCCGCCTCGATCGGAACAACCGAGTATGACGACGTTCGCGCGGCCCCGGCCGCGGCGGGCCGATTTTCGCCCGCCGCGCCTCCCGCCACGCATCCCGACGGGCACGCCGCCGCCGCAGGCACGGCTAACGGAGATGAAAAGCTAGGCGGCGCAGGCGCTTCGGCCAGCACAACCGGCGCGCCGGAGATTGCGGGCTTCGCCTACGGATACCTCGGTGCGCCTGGGCAATGGTGGCACGGCGAGGTCGCACGCGGCCTCGGGCACCGCACCGACCCCCCCTCGCCCCGTGCCTATTTCGAGGACTATTTCGAGCTGACCGAACTGCATGTCCGGCCGGCGTACCAAGGCCGTGGCCTCGGCGAGGAACTGCTGCGGACGCTGCTCGCCCCGGTCACGGCCCGCGCCGTGCTGCTGTCGACGCCGGAGGGCGAGAGCCGGGCCTGGCGGCTGTACCGGCGGCTCGACTTCGTCGACGTGTTGCGCGACTTCCGGTTCACCGGCGACGCCCGGCCGTTCGCCGTCCTGGGCCGGGCACTCCCGATCGGGCCGGAGATGAGAACAGCGTCATACTCGCCGGCACATGTCGGATAGCACCAGCTAGTGGCATTGCCGCGCGAACCCGTTACAGCGCAGCCAATTGCCGTTCCAGGGTGCCCAAGCCCATGCCGCCCATCGCCAGGGCCGCCGTGTGGAACGCCTTGAGGTCGAACCCCGAACCACGCCGGCCCTCGGCCGCGGCCCGACCCTCGCGCCACACCCGCTCGCCGACCTTGTACGCGGGCGCCTGGCCCGGCCAGCCCAAGTAGCGGTCGATCTCGTCCCGGCAGTGCGCCGGATCGGACACCGTGCGGGTCAGCAGGAACTCGAGACCCAGTTCGGGAGACCATGTCTCGCCCTCGTGGAAGCCGGTTCCGGCCGGGATCGGCAGCTCCAGGTGCATGCCGATGTCCACCACCACGCGCGCCGCCCGGAAGAGCTGCCCGTCGAGCATGCCGAGCAGGGCGCCGTCGTCGCCCAGGTACCCGAGTTCGCGCATCAGCCGCTCGGCGTACAGGGCCCATCCCTCGGCATGCCCGGACGTTCCCGCGAGCAGCCGGCGGAAGTCGTTGAGGTGGTCGCGCTGGTAGGTCGCGGTCGCGATCTGCAGGTGATGGCCGGGCGCGCCCTCGTGATACACCGTGCTGACCTCGCGCCAGATGGGGAAGTCCTCGCGGCCGGACTCGACCGAGAACCACATGCGGCCCGGCCGGGCGAAATCCTCGCTGGGGCTGCTGTAATACGCGCCGACCCCGCCACCGGGCGGGGCGATGCGGCATTCGAGAACCCGCACCGGCTCGGGAATGTCGAAGTGCGTGCGGCCGAGCTCATCGATCGCCTGGTCGGAGAGCCGCTGCATCCAGGCTTGCAACGCGTCGTGACCGTGCACCTGGTAGCGCGCGTCGGCGCTGAGCGCGGCCGCCGCACCCGCCGGCCCCTCACCGGGCGCGATCTGCTCGGCCACCGCCTTGAGTTCCGCCTCGATCGACAGGAACTCCTGCCAACCCCACGCATAGGTCTCCGCGAGATCCACTGCGCTGCCGAGGAAGTCGCGCGACGCGAGGGCGTAGCGCTCGGCGCCGACGGCGTCTTTTTTTGGGGCGCGCGCCCGAAGCTCGCTCGTGAAGTACTCGCCGAGTTCGCCGTAGGCGCGATCCGCGGCCGCCGCCTGCGCTGCGAGAACGCTGCCGAGCGCGCCGGGCTTCTCCGCGGAGGCGGCGAGCGTGCGGAAGAACCCTGGGGATGACGCTGTTCCGGCGTAGGTCGCGCACTGCTGCGCGCACTTCGTGACCTGACGCTGCGCCGCGACGCGGCCCTGGTCCGCGGCATAGTTCAGGCTCTGCCGGTACCCGGCCAGGGCGGCCGGGACGGCGCCCATCCGGTCGGCGATGGCTTGCCAGTCTTCAGCGGACTCCGTCGGCATCATGTCGAAGAGCATCCGCACGTTCTGCAGCGGCGAATCGATGACGTTGAGCTGCGCATGTGTCCAACCGGTGTCGAACTTGTCCCGCTCCAGGCGGAGGCGTTCGGTAAGGATGTCCCGGGAGATCTCGTCGCGCGCATCGGCGGCGGCAGCCTGCTCCGCCGCGCCGAGGCTGCGCCGCACGAGCTCATCGAGGGCGGCCAATCCGTCGGGCGACAGGTCGTCCAGGCCCTGCTCGCCGGGTTCGGCGCGGCCGAGCCACATGGCCGTGATGGGGCTCGCGGCGCAGAGGTCGGCGACGAAGGCGTCGGATACCGTGTCGATCGCCGAGGGGACGGGGGCGGCGGGTGCGGGCGTCTGGGTCATGATCGCGAGGCTACCGCCCGGCCGGGGCGAGGGGGATCCGCGCCGCCGCCTGGGGCGAGCCCCCACGGGCCTCGGCGTTCCGGACGGGGTGTGGCCGTGAACATCGTCATACTCGATGGCCCGTGCGCCGATCGGGGCGCGGATCCCGACACGCGCCACCCCGGACACCACCGCGCTGCCCTAGCGTGGCTCTGCTCCCGGCCGTGACAGCACGAGCCTGCGGTTGCCGAAGGTGGCGGTGACTTCCACGGTGCCGCCGAGGGCTTCGACGTAGGCCTTGAGTGTGGCCAGGCCGGAACGGTCGAGATCGCCGGATTCGAGGGCGGAGATGGTGGGCTGTGTGAGGTCCATGCGTTCGGCGAGTTCCTTCTGCGTCACGCCTTGTTCCTCGCGGATTTCGCGGAGCCGGTAGGCGCGCTCCTCCGACTCCATCCGTGCGATGTGATCGGCAACGGCGGCATCGTTGACGGGGCGCTTGGCGCGCACGTCGCCCCAGGCCACGGTCTTGGGCTTGTTCATCGTGATTCCACCTCGCTGCCCAGCCACTCATCGAACCGGTCGTCCGCGACTGGGATGTTCTTCTCGTACCACTGCTTCCATCTGCCTGCCTTGTCTCCCGCGATCAGCAGGACGGCCCGCCGTTGGGGGTCGAAGGCGAACAGGATCCGGATCTCGCTGCGGCCGGCCGAGCCGGGGCGCAGTTCCTTCATGTTGTGATGACGCGAGCCCTTGATCCGGTCGGCGGTCGGTCGCCCGAGTGTGGGGCCTTCGGACTCCAGTCGGGTGATCGCGGCGGCAACGAGGTGATAGGTCTCGTCATCGAGTCCGAGGACCCACGACTCCACGTCTTCCCAGAGCCGTACCTCCCAAGACACGGCCCCAGAATAGACCAGAGGCGATATCGATTCAAGTCTATGTAGATGCGACGGTGGGGTTGAGCACGTGCTGCGCTGCCCAGCCCGCCCGGCTCGAAGCCCGCCGCGTGCTCATTGCGCCCCTCTGGGGAATAGAGCGGCTCAGATCTGAACGGACCATGTCGAGACCGGCGCCCCGGGAAGAGCGGGGCAACTCGATGGCCAAGCGGGCCATCGCCCCGGTCGGCGGGCCGATATGGGGGGACCCGGTTGCCGCGGTCCAGCCCTCACCGGAGGATAGGAACAACGTCACCCGGATCCGGCGGCGCGACAAACGGACCCGGCGGCGAGCGCAGGGAAGCAGACAGGATACTGAACCCGATGTGTCACGTGCCCGGCACATCGCGATGCGATCGAAAGGTTTGATGCGACATGACGCCCGAGACCACCAATATCTCGAACCTGATGAATGAGCAGCGCAGTTATCCTCCGTCGGCGGAGTTCACCGCGCAGGCGAATGCGCGGCCGGGGTTCTACGAGCAGGATCCGGATGCGTTTTGGGAGCGGGAGGGTCGGGAGCGGTTGTCTTGGTTCACGCCGTTCAGCACGTTGAAGGAGTGGAATCCGCCGTACGCCAAGTGGTATCTCGGCGGGAAGATCAACGCCTGCTACAACGCCGTGGACCGGCACGTCGAGAACGGCCTCGGCGACAAGGTGGCCTATTACTGGGAGGGCGAGCCGGTCGACGACCGCAGGACCATCACCTACGCGGATCTGCAGCGCGAGGTCGTCAAGACGGCGAACGGTTTCGCCTCGCTGGGCATCGGCAAGGGCACGCACGTCGGCGTGTACATGGGCATGGTGCCGGAGCTCGTCTACACGATGCTGGCGCTGACCCGGCTCGGCGCGCCGTTCACCGTGGTGTTCGGCGGGTTCTCCGCGGATTCGCTGTCCGGGCGGCTGAACGACATGCAGTGCACGCACCTGATCACCCAGGACGGCTCGTATCGCCGCGGCAAGGTCTTCGATCTGAAAGCGACCGCCGATACCGCCATGGACGCGTCGCCGTCCACCACGACGTCGGTCGTCCTGAAGCGCGGCGGCAACGAGGTCGTCATGCAGGAGGGCCGCGATCACTGGTGGCACGACGTGGTGGACGGGCAGTCGGGCGATCCGGCCTCCCGCCCCTGCGAGCCGATGGACTCCGAGGACTTGATGTTCCTGATGTACTCCTCGGGCACCACCGGCAAGCCGAAGGGCGTCGTGCACTCCACCGCGGGGTATCTGGCGGGCACGTCGACCACGCACCACTACATCTTCGATATCAAGCCGGACACGGTGTACTGGTGCGCGGCGGATATCGGCTGGATCACCGGGCACAGCTACATCGTGTTCGGCCCGCTGGTCAACGCGACCACCTCGGTGATGTACGAGGGCACCCCGGACTTCCCGGACAAGGACCGCTGGTGGGAGATCATCGAGCGGTACAAGGTGACGGTGCTCTACTGTGCGCCGACCGCGATCCGCACGCACATGAAGTGGGGCCCCGAGTACGCCGAGAAGCACGACCTGTCCACGCTGAAGCTGATCGGGTCGGTCGGTGAGCCGATCAACCCGGAGGCGTGGGTCTGGTATCGCGACCACATCGGCGCCGGTCGCACCCCCGTGGTGGACACCTGGTGGCAGACCGAGAACGGGATGGCCCTGATCACGCCGCTGCCCGGCATCTCGACGCTCAAGCCCGGTTCCGCGTCGAAGCCGTTCATCGGTATCGAGCCTGCCGTGCTCGACGACCACGGCCAGGAGATCGCCCCGGGCGCCGGCGCCGGCTACCTGGTGATCAAGAAGCCGTGGCCGGCGATGCTGCGCGGGTTGTACAACGACGACGCCCGCTATAAGGACACCTACTGGTCCCGCTTCCCCGGCGTGTACATGGCCGGTGACGGCGCGCGTGTCGACGCGGACGGCGACTTCTGGCTGATGGGCCGCATCGACGACGTGATGAACGTGTCCGGGCACCGGCTCTCCACCATCGAGATCGAGTCCGCGCTGGTGGACCACCCCGATGTCGCGGAGGCAGCGGTCACCGCCCGCGCCGACGCCCTCACCGGGCAGGCCGTGGTCGCGTTCGTCACGTTGAAGGGCGGGCGCGACGGCTCGCCGGAGAAGCTCGCCGAGCTCCGCGACCACGTCGGCAAGGTCATCGGCGCGATCGCCAAACCGGCGAACATCGTGTTCACGCCGGAGTTGCCCAAGACCCGCTCCGGCAAGATCATGCGCCGCCTGCTGCGCGACGTCGCCGAGCATCGGCCACTGGGCGACACCACCACCCTCGCCGACCCCACCGTGGTCTCCGAAATCGCCGACCGCGCCTCCGTCGGCAAAGACGAGTAGCCGGGCCGGTTTTCGGCTGGCTGGTTGGATGGCCGGCCGGGTGGCCGGCCGCCTGTGGGGTGGGCGGTCGCCGATCGAGTATGACGATGTTCGCGGGCCCGGGCGCATTCCTTTCGGGATGTGCCCGGCCTGCGGACTTCGTCATAGGCGGTTCGCGGTGTGAAGACCGGGTGCGGGCCGCGCACACTTCGCGACCGAGTCGGCGGGGCGGCGGTGTCGATTCCGGCGTCAACCGGCGGGAAGCCGTACCGCGCAAGACTTCTCGCGACGAACCCGGGTGACGAACGCCCAGCCGAGCAGCCCGACCGATGCCAGCGCGATGAGCGGCTGGACGGGTCCGAAGAACTGCAGCGCGCCGCTCGTGCCGAGCGCCAACAGCACCAGCTTGTTGCACACCGGGCAGCCGACGGCGAAGAAGCCCAGGACGCTCCCGACGGTCCCCCACCTGCCTGCGCGATCGCGCTTCTCGGGCGCCAGGGGGCTGCGGACGTAGGTGGCCGCGACGAGCCCGGTGAGCATCGCGGTCGCGATCAGTGCCGGCCAGGACCACCACGTCGGCAGCACGGCGCGGCCGAACAGCGGCGTGTCGATCAGATCGGTCGGGACTCCGATGACGACCACCGTGGCCGCCGCTACCCCCGCCGCGACGGCCCACCGGCGTCCCGGCCAGGACCGCATCCCCCGGAACACCGTCATCGTCGCCGCACCCATGGCTCACATTGTGCCTGGCGGCGCCGGCACGCTGCCCGCGCCACCGTTTCCCGTCAGCGCGCCGCGAGGTTCGGTCGGCTCGGCAGGCAGGCCGCACGTGCCGAAAGACATTGGGCGCCAGGGGCTTTCTGCTCTGTAGGCGGCGCGCCGGACCGCCTAGGCTCCGCGGCATGGCTACTTATGATGTGTCCGACCGCGCCGCGATTGTCACCGGCGGCGGATCGGGAATCGGTCGCGCGACCGCTGAACTCCTCGCGGCGAACGGTGCCGCTGTCCTGATTGCCGACCTCTCCGACCACGCCCGGGCCGTGGCGGACGGCATCGTCTCCGCCGGCGGGCGGGCCGCGGCGTTCGTGGGCGACGTGACCGACCCTGCGGCCTGCACGGCGATGGTCGCGGCGGCGTCCGAATTGGGGCCGGTGCGGATCGCCGTCAACAACGCCGGGATCGGCGGCGAAGCCGCACCCATCGGGGAGTACACGCTCGGCGGGTGGAAGACCGTCATGGACGTGAACCTGAATAGCGTCTTCTACTGCCTCAAGGCGGAGCTACCGGCGATGGCTGCGGCAGGTGGCGGGGCGATTGTGAACATGTCCTCGATCCTTGGCTCGGTCGGCTTCCCGATGTCCGCGGCCTACGTCACCGCCAAGCACGGGTTGGTGGGAATGACCAAGAACGCGGCGCTCGAATATGCGGCCGCCGGCGTCCGGGTGAATGCGGTCGGCCCGGGCTTCATCCACACGCCGCTGGTGGAGGCGAATCTCGACGAGGCGACGACCGAGATGCTGAAGGGCAAGCATGCGCTCGGCCGGCTCGGCCGCCCCGAAGAGGTAGCGGCGCTGGTGGCATTCCTGGTGAGCGACGCCGCGTCCTTCATCACCGGCAGCTACCACCTGGTGGATGGCGGCTATACCGCCGTCTGAGTGCGGCGTGAGCGCGGGCTGACCGATGCTCGGCCGCGGGTTGGTCGATGCCCGGGCGCTGGTTGAGCGCGAGCGGGTTCTGCGGCACGGGCGCGTTCGGCTCGCTCCGCTCGCCTGGGCCTAACAACCTGGGGTGTGCGTCTAGCAGCATTCCGCCCGATTTGTCCCTGTTTTACTCACACCCCCGGGCGAGTTCTTGGACTGCGGGCGACCTCGGCTCGCTTCGCTCGCGAAACTCCAGGGGTGCTAATGCCGCGTGAGCGTGTCCGGAATGCCTGAGCCGCGTTCGTGCAATACCTGGGGTGTGCATCCTGCAGCATTCCGCCCGATTTGTCCCTGTTTTACTCACACCCTGGACGGGTTCTGGAGGCGTGAGCCGCTCGCAGCTCTGCTTCCTCTTCGGTGTGGTCCTACGGCTGCCCTCGGTCGGTTGCTAGTGGCCTTGGGTGGGCTATCAGGGGGTTTCGATGCGGATGACGCTGGATCCGGATGAGACAGCTCCGTCGGTGTTCACGCTGGTGGTGAGGTTGTAGAGCCCCGGCGTCGCCGTGCGAGGAATCGCGATGACCGAGACCGGCGCGACGGTCGCGGTATTGCTGGTGATGACGCTGGCGGCTCGCACCAACGCGGTGGGCGCTTTGATCTCGGCGCTCTTGAGCTGCTCCACGGTGCGATAGCCGCTCGACAGTGTGGTGTCGAGAACGACCTGCGTGGACGTCACCGTACTCGGGGAAGGTGTGAGGTTCATGATCCAGTGAATCTCGAAGGTTTCTCCGGGATGTCTGACGGTGTCCACATCGACGGCTTCGCAGCAGGTGAACGTGGCCACCGACGGGATGAGGGTGGCGTGACCGGTCTGATCGGCGGGCGTGGTGCAGCCGGCCATGGCCGCGAGCAGCACGACAGCCGCAGCAACGGACCGGGTCTGCCGGCGCATACGGCACACCTCCCCTTCGATATGGACTCGGCGTGCGTCGGGATCGTATCGCCTGCCAGTAAGCCCACGCTGGCCCGTGTGCCGAGTAAACGGAACTGCGTCACTTCGACCGGCGGAGCTGCGGCGACCGGCGTCGGGCGTCTCGCACGTACCGTGGTCGGACGCGTCCAGGATTTGTCGGTACACGTCAGGGATACTAGGCGGCATGACGGAAGGTCTGGCGCCGGTGCCAACATTGAAGAGCGTGACGGCACGGCTCAGGTGCTGGTCATCGCCGTGGCCGTCCACCCGGACTCATGTGATCACGGTGCTGGTCGTTGCCGCGGCGGCCAGCGCGTTTGCTTCCTACGCGCAGGACGCGTGGGCGCAGTGGCACTACATCGGTCACAGCCTGGTGCTGTGGATCATCGTGGCCACCGCTGCCGCGCTACGCGGCACGCTCCTCCAATCGTGGCTGACCACGAGCACGACGCTCGCCGTCGCGGTAGCGGTCTACTTCGCCGCCACCCGCATCTTCGGCCCATTCGACCAGTACCCGCCGCTGGCCCCGCTGCTGCTGTTGTGGATCGTGCTCGCCGCGGTCGGCGGTTTCGGGTTCGCCGTGCTCTGCCTGACCGCCGTCGGCCGAGGCTGGCCGAGTTTTCTGGCGGCCGGCGTGATTGCCGGGCTGATGCTCGGCGACGCGCTCAATGCGTCGATAGGAATCCCCTACATCGAGCAGCATCAGCCGATCGAGGCGCTGCACAGTATCCTCGCCGACCCCGGCCCGGTTCTCGTCATCGGGTGCATCGCGGCGGCGGGCTGGATCGCGGCCATGCTCATCCACCAGCGCCACCGCCTGGCCACCGTGTGGCTCGTCATCCCCGGCCTGATCGCCGGCCACGCCCTGGCCTCCATCCCCGACCTGCTCCTCCACTACGTATAGGCAAAGCCCACCCGACGGCGGACCCGGTGACGAACGCCCAGCGGCGCAGTCACGCTGAGCTTGCGGTCGGCGGGCGGAGGTTGGATGGCGGCCCGGCGGCGAAGCCGCGAACATCGTCATAGGCGATCTCGACCGGCGGACGACCGCGCTCACGCCGGCCGGGTGCGCTCCGAGGTCTTTACCGGCCCGGAGTCCGCGTTCGGCCACGGCATCAGGGTCGGTGAACCGACGTGTGGCCAAAGCGAAATGCCGCCCGGGCGAGTCGACCACCTCCACGTTGCTGCCGGGCGATCCCGGGGGTCGCCACCTGGCAGGCAGGCCCGGCCGGCTCGCCCGTTCAATCCTGGCGGCCGCCGACGGCGTCGCCCGGATGCGACGCGGGGTCCGCGGCAGTCGGCTCGCTTCGACGGGTCAGCATGAGCAGGATGAGCGGCAGCACGATCGTGGCGGCGAGTCCGGTCATCAAGAGCGCGTCGTTCTCGGGTGCCATGTCGTCGAGGAAGCGCAGGTGGATGAGGAAGTGTGCTGCCCAGAATGTCAGGGTGGCGCCGAGCCCGGTCCGTACCACGTGGATGCGCATGGTGCGAGCGGCCGTGGCGAGCATGACCGCGACGGCGAGGTTCATCGCGCCGAAGTCCAGGAGCAGGTGCTGGTTGTAGGGCATGGTCAGGTTCACCGCCTGCAGGGCGTAGAAGCTGCGCGGAGCGAACAGGATCCAGATGGCGAGCGTGAGATGCAGCAGTGTGAGGACGGTCAGCCCGGCGCGCAGCCACCACCGTGCGCGGTTCATGTCGCGGCGCCGAGGAACTGCTCGAAGGTGATCGTGCCGGCAGCGTGGTCAGGGGTCAGGTGGGCGCCGGCGCGATAGGCGCGCGCGACGCGTCCCGGAATGGGCACAGGCAGCACGCGACGTTTCCGGCCGCGGATGCGCAGGTAGGCGCGGGCGAGGTCGGTCAGCGCTCGCACCTGCGGCCCGCCGATGTCCGGGACGCGGCCGGCCGGCGGGGCGGCGGCGAGCGCGGCCAGGTGCTCGGCGACGTCGCGGACATCGATCGGATGGACGCTCATCGTGCGCGGCGCCAGGAGGACCGGTAAGCGACGCTGAACGGTGAACAGCTTCACGATCAGGTCGTGGAACTGGGTGGCCCGCAGCAGCGTGTACGGCAGGCCGGAGCGGGCGAGACGCTCCTCGACCTCGACCTTTGTCCGGTAGTAGCCGAGTGGCACCTGGTCGGCGCCGACGATGGAGATGTAGAGCAGATGCGGCGTGTCGGCACGCCGCGCGGCATCGAACAGATGCTGGGCGGCCGGCACATCGGCGCGCCCGTTGGTGGTGGCGCAGTGCACGATCACTGAGGCGCCGTCGACCGCGGCGTCGACGCCCGCATTTCGGGTGAGGTCGCCGGTGCACCAGCCGAAGGGCACACCCGACGCGGGTGCCGGTCGGCGACTGAGCACCCGCACGTCTGTGCCGGCCGCCAGCAGCCGGTCGACCAGCGCCCGGCCCAGCGCGCCGGTGCCGCCGGTCACCAAGATCGAATCTGTCATCGATTCCCGTCCTCTTGCTTCGCGGTTTGAGTTAGGAACCGGACAGGCCACCGGATCGTGACAGCATGGCTGCCTGCCGCGCGGCGAACCGCAACTTGTCCGGGTTCGCGATCAGACCCGAACCCCGCATGAGAGTCCCGCGCGACACGCTCCCGGTCGCGCCGCACGGGATCTCTATGCGGCTGCTCTGACCGTCTCGTAGGTCGCGACGATGACGCCCTTGCCGGTGGCTGCGGTTTCGGTGAGCCGCAGCGAGGCCGATACTCCGTCACGGAACATTCGCGCGCCCGCGCCGAGTACCACCGGTGCGATCATCACCAGGTATTCATCGATGACCTCGGCGGAGATCAGTGCGCCGATCAGCACCCCGCTACCCATGATCACGAGATTCGTGTCCGAACTGTGCTTCAGTTCGGTCACGGCGCTCGGCACGTCCCCCTGCAACAACGTCGAGTTCGGCCAGTCGAGCCTCATCGCCGGGTTGCGCGAGGCGACGTACTTGTCAGCGTTGATCAGCGCGTCCTTGAACGGACCCCCTTGGGCGTCCCAGGAGGCCAGCAACGACTCGTAGGTCCACCGGCCGAACAACCACGCATGGTTCCCACCGGTCAGCCGGGCCAAGCGTTCACCCATCTGGGCCGCCGTCGCCTCATCGGAAAATCGGACGCCCCAACCGCCGCGCGAAAAACCACCCCGCACGTCCTCGTCCGGGCGGCCCGGCCCCTGCATCACGCCATCGAGCGTGAGCCAGTTCATTACAATGACCTTCCCCACCTGCGGCCTCCGCGTCTGCGATCGGTGAACCGGAACGCGACCGCGTGCCGGCGCTCATTCACTGTGGCATAGGGCATTTCTCAACATCGGAGCCTAGCGTCGCCCGAGCGCCTGCGCCCATATCCTGCGAGGCGACCGTGCCCCAGTGGCCATGGTGCTCACCGGGTATGACGCTGTTCGGCGGCGCGGTGCGCCGCGAAGGTCGTCATATCAGTTACTCGCTGCGACGCGGTTATAGTGAACGAATCGTTCCCTAATCGGGGTGGTGGTCCTGGTGGCTGTGGATTCGCGGGTGACGGTGCCGTTGGCGGCTGTGAGCCGCGGCGACGTGGGGTTGGCCGGTGGGAAGGGGGCGAACCTCGGCGAGCTGGTCCGGGCGGGGTTGCCGGTGCCGCCGGGCTTCGTCGTCACGACCGGCGCCTACCGGCGGGCGGTGGCCGATGCGCCGTTCACCGCGGCGGCCGGGCAATCCGACGGCGACGGCGGCGCAGCCATGCGAGCAGCCGTGCGAGATGTGCACCTGCCGGCCGACATCACCCGCGCGGTGGCGGACTCGTATGACGCGCTGGGCGGCGGGGCGGTGGCGGTGCGGTCCAGCGCGACGGCGGAGGACCTGCCGGGGGCGGCGTTCGCCGGCCAGCAGGACACCTTCCTCGGCGTGGTGGGCGTCGCCGCGGTCGTGCGTGCCGTCCGGGACTGCTGGGCGTCATTGTGGAACGAGCGGGCCGTTGCCTACCGTGCCCGCCTAGGCATCGACCCGGCGGGCCTGGCGATCGCCGTCGTGGTGCAGAAAATGGTCCCGGCCGACGTGGCCGGTGTGCTGTTTACCGCCGATCCCGTCACGGGCGCTCGCGACCGGATGGTGATCGACGCCGGCGACGGCCTCGGCGAGACGGTGGTGTCGGGGCTGGTGACGCCGGACCATGTGGTGATGACGAGCGTCGGCCGTTTGCTGTCGTACACGGTCGGCCGGCGGGAAGTCGTCCTCCGCAGCCTGGCCGACGGGTCCGTTTCGCGAACCACCGACCGCCGAGGGGCTGGCCGCCTGCTCAACCGCGCGGCCTGCCGGCAGCTTGCGGCAGCGGGTCGCAGCGTCGGTCAGTTGTTCGGCGCGCCGCAGGACATCGAGTGGGCCATCGCCGGTGGGAGGTTGCACATCCTGCAGGCCCGGCCGATGACGGCGTTGCCGATCCCGCTGCGGCTCGGCCGTGTCCGGCGGTTCGTCGGTGGTGTGCTCGCCGACTTCATGAGCGTGCGCCCATATCCGCTGGACATGACCACGTGGGTGCCGCACGGCCCTGCGGGGATGATGGACGAGATCCTGACGGGCCTGGGCTTGCGCGCCCACCTGGACCGCGTCCTGCCGGAGCGGCACGGGGTGGTGGTGCAATTCGTGCCCCCCAGGCCGACCCCAACGTGGCGGATCCTGGCACTGCCGGCGCGCGTGCTTCTCCGCGCCAGGCGGTACGACCCGGCACGGTGGACGGACGACCCGAGGTATCTCAAGTTCGACCGGGCGCGGGCGAATCTGCTTGGCCGCGATGTCACGGGACTGTCGTGGGCAGGGCTGCTGGACACCGCGCGGCAGGTGATGCGCCTCGTCGATCCGATCACAGATCTGCGGGCGCGCTATCTGCCGGCGTTCGCCAGGAACCTCCTGCTGCTTCGGCTAGAGCTTGTCCGAATCGGCGCGACACGGCTGATGAGCGCCCTCATCGGCGGCGCACCTACGCACACCGCTGCGGGCAACCAGCGCTTGGAAGAGCTCGCTGCCGCCGTCCGGTCCGACGACCGGCTCGCCGCCCTGCTCGATGCTCACGACTCCGGCGCCGTCCTGGCCGCACTCCGCACCGACCGGGCCTTCGAGGCGTTCACGGCCGAATTCGACGCCTATCTCGAGGAGTTCGGATACCGCGAGACGGAGAGTCCGGTGTTGATCTCCTCACCCACCTGGGCGGACCGGCCGGACATGGTGATCGATCTGATCAGAGTCCTGGCGACGGTTCACGATGGCGGCATGGCGGACACCGATACCGCCCGAGACGCGGAGGCCGAACTGCTGGCGTCGCCGCGGCTTCGCAACCCGCGCCGCCGGTCCCGGGTGCAGCGGAGGATCGCCGCGGCCCGCGCCGGCGTCGCGTTCCGGGAAGACTCGCACAACGCGTTCACCCGCCTTGCCCCCGTACTGCGCCGGACACTCCTCGAACTCGGCAACCGGCTCACGCGGCAAGCCGTCATCACGGATCCGTTCGACGTTTTCCACCTGCGATTCGAGGAACTCGCCACCATCGCCGATATCGACACGGCCACCGCCGCGCAGCTGGAGAACCTCACCCACCTGGTGCGGGATCGAATGCTTCGCCGCGAGCAGATCGCCGCCGTGCCGATGATCAACTATGCGGCGATCTTCAAGCCACGCAAAGCGGCCACCGCGCTCGTCACCGGCACGCCGGCGTGCGCGGGCGCCGCCACCGGACCCGTACGGATCATCCGCACCATCGACGAGTTCGCCACCCTGCAACCCGGCGACATCCTCGTGTGCCCGTACACCAACCCGGCCTGGACACCGCTGTTCCAACGCGCCGCCGCGGTCGTGGTCGATACCGGCGGGATCGGCTCACACGCCGCGATCGTCGCCCGCGAGAACGGCATTCCGGCCGTCATGGGCACTGGAACCGGCACCCGAACCCTCACAGCCGGGCAGATGGTGCGGGTGGACGGCACTGCCGGAACGGTGACGGCTGCATGACTGGCCAACACCCGGCCACGGGCGCGACCCGGCGCCGCGGCGACCGGCTCACCGACGCGATCTTCCGGGCCGTCTTCGACGAGATCGACGAGAACGGCTACGCGGCCGTCACCATGGAAACCGTCGCCAAACGTGCCCACACCGGCAAAGCAGCGCTCTACCGGCGCTGGCAGTCCCGCACCGAACTGATCATCGACGCCATCCAATCTGGCCTGCCCACCGACGACCAACTCCCCGACACCGGGTCCCTGCGCGGCGACCTCCTCCAACTCCTGGGCACCGTGGTGGCCGGCCTCACCGGGACCGTGGGCGCGGCGTTGCGCGGACTGCGCGCCGAAACGGTCCTCAATCCGTCGCTGTCACGGCAGGTCCGGGAACACACCGGCGATGCCGCAGCCACCCGGCTGCAGCACCTCATCGAACGCGGTGTCGCCCGCGGTCAACTCGACGGCCGCGACATCACCCCGCTGCGCCTGCAAGCCGGACCGGCGATCGTGCGGGACCATTTCCTCTTCCGTGACCTCGACAGCCTGCCGCTGGAAGAACTCGTCGACCAAGTCGTCCTCCCCCTGCTCGGCCCGTCGAGGTATCGGCGCGCTGCGACTCCCCGGCCCGCCACGGAACGCGGTTCGCGGCGGAACGCGGCCGATCGCCGACCATCCGGTTGAGACGCCGCTGCCGTGGCGCTGTTGTGGCGCTGCCGTGGCGCTGCTGTGGCGCTACGGCGAGCAGCTCGCTCGAGGGCGGTCCCCCCGGGGCTGCTCGCCCTCACCGAGTGCATCACGGTCGTTGCGGCCTCGCCGGATCGGTCGAGTCCTGTCCGGGGCCGGGCATCCGGCGTGTGTCTCAGCCGCCGGCGCAGACGGTGGTAGAGCCTTCATTAATTGTTGCGATCCCGGTCACGGGTTCGCCGCTCTGGCCAACAGCAAGGCCTGAGGTGTCGACCTTGTCACCGATCCGCGCCAGCCGGCCCGTTCACAGCACGGCGTTTGCGCGAATCGGCCCCGAACCCTGATATGGGCCTATACCGCGTTCCGCCCGTCAGCTGGCCGGGTCGTACTGGAAGGCACGCACCTCCTGCGCGCATCGGCACGCGACCGCGATCTTCGCCGCCCACTGCAATGCCGCATCCCGCGAGGGCAGCTCCAGCACCGTGTATCCGCCTTCGATCGTTCTCGTCTGCGGGTAGGTGCCCTCGGTCACCGTCCCGTCGCCGGCGACCATGACGGGTGGGATGCTCTCGTCGATGCCGCCGCCGAAGACCCAGACGCCCGCGTCCTTCGCCTCCTGCACGACCGCATGCGCCGCATCCGATATCGACTGAAAGTCCTCCTCCGGGAAGACCATGGCGGCACTGGGGAAAGAGATTAGGTACTTCGTCATCGGATCGATCCTCTCGTCGCGTTTCCGGATCGAACCATCCTCGCCGATATGGGCGTGCTACGTCCTGGACTCGCTATTCCGACGGCGGATCGATCTGCGGAGCTGTGAATGATGGTCGTGGTGTCTGCGGTCCGCTCGACGCCCTCCGGGTCCGGCAGCGCCTACGAGTCCGCCGCGCTGTTCCTGCGGCCGCGTAAGCAGTTTCCCGCTAGGTTGCCTTTCCCTGCTGCAGAATGCGGATCGGGTTGCCGAAAGGGTCCCGAAGGCCCATATCGGTGCCGTAGAAGTGCTCGGTGGGCTCCTGGGTGAAGTCGGTGACGCCGCGCTCACGGAGCGTGTCGTACAGCGCCCGAGCATCCTCCGTGATGAACACCAGCCCGCCGAGGGCACCCTTCGCGACCAGCTCGCGGATTTGCTCGGCCGTCGCCTCATCGTGCAGCGGCGGCCCGGGCTGCTCCAGCGAGATCTCGGTCGGCCGATCTCCTGGCGCGCGCACCGTCAGCCATCGGTAGTCGCCCTGCCGCACGTCATTGCCCTTCTCCAGCCCGAGCTTGTTGACGTAGAAGTCGAGCGCCTCCTCCTTGTCCAGAACATAGATCGAAGCGACATTCAGGCTGGTAATCATGTCTTCTCCCGCGCCGTTCCAGTCACACTGATACCGATACGCCGCCGATGCTACCGAGCCGCCGCCGCAACGGCTTCTCCAAACCTGATCGTTTATGACGGCCTTGCACCCCGCTCCACGGCCGCATGGCGGCCAGCTGGACGCAGTGTGGTGCCACCACGGGGCCGTACCCTGCGGGACAGCCGCTCGGCGTCTCACCGACGATCTCCCGGAATGTACGGCTGAACGTGCCGAGGCTGGTGAAGCCCACATCGAAGCAGCGGGCGCGTCGCGCCGACCGCTTCGGCAAGCGCGGTCCAAAGTAGCTTCACACGGACAGCAGATGGCCGTTCGCATCGGTCGTGATCGGCCAAATAACGTCCCCCCCGAACGGCCAAGCGGACATTGCATCGCCTTCGCGGGAGGGCTGACCGTTGGGCGCTACTCAGCGTGACTCGTCGGCGCGTGCACAGCACTCGTGCCGACGTGGCCGCAAGCCGATCCTCAATTCGCGCGGCAACCAGCGCATACCAATTGGTTGACAGTTCGGTATTCTCGGGGCGTGAGCATTCAGATCGCGGTCCGTCTCGATGACCAGGACCTGGCGACCCTCGATGCGGAAGTCGCTGAGGGTCGCGCCGCCAACCGGTCCGAAGCCGTGCGCCACGGGATCGCCCGCCTTCAGCGTGACCGGCGTTATCGAAGCGAAGAGGCGATCCTCGCGGATCTTGCGCGACGTGGCGAACCTGCCTATCCGGACCTCGACGGCATGCTGGACCTGCCACACCCCGCGCTTGACTGATGCGCACCATTGCCCTGGTACTGCTGGACAAGCGGCGGCCGGCGTTGATCTTGACCCGCCAATCGAAACTTCACCTGCTCACCTGGGTTACCGTCGCGCCGATCACCGGCACTATCCGCGGCCTCACGAGCGAGGTTCCGGTCGGGCCACGCAACGGACTCGATCACGACGGTGTCGTGAGCTGCGACAACATCACAACCGTGCGCCGAGCTGCGGTCGGCGAAGCCATCGGCGTCCTCCTCGACGACCAAGAACCACAACTCGCCCGGGCGATCAGCGACGCGTTCGAGTTGGACTTCGTGTAGCAGCCGCGCCAGTCCCATTAGCTGTGATCCGCCAGATAATGTCCGGAGACCGGCCAAGCGGACATTAGCGTCTTCTTCGTGGTGTGCCACCGTATGCGCGCTACCCAGCGTGATCAGCCGACGTGCGCATGGCGACTTGGCCGACGGGGCCGAAGGCGGAACGGCATGTGCCGACCTGATGATCTTGATGTGCGGTCTGGTCACCCCGGCCGGGCCGCGATGTGGGCAGCTACGAGGCCCGGAGGTACGCCGTCAGGGCCTCGCGGGTGAGCTCGGACAGGGTGACACCGTCGGCAGCGGCGCGGTTCTCGGCCTGTCTACGTAGTTGAGCAGGTACACGGACCCGAATGGCGGGCGAGTGGCTGCCGTCGCCGGACAGAGACTTACGGCCCGGGATGAGATTGCGGCGCCGAATCTCACCGAGGGCCTGAGCAGCGAGCTCCTTGGCGAGCTCATCCGTGAGGCGACGGCCGTCGCGTAGTGTGAACTCCTCCGCCTCGAGGTCGATGTCGGAGATCGTCGCGTCGTCATCAATGACGTATTCCCGTGGGTCGATCCGATCTGCAGTCATGACCCCTCCTTCCTGCGATAGTGGGTCGGCATGGCATGAATGATGGCAAGCCCGCCGGGGCGCTTATCGTCGGGCACAGCGATGATCTCCAGTTCCACGCCTCGACCGTCGATGCCGAGGTAGAAAAGCTGGTCTCCTTCGAGCGCGGTGGGCTGCCCGGCGGATCGCATCGCTGTGAGAATCCGGGACATCCCGATCCGAGGTTTCCGCCCGTCACGCGTCAGTCGGATCTGCACACCTACAGTGTGTCACACATACGATGCAAAGTCATGCGATACCGGGGACTGCCCTACTGGCACAGGCGCCCACACCAACACTAAAAGCCGAACAGGAACGCTGCGCAAGAGGGCGTGTCGGCGTCGTCCGTGGCAGGGTGTCGGGTATGACGGAGCCGCCGCCCGAGCCCGAGATGTGGATCTCGGACGGCCCCGAAGGCCCGAACGGAGGACCGCCATTTGGGGGCGCGCCGCGCGGGCCGGGCCGGGGCTGGGGCCGCTGGATCGCGATCGTCGCCGGGTTCGCCGTGCTGCTGGCGCTGGTCTCGGTGCAGCACTACCTCGGCGGCACGAGCGAGCATGGCGACGAGCCGACCACTGGCGTCTCGGTCACCCCGCCGCCGACAACCTCCCGTCCCGAAACGCCGCCGACTGATATGACGAAATCCTCGACCGATGCCGTGTCGCCAGGGTCGGCTCTCCAGGGCACGAACTCGGATGGAGTCGCCACCGGCACACTGCACGGCGGGCCGATGATCGTGACCACGGTGCCCGACACCACCGAACCGGCGGCGCCTATCACGTCCACCGGTTCGCCGGCCGAACTGGACGCTGCACCGTTCGACTTGGTCGCGCTGTTGTGGGACGGGAGTTTCAGCTCCGGAGCTGCCATCGTCGACTACCGTGTCGACACGGGCGCGATGGTGCGTACCGAGTTGCCGGCCCTGATGAGCAACGGCCCGATGTCTTTCGTCGTCACCGCCACGGCCACGATCATCAGGCCGTGGGACGGAGTTCCCGGTTGCATGGTTGCCGATGGCGCGTCCGCGGCGATCGCCGGCGGCCTGCTCGAGCAGGGCGGTCCGGTGTTTCCGTCCGTGCAGGCCGACCGAGTATGGGCGATGTCGTCGCAATCGATGCCGACGGGCACCGACGTCATGCTCGAACTGGTCGACGCGCAGGGTCACACGACGGGCGCGATCATCAAACCGCCCGCATCGCTCGGAATCGATGGCCCCTGGGGGCTCCGGCCGGATGGCGCCGGCGGCGTTCTCGCCGAAGCGGTCGGCGGCGTCTACGACCTGCGGCCTGACGGCACACGCCTGGTGACACACGGGAGAGTACTGGCGGCGGGACCGACCGGCTACATCGTCTACGAATGCAGCGACGCCGGGGAGTGCACCGCTGCCGTACTGGACCGCTCGACCGGCAAGCGTGCCCCGCTGCCGCGTTACACGCCGCCGGCATCAGCGGTCATCGGCCAGTTCCCGGGCGTGATCTCGCCGAACGGCCGGTACGCGGCGATGCTGGATCTGGCCCCCGGTGGTCCTCCGTTGAGCATCCTGGACCTGCGCACCGGCGAGCGGACACCGATCCTGCTGCCGATCGATGGACGATTTGCCGGCGATGCGTCCTCGATCCTCGTCTTCACATCGGACAGCCGGGTGCTCGCGGTCATGTCCGGCGAATACGTGCGCTGGGTCGACCCGACGACCGGCAATGTGCTCGGCGAATTGCACCTCGGGCCGCTTTTCGCGATTTCGATCCGCCCCGCCTCGTGACACGGGCAACGATCT
>MKSW01000023.1:0-63679 GCA_001897425.1 Actinobacteria bacterium 69-20 | reverse complement strand
GATTGAGACCGCCGTGATCCGGTGCGGCCTTGCGCACCCGCCGGTTGGCCCCGTCGGCTACGTCGTCGCCCACGAAATCGCCGCGGGAACGCTGACGTTGGGAGTACCCGTGGTTGTAGACGCGGTCAATCCGGTACCGGAGGCGCGAATCGGCTGGCATGAGCTTGCGAAGGTAGGCGATCTCCATATCCTGCAGACGGTCATCCCCGATGAGATCAAGCATCGTCGTCGGGCAACGGACCGTCGTCCTGACCTTGCTGGCCAAACTGTGCCGTCGTGGGCAGACGTCATCGCCAAAGAGTATCGGCGCTGGGACGAAGACCGAGACGGTCCTCGTCACGTTGTCGACATGACCGACACCGAACGGGGCGTCACCGATGCACTCGCCTACTTGAACCGACCGCGGGACACACACCCCGGTGACCGGTAGGGGATCCGCCGATCCTCAACTGCGACGTGGCGGGCGCTGTTTTCGGGTTCGGCTGGCGGGGTCGCTCAGTGCGTGGTGTCGGCTCTGAAGTCGTTGGTGTGGTCGCGTGCCCACTGCGCGAATGGTAGGGCCGGACGCCCACACAGTCGCTGCACGGTGGCGGTAACCGGCTCGGGGTGTTTGACGAAACCGCCGTGGGCCTGCACGATGCCACCGGCTATGTCTGCGGAAACGTCCGGGAACAGGCCCGTGCCGGCCACCGTTGGGTCGATCTCCTCGAACCGCAGCTTCCCGCCGACAGCGCCCCGGCCGGCCCCCCGTAGGCCCAGAATGCCATTCGCCTCACCGCACGAAGATGGTCCACCGGGACGGTCATCGTCGTCTGCGTTGTTGTTCGGCCGCGACAACCATGTAGTAGCCCGGCGATTCGTGAATCCCGTATCGCGCCCACAGCTCTTGGCGGTGCTGACCACCTGACCAACGAATCTCATAATCGCAGTGGCGGTCTTCGTCCCTAAATGTTCCGGACAACAGCTCGGGAACGAGATGGAACGGTGGGTAATCTTCCTCGATCTCGACAGACCCGTCTGACCACGTGAACAACAGCCAGCAGCCGGTCAGTTTGCGGAGAAACAGGTTGCGAAGCGAATGCACGCGAATCGCGACCCAGCCCTCAACAACGCCACCACGTACGAGTTCGGCGACAGCCTCATCAAGGCTGGCAACCGGTACCTCCGCCTGTCCGCGATCCTGGTTGCTCACCACGGCATTCTGCCTCAGCATCCTGACGACCGCCACGGTTAGTGAGGGCGAAGGTGCTCTGTAGACGATCCGCCTGCGGGGTCAGTCAGCATGGAACGGCCGGCGCCGGTTCCGCATCTGTCGTGGGTCGTCACGCTGAAGGCGGAAGGTGCCACATACGGAAGGGGGCCGGCCGTCATGACCAGTATCGGGGATCGCGGTGCGATCTATCTCGGGTTGGATGTTCACAAGAACACGATTTCGGCGGGGATCTTGGGGCCGGGCGAGGAGACGCCCCACACGGATCGGATCGGTTCGGACGACGATGCGGTGCGCCGGCTGATCGCGCGGTTCGACGATCCGGGAAGGCTGCGCTCGTGTTACGAGGCCGGGCCGACGGGTTACGAGTTGGCCCGGCTTCTGGATTCGTTACACGTGCGCTGCCAGGTGATCGCGCCGTCGTTGATCCCGACCTCGCCCGGGGACAAGGTCAAGACCGACAAGCGTGACTGTTGTCGACTGGCCCGGCTGTTGCGGGCCGGCGAGTTGACCGCGATCCGGGTGCCCACGCCCGCGGAGGAGGGCGTGCGGGATCTGTGCCGCGCCCGGGCAGACATGATCATCGATGCCACGCGCGCCAAGCACCGTCTGGGCAAGTTCCTGCTGCGGCACGGGCGGGTGTGGCGGGATGGGGAGAACTGGACCGCGAAACACCGCGTCTGGATCGCCGGGCAGCGCTTCGACGACCCGGCCGTCCGCGTGACGTTCGAGCATTACCGGTCCACGCTGGCCGCTCGGGAAGCGGCGGTGGCGGCGATCGAGGCCGACGTGGTCGGCTGGTGCACCGCCGACCCGTTCGCCGGGCAGGTGACCCGTCTTGCCGCCTATCGCGGCGTGACCCGGATCGGCGCGCTGACGCTGGCCGCCGAGGTGTGCGACTGGCGACGCTTCCCGTCCGCGGGCGCGTTCATGGGCTTTTGCGGCCTGGTGCCCTCCGAGTACTCGTCCGGCGAGCGGGTACGCCGCGGGCACATCACCCACGCCGGCAACGTGCACCTGCGAACCCAGCTCGTCGAGTCCGCCTGGGCCTACAGATCCCACCCGAGCCTGGGCGTGGGGATCCGCGAACGCCAGCAGGGTCTGCCGCCGGCGGTCACCGCCCGCGCCTGGAGGGCGCAGCAGCGGCTGTGCACCCGCTTCCGCCACCTCGATGCCCGCAAGACCAGCCGCAACGTCGTGGTCACCGCGATCGCCCGCGAACTCGCCGGGTTCCTGTGGGCAGAGATGACCGCATGACATGAAACCCTCTGCCCCGCAATACCTCTCGGATCGGGCCAGCTGACCGTGTCCGAGTCCAAGACAGCCACGCGCCGCGGCACCGCCGCAGCAGGACCGATCCCCGTTTCGACTATGCCCGCGCCCGCGGGCGTGCTCAGTGAGGGGCACCCACCTGCGAATCGCAGAACTGCGGTTTCGACCCGCGTACATCAGTCTGGCGGACAGCTGCACAGACACGCCGCGGCGCGTGGCCACTACCCCAACCGTTCCCCACCCGCGCACACGAGCAGATCTCACCCCGGCGTCAAGACCGTTCGTCCTCGCCGCGCTGCGGGCGCTCCGTCTTGACCCCGGGGCCCCAGATCTGCTCCGCGGCAACTACTTCGGGGTGGGCAAGCCGCCCCGAACACCCCAAAACGAAACATCACCACGCACCTTGACAAAACCGTTCCACATCAGTCGACGTCGATACCGTCTGGCACCAGTCGGCGAGGCTGTTGGTTGCCGGTGCTGCTACGGATGCGGCCCGATTGTGAGGATGGTGAGGGCATCTGGGGTAGGGCCGTACATCCACCACAAGCGCCACGCGCCCGGCGTCCTGTTCTCGACGTAGGACTCCCAGACCTCCTCGCCGGCTGGCCCTGTGAGGGACTGGTACTTGTGAGAGCTGAGCCCCGGATGGCTGGGGCCAACGTCGCGGAGCAATCGAAGCGTCTTCTTGACCTTCGTGAGCTTGATGGCGTAGCTGGGTTTGGCCAGGTCGTCCAGTACCCGTAGAGCCTCATCGGTGTAGAGCAGCTCGAACGGCGGTGCGCTCACTGGTCGGCGTCGTTGTCAAGCAGGCCGTCCCTGCGGCTGATACGTCCCTGGGAGGCGTCGGCCAAGCCGCGCAGCAGCGATTCGCGTAGGGCCTGGTCTTCCCACACGAGCATTTCCCGTTTGGGGATGCTGGCCAGTGGTGTCAGCAGGATTTCTCCGCTTGGACGGGTCGAGACTAGGAACCTGTCGTTGTGGTGCACGCCGGCGCGGCCGAAGGCAATCCGTGCTCGGTCGTCGGCGGCTACCTCGGCGATCGGCTCGAAGCCGGCGGGTGCGTTCATAGAGGTGTCCTCCTCGGGGCGTCTGGATCTCAGTGTAGCGGCTGGTGGGCATGTGGGTAACGCCCATATTTGGATTCCTCGCTTGCGTCCACCCGTAACGCTCACCGGAGGACGAACCTCATTCGGGAACGCGCAGGTCGGGCGGCTGCGCCGGGTGCACGGCAGTCGCGGCGTCCCGTATACCCCGCCCGGACCCCAACCCGGGATGGGAGCGCCCCGCAGGACGCGGGCCTACACCGATTCGGCGCTGCGCTGACAGCTCCGAGGACGGGCGCTCCTGGCCTCAAAATCACACAGCGTGACGACGCGGGCGCGACATCGACCGACCGCCCGGACCGGCCACTAATGTCCGGTTGGCCGAAACGCGGACATTAGTGGCCAAACGCCGGACATTAGTGGCCGAGTGAGCGGGACATTAAATGGCCGTTCACATTAGCTGCAGCCGGAGGTGGAGCCGCAGCCTTCGCAGACGTAGCAGGCGCCGGAGGGGCGCATCTTGGTGCCGCAGGTCATGCAGAGCGGGGCGTCGGCGGACTTGCCGGTGACGAGCTCGAGGAGTTCGGTGGAGGACCCGGCGCCGCCGGTCGCGGATCGGGCACCCCGCTCGTTCGCCGCGCGCTCCGCGGCCACGATGGGCTGCGGCGTGGCGTCGACCGACGTGCGCATCTCCTCCAGTCGCTCGGCCACATCGTCGGCGCTGTCGGCGGTGTCGACGCCGTCGGAGTCGTCCGCCCCGGCAGCACCGTCCGAACCCTGGCCGGCGAGTTGCGCGGTGCGCTCGGCGGCCGAGAAGATCCCGAGCTCGGCACGCCTATCGACCGGCAGGTAGTCCAGCGCGATCCGACGGAACAGGTAGTCCATCACGGAGGTCGCGATCCGGATGTCGGGGTCGTCCGTCATACCGGCCGGCTCGAACCGCAGGTTGGTGAACTTCGAGACGTAGCTTTCCAACGGAATGCCGTACTGCAGCCCGACCGACACGGCGATCGAGAAGGCATCCATCACGCCGGCGAGTGTCGATCCCTGCTTGCCGAGCTTGATGAAGACCTCTCCCAGGCCGTCATCCGGGTAGGAACCCGTGGTCAGGTAGCCTTCGGCGCCACCGACGGTGAACGAGACCGTCTGCGAGGGGCGCTTTTTCGGCAGCCGACGCCGCACCGGACGCCCCGGCTCCACCGAAGCGGTGACCGCCTTGTCCTCCTCCTTCTTCTTCGCCGACAGCGGCTGGCCGACCTTGCAGTTGTCGCGGTAGATGGCCAGCGCCTTCAGGCCCATCTTCCAGCCCTGCATGTAGATCTCGGCGACATCGTCGACGGTTGCCGACTCGGGCATGTTGACCGTCTTCGAGATGGCTCCGGAGATGAACGGCTGGATCGCGGCCATCATCCGAACGTGCCCCATCGGCGCGATCGACCGCTCGCCCATCGCGCAGTCGAAGACCTCGTAATGCTCCGGGCGGAGCCCCGGTGCGCCGACAACATGTCCGTGCTCGCCGATGAACTCGGTGATCGCCTCGACCTGCTCATCCTGGTAACCGAGCGCCTTGAGCGCCCGCGGCACCGTCTGGTTGACGATCTGCATCGACCCGCCGCCGACGAGCTTCTTGAACTTGACGAGCGCGAGGTCCGGCTCGACACCGGTGGTGTCGCAATCCATCATGAGGCCGATGGTTCCCGTCGGCGCGAGCACGCTCGCCTGCGCGTTGCGGTAGCCGTTCTTCTCGCCGAGCGCGATGGTCTCCGCCCACACCTTCGACGCCATCCGGAGGATGTCCGCCTCGCTGCCGATCGGCCGGACGGCGTCGTTGGCGGCCGCGTGCTTGCGGATCACCCGCTTGTGCGCCTCCGCGTTCCGGGCGTAGCCCTCATACGGGCCGACGACCGCGGCCAGCTCGGCGGAACGCCGGTACGCCGTCGCCTGCATGAGCGACGTGATCGCCGCCGCAAGCGTGCGGCCGCCCTCGGAGTCGTAGGCATGCGCCGTGGCCATCAGCAACGCACCCAGGTTCGCGTATCCGATGCCCAGTTGCCGGAACTTGCGGGTGGTGTCGCCGATGGGCTCGGTCGGGAAATCTGCGAAGCAGATGGAGATGTCCATGGCGGTGATCACGAACTCGACCGCGCGAGCGAACTTCTCGGCCTCGAAGGTGCCGTCGGCGGCGAGGAACTTCATCAGGTTCAGCGACGCCAGATTGCATGACGAATTGTCGAGGTGCAGGTACTCGCTGCACGGGTTCGATGCCGTGATCCGGCCGGATTCGGGGCAGGTGTGCCAATCGTTGATCGTGTCGTCGTACTGGATCCCGGGATCCGCGCACTCCCACGCGGCCTGGGTCATCTTGCCGAAAAGATCACGCGCATCGACCGTCTCGATCACTTCGCCGGTCTTCCGAGCACGCAGCCCGAAGGTGCCGCCGGATTCCACCGCGCGCATGAACTCGTCCGATACGCGGACCGAGTTGTTCGCGTTCTGGTACTGCACCGAGACGATGTCCTCACCACCGAGGTCCATGTCGAAACCCGCGTCGCGGAGCACCCGGATCTTGTGCTCCTCCTTCGCCTTGGTCTCGATGAACTCTTCGATATCCGGATGATCGACGTCGAGAACCACCATCTTCGCGGCGCGGCGCGTGGCACCGCCGGACTTGATGGTTCCGGCAGACGCGTCCGCGCCGCGCATGAACGAGACCGGGCCGGAGGCCGCGCCACCGGAGGACAGCAATTCCTTCGAGGACCGGATGCGCGACAGGTTGAGGCCCGCACCCGAGCCGCCCTTGAAGATCAGCCCCTCCTCGCGGTACCAGTTCAGGATCGAGTCCATCGTGTCTTCCACGGACAGGATGAAACACGCCGATACCTGCTGGGGTGACGCGGTTCCCACGTTGAACCAGACCGGCGAATTGAATGCGAACACCTGGTGCAGGACCATCCACGTCAACTCGTCGGAGAAGATCTGTGCATCGGCCTCGGTGGCGAAATACCCGTTCTCCCGGCCGGACGACACGTACTTCTGAACGACACGGTCGATCAACTGCCTGAGGCTCGATTCGCGTTGCGGCGCGCCCAGCGCGCCACGGAAGTACTTGCTGGTGACGATGTTCGTCGCATTGACGGACCAGAAGTTGGGGAACTCGACGCCGCGCTGCTCGAAGTTGATCGAGCCGTCGCGCCAGTTCGTCATCACCACATCACGCCGCTCCCACACGACTTCGTCGTAGGGGTGCACACCGTCGGTCGTGAACAGGCGCTGCAGATGCAGGCCCTTCCGCACGCCGCCTTTGGCGTTCGATCCGCCGTCGGTGGGCGTGTTGCCGCGAGGAGTCGTGGTGTCTGACCCAACGGTTTCGGTCATGGTGAAGGATCCCTTCCGGATTGTGATTTGTACTCGCGCTGCGAGGATGCTGTTGGTCGTTTCGTCCGCTGTGCGGTGTACCCAGGCCATGTGGCGGGGCCGGCGAGGCGCCGTTCGCAGGCCCCGCGGGGCCGGCGGCGGGCGGTCAGCCGACGCCCACCGGCGGTCTCGGCGGGTGACCCGCCGCTGCGCTGGTCGCGGGGAGGTCGGTTGCCGGCCGCACGTGGTCGGTGCGCAGGGCGATGATCTCGTTGAGGAAATCGTCCGCGCTGGTGTACGACCGGTAGACGGACGCGAAACGGAGGAACGCCACCTCGTCGAGGTCGCGCAGCGGCCCCAGGATCGCGAGCCCGACCTCCTGGCTCGGGATCTCCGCGCAGCCCGACGCGCGCAACGAGTCCTCTACCTGCTGAGCCAGAATGGCGAGCGCATCCTCATCGACTGGCCGCCCCTGACAGGCCCGTCGCACGCCGCCGATCACCTTGTCGCGGTTGAACGGCTCGAGCACACCACTGCGCTTGACGACGAGGAGCACCGCCGACTCGACCGTCGTGAAACGGCGCGAGCACGCGGTACAGGATCGGCGCCGCCGGAT
This sequence comes from Actinobacteria bacterium 69-20, assembly GCA_001897425.1. Classification (GTDB taxonomy): domain Bacteria; phylum Actinomycetota; class Actinomycetes; order Mycobacteriales; family Nakamurellaceae; genus Nakamurella. Next base: position 56,184 of record MKSW01000023.1, on the reverse strand, counting down.
GGCACGGCCGTCGTCGGTCTCCCGCGAATCGATCACCCGGGAGTCCTCATGCCGGCAGAACGGGCAACGCATCGGCATCACGTCCTCTCGTTCTCGCCGGACCCGACCCGCATGTGGATCGATATGTGCATAGCCGGTGCATCACCGGTCTCGTCCTGGGGATAACCACACCTCCGGTATACCCCAACCTGTGGACAACTTACAGCTATGTAACTACTAGATGTAGGGGATAAAGCTAGACCGCCACGAACGGCAGCGCAAGTTTCCCGCGGCGTGTCGCGATCACCCGGCTACTGCGCGGCGGGAACGATCAATCGCATGCCGGCGCGCACGGAAGAATCGCCCAGTCCGTTGAGATCCTCGATCATCGCGGCCGCACGCGTGATGTCCATGCCCGGCACCTCCCGAAGGATGAACGACGCCATCGTGTCGCCGGGCATGACCGTCACCTCTCTGGTCGGGCGCGCCGCCGGGTTCGCGATCACGATCGCCGCAATGATCAGGGCCGCGGTGACCACGATCGTCATCGCCAGCCGCTCCCAGCGACCGAAGCGGTAGCCTTCACGCGAGCTGCCGGCGGGGCACCGGACCGCGCCCGCCTGGCCGATGCCGACGATCCGACCGACCCGAACCCGATCCGCCGTCCTCCCCCGCGGGCCGGCTTGCGCACCGACCGACCCGATGCGTGCACCCGCGCGCGCCATGGGACGCGCCGGTTGCGCGCCACGGACCTCGTAAAGCATGTCAACCGTCATTGCACACCGTCCCTTTCTTCCGTTCGGCTCGCCGCGCGGGCCGTGACATCCGGTCGGGGTATGCTCCGACCGAACGGGCGTTCTATCGAACTGCTGACCGAGTTGTACTCGATGGGTCCGACAATCAGATCGGGGCACTGTCGGAGGTCGCAGTATCATAGAACGCGTGTTCGATCGTACAGTTGTTTGAACGATGACACAATGACGTCGGCACGGCGTGAGTTCGGAGCGCCGGGCAGGCCGGACGCACAGACTCCGACGCACAGCCAGAACCACAGACCAGAGCACAGACAGAAAGGCAGACCGCTATGACCGATCTGGACCAGGCCGGTTCACCCGTGAGCGCCGCCCCGTTCCCGGAGGTGGACCCGGAGGGCAACGCGCTGACAATGCGGCAGCGCAAGGTGCTGCAGGTGATCCGTGAATCGATCGCCACCCGCGGCTATCCGCCCAGTGTGCGGGAGATCGGTGAGCGTGTCGGGCTGAAGTCGCCGTCATCCGTCGCGTATCAGCTCGACGCGTTGCAGCGCAAGGGCCTGTTACGCAAGGACGCGAACCGGCCACGCGCCGTGGATATCCGCCCCGCGGAGGATGTCGCGGACGATGCCGCTGGGCGCCATCACCCCGCCCCGGCATACGTGCCGATGGTGGGCCGGATCGCGGCCGGCGGGCCGATTCTCGCCGAGCAGGAGGTCGAGGAGGTCTATCCGCTGCCGAAGGAAATCGTCGGCGAAGGGTCGGCGTTCCTGCTGCACGTGGTCGGCGAATCGATGGTGGGCGCAGCGATCACGGACGGCGACTGGGTGGTCGTCCGCCAACAGCCCACGGCGGAGAACGGGGAGATCGTCGCCGCGATGATCGACGGCGAAGCGACCGTCAAGACGCTGCAGCGCCGGGACGGCCACCAGTGGCTACTGCCGCACAATCCCGCGTTCGAACCGATCCGCGGCGACGAGGCGAGCATTCTCGGGAAGGTCGTGGCAGTGATCCGGAAGATCTGACATCGTGGCCGTCATTCGCAAAGATCCAACGCGGATGACGAAAAGGGGCGGCGCTCAAGTCTGTGCGCCTGGCGCGACGAGTGGGTACCAGACCGCCCGAGACGGCATTAACGCCCCTCCGGGCCTATCTCGGGGCGGGACCTCGCAGCGCGACAACACGCACAGGCGCTGACAACGGCGACGCGCGCCGGCAACGGCGGAAGAGCCTTAGTAGGGCTTCGTCTGGTCCTCGGTGAGCGGGACGCCGTTGATGACGGGCGCGGCTGCCGGTTGCGCCACCGGAGCCTGCGGCTGAGTTGCCGCGGTCGGCATGGGCGGCGCGGTCGGCGTGGCGGCGATCTGCGACGGCGGCGTTGCGACGGCGGCCGTCGCATTCGTCTCGGCGGCCGCGGCCTTCTCGCTGTCCTCGTGCATGGCCGAAACCTCGGACTTCAGGATGCGCAGCGACCGACCGACGCCGCGCGCGGCGTCCGGGAGCTTCTTCGCGCCGAAGATCAGGATGAACGCAGCGATGATGATCAGCCAGTGCCACCAGGAAAGGCTGCCCATGTTTACCTCCTCGTTCATCACGACCCGCGGCCGGATGAATCGGAACGCTATGCGGTTCCACCATACCGAAGGATGATGTGTCCCGGTGCCCCCGTTGCGAGGTTGTGATCGAAGACGCCGCCCTGCGGTGCACGCCGGCCCGAATCGGCCCGACGCACCACCGGTGCGCGAACATCGTCATACTCGGCAGTTCATCCCTCGCCGCCGCCGGACGTGTCAGTCCCGACTCATGGACCGCTCGTAACCGCGGAGCGCTCCGGCCAGGTCGGCGGGTACCCGTGCGGAGATCCAGGTGCCCGCGGCCGTGTGGTCCTCGTCGAGCACTGTGCCTTCGGCGTGTACACGGGAGACCAGCGCCCCCGCCGTGAACGGCAGCAGCACGTCGACCGCGACGTCCGGCCTCGGCAACCTCGCGGCGATGACCTCGGCCAACTCGGCGATCCCCTCGCCCGTCTTGGCCGATACGAAGACCGCTCCGGGCAGTAGCGAACGCAGGTTCGTCAGAGAGGTCGCGTCCGCCCGGTCGATCTTGTTGACCACGATCAGCTCCGGCACCTCCCCCGCATCGATGCCGATCAGCACCTCGCGGACCGCGGCGACCTGATCGAGCGGCCGCGGGTCGGAGCCGTCCACCACGTGCACGATAAGGTCGGATTCGGCGACCTCTTCCAGCGTCGACCGGAAGGCCTCCACCAGCTGGTGCGGCAGATGCCGCACGAACCCGACCGTGTCGGTGAGCGTGAAGATCCGCCCATCGGCTGTCCTGGCGCGCCGGGTCGTCGGATCCAGCGTCGCGAACAACGCGTCCTGCACCAGCACACCCGCCCCGGTGAGCCGGTTGAGCAGGGAGGACTTGCCGGCGTTCGTGTAACCGGCGATCGCCACGGCCGGCACCCGGTTCTGGCGGCGTGCCGAGCGTTTGGTGTCGCGCACCCGGCGCATCCCGGCCAGATCGGCGCGCAACTGCGAGATCCGCTGGCCGATACGGCGCCGGTCGAGTTCCAGCTTCGTCTCGCCCGGGCCGCGCGACCCGATGCCCGCACCGCCGGCCACCCGGCCGCCGCGCTGCCGGGACAGCGCCGCACCCCAACCGCGCAGCCTCGGCAGCAGATAGTTCAACTGCGCCAACTCGACCTGCGCCTTGCCCTCCCGGGACCGCGCGTGCTGGGCGAAGATGTCCAGGATCAACGCGGTCCGGTCGACCACCTTGACCCGCAGTCGCTCCTCCAGGTTGCGCAGCTGCCCCGCGGAAAGCTCCCCATCGCAGATGACGGTGTCCGCTCCGGTGGCCGCCACGATCTCGGTGAGCTCGGCGACCTTGCCGGAGCCGATGTAGGTCGCGGCGTCGGGCTGCGGTCGGCGCTGCATCACCGCGTCCAGGACGACCGAACCGGCCGTTTCCGCGAGCGCGGCGAGCTCCGCCATCGACGCGTCCGCCTCGCTCGCAGCGCTGGATCGCTCACTCGGCGCTCCGCCCGGCGGGCCTGCGACTCCGTCGCGACGGCCTCGCCTCCCTCCGACCTCGCTCGCCGCGCTGGCCTCGCCGCTCCGCCCGGACCACACGCCGACCAGCACCACCCGCTCGAGCTGCAGCTCGCGGTACTCGACCTCGCTGATGTCGGTGAGCTGCGTGGACAGTCCAGCGACGCGACGCAGCGCGGCCCGGTCCGCAAGGTCCCGCTCGCCGGTGGTGGACGCCGCGTCCCAGCGGCGTTGCTCGTCGCCGACGCTGTGCGCGCCGTATGCGGTGGGCGCGGTCCGCACGGCGGGCGTCGACGGCGTTCGGTACTCGGTGGATTCTGGTGTGTTGTTCATTGGCTACCAGCGTGCCATGTTTTCCCGCAATGCACCCGTACCAGCGCCGGTCGCGGACAAGAACCGCCTATGACGATGTTCGCGGCGGAGCCGTCGGGCTATGTCAGCACCGCCGTAGCGATCCGGAGGCCCGCCGGGTCGACGGTGCCGGCGGCGACCAGCACGGCCGGCCCGACGAGGGTCGCCTGCGGTCCGTGCGGGTGCGCGCTGATTCCGACCGTCACGGTCCCACCGGGGACATCGACCGTTACCCGCCCCTTGTGACGCCCCTCGGCGGCGAGATACGCCGCGGCAGCGGCGACCGTGCCGGTGCCGCAGGAGCGGGTCTCCCCCACTCCGCGTTCGTGGACGCGCATCCGCACCCGATCCGGGCCGAGCACCTGGACTACCTCGACGTTCGCCCCGTCGGGGAACACGCCCGCATCGATCGACGGGGCCGCGGTGAGGTCGAACCGGGCGACATCGCCGTCGACCAGGCAGGCGAGGTGCGGATTGCCGACGTCGACTACCAGCCCGCGAATGTCGTCACCGGCGATCCGCGCGGACGAGATATCGCCGACCCGCACGGCGCCCATGCCCACGGCCACGTTTCCGACCGCGCCGAGTTCGGCCCAGCGCGGCCCGCCGCGGGTCTCGAATTCGATGCGGCCCGGTGTCACCCACCCGGCATCGACGAGGTAGCGCGCGAAGACGCGCGCGCCGTTGCCGCACATTTCGGCGGTGGACCCGTCGGCGTTCCGGTAATCCATGAAGAATCCGGTCGGCCCGACCCGAACAACGCGGATGACGCCGTCCGCGCCGATACCCGCGTGCCGATCGCACAGCCCGCGAACCAGGTCGGGGGTGAGCTCGATGCTGTCGTCGGGGTCCGGCAACAGCACGAAATCGTTCTCGGTGCCATGCCCCTTGACGAACTGCAGCGGTCCCCAACTCACGGTACCCAATTGTTCGCTCAACGCTCCGCTCGGCGCTGCTGCGACTCCGTCGCGACGCGGCAGCCTCTCTACGGTTTCGCTCACGGTGATCAGCCTACGGAATGGGCGGCGGCGAGTCGTGCGGCCGTGGCGGCAAGCTGCGGGTCGGCCGCATCCAGCCACACGAGCCGGGGATCGCGCCGGAACCAGGACCGCTGTCGGCGCACGAACCGGCGGGTGGCGGCAATGGTCGCGGCGACCGCCTCCGGCACCGTCGCAGTGCCGTCGATGACGTCCAACAGTTGCCGGTAGCCGAGCGCCCGCCAGGCGGTGAACCCCCGCCGCAGCCCGGCGGCGTCCAGGGCCCGGACCTCGGCCAGGAAGCCCGCCGCCATCATGGCGTCGACCCGCTCGGCAAGTCGGACATCCAGCGCCGCGGTGTCCCGGTCCAGGCAGATCAGCGCGGCGTCGTAACGGGGCCGGCCGGGAGCGGGGAACGTCGCCGTGAACGGCTCGCCGGTCACCTCGACTACCTCCAGGGCCCGGACCACGCGCCGCCCGTTGCGCGGTTCGATCGCGTTCGCGGCCGCCGGATCCGTGCGGCGCAGCCGCTCCCACAGCGCCTCGGGGCCGTCGGCCGTGAGTTCGGCCTCCAGGCGTGCCCGAACGGTGAGATCCGTGGCCGGAAAAGCGATGTCGTCGACCACCGACTGGATGTACAGGCCAGATCCGCCGACTAGCAGCGGGGTGCGGCCGCTTGCGAGCACCGATTCGATCGCGGCGCGCGCGTCCCGCTGGTAGGCCGCGACACTCGCCTTCTCCGTCACGTCGAGCACGTCGAGCAGCCGATGCGGCACGCCGCGGCGCTCGGCGACGGTGAGTTTCGCCGTGCCGATGTTCATGCCGCGGTAGAGCTGCATCGAATCGGCGTTGATCACCTCGCCGCCCCATTGCTCAGCCAGTGCGAGCGCCAGTTCCGACTTGCCGGTGCCGGTGGGACCGGTCACCACCACCAGGCGATCCGGGCCGCGTGGGGTGCGTTGCCCGCCGCTCACGCGACCGCGGCCCACTGCCAGGTTGCGACGAGATAGCCGATACCCAGCGGTGCCGAATAGTGCAGCATCTCGGCCGTCGCAGCGCCGCTCCCCCGGGCGAGTTCGGCGAGCGCGGCGAGCGCGGGCAGCGTCTCGTCGTGCAGCTCGGCCGCGAGCCCGGCGCGGACGCGGCAGGTGTCGGCCAACTGTGCGGGATCGCCCGAAGACATAGCGGTGACCAGGTCCGCGTCGAAACCGCGCGAGCGCGGGTCGTCGCCGCCGGGGGCGTGTTCGCTGTGCGCGGCCGCGCCGTTCGCCATCACCAGGAACCCGGTCGGCACCGTAGGGTCCAGGTCGACGAACATGCGCGTTGCGTCGGCCGGGTCGGCGTCGTGCGGCAGTTGATAGGCGAAGGTCGGCGCATCCACCGCGCCCGCATCGAGCAGGTAGGCGGCGACGATCGAGCCGGCCGTCAGCGACACCGCTGACGTGCCGCGGCCGTCGGAACCCGCATCGGCCGGGACGGCGTCATATCCGTCATATTCGGCCGTGCCGGGCCTGCCCGCATCGCCGGACGGACCGGACGACGCTGGCCTGTACGGCAATCGGACCGTCGGCGTCGCGGGATGGTCGCTGCGGGAAAAGGGGGCGGCGCTCACCACGGTCCCGGGCGCGAGACGACGGCCGGCAGCGCGGCCGATTCCCACGCTGACGACGACGATGCGGTCCGCGCCGGCCAAGCGCCCGACCGCTTTTCGGCACGCCGCGACAAGATCGTCGAGCTCGACCGCCAAGCCGACGGCCAGCCCGGGCACCAGCAGTGGCGCAGGCGGGCAGAGTGCAGCGGCAACGATCACCCGTCGAGCGTATCGAGCCTGCACCGGCGCCACGTCGGGGCCGCCGGTCGCAGCGGCCGGCGTGAGCAGGCACACTATCGATGGCTGAAGACACAGTAGGCTGCGCTAACGAGACGCTCACGAGACCTTTGCGAGAGGCTCGCGAGAGACACCAGATGCGGCTGCGGAGCAACCGAAAGGTCAGCGAGAAACGCGCGACGCATATGAGACCGGGGACGCTCGCGTCCCGGGAGCCACCCGGCTCCCTTGCGAACAGGAAGGGCCCGCGACCATGCCTGAGGAGACCGAGGCGCCGTCGGTTCCACCCACGGAATCCGCGCCACCTAACCCGGCCGCGGAGCACAATCCGGCCGCGGCGTCCAGCCCGGCCGCAGCGCTCGACTCGGCTTCGGCGCCCCATCCGGCCACGACACCCCACCCGGCTTCAGCGCCCCACCCGGGCCCGGCCCCCGTCGCGAAGCCGGGCTCTCCCAGCGGACGCCCGGACCCGCGCCCCGGTGCGCCGTCCGTGGAGCCCGCCGCAGCGGCTGAGCCCGTGGTGGCGCCGGTCGTCATCCCCGTCGACCCGGGCGCGTGGGGACGCATCGACGAGGCCGGCGTGGTGTACGTGCGCACCGCTGCCGGCGAACGGGCCGTCGGCGAATGGCAGGCGGGCGATGCGGCCGCGGGGCTGGCCCATTTCGGGCGCCGGTTCGACGATTTCTCCACCGAGATCGCGCTCCTCGAAGCGCGCCTGGCCAGCGGGGCGGGCGACGCGAAAGCCACCCGCACCCAGGCCGCGGCACTCAAGGACTCCATCCCCACTCTGGCAGCGGTCGGCGACCTGGACGGCGCCGCGACGCGGCTCGACGCTGTGATCGCCGAGGCGGACGCGGCCATCGAACGGGCGTCCGTCGCTCGTGCCCAGGCACGTGCCGAGGCGATCGCGGCCAAGGAAGCGCTGTGCGTGGAGGCCGAGAACCTCGCATCCTCCACGCAGTGGAAGACCTCCGGCGACCGGTTGAAGGCCATCGTCGATGAATGGCGCACCATCCGCGGCATCGACCGGAAGACGGATGACGCGCTGTGGAAGCGGTTCTCCCGTGCTCGCGACACGTTCACGCGCGCCCGCGGTTCACATTTCGCGGACCTGGACAAGCAGCGGCTGGCCGCGCGCGATGTCAAAGAGAAGCTGATCAAGCAGGCCGAATCGCTGTCGACGTCGCGCGACTGGCGGGAGACAGCGGCGGCCTACCGCGATCTCATGACCGAGTGGAAGGCCGTCGGAAGGGCTCCGCGCGACGTGGAAGACCAACTCTGGCAGCGGTTCCGCGCGGCGCAGGAGGCCTTCTTCGCGCGCCGTAACGAGGTCTTCGCGGAACGCGACGCCGAGTTCGAGGCGAACGCCACGACCAAGGAGAAGCTGCTCGCGGAGGCGGAACAGATCGACCCATCCGCGGATCTCGACGAGGCCAAGCGCAGGCTGCGGTCGATCCAGGACCGCTGGGAGTTCGCCGGAAAGGTGCCGCGCGAACGGATCCACGACCTCGACGCCCGGCTCCGGCGGGTGGAGGACAAGGTTCGGGCCGCATCGGATGCCGCGTGGCGGCGCACCGACCCCGAGGCGACGGCGCGCGTGGAGCAGTTCCGTGCGCGGGTGCGGCAGTTCCGGGACCAGGCCGACAAGGCCCGAGCCGCCGGTGATGCGCGCAAGGCGGCGGAGGCGGAGAAGCAGGCCGAGACCTGGGAGCAGTGGTTGCGAACGGCGCAAAGCGCCGTCGACGGCTAGCGTCGCACGGTCGCGCGCGGACCTCCCGGCGCGCGCCGATGTCACGGCGCCAAGTTACGGTGCCGATGTGGCCGCGCCGCGCTACCGATGATCCGCCGTCATCGCCGCCACCGGTTCCGCCGCCACCGCTCTCGCCGGCTTCGGCGTTCCGTAACTCGGCAGCGCCGATCCGACACCCGGCGTCCGCAGCACGAACCCGCGCTCCGATCGGTCGCCGGCACGTGTCCGCCGGTGCATGGCCACGTCCCCGTCGGCGATCAGATAGTGCGGCGCTCCGTACGTCACGGTCGTCATCACGTAGTCGCCGGGCCGAATCGTGCCGTCCACGGCGGCCCCGGTCGGGGTGAAGTGGACGAGCCGGCCGTCGCGCGCGCGGCCGCTCATACGATGCGTATCGCCGTCCTTGCGCCCCTCACCCGCCGACACCAGCACCTCGACCACGGATCCGACCTGCGCACGATTGCCGGCCAGCGCACATTCGTCGACCACCGCGACGAGCCGCGCATATCGGTCGCCGACCACGTCTGCCGGCACCTGCTCCGCCATGGCCGCGGCGGGCGTGCCGGGCCGGGGCGAGTACTGGAACGTGTAGGCGCTGGCGAACTGCGCCCGGCGAACCACGTCGAGGGTCGCCTGGAAGTCCTCCTCGGTCTCACCCGGGAATCCGACAATGATGTCGGTCGTGATGGCCGCGTCCGGCATCGCGGCGCGCACGTCGGCGAGGATCTGCAGGTACCGCTCCGAGCGGTAGGACCGGCGCATGGCCTTCAAGATCCGGTCCGATCCCGATTGCAGCGGCATGTGCAGTTGGTGGCACACATTCGGCGTCTCGGCCATCGCGGCGATCACGTCATCGGTGAACTCCCGCGGATGCGGTGATGTGAAGCGGACCCGCTCCAGGCCGTCGATCGTTCCGCAGGCGCGCAACAGCTTGGCGAACGCCTGCCGATCCCCGAATTGCACACCGTAGGCGTTGACGTTCTGGCCGAGCAGCGTCACCTCCGACACCCCGTCGGAGACCAGCATCGCGATCTCGGCGAGAATGTCCCCCGGCCGGCGATCGGCCTCGCGCCCGCGCAACGACGGCACGATGCAGAACGTGCAGGTGTTGTTGCACCCGACAGAGATGGAGACCCAGGCCGAGTAGGCCGCGTCCCTCTTGGCCGGCAACGACGACGGGAAAACCTCGAGCGCGTCGAGGATCTCGACCTGCGCCTCGTCGTTGTGACGAGCCCGCTCGAGCAGCACGGGCAGCGAGCCGGAATTGTGCGTGCCGAACACGACGTCGACCCACGGCGCCCGTTCGACCACGTACGCGCCGTCCTTCTGCGCGAGACATCCGCCGACGGCGATCTGCATACCGGGGCGCGCCGCCTTGATGGGAGCGAGGTGACCGAGCGTGCCGTAGAGCCGGTTGTCCGCGTTCTCCCGCACCGCGCAGGTGTTGAAGACCACCACGTCCGCGCCCTCCCGCGCCCCCGCCGGCACATACCCGGCCGCCTCCAAGAGGCCCGCCAGGCGCTCGGAATCGTGCACGTTCATCTGGCAGCCGTAGGTGGTGATGTGGTAGCTGCGCGCGGCGCTGTCGGTCGGCGTGATCTCGGTGGTGCTCACAGGCGCCAAGGATACCGGCGCCGCACCCGCGCGCCGTGCCGCTCACGCTCCTCGACGGCGGTCTGTGCCGCCCGACATCACTCGGATCGGCTCGGGCACCGTCGCCGCCTATGACGCTGCTCGCCGCCGGCGGCGGCCGCGCGCAGTCCGGACGCGAAAGGCTCAGCGGGCGATCTCGGTGGCCCTAGACTCGCGGATCACGGTGACCCGCACCTGCCCCGGATAGGTGAGCTCCTCCTCGATCTGCTTCGCGACCTCCCGGGCCATGACGTGTGCCTCGAGGTCGTCGACCACGTCCGGTTTGACCATCACCCGCAGTTCGCGCCCGGCCTGCATGGCGAACACCTTCTCGACGCCCTTCTTGGCGCTGGCGATGGCCTCGATGTGCTCCAGCCGCTGCACGTACGACTCCAGCGATTCGCGCCGGGCACCGGGCCGGCCGCCCGAACACGCGTCCGCGGCCTGGGTGAGCACCGCCTCGACGGTGGTGGGGGGCACCTCGTCATGGTGAGCCTCGATGCAGTGCACCACGTCGGCAGACTCACCGTAGCGACGCGCGATGTCGGCGCCGACGATCGCATGCGAGCCCTGCGCTTCGTGCGTGAGTGCCTTGCCGATGTCGTGCAGGAAGGCGCCGCGCGCGACGACCGTCGGGTCAATGCCCAGCTCCGCGGCCATCAGCCGCGCAATGTGCGAGGTCTCGATCAGGTGCCCCAGCACGTTCTGCCCGTAGGACGTGCGATATTTCAGCCGCCCGATCAAGGTGACCAATTCGGGGTGGATATCGCTGATGCCGACCGCGAGCAGGGCATCTTCCGCCGCCCGCTGGCACAGTGATTCGACCTCGTCGTACGCCCGGTCGTAGGCCTCTTCGATGCGATGCGGGTGGATCCGACCGTCGTCGATCAGCGCCTGGAGCGTGACGCGCCCCACCTCACGGCGCACCGGATCGAAACACGACAGCAGCACGGCTTCCGGCGTGTCATCGATGATCACATTGACCCCGGTCACCGTCTCGAAAGCGCGGATGTTGCGCCCTTCGCGACCGATGATCCGGCCCTTGAGATCGTCCGAGGGCAACTGCAGGACGGTGACCACCGATTGCGAGGTCTGGTCGCTCGCAACCCGTTGGATAGCGTCCGCCACGATCGCGCGGGCACGTTGCTTCGCGGTGGTCTGCGCCTCGCTTTCGATCCGCCGGATCATGAGCGCGGCGTCGCGGCGCACCGCGTCTTCCTGGCCCGTCAGCAGCTCCGCGCGGGCCTCCTCGACGGTCAACGACGAGATACGTGCGAGCTCCGCCTGGCGCTCCGCGGCGTGTGCCTCACGCGCATGCGCGAGCTCTACACGGGACGCTTCCAGATCGATACGGATCGTCTCCAGATCGCTCCGGGCCGCGTCCAGATCGACCTGGCGCCGATCAACGGCGGCTGTCCGCTCCTGCAGCGCACCCTCCCGGTCGGCGAGGTCGGCGCGTTGGCGGGCAAGGTCGGCTCGGTCGACGCGAAGGCGATCGCGATCCGCGGCCAGCGCATTCTGGTCGTCCGCAACGGCGGCGGCTGCGTCGGCGATGGCGGCCCGCTCCTGGGCGATTTCGGCGCGCTGCGCCTCCGCGTCCGCGCGCGCGCGCCGCCTGATGTCTTCCACCTCTGCGCGAGCCGCGTCGCGAAGCTGTTGCAGCCGCGCGTCATCCATACCCGCGGCGTCGACGCCTTCGGCAGGCCGGGCCGCGGACTCGCCCGAGTCGGCTCGAGGCTCCGCGGCGGCGTGCCGTCGCTCCGGAAGCTGAACGGCTGATTCGGGCTGGCTCGCGGCCGCCTCGTGCGACTGCGCGTCGCCGCCCTTCGGTCCGACGTGAAGGTCCGCGTCGCGTCCCTCGCCGCGTGACGCCATCTCGCCGGCAAGTGTTTCGGCGAGCATCTGCCGGAGCGCCTGTTCGTCGACTGCGCTGGCCCCGCCCGCACGGCCACGCAGGAGCACGGCTATGAGCAGAGCGGCCATGGCAAGCACGGCGACGGCGAGAATCACCGTAATTGCGTCCATCGCCGCCTCCCTCAACATCAGGCGACCGCGCACCGCGCGACGGCCCTGGCCCACCGGAGCATCACCTAGCGCGGTTGTGTCAGTGCCCGCCGGGTACGGAGCATCGCGTCCGGCCCGGCTCGCCGGGCGCGAACGTCGTTCCCGAAATCGGGCGATGCCGCGTTATCGCTATCAGTCGCCCCAGGGGCCCTGGCGCGTTTCGTAACACTCCTGTGACCTTGAGGGTAAGGACGCCTCCTACCGACGGTCAAGCCGACCCTCCGTGACGGTGCGTTCCCCGCAGTCCGGAGCAAGCCCGACGCATGGTTGCCTGCCAGGCGTTGGGCGCCGCTTGCCGCACCGAGGCGGTGCGCTACCGCCCGCCGTCACACGTCGTCGCCGACGATGCCCGGATCGTCGACGGTCAGGTCTTCCGGATCGACGTAACCGCGGAGCGCCTCACCGATGACATGCGCCGAGACGGCCGCCGAATAGCCGCGCCGAGCCAGCATGCCGAGCAGTCTTCGCCGCGCGGCCGCGGGACCGGCGAACATCGCCGAGTCGAGCTTCTTGGCAACGAGTTCCGCGGCTCGACGGCGCTCGGCTTCGTCGTCGATCCCCTCGACGGCTCGTTCGGCAACCGAGCGGTCAATGCCCTTGCGTTTCAGCTCGGCACGCAGTGCGGCACGGCCCAGCCCACGATCGCGATGCTTGATCGTGACGAACGACTCCGCGAACGCCGCGTCGTCGACCAGACCGGCCGCGTCGAGCCGATCGAGCACACGCTCGGCCGAATCAACAGGGATACCCCGCTGCTGCAGCTTCGCGGCAAGTTCCGCGCGTGACCGCGCCTGCACGGCGAGCATCCGCAAACAGATGTTCTTCGCGAGGACGTCCGGGTCTCCCGGTGGGTCCACATCACGTTCGCTCGGCACCGAGCATCACCCGTCCGCAGTCGCGTCAGAAATCCACGGGCGCCGGCGCGATCTCGTCTGCGTCAACGCCGCCGTCGACGCTCACGCCGATCCCGAGCTTCTCCTTGATCCGGCGGTCGATCTCATCGGCCACGTCGGGATTTTCCTTCAGGAACGTCCGCGCGTTCTCCTTGCCCTGGCCGAGTTGCTCGCCCTCATACGTGTACCAGGCGCCGGACTTCCGCACGATCCCCTGCTCGACACCGACGTCGATCAGGGAGCCTTCACGAGAGATGCCGTGGCCGTAGAGGATGTCGAACTCAGCCTGCTTGAACGGCGGCGCGACCTTGTTCTTCACGACCTTCACACGGGTCCGGTTGCCGATCACGTCGCTGCCCTCCTTGAGCGACTCGATGCGCCGGATGTCGAGCCGCACGGAAGCGTAGAACTTGAGGGCCTTTCCACCGGTGGTCGTCTCCGGGGAGCCGAAGAACACGCCGATCTTCTCCCGCAGCTGGTTGATGAAGATCATCGTGGTGTTCGTGGTGGACAGCGCACCGGTGATCTTCCGCAACGCCTGGGACATCAACCGGGCCTGCAGGCCGACGTGGCTGTCCCCCATCTCGCCCTCGATCTCCGCACGCGGGACCAGCGCGGCGACGGAGTCGATCACGACGAGGTCGATGGCGCCCGAACGGATCAACATGTCGGCGATCTCCAGCGCCTGTTCACCGGTATCCGGCTGGGAGACGAGCAACGCGTCGGTGTCGACGCCGAGAGCCTTCGCGTACTCGGGGTCGAGGGCGTGCTCCGCGTCGATGAAGGCCGCGATGCCTCCGGCGGCCTGGACGTTCGCGACCGCGTGCAGCGTGACGGTCGTCTTCCCCGACGATTCGGGGCCGTAGATCTCGATGACGCGGCCACGCGGGAGACCCCCGATGCCGAGCGCCACATCGAGTGCGATCGATCCCGTCGGGATGACCGCGACCGGAGCGCGTCCCTCGTCACCGAGTCGCATCACCGACCCCTTGCCGAACTGCTTCTCGATCTGCGCGAGAGCGATACCGAGCGCCTTCTCGCGATCTTCAGCGGCCATGCGGTTCCACCCTGTCTTCCTGTTCGTCGCTGACGTCCGTCATCGATGTCCGTTGCGTGTTATCTGTCGATGTCTGCGTGATGTACGTCTTGCTGTACGTCACAGTCGATGTGCTGCCCTCAGCGGCGAATACCGCTGGCCGAGCCGATGCCGACGGTAACCCCGGGCACCGACATCCCGCCCCGACACGAGCCGAAATGTGGACAACATCGTCGCTGTGGACAACTCTAAGCGTACATCCGTTCGAGAGGATTGACGCCGCGCGGGCGTGTCGTCATATGCCGCCGCGGCTGGCTCAGGCGTCGCGCGGCTCGTCCGGGAGCCCGTACCGCAGGGTCTCCGGGACGTCGAATGCCGCGCACACTTCGGCCCACACCCGTTTCGGGTCGACACCGGCCCCGAGTGCCTCGTCCACGCTTCGGCCGCCGAGCGCCGAGAACACGTGGTCATGTGCGACAGACGGTGCGCGAAGCGGGCCGAAATGCACCTGCATCAGCTGCCGGAACTCCGTCAATCGCACCCGTCCGATGCTACCGGCGCATCGCACAGCGAGAGACGCAGCACGAGACATGCCACAAGACGCGGCAGACTGTCAGCGTGACCTCCGACCCGACCGGACTGTCGAGCCCGCTCGGCCAGTTCGTCATAGCCGCCGGCCTGGTGTCGGCACTCGTGGTGCTGATCTGGCAATGGCGCCGGCGACGGTGATTCGACGGTGATGCGGCGGTAATCCGGCCGTGATCTCAGCCGGTCGCGGAATCCGCCTTGAGCAATTCGCGCATCCCGGCGGCCAGCGCGGCGAGCCGTTCCGTCGCACGTTGAACCTCGTCGCCCGCACCGGCGGCCATCGCGACCTGTCGTGATGCCGCGGTCGCACTCGATGCGGCGACCACGAGCCGCCCGTATTCGTCGACACCGGCATCGATCTCGCGTCGCAACGTCGCACAGGCCGATACCAGATGGGCGTCGGCCGACGGCTCGGCCGCGCGCACCATGGCGCTGAGCTCGGACGCCTGCCGGCGTAACCGGATCTCCGCCGCATCAGCGGCCGCCAGGGTTTCGTCGCGGATCGCCCGCAGCGCGGCGTAGTCGCTCGCATCCGGACCGAGTCCGACCGTTCCGATGCCACTGCGCAGCGCGTCCGAGTATGCGTCCAGCCTGGCCATGACCGGCCGGATAGACCCGACTACCGCGCGCCGGGCCGGCTGCGGCGGCGGGAGATCGCGGACGACGATCGTGCGAGCGCGCAGATCGCGCGCGGCCGTGGCGATGCCGACGACGGAGTACACCCACAATCCCGCAGCCAGGACGAGCCCGCCGATCTCCGCCACGCCTGCCGCGCCGCGAGTCACGTCCATCAGGCCCGCCACGCACACCGCCGTCAGGATGATGCCGATCAGCGACCATGCGGCGAATCGCCGACGCGCCGCCACCCGGCGCCGCTCGGCGACAAGCGCCGGATCCCGACGCGTCCGTAGCGCTTCGGCGGCCGTGTCCTTGACCGCCGTCACCACATCCAGACTGCGCACCGCCGCGGCCCGCAGGACCTCGGCATGAGTCCTCGGGCCGCCGGGCTGCGCCGCGCCGCCCATCGGCTCAGCTTTGTTGTTCGGGCTGGGCCGCCGCCGGCTCAGCGGTCGCCGCGTCTCCGGCCGCGGCCTCCCCGACCACGGCATCTCCGGACACAGACGCCGGTGCGTTCTGGATCTCCGGCGTCGACGATCCCGCGAGCTCCGGATGCATCTGCGCGCGAAGCTGGTCCAACCGCGCCGCGCCGGCCATGTCGATGGTCGACATCTCGACCTCCAGCATCCGGCCCTCGACGGAGTTCTTGCTCAATTCCGTGGCGCCCAAGGCGTTCGCGTACCGCTTCTCGATCTTCTCCCGAACCTCTTCCAGGCTGGGCGTCGTCCCGGGCGCATTCAACTGTGACATGGAACTGAGCGACGCGGAGATCTGCTCCTGCATCTTCGCCTGGTCCAGTTGCGACAAAAGCTTCGTGCGTTCTGCGAGCTTCTGTTGCAGCACGACGGCGTTCTGCTCCACCGCCTTCTTCGCCTGTTCGGCAGCCTGCAGTGCCTGGTCGTGCATGGACTTCAGGTCTTCCATCTGCTGTTCCGCCGACACCAGCTGGGTGGCGAAGAGCTGCGCGGTCTGCTCGTATTTCGCGGCCTTGTCCGCATCGCCCTGCTTCGTCGCCTGATCCGCCAGGACCAACGCCTGCTTGGCCGACGACTGCAGGCGCTCGACCTCGCCCATCTGCCGGTTCAGCTTCATCTCCAGCTGCCGCTGGTTGCCGATGACGGCGGCCGCCTGCTGCGACAACGCGGCGTGCTGGCGTTGTGCATCCTCGATCGCCTGCTGGATCTGCACCTTCGGGTCGGCATACTCGTCGACCTTCGACGAGAACAGCGCCATCAGGTACTTCCAGGCCTTGACAAAGGGGTTTGCCATGTCGCGATGGTCCTTCCAGGTTGGTCCCGCCGGTGTCGGATCACGGTGCTCGAGTCGGTGCAGGTGACGGGGGCGGCTGCCGCACGATCAGCACACCCGTCACCGCATACGGTAGTCGACCCGCCGCTGCCCGTGTCCTCGAATGCCGCAGTCGTTACGCCCCTGGAGTAACCCCTACCGCCGGTCGCCGCCCCTTTCACCTCGGCCGGTTACAGTGTGGGTCGCTGCCTGGCACGGGCACGGAGCGGAGGGTCGATGGGCCGCCACGCGGACGACAAGCGAGGCCGAGGTCTCGCTGGATGGTTGATCGGCGCGGGGGTCGCTCTACTCGTCGTGGTGATCGCGGTCGTCGGCTACATCGTGGTCATGCATCGCGCCGATTCCGCCGATCAGGGTGTGTGCCATACCGATGTGTCGCTGTCCGTGGTGGCAGGCCCGTCCTCGGCGCCGGCGCTCACCCAAGCGGCCACCGCGTACAACGCGACGAAACCGGTCGTCCGTTCCGCATGCGTGACGGCTCGGGTCACGGCGCTCGCCGACGACACGGCACTCGCCCGGCTCACCCATGGTTGGCCGACGAAAGCCGAGCCTCCGCCGGGATTGTGGGTGCCGGACAGTGTCGCATCGCTGGCGGCTCTCGATGCGGTCCGCCCCGATCTTGCGGCCGGGCACTCCACCGATCCGCTCGCGTGGTCGCCCGTCGTCCTGGCCATGCGCGATTCGGACGCTGCGGCGATGACATCGCTGGCATGGCCGGAACTCGCTACGGCGTCCGGACCCACCGGAACCACCGCGCTTCCCTCCGGTCGGCATCTGATCCTGGCACTGCCTCCCGTCACTACGTCGCCGGCGAGTAGCTACGCGCTGCAATCCGTCCTCGCCGGCACGGATTCCACCAAGCCCGCCGATGCCGCGACCATCGCCGCGCGTGCCAGCGTCCTCAAAGCCATCGCCCAGGGCCATGGGGGGAAAGCCACAACGACCACCGAGGCACTGACCGAGCTCGCCGCACCATCCGGTGCGAATGCCGATGCCGGGAATGTCGTCACGGCCGTTCCCGTGGTCGAGGCCGATCTGGCCCACTTCGACAGCGACGCGAACGGCCATACCTTGACCGCCGTTCATCCGGCCGGCTCGACCGTGGGAGACGCACTCATCGCCGCACCGATCTCGGCGTCATGGACGGACCGAACCGTCACGGCAGCCGGCAGTGACTTCCAGGCGTTCCTCTCCAGCGTGCCGGGCCAGCAGATCCTCGCGAACCGCGGCTGGCGCACGGTGTCCGCCCATCCGGATCATCCGCTCGCCGCCGTCAATATCCAGGCGCCGGTCACCATGGTCCCGGCGGGCGGGCCGACGATCGACCAGGCGCTCGCCGTGGCCCTCGGCGAGATCGCGCCCCCTGTCACGACGAGCAAGACTCCCCCGGCCACGTCGACCACCACGACACCGCCCACGACGCCGAGCACTACCGCCCCGACGACGACCACGACGGCACCCGTCACCACGACCACGCCCAGCACGCCGAGTCCGTCGGATACCGGGCCGGTCCTCACCCTGATCGTCGACACCTCGTCCGGAATGAGCGCGACCGACGGCGGATCGACGCTGATGGAATGGGTGAAGAAGGCGCTGCCGAAGATCGTCGACGGGCCGATCACCAACCGGATAGGCCTCTGGCTCTATTCCGACGGCTCTGTGTATCCACCGAGCGGGTTCCCCGACATCGTCCCGACCGGGCCGATCAACGAGAAGATCACCACGACCATTCCTGGTTCGACCACGCCGGTCACAGAGCTGCGATCGAAGGCACTTACCGACGCCATCGCAAGCCTGAAACCGGACGGCGATCGCTGGGCGTACGGGGCGCTGATGGAGGCCCTACCGAAGACCGCCAAGGCCGGAATCACCGGTCGACAGAACCGCGTGATCCTGATCACCAGCGGCGCGGACCAGACCCCGGGAACCCTCCGCCGGATGGTGCTCGACTCGGTCGGCGCGGTCAAGAGCAAGGTCCGCCTGGACGTGATCGGCCTGGGGACGGCGGTCCCGGTCGCCGCCTACACGGATATCGCGGCCGCGGGTGGCGGCGAGTACATTCCCGCGCCGGACATGGCGAACCTGGCGCAGAAGATCACCGATCTGCTCACCTTGGGTGCGTAAATCTCGGCTGCGCAGGTCCTTAAGTCGCCGTCACCGCCTATGACGCTTATGACGCCGTTCCGGGCCGGGGCGCCTTCCGTGCGCCCCCACCCCGCCCACGCCGTCGCGGCAGAAGCCGGTCAGCCGGCGAACGCCTCGATCGGCGGGCAGGCGCACGTGAGGTTCCGGTCCCCCCACGCCCCGTCGATGCGTCCCACCGGCGGGAAGTACTTGTGCGCCGGATCGACCCGCCCGCCCGGGAACTCCGGGAACACCGCCTCGCCCCGCGAATACGGGTGCGACCATTCGCCAGCCAGTGAAGCCGCGGTGTGCGGCGAGTTCACCAGCGGATTATCGTCCGCGGGCCACTCGCCCGCCGCCACCCGATCGATCTCGCCGCGGATCGCGATCATCGCGTCGCAGAACCGGTCCAGCTCCGCCAGGTCCTCGCTCTCGGTCGGCTCCACCATCAGCGTGCCCGCCACCGGGAAAGACATGGTCGGCGCGTGGAACCCGTAGTCCGCCAAGCGTTTTGCCACGTCATCGACGGTCACGCCGGTATCGTGCGTGATCCCGCGCAGATCGAGGATGCACTCGTGCGCGACCAAGCCGCCGGCCCCGGTATACAGCACCGGGTAGAACGCGTCGAGCCGCCGGGCGACATAGTTCGCGGCAGCCACCGCGGTAAGCGTCGCCTCCCGCAGCCCGGAGGCGCCCATCATCGCGATGTACGCCCAGGAGATCGGCAGGATCGACGCGGACCCGTACGGTGCCGCCGCGACCGCCCCGACCCCGCCGTCCGCCACGGGTAGTCGCCCCAGATCGGCCAGCGGATGCCCGGGTAGGAACGGAGCCAGGTGCTCCCGGACCGCGATCGGGCCCACCCCCGGTCCGCCGCCGCCGTGCGGGATGCAGAACGTCTTGTGCAAGTTGAGATGTGAGACGTCGCCGCCGAACTCCCCGGGCCGCGCGAGCCCCACTAGGGCGTTCAGGTTCGCCCCGTCGACGTACACCTGCCCGCCCGCCGCGTGCACCAGCTGCGCGAGCTCGGTGATGGTCTCCTCGTACACCCCGTGCGTGGACGGGTAGGTGACCATGATCGCCGCGAGGCTGTCGGAGTGCGCCGCGACCTTGGCCCGCAGATCGTCCATGTCGATGTTGCCTGCGCGTGGCCCGTCCGCGACCGTTCCCACGACGACCACCTTCATCCCGGCCATGACGGCCGAGGCCGCGTTCGTGCCGTGCGCCGACGCGGGGATCAGGCACACGTCGCGATGTGCCTCGCCGCGGCTGCGGTGGTACGCCCGGATCGCCAGCAGCCCAGCGAACTCCCCCTGCGACCCGGCGTTCGGCTGCACGGAAACCTTGGCGTAGCCGGTGATCTCGGCGAGCCACCGCTCCAGCTCGTCGATCAGTTCGATGATCCCGGCGGCGTCCTCGCGGGGAGCGAACGGGTGCAGGGACGCGAACTCCGGCCAGGTCACGGCTTCCATCTCGGCCGTCGCATTGAGCTTCATCGTGCACGACCCGAGCGGGATCATCGACCGGTCCAGCGCCAGGTCCATATCCGACAGCCGCCGGATGTACCGCAGCATCGCGGTCTCGCTGTGGTGCGTGTTGAAGACGGGGTGCGTCAGGTATGACGACGTCCGCTCCTGGCCGTCGAAGGACGCCTTCGCGACGGAATCGGCCGCGCGGGGATCACCCCCAAAGGAGCCCGGCGCCCCGGCACTCCCACCGAAGGCAGCGACGACATCGGCCACCTGCTGCGCCGTCGTGGTCTCGGAGACGGATACCTGAACGCCGTCATCTCCGTCGCGCCAGATGTTGATGCCGAGCTCCCGTGCGGCGGCGACCACGGCGGCGGCCCGGCCGGGCACGTGCGCGCGCACCGTGTCGAAGAAGGTGTCGTGCACCACCGTGACGCCCGCGGCGCGCAACCCCGCGGCGAGGTCGACGGCATGTCCGTGCACCCGCTCCGCGATCGCCCTGAGCCCCGCCGGCCCGTGGTAGACGGCGTACATCGACGCCATCACCGCCAGCAGCACCTGCGCGGTGCAGATGTTCGACGTGGCCTTCTCCCGGCGGATGTGTTGTTCGCGGGTCTGCAGGGCGAGCCGGTAGGCCGGGCGGCCGGCCGAGTCGTGCGAGACGCCGACCAGCCGGCCGGGCAGCTGACGCTGCAGCCCGGCGTGCACGGCCATGAAGCCGGCGTGCGGGCCGCCGTAGCCCATCGGCACGCCGAAGCGCTGCGTGGAGCCGACCGCGATGTCCACACCGAACTCCCCCGGCGGGCGGATCAGCGTGAGCGCCAGCAGATCTGTCGCGGCAACGACTTTGGCCTCGCGCTGGTGTGCGGCGTCGACCAGGGCGGAGTAGTCGCGCACCGCGCCGGAGGCTGCGGGGTAGCTCACCAGCAGCCCGAAGAAGTCGTCGGTGGGCAGCACGCCGGAGTTCGGCCGGTGACTCGACCCGTCATTCGATGGAGCCTCGCTGCCGTCCGCGTCGCGCCGACCGGACAGGTCGCAGACCACGACGTCGATGCCGAGCGCATCGGCCCGGGTCTCGATCACCGCGAGGGTCTGCGGCAGCGTGTCGGCGTCGACCACGAACCGGTTCGACTTGGAGCGAGAAGCCCTGCGCGCCAATGTCATCGCCTCGGCGGCCGCGGTCGCCTCGTCGAGCATGGACGCGTTCGCGATGTCCAGGCCGGTCAAGTCCGCGACGGCGGTCTGGAAGTTGAGCAGCGCCTCCAGCCGGCCCTGGCTGATCTCCGGCTGGTACGGCGTGTAGGCGGTGTACCACGCCGGGCTCTCCAGGATGTTCCGCTTGATCACGCCGGGGGTGATCGTGTCGTGATAGCCCATGCCGATCATGGACACCATCGGCGCGTTCTTCGCCGCGAGCTCACGCAGCCGCTCCAGCGCCTGCGTCTCCGTCAGCGGCGCTGGGAGGCCGGACAGTTCCAGCGGCCGAGCGGTGCGGATCGCGGGGGGCACGGCGGCATCGGCGAGCGCGTCCAGGCTGGGCAGCCCCAGCGCGTCGAGGATGCGGCCCTGGTCGGCCGCGCCGGAGCCGATATGCCGTGCGGCGAACTCGTTGTCGCCCACCGTGGTCTGTTCGAGAGATGTCGTCATGGAAGGGGGCCTCCGCCGGATCGTGCCGAGAAACAGGTATGACGAGGTTCGCGCGCACCGCCCCGTAGTTGCGGCAGTGCGCCCTCCCCCTCTGTCATGGGTACCTGAGAGCTTCGCGCGGTTGCGGGCGTCGATGCCGTGAGCACCCGATGACCCGTTCCCGCGCTTGCCCCGTCGGCGGCCTGCGGGCCCGGCCCGTCCCGCGGGCACCCGGCCCACGGAGCGGCGCCCTACCCGACGGCGCTTTCCAGAGGTGTCTTCCCCTCGCGGTTTTTCGGCCTGAGAGTTTGGCGGGGAGGCACTTGCTCCTTCGGCGTCCCCGAGGCGCCGCAACCCCACCCTCCGGCATCGGCCGGTGAGCGCTGCAACACCCCGGAGCCTCTCCCGCAAGGGATCGACGACGTGCTCACGCTACCAGCCCGCACTCCCCCGCAACCACGCGCGCATGCGCACGCCGCCCCGTCAGAACATGTCGGCACAGAACGGTGCGATCGGCCATCCGAACGCCGCGGACGCCCGCGCCACCGCCCCGGGACAATGCTCGTCGATCAGGCCGGCGGCATGCAGGGCACCGAGCGAGGTCCCGCCCAGGTAGGCGGCACCGAGTTCCCGCACGGACAGCGTCAGATTCGGCGCTGCGTCGACGCGCGCGACGTCCGCCGCGAGACCGCTTGTCACAAGATCGCCCTGCGCATCGGCGTTCTCGGCATCAGCGGCGCCGGAACGCCCGGCGCCGAAACTCCCGGTGCCGGACCCTCCGGTGTGCGGAGCGACCGGCTCGGCCCGTACCCGATAGCGCCCCGCCTGCTCAGGCAGCACCTCGTCGCGCACCTCGATCACGATGTCGATCGGCGCCGCGTAGCGCCGAATCGCGAGGGCCGCCGCGACGTCCAGCAGACGGACATACAGCCCGTCCTCCCGCCGCGTCACGATCGCCCGCGGATCGGCCACCATCGAGAGCAGCGGTTCGTCCAACGCCGCGCGCTGCGCCCTGAATGTCCGGACCAGATCGAGGTCCGCCAGATACCGCCATAGCCGTGCGTACCCGGTCGGCGAGACCGCCTCGACCTCGCCGATCAGCACCTGTCCGGCCGGGTTCCCGGCGTCGTCTTCGCCGCCCTTCACCCGGTAGGTCGCGAATCCGTCGATGCGCCCGGTCGCGTCGTAGCAGATGACGTAGCGCAGCGCGGTGGCCCCGTTCCGCCAGGCCGGCGGGTCGCTGAGCCGCACCGCCCACCAGGCGCGCGGGCGGTCCAGCGAGCCGGGCCGGCGGGCGCGCAGCCTTTCGTGCAGGTTCGCGACGAGACCGACGAACTCGCCTCCGGGCACCTCGTCGACCGAGCCCCCGGCGGCGTCCAGCCGCGCGGCGACGTCGGGGCGCAGCGCCAGCGCGTCGGTGCGGCCGGAGAGCAGGTACTTGGCGGTGGCCACCCCGTAGCCGAACCGGCCGTAGATCCCGGACTCCGAGGCGTACAGCGCCGCGATGGTCTCGCCGCGGGTCCGTGCGAGTTCGAACTCGCGCGCCATGGCGCGGCGCAGCAGGCCCCGGCGCCGGTAGGCGCTGTGCACCGTCACCGCCGTCACCCCGGACATCGGCACCGCCGCGCCCCCAGGCACGGTGAGCATCCGTCGCACCGAGCCGAAGGTGGAGACCCACCGGCCGTCGACGGTGAAGCCGAAGAACCGCTCCGGCTCCGTCGCCGCTCGCTCCGCCTCGAGAAATTCCGGCGGCGCCTCCTCCTGGAAGCCGCGCTCTGCGGCACGGTGGAACTCCTCGAACCGGTCGGCGGTGAGCGTCGTCAGCGTGAGTTCGGCCAGGTGCGGTGGCGGGCCAGGGCGAGGCGATGGGGCATCGCCCGGAACATCGTCTTCCTCGTCATACTCGGACGCTGGTGGTGGAGACATGGCGCTCACCCTAACGCGCCGCGCCCGGCTCCGGCTTCGACTCGTACCGTGATCACGCCTCCTCGCGATGGACCAGTATCAACCGCCGATCGGCCCCGCGGTGCAGGTCGAGGTGCACCCGGATGCCGGCCTGCCGCGCGGCCAACCAGGCGCAGACCGCGGTCGCCACCAGGCAGATCACGCCGGACACGATCAGCGCCACCGGCGCGCCCCACAGGTCGGCCACTCCGCCGATCAACGGCCCACCGATCGGCGTGCCGCCGGCCAGCACCAGCATGAACAGGCTCATCACCCGTCCGCGAACCGCGGCGTCGGTCGACAGTTGCACCGTCGCGTTGGCCATGGCGTTGAAGCCGATCGCGAGCAACCCGCAGGGCACCAGCACCACCATGAACAGCGGAATCCAGCCGATGAACGCCAGCACGATCATCGACACGGAGAACGCTCCGGACACCGCGAACAGGAAACCGAGGCGCACCGTGGTGCGCCTGGCGGCCAGCAGCGCGCCGGACAATGAACCGATAGCCAGCGCGGTGTTCAACCAGCCGTAGAGCTCGGCCCCCGAGTGGAACGTGATCTTCGCGTACGCGGACAGGATGATCGCGAAGTTGAATCCGAACGTGCCGATGAAGAACACCAGGACGATGAGCCACAACAGATGCGGCCGGGCGCGCACGTACCGCAGCCCCTCCCGGATCTGGCCCGGCTGCCGCGCCGCCCGCGGAACCTTTTGCAGCAGAGCGGGATTCATCAGCGCGAGCGCGCCGATCGTCGCCCCGAAGCTGGCCGCGTTGAGCGCAAACGCCCACCCGGACCCGACCGCGGCGATCAGCACGCCGGCCACCGCCGGACCGACCAGCCGGGCGATCTGGAAGCTCCCGGAGTTCAGCGACACCGCGTTGCGGACCAGGCTCGCCGGCACCATCTCGTTCACGAAGATCTGCCGCGCCGGGTTGTCCACCACGGTCACCAGCCCGAGCAAGAACGCGATCCCGTACACATGCCAGACCGTCACCGTGCCGGTCAGTGTGAACGCGGCGAGCGCGGCGGCGAGCAGCCCCATCGCGGACTGCGTGGTGATCAGCAGCCTCCGCTTCGGGTAGCGGTCGGCGACCACGCCGCCGTAGAGACCGAGCAACATGAGCGGCAGGAACTGCAGCGCCATGGTGATGCCGACGGCGAACGGCGAGTTCGTCAGCTCCAGCACCAACCAGTCCTGGGCGATGCGCTGCATCCAGGTGCCGATGTTCGAGATCACCGCTCCGGAGAAGTACAGCCGGTAGTTGCGCTGGCGAAGCGCGGCGAACGTCGACACATGTGCTGCCGCACCCGACTCGCCGGAAGCGAGGCGGGGCACAGCAGGCACTTCGTTAGCTTAGCGTAATAGCTGCTGTCACCCGGCGGTCCGGGCCCGTCTGCGCGCGGCCAGTTCGTCCGTGGTGAACTCAACGATGCGATCGCCCTCGACCCGTTCGGCCGGGAACTGGGCGAGCGTGCCGGTGACCTCTTTCATCGCCCCGCCGACCGCGATCCCGAACACTCCCTGCCCGCCCTGGAGCAGGTCCACGATCTCCTCCGGCGAGGTGCACTCGTACACGGACGCCCCGTCCGAGAACAGCGTCACACCCGCGAGGTCCTCGGTGCCGCGCGAGCGCAGGTGGTCGATCGCGACCCGGATGTTGTGCAGCGACACACCGGTGTCCAGCAGCCGTTTGACCACCTTGAGCACAAGGATGTCGGTGAATGAGTACAGCCGCTGGCTACCGGATCCCTTCGCGCCGCGGACCGTCGGCTCGACGAGACCCGTCCGCGCCCAGTAGTCCAGCTGCCGGTAGGTGATTCCGGCCGCGGCACATGCCGTCGGCCCGCGGTATCCGGCGTGTTCGTCCGGGATCGCCGCGTGCGGGAAGAGTGCACTCTGCTGCTGCTCGCCCATCTGCCGCCTCCGGTCGGATCGCGCATCGTCCCGTGCCGCACGTGGCGCGCGCCGGCCGGGGCACGATCGCTCCGGGCGGTGAATCACATGGACGTGACTTTGTTGCATCCGACGGTAGGCCGACCGTCATGCCGGGTCAACGTTCGCATCGGCGTGTCTCAACGTCAACTTTAGGGTGAAGGCTGCTGCCGGCCCTGTGGCGCGTCATCGCGACCCGGTCGCGGCCGCCACAGCCGCCCCGGCAGCCGCCCTACTGCTGCTCCTCCGGACCGAAATCCTCCGGCGACACGTTGTCGAGGAATTCCCGGAACCGTTCCATCTCGCCCTCGGGATCGGTGATCGGCGTCGCCGGCTCATCCGCGTCGCCGGATTCGGCGGACTCGTCACCGACCGACTCCGGGATCACGATCCCCGCCTCGTCGAGAACGGCGTCCGCCACATACACCGGAACCCCGCAGCGCACCGCCAGCGCGATCGCGTCGGACGGCCGCGCGGAGACGGTGACATCGGCGTCGAACACGAGCTCGCCGTAGAACGTGCCGTCCCGGAAGTCGACCACCCGCACCTGGGTGAGGGTGCGACCGAGGGCGCTCAGCGAGTCCTTGAACAGGTCGTGCGTCATGGGCCGCGGCGGCACCATTCCCTGCAGGTGCATGGCGATCGCGGTCGCCTCGCCGGAGCCGATCATGATCGGCAGGCTGCGCGGTCCGGCAAGCTCCCGGAGAACGAGAATCGGCTGCTGGTGTGGCATCTCGACCCGGACGCCGACGATCCGCATCTCGATCATGCGACCAGCCTTTCTACTCCTGCCGCACACGCTACACGGGCGGCGACGAGGCCCGCCGGAGCAAGAATCCGGAAGCGCCCGCACCGGGCCCGGCGCAGGGTTACGCGCCGATTTCGCGCGTCAGTGCGGACTTCACCAGCAGCGCGTGCAACCGCATCAGCGTCGCGGCGTGGGCGGCGGCGTCCGCGCTGGCACGCTGGCGCGCGTCCGGGTCGCGTTTCCGGGCGGTGGCGGCGACCAGTTGGGCGACCATCGCCGCCTCCCGATCCGCCGTGGTCCGCATCGAGCGGAGATGACGAGGTTCCAGGCCGAGCGCGAGCAGTTCGGCCAGGGTCCGCGCGGCGAGCACCGCATCGACCCCGTAGAAGCCGTGAGTCGATTGTTCGACGAGCCCGAACGATTCGGCCTGCGCCAATTCGTCCTCGGTCAGGTCGGCCTCGCGCCGCAGTTCCTCGCGCGTCATCCGGATCTCGCGGGCGGGCGGCGGCCCCGCATCCGCGACCACCAGCGAACGCGGCAGACGTGCCGACGGTGTCGCCGGCTCCAGACCGCGGTCGATCGCGTCGAGTTGCTCCCGGATCACCTTGAGCGGGAGGTAATGATCACGCTGCGCGGTCAGGATGAACCGCAGCCGCTCGACATCCGCGGGCGAAAACTGCCGGTACCCGGACGGCGTGCGCTCGGGCGTCACCAACTCCTCGGCTTCCAAGAAGCGGATCTTGGAGATGGAAAGATCGGGGAACTCCGCGCGAAGGCGGGTCAGCACCGCGCCGATGCTCAGGCCCGACGGGAGCGGCTTGGCAGACGCGCCCGCAGCGGTCATGAGTCGGACGAGGCCGCGGCCGCCGGACCCACGAGGTACACCAAGCGGAATTTTCCGATCTGTATCTCATCGCCGCCGGCCAGCGCGGACGACTCGATCGGCTCGCGGTTGACGTAGGTGCCGTTCAGCGAGCCGACGTCGACCACCTCGAAACCGCCCCCGCTGCGCCGGAACTCGGCGTGCCGGCGGGAGACCGACACATCGTCGAGGAAGATGTCGCTGTCCGGATGGCGGCCCGCCGTGACCACGTCGCCACGCAGCTCGTATCGCGAGCCGGCGTTGGGACCGCGCTTGACCACCAGCAGCGCCGCGTCCTCGGGCAGGGCCTCCAACGCCGCGAGCGGCTCCTCCGCCGTGTCCGCCGGTGGTTCGGCCCCGATCAGCCCCGACTCGAAGACGGAGGTGACGTCGGGCGACAAACGGGGCTCGTCCTGGTTCACCACATCGCTCCTTCATGTGCCGGGCGCCGAATCCGCCGCCGGAGTGTTCTGCCGCGTGCCGGGGTTTGCTGTCTCGACCGTACCGTGCCCGGCCGCGCGCCACTCGGCGTGCCGTGCTCGTGTGCCGGTCCGCACCGGGTCACCCACCGACCCGGTGCTAGGCGGACGGTTCAGCCCTCGCCGATCACCTCGGCGTACGCGTCCGCGTCGAGCAGGTCGGATACGGCCGATGGGTCGGTCGGTTCCATCTCGTAGAGCCAGCCGTCACCGTACGGGTCGGTGTTCACGAGCTCCGGCGCATCGTCGAGCTGGTCGTTGCGTAGGGTCACCGTGCCGTCCACCGGCGCCAACACGTCCGACACCGACTTCGTCGACTCGACCTCGCCGACCGGCTCACCGCCGGTCACATCCGTCCCGGGATCGGGCATCTGGACGAACACGATGTCGCCCAACGAGTTCTGCGCGTAGTCGGTAATGCCGACCCGCACCGACCCGGACTCGGTGACGTGGACCCACTCATGGTCCGAGGTGTATCGCAGGTTGTTGGGGATCACGATCGTTCACGGGCCTTTCGGTCGGGTGCCGGGTGCGAACGGGTCCGGCGGGGCGGTCCTGGTGATGCCGCGGAAATCGTCATACCCGAACGGTCCGGTTCGGTGACCATCATGTCGCACGCCGAGCGGCGGCGCGAGACCGATCCACCGGAAAGTTCCGGGGATCGCGGCAGGCCGTTCCGATGCGGCTCGCCGTGATCCACAGCCGTCATAGCGGGGGTGGTTGCGAGTATTACGATGTTCGCCGCATCTCGTGCGGCAGCACGCTGCCCCTCGTACGCTGCCTCATAGGCTCGAAGCGGTGAGCGGAGCCGGAAGGAGGCCCGTCGCCATGGCAGAGGAGCGCCCCGGGCAGCGGCGGGTGATGCATGCGGTGATCCCGGCGGCCGGGCTCGGCACCCGCTTCCTGCCCGCGACCAAGGCCACGCCGAAGGAGATGCTGCCCGTCGTCGACAAGCCGGCCATCCAGTACGTGGTCGAGGAGGCCGTCGCTGCGGGACTCGCGAACGTGCTCGTGGTGACGGGACGCAACAAGCGACCGCTGGAGGACCATTTCGACCGCAACTACGAGCTGGAATCGATGCTCGCGCGCAAGGGCGACGCCGATCGTCTGCAGCTGGTGCAGCACGCCACGAGCCTGGCGCATCTACACTTCGTGCGGCAGGGCGATCCGCGCGGGCTGGGGCATGCGGTCTCCTGTGCGCGGGCGCACGTGGGCAGGTCGCCGTTCGCGGTGCTGCTCGGCGACGACCTGATCGACCCGCGAGACCCGTTGCTCAGCACCATGATCAGCGTCTTTGAGGCGACCGGGCAATCGGTGATCGCGCTGATGGAGGTGCCGCCGAAGCAGATCCCGCTCTACGGCTGCGCGGCCGTCGGTCCGGCGCCGCTGGCGGCGGCAGCGGCCTCCGAGAGCCGCGGTTCCAGTTGCAACGCCGTGGCGGTCACAGGGCTCGTCGAGAAGCCCACCGTGGAAGAGGCACCGTCGAACCTGGCCGTCATCGGGCGCTACGTGCTCCACCCCCGCGTGTTCGACGTGTTGGAGCACACGGCCCCCGGCCGCGGCGGCGAGATCCAGCTCACCGACGCGTTGGCGACGCTCGCGGGCCTCGACCCCGCCGAAGGCGGTGGCGTGCTCGGGGTGATCTTCCGCGGGCGCCGATACGACACCGGCGACCGGCTCGATTATCTGAAGACCGTCGTGACACTGGCCTGCGAACGGGAGGACCTCGCCCGGCCGCTGCTGGCCTGGCTCACCGATTTCGTCGCGTCGCGCGCCGACGAGGACGGCCAAGGCTCGCTGTGAGCTACGCCCCGGCGGGGTGATCAGGCGCCGGCCACGGACCGCGCCGTCGGCCGCGCCTGCGCCGGGACCACCGGTGTTCGCGCCAGGATCCAGAGGTGCTGCTTGACGTACAGCACGCCGACCCACAGGTACAGGCCGATCCCCCAGATCAGGAAGGCGTAGCCGACGGGTTCGGCGACCGGGGCGATGGGCGGGGCCGCGCGGGCCAACAGCAGGATCGGCAACGCGTACAGCAGCCCGAATGTGGCGGCCTTGCCGAGGTAGAGGACGGGCAGCGGCGGGTAGCCGTGCCGGCGGATGAGCGGGATGAACACGGTGAGGATCAGATCCCGACCGACGATGATCACGGCCACCCACCACGGCAGGAAACCACGCAACACGAAACCCACCAGCGTGGCCAGGATGTACAGCCGGTCCGCCGCGGGGTCGAGCATCTCGCCGAGCCTGGAGTACTGGTTCAGCAGCCGGGCGACCTTCCCGTCCGCCCAGTCGGTGATCGCCGAGAGCGCGAGAACCGTGAGCGCCCAACCGTCCTCGTGCAGGCCGAGCAGTAGGTAGAGGAAGAGCGGCACGCCGGCCAGGCGCAGGAAGGACAGCAGGTTCGGCACGGTCCACACCCGCATCGCACCCGGCGCTGATCCCGTCACCTCGCCCAGCCTCTCTGCCGGTCTCGTCCGATCGGAATCCTGTCTTGTCCGATCGGCGCCCTGCGGCCGGCAGCGGCAAGCATACAAAGGCCGTCCCGAACGGGTGTGACGCGTTCGACGCGAACATCGTCATACTCGAAACTCTCGGCCCGAAGCGGGCCCGGTCGCTACGCGAGGGCGGCGTCCAGTGTGATCGTCACCCCGGTCAGCGCCTTGGAGACCGGGCAGGCCGTCTTGGCCTTCTCGGCGGCCTCCGCGAACTGCTCGGCGGACAGGCCCGGGACCGTCGCGCGCACCGTGAGCGTGATGCCGGTGAGCTTGAACCCGCCGGCCGGGTCCGCCCCGACGCCGACCTCGGCATCGGTGGTGATGTTCTCCACCGTGCCGCCGGCCTCGGCGAGGAAGGCTGAGAGCTGCATCGAATAGCACGCGGAATGCGCCGCGGCGAGCAGCTCCTCCGGTGAGGTCGCGCCGTTCGCGGTCTCCGCGGTGCGGGTCGGGAACGAGACGTCGTAGCTGCCGAGGCCGGAGCTCACCAGCGTCGTGACGCCCTTGCCGTCCTGTAAGCCTCCGCTCCACCGGGTCTGTGCCGTGCGCTGCGCCATGGTTGTCCTCCTGCTGTGTCGATGGAACGTGGGCGGGGGCGGGTCGGCGGCCGTCGCTATTGCCTGGGCCTATTGCCTGGGCGCTGCTGACCGCGCGTGCCCCTCCCCTCATCCTGCCCGTTACGGCCCACCGAGGGAAATATTCCTGACAGTTCGTGACTATTTCCACGGCTCGGGCGGGCGTCGCCTACCCCGCGCACGGCACGGTAAGCTAGCCGCGGCACCGGGATGGTGCCAGTCGCGGGCTGTGGCGCAGTTTGGTAGCGCACTTGACTGGGGGTTAAGTGGGTTAGACCTCCTGGCAGGCCCGAAAACTGAATAGCGGGCTGTGGCGCAGTTTGGTAGCGCACGTGACTGGGGGTCACGGGGTCGCAGGTTCAAATCCTGTCAGCCCGACGCATTTGCCCTGGTGAGAGTGGGTTTCTCACCAGGGCATCGTCATGTTCGGGGGTGTTTTCGTGTGGTCGCCCTCTGGTCCCCCCGGCTCCTCTCGACGCCCCGACTGCGGACGATGAGCCGGCACGTTTGGCTGCTTCCTGTGGATAAGGGGACCAGAAGGGGACCAGAACCGGGTACAGAGCGGGTCCGGGCCGGTTCAGTGGCTCGCGTCGGCAGGTCATAGTCCGCGTTCCTGGCGGCGCTGGCTGCCTCTGGACCTGCTGGCCGGGCGAGATGATCTGCTGAGAAAGGCGTTGGCTTGTTCGGCGGCCGAGGCCAGGTGCCGGTCGTCGGGGTGCAGGTAGCCGCGGGTGGTCTCGATGGAGGCGTGGCCGAGGATGTCTTGGAGCACGTGCAGGGGCACCCCGGCGTCGGCCATCCAGGTCGCCCCGGTGTGCCGGAGCCCGTGCCGGGTCAGGTCGGGCAGGCCGAGGTCGATGACGAGCTGGTCCCACTTGGTTGCGTCGCGGACGGTCGCGGTGGTCAGCGCCCCGCCGCGCGGGCCGACCAGCAGCCGGTCGCCCGGCTCCTTGCCTTCGGTGAGGCGTTCCAGCACCGGCCGCAGCGCGTCGAGGATCGGCACCCGGCGTTCCTTGCGGTTCTTGGTCGCCTTGGTGACCAGCCCGCCCTTGCCGGGGAAGGTCTGCCGGCTGATGACCACGAGGTTCTTGGCGAACCGCACGTCCCCGACCTGTAGCCCGGACACCTCCGAGGAGCGCGCGGCGAGGAGGGCGGCGAGCATCACGAAGTCGGAGTAGGACTGGTGCACTTTCCCGCAGGCGTCGGCGAGCTTGGTCAACGTCGCCAGGTCCGGGATCGCGTGCGCCCGCGGCGAGGCGTCCTCGGCGGGCTGGGCGCGGAAGGCGTTGCGGTGCAGGCTCCGCTTGGCCCGGTTCTTGGCGGGGTTGACCGTCAGCAGCCCATCGCGCACCGCCTCATCGAGCACGCGCACCAGCGGGGAGATGCTGTTCTTGATCGTGGAGGCGCTGTGGCGCTTCTCCCACTCGTCGATGGTGCGGTCGATCATGCCGGCGGTGATCTGGGTGACGGGCAGGTGCCCGAGCGCGGGCAGCACCCGCAGCTTCAACCCGTACTCGTAGACCTCCCCGGTGGAGGTCGGGTCCAGGCCGCGCGCCCACCTGTCCCCGATCAAGGTGACGAACTCGGTTAGCGTCATCGACACGTCCATGCCCTTGACCGAGGACTGCCGCAACTGGTCGAAGAAGGCGTGCGCCGCGGCCTCGTCGGCCACGATCTCGGACCGGATGATCCGCCGCTTGCTGGTCGGGTCGGTCCACCGGGCGCGAGCGCGCAGGCCGTAGGAGCGGCGCTCCATGTCGGTGGAGACCTTCACCCCGATCGGCGGGATCGGTTTGGGCTCAGCCTTCGGCAGCGGCTCAGCCCTGCGAGGCATGGTCGTGTTCCAGCCCGGTCAGCCACCGGTCGACCGCATCGAGCCGGTACCGGGCGATCCCACCCAGCCGCAGGAACGGCGGCCCGGTCCCGGCCGAACGCCACCGCGACAGCGTGGACTCCGACACCTTCAAGTACGCCGCCACTTCCCGGCTGTCCAGCAGCGGCGACACCGGCTCCACCACGGTCTCACTGCTCATGAGACTTCTCCGGTGTTCGGGTGCAGGTTGGCGTAGAAGGCTTCCTCTGCTTCGCGGCGCCGGTCGACGTCGGCCATGAGGAAGTCCACGAACTCGGCGTCGCGGTCGAGAATCGGGGTGTCCTCGACCGGTGCGGCGGGTTCCTCGCCGGGCCAGGTGGTTTGCCGGGTGGGTCGGTCCCGGTCGAGTCGGGTGCCGCAGGCGGCGACCCAATCACGCAGCCGCTGGCGGGCGTCGGCGAAGTCACGGTGCCAGCCCAATGGCGCGGAGCCGTTCTGCTGGGGGTCGTAGGCGCACAGCCAGTGCAGGTGCAGCGCGGACAGCTCCCAGACCAGTTCGGGGTGCTTGTGCCAGGCCGGCGGGATCACCGAGGCGGGCAGACCGTAGGTGTGTCGGAGCCAGTCGACCCAGCGGTTGAGTTCGAGCCATTCGGTCTCGGCCTCGTCGGCGGTCAGCAGGTTCCAGTTGATCGGGTGGGGAGGCTCGGCGATCAGCGGATCGTCGTAGTCACTGTCGTAGTCGGTGTCGATGTCGTCGTCGGTGAGGTCGTGCGGGTCCGGCTCGGGAACGTAGTCACTCATCACAGCCAGCCCCCTCACATGCCGAGGGCGGAAGCGGGCTGGGCGGTCATCGACCGCTCCGAGGGCTGGAGCGCCGTTGCATCACGCGCGGGCGCCTGGCGAGCCATCGTCTGCTGGCGTGGTGTGCGATCGACTTGGTAGCGGGTGCGGGCGGTGTCGTGACCGATCCGGCTGGCGATGAACTCCTCGGTCTGGATGGTCTGGCCGTCCTTGTTGTAGGCGTACTCGTGGACGCGGCCGGCGGCCACGAACTTGTCGCCCTTGTGGAACCGGCCGACCGACTCCTCGGCCGCCCGGCGGAACATGGTCATGTCGTGGAAGGTCGGTTCGAGCTGGGTGAACGACCCGTCCTGTTCCAACCGCGAATGCTCGATCCCGATCCGGGCGTAGAACCGCGGCACCCCGTCCTCGGTGTAGGTGAGGCGGGGCTCGGTCGCGATGAACCCGGAGATGGCCGCCTGGGTGTCGATCGTCATCGTCGTGCTCCTGTCCGTGTTGTCCTGCGGCCCAGCGGTTCACCGACTCGGCCGCGCTTGTGGCAGGCAGGTGCACCCAAGGCACCCCGCCGGAGCCCTCGCAGCCGGGCTCAGGAGTCCGCTGTGCGGCGCAGCAGCGCCTCGATGTGTGCGCGGTCGGTCTTCAACTGGCCGGCGTCGTCTCGCGCGGTCCAGGGCCGCAGGTTGGTGACGATGGGTGGCGCGGCGCGTAGCAGGGTGAGTGCGGTGCCGAACGGAAGGGTTCTGATCCGGTCGGGGGGCAGGATCGGCACCCGCCGGGTCGAGCGTTGCGCGGAGCGTGACCCGTAGTCCCCGATGGTGGTGGAGTCGGTGTATTCGTCGCGTTCCCCGATGAGGGTGGTTAGGTCTTGAAGGTCACGGGAGTTGGACGCGCCGCCGAGGATGATCTTGACGATGCTGGCGTCCCAGATCGCGCCGGCGGCGTTGTCGGACCATTTCTCTCGGGCTTGGGCCAGGGACTGCAAGACCGGGACACAGGTCAGGCCGGTGCCGCCGCCTTCGGCCATCAGCGTCGGCAACGAGGGCAGGGGCGCGAGGTTGGCGATCTCATCGAGGGCCAGCAGCAGCGGCGGGTCCAGCCGCGCACCGGGCGAGCGTGCGGCGAGCCGGCGGGCGGCCTCGATGAGGTCTTCCACGAACGCGGCGACCAGCGCCGCGGAGGCCCCGGCGCCGGCTCCGGTCGCCAAGAGGTAGAGCGTCCCGTGTTCGGTGAGGAACTGTTCGGGGTCGAAGTCCTCACCCGGTTGTGGGGATACGGCGTCCAGGACGCGGGGGTCGGCTAGCGCGCCGAGGGCCAGGGAGACGCCTTGCCAGATCGAGTCGCGGGTGCGTGGGTCGGAGTCGATCATCGACGCGAGGGAGTCGGCCCAGCCGGTCGCCGCGGCGGGGTGGTTGGTCAGGATCGCGACCGCATCGGAGGCCGCGGAGGGATCGAGGGTCCAGCGGAACAGCTCGGCGGGCGGCCGGTTGTCCAGCGCGGCGGCGTGCAGGAGTGCTTGCAGCGCGGTGCGAGTCTTGCCCTCCCAAAACCCTCCCGAGTCCACGCCACCGGAGGACAGGCCGGTCGCGGCGGCGAGGCCGGTCGCGCGGATCATCGCGGTCAGCGGATCGTCGCATCCGCGGATCGGTGACCACCGCAGCCCGGTCGGAACGCCCTCGGCCAAATGCTGGGGGTCGAACACCGCGACCGGCCCGGCCTTCTGCCGGGCACGCAGGGTCGCGGTGAGGTTGTCCGGCCGCGTGCTGGTGGTGACCACGGCGCCGGGCGCGTCCAGGATCATGGGGATGACCACGTGCAGCCCCTTGCCGGAACGCGGCGGGCCGATGAGCAGGATGGAGTCTTCCACCGAGGCCCACACGGTCTTGCCGCGCGAGACCCCGAGCCGGTACCCGACATCGGCAGCGTGTGGCTTGTCCAGCGATGGGCGTAGATGGGCTGCCCGGTGGAGCAGCGCGTGTTCGGAGGCCGTCTTGGCGACCTCGCCGCGGGTGGCGACCCCGGCGATCCGGTAGGGGTCGGTGCTGGTCTGCCGGCCGTGGTCGCGGACCAGCCGCCACACCCACCACACCACCGCCGTGCCGGTCAGGATGAGCACGGCGGCGGCAGTCCAGTACGCGACCGGGTTCAGCCCGGGCGCGTCGAGCGGGATCGCCGGTTGGCCGGGATGGGTCAGGACGCCGAGCCCGGTCGCGATCCCGCCGGCAGGCTGCCGCAGGCCGGTGATCCACGCCGCGACGGACCCGGCGCCGCGCAGCACAGCAGCGAGGACCACCCCGGCGGCCAGGGCGCCGAGGGCCAGGTTGGTCAGCTCGTCTCCGCGCGGCCCCCGTGGCGGCGGCTGGCTCACAGGGACGGTCCGCGACCCGGAGCCTGGCTGGTGCCCGCGGAGCCGGGCGGCGGGGCGAACCAGTCCCGCCCACCATCCGCCAACGCGGCGCTCGGAGTGCCCGGGGTGTGCGGAGTCGGCGTCTCGGACATCGGTGCCGGCTGTGTTGCCGGTGCTGCTGACGCCGGCTGTGGTGGCTGGGCGGGTATGGGGGTGTCGATGCCGAGCAGCGCCGGGTCCGGCAGTGCGTCGTACTCGCGCACGAGTCCGACGTGACCGACGGAGTGGTTGTAGGTCAGGGTGTAGACATCGCGGGTCGCGACCCGATCCATCGTCCCGTTGGGCACCGTGTCGTAGACATAGCCGTTCTCCAACGCGGCATCGACGGTCTCGTCGCCGAAGTCGTAGCCGGCCAGGTACTCGATCGCGGCGTCGGTGCCGGCCCGGTCGATCAGGTCCAGCGCCTCGTCGGCCTCGGCGCCTTGCAGGAACACCACGCTGATCCACCGCCGGGGCGCCGGCCCCGGCTCATCGGATGCCGTCAGCTCGGCTGGCCGGTCCGGTTCGGTTGACGGGTCTTCGGCGAGCAGGGCGAGGGCGTCAAGGTTGAGACGCGCGGCCTCGACCAGCCAGTCCGGGAACAGGCCCTCGTGCTCCGCGGTATCGCCGGGGTGGTCGAGGGCGTACTGGCGGGACTCGCCCGCGGCGGACAGGTAGCCGGCCAGGTCCCGCAGCGCGCGGTCCGGGTCGACCGGCTGACCGGCACCGGTGAACAGGTCCCGGCCCTCGACAGTCTGCCCGGTGGCACCCTCGGTGATGCGGTAGGCGTACCGCTGGTGCTCGCCCAACGACTCGTCGGGCCAGAGTGTCACGGTCAACGGCCCGACCATCCGCGCCGTCGTCGCCGTCGTTGGCGCGGGCGTGGGTGTGGCGGGTTCCGCGTGGTTGTCGTTGTCCATGCCGGACAGGTGCTCGACCGGGCACCCACGGGCCGGCAGTTGCTCTCAGCGATCTCAGTGGGTCACATCGACAGTGGGCGCCCCTGGCCGCGGTCGGCACGGGAACCACTGGGGGTGAACGGATCACCGAAACCGTCCCGGCCCGAGCGCGACTGAGGTGGTCGGGCCGGCGACGGCGCGTTGTGTTCGGGTGCGGGGTCGGGATACCAGGCGATCCGCCCGGTGTGTTGGAACGCGGCATCCAGCCGTGCCACTACGGCGTCCAGGAGGGTGCCGGCCCGGTGCAGCTCGTCCGCGGCCGAGTCGGCGGCGACGATGCCGGCGGTGTGGTCGCCGGCATCGTCGTGGGCCAGCCGCAGGTGGTTCAGGTGGGCGGTGGCGAGCTGGTCGATGACCTGACGCAGCGATCGTGTCCCGGCGAGCAGGCTGCCGATCACCGCGTAGGTGTCGGCAGGATCATCGAGGGTGCGGGTGGCGTGCGCCAGACCCCGCAGCGCCTCGGACGCTTCGGCGGCGTCGTGGGTCGGGTCGTGGAAGGTCGGCATGGCCGGGCACCTCGTTCCGGGACGGCAGCGATAGATGGTCGCCAGTCAGGTGCACCCACCACCCATCGGTCCGCCCCACCCGGTGCCGGTCATTCGGGCCGCTGGTTCGGGCCGGGCTATTCGGGGTGGCCGATGGTGACCGTCTGGGAAATGCGGCCGATCAGGGCGACCTCCCCGGTCGGGGCGTGGGCGAGTTCGCCGGGGGTGAGCAGGCCGCGGGCGGTCCCGTCCGGGCTGGCTTCGCTGTGGGCGACGATGACCGCGACGGCCACGTCTTCCCCGGCCACGTAGCCGTCCCCGTGCAGGGCGACCAGCCGCAGCGCCGGCTCCGACCCGGCCGACGGCGTGGGGTCAGGGGGTGTGGCGCGGTGCCGGGCCGGGGTGATGATGTCGGTGAAGACCGTCCCGTCGACCTCGCGGACCTCGACCCGGATCGGGGTGCGCCGTTGGTCGGTCAGGGTGTCGATGATGCCGGCGAAGGAGCCGCGCTGCCACGGCGGCGCGAACGGCTCGGGCTCGAACGGTGTGCCGTCGATGGTGACGGTCACGGTCTCGTCCTGGTGTACGACGAACACCAGGTGCGGCAGCACTACCGGCACCTGCACCGCCTCGTGACCGCTGGTGGTGTCGGTGGCGCTGGTGGTGTCATGGGCGGCGGTCCGGTCGGCGCGGGATCGGGGCCGCATCACGCCCCCTGCGTGGTGCCGGTCATGCGGCCGGTGGTGTCGAAGACGGCCAGCTCGTCGGGGTGGAGCTGGTGTTGCACGATGAAGGAGCGGTCTTTGATCCGCCACAGGCCTTGCCCGGTGCCGAGACTGGGGATGAGTTTCTGCTCGGTGCCGGTCAACCCGAGCGCGTCGGCGGTGCTGCCCAACTGATCCGGCTCTTGCCGGTAGATGATCCGCGTCTCCGCATTCGCCAACAAGGAGGAGGCCAGGGCACGCATCGCGGAGCCTTGATCGCCCACGTTGTCCAGATCGCTCAACTTGTGAAACACCAGGCAGTTCGCGATCCCGTAATGCCGCGAGAGCCGCCATTGCGCGTCCATCCGCCGCAACAAGGAGGGGTAGGCCATCAAGCGCCAGGCTTCGTCGTAGATCACCCACCGCTGCCCGCCGTGTGGGTCGGTCAGCGCGGCTTCCATCCACGCCGAGGAGCAGGTCATCAGCACCGAGACCAGGGTGGAGTTCTCCGCGACCCTCGACAGGTCGAGGCTGACCATCGGCAGGGTGGGGTCGAAGGCGACGGTGGAGGGTCCGTCGAACAGGCCTTGCAGGTCGCCGGCGACCAGGCGGCGTAGGGCGTGGCCGACCATGCGGCCGTCCTCGGCCAGGCGCCCGTCGGGGTCGTCGGCCGGATCGGGGGTCAGGATGCGGTCGACCACCATCGGCAGGATCGGCACGTCGTTGCCGCGCACCGTGCCCGCCAGGGCGATGTCGATCGCGGTGTGCTCCAACGGTGTCAGGGGCCGGTCCAACACGGTCTCGGTCAGCGCGCCGATCAGGTCGCGGCGCCGCGCCGCGACCTGGGCAACCCATTCCGCATCTGAGACCCCGGCCGGCCGGTGCCCCTCATCCAAAGGGTTGAGCCGGTTGCGCAGGCCGTGGCCGAGCACGATCGCCCTGCCGCCGACATGTTCGGCGACCGGGGAGTGCTCGCCTTTCGGGTCACCGACGACGTAGACCTTGCGGCCGAACGGGATCGAGCGGGTGTAGAGCGACTTGACCAGCGAGGACTTCCCGGCGCCGACGATGCCGGCCACGACCAGGTTGGGGGCCGTGATGAGCCCTTGGGCGTACAACTCCCACGGGTCGTACACAAACGATCCGCCGGAGTAGAGGTCCTGGCCGATCAGCACCCCGTTCGACCCCAGCCCGCCTTCG
Source organism: Actinobacteria bacterium 69-20 (assembly GCA_001897425.1). Taxonomy (GTDB): domain Bacteria; phylum Actinomycetota; class Actinomycetes; order Mycobacteriales; family Nakamurellaceae; genus Nakamurella. Next base: position 16,746 of record MKSW01000023.1, on the reverse strand, counting down.
GCCAGGAACGGATACGCGCCGGCCAACGCGGCGCTGGTGTCCTGGTGGGCCGGCAGCCTGAACCGCCGCCAGGTCCGCAACCCGGCCGGACCGGGCTCACCGCTGCGCGGCAGATACGTGGTCGCCGCGCGTTCGGCGCGTTCGGCGTCGGCCTCAGCGCGGGCGGCTGCCTTGCGCTGCGCGGCGTTCGCGGCGTAGGCGCGGGCGGCGGCCCGCCGCGCTGCGCGCCGGTCACGGCGATGCTGTCCGGCCCGGCCGACCAGCACGGTCGAATACAGCTTCTTGTCGGCGTTGTTCGCAGGGGTGTTGTCGGAGCGAGCACTCATCAGCGGCCGGCACCTTCCTCGACAGACTCCGTGGCGGAGTGGTGATCTGCCGGGCAGGTGCACGACCGCTGCCAACCGCTGCCGGTGTGCTGGTTAGAGGCCGCGTCCGAGTGGGAGTGCTGCGGCGGTGAAGGCTTGGGCCTGTTGCCCGACCAACCTTCGGGTTTCGCAGGAGGCTTGGATGGCCGCTTGCTCGATCGCGGAGACCGCGGCCTCCAACTCGTCGATGGTGGGTGCGGAGACGGCGATCAGGCCAGCGTAGTGCAGCACGCCGTGGCCGGCGATGAGGTCGGCTTCTTGTTGGAGCACGTCGCGGTACTCCGCGGTTTGCTCGGCGTCCTCGATCTGCCCGACCTTGGCGCGTTGGGCGGCGTCGGAGAGGTAGCCGGTCTTCTTTCGCCTGATGTCGCGGGCGGCTTGGTCGGCGCGTACCGGGTCGTAGAGCAGCGTGAACGCCCGCCGCATCCCAGACGACAGCAGAATCGGAGCGAGGAAGCCCGGATACACCTGCGAGCGCGGCCATTCACTGACCCACAGCACCGCGTGGAACGCGGAGTCCGACCGCAGCCGGTCCCAGGTCTCCTCGACCGCGACCGGGCCGGCGGTGGCCAGGTCGCGGCCCAACTCGCTGCGCTCCAACGTCGCCGCGATGGCGGGGTCGTAGGCCGCGCGCAGCATGACCGCGAGCTGGCCCGGGGTGTACCAGTCGCTCGGCGTCAGGTCCGCCGCGCGCAGGGCGCTGGTCAGGGTGCGCATCTCCGCCCGCAGCACGGCGGCCGTGCCACGCATCCCGTGCCCGGCCGAGCGGATCGCCCGCGCGGCGGCCTTCATGTCCAACGACAACGACAGGGTGGTGACGTGGCGTTCGGCGGTCGGCCCGGCCCGCTCGATCAGCTCGCGGTAGGTCGTGGCGACCCGGGAGCCGTCATCGGTGCCGTGGGCGGCCCACCACTGTTCCAGCCCGGTGCCGGAGTCGGGCACCGTGCGTTCGAGCATTTGCAGACTGGCGATACGCCCGGAGCGGCACACGGTGGCCAGCACTCGCCCCCAGGAGGTGACGCGGCGTTGCTGCTCGTCGGGGTCCAAGAGGATGAAGCTCGGATGCGTCACCTCGACCAGCGCGGTCAAGGTGTTGTGGTGGGGGTCGTGGACCATGACCGCCCCGGTGTCCGGGTCGAGGTACTGCCGCAGCGCCGCCGCATCACCCGGTAGCGCGAGGGTGCCGGCCGGGCGGGGCTTGGTGACCCGCCACCGATACACCGTCTGCCCCAAGAAGAACCGGAGCGCCCAATGGCCCGCGAGGGGTACCCACTCGATTGCCTTGCGTCCGCCGATCGGGACCCAGACCAGCAGAGCGCAGAAGCCGCACACCGGCCCGGCCAGCAGTAGGCCTTTGCCGCCGGCCGTGTAGAGCGCGCCGACCAGGGCGGCGGCACCGAGGCCGAGCACGATCACCTGCGACAGCGACAATCCCAGCAACAGCCCGCGGCGGGTCAGCCGGGAGAACTTGACCGGCGCCAGCCCCCGGTCAGGGTTCTCGCCGGCCATCAGAGGTCTCCCTCAGACGAGGACCGCCCAGGCTGCGACGGCGAAACGGGCGGCGAAACGGGCGGCGTCGCAGGCGGCGTCGCCGGTGCGGGCGGCGGGGCCGGCTGCTCACTTGGTGCCGGTGCGGCGGGTGTCGGGGACGAGGGCGGGATCGGGACCGACCCCGGCCGACTCGACCCGCCCGGCCCACCGCCCGCGGTTCCCGATGAGCCCTGCGAGCCCTGGCCGGAGGCCTGTTGTCCGGCATCGGCGTGGGCCACCGCAGTGTCCGCGACGGCGTGCCCGGTCGCCGGGCCTGCTTTCGCCGCGGCGGTAATGGCTTGGGCGCCCGCGACCGCGGCCAGCCCGACCGGGCCGCCCGCGGCACCGGCCGCCTCCCCAGCCCCGGCCCCGGACGCAGCACTCGTACCCGCGCCTGCACCGGTGCCAGCTCCGGTCTCCCCGCCCCCGCCAAGGGGACTTCCACCAGGCTTCGGCGCACCACCACCACCGGTGCCGTCTCCCGCACCGCCGCCGCTGCTGTCGGAGCCGCCGCCGAGAACCTTGCGGGCGCCGGACAGGCTGGGCGTCACGGGGACCGGGATGGGCCGGTTCATCGCGCCCTTGGCCTCGGACTCCGCGCTCATGGCGTGGTAGAGGTCGAAGCCGACGAAGCTGATGAATCGGTAGGCCATGTAGGGCGCGAACGCCGCCACGAACATGAGCACGATCCCGGCGACCGGGTTGGAGATCGAGGACAGGTCCAGATTCAGCGGGGCGTTCATCTGGTTGATCGCGACCAGGAAGATCACGACCACGACGAACTTGGAGACGATCAACGCGACCACGAACGAGGCCCACTTGGAGAACCAGCCGCGGGCGTGGTCCCACGACTGCCCCGACAAGGCAATAGGCGCCAGGACGATCGCCACGAGCAGCAGCGCCTTGCGGATCAACAAGCTGAACCACACGACGGCGGCGCCGGTGATGGCCAGGCAGCCGAGGAAGATGATGATGACCGCGCCCGCGCCCGGCGCGGACAGCGTGATCCCCACCAGGCCGGCGGCCAAGGCGGCGATCTTGCCGCCCATCTCGTCCAGGGTGGTGCCGGTGGCCTGGATGATCCCGACGCACAGCTCGTCCACGATCGTCAACGCCAGCCCGGTCAGGGTGATGACGACGAACGAGCCGAGCACCGATTTCGCCAGCCCGATCCCGGCTCTATGCAGCGCGCCGGGATCGCGACGTATCAGGCCGGTGATGAGTTGGAGCAGGAAGAACAGCAACATCAAGAAGATCGCGACGCCGAACAGAACGTCGTAGACCTTCACGTAGTTGGAGCTGGTGACATCGACCAACGTGGTCGAATCGAAGATTTGCCAGACGCCTTTGAACATCCACTCCGCGGCGTTGCCGACGCCCTGGGCGATCCAGTCGAACGGCGCGGAGATGATCGTTCCGGCGGCCTTGCCGGCAACGTGGCAGACAGTGGAGATAACGGGGACATCGCAGACACCCATCGCGAGCAGCCCCGCTCAGATGCCCTGGCCGACGTGCCAGAAGAAGTTGACGAACGCCACCGCCGCGCCGGTGATGACCGCAGCGCCGCAGGCGATCATCACCCCGGTCTTGCCGCGCGTGGCCAGGTGCGGGTTCGCCGAATGGCTCCCGAAGGCCCACACCACCGCGGCCACGATCAGCGCCAGCACCGACAGGATCAGGCCCACGGTCATCACCGCGCCGACGATCGTGCGCAGCGCGGCGATGCCAGGCAGGCCGTTGTCGTTGGGGTTGATGTTGACATCGGCCAGGACCCCAGACGTGGCGCGGCCCACGACACCGGTCAGGCCGGTCGTGACGGAAGAAAGGACAGAAATCATCGGTGGCGCTCCTCGCAGAGTGGACGGACCCACACACCCGCGCCGCCAATGAGCGGACGGTGATGGCGGGATTCGTCTGGCAGGTGCACCAGCGATGCCCGAGCTGCGCCAGGTGAGGCGCCCCGGGGCAGTCGAGTCAGAGCCGTGTCAGGGCCGGGTTAGAGAGTCGGGCCGATGCCGAGCAGGAAGTTCAGCCAGGCGATCGCGGCCCCGTCCAGGGCGGCGGCACCGACCGCGACCAACAGACCGGTGCGGGCTTTGATGGCCGCGCTGTAGCTGCCGTGCGAGGACGCCACGGCCCAGGTCGCGGCGCACACGATCATCATCAGCACGGCGACGATGAGCACGATCGTCATCAGTGCGCCGATCACGGTCTTGAGCTGGCCGGCGCCGCCGACACCGTTGAGGTTCGGGTACACATCCGCAGTGACGAAAGCGGTAGTCAGCGAGTGAAGTGCAGTCGAGGTGATCACGACCCTCAGGTGCGCCGAACCCCGCCACCCGCGCGGGGGCGCCGTGTCACCCGAGGTGCAAGCGGTGGTGATTTCGCGGACTCGACCCTGGCTCGTAGAGCGGGAGGGGTGAACCTCGGTCCAACGCATGCCGGTCCGATAGCGACGGGCTCCAGGGGGCCGGGGTCACAGACCGAAAGCTCCGCCAGAGATCAGGACGATCATCCCGATCGTGATCAGCGCGAACGGGTGGATGATGTGTCCCCAGCGCTGCATCGCTGCAGTCGCCCATCGGTGGGAGGTGAGCAGGTAGCCGGCCAGGCACCAGACCGCGACCAGGACGAGGAACACGGCGGCAACCGCGCCCAGCTTCGGGGTGGAGAAGGCAGCCAGTGCGGGGATGTAGACGCCGATGTTGTCTCCGCCGTTGGCGAGCGTCACCCCTGCGACCGACCACACCGAGCCGCGCGGGGCCGGGTTCGGGGTGTCCCCGCGGTGATGCCTCCAGGTGCCGTATGCCGCGTACAGCCCCAGCGCGATCGGGATCAGTCCCAGGTAGGCGGCGGCGTGATCGGGGAGCTGACCGGCGCCGAACGCTCCGGCGATCGAGACGGCCAGGATCAGACCGAATCCGAGGTACTGGCCGGCGACGATGCGGCGCGTCGAGCCGGCGGCACGCCCGGCCCGCCCGAAGAACAAGCTCAGCACCACGATGTCATCAACATTGGTCACGGCGAACAACACGATCGCCTGCCACAGCCAACCCACCGGATGAGTCTGTCAGCCCCACCAGATCGGCGCCCTCGGACGTCTGTGCGTGCGGCCGATCCGCGGCCGGCTACCTCAACTGAGGCGGCGAACGGTGGTGATCTCGTCACCGAACTCGGACAGGGTGCCGTAGCGGACGTTCTCGCCGGTCTGGGGTGCTTGCACGATGCGGTTGCCGCCGAGGTAGATCACGACGTGATGTGGCACCGACTGGCCCGGATACGTATAGAAGATGATGTCGCCGGGTTGCTTGTCGTTCCAGGCGACCGGGGTGCCGTCGTGGATTTGGTCGCCGGTGTAGTGCGGCAGTCGCAGTTTTCCGCCCGAGGCTTGATAGGCCGCGTACATGACCAGGCCGCTGCAATCGAACCCCGGCCCACGGCCATCGCTCCCGATGCCGGAGGGACCGGTGTAGGTTCCGCCGCCCCACACGTAGGGCAGGCCGATCTCCTTCTCCGCCGCGGCGATGAACGCGCCGGCGAAGCCTGGCGGGAGGTTCCCCGGCGGGTTGCTGCCGGTGCCGCCGGTGAGGCATTGCCCGCCACCTCCGGTGAGGGTGACGCCGGTGAGGGTGGAGGCGATCTTCTCCGCGACGGGCTGGTAGTTGGCGTACCGGTCGGGGTACTCGGAGACCTCGACGGCTTGGGCTGCTGCGCCGAGGGAGAGGTGTTGCCAGTTGGGGATGTCGAGCAGCCCGGCGGGGCTGCCGTGGTTGGGACCGTCGGGGCCGCCGTAGAAGGCGCGGGAGGACCAGATCGGGTCCATCAGGTTCGCCACGCTGCCCCAGCCGGCCTGGGGCCGCATCTGGAACAGGCCGAGGCTGTCGTGGTCGGAGCCGTCGCCATCGTGCGGATAGCCGGCCGAGTCCGGGTAGGCGGTCACGTTGGACAGCACGCGCAGGCTGGACTCGGTGAGGGCGGCCATGAGCGCGATGACTTGGCCGTTGGCGTCGATGTCCTCGGCGTTGCCGGTCGCCAGGATCGCCGCGGCGCGTTCGAGCTGGGTGTGATTCAGCGTGATCGTCTGCCCGTCCGCGGTGGTCGCGGTCAGGCTTTGCGGGATCGTGCCCGAGACGGACAGCGACAGCTCCGACAACCCACTGCCAGCACCACTGCTCCCGCCGCTGCTGTCAGTGGTGGTGCAGGTGGCGGCTTGGGCGATGGCGGGGTCGAACAGGGCCGCGAGCGCGAGCAGGCCGACGCCGGGGAGCAGGAATACCAGCGCCGCCAGGACTATCAGGGCTTTGCGCCACATCGCTATTCACCCGCCCCAGGGTCACTTGAGCGGGTTGTTGAGTTCGGACAGCCGCAGCGTGTGACAGCGGGGCCACGCGGGGGTGCACGCCTCGAATACGGTGAACGACACCGGCTCGCTCGTGGCGGCTTTGTCGCCGTACCAGATGCCGGTGCGGTGCCGGGTGCCGGTGATCGTGACCGCGGTCGTGCCCGGCCGGAGTTGTCCGTGCGCCTGGGCCAGTGCTTCGGGCCAGGTCGAGGGGACGGCGGCGCTGCTGATCGTCAGGTGCTGGGCCACGTCCATCGTGGCGAGCTGGGTCCACTGCTCGGTGGTGGGTTCGTAGCTGGCGACATCCCCGATCAGCCCGGAGGTCTCCTCCCCGGACGGGTCGGCGTCCGCGAGCACCGGGGCCTCGTAGTCCGAGGGGGTGTAGCCGGAGGTGGTGTCCCAATCGAACAACGCCGACGCGACCGCCTTCGCGTACGCGATCGGGTCGTCGGTTTGCGGCAGGGTCGCCGGACCCACCGTGCTGGACGGATTCGCCGGGCCGGGTCCGGTCCCGGTGCCGTCGGCCGGTGACCCGGCACCCGGCGTACTCGCCGCGTGGCCAGGGCCGCGGACCAGGCCGTAGACACCGACACCGATGGTCGCCAACGCCAGAACGCCGGCGATGATGAGGGCGACGAGTCGGCCTCGTGTGGCGGGCGCGGGAATGCGGGGAGTTCTCATGCCCGGTAGGTGCGCAGCACGACCACCGGGGAGTTTGGGTGTTAGAGGGCGCGCAGGTGGCCTCGCGCCGACGCCACCTCCACAGAGCCCGCGTCAGTCCCGGTGGCGGCGCGGGCGGCACAGAGGTGGTCGGCGAAGGTGCTGGTGCCCTGCGCGGTGTGCAGGAACGACTCGACCTGCTCAGCGGTGAGGGCGGTGGCGAGTTCGTCGATGTCGTAGTGCAGCCACCACTCGGCCAGTTCGCCCCAGGTCACGACGAATGCTCGCACCGGGTATCGCACGATCACGCCGCCGTCCTCAGCGGTGCGCGTGGTCCGTTGGCGGGTGCGGCGCTTGGTGGTGGCGGCGTCCTTGGCGTGAGCGAGGGCTTGCTGGGCAAGGGCATCCAGGTCGGCATCGCACTCGGGGTTGACGGCCCGGATCGTGTCGCGGGCCGATTCGTAAATTGGGTGGACGGGTGCACCGGCGTCGATCCGTTCCAGCTCGGCAGTCACGTACTGGCGGACCTGCTCGGGTTGCGTCGGGTCGTCGGCGACCTGTTGGAGGAAGCCAATCTTTTCCAGCGTGGTGTAGGAGGAGCGGCCGGTGACCATGCGGGCGGCTTGCTCGCGTGACTTGCCCAGCGGCCCGAGGGACGGGGGTGCCAAATTGGCACCCCCGTCAGCTCCGGGCTGATTCTCGGCGCTGAACCGGGTGGCGGCGTCGCGGCGGGCCGCGTCCTCGGCCATCACCATCTTCAATTCCCGGTACAGGCCGGCGGCTTCGAGTTGGGTCAGTGGCTTGTGGAGCATGTTGTCGTCTTGTTCGGCCATGAGCTGCCCGAGCCGGTCCGATATCCCGGAGCGGACCCACACGTTGACGGTGCGCCAGCCGAGTCGCTTGATCGCGGCGAGCCGTCGCCGCCCGCACACCAGCACCCCATCCGGGGTGACCGTAACCGGCTGTAGCAAGCCCTCACGCTCGATAGAGGTGGTCAGGGCGTCGAGGTCGCCCAGGTCGGTGCGGTGCCGCCGTCCGACGATGATCGAGTCCACGGCCCGTTCCAGTTCGATGTGCCCGGCCAGGGTGCTCATGGCCGACCCCTCCGTGGCGGAGCGGCCAGGGACACCGCGAGCGTCAGATCGTCGTCGCGCAGCAGCATCGGCAAGGTCTCGCCGATCGAGAGCCGCAGCAGCACACCCCGGCCCAGGTTGGTTGTGGCGTAAGCAGGGTGCGGGTTCCCGAGCAGGGTCCGCAGCAGCACCGACCACGACCGGCCGGGGACATCAAGCAGGGCACGAGCGTGCCGGTCGCGGCGTAGTGACTCGAACGCACCCTGCCGACTACCGGCCTTCGTCAACGCCGTGCACACACGCTCGACCCCGACTCGTGCCGTGTCCGGCGGCCATCCGCGACGGATCAGGAACCGTGCGGCATCCTCGACCATCGCTGCCGCGACCATCCGGGCCTCCTCGGCCTCGTCCTCGGCCGCGTCATCCTCCATGTCCCCGGGGTTCTCGGCGTCCTCAGCAGGGCCGTCGATGAGGTCAAGGTCGATGAGGTCAGTGAGGTCGAGGCCCGCGACCTGCAGAGCTGGGTGGTAGTCGGCGAGCGGGTTGTCCCGGTCGCTGAACCGCTCCGGGTCGTGGAACGCGAAGATGTGCGGGCGGCGGGCCTGATGCACCGAGCAGAGCAGCCCTTGGGCGCGTTCCTCGGCGATGCAGGTGATCCGCACCGCGTGGGTGATGACCGCCCACGGATCGTCCGCGTTCCGCGCGGCCTTGGTGCGCATCACGTCGAACGCCGCCGACGCGGCCTCCCACGGGTCCAAGCCGTGTTTGCGCGCCAGCTCCGCATACTTCTGGGCCGCGAACTCCATCAGCTCCGCCGCGACCGGATCGTGCTCCCACGCACCCGGCCCCTGACGACGTAGCCTGCGCAACAGCGACCGCAGTCCCTCGCCGGTCTGGTAGTCCTCCGCCCCGGCCGCTGTCCGGGGCGAGCGGAAGTCGTGGGTTGGCGGGTTGTTGTCGGTCATGGTGTGGGCACCTCCTGGCAGGCAGGTGCACCCGGCGTCCCTCGCGCCGTTGCACCCGATGCCCGGCCGACCCATCGACCATCACCGCCCCTTACCGCATCCCGACCCCGGATCGCACCGGACCCGACTGGTTGGCGCCGTGCCGCCCGAACGCGGACACGGGCGGCAGACGCCGCACTCGCTGCGACAGCCGTTCGACCCCCGTCACGGTGCGAGCGCGACGCGCCAACTCGGCGTGCAAGTCGATCCCGCGATGCGCCAGCCGCGAGGACTGCCGCGCGATCAGATCGGTCGGGCGCACCCACTCCACGCCCCGGCCTCGCGCCTTCGCCAACGCCGCCTTCGCCTTCTCGTGGGCGAACGCGGCCTCCTGCACCGCTTCCGGCGTCTCGCCGTTCTCGATCCGCTGGGTCGACGGCCGGCTCACGGTCGACTCGTCGGTAATCCGGTGCAGACCGTGCTGGCCGTGCTGGTCGTGTTCGGTGGTCTCGGCATGGTTCATGGCGTGGTCTCCTCTGCGCTCGACAACTCCGGGACGCTCGACAGTCCCGGCCCACTGGATAGTTCGGTGGCATCAGATAGATGCGCGTCGGCGAACCACCGCCCGACCGTGCTGGGGTGCACCTCGACCTCGCGGGCGATCTTCTTGTTCGACCACCCCAGCCCACGCAGCTCCACCGCACGCCCGCGACGGTCCAGCACCGAGGCGACACCGGCCACCGGCTCGTCCCACTCGGGTCCGGACAGCTCGGGTTCGGACAGCACGTGTCCGGCCACCCCACCAGCAGTCGGGACGACGTTCGCCGTCGCGGTGACCGGCAGGTCCGCCGGCTCGGGGCCGGGACTCTCGACGGTCGAGGTCCGGGTCAGTACGACGGTCAGGTGCGTGATCGCCAGCAGCACGATCGGCGGCACCGCGGCCACACAGGCGGCCAGCCCGCCGGGCACGGTCGCGTCCGCCGCGACCACAGCGTGCAGTGCGTTGGCGGTCACCGAGACCAGCGCGCCGCCGATCAGCAGCGCCCACGGATACCAGGCCGCCCGTGTCCCGCCCAGCGCGACGACTGCGACCGTGGCGACCACGATGATCCCGTCCACGATCAACGGCCAGGCCCACGCCTCGCCGGTGTCGATGCCCGAGCGGCGGGCCAGATCGGCCAGGGAGGTGAAGCTGAGCCAGAACGCGCCCGCCGCGATGAACACCGTCCCCGCGACCGCGGTTACCACCGCCCACCGCCGACCAGTCCCGCCCGGCATCACAACCCCCGCGCGACCCGAGACTGACAGCCGTTCCGCTCAACCGGGCTCTCCCCGGTGAGCGGCAACTCGGTGCGGGAGTGCTGGTGTGTCGGGTGCACGGTGCGGTACGCCGACCGGACGGTGGCGGTGATCTCCCGCTCGCCCAGCCCGGCCCGACCCGCGGCAGCCGCCAGCACGTCCAACGCATCCGAGGCACGGATGCCGTTCTCCGCCAACCGGCACGCCGCCCAGAACAGGCCCCGGTTCCGTTCGCCCTCGCCGAGGCCAGCGACCCAGCCCGCCAGCCGCTCGGCATCCTCCGCCCTGTCCATGCCGGGGCGTCGAGCGGATGACTGAGTGGGCTCGGGGCGCGGATCGAGAAAGTCCCGCAACGCCTTCGCGTCTACCGCGGCCGGATGCGATTGCTCACCGCCGATCAGCTCATAACCGACGCACGCACCGCCGGTCACCGCAATCACTGAGGGCGGCACGACGACGTAGCCGCCGGCTCCCCGGAAGTCCACGTGCGCGCGGGCTGCCTGCCACGAGGCTTGCTCCCGATAGGGGTCTGCCGGGAAGTAGGCGTGCATCCCGCCCGAGGGTGTGCGCACCAACGCCACCCACCCGGGCACCAGCCCCACGCGCCGGGCACGGCCGAACGCTGCGAACCCCGACCCGGCGCTCTTGCGGTCGATGTCGACCACTTCCCACCCGGAGGCGTGCCCGGTCGGCACGCCGATGTTCGCGACCGGCCACCGCCGCCACCACGCCGCCACCCGTTCCGGGTCGGTGGTGGCGTCGTGGAAGCCATGCTCGCTCACTGGCCGCTTCTCACCCGTCACGCAGGGGAACACCGGCACACCGGCGGCAGCGAGTATCCCGGCCGCCTCCCGCAGCGGCCGGCCCGCCACCTGCGCGAACAGGCGTGCCGGGTCCATCACAACCCTCTCGCCGTCGACACCGCCGGCACCGCCGACGCGAGTTCCCGTCGTGGTTCGGTCACCTCGGGTGCTGTCGTCGGTGTTCTGTCTGGCCGCGCGGGGCCGGGGCGGTCGCGGGTCAGACCCGGCGGGTCGCCGGAGCCGATCTGCACTGTGGGTAGGGCGTCGAGGATGCTGCCGGCGATCTTGCGGACGCGCTCACCCGTCTCCTGCACCACCTCGACCGGGCTCTTGCCTTTGACTGAGGATGCCCAGCCCGAGACGTACAGCGCGGATGGCGCGAGTGCTTCCATGCCGTGCGCGGCGGCGATCATCATGGCCACTGACTCGGCCTCGACCTCACGGATGCCGCGGTGCCGGGAGGCCTCCTCGTTGTCGGGTCCGTGCATCTTCACGTGAGCGAGCTCGTGCACCAGCGTCGCTGCCTGCTCCGCCGGGGTGAGGTCGTCGCGCACCGAGACCGTCCGAGCCTGGTAGGCGGTCAGGCCGTCCGCGCCCCTGATCGCGTCCGCGTCCGGGACACGCTCGACGGTGAACCCCTCGGCTTCTATCAAGGCGACGAGCCCGTCCCACAACCCGTCGGGTGCCTGGCCGGCAAGTGGCGCCACCTGCGGGCGCTCGGGGATCGGATCGCCACTGGTCTGCGACACGTCCCACACATAAGCCGGCTTCGCGCCGACCATCCGCGAGCGGACAACCTCGCCCGGCTTCGGCTTCTCAAACTGGCCCAGCCGACGCCACGAGCCGGTGTCCTGCGGCGTGGAGGTGGCGAACCGGCCGGTGACCGGCGCGAAGATCATGTAACCCGGCTGGCCCTTGGAGACCTGACGGCCCAGCGTCTGCCACTGTTTGTACCCGGCGACGTACGTCGGCTCCGGCGCTGCCGTGCGTCCCTGCTCGAACGCCTCGATGTGTTGTGACCAGATCAGCAGCGTGTTCCCGAACGAGCGTGACCGGAAGCGGGCGGCGAACTCCAGCGCGCGGCGCCAGTCCTCCCCGGAGACGAGCTGGTCGACCGCGCCGGTCAGGCGATCGTGCAGGGCGTCGAGCTTCGCGTCCCGCGCCGCTCGCGTCTCCTCGTCCGTCGCCATCGCTGACCTCCTCCCGGCGGGGCCAACGGCATCTGCCGGTGGCCCTTGCGACCATGAGGTGCGCCGGGAGGATCGGTGGGACGAGACGGACGACGGACTGAGAGCTGCGACCGTCAGGCTCCCCGATGAACCCGACGTGTCTCTACCGGACTACCAGCCCAACAGCCCGGAGTCGGGCGAGCGGCGGCGATCCTGCGGATATCGCGGGCAAGGATGCGGGAATCACCCGGATCAGTCGACGGTTTGACTGCTCTGGCTTATCGCTCGATAACGGCTCGGCGTCAGCCCGACGCTGCGGCGGAACTGCCGGGCGGCGAAATCAGGATCGCCCCAACCCACCTCACGAGCGATCACCGCGATCGGCGTGTCAGTGGTGCGCAGAAGACGGGCCATCCGCTCAGTACGCAGCATCGTCAGATACGCGATCGGTGACTTGCCGTACGCCTCCACGAACACTCGGCCAACCTGCGACGGTGAGAGGTGCACCGCCTCCGCGAGCGCGTCCACTGTCCACCGGCGCTCCGGCCCATCGCGCAAGAGGCCGGCGAGCGTGCGCGCCTCCTCACGCAACGGGGCGAACCGGCGAAGCCGCGGCGACGACGGCCGAGTGGTCACACGCTGCGTCGCAGACACCCGCACCGACGAGGTAGCGACATATGGAGCGATCACGTGAGCGGTGGAGAACCAGAGCGCCTGCATCCGATAGAAGTGCTCGGTGAAACCCCCGTCGAGGCTCAGATGCACCAGTTCGTCCAGCCAGGGCATCAGCAGTCCGGCCCGGTCCTCGCCCAAGTGAAGAATCTGCGCCGGCTCGGCGTACAAGGTTTCCGCGAAGTCCTGCGCATCAAGACGATCCCGAACCAGGTCGACGTGCTGCCAGAACACCTGATCGACCACATAGTCCGTGTCGAGATAGACCGTCGTCGCGGTGACATGGCCCTCGGGCTCGCTCCCGCACAGCGTGTTCGCGCCGAGCGTGACCACATCACCAACCGTGACGGGCTTTTCGCCGAACTCACTGAACAGAACCGCTGAACCATCCCGGACGACAATGACCTTCACACAGTCGTAAGCCACGGGACCGACCGGACGATGGAACGTACGGGTACGGACGACGATCGGAGCAAACGGCTCCGGAACAGCGGCACCAGGAGAATCTGTGGACGACATCCTGGTGCCGCTGTCTTGTCAGGGCCGCTGACCCGTGACTGCACGGTCCGCGCAAGCAGGGACGCACCACAGCAAGAGGCCCGTAGACGGCAGTCCAAGTCCGAAGACCACGAAGATCATTCGCCAGACGCTCCGGCAAGTCGGCGCTCGATGGCTTCAAGTCGGCGAGTGAGATCGGCAATCGTGGCGTCACTCCGGTCGGCTGATCGGCTTCGCTCCAGCATGACTCCCGCGGCAGCAGCACTAATGCCTTGACGCAGTGCCGCCGCTTGGACGCCGTATTCGGCCAAGATGTCGTGGGCCTGCCCTTCGCTCGCGACAAGTCCGACGAGGAGGTGTTCGCACCCGACATAGTTGTGACCGAGCTCGGCGACTGTTTCCAGTGCGGCAGCGCACGCGAGCCGTCCAGGCATCGTGAGCCGCCCAAGGAAGGCGTCAGAGGACTCGACGTCGGGAGCACCAGGTTCGTCCGTCCGGCTTGCTCCGGCCGCCTCCGCAAGCGCATCGACGTCAACGCCCTGAGAAGTCAGCAGACGCACCGCGAAGTTCTCACCATCGTCGAGCAGGCCGCGTAGGAGGTCGAGCGACGACACTGCGGCGCCGGCCTGACCCTCTGCATCCAAGCCCGCGACTCTGAGCGCGGCGAGGAGTCGCGGGGTCATCCGCTTGCGGACACCCTCCCCGATCCGTCCGAGGATGGCGGCGGGAGTCGCCGGGTCTCGCAGCGCCGTGATGCCCTTCCGGGTTCGTCCGATGCGCTCCACCGCCTCGGCGAGCGCCGCCTGGCACACCGCGGACACTGGCACGTTGGCGTCTTTGACTGCCGACGCGAGTGCGTCGGGAAGGTAGACGTTGATCTTTGGCATCTCGATCCTCTCTATAACCCCATGCCTAACCCCTATAGGGTTACACACGGATTGAGAGGAGTCAAGCAGGGCCTGGCTCCGAGGCCTCGTAAGGAGGGGTTCGACACCAGCCGTGACGGGTTTCATGTCGGTGGGCGTGCATCGGCTGACGGCCGAACCTCTCGCTGGGGCCGAATGCGAGCAGGCTGCTCGCATTCGCGAGGCCAGAGCCTTGCGCCGGGGCATATCGCCGTCGCGACTCAGAGCGTGTGGCTCACTCGGAGGGCATCTGTTCCGACCAGGTTCGTGAGTGCGGACGTTGCCTGGGCTGGCACAACTCCGTTGCCAAGCGCCGTGAGCTGCTGGGTCTGAGTGAGCCCAAGAATCGGATCGGTGAGCCATCCGGCGGGCAGGCCCATGAGCCATTCCACGAAGACCGGCGCAGGGCGTGGTCCGGCGGCGTCATTCAAGATCGCGGGAGCCGGGGCGGGTCGTCCGGTGATGTGTTCCCATCTGACGATGGCGAGGGCGTAGCGTCCCCAGCGTCGAAGAACTCCTCGATCAGTGCGAGCGTCGCTTCCGGCGACGTGCGCGCGCGTCGCGTCACGAGGTCGATCACTTGATGACTCAGCGCGATCGTGCCGCGCCGGGCCTTCACCTGGTCCAGTGTTTCGCCGCCCCGCGCCGCGTCGGATGCGAGCGGGGTTCGGAACAGCGTGGTGGGCGAGGATGAAGATGCGGAATCGCTGATGCGGCGCACCGATGGCGGAAGCGGGTAGGCCGATCCATCTCGCGTTGTACCGGAGGTCGGCCAGGTCTCCGAGTACGGCGCCAAGTGCCCGTAGAGGTCGGGCTGGCTGGTCTCCCAGACCCCACGGGTCGGGTTCCAGGTTGCGAAGGGTTGCACCGCCGGGGGTCGCGGGATCGGGGTTGCGTCGCTCATCGTCATCTCTTTCCGAGGTAGTGCGCCGGGCGGGTGCGGACAGCAGTCCGCGAACGTTCTCGATCACCACGTACTCGGGTTGCAGCGTCTCGATTGCGGTCACCATGTAGGACCAGAGCCCGGATCGGGTGCCGGGTGCGAGGCCGGCTCGCTTGCCCACAGTGGAGACGTCCTGGCAGGGGAAGCCGCCGCAGAGGATGTCCACTGGCTCGACGGTGTTCCAGTCGATGCCGGTGATGTCACCGAGGTTGGGGGCGACGGGCCAGTGATGGGCGAAGACGCGGGCGACGGGCTCGTTGATCTCAGAGAACCAGATTGTGCGAGCGTCGAATACTTCCTCGACGGCCAGATCGAGTCCGCCGTAGCCCGAGAACAGCGACCCGACCCGGAGGCGACGGCCGGTGCTCGCGTCGGTCGGATCGGGCATGAGGGCTCCGGCGGATCGGTGATCCCCGGCCGGAGTTCTCGTTGAGATTCCTGGCCGGGCTGGTCACCTGCCAGGTGCACGAGCCTCATCTGCCCGCAGCCGCGACGCTTCGGCCGTGACGACCGGGCACGTCTGGAATGGGCACGGCGAACCGGCTGCCGGGCTCCCTCTGTTCAGCCCTCGTTTGAGCTACCACGCCTCTTGCAGATCGAGGTCCAGCCGCCTCCGGCGGGCTGTCGCTCACCTCCCCGGCGAGCGGGAGGAGGCGGGGCGGGTGACGGTCTCGATACGGGTGATGTCTGCGGGCGATGGCTACAAGTACCTGCTGCGCACGGTCGCCGCGGGTGACGGTGACCGGTCACTGAGCACGCCGTTGACGAGGTATTACAACGCCGAGGGAACTCCGCCGGGCCGGTGGCTGGGCAGCGGGCTGTCTGGTCTTGGTGCCGGTCAGATCGGGGTGGGTGCCCAGGTTTCGGAGGCCCAGCTTCAACTTCTTGTGGGGATGGGCCGCGACCCGATCACCGGGGAGCCGTTGGGCCGGGCCTATCCCGAATACAAGTCCGTCACGGACCGGATCAATGACCGGGTGGCCGACCTCGACGCCGATCTTGGTCCGGTCGCTCGTGGTCGGGCGGTGGCGGCGATCGAGGCCGAGGAGTCCGCGCGGGGGACGCGGCGGGCGGTGGCGGGGTTCGACTTCACCTTCTCGATCCCCAAGTCGGCCTCCGTGCTCTGGGCGGTTGCCGACGCTGGCACGCAGGCGTTGATCGCGCAAGCGCATCATGCGGCGGTTGCGGAGGTGGTTGCGTTCATGGAGCGCGAGGTTGCGGCCACCCGCACGGGCGCAACCGGCCGCGACGGCGCAGTCGCACAAGTGGACGTGATGGGGTTGATCGCCACCGCCTACGACCACTACGACTCCCGTGCGGGTGATCCGCACCTGCACACGCACGTGGTCATCAGCAACAAGGTGCAGACCGTCCTGGACGGCAAGTGGCGGTCGCTGGATGGGCGGCCGATGCACGCCGCCGTGGTCGCCTTGTCCGAGCTGCACGAGGCCGTGTTCGCCGACCACCTGATACGCAGATTCGGTTAGCTTGCTTCGGGTAGTTGGCGTTCCTGGTGGGGTGTGAGAGTGACGTCGTAGCCGAT
>MKSW01000022.1:191173-249409 GCA_001897425.1 Actinobacteria bacterium 69-20 | reverse complement strand
CCGATGGTCAGTGCGATGAGCGTGTCGTGCCGCCACGACGCAGCGTGCTCCGCGAGGGTGTGCCGGTAGACGTCGGCAGCGGCCCGCGTCATCGCCGACGATCCGACCCCGTCCTCGACCGCACCACCGGAACGCTCGCCTGGAGTTCCGGCCGCAGGCTTCGCCGGTCGAGAGCCCATCAACGCTACGTCGTCATACTCGTTTGCGGCTGGCAGCATCGACGCGGAACTTATTGCTGCATCTGAAGTTTGGGTGGTTTCGGGTCTCACGCGGTGGGTGATGTGGATACGGGTGATTTGGCCGCTACCGCCGATCGCCGCGAGTGCCCGACCCAGGCCGGCGCAGGCGGCGTCCTGGGTCTCGCCGTCCGCGAACATGAACCCGTTGCCGCTGGCGGCGGCGATGATGGTCCAGGTATCGGCGGTCTTGTCGCGCAGGATCGCCGCCCCATCGGTGGTTTCCAGAACGGAGAGTTGGAGGGCCGTTCCGGGGATGGGTAGTACTCCGGCGCGGGTCGGCCGGTCGACCGGGGCGAGGGAGCGCAAGCGGCCTTGCGCGCCGCGCCAGGCGTAGCGGGCGCCGTCCGGGGCCCATTCGATCAAAGCCCGGCCCTCGACCATCAGCAGGGCGGAGCCGGCGAGCGGTGAGATGCCGATCACGGTCATCAGCCCGGTCGTCATACCTGCCGCGACTGTCACCGCGGCAACCGCGAACACGCACGCGGCCAGGGTGATGGCGCGCGTCGCGGACAGGCCGAGCAGCAGGGAGCGGTCGGGGCGCTGGGCGAAGCGCACCGGGGTTGCGGTGGTGGTCATGGTGTTCCTCCCGGTGGCCTGGGCGGTGCCGGTACGGAGCGGGGCCGGCGGAGCCGCACCGGGTTGAGGCGTGAGACGGTCGAGGCGGTGTAGGCGGCGGAGTTGACGTTGCCGAGCGCTTCTCCCCCGCCGCCGGGGTGCGGGGCGGCGAGTTCCCCGCCGGCGAACGTCACGAACTTCATCGTCGCCAGCGGGGAGAACGCGGCGACGAACAGCCACAGCGCGCCCGTCATCACCTGGGTGGTGGACGGCCCGCCCGGTGCAGCAACGCTGTCTGCCAGGGACAGGAAACCGAGCGTGAGGATGACAGCGATCGCAAACTTCGCCAATGCCAGGGCGATCAAGATCTCGAACCATTTCACCAACCAGGTCTTGGTGCGGTCGGTGGTGGCGCCGGCGAACGCGAACGGGGCGAAGACGACGGTGGCGATCACCATGGCGTTACGGCCGATCAGCACGAGGTGGATGAACAGGAACGCGAGACAGGCGAGGCCGGCGATGATGATGACGACCAGCCAGCCGGCCGTGTCTATCACCCCGTCCATTTCGAAGACCCGGGCCATGGTGTCTTCGGCGGACTGTTGGGCGCGGCCGAGGACGAACGCGGTGAACTGGTCGACGACGAGCAAGATCGCGGCGGAGATCGCGGCCGCGGCCGCCCCGCCGAGCAGGGCGAGCGCTGACCCTCCTGCGGCGCGCCACAGGCCGCGATGGTCCTTGCGGAGCATGGCGACGATCACTTGCAGCACGAACATCAGTGCCACGAGGGAGATGACGAGGGTTTGCATCTGGCCGAGCACCGTCTGGATCCATCCTGCGGACAGGTCGATGCGCAGCCCGCCGTTCAAATCGTCGATGGTGACCTGGAGCAGGAACCCGGCGGCGTCGACGAAGCCTTGCGCGATGCGGCGCAGCAGCGAGCCGATCTCGTCGCCGAGGATGTCGGCGATACCCGACAGGTGTGGCGGCGCAGCCACAGCCGGATTCGTCATTTCGAGTCACCCGCCCATGACGACGTGCGTAATCAGCCCCGGCATGATCGCCCCGTCCTCGCTCGGTGTGCACGGCGCCTGGCAGGGGCCTGCGGAGATGAAGATGACGAGCGTGGCGGTGCCGTTGTGGGTGTTGCGGGCGGCGACCATCGCCACCCGCGGATCACCCGTCAGCGCCGACAGGTCGGACGCGAGGATCGGCGCCCAGCTGCCGATCATTTCCGGGGCGAGGGTTCCGGAGAGTTTCACGACTTGGCTCGGTGAGAGCCCGACCTCGTAGAACTGGCCTTCGGCGGGGCAGGTGCCTTCCTGGTCGGCGGCGAGCCTTGCCGCGCAGGAGGCGGCCAGCGAGGTGAGCGCCGGATCGGCGGCCACGCCCGCAGCACCTACGGTGGCGCGGGCGTCGTTGACTGCGCCGATCCAGTCGGCTGTCTTGTCAACGACTTCGACGCCGGGAGTAGGTGCGGCGGTTTCGGCCTTGTAGGAGGCCGGGTCGGCGGTGAACGCCTGCGCTTGGCCGCCGGCCAGCCAGGCGAGGTAGCCGGTGCCGGCGCCGAGCAGTAGCGCCCCGGCCAGGGCGACGAGGATGCCGGACTTTGCCTTTGCCGCCATCTGCGGATGGGAATGGGTGGCCGCGATCGCCCAGGTGGCCGCGCAGATGATCACCATGCCGACGGCCACCGCCAAGCCCCAGCCGACGGCCTGACCCCCCAGCGAGTCGAGCGCGGCCGTGCCGTCCGCGCGGAGCGGCACGATCCCGGTTCGCGCCGTCATGACGCGCCCCGCGTGTATTCCCAATGCCACGGCTCTTCCTGACCTCGGCCCGGTTCGGCCCACGCCGGGTGCGTGAAACCGAACCCGCCGGCATTCGCCTTCAACCACAGGTAGGTCGCGGTCGTAAAACCCATGCCGCCCCGGCCGGGTTCGCACAAATCCACCGCAAGCGCCCAGCCGTGATTCGACGTTCCCGGCGCCGCCGCCAACGTGGGCTTCTCGGCGTGCAGAGCAATCTGGGCGGCCAGGGTGCGGTACGAGTCGGTGATGCACAGCGGTGAGCCCGACGAGGCCCGATACGCCGTCGACATACCGTTCCACGCTGCGGCCGCGTCGCAGCGCAGGAGCTGCCCGGCGGCGGTGAGCGGGCACAGCGCGGTCGCCGGGATCTGTCCGTTCGAGAACCCGCCCCACGCACCCGCCATCACCCCACCGCCAGCGGCGACTCCCGTGCTGCCCATGGCGCAGAAGGCCACCACGTCGAAGCCGGGCACATCGGCGACAGCGGACGCCGGCTGCGCGCCCGTCACCTCGGGATCGATGCCTTGCAGGCCGGCGACGATGGTCAGCGCGTCCTGGTAGTGGGCGGCGTAGTTCGAGCCGTCGGCGAACGCGGAGTGCTGCACCTGCTGCGCGGCCGCCCACGGGGCCAGGTCCTGCCATCCGTCGATCGTCTCGAGTCGGTCGAAGAAGAGATCGGCCGCTCCGGCCGGATCCATCCTCACCGATGCTGGCCCCCAGGAGTCGCGCTGCTGGAACAGGCCCCGCGAATCCGGCCCGGCCTCGTCACCGTGGTCGATATTCAGAAGTGACGACTCCGTCATGGCCGTCATCACCCCGATCACCGCGCCCGCAGTGCCCAGGCCGCGCGCCGCCGCGACGGAGGCGATCGTTGCGGCATTCATGGTCTGTTCGGCAGATAGACCTGAAGCGGGGCTGCCGACCGAGTTGCACGCGGCGGCGTGGATCGCCGGATCGTCGCCCGTGCCCCCGCCTGCGGCAAAGGCCGCGAACGCGGTGAGGATCAAGGCCACCACCGCGACAGCCGCGATCGACGGGGTCGCGGCCGCGGCGACCATGAGTCTGCGGGCGGCCGGGGTCATGAGCCGAGCTCCTGGGCGACGGTGCGCGGGAAGATCCGGTCGATCTCGCACTGGGGCAGGGCGGGCGGGCAGGCTCCGGTGACGCCGATCGTCACCGAGATCGACACCGGGTCGTGGCCGGGGACGGTGACGATCTGGGTTCCGGTCACGTCGATCGCAAACGAGCCGAGTGGCAGGCGCAGCTGGTCCATTCGAGGCGCAGCCCACGCAGACGGGGCGACCAAGTCCGGCGCGAACTCCACAGTCGCGCCAGACGAAACCAACGCCGGCGCCGGGGCGAGACGGTCCAGGTCAGCCGCCAGTTCCTGTGGGGCCCCGATCGGCGGCAGTGCCGCCACCGCCAGCACGACATCAGCCCGGGCGGGGTCCTCCTCCGGCCCAAACGACAGCACGACGTCCGCGACGGCGCCAGCAAATGCGAGCGGATCCGTCACACCCGCCAGATCCGATCGAGGCGCGGCCACCACTACCGAGCCTTCGTCGTCGCCGACGCCAGCTGTCGGCCGGTCGGCGATGACCACCAGCCCGGGCGCCGAGGTGTGCGGATACGGTTCGGCCGCGAGGTCCGTCATACCTGTCGACGGCATGCTCGCAACAACCGCCACGTCCGGCGTTGACGCCCCCGGTGTCGGTGTCGCGGCGGGTGCGAGGGATGTCGCACCGCTGCCATAGTCGAACGTGCGGCCCGACGACGCCAGCCAGGTGCCCCACGCGGAAACACCCAGCACGGCGGCAGCGATCCATAACGCACGGTGCCGGCGTGGAAACGGAATGATGCGCATGACGGCCACCTCGGCTCAGGAGATCGTGGTGCCCTGGTCGTGGGCCCAGCCCACCACGAACCCAGAGGCGCCGATCACGATCGCGGCAACCAGCGACCACAAGACAGTGGTTTTGCCCGACGCCGCTCGATGCGGATTGTTCGTGAACCCGCCCATCGCCCAGATGATCGCGCCGATGATCACCGCCAGCACGCAAGCCACCAGGGCGAACGGCACCATCGCCGACACGATCCCCTTAAACCGTGCCAGCCCCGGGATCGTCACCGTGTCCCCGCCCGACAGCGGATCATCCATCAGAAACGCACCCACCCGGGCCCAGGCCCGGTCGAGATACAACATGGGAAGCCTCCTATTCCAGGCGATGCGCACATGCGAGCGCCGCCGCCCTAAATAGGTGCGCGCCGCGCGCGGTAGTTAACTGGCGGGTCACCGTTGCAGGTCGGACATGGAGCAACGGGCCGCCCCGGCCGGCCTCGGCGGGTAGAGGTGGGTGGCGGACATGTCGCGCCGGTAGCCGTGCAAGACCGCGCTGATCGCCTGCTGACGCTCACGACGTGTCGACCCGGCGGGCGGGGCGGTGAGGATCTGGTGGACGGTTTGCATCGTTGCCTCGGCAACCTCGTGACGACGGCATGCGGCGACCTCACGCGCGGTCTCGGTCACGTCCACTTCGCTGATGAGACATTGAATGTCGAAGATCCGGCCGGAGACCAGTGGCCGCTCGGCGAAGCGCAGTGGCCACCGATCCGGGTCGAGAAGATCCTCTACCGGCGTCTCGATCGCGTGCCGTCCAAACTTGCCGGAGTCGACCCGCTCCTTCCAGAGCTGGCGGTAATCGCGCAAAGTGTCGACCGCCGGCCACGGGTCCGTCCACGTGATCCCGCGGCGCCGAAGATCGAACACCGCGGCCGCAATCGTGTCATCCACCGGATGGAAGTCGCGCGGGCGGACGATCTGGAACATGCGGTCGGCATCAGCCGACGACCAGAGGGCCGCCGACAAGGCGTTGACCGCCGCAAACTGGTAGCGCTGCGCGGGACTGATCATGACGCCACCGCCTGCAGCACGTCATCACGACGGCGGGCGGCGATGGTCGAGACGTTCCCACGGACGGCCCGATGGGGCGCGGTGTGGGTCGCCACCGCATTGACGGGCCTGGCGCGCCTGCCCTCGGCGAGCGCCGCGAGAACCGCCCGGGTCCCCGGGTCACTGGCCGCACGTTGCCAGCCCCGGTGCGCGTCCAGCCACACCACGCCCGGCCAGCCCAACCCGTCGCGGCGACGAGACCCGGCCACCAGCAGCACCATGCCGCTGGCCACCACCGGCGGCAGCGACGCATAGCGGCCCGCCAGGCATCGGCCAGCGCGGTCCCGGCCGGATAAACAGACCTCCTCGATCGCGTCCGCGGCGACATGCGCGGGCCGCGCGTCCCACCGCCAGCCTGCGTCGTCTAGCAACGAACCGATCCTCGACGCGAGACGCGACTTCGGAGCGCCTTGCGGCTCCGCCGATCGCGTCGCCATCTCATCCAAGGGCACCAGCGTCAACTGGCCACCACCAGCACGCACGTCCGACATCCAGCGGTGTTCCCGGTAAGAGACCGGCGGCACCAGCCGTGAACGGGCCTGCCGCTCCCAATAAGCGGCCCGCCGCGCGCCCGCGCAGGCGGCACTCACCAGATCGTTGACGCAGCCCTCGGTTGCCGCCTCGAACGCGCCGACCGATGCCTCGTGCAGCAACGTCGAATCGACGCACGGATCGCGTGCGGTAACAACCGCGGCGATCGAGCATGACGCCGCCCACTGCTGCGCCGGATCATCCGACCCGAGCGCAGCCTGCCAGTCACATCCCTTGGCCCATGCTGAATCGGTTGGGCCGACCTGCCGTTTCGTGTCCATGCCCGGCAGCGTCGACGGCGGGCGTTACCGGAACGCGTCCAAAGCGCATTCTGGGCGCATCTTGGGCCAGGATGCGGGGCGCATCCTGGGATTGACTCGGCGCACCCTGGCCTCGGACATGCCCGTGACCTGCGCATCCTGAGCTGTCAGGAGCAGGATGCGTTCCGGATGCGCCCCGGGGAACGAATTCCGTCGAAGATCGCCATGGACACGCCTCAATGATCCCGATCGACAGGTCAAGGCATGAGACCGATGCACAGTCCCCGTCTCTGACCACGGCCACCACTCCATTGAGTACGCGCCGTCCGCCACCCCCATCCCGGAACAGATACCCCGACGACTCCTACGCGATGCACGTATCAGTGCAACGTGTTCGGCACGGGCGTAGCCGGCGCCGTCCCGCGACTGGTTCGGCAATCGGGTCAATGAAGACGCGACCGCAGTGTTTCATAGCTGGCCGATGCCACCGCTAGCATGAGCCCCGACATGCGCCAAGGAGCCACCGAACGACGTAACCTCATCGAAACCCTCACCGACGCGATCCGCGACCAAGCCCTCGACAAACATCAGAGTTTGGAGTCGAGGGACTGCTGCGCGGATAGGTGACAGGTTCTTCATGCGGCCTGGGTGGCCGGTGTGGTCATGATTGTCTCGTATTCGATGGGGGTCAAGCGGCCGAGTCGGGCTTGGCGTCTGCGGCGGTGGTAGGTGCGTTCGATCCAGGCAACGATCGCGATGCGAAGCTGGTCTCGTGTCTGCCAGGTGCGCCGGTTGAGCACGTTTTTCTGCAGCAGCGCGAAGAATGATTCCATGGCGGCGTTGTCCCCGGCGGCGCCGACCCGCCCCATGGAACCGACGAGGCCGTGAGATCGCAATGCCCGCAAGTATTTTCGCGAACGGAATTGACTGCCTCTGTCGCTGTGCACCACGCAGCCGGCGACGTCACCGCGGCGGGCTGCGGCGCTGGTGAGCGCGGCGACGGCCAGGCGGGATTTCATGCGGGAGTCGATGGAGTAGCCCACGATCCTGCCCGAGTAGGCGTCTTTGACCGCGCACAGGTAGAGCTTGCCCTCGCCGGTGCGATGCTCCGTGATGTCCGTGAGCCACAGTTCATTCGGGCTTTCGGCGGTGAACTGGTGCCGAACCCGGCCGTTGCCGTCGACGACGGCACACAGGTCGTCGTGCACCGCCGGCCCGGGGCGCTTACCGTTGCGGCCCCGTTTCTTACCGAATGTGGACCACCAACGGTTATCCCGACAGATCCGCCACGCAGTCCGATCAGCCATCGACTGGCCGGCATCGCGTGCTTCGTCGGCGAGCAGTCGGTGCCCGAACTCCGGGTCGTCCCGGTGGGCATCGAACAGGGCGTTCGCCCGGTGCGCCTCATCCCATTCCGCTTGGGTCACAGGCTGTTTCAACCAGCGATAGTAGGGCTGACGGGCAAGTTTCAAGACCCGGCACGTCACCGCGACGGGGATCCCGCCGGCGGCCAGCTCACGGACGAGCGGGTACATCATTTTCCCGGCAGATTGGCCTGGGACAGATAGGCGGCCGCGCGGCGCAGCACCTCGTTTTCCTGCTCCAACAGTCGGATCCGCTTCTTCGCGTCACGCAGCTCCGAGGATTCGGACGCGGTCACGCCTGGACGTTTACCGTCCTCGATATCGGCCTGTTGCAGCCATCGGTGCAGACAGGACTCGGAGATACCGAAGTCCTTCGCAACCTGCGACACCGGGGCCTCCGCCTGGCGGGCTACCCGGATCACGTCCTCGCGGAACTCCTTGGGAAACGCTTTCGGCATGGTCGACATCCTTCCAGCAGAGGCACCGAGCCTCCACACATCAGATGTCACCTATCCGTGCAGCAGTCCCCGACTCGCTTCGGCCGCCGTACGGCGGCCGAAGCGAGTCGTGCCAGCGCTCTAGGGAAACGCTGAAAAACGCCAACTGGACTCGTACCGCACTGACGTTTCCGCAGGTGACACTCGACAGGCGACGATCGAATTGGCGAAAATCAGTGGATCCCTAGCGGACACCGACCCTCCATCGGTAGACCTGTGCGAATGCCCGGATGTCTTTCGAGCAAACGCCTTTGATCTTGGGCAGCGCGGTGGCTGACGCTCCGACAAGCTCGGTTTCCAGGTAGGCGATCTCGCGTTCGGTTAGCACTGGAACATTGATCTCGAAGGCGTCGTCCCTGGTGCGGACGAAGGTCAGGTCGTCGAATCGGCAGGTGTCGATCGTGCGGTCGAGAGCCGGGCTGGTAACGATTCCTCCCCAAGTGAGCATCTTTGCGTCGTCCGCATACTCGAAGTTGAAGAGTTGGCGGAATGGCAGACCGTGCGCCTGCCGACCGGCCGCGTGGGCGGTTGCCTGGAGGATGCCTCGTTCGACCCGTGTGGGACCCCAACCGGCCATGTCCGTTTGTTCGAGCCCGTCGGTGACAAGGTCGCCGAGCTTGCTCCGAAGGTTCGGGAGCCGCTCGGGGATCGGAACGTCGGTTGCGGCACCGTTGACGGTCACGAGCACGACGCTGCCCGGTTGACTCGACCGGACGACGTAGTCGACGTCGCGGAGGATGTCGGTGGTGAGAACGTCGGTGTAATCGAGCCAGGTGATCGCCAGTTTCGCCCAATCGATTTGGGGAAGCTGATCCCGGGCTTCGCCGATGAGGAGCCGGATGCTGTTGTATGGCTTGTTGAAGTCGAGTCGGTGTTGCATGTTTGTGTCGTGTTCGATGCTCGTCATCTGGGGGATGCCGAGACCACGGTGGAATTCGACGAAGTCGATGAACTCCAGCCCTCCGAATCCGACGTACTGATATTGATCGGGCGATGCGATCGCTGTTAGCCGTCTGCACGCGTCGACGATCATCCGTCGTTGGGCGGCCTTGGCTGGCCGGAACTCGTACTGTCTGGCCATCAGTCGATCTCTTGGTCGTAGAAGTAGTCGAAAGTCAGGCGACCTACTTCCGAGCCGCTCGATGCCCCAAGCGCTTCCGCGACTTCTTTGTACCGGTCGCGCTCGACCGTATATTGGATTCGCTGAATCTTGGGCGTCGCCGGCGTGTGTGGTTTGGGCGGAGGCGAGGCAGGCGCGAGCATCTGGGACGACACCGTTGTCAGCGAGCTGATCGGCTGGTCCGGGGTTTCGTCCAGCGCCACAAGGATCTCGGGTTTCGTCTCTTCTTCGTCGAGGCGAGCGCGCACTTGCTTGGCGCGGTTTATGACCGCTTGTACGGCAACGAGCGTCGTCTTCATCTCGGACTGCACTGCGCGGAAGACAGGCGAATCTCGGTCCACGGCCGTCTTGGTGGTATTCCAGGGCAGGAGACTCGCGTCGTCTGCGGAGAGATACACGAACCCGCGGAAGAGACGGTACTGAGGGTGGTAGGCCGCTGCGGGATTGCCCCAGCCGGTGATGGGTGTCCGGTCGGCCACGAGAAGCAATCGGTCGTTGCAGAAGAGATACCAGCCGGCATCGCCTGGATCTTGGAAGTTTTCGGCCCGTCCGTCGTCTTCGGGATCGGTGTCCTTGTCGCGCTTGGGTGGGGCAACCGTTCCGGCGTAGAGCTTGACGTCAACGGTGCCACCCAATGCCTCGACTTGGAATTGCTTGTAGACGGGTCGCACGACAGCGGAGGCCTGAAGCGAGGGACGAGATGCAACCAGCGGTGTCTCGCTGTTCAGATAGAGCTTCAGGCCGCTTTGAATCGACTCCTGATGTCGAACGCGCAACTCGGTTCGCAGGAGCTGAGCCACTGACGGGTCGTTCAAGTCGTCCTGCACGCTGGGGTGGAGCTTCGTAATCGTGATCGTGGTGCCGGTCTCCTCGCCGGCCGCGAGGGTGATGCCCTCCTGGACGTTGCCGAATTCGAAGGTCCACGCCTCCTGAACCGCCCACTCCTCGACATCGACGCTCATATCGAAACGCGAGCTATCGCTGCCGCCCGTCTCGCCACGATGAGCAGACTTCACGGTGAACGCCTGGCCGATCTTGAAGATCGCTCGTTTCATTCCGACGCCGAACTGGCCCACCGAACGTTTGACCCCGGTGAAGTCCTTGGAGCGGCCGAAGCGGAACGCGTAGTGACGCGCGATATCGACCGAGATGCCTCCCGAATTATCCGAAATTGTGAACGAGTCGTCTTTGACTTTGATCTTCACCCACTGCCCGTCGAGGTCTCCGTCGGGGTGAAGCCCCCGCGCCCCGTCCACGCTGTTGTCCACTAGATCGACGATCGCTGGCAGCAGCTCGATGTCCTTGGTCAACATTTCGATGAAGAAGCGCTTCTCGGCGCCCGCATTGACCGTCGTGTCGGGGATGGATGTCACCATGTGCTCATGATGCCCGATCTGTGCCCGGCTGAGGTAGAACCTGCCCGCGTCGGTGCGTGCGTCCGGGGGCGAGATGTGCGATCGTCATAGGGTGACAGTCTCCTCCGCTAGCGCGCGCCTGAGCAGGCCAGTAGCGGTCGACCTCTTCGCCGGGGCAGGAGGCATGAGCCTTGGATTCGAGCAAGCCGGCTACGACGTCGTTGCGGCTGTCGAGTATGACCCAGTGCATGCGGCAACTCACGCGTTCAACTTTCCTAACTGTGAGGTGCTATGCCGTGACGCCTCAAAGTTGTCAGCGACCGACGTGCTCGCGGTCGCCAAACGCGGGTTCAAGCGGCTTCATCCAGGAACTCCGTGGCCCGGACGACTCGACGCTCTGATCGGCGGCCCGCCATGTCAAGGGTTCTCCGCAGGCGGCAAGCGTGAGCAGAACGACGAGCGCAACGACCTAATTCTGCACTTCGTCCGCTTAGTCGAAGAACTCAAGCCGCAGACGCTCTGCCTGGAGAACGTCGCTGGCCTGCTAGAAGAGAAATTCGATGACATCCGCGAAGAAGCCTTCACGAAGCTCAGGCGCGCGGGCTATGCACTTTCCGGGACCGATGAGGCGGTCAACAGCCTCAACTTCGGCGTACCTCAGTCACGGCGACGGGTCATCGTGCTTGGTGCACTGGGCAAGGTTGCCCCGACTCGGCCGGTTCAGATCGAAAGAAAAATCTCAGTTAAGGAGGCGCTCGAGGGTCTTCCCTCCCCGTCAGGATATGAGGCACTGCTGAGCGCGGATGAGGTCGAGCTGCGGGATGAGGACATCGAACGCCGCTTATCGATCAAGAGCGCATATGCACGCACGTTGGCAGGCGTCGATGCACTTCCCGGTGACAAGTCCCGGCCGCGCCTGTCGGAGCCGTCCTACTTGACAGGCTCCCGCCGCACCACTCATACGAAGGAAACAGTGGAACGCTTCGCCGCGACCGCGCTCGGCACTGTGGAGCCGAAGAGCCGTCTGTATCGGCTCCCGCTCGACGGTCCGTCCCGGACGTTGCGGGCCGGCACGGGGTCCGAACGTGGCTCGCATACATCCCCGCGGCCGATTCATCCGTGCGAGGATCGCGTTATCACCGTCCGCGAAGCGGCTCGCCTCCACGGGTACCCTGACTGGTTCCGGTTTCACACGACGAACTGGCATGGTCATCGTCAGGTCGGAAATAGCGTTCCACCTCCGTTGGCCCGAGCCGCAGCTCTCGCTCTGCTCGGGTCACTTGGGCACTCGCCTGCAGCGCTGCGCGTAGCGATACCTCTTGGCGAAGTGTCTCTACTCGCGCTATCGAGGACCACGGCGCAAACAGTGGTCGACACCTTGTCGGAAGAACTTCCCGCGACGAGAACGAGGAAGTCGAGGGCTTCTACGTTTGCGGGGGCTGATCGGTCGGCGGCGCAGGTCGGCTAGCGCACTTGTCCACCGTGCGGGGCGCGGAGCGCCAGTTCTCGAATCGAGCTGGCGATTTCCTCGGGGCGATCATGACTCCAGTAGCGCAGTACGGTCCAGCCAGCGTCCGATAGCACCGCAGTGGTCTCTGCATCTCGTGCCGAATTCGTTGCGATCTTGGTGTCCCAGTATTCACGATTCGACTTGGAGGCAACGTAATGCTCAGGGCATCCATGCCAGTAACAACCATCGATAAATACGGCGATGCGGCTAGCGGTAAACACGATATCTGCGGTCCGCCGGAGGGATGATAAAGGCCGGTAGTGGACGCGGTAACGCAATCCTTGAGCATGCAGAAGCTTTCGGACGGCGAGCTCGGGCTTCGTGTCCCGCGACCGATTACCGCGCATGACCGTCGCGGAGTGAGGGCTGCTAGCCCACGAAACTGCACCCACATCCTCACGCTATACCGAGCCGCGTCCTGGAGCCCACCCGTTGGCCGGGCAAGTGACCGGGTAACACCGGACGGGAGCTGTATGCGGATCGGCTACCGGCGTTCGGCCCCGCGTGCATCCGCTACCAGGGTGCAACCCACGCGCATCCTGGGCCCTCGAGCAGCGCAACCTGGAACCGCAGGCGGCGCATCCTGGCCGGGAATCTTTCGCTGACCTGCGCATCCTGAAATGCCGGCTGCAGGTCGCGCGCAGGATGCGCGCTTCCAAACGGTTCCCGCCGCTACGTTTCCGGAGCGTGGCGTGGCTGGCGGCAACATGACTATGTTGTACCGATCGACATGCCCACGGGCGGCACGCGCCTCGTGGGCATGTCGCCGTCGCGAACCCATGCGAAGGCAGGCAGCGCCATCATGCCGTGCCACGCGCCAGCGCTGCCGGCCTCGAACCACCGGCCGTCCGGCGTCTGGACGCACGATGAGATGTCGCGGTCGTGGAAGCCAGGATGGCCGTCGGTCTGCACCGTCACGTACGCGCCCACGAACTCCGTGGCCGGGGCGACCTCGACCACCCGGGCACGCGCAGCCGGCGTGGAACGCGACCCGGCCAGCGCCGCATCCTCCGGCGTGCCGAACGTCTCGAACCCCTCATCGCGACCGGCCGTTGGGACTGTATTGGACATCCTTTCAGCCTACGGATACGGCGACGAGGAGAGCGGCGGGCCCGCTGGACGGGGGCGTCGCCCGCGCGGATCTCGAGGGGGATCCACCGCCATCCGGAGGGCAACATCGTCTCGGCGCGCAGCCGTCAGAGCCTGCCTGAACCCATCGCAGGCCAGTTTGCCGGCCCGCGATTTTCGGCCGCGCCGACCCTGACGTCAAGCCCGCCGCTGCGGACGTCCCCGCCTCGCCCGCCGGAGCCTACGGAAGCAGGATGCGCCCCGCCGAGCGCCCAAAAAATCCCGACACACGACTGGCACCAGCGGCGCGAAGACCCCTCAATAAACTTTGGGTTTACCCGTTACGCGTGGGCTGTGGTGATGTCTTGCCCACCTATACGAACGGCCGCAGCCCGGTGCCAGCGGCGCAGGCGCCGCGTTGTCGTCGAGATCTTGTCAGGACGTCAGCGGGCGAGCAAGGCCTGGAGCCTTTCGGCGAATTCT
Source organism: Actinobacteria bacterium 69-20 (assembly GCA_001897425.1). Lineage (GTDB taxonomy): Bacteria > Actinomycetota > Actinomycetes > Mycobacteriales > Nakamurellaceae > Nakamurella. The sequence goes on along the minus strand of MKSW01000022.1, from coordinate 235,669 downwards.
GGGGCCCCGGCGGCTGCGATGTGCTGTGCAAGCTGCGTCGGTGTCGTCGGCGGGCTCTGCCTACCGGCGGCTGCGCGCATAAATGACTCGATCACGGCCCCAGGATGATCGTCCAGCAATGCGCACAGGAACTCGTCGGAGGTGATCACCTCGATCCCGGCGGCCATCACCGGTTCCGTGCGCAGATGCTTGAGATTCCGGGTGAGCACCACGTCGGCGTTGCCGTGGATGGCAGCCGCAGCATGCACGCGGTCGTCAGGGTCGGGCGATAGATCGTCGGTAATCGCATGGCGATAGGTGGCTGGGTCGATGCGGTCGTCGCCGAAGTACGTTCGCACCGCATTAATGACTGACGCGGCCGATTCCGGGGTCCGTTTCCCCTCTCGGATGATGACTTCTTCCCATTCATCCAAGATCTCGTCAGTCCACACCCAGGTGAACAGAAAGTCTTCCGCGAACGTCAGGAGCAGGTCCATGATCGTGAACGGGAACAGCTCGTTGGTGTCAATGAACACCCGCCGCAGCTGAGCCAACGGTCACTGACCGATCACAGCGCGGATCGCGGCGCCGCCGGCCCGGCGCCTCTCCCGTTCAGCGGCAACATCCGTGACGTCCTTCACTCGGATGCGGCGATGACGGCTGCCGGGCAGGCGACGAAAGGCGAGCACACCGTCCTCGCAGAGACGATCGACAAACTGCCGAGTGACACCAAGAATCTCGGCAGCCTGACCGGGCGTGACCTCATCGTCCGTACGCAGCACGACAACGCGCGCGCCATCGGCAACATCGTCGAGCATCGAGCGCACCGCAACCTCGACGGGATTGTCCCCATTGAGCCGGGCCGCGAGAGATCGCGCATCCGACCGGACAGCCGGATCCGCGGCGTCAAGCGTAGTCGCCGTAGCTCTAGTAACCATGACCCCATGATACTTGCATCTGCAATATCGACAACTTCTCTTCGCTACCGCGCGGGGTGCGCACCTTATTGGGGTGTGGTGATGTCTCTGTCGCGCATGTCGGCCGGGTCGGGTTTCGAGTACCTGATGCGGCACACGTCGCGTGGGGATGCGCCGGATCGGTCGACGGCGATGACCCGGTATTACGTGAACGCCGGCTATCCGGCCGGGGTGTGGCTGGGCGCGGGTCTGGCCGGGGTGAATGACGGGGCGGGTCTGGCCGTGGGGAGCGTCGTGTCGGAGGATCAGATGGCGCGGATGTTCGGCGCCGGCCACGACCCGGTGACCGGTACGCCGCTAGGCCGCGAATACCATGCCACGGCTCAACCGGCGGATCGGATCGCAACGAAGGTCGCGCAGCTGCCCGCAGGCCTGGCGCCCGCAGTGCGCGAAGCCAGGGTTACGGCGACCGCAGCGGCCGAGAAGGCCCGCGACACGCGAGGCGCGGTCGCGGGATTCGATTTGACGTTTTCGGTGCCGAAGTCCGTGTCGGTGCTGTGGGCGCTTTCCGACGCAGACGTGCAGCGCGCCATTGTGGCCGCGCATCACCAGGCGATTGCGTCGACGATCCGGCTGATCGAGCGTGACGTGGCCCGCACCCGCACCGGGCATGGCGGCTCCGCCCGGGTGCCGGTGCGCGGCCTGATCGCGGCCGGGTTCGATCACCACGACTCCCGCGCCGGCGATCCGCAGTTGCACACGCATGTGACGATCGCCAACCGTGTCCAGGCAGCATCCGATGGGCATTGGCGAACGTTGGATTCCCGCTCCTTGTACGCGGCGTCGGTCGCGCACTCGGACACCTACGACCTGCTGCTCGCCGACAATCTCACCCGCGCACTTGGCGTCGGCTGGGAGGTGCGGCTGCGCGGCCGGGCCCGCAACCCGCGCCGGGAGTTGGCCGCGATACCGGACCACCTGATCGCGGAGTTCTCGCAGCGCACCGCCGCCATCACCGCCGCCAAAGACGCCGCCATCGAGAAGTTCGTCGCAGATCACGGCCGACAGCCGACCGGACCCGAAGCCGTACGCATCCGCCAACAGGCCACCCTGGAAACACGGCAGCCGAAACACGTCTCCACCGTGGCCGAATACACCGACCAATGGACCCGCCGTGCCGACCTCATCCTCGGCAGTGACGCACGTGCCTGGGCGCGCGCCATCACCACCATCCCGACAGCGACAACAGGCACGCACATCACCCTGAGCCCGGACACGATCCGAGGCAGCGCCAGGTTGGTGACGGCCGGCGCGGTCGACGAACAGACGATCGAGATCCTCGCCGCGGCCGCGTTGGATCAGGTCGAGGCCAAGCGCGCCACCTGGTCGCGGTGGAATGTGGTTGCCGCTACCTGCCGGGCCATTGGCGCAGCGGGCCTGCAATTCGCCACCGAATCCGACCTGTTCGAGGTGCGTCGCCGGGTCACGGCCGCCGCAATCGAACGCAGCGTCCTGCTCAACCCGGCCAGTACTCCCGCGGCCGTCGCGGAGATCGACGTCACGACGGGCCGATCGATCTATGACGCGCCCGAAGTGTTCACGTCCCTGGAAGTCCTGGCCGCCGAGGACGCCCTACTCCAGGCCACCGATACCGTCACCGCGCCAACCGTTTCCGCCGACGTCATCGATGATGTTGCCGCTGCTCCCCTGCCCGGCCGCGACCACCGGCTCGCACCGGACCAAGCATCAGCGGTACGGGCGATCTGCGAATCGGGCCGGGTCTGTGACGTGCTGGTCGGCCCGGCTGGTACCGGCAAGACCACCACCATGGCCGGGCTGCGGGCCGCTTGGGAAGCCGAGCACGGCCCCGGCTCGGTGCTTGGCCTGGCCACCTCCGCAGTCGCGGCCGAGGTGCTCGGCACCGAGATCGACATCGCAGCCGAGAACACCGCGCAGTGGCTCGCCCAGCAACAATTCCAACCCGGTCGAGCCCAGCGCGTCGCCAGTCTCGAAGCCCGCCGCGCCGACGCGACCGCGGCCGGAAAACCGGTGACAGGCATCGACCAAGCGATCGCGCAAGCACGCTCCCGCTACGACCGGTGGGCACTGCACCCCGGCCAGCTCTTGGTGGTCGACGAGGCCGGCATGGCAGACCTGTCCACTATGAACGCCCTCGCCGCACAAGCCCGCACGGCAGGGGCGAAGCTGTTGCTCGTCGGTGACCACGCGCAACTGCCCGCGATCGGCGCCGGCGGCACCTTCCAGCTCCTGGCCGAACATCACGCCGATACGCCGCAGCTCACCGATATCCGCCGCTTCACGAACCTCGACGGGCAGCTTCGCCGATGGGAGGCCGACGCGTCCCTGGGGCTCCGCCGCGGCGACCCGACAGCGCTAAACGCCTACCAGGCGCACGGCCGGTTTACGGACGGTGACGCGGACGCGATGATCCACGCCGCACACCAAGCCTGGAAGGCAGACCACACGCGAGGCCTGACCAGTCTTCTGATCGCGGCCGACAACGACACCGTCCAAGCCCTCAACCTCACCGTGCGGGCCGACCTCATCGAAGCCGGCCACGTTCACGCCGAGGGTGTGGCGCTGCACGACGGCACCGTCGCCGGTATCGGCGACCGCATCATCACCCGCCGAGTCGACCGACGACTCTCGGACGGCACCAACCCGGGCGGAGGCGTCGACGAGCGCGGCCGACTCGCCGCGGGCTTCATCAAGAACGGCACCATCCTCACCATCACCGACGTGCGCCGAGACGGGGCGATCGAAGCCCAAGCAAGCGGCGGCCGGCCCGTCGCCCTTCCCGCCGACTACGTGCCGCAGCACGTCGAGCTCGGCTACGCCGTCACCGCGCACCGCTGCCAAGGCGTCACCGTCGACACCACCCACACCATCGCCAGCAGCCGCATGACCCGCGAAGCGTTCTACGTCGCCATGACCCGCGGCCGCCTTTCCAACCACGCCTACATCGACACCGACACCTGCCACGGCGAACTCGACACCCTCGGAGCCGACCGCGAAACACGGCCCGCCCGAAACGTCCTCGAACAGGTACTCACCAATCAGGGCGCCGAACAAGCCGCCCACACGCTGAACAGCCGACTGGCTGCCCGTGCAGCGACGAGCCATGGCCCCGACCGCCACGGGCCACGCGCCGCCCGACCCAGTGAGCAGGCCGGGATGTCCCGATGACGACAAGCCCGTCCGTCGCACCGCCCGAAGGAGGAAACCCCATGGCCATCGACTCCGCCACGCGATCCGTCCCCGCCGATCTACGCGCCTGGGCGAAGGGGATCTACCCCACCGAAGCAGCCGTTCAACTGCTGCTACAGGCCTTCGACGGCCGCTTCGCGCGGCCCGGCTGGCCCTGGATCAAGACCACCGCATCCGGCAACCACTACCTCGACGCCGCGAGGCTGTCCGACGACCATATCGGCGTACTCTCCGGCGGCGAAAGACGAGTCCTCGCCATCACCCGCTCACTCCTCGGCGAACAACCAGTGGACCTCGCAGATGCACTCGCCGGCCTCGACCGACCCACCAGCAGGATCGTGCTGGACGCGTTGATGCACGCCACGGGCACGGGCACGAAGACAACTGAGACTGACCTCGCCACCGCCGCGGCCAACGGCAGGCTGCGCAAGCCGCACCGTGATCGATCGACCGGAATCTCGCGATAGTCGAGTTTCTGGCGTCTCGCTATCGTCTTGAGGCCCGTCACGGAACGCAGCGCCGCCGCACCGGAGCCCCCAACGGCAGTCTGTCAGCTGATATCGAGTAGCAACTTGTTCGCCGCGACACGATGGATGACGTCGTCAAAGCTGGGCGGTCGATCGGTGCCGTAGTACAGGCCGGCCATCGCCTGGTCGTGTCGCGTCCGCAGCTCGGCAGCAAGTGGCCCTTCGGGGTCGAAGGCGACGCTGCGGGCGAGCCCTCCATCGGGCACGGGCATGTCCGGTTTGAAGGCGCGCGATGCCCTATAGCAATCAGTCAACACGCTTGCGGCGCTGGCCTTGTCGGCGAGGAAGTCCAGCACCTCCGGGGTGCCGAGGAGGGCCCACACGTCGTAGAACTGTCTTCCGATGCGGACCCAGCCGTGCGCAGTTTGCCGCGCGGCGGCGTCGGACGTGAAATTGTTGATGCGAAGCAGCTTCTCGATCAGGGTTCGGCCCGGGTGCAAGATGTCCGCGCGGAATGGCGCCAAGTCCGACCAGGCGGCGATGTCAAAGCCCGCAGCGCCGAGTTCACGGCTTAGAAGTGATTCGATGACGCGAGCCGCATGCGGGTTCGGGCCGCCCGATTGCCCGAGTTCGACCAGGATTGCCGCCGCGTCCGCGACGCCGGCGCCTTCGCTGGAATGCTGCAGCGGCGGGGCCAGATATGCACTGCGGTGATAGGCGCCCGGCCCGCCACCACTACCCGCGCCGGCGGCGGGCGCGCCGGTCACGGCGGACGCGACGTCGATGATCTCCTTGAGCCCGCGCTGCGCAGCGCGGTTCGACGGGTAGCTGCCGACGACGAGAAGGTCGAGATCTTCGGAGAATCGCCGGATGACGCGGAGTTTCTCCAAGCTGGTGCCGCCCTTGAAGATGATTCGTCTTGGGAACGCGTGGGTAATCGCGCCGAGTGCCCGGCACACCCAGTAGTCCTTCTCCACGGCCAGCGGTAGGACGCCCAATCGTTCGGCGGCGTTCAGCACGGCTGCGGCGAATTGATCCGGCTCGGCGTCCCTCCAGGCAGCGACAGTCACGAAGCCACTGCCAGCGCTCGTGTTCGCGCGAGTTCGGTCCTTGGATCGGGCGCCGGAACGGCGTCAACGAGATCATCACGGCCCGCGGCGTGCAGGAGTCGCCGCAGCCTCGCCCGCACCGCTCCCGGCTCCGTCACGCTCGCCCGCGCCAAGGCGTCGGGGCGCACCGCACCAGACCGAATCATCTCGACAAGCAGCGCGGTGGCCTCGATGGCGGGCAGTTCCACCACTCGTTCCCAGGATTCGAGACTTTCTAGCAGCGCCACCTCGATCGCAGTGAGGCCCGTTTCGACCCGCGCCGAGCGGGCCTGCCGGGCTGCGAACCGGATACCGTGTGGGGAGGTGGGGGCACGACCCGGGACCGCGATCTCGGCCGCCCGCGGCACCTGCGTCGACAAGCGCAGCAGGTTCGCCGCGTACAGCCCGGCCGGGCCCACCCCGGGACCCGGCGCCAACTCGGCGACCAAGTCCGTCACCGAAGGCGGCGACATCCCCAGCGGGGAGGCATCCCCTCGCCAATACAGGCCTCGGCGAATCCTGCGCAGATCACCGGCCGACACAAGATCCGCCAGGAGATGTTTCGTCGTAGACCCGGCCGTGGCCAACTCGTCGGGCCGCCAAAACCGGCGGCGAGACCGCAAGATGCGGTCGCGCTCTGCCCGCGCTCTCGCGCGATCACGAGTCATCACGGCCATCACGCCCTCCTGCCATCAAGTCGACACGAGATAGTTCCGTAACCGAGTCTACAGATCGATACGCGAAAGTTCCTTATCGCGTACCGCCGGGGAGCGCCTCGAGGAGCCTGGCACGCTTCACCTCTGCCGTGCACGTCGCCGTCACTTTTGGCTCATCTCCGACATGCGCCGGGCGATCTCGGCGTCTCGGCCGTCGGCGGCATGCTGATACACCAGCGCAGCCGCGACGCTGGAATGGCCTAGCCGGCCCTGCAATTCCGCCAGTGTCGCTCCAGCCTGCGCGGCGAGCACAGCCCCCGTATGACGCAGATCGTGCCAGCGCAAATCCGACCGACCGGCGGCCTCGCGGGCCTTCTCAAAGTGCCGCGCGAGGGTACTCAGAGCCAGGTGCGCTTGCGGGTCGCGCTCCGACGGGAACAGCAGCGCAGTCCGACCGCCGGCAACGCCCCGCAGATGCTCTTGAACAACCGGCAAGACATGCGGCGGGATCGCCACCGCGCGGACACCAGCGGCGGATTTCGGCGGACCCACGATCGACTCGCCTTCGACACGCACGACCGCGCGCCGCACGTGCACCACGCCAGCCTTCAGATCCACATCAGAGCGGCGCAACTCCGTCAGCTCACCGAACCGCAACGCGCACCAGGCCGCGAGTAGCACGGCCGCCCGATACCGCTCCGGCATCGACGCCATGATCGTCTCAAGCTCCGCAAGCGATGCCGGGCGCACCTCCCGCTCCCGCTTCGCCGCTCCACCGCTCCGAATACGGCATGGCGTAGCAGACACCAGCTCTTCATCGACTGCGCTGTTGAACACGGCTCGCAGCAGCCGATAGGCGTGCGCTCGCCAGGTCGGCCGGTCGCCGGGCAGGCGCGCCCACCAATCGCGCACGTCGGCCGCCGTCACGGCGTCGATGGCCATCACACCGATCGGGTCATCCGCGATGTGGCGTGCGTGCAACTGCTCGTACTGATGCCGGGTCTTCGGCCGAAGTGGCTCGCCGGTGCCCGTCGTCCGCGTCTCGATCCACTGCCACGCGTAGTCGGCGACGGTGGGCAAGACACGTCGAGGCACTTGTTCGGCCTCCCAAGCGCCCGTAGAAATCTTGGTTTGCTCCGCCGCGAGCCACGCGGAAGCATCAGCCTTCGTAGTGAAGGTCACTGGCGCGGCGTGGTACTCCCGGTCGGGTCCGAGGTACCGCACCTGATATCTACCGCTGGGCAGCTTGCGGATGGAGCCCCAGCTCCGTTTGCCTCGTGCCATGTCGTGCCCTCCCGTCTCCGAGTGGGGCTTCTCAACGAGCCTCGTGCCATTAGCGTGCCATATCCGCGGGCAACTTGGGGCATTTTGGGGGCACAGCTGTCCACCACGAGGGTGAACTAGCGAGTAGCGTTTCCGCTGGTCAGATCAACGTTTCCGCTGGTGGTGGCAGGTGAGAGATTCGAACTCCCGAAGCTTGCGCGGCTGATTTACAGTCAGCTCCCTTTGGCCACTTGGGTAACCTGCCAGTGCCGGGGATACAGTCAGGACTCACCCGGCGAAGATCAAGCGTACTAGGTGGTGCGGGCGCCCACCAAACGGCCGCCCGATGACCGCCGGCACACGGCTGTCGGCCCCGGATCCGGGCGCCGGCGAAGGGAGATCGTCATGGCGGAATCATCGTTCGACATCGTGAGCAAGGCGGACCGGCAGGAGGTGGACAACGCGCTGAATCAGGCGGCGAAGGAGCTCGCGCAGCGTTTCGACTTCCGCGGCACGGATGCCGCCATCACCTGGGCCGGCGAGGAATCCGTGACGATCTCGGCGTCCACCGAGGAGCGCTGCAAGGCCGCGATCGACGTGTTCAAGGAGAAGCTGATCAAGCGCGGGCTGTCGCTGAAGTCCTTCACCATCGGCGACCCGGCACCCTCCGGCAAGACCTACAAGGTGACAGGCACTCTGGTGCAAGGGATCTCGTCAGAGAATGCGAAGAAAATCGCCAAGCTGATCCGCGACGAGGGGCCGAAGGCGGTGAAGTCGCAGATCCAGGGCGACCAGCTGCGGGTCACGGGCAAGTCCCGCGACGACTTGCAGGCCGTGATCGCACTCCTGAAGGAGGCGGACCTGGACGTCGCGCTCCAGTTCACCAATTACCGATAACGCCTATGACGTAGGTCCGGGCCGTGCCCCGTTCGCCGCCGCTGGTGCGGAAAGGGAGCGGTTCTTGGCCGCAGTCACACCGGCATCGAAGGGTGTGCATCCTGCAGCAATACGCCCGAAAAGCCCCGGTTTTATGCACATCTGCCTGCTGCATTCACACTCCGCGTGGTGCCGCATTCGTGCGCAGGGGTGGGTGGCGTCGGGTTACCGCAGGATGAGGGTGCAGCACTTGGCGCCGCCGCCGGCCTTACGGAACTCGGAGACGTCCACCGGCACGGGCACGAAGCCGCGCTCCTCGAGCTGCCGGGCGAAGGTGGGCGCCTGCTCGGGCACCACCACATTGCGGCCGTCGGAGACCGCGTTGAGTGCGAACCATTCGGCGTCCGCCCGGGAGGCGATGATGGCATCCGGGTAGAGACGCCTGAGCGCGGCCTGCGACCCGGCGGAGAATGCGCCCGGGTAGTAGGCGATGGTCTCCGCGCGACCGGACGCGCCGGCGGACCCGGTGTCCAGCACGGCCAGGGCCGTGTCCAGGTGGTAGAAGGACGGGTCGACGAGCTTCAGCGGGACGAGCGGCACGCCGAGCGCCTCGGCGACCTCGTTGTGCGCGAGCGGGTCCGTGCGAAAACCACTGCCGGCCAACAGGAGTCGCCCGGTCCATAGCAGATCGCCCTCGCCCTCGTTGACGAGCGTCGGGACCACGACGCTGCCCACGTGATCGCGGAACCAGTCCGTGTAGGGCTTCTCCTCGCCCGATCGCTTGTCGGTGGAGAACTTGGCGGGCACCGCCACGCCGTCGATCACGGTGCCGGCGTTGGCCGCGAACACCATGTCCGGCAGCCCCGGCGCGCCCTCGCAGATCTCGACCTCATGCCCGAGCCGACGGAACGTGGCGACCAGGTTCTCCCATTGGCGCATCGCCAGCCCCGCGTCCGTGTCGACATCGGTGTGCATCCACGGGTTGATGGAGTACACCACGTCGAAATACGTCGGGCGCGTGACCAGGAACCGCTGCGGCCTCGGAGTTCGGCGGGATAGCGTCGCCCCGGCAGCAGTCGTCGCGGTCGGGGTCAGCACAGCGGGAGCCTTTTCGGCGGTCATCGTCATACTTCAAGGGTATGGGCGCCGGCGCGCGCATTACAATGCCGCTACATTGCGGATCAAGGAGCATTTCGTTGCAGATCGACAACATAGACGAGCAAATCATTGCGCGCCTGGTGGACAATGCGCGAGCCTCGTTCCGGGAGATCGGAGAAGCCGTCGGCCTGTCCGCGCCGGCGGTGAAGAGGCGCGTCGACCGTTTGGTCGCGGACGGCGTCATCTCCGGTTTCACCGCCCGGCTCACACCCGAGGCCCTCGGCTGGCGCGCCCAGGCGCTGGTCGCGGTGACCTACGCCGGGAACGTCCCGCCCGACCGGATCAAGAAGATCCTCGAGCCCATCCCGCAGGTGATCGCCGCCTACACCGTCTCCGGCGATGCGGATGTCCTTGTCCATCTCCGTGCCGCGGATATGGCCGATTTCGAGCAGGCCCTGGAGAAGCTGCGCGCCACCGACGCCGTCGCGCGCACGGAATCCACGATTGTGCTCTCCACGCTGCTCGACCGCACCACCACCGGCCCGGCTCCGCACGGCCTGTCACAATGGGGCGACACGCGACGGAGGTAACCGATGCGCAAGGGCGTGCTGCTCGCCATCGGCGCCTACCTGATGTGGGGCCTTTTCCCGCTGTACTGGCGGCTGCTCGAGCCGGCGGGCGCCGTGGAGATCCTCGCGCACCGCATGTTCTGGTCGGCCGTCGTGATGGGCATCGGGATCACGCTGCTGCGTCGCTGGCGCGAGGTTCGCAACCTCTCCGCGCGCACCTGGCTCCTGATCACGCTGGGCGCGATCTTCGTCTCCATCAACTGGGGCGTCTACATCTACGCCGTCAACAACGACCACGTGATCGAGGCGTCGCTCGGCTACTTCATCAATCCGCTCGTCGCGGTGGCACTCGGCGTGGCCGCGCTCCGCGAGAAGTTGAGCCCGTTGCAGTGGGCGGCGCTCGCCGTCGCGGTGCCGGGGGTTGTGCTCACTGGCCTCGGCGCGGGCGGCGTGCCCTACCTGTCGCTGATCCTGGCCGTCAGCTTCGGGCTGTACGGGCTGGTCAAGCGCGTCATCGGAATCCCTTCCGCCATCTCACTTCTCGGCGAATCGTCGGTGCTCCTCGCGCCGGCCCTGGGGTTCCTGATCTTCCTGCAGGTCGACGGCCGCGCGCACTTCACCGGGTACGGGGCCTGGCACATCGTCGCCATGGCCGGGTCCGGCTTGGTGACGGCGGTCCCGCTGCTGCTGTTCGGGGCGGCGGCGCGGCTCATTCCGTTGTCCGTACTCGGGTTCCTGCAGTACCTGAACCCACTCACCCAGTTCCTGCTCGGCGTGCTGTGGGCGGGCGAGCGCCTCGCCCCGACGCGCTGGGCGGGCTTCGCCGTGATCTGGGTGTCGCTGATGGTGCTGTCCGTCGACGCGGTGCGCCGGTCCCGCCGGCGCCGGACGCCCGCACGTCCGGGCTCGATGGGAGAATCGATCCCGGGATCCATGCAGGGAGGTACCGATGAGTCTGCGGGACAGGTTGCGGGCGCGCGGTAGCGATGCCACACAGATCAAAACCGCCGAGTATGACAATGTTCCGGCCGATGCCCTGTCCGGAGAGGTCGACGTCACGGAGTTCGAACCGCGGCCGGACGGCGACTACCGCTGCGCGGAGCGGGACCTGATCCTGCGCTTCGCCCGCCCGGCCGTGACGGAGACCGACGGCACGTCCCCGGAGTCGGCCCGCGGCGAGTTCACCACCGCCGGCCGGTTCGTGGTGCAACGGCCGTTCGGGCGACCGGTGGTCTACACGGCGCTGACCGCGGACAGCCTCGCGGCCGACGATGCGGTGCTCACCGTGCGCCGCACGGACACGGCGACGGGGGCCACCGAACGACTCGACTTCCACTTCGAGCCCGACAAGGGCTGACGCGCGCATTCGGCCCAGCGATCGACCCCCTCACCCGGTCAAGGGGCGGAACGCGAGCACGCGCTGCCAGAGCAGTTCCGTGGCCTCGGCGTCGAATTCGTCGGGCAGGGATGCGTCGGTGAACAGATGGCCGCGGCCCGGGTAGTCGAACGTCTCGACGTCCGCGCCGGCCTCACGCGCGTTCGCCAGCACGGCGTCGATGCCGGGCTGGTTCCGGAACGGGTCGTCGACCGTGTAGTGGATCTGGCCGGGCACGCCGGCCGGCCAGCGCTCGGCGCCGATCATGGCCAGCGCGAGCGCGCCCGAGAGCATGAGCACGCCGGAGACCGCCCGCTGCGTGGCGACATATTCCGCCATCCCGCCGCCGTTGGAGAAGCCGGCCACAACGAACCCGTCCGGGAGATCCTGGACGCCCTCCGCGGCTCGTCGCATCAACGCGGGGTAGCCGATCGACTCGGCGAACGCCGACGCCTCCCGATAGTCGTCGAACACCCGCCCGTCGTACTGGTCGACGACCCGCACGTCGTGACCGGCGACCCGCAACCTCTCCGCCGCATCGAGCACCCCACGACGCACACCCAGAACGGAATGGAACAACGCGATCGATGTCATACCGCCAGTATGCGCACCACCACCGACAACCCAGGGTCGGTGGCCGGCGCCGGGCGACGAGGATCAGCGGGTGCGGGCGACGACGTAGTCGGCGAGGGTGCGCAGGGCGTCGACCGCGACCGACGGCGGCAACGTCCCGAGCTCGGCGCGCGCGGTGGCCGCGTACTCGTCGAGCGTGGCGCGAGCCCGGGCGAGGCCCGGCGAGCGCCGCAGCAGCAGCACCGCGCGGTCCACGGACGCGTCGTCATGGATGGGGCCGGCGAGCAGCGAGACCAGCTCGCCCTCCGCGGCCGGGTCGGCCAGGGTGTAGAGCATCGGCAGCGTGCGCACGCCCTCACGCAGGTCCGTGCCGGGGGTCTTCCCGGAGTCGTCGGACGCGATATCGATGATGTCGTCGGAGATCTGGAACGCGACGCCGAGCGCCCGCCCGTACCGGCGCAGCGCCGCCGTCTGGTCCTCGGTGGCCCCGGAGAACATGCCACCGTACCGCGCGCAGGTATCGATGAGCGAGGCGGTCTTCTCGGCCAGCACGGTCAGGTGATGTTCGATCGGATCCTGGCCGGGCTGCGGGCCGACCGTCTCGCGGATCTGCCCGGACACCAGCTCGGCGAAGGTGTCCGCGATGATGCGGACGGCCTCCGGGCCGAGGCTTGCCACCAGGCGTGAGGCGCGGGCGAACAGGAAGTCGCCGGCCAGGATCGCGATCGAGTTGTCCCACCGCGCGTTGGCGGAATCGGTGCCGCGACGGATCGCGGCCTCGTCCATCACGTCGTCGTGATACAGCGTCGCGAGATGGATCAGCTCCACCACCGCCGCCGCGGTGATGACGTCGTCCGAGTCCGCGCGCGGGCCGACCCCGGCGGCGACCATGGTGAACAGCGGCCGGAACCTCTTGCCGCCGGCCGAGATCAGGTGCGAGGACGCCTCGGTGACGAAGGAGAACTCGCTCGCCAACTCCGCACCGAGGCGCTGCTCGACGAGCGCGAGTCCGGTCGACACCCGTGCGGCGAGCGCGGGGTCGACGAGGTCGAAGCCGGGCATCGGGACGCTCGGCGCGCTCGTGTTCACGGGGCCGACCGGGGTGGTGCGGCCGCCGCAGATGCCAGGGGGTTCGTCACGGGAATCCTCGAAGGGCGCTTAGGACAGCAGCGGGAAGGTGACGTGCATGATATCCAGCACCGGCTGCGGCACGATGCCCAACAGGATCGTGAGGATCGCGCACACCGCGATGGAGACCAGCGTCAGGGTCGACGGCAGGGCCACGGTGGGCGCATCGATACCGCCGACCGACTTGGCCGGCGGCTCCGCGAAGTACATCATCACGATCACCCGCAGGTAGAAGAACGCCGTCACCACGGTGGCGATCATCGCGATCACCACAAGCGGACCCATGCCGGCGTTCATCGCAGCGGTAAAGATGACCACCTTGCCGATGAACCCGCTGGTGAGCGGGATACCAGCGAGTGACAGCAGGAAGATCGTCATGGTCGCGGCGACGGCCGGGGACTTCTTGCCGATGCCCGCCCAGTCCGCGAGCCGCGGCGCCTCCAGACCGCCACGGCGAACCAGCATCAGCAGGTTGAAGCCGCCGATCGTCGCGAAGCCGTAGGTGAGCAGGTAGAACAGCGTCGCGGTGACGCCCCGCTCGGTGATCGACATGACGCCGAGCAGCAGGAAGCCGGCGTGCGCCACCGACGAGTAGGCGAGCATGCGCTTCAGATCCTGCTGGATCACGCCGAAGAACGCACCGATCGCCATGGAGATGACGGCGATCACCATGAGCACGGGCTTCCAGGACCACGCCATGCCGCCGAGCGCCACCTGCATCACGCGCAGCAGCGCGGCGAAGGCGGCGAACTTGGTGCACGCGCCCATGAAGGCCGAGTGCGGGGTGGGCGCGCCCTGGTAGACGTCGGGCGTCCACAGGTGGAACGGGCCGACGGAGCCCTTGTACAGCAGCCCGACCACCAGCAGCCCGATCCCGGCGAGCAGCAGCAGGTCGCTGCCGCCGCCGGCCTTGGCCGCCGACGCGATCGCGGCGAACTTGACGGAGCCCGCATAGCCGTAGAGCAGCGCGATCCCGTACAGCAGGATCGCCGAGGTGAATGCACCGATCAGGAAGTACTTGACGGCCGCCTCTTGCGAGATGAGCCGCTTGCGCCGGGCCATGCCGGAGAGCAGGTACAGCGGCAGCGACATCACCTCCAGGGCCACGAACAGCGTCAGCAGGTCCGATGCGGCCGGGAACACCAGCATCCCGCCGACCGCGAACAGGGCCAGCGGGAAGACCTCGGTCTGCATGGGTGTCGCCACCGCCGTGGCCTGCTTGGCCCGCGGCGATCCGATGACGGCCGAAGCCTCGGCCGCGAACACGCCGCCCGGCTCGATGACGCGGTCCGCCATCACCGGGACCGCCACCAGGGCGAGGGCGAGCAGCGATCCCCACATGACGTACGTCGCCGAGTCCACCGCGATGGCACCGGCGAACGTGACGACGTAGTGTCCGCGGACGCCCAGCACGACGGTGACGACTCCCGCGGCGATGATCGCCGCGACGGCCAGAACCACCTGCGTGACGAACCGCTGCCGCTTCGGCAGCGCGGCCTCGACGATCACCGCAAGACAGGCCGCACCGAGCACGATGAGGACGGGCAGCACGCCGATCAGATCGATCGACGGCGCCGCTATCGGCGGCGACGGCGCCACTGCTGTGGGAGACACAGTGGGAGACACCGCGGGCGCCACGGATGCGGCCAAGAGCGCAGTGCCGGTCAATGAGCCCATCAGTTGCCGCCTCCGTTCAGGTTCTGTGTCGCCGGGGCCAGGTCGCTGACCCCGACCGCGTGCATGGTGGCGGTGACCGTCGGCTGGATCACGTCGAGCACCGGCTTCGGGTAGATGCCCAGGAAGATGATCGCCGCGACCAGCGGTGCCACCACAGCGATCTCGCGCGGTGTGAGGTCGCCGAACCCGGCCTTCACCTTCGGCTCGGCGGGGGCTTCCACGACAACAGCCGTCGCCGTGCCGCCGCCCGCGGGGGGCGCCGGTTCCAGTTCGGGGGCCGCGCCGCGAACCCCGTCATCGGCGGCCGTGTCCGTATCGACGACCGCAGCGCCGCGCAGCGGTCCGGTCATCGTCCGCTGGAAGATCCACAGCACGTAGACCGACGACAGGATGATGCCGGCCGTCCCGATGATCGCCCAGGCCGGATGACGCTGGAACGTGCCGATCAGCACGAGGAACTCGGAGACGAAGGAGTTGGTGCCGGGCAGCGCGAGTGTGGCCATGGTGGCGACCAGGAAGATCCCGCCGAGCACCGGGGCGATCTTCCACACCCCGCCGTAGTCGGCGACTTGTCGGGACCCGCCGCGGGCGATGAGCATGCCGACGATGACGAAGAGCAATCCCGTGGCGATGCCGTGGTTGAGCATGTACAGCACCGCGCCGGCCATGGCCTGGGTGGTGAACGCGAAGACGCCCATCACGATGAACCCGAAGTGCGCGATCGAGGTGAACGTGACGAACTTCTTCAGGTCCGTCTGCATCGCCGCGACGATCGCCGCGTACACGATGCCGAGCAGCGCGAGCAGCAGGAACAGCCACACCAGCTTCTGCGAGGCGGCCGGCAGCAACGGCAGGCAGATGCGCAGGAAGCCGAAGGTGCCGACCTTGTCCATGGTCGTCACCAGCAACGTCGAGGCACCGGTCGGCGCCTCGGCGCCGGCCTCCGGCAGCCAGGTGTGGAACGGCACCAGCGGCGCCTTGATGGCGAACGCGATCGCGAAGCCGAGGAAGATCCACACCTGCGTCGACTCGGGGATCTGGTGCGCGATCGACCGCAGCGTCTCCCAGTCGAGGGTGCCTTCCGGCAGCACGTGCCCGGAGGCGACGTACAGGCCGATCACCGACGCCAGCATGAGCAGGCCGCCGAGCAGCGAGTAGAGGAAGAACTTGGTCGCGGCGTACGCCCGGCGCGGGCCGCCGAAGTAGCCGACCAGGAAGTACATCGGGATCAGCATGACTTCGAAGAAGCAGTAGAACAGGAACACGTCGGTCGCCGCGAACACGCCGATCATCGCGGACTGGAAGACGAGCACCAGCGCGAAGTAGCCGGTGATGGTGCGGCCGGCGGGCAGCTTCTCCTCCCAGGAGGCGCCGAGCACGATGGGCACCAGGAAGCACGTCATCGCGATCAGGATGAGCGAGATGCCGTCCGCGCCCAGCGCGAAGTGGATGCCGAAGCTGCGGATCCAGGTGACCTTCACGACCTCGCCGAACGGCGACGTGCCGCCGCCCTGGGTGAGGAAGTTGCGGTAGTCGAACCAGAGCAGCACCGCGATCACGAACTCGGCGAGCGAGAAGCCGAGCGCGGTGAGCTTGGCCGTGCGGACGGTCGCGCCGCCCATGCCCGCCACCACGATGCCGCCGACGAGCGGCAGCAGCAGCAGGACGAGGAGGTAGGGGAACGAACTCATGAGAAGTTCACCACCATCAGGGCCACGGCGACCAGCAGGGTGCCGGAGAGCATGGACAAGGCGTAACTACGCACGTAGCCGTTCTGCCAGCCCTTCCACCACGAGGAGAGCCCCAGGATGGCGGTGCCCACCCCGTCGACCACCCCGTCCACGCCGCGGGCGTCGAGGTAGGACGAGGTGCGGGCCAGCCACAGGCCCGGCCGGGCGACGAGCGTCTCGTTGATGGCGTCGCCGCCGACCCCGGCTCGCGACAGCATGACGACCGGGTTGCGGGTGGCGGGCTGGGTGACCGGCACCGGCCGCATGCCGAAGTAGACGTAGGCGATGCCGGCGCCCACCAGCATGAGAACGACGTTGCCCCAGGTGATCACACCGGCCGAGAGCAGCGTCGGGTGCGGCTCCGCGAACTCGCCGACCGACGGGGTGAGCCAGCCGACCAGCCGCTCGCCGGACGCCAGGAACGCGCCGGCCCCGAGCGAGCCGATCGACAGGATCAGCATGGGAACCGTCATCACGAGCCCGGACTCGTGCGGGTGATACGCGCGGCCGTCCGGCGAGGTGAGGTTCTTCCAGCGCGCCTCGCCGAAAAACGTCATGATCATCAGGCGCGTCATATAGAACGCGGTGATCGCCGCACCGAGCGTCGCGGCCCCGCCGAGCAGCCATCCCTTGGTGCCGCCGGCGGCAAAGGCCGCCTCGATGATCGGGTCCTTGGAGAAGAACCCGGACAGGTACGGGAAGCCGATGATCGCCAGGTACCCGCACGCCATGGTGATGAACGTGAGCGGCATCCGCTTGGCGAGCGCGCCGTAGTGGCGCATGTCCACCTGGTCGTTCATGCCGTGCATGATCGACCCGGACGCGAGGAACATCCCGGCCTTGAAGAAGCCGTGCGTCAGCAGGTGCAGGATCGCCAGCCCGTACACGCCGGTGCCCAGCCCGGCGGCCAGGAACATGTAGCCGATCTGCGAGACGGTGGAGTAGGCCAGCACCCGCTTGATGTCGTCCTTGCCGCAGCCGCCGATCGCGCCTACCAGGATGGTGACAGCGCCGACGATGCTCACCACCAGCTGCCCGGTGCCGCTGAGGTTGTAGATGTCGGCCGATCGGGTGATCAGGTAGACGCCCGCGGTGACCATGGTCGCGGCGTGGATCAGCGCCGAGACGGGCGTCGGGCCTTCCATCGCGTCCGGCAACCACGCCTGCAGCGGGACCTGGCCGGACTTGGCGCACGCGCCCAGCAGCAGGAACAGCGTCATCGCCGTCACCGCGCCGGGGTGCTGCTGCGCCACCGTGCCGATGTTCGCGAACACGCCGGAGAACGACGTGGTACCCATCTCCGCGAACATGATGAAAATGCCGATGACGAAACCGAAATCGCCTACCCGGTTCATCACGAAGGACTTCTTCGCGGCGGTCGCGGCGACCCGCTTGTGCGACCAGAAGCCGATCAGCAGGTACGAGGCCAGGCCCACGCCCTCCCAGCCGGCGTACACGGTGACGAACGAGTTGCCCATCACCAGCAGCAGCATGGCGGCCACGAACAGGTTCATGTAGGCGAAGAACCGCTGCCGGCGCTCGTCGTGCTCCATGTAGCCGATCGAGTAGATGTGGATCAGCGACCCCACGCCGGTGATCAGCAGCATGAAGGTGAGCGACAGCGGGTCGATGCGCATCCCGAACTCGACCTGCAGCGCCTGCACCGGCATCCAGGACCAGATCGGGATCTCGTGCACCCGGTCGCCCGCGCCCGCCCCGATCGTCGCGAAGAAGATCGACACGGCGATGACGAACGCGGCGACCACCGTCAGACAGCCGAGGATCGGCGCAATGCGGTTCAGCCGCCGCCCGCCGAGCATCAGCACCAGCGCGCCCGCGGCCGGCAGCACCAGCACCAGCCAGGCGATCGCGGTGACGCCCGTCGCCTCCGGCGGCACGGCGGATCCGGCGCCTGCCGCGCCGAGGTGGGCCGCCAATTGTAGGGCCTGGGTCACGGTCCTCCCCCGTTCAGTACTTCAGCAGGTTCGCGTCGTCGACGGATGCGCTCCGCCTACTCCGGAAGATGGACATGATGATGGCGAGGCCCACCACGACCTCGGCTGCGGCCACCACCATCACGAACAGCGCGATGATGACGCCGTCGAGGTTGCCCTGCATCCGGGCGAACGTGACGAACGACAGGTTCACCGCGTTGAGCATGAGCTCGATGCTCATGAAAACGACGATCGCATTGCGCCGGATGAGCACACCGACGGCGCCGATCCCGAACAGCAGCGCGGACAGCATCAGGTAGTGGGTGGGGTTCACGACTCGCTCCCCTCGTGTGCGGCGCCGGCCGATCCACCGGAAGCCGCGGAAACAGCGGGTATGACGATGTTCTCGGCCGAACCCTCGTGGTCGATCGCCGCGCGCTTCGGGCGGTACGGGTGCTCGGGCCCGTTGATGGGCACCAGCTCCCCCTCCCGGAAGCGCCGGGCGACCTGCTCGGAGACCGCCATCTCCACCAGGTGCGACACCGAACCGGGCGCAATCGACCCGTCCGGCAACATGGCCGGGGTGGCGTTCGACGCGGAGGTCGCATGCACGCCCGGGCCGGGCAGCGGCGACATGCGGTCGGATCGCATCCGGGCGAGCACGGTGGCCTTCTGGCTGCGCCGCTCACGTTTGGTCCGCTCCACGTGCGCCAGCACCATGGCGCCCACGGCCGCGGTGATGAGCAGCGCCGAGGTGAGCTCGAACGGGAAGAGGTAGGTCGTGAAGATCGATGCCGCCAGCGAGCCCACCGCGCCGCGCTCGGCGATCGCGTCGGTCAGTCCCACGTTCGGCAGTGTGCCCACGGCATGCATCAGCACGGCCACCAGCAGCCCGACGAGACCGAGCCCGAGCAGCCCGGCCGCGACCCGCTGCCCGCGCAGCACCTCGATGACCGAGTCGCCGGCGTCGCGGCCGGTGAGCATCAGCACGAACAGGAACAGCATCATGATCGCGCCGGTGTAGACGATGATCTGCGCGAAGCCGAGGAACTCGGCCTGCTGGGTGATGTATAGCACGCCGAGGCACATCATGGTCAGCACGAGCCACAGCGCCGAGTGCACCGCGCCCTTGGAGAACAACATGCCGATCGCGCCGAGCAGGGCGAGCGGGCCGACGATCCAGAACACGATCTCCTCGGCGCCACCGGCGCCACCGCCGGTGGCGGTCAGCGGCGTCACGGCTGCGCCTACGGCAGTCGTCACCGCAGTGGTCAGGTGTGCGATCACGATGCGTCCTCGCCTCGGGAGGTGGACTTGAGCACCCGATCCGCGGACTGCCCGGTCGCCACGCCGAGTGGCGGCAGCGGCGGCGGCTGCGGAATCTTGTCGCCGGCGGCGCGCCGGGCGTCGTTGTACTCCTTGAGCAGCTCGGGACCCTTGACGTAGTAGTCCTTCTCGGTGCCCAGCCGCAGGTCGTGCGGCGGCTGCTCCATGCCCGGGAGCAGCGGCGCGAGCAGCTGCTCCTTGGTGTAGATGAGCCGCCGGCGGTCGTCGTCGGCGAGCTCGTATTCGTTGATCATCGTCAGCGAGCGGGTCGGGCACGCCTCGACGCACATCCCGCAGCCGATGCAGCGCAGGTAGTTGATCTGGTAGTCCTTCGCGTACCGCTCACCGGGTGAGTAGCGCGCGTCGGGTGTGTTGTTGCCGCCCTCGACGTAGATGGCGTCGGCCGGGCAGGCCCAGGCGCACAGCTCGCACCCGATGCACTTCTCCAGCCCGTCGGGGTGGCGGTTGAGCCGGTGCCGCATGCGGTACCGCGGCGCCACCGGCGCCGGGTTGACGGGGTAGTCCTCGGTGACGACACCCCGGAACATGGTCCCGAACGTGACACCGAAGCCCTTGAGCGGATCAAGAATCGACATCTACTCTTCCCTTCCTGACCGGCCCGGCCGGCACCACCAGGTCCATCGGCGGCACCGGGAAGTCCGCGAGCGAGGGGCCGACAACGCCCGGCTCACCGTGATGGGACGGGGCGACGGCGGGAACGACGTCATACTCGTCCTCCTCGCCGGGTTCACCGCTCTCGGCCCTGGCCGGCCAGAACGCCACGATGAGCAGCAGGATCACCAGCGGGATGCCCATCCACAGCAGCACCTGCGAGGTGGTGAGGGTGGTGGCCGTATTCAGCACCCGGGCCACCCCGACCAGCAGGATCCAGGCCAGCGAGACGGGCACCAGCACCTTCCAGCCCATGTGCATGAACTGGTCGTAGCGGAACCGCGGCAACGTCCCGCGCAACCACACGAAGACGAACATGAAGATCAACACCTTGATGAAGAACCACAGCATGGTCCACCATCCCTCGTTCGCTCCCGACCACAGGGACAGCGGCCACGGGGCGCGCCACCCGCCCAGGAAGAGCGTGGTGCACAGCGCCGAGACGTTGATCAGGTTGATGTACTCGGCGAGGAAGAACAGCCCGAATCGCATCGAGCTGTACTCCGTGTTGTAGCCGCCGACCAGCTCGGACTCGGCCTCCGGCAGGTCGAACGGCGCGCGGTTCGTCTCACCGACCATGGCGATGCAGTAGACGATGAACGACACCGGCAGCAGCCAGATGTACCAGCCGGCCTCCTGCTGCGCGACGATCGCCGAGGTGGACAACGTGCCCGCGTACAGGAACACCGCGACGAAGGACAGCCCCATGGCGATCTCGTAGGAGATCATCTGAGCGGCCGAGCGCAGGCCGCCGAGCAACGGGTAGGTGGAGCCGGAGGACCAGCCGCCGAGCACGATGCCGTAGATGCCGATGGACGACATCACCAGCGCCAGCAGCACGCCCACCGGGAGATCGGTGAGCTGCAGCGCGGTCTGGTGCCCGAACATCGACACCCGCCCGCCGACCGGGATCACCGAGAACACCATGAATGCCGGGATGCCCGCCATGATCGGCGCCGCGATGTAGACCACCTTGTCCACCATGCGCGGCATCAGGCCCTCTTTGAAGATGAGCTTGAGCGCGTCCGCGAGCGATTGCAGCAGACCCAGCGGGCCGTTCCAGTTGGGACCCGGGCGGTGCTGCATGCGGCCGACCACGCGCCGCTCGAACCAGATGGCGAACAGCGTGAGCAGCAGCAGGAACGCGAAGATGACGACCGCTTTGATCAGCATCAGCCAGACCGGGTCGTTGGCCAGCAACGGGGCTACGGACAGCGAATCGGGTCCGGAGACCGTCCCGCCGGGGGTCACGGCCACTCTCATTTGCTGCCTCCCATTCCGGTGACCACCGAACCGATCCGGCCCTCCGCCTCGGACGCGACCACGTCGGGGTCGACGGCGGCGGTGGCGCCGGGCGCCGCCGCGGCAACCGTGACGCCGTCTCCCGCGCGCGCACCGGTCTGTGCGGCGAGCGACGCCCCGGCGATCCTGCCCGGTGCCCACACCACTCCGTCGACCATGTCGGTCACCACGAGCGGCAGCGTCACCGATCCGGCGCGTCCGCTGAGCGCGACGAGCGCGCCGTCGGCGAGGCCGAGCCGATCGGCCGTCGCCGGGCTCATTCGCGCGGACGCCGGTCGCCGGGTGCCGGCCAGATGCGGCTCACCGTCCTCGGCGCGGCTGCCGTCGAGCAGCAGGCGCCAGCTCGCGAGGGTGAGCGCACCGTCCGCGGCCGCCGGTGTCGCCGCCGTCGGCGGGTATGACGCCGTTCTCGTGCGGGGGATCTCGTATGCGCCGAGCCGCGCCAGGTCCTCCGTGGCCGACTTCGGGGTCTGCGTGTACAGGTCGACGTCCATCTCCACCCCGAGGGTGTCCAGGACGCGGGCGTCGTCCAGGCCGCCGGCCCACTTGAGCGCCGTATTGAACGGGCGGACCCTGCCCTCCCAGTCCAGGTACGCGCCTGCCTTCTCCGGCGCTGCGGCGACCGGCAAGACGACGTCCGCGAGATCGGTGACCTCGCTAGGCCGCAGCTCGAGGCTCACCACGAAACCGGCGTTCGCGACGGCCCGCCGCGCGGCCGCCGGGTCCGGCAGATCGTCGAGTTCCACCCCGCCGATGAGTAGCCCGCCGAGCTCGCCCGCTGCGGCCGCCGCCAGGATGCCCGCCGTGTCCCGGCCAGGAGTCTCGGGAATGGCGGTGCCCCAAGCGTTCTCGACCTGTGCGCGGGCCGCCGCGTCGGTGACGGCGCGCCCACCGGGCAGCAGCGTCGGGGTGGCGCCGGCGTCCAGCGCGCCGCGCTCCCCCGCCCTGCGGGGCACCCAAGCGAGCCTGGCTCCGGTCTCGTCGGCCAACTCGCCGACGGCGGTGAGCAGTCCCGGCACCTCGGCCGCGCGCTCGCCCACCAGGATCACGGCGCCGTCGGTGCGGAGCCCTGCCGGGTCGTCCGCCCCGGCCAGGGCCGCGACCGCCGCGTTCTCGGCGCCCGGTGCCGCGGGGATCAGCACGCCGCCCATCTTGTGCAGCCCGTAGCTGGCGTACGGCGCGACGGCCGTGACCTGGGTTCCGTGCCGACGCGCCGCCTTGCGCAGCCGCAGGAAGACGATCGGGCACTCCTCCTCGGGCTCGAGGGCCACCAGCAGCACGTGCTTGGCCGCCTCCAGCCCGCGATAGGTGACGCCGCCGGTCTTCGGTGAGACGCCGACGACCCGCCGGGCGAGGAAGTCGAGCTCCTCGGCGGAGTGGACGCGGGCACGGAAGTCGACGTCGTTCGTGCCGAGCGCGACGCGCGCGAACTTGCCGTACGCGTAGGCGTCGGTCACGGTGAGCCGGCCGCCGGCGAGCACGCCGACCCCGCCGGCCGCCTTCGCCTTCGCGAGGCCGGCGGCCGCGGCCGTCATCGCGTCGGTCCAGGATGCGGGAGCGAGGCTGCCGTTGGCGCCGCGCACCAGCGGGGTGCGCAGCCGATCGTCAGCGGTGACGTACCGGAACGCGAAGCGGCCCTTGTCGCAGTTCCACTCCTCGTTGACATCGCCGTTCTCGCCCGCGTAGCGGCGCAGGATCTTGCCGGAGCGGTGGTCGGTGCGCAGTTCGCAGCCGGCGGAGCACAGTTCGCAGATCGTCGGTGCGGACTTGAGGTCGAACGCGCGGGAGCGGAACCGGTAGGCCGTCGAGGTGAGCGCGCCGACCGGGCAGATCTGGATGGTGTTGCCGGAGAAGTACGACTGGAACGGCACTTCGGGCCCGGTGCCGACCTGCTGCCGGACGCCGCGCCCGAGCATGTCGATGAACGGGTCGCCGGCGATCTCCTCGGAGAACCGTGTGCATCGGTAGCACAGGATGCAGCGGTCCCGGTCCAGCAGGATCTCGGTCGAGATGGCGATCGGCTTGACGAAGGTGCGCTTGGCCTCCTTGAAGCGCGACTCGCCGGGTCCGTGGGCCAGGTCCTGGTTCTGCAGCGGGCATTCGCCGCCCTTGTCGCACATCGGGCAGTCGAGCGGATGGTTCGTGAGGATGAACTCGACGTTCGCCCACTGGGCCCGGGCCGCGACCTCACTCGTGCGCTGCGTGTGCACCACGAGCCCGTCGGCCACCGCGACCGCGCAGGCCGGCTGGGGCTTGGGCATCTTGCGCCCGCCCATCTCCATCTCGACCAGGCATTGCCGGCAGGCGGCGATCGGCTCGAGCAGCGGGTGGTCGCAGAACCGGGTGATCTCGATGCCCATGCGCTCGCAGGTGCGGATCACCATCTCGCCCTTCGGCGCGATGACGTCCTGACCGTCGATCACGAACTTGACGTAACCGTCCGGCGCGGGGGCGTCGGCATCCCAGGCGGGGCCGAGGATGGCCGGGGTTTCCGTCGCGGGGAGTGTCGCTGTCATCTCGCAATTACCGCCATATCACCAGGTGCGCAGAGCGCGCGAAGTGCCGACTTCCCCGTCATAGCTGTGTATCTCATGGCTGTGCGTGCCGTCGCCGTACGTGTCATGTCAGTGCATCTCGATCAGATCGGCCTGGGTCGACGGCGCCGGGGTGACCCCGGTGACCATGTCGACGAACTCCTGCCGGAAGCGCTGGATCGCGCTGGACACCGATGTCGCCGCGCCGTCACCGAGCGCGCAGAACGCCCGTCCGAAGATGTTGTGCGCGGTGTCTTCGAGCGTGTCGATGTCCTCGAGGGTGCCGCGCCCGGTGATGATGCGGCGCAACGTCTTCGACATCCAGGCGGTGCCCTCGCGGCACGGGGCGCACTTGCCGCAGGACTCGTGCCGGTAGAAGTCTGCCCAGCGCGCGACTGCCCACGGCACGGACGCCGTCTGGTTGAAGATCTGCAGCGCCGTGGTGCCGAGCAGCGAACCGGCGGCGGCCACGTCGTCGTAGTCGAGCGGAACGTCGAGCTTGTCGTCGCCGAACAGCGGGACGGACGAGCCGCCCGGCGTCCAGAACTTGATCGGGATGCCGTCCTTCATGCCGCCGGCCAGGTCGATGAGCTGCCGCAGCGTCGTGCCGAGCGGCGCCTCGTACTGGCCGGGCCGCTCCACGTGGCCGGACAGCGAGAAGATCTTGGTGCCGGGCGACTTGTCGGTGCCGAACTTGCGGTACCAGTCGACGCCGCCGGAGATGATGCTGGGCACCGACGCGATGGTCTCGACGTTGTTCACCACGGTGGGCGCCGCGTACAGGCCCTCGACGGCCGGGAACGGCGGTTTGAGGCGCGGCTGGCCGCGGAAACCCTCGAGCGAGGAGAGCAGCGCGGTCTCCTCGCCGCAGATGTAGGCGCCCGCCCCCGCGTGAACCACGATGTCCAGGTCGTACCCGGTGCCGAGGATGTTCTTGCCGAGGTAGCCGGCGGCGTACGCCTCCTTGACGGCACTCCGCACGCGCCGGATCGGGTGGATCAGCTCGCCCCGGATGTAGATGACGCAGTAGTGCGAGCGGATCGCGTAGCTGGTGATGATGCAGCCCTCGACCAAAAGGTGCGGGTCGGCCATCATCAGCGGGATGTCCTTGCAGGTGCCCGGCTCGGATTCGTCGCCGTTGACCACGAGGTACCGCGGTTTCGCGCCGAGCGGCGGCAGGAACGACCACTTGAGCCCGGTGGGGAAGCCGGCGCCGCCGCGGCCGCGCAGCCCGGAGGACTTCATCAGCTCCACGAGCTGCTCAGGCTGGGCGGTGATCGCGGTCCGTAGCGCCCCGTAGCCGCCGAGCTGCTCGTAGCTGTCCCGGCGCCACGACCGCGGCGACAGCCAGCTCCGGGTGAGCACCGGGGTCAACGGATCGAGTCCCACATTGAACTGGGGCGCGGTGGTGTCGTCAGCCATCGATCGTCACCCTCACTTCTTCTCCGGCAGCGGCGGGAAGGCCGGCGGCGTCTCGGGCATCGCCGGCGCCGTCCACCCGCGGTCCGACGCCAGCTGGACCCCGCGCAGCGACTGCGGCGACGCCGACGGCGCGTCGACCTCCGCGGCGTCATCGTCCAGGAACCCGGCGAGTTCCAGTTCGGCATGCTTGAAGTCCGTGAGCGCGGCGCCGCGCGTCGGATGCGGACGTTCGCCGCGGCGCAGCGCCTGCACCAGCTCCACCGCGGACTGCGCGGTCTGGTTGTCGAAGATCTCGTAGTTGACGGTGAGCACCGGACCGTGATCGCAGCACGCCAAGCACTCGACGTGTTCGAGCGTCACCGATCCGGGGGTACCGGGCTCGCCGGCCGTCTCCTCGTGGTCCACGCCCAGCTCGGAGCGCAGCGCCTGGTAGATCGCGTCCCCGCCGAGCGCCGCACACATCGTGTTGGTGCAGACCGAGACGATGTGCTCCCCCACCGGCTCGCGCTTGTACATGTTGTAGAAGGTGGAAACTCCGCTAACCTCGGACTCCTGCACGTCGAGAAGCCCTGCCACGAAAGCGATCCCGTCCTTCGACACGAAGCCCTCGACGGATTGCACGAGGTGCAGCAGCGGCATCACGGCGCTCCGCGTATGCGGGTAGCGGGCGATCACCTCCGCCGCCTTGGCGCGAATATCGTCATCGAAGGTGACTCCGGTGACGCGGTACTGCGGCACATCCGCGCGATGCTCCAGCGTCGGCCGCCCACCCTCGCCCCAGAACGCCGTGGTGGTCGCGCCGGAGCGCGTGGTCCCGGCGACCATGGCGGCATTGGGGTCCGGGTAGTGCACGGCGGTCTTCGCCGACTCCGTCATTCCCCGCGTCATCGATCCACACCTCCGAGAACGGGATCCAGGGAGGCGATCGCCACGACGACGTCGGACACCATGCCGCCCTCACACATTGCCGAAACCGCTTGCAGGTTCACGAATCCGGGGTCGCGCAGGTGGACGCGCCACGGCTTGGTGCCGCCGTTGGACACGACGTGCGCGCCGAGTTCGCCGCGCGGCCCCTCGACGGCCGCGTACGCCTGACCGGCCGGCACCGCGAATCCCTCGGTCACCAGCTTGAAGTGGTGGATCAGCGCCTCCATGGACTCGCCCATGATGTGCCGGATGTGTTCGAGCGAGTTGCCGGTGCCGTCGGCGCCCACCGAGAGTCGCGCGGGCCAGCCGATCTTCTTGTCCTCGACCATCACCGGGCCGGGCTCCTTCAGGCGCTCGCGGCACTGCTTGATGATCTTCAGCGATTCGTGCATCTCGGCGACGCGCAGCAGGTAGCGATCGTAGGAGTCGGAGTTCGTCGTGGTGGGCACGTCGAAGTCGTATTCCTCGTAGCCGCAGTACGGCATGGTCTTGCGCAGGTCCCACGCCAGACCCGAGGAGCGCAAAGGCGGGCCGGTGATGCCCAGTTGCAGGCAGCCCTGCACCGGCAGGTATCCGATGCCCTGGAGTCGGGCCTTCCAGATCGGCTGGCCGGTCAGCAGTTCGTCATATTCGGGCAGCCGCTGGTTCATGACCTTGATGAAGTAGTCGAGCCGCTCCTCCCAGCCGGGCGGCATGTCCTGCGCGACACCGCCGGGGCGGACGAAGCCCTGGTTCATGCGCAGGCCGGTAATGAGTTCCATGACGTGCAGCGCCTCTTCGCGCTCGCGGAAGCCCATCGTCATGCCGGTGAGCGCACCGGTCTCCATGCCGCCGGTGGCGATCGCCACCAGGTGCGAGGAGATCCGGGTGATCTCCATCAGCAGCACACGCATGATCGTCGCGCGCTGCGGCACCTCGATGCCGAGCAGCTTCTCCACCGCGAGGCAGTAGCACGCCTCGTTGAACGTCGGCGAGAGGTAGTCGGCGCGCGTCAGGAACTGCACGGCCTGCGTGAAAGTGCGGTACTCGGTGGACTTCTCGATCCCGGTGTGCAGATAGCCGATCACGGCGCGGGCCTTGGTGACGGTCTCGCCGTCGATATCCAGGATCAGCCGGAGCACGCCGTGCGTGGACGGGTGCTGCGGACCCATGTTCAGGATGATCTGCTCGGAGTCCGCGTATTCGATGTCGTCGAGCAGCGCGTCCCAGTCGCCACCCTTGGAGGCGACCAGCGCCTCGATATCCGACTGCCTGCTGGACTTGGCGAGCGCCTGCTCGGCGGTGACGACCTCGGCGCCGGGATCGGCCGAACCCACGGTCGGGTTGTCGCTCACGTGTACGCCCTCCTCTGGTCCGCCGGCGGGATCTCGTGGCCCTTGTACTCGACCGGGATGCCGCCCAGCGGGTAGTCCTTGCGCTGCGGGTGGCCGACCCAGTCGTCCGGCATCAGGATCCGGGTCAGGCCCGGATGCCCGGCGAACACCACGCCGAACATGTCGTAGGTCTCCCGCTCGTGCCAGTCGGCCGTGGGATAGATGGACACGGCGCTGGGCACAGTCGCGTCGTCGACGTTCACCGATACCTCGAGGCGGACGCGGCGCCGGTACGTCATCGACAGCAGCTCGTAGACCACATGCAGCCGCCGCGGCACGTCCACGCCGTAGTCGGCGCCGGACAGCGAGGACAACAGCTCGAACCGCAGCGCCTCGTCGTCACGCAGCACCTGCAGCAGCGCGACCAGGTGCGCGCGGGAGACGTAGATCGTCATCTCCGTCGCGGCGATCGTCACCTGCTCGATGGCCGATTCCGGGATCCCGCGCTCCGCCATGGCCGCAGCGAGCGCGTCGGCGACCTCGTCGAAGTACCCGCCGAACGGGCGGGTGGCAGGGGCAGGCGTCACCGGGGCGATGGCCAGCCGGCCGTATCCGGACGTATCACCGGTGTCGCGGGCATGGAACATGCCGTGCCGCTCGGGCGTGATCGGCGGCACCGGCGCGCCCTTGCCGGTCGGGCCGGTGAGCGCACCTGCGCCGGTGTGTGCCAGATCCGTTGCGACATCGGTCGTCTGGGGTGTTTCCGTCATCCGAGATTCGCCTCCGGGCGCCCGATCGGCATCGTCCGCCTACCGCCGGAATAGTGCACGGACGAGGGCTCCAGTTCGGTGCGCTGCCCCTCGAGCTCCGCGGCCCGTTTGGGCCCGAGCGGCTCGTCCATGATCTTCTGGTGCAGTTTCAGGATCGCGTCGATCAGCATCTCCGGGCGCGGCGGGCAGCCGGGCAGGTAGATATCCACCGGCACCACGTGGTCCACGCCCTGCACGATCGCGTAGTTGTTGAACACGCCGCCGGACGACGCGCACACGCCCATCGACAGCACCCACTTGGGCTCCGGCATCTGGTCGTAGATCTGCCGCAATACCGGGGCCATCTTCTGGCTCACCCGGCCCGCGACGATCATCAGATCCGCCTGGCGGGGCGAGGCACGGAACACCTCCATGCCGAAGCGGCCCAGGTCGTAGCGCGGGGCGCCGGTCGTCATCATCTCGATGGCGCAGCAGGCCAGGCCGAATGTGGCCGGCCACAGCGAGCCCTTCCGCGTCCAGTTGACCAGCTTCTCGACGGTGGTCAGCATGATTCCGCCGGGAATCTTCTCTTCCAGCGATGCCACGATGCGTCTCCTTCCTGCCCCGTGTCAGTCCCAGTCCAGCCCGCCGCGCCGCCACACATAGGCGTAGGCGGCGAACACGGTCACGATGAAGAGCGCGATCTCGACGAGCCCGAAGATGGCCAGCGACTCCGCCGACTGCGCCCACGGGTACAGGAAGATGATCTCCACATCGAAGACGATGAAGAGCATGGCGGTGATGTAGTACTTGATCGGAAACCTGCCGTGCACACCGGCGGGCAGCGGCGTGGGCTCGATGCCGCATTCGTACTCGGCGAGCTTGGCGCGGTTGAACCGGCGCGGGCCGAACGAATCCGTCACCACCGTCGCGGAGGTCACGACGAAGCCGCCGGCCACCACGAGCAGGATCAGGATCGGCAGATATTCGATGAGCATCGTCATCGCCGGGTCTCCCTTCCATTGCTACCCCGCGAGCCGATCGCACACCGCGAGATGGGCGGACGCCGCGACCAGCATGCGCTGGCCGGACGCCTCGAATCACGCCACGGGAACTCTATCCCCGCGCCCGGCAGGTCTGCTCGGTAAGGCTGGCCTAATAAACGCGCGCCGGCAGCCCGCGGCGCCGCGCCGGGTGACGCGTCAGGCACTTCGCACCACCGAGGTCATCAGCCGCACCGCGTGATCCGCCCAGTCGCCGTCCCGCTGGTCGTACAGACCGGCGAGCGCCTTGAGGACCAGGTGCATCAGATGCCGGCGCGGCAGCCCGAGCCGGGTCGCGTATTTCATGACGGCCGGCTTGCCGATAGCCTTGGAGAACAGGCCGCCGAGCCGGTAGTAGGAGCCGAGGTGGCGCTGCATCGCGGTGACGTATCCGTGCAGCGCGGCCTCCCGCGAGGGCCCGCTCGGGCGCCCGAGGGCCTGCAGCACGGACTGCGACGCGATCGCGGCCGACTCCATCGCGTAGGCGATGCCCTCGCCGTTGAACGGGTTCACCATGCCGCCGGCGTCACCGAGAAGTAACAAACCATCTTTGTAATGCGGTGCGCGGTTGAAGCCCATCGGCAGCGCCGCGGAGCCGAACTTGCTGGTGGCGTTGTCCTCGCGCAGGCCCCACTCCTCCGGCGTGCCGTCCAGCCAGGTGCGCATCAGCGCGCGATAGTCCGTGCTGCGGAACGCCTTCGACGAGCTGAGCATGCCGAGGCCGACGTTCACGGTGCCGTCGCCAAGCCCGAAGATCCATCCGTACCCCGGCAGCAGCTTCGGATTTGCTGGATCCGTGCGGTCCCACAGCTCGAGGTGCGATTCGAGGAAGTCGTCGTGGGTGCGCGTCGCGCTGCGGTAGTAGCGGCGCACGGCCACGCCCATCGGCCGATCCTCGCGGCGGTGGATCTGCAACGCCGTTGCCATCCGCGCGGACACACCGTCGGCGGCCATAACGATGGGCGCACGGAACGTTTGCGGGCCGTCCTCGGTTTTCGCCGAAACGCCTATGACGTTGTTCGTTGCCCGGTCGATCTCCGGAGCGGTGACCGTGACGCCCTGATACATACGGGCGCCGGCCTTGACGGCGAGCTGCGCGAGCATCTCGTCGAAGTCCTTACGCGGCCGCACCAGGCCGAAGTTCGGGAAGTCCGCGAGCGTCGGCCAGTCGAGTTCGAGCGTGGTGCCGCCGCCGACCACGCGGAGCCCGCGGTTCTTGATCCAGTCGTCGCCGGAGACGTCGATGCCGAGCGCCAGGACCTGTTTCACGCCGCGCGGGGTGAGCCCGTCGCCGCAGACCTTGTCCCGCGGGAAGGTCGACTTCTCCAGCAGCAGCACGTCCACCCCGGCCCGGGCGAGGTAGGTGGCGGCCGTCGACCCGGCGGGCCCGGCGCCGACCACAATGACGTCGGCGGTGCGATCGGACGGTGCGGGCGCGCCATGCAGGAGCGGCCGGGCGGCCGGCTCGGCATGTTCGACTGGCTTCGCCGACTCAGCTTGTTCGGCTGGTTCGAGGACGGCGGTCACGGGAGCGCGCACCTCCTCACACTTGCGAACCGGGCAGTCCATGGGCCGTGCATCCTGGAACTCCCGGAATCCTCAGCCGGCGGGCTTGTGAAAGCTTTCACGAAGTGTTCCTCGGGGAGTCTAGGCGGCGGCGCACACCGGCGCGAATCGGCCCCCGTCGGCCTGTCGCGTCCGCCTGTCGAGAGTGCCCTCGGGACGGCGGCACGCCGCGGCACGCTCCGGCCTCGGCACGCTCCGGCCCCGCCCGCACCCCGGCACGCTCCGGCCTCGCCACGCGCCACTTTCTCGACCGTGCGCCCGAAGCATGCGGCGCGACGTCCAGGAAGTGGCGCGCGGCCGGACTTGGGGATGGCTCGAGCGGGGCCGGGCGGGACGAACAGGCGCGGCATGAACAGCGTCATACCCGGATCGCATGGTGCAGCGCGACCGCACCGAACGTCATGTTCCGCCAGATCACGTCCCGCCAGCCGGTTGTCGCGATGATCGCAGCCAGACTGCGCTGGTCGGGCCACGCGTTGATGGAGTCCGCCAGATAGGTGTAGGCCTCCGGGTTCGACGCGAACCTTCGGGCGATCAGCGGGAGCACGTGCTTGAGGTACCAGCGGTAGCCCCACCGCATCGGGGCGAACGGCGGCGTGGAGAACTCACAGACCAGCAGCTGGCCACCGGGTTTCGTGACACGTGCCAGCTCGGTGAGCGCGCCGCGGGGGTCGACCACGTTGCGCAGCCCGAACGAGATGGTCGCCGCGTCGAATACCGCGTCCGCGAACGGGAGCGCCATCGCATCGGCCGCGACCTTCGGCACCTGCCGGGCGGCGCCGGCTCGTAGCATGCCGAGCGAGAAGTCCGCCGCGACGCACCACGCGCCGGACCGTGCCAGCTCTGCGGTGGACACGCCGGTGCCCGCAGCGAGGTCGAGCACCCGCTCGCCCGGGTGGGGTCGCAACGCTCGGACCACGTGCCGCCGCCAGCGGCCGTCCTGGCCGAGGGAGAGCAGCGTATTGGTGCGGTCGTATCGGCCCGCGACGTCGTCGAACATCGCGGCGACTTGCGAGGGGTCCTTCGCCAGATCCGCACGAACCATAGGCACAGCTTAGTAACGGCGGATGGGTGCGAACGACGTCGCGAGGCCATGCCCGGATTCTCGTTGACAGGGAGTCCTGCAGAGTTTTCGGGGCGCACAACTCTGCAGGACTCCCGCTCGACGCCCGCGAGGCGGGGACCGGGCGCGCCCGCGCGGCGACTACCCTTGGCAGGCGTGTCCGCCTCTCCCGTCGCACCGACCGCCATGGGGTCGATGCGGGACATGGTGTCGACGGAATTGAACGGGTACGGTCCGGCCGGTGGCCAGCGCACGCGACATCGCTGCGTCACGCGACCGTGGACCCCGGACGGGGCGGGCCTGCTCGGCATGCTGCCGACGCCGACCGGCTCGGTCGCCTTCATCACGGACGGGGCGGGACTCGTCGGGTGGGGCGAGTTCGCCGCGATCAGCGTCACCGGCGCCGATGCGGCGGCGCAGATCGCGCGCTGGTACGCCGAGAGACGTTCCGCCCTCGATGTTGTCGACCACGTGGGGGTGCGCGGCAGCGGCGCAGTGTGCTTCGTGTCGCTCGGGTTCGCCCCGAACGACGCGTCCGTCGCGGTGATCCCCGAGGTGGTGCTCGGCCGGCAGGACGGCGCCACGTTCGTGACGCAGATAGGCGACGCACCGCCCACGGACCGCGCCGCCGTCACGGCCCCGGGCCAAGTTGCGTATGCGGACGCGGAGATGTCCACTACCGGATTCGTCATGGCCGTCGAATCGGCCGTCGACCGCATCAGGTCCGGCGAAGCGGCGAAAGTTGTTCTGGCACATGGCTTGACGGCCATGACGCAGTTCGCGGTGGACGAGCGTTTCCTGCTCGTCAGGCTCGCGGAGCGTTATCCGACGTGCACCACGTTCGCCGTGGGCGGCCTGATCGGCGCGAGCCCGGAGATGTTGATCCGCCGGCACGGCACGCGCATCACCTCGCGCGTGCTCGCGGGGACGGCCTGGCCGGAGCGTGAATCCGATCGGGTCGACGGGGCTTCGGGCTCCGCCGCGCCGAGCACTGCGGCCGGCGCGGTTCCGGGCGCCACGCCCGGTACCGCGGCCAGCACCGCCGACGCGCATCCGCCCGGGATGCATCGCGTGGCCGTCGACCTACTCGCCAGCGCGAAGGATCTGGCGGAACATGCGTTCGCGGTGCGGTCGGTCGCGGACGTGCTCGGGCCGCTGGCGTCGGCGCTTGCGGTGCCCGCGCACCCGGGCGCGCTCGAACTCGCGAACCTCACGCACCTGGCCACGGACATCTCCGGGGAGCTGACGGGCGCCGACCCCGTGCCGTCCGCGCTCGACCTCGCCGCCCGGCTGCACCCCACGGCAGCGGTGGGCGGCACACCGCGGGCGGTGGCCCAGGCGATGATCGCCGAGCTGGAGCCGGCCCCGCGCGGACGGTATGCCGCGCCGGTGGGCTGGGTCGACGCGCGCGGCGACGGCGAGTTCGCGATCGCGCTGCGCTGCGCCCAGGTCTCCGGTTCGACGGTCCGGCTGATGGCAGGCTGCGGGATCGTCGCCGACTCCGACCCGGAGGCCGAGGCCCGTGAGGCGCAGATCAAGATGGTGCCCGTGCGCGACGCCCTCGAGGGTTGACCGGCGGCCGGCGCATGGCTCGCGCGCGCCCGCGCGCTGCCTGCGCAGGTGGCGTCTGACACCGCCCACCGTTGAAGACGGCGCGGTCAGGTCTGCCCCGGTCGACGGGGCTGGAGGCTGCGTGACGCGCGTGCGCTGCGTGGTGGTCAGCTCAGAAGGCATACGCCCGCCGCGCAGAAACACCGCCAGCACCAGGCTTTCCGGTCGGGCCGCGCTCGGCGCGAGTAGCCCCGCCCACCCGTCGCGCTGCAGTTGCTCGCCCACCTGCTGGAACACACCCCAACCCCTCCTGCCGGGGCGCGGCAATGGCAACCCCACGCGGGCCAGTCGGTCGGCATCGGAGAGATCCGCCACCCGAAGTTCGGCCACTTTGTACTGCCACAAGTCCCGCGGCATCGATACAACGGGTGGTATACCAGCCTCGGCCAGATGGCGATACCACTCAGCCCAGGCGCATGCCTCGCTATCGGCGAGGTAGATAGCGTCGACGATTCCGCCGTGTTGCCACCGGTTGTCACCCGGTGGGTCCGGCCGCGCCGCCGGATCGATGCCGTCCGGCACATGGCGAAACCACGACCCGCGGACGGTGGCCACATCGACGTCGAGAATCGCCACGGATCAGGCGGCACCGGGAGACTCGAGGGAACTGATCAGCCGCGCCACGTCACGCACCTGGCCGGCGGCAATCAGCTCCACGGGCGCACGATCATCCAGCGCCTCGACAGGTTTGACCATCCATACCGGGATATATCGGGTGTCCATCACCCGTGCCAGCCGATCGGTGATCTCGGCCAACTCGGCGACTCGCCTCGCCCGCATACCGGTCGGTGAGGTTCGGCCGCCCAGCCAATCGCGCACGGTGCTCGGCCGCGCCCCCACCGCCTCACCGATCACCCGGTCAGAGAGCCCGGCCGCACGATGTATCCGAACGGCCTCATCGGCGAACGCGGTAGTCATGCCTTGAGCATACGCCGGCCGCCGTCAGTATTCCGTCGGAAAACCGTCAGATCCGTCGGTCGAGTGACCGGTCACCTGCCCCGTAGCGCAGCGGCGACGGCTGCTGCTATCTCGGCGGCGAGTGCGCGGAGGTCTGTGCGGGTGACCGGGACCTCGACGACGCGAAGGCCGGACGGGGGCTCGGAGAGCGCCTCGGCGAGCTCGTCGGCCGTGACCGCC
Source organism: Actinobacteria bacterium 69-20 (assembly GCA_001897425.1). Lineage (GTDB taxonomy): Bacteria > Actinomycetota > Actinomycetes > Mycobacteriales > Nakamurellaceae > Nakamurella. Next base: position 200,446 of record MKSW01000022.1, on the reverse strand, counting down.
AGCAGGTGCTCCGCGCCGAAACCCTCGACGATGCTGGCGATCTCAGCGCCGGTGGGCGTGCCGAACACCCGCTCGAAGGACGCGGCGTACCGCGGAGCGCCCTGCTCCAGGGTCGCGAAGATGCCGCCGCCGTCATTGTTCGCGACCACGATGGTGAGGTTCGGCCGCGCCTCGTGCGGCCCGATCGCGAGCGCGTTGACGTCGTGCAGGAATGCCAGGTCACCCATCAGCGCGTACGTGGCCCGATCGGGGCCAGCTGCGAGCGCGCTGCCGATGGCGGTGGACACGGTCCCGTCGATCCCTGCCACTCCCCTGTTCGCCAGCACCCGAATGCCGTTGCGGGGCCGGGTGAATCGGCCGATATCGCGCGGGGTCTGCGAGGAGCCGAGGAACAGCGCCGCCGCGTCCGGCAACCCTGCCGCCACGGCCCGGGCGAGCACCGCGGAGCTCGCGACATCGCGACCGGACAGGGCGGCATCGATCGCTGACGATGCCGCCGCGTCGGCCCCCCGCCACGATGCGAGCCAGTCGGCGGGCGCGGTCTCGGCGGCCGGGGGCACATCCGCCAGCGTGGGCGCGACCGCACGCACCGATCCGGCGAGATCCGCGTAGCCGCGGGGATTGTCGACCACGTCGATGACGATGTCCGCGCGCCCGAGCAGCGCGGTGACGGGCCGGAAGAGCGTCGGCCGACCGAGCACGATGACGCGATCCGGCAGGTGAGCGCCGGGGAAGTCCTCGTCGGCCAGCAGGTGCACACCGGCGGCGAGCACGTCCGCGCCGCCGAGCCCACCGGCCTCGCTGACCACCGGATATCCGGCTGCGGCCACCGCGGCGGCCAGCGGATGCGTGAGATCGCCGATGAACAGGCACTTCTCACCCACACCCGGCCCAGCGACTGGCGATCCGGTATCGCCCGGCGCGGGAATTCGCGTCCACGGCAGGCCGCCGTAACCACCGAGCCCGGCGGGCTCGGCAGGCCCCCCGAGCCTCGCGGGGTCCGAACCCGTGCGGCCGAGAACAGCGTCATACTCGGCAGTTTCACCGCCCGGCAGCAGCGGCACGTCGAACGGGATGTTGAGGTGCGCCGGGCCGGGCCGACCGGACGCGAACGCCCCGAGCGACGCGGCCACCGCGCGGCACACCTGCCCGCGCCAGTACCCGTTCCGCTCGAAACCAGCGGTGGCAACGGCGATCTCGTGTTGGTAACGCAGCACACCGCAGCCGAAGAGGGTCAGCTGGTCGATCACCTGGTTGGCGCCGACGCCGCGCAGATGCGCCGGACGGTCCGCGGAGAGCACCACCAGCGGAACGGCGCCGTGATGGGCCTCCAGCACCGCCGGATGCAGGTTGGCCACCGCTGTGCCCGAGGTGGTGACAACGGCGGCCGGGATCCCCGAGGCCCGCGCGAGGCCGAGCGCGAGGAATCCGGCCCCCCGTTCGTCGATGCGGACGTGCAGCCGGATGCGGCCGACGGCGTCCGCGGTGTGCAGGGCCATCGACAGCGGGGCATTCCGGGATCCCGGGCACAGCACCACCTCGCGCACGCCGTTCGCACAGAGCTCGTCCACCAGTGCGCTCGCCTGCGCCGTCGAGGGGTTCACGCTAGCGATTGTGTCGCACGACGCGGCAGTATCTACTCACGATCTCCGCACATCGGTGTGATCCATCCGTCGCGGCAGATCTGATCCAAGCGCCATCGGGCGGACCGGCACCGCGCGGCACCTTCACGCAGCCGGCCGCCCGCACGGAGTCGGAGGCGATCGATGGCAGGCAGCAAGTCGCGCGACCTGACCCGGGCGGAGCAGAGCTATGTCGCGCAGGTGAAGTATCAGCTGCGCCACGAGCCGAGCGGACGGCAGCACGCCATGCTCAATACCGTTCGGCGCGCGCTGCTGTCGTCGAGCCCGTACGACGGCTACCCGCGCATCGAGCGGGAGCTGGGGACCCCTGCCGAGTACGCCGCGCGGTTGCGGGGCCGGGGCGACACCGCTCATGACGTCGTGTCGCGGCCTGCGGCCGCCCGAACGAGTTCCGGCACCGCATGGCTGTGGGTGCTGTTCGCCGTGGTCGTGGTGATCGTGGCTGTCGTCGCGATCGTCTTGGCCACGCGATAGCGGTCGCGACCCTTGACCACCCGGCGCGGTGTGGCGAAAGGTGGGCGGATGAACCACCCACGCGTGCCGGAGGGGAGTCACCGACATGTCTGAACCACCCGAGCATGACGACGTTCGCGACCTGTCGCTCACCGAAGATTGGTATGCGTCCAGTGTCGAGCACGAATTACGGCGTCTGCCGCGCAGGATGCGCCGGGAGATGGCGGACACGATCCGCAAGGCCCTGATCGCGCGGCCCGCGCCCGAAGCCGGCTACGAGAGCCAAGAAGACCTGAGCGCTGCCCTCGGCACGCCGGTTGCCGCTGCCGCAGACCTGATTTCCCGCGCGGAACGGGCCGAGCCGGGCAGCATCTCCCGCGCCCGCCGGCGGCGCGGTGCGCACCTTGCCATCATCATCGCGTCCGCGCTCGTTCTGTTCGGCGGCGCCGGCGGCGCGATCTACTGGTGGCTGTCCTTCGATCCGCATCTCGTCACCCTGAGCACGCGGGTCTGCGCCAGCGTTGACACCGACACTGGTTGCGATCAAACAGGTTTCGTCGACATGTCGCTCGCGAACATGCTGCAAGTGCCCTGCGCCGCCAATCGCCCGCTCTACGTCACCGTGCAGCTCGTCGCGGACCACCCGGTCACGGTGACCGGAGCCATGATCCCGGGCGCGGGCGGACTCGGCAACCCCGACTTCTCGACGCGAATGCTGCGGCTGAATTCCGCCACGCCATGGACGCGGCCCGACCTGTCGGCTCCCACGCACCCCGCGTCGTGGCCCATGAGCGTGGGGCCGAACAGCTTGATGCCGGAAATCCATTTCGGGCTGACGACGTGCCCCGCGGACGGAAAGTTCGGCAACCTTTACCCGAACCTCAGCATGATCTTGGACGGATTCCAACTGACGTACCGGGCGCTCGACCGCGATCGGACCGCCATGATTCCGTTCGGCGAAGCGCTCGCCGTCACCGTGCCGTGGTGACCCGTGCGCCAGCAGAGGCACGCCGCCGATCCGGGCCGGCTAAACCTACACATGCTACTGTATGTGTATGTCCGTGATGGAACGACGACTGCAACTGCTGCTGGACGAGGAGCGGTACTCCCGCCTGTCCGCGGAGTCGAGGGAGTCCGGCCGGAGCATCGCATCGCTCATCCGCGAGGCGATCGATACGCGCTGGGATGCCGACGCGGCCCGACACCAGGCTGCGGCACAGCGAGTTCTGGATTGGGTGACGCCGCCGACACCCGGTGAGCGCGAAGAGGACTGGGACGAGATCAAACGCGCCATCGAAGACGACATCGTCGCTCGCCTGCCATGACGGTGCCGACCGCACTTCTGGACACCGCCGTTCCGGCGTACGTGTACGGCCGAGATCATCACTTCAGACAACCCTGCATCGAGGTCATGTCCGCGGTCGCCGCACGCAGGCTTCGTGCACAAGCCAGCGTCGAAATGATCCAGGAACTGCTCTACCACCGACTCCGCAAGGTGGATCGCGCAATAGCGCTCGCGCAGTCGCGTGACATCGCCGACGCGTGCCTCCTGCACCCGTTCGACCAGGCGATCATGGAGCGCATGTTCGACCTTGTCGCGTCCCACGAGCGGATCCGTGGTCGCGACGCGGTACACGCCGCGACCGCCCTGGAGAACGGCATCGGCACGATCATCTCCCCGGATACCGCGTTCGACGGGATCGACGGGCTGGAACGGGTGGATCCGCGGAATATCGAGGAATTCCTAGCCCGGGCCAGCTGAACCGGTCGGCCGCGGCTCAGCCGAACGCGAGGGCGGCGACGCGAGTGATACGACTGCGCCAATAGTCTTCGCGCTCGGGTGACATCGCATGCTCCGCAAGGAGTGTCGCGTCCGGCGCCGGCGGGTAGGGCACGACCGGGAGCACACCGTCGATCGGCGTCAACGGCCGCGGCACCACGTCGCCCGCCAGCAATGACGCCGTGCCCAGCCCGCAGGCGTACGGCAGCTCCGGCAGCGCGCCGGCCAGGGCGAGCCCGGCGGCGAGGCCGATCGACGTGTCCACCGCGGACGAGACCACCACGGGCAGGCCGCATTCCGTCGCGATGGTGAGCGCATGCCACACCCCGCCGAGCGGGCCGACCTTGATGACGGCGATATCGGCGGCGCCGCGCCGCGCCACCTCCAGCGGATCGGTGGCGAGCCGGATCGACTCGTCCGCCGCGATCGGCACGTCCACGTGCACGCGGAGGCGTGCCAGTTCGTCGACGGTACGGCACGGCTGCTCGACGTATTCGAGACCGCCTGCGGCGCGCGACAACTCGCCGATCGCGGCAATCGCTTCATCTACCGACCAGGCGCCGTTGGCATCGACGCGGACCTTCCCCCCGGGGCCTAGCGCCTCCCGAACGGCCGCCACCCTGGACACATCGTCATCCAAGGAGACTCCCGGGCCGGCGACCTTCACCTTCGCGGTGCGACACCCGGAGACGGCGACCATGTCCCGCGCTTTGTCCGGTGCGACCACCGGCACGGTGGTGTTGACCTCGATGAGCGAACGCTGCGGCGCCGGCCAGTTGCGGATCGCGGTGTCCACGGCCGCGCGCAGCCACGGCACGCAGGCCGCGTCGTCGTAGTCGGTGAACGGGGCGAACTCCGCCCAGCCGGCCGGCCCGTCCAGCAGCAGGCCCTCGCGAATGTCGGTGCCGCGAAAGCGATCTCGCAGCGGAATCGAGAACGGCCGAGCGCTGGCGAGAATGTCGTTGATCATGTCGTACGACGTCATGGGTCCATCCTCGCGTACCCGGTGCCGGGTCAGTTGGGCAGCACGGCGAGCGGGATGCCCCAACCGGCAACGTCCGGCAGGGACGCGACCAGGTACGGGCCGCGCATGCGGGCGTCGTAGGCGACCACCGCTCCGCCCGAGCGCGTCGCCAGTGCCACGACCAGCCACTTCGAGTCGGGCGAGAACTCCACCGACGTGAACGACATAGGCAGGTCGACACCGTGGGCCACCGAAGTGGTGCCCGTTTCGACGTCGAGCACCACCACCGAGGACGCCGACGATCCCTCGATCTGGTACCCCCCATCGGCAGATCGCGTCACGTTGCCCTGCGGCACGACCATCGCGACGCGTTTCCCGTCCGGCGAGACCGCCGCCCACCTCACCAGATCCTCGTTGCCGATATCCGGCGCCGGGCCTACCACGGCGCCCTTCCCGGAGGCGATGTCGTAGCGGTGGATCTCGCACGGGGTCTCGCACTGCGGCTCCCACAGCAGGTATCCGTCGCCCATCACATATCGGCCGACGTAGCTACCCAGCTGGCCGACGATGCTGCCCTTCGTGACGTCGAAGACCTGGATGATGTCACCGGTCGGGATCGGCGCCGGAGTGCTGGTGAACGGCTGCAGGATGCCGACGACGAGATTCCGGTAGGCGCCCACCGGATAGAAGGCGGGCGGCAGCGCCACGACCCGGCTGGAGCCGTCCAACGCCAATAGCGACGCGCGCATCGTGGAATTGGCACCGTCGCTCACCTGAGTTCCCTGATACAGCTCCGCCCACGGTGTGGTTCCGCCCGCCAGCAACCCCCCGAGCTGAGCCTCCGCCGGGATGGTCGCCTTGATCGGTGACATGCTGTAAGCCCCTGCGCTGCCGGTGATCTCGACCAATCGCGAGACGCCCGGATTCGCGCACGAGCTCACCCGTGCGATGTAGTGGCCCGCGCTTCCGACCAGCTCGGCGACATACTCCCTCGCGGCCCTGGCAGCCTCGTCGAGCAGCGGCACCTGCTTCGGAGCGGAAGCCGGATCGACAAGGCGGGCATCCACTCCGGTGATCAGCGACAGATCCGCCCCGGTCGGCAGCGGCTGCGCCCCGGTGACCGCACCCACCGGCTCCTGCTGCTCGCACATGTCCCACGCCATCACCGGCGGCGCCTGCGCGCCCGGCGCCGGATCGCTCGACGTGTTCGGCGCCGTATCGAAAGTCTCTGTGCCACCGCCGGTTCCGCTCCCGCCGGAATCCGTCGATGACGAAGTACCCGGCCCGGGCCCGCTCGGCGATCCGGTACTCACCGCGGCCCCGGACAGGGTGGTCGCCGCGACCGGCGTCCCGGCCACCTCCGTGCCATGGGCGTGCGAGCCCACCGCGACACCGAAGCCGAAGATCAGCACCGCGCCCACCGCGAGCACGGCCCCCAGTCGGCCGGCGCTGCCGGACCGGCGCGGCGGCGGCGTGCCGCCGCGAACGTCGTCATCTCCGAGGCTCGCCATGTCCGGCTCGGGCCCACCCTCGGGAACGCCGTCATCCACGTAGATGACGATGTCTGGCGGCACGCTCACGCGGTCACGCTACCGCGCCTGCCGCGACGGGTGGCCCGAAGCACATATCGCAATTCCGCCGGTACGTGTAACATATCAGTCCAGCCGACAACCTCGGTAACGCCTCGATGCGACACGTGACGATGTGGATCGTGCCCCGCACCTTCCGGATCGGATCGCGCGCCGCATGGTCAGATCGGAGCAAACGATGGTCGCCGCCGCACCGGAACTAGGTCTCAACGACCCGTGGGAGACGCTGGTCGGCGGATTCCGCGAGGCCGGCGACGCGCTGCCGGAACCATGGCAGTCGGTGATCGGCCCGTGGGACATCCCGGATCGCGGCGACCGGCCCTACGTGTACATGAACTTCATGATCTCGCGGGACGGCCGGGTGTCGTTCAATGAGCCGGACAACTTCTCCCCCGCACCGATCGCCCTCGGCAAGAGCCATGATCCGTGGCTGATGGGCGTGCTGAGAGCGCGCGCGGACGCCGTCATGGTCGGCGATGGGACGCTCAAGGCGAACAGCGACCACATCTGGCGCTCGGAATTCGTCTTGCCGCATGCCGCCGACGCATTCGCCGATCTGCGGCGCGCGGAGAACCTTCCGGAGACGGTGCCGTTGGTGCTGCTGTCGTACGACGCCGACCTGCCCGAGGACGCGGCACAGTTCGCCGACCCTGCCGCCCACACGATCCTGGTGACGACGCTCGCGGTGGCCGACCGCGCCCGGGAGTTCGCCGATCGGGTGCCGGCGCAGGTCGACGTGCGCGCATTCGGCGAGACGGCAGTAGATCTCGCCGCGATGATGCGGATGCTGCGGAGCGAGTTCGGTATCAGGCGGCTGCTGTGCGAGGGCGGGCCGAGGGTCTATGCCTCCCTTCTGGCGGCGCACCTCGTCGATGACGAGTTCCTGACCCTGTCACCCATCGTGCTCGGCGGCACGGCGACGGCGCTCCGGCCGAGCCTGGTGGAGGGCATCGCGTTCGGACCCGACACCGCACCCGTCTCGCACCTGTTGACGGTGGCCCGCAGTGGCGATTTCCTGTTCCTGCGGTCGCGGTACGCGGTGTCGTAGCGCTTCCGGCCGGCACCGCGGGTTCCGGCACCGCCGGTTCCAGCACCGTCGCTTCCGGCTAGACCCGGTAGGTCGAGTGCAGGAACAGGTGGCTGCCCGCCGCCCGGACACTCACCAGTCGGCTCACCGGGTGCCGGTCCGAGGTGAAGTCGGTGCCGTCGATAACGGTCGGCCGCCGGTGCGCCGGATTGCGGGGCGGCCCGATCATCAGCGGTGAGAGCGTGAGGAACTCGTCGTCGATCAGCCCGGCCTGCAGCATGCTGCCGTAGAGCAACGCCCCACCCTCGCAGAGCACTGTCCGGGCCCGGAGTTCGCGGTGCGCCTCGCGCAGCACCTGTGCGAGGTCGACGGACTCGGCGCCGAACGAGCGCACCTGGACACCCGTCCACTCCGCCTGATCGCCCGCGGCCATGCGGGACAGCCCGCGGTCGGTGGTGGCGACCAGGACATCGACTTCAGGGTCGGTCAGGATGGCGCAGTCGGCGGGAAAGTTCATCTCGTACGAAACGATGACGCAGAGGTACTTGCTGCGTCGGCCGTCGACGCGCCGGAACGCTTCGACGTCGAGGCCCTCGGCGGCGGACCACACATAGTCGGCGCCGCAACGGAAGTCGGGATCGCCGCGCAGGATGCCGTCGCCGATGAGAACAGCGTCGGCGCGGCTTCGCGTCAACGCCATGATCCAACGATCGTGCCGACTGTTCATGCTCACGGCATACCCGGTGCTCCTACCCGGTTCTCCGAACGAGATACGACCGTCGTGCGAGATGACGAAGTTCGAATAGACGTATGGGCGCTCCGAGGTGTCCGGAACCACCCAGTCGCCGCCGTACCAATGCCGTATCTGCGGGTGCAGGTGTTGCCCGAACGGCGGCGCGCACTCTGCGGCATCAAAGCCACCGTCGAACACCCGGAAGAGCGGGCCATCGCCGCCCTCGTCAACGCCCTCCGCGAGAACCGCGCTCTCCTCGGCGCCGCGTGCGGCTCCGCTTGTCGTCATGCCGGGATCTGGAACATCTTCTCGGTATCGGTGACATCCGACAGGAGCCGGGCGCCGGATGCCCCCACGGCGATCATGTCCTTGATCTGCATGCCGAAGCCGTGCCCCGTCCGATAGACCAACGGCTCCATCCCCAGCACCATGCCCTCTTGGACGACATGATCCGAATAGGGACCGAAGTAGGGCGGCTCATGGAGATTGACGCCGATGGAGTGCGCGACGAACGAGATCGCCGGCATTTTGAGCGCATTGAACGTTTTCTGGTAGGTCTCGTAGACGTGCCGGCTGCTTGCGCCCGGCCGGATCGCGTCGAAGACAGCGTGCTTGCACTCGACGAGGTTCGCGTAGATCCGCTCGGCGATCGGCGGAGCGTCGCCGACGACCGCGGTGCGGCAGACTCCGGCGTGATACCCATCGATGACGGAGAAGATCTCGACCCGGCAGACGTCCCCGGGCGCGAGTCTCCGCCCGGTCGGGCCGACGTTGGGCAACTGACTTCGCTCGCCGCTGGCGACGATCATCAGTTTGAACTGCTGGGCGCCCTGCTCGTACACGCTGCGCGTCAGCGCGGCTGCGATATCCATCTCGCTGGTGCCGACGGCGGCGGATTCGTAGGCGGTGCGGATCGCCGTATCGGAGATGCGGGCAAGCCGCTCCAGGAGGAGCAGTTCGTCAGCGGACTTGACCTGCCTCGCGGCGACAAGTATGTCGTCCCCAGCGCAGAGGTCGAGATCCGGTAGCGCTGCGCGCAGCGTTTCATAGTCGGCGGCGGGCAGGTAATTCATCTCGATCGCGA